>OZ253457.1:4800000-6697426 GCA_965261285.1 Vicinamibacterales bacterium | reverse complement strand
TCAAACTGGTTGAGCCACAGTGCCAAACTCTCTATGAATCGGCTGCCAGTAGAGAATTGTTGGTACTCATCGTACTTGTACGCCGCAAGAGCTTGGATGAGAGGCCGCTCTCGTGCGACGTCTTCACTGCCCCACTCAAGGACGCGCGCGAGCAACTCCTCGGCGATTCGGTCTCTCACTGCCTTCTTCTCCAGACACGGCTCTCGAGCCTTGCACCCTTCCGGGTGGTTCGCAGACCCCGAAGGTAACGGACGCACGCAGCGACACCGCGCACGCCAGGGGGTGAAATGTTCCAACACGTAACTGGGTTGACGGACGTTTCGTCGACGCTTAGTGCGTGCGGCTCGCTCAGAAGAAAAAAGTCATTGCCCGGAAATCGTCCCTTATCGCCTATGCACAGCACAGGGTCATCCACATCGACTGCGCCGGCAACTTGCCGCAATCGGCGAACTACCGCGCGCTTATCTGCGCTTGGGCTGAGGACGTCAATCGAATGGCTCGAACGAAGCGCCATTGTGCCCGGGTTCCGAAGCGCCTGAACCGTTTCATTGACGATGGCCCACACGTCATCTGCTTGGTCTGGACGCTTGGGCTGGATGGTGAGTTGCGGAATCCGACATTCTACCACCGCCAAACGAGCAAGGCATCGATTTCCCTGAAGCTCTGCGGCGATCTCAGAGAGGGGTTCACCAGGCATGGCTGTCGGGTTAGGATTGTCCTCGCTTAGCAAACCTATATCGCCGCCGTTGTAGTACCCGACAACCACGCGATCCCAATGTCCCTGCGGGATGACTTCCCGCAGAGCCGTCCGAGCGGACTTACCTCGGCCAGTAGCCACTGCCAGAGGGATATTCGCGCTGAGCAGTCGAGTCAGTTCGCGACTAATGTCGGGCGACAGGCTGCCGAAGCGGTCCCCCGATAGTGTTCCGTCGTAATCGAGGACCACGCCTCGAAAGGGCGCCTCCTGGAGGCTGGTCGTGAACCTGCGATACGCCTGTCGCCAAAAATCCAGAACGTCGAGACGGGAAAGCACTTCGATCGGCTCTTGGACCTTGCGCTCGATTGCGATTTCTTCACGATTCGTAACAGGTCTGCGCTTGAATGCTCTTAGGTTGTAGATTCGGCGACCAAAAGGCGGCACACCAGGTCTTCCCGGGTCAATACCTTTCGCTTTTCCCGCGCCAAGGGTGATATGCATAACACGTGCGAGCGCCGCCACTCCCGCAGTCGCGTTAGTGAAGGGAATACTTACTGATGTTGTGGAAACGACTTTCGGAATGAGGTCGATAGTTTTCGATGCGATCTCCTGCTCGGCAGGTGTAACGAAAGCCAGAACAGCTGTCGACTCCGCCCGCTTGGCGAGCCAGTGGTGTCGACCGTGGGCGAAATTCCTGTAATCGGCGATCGACACATTCTGCAGGCCGGCTTCCGAGAAGCGGGACTCGAGATCCACCGCAGCAACTCGAGTGGACGGCCCGTAGAGAGCCAAGAGAGTCTCCTTGGTCCACGCCGTTGACAGTCGACGCTCTAGGTCAACCTGAACGTCCGGTGGAAGAAGGCAAGCCCAATCCGTCGGCAGCGTGCTACCCTCCCCGAAAGTGACACCGTATGCTCGTTCAAGGAGAGTGACCAAGGTTATAAGCGAGTTCGTAGCGAGGAATCCGTCGCGTCGGGTCGGTGGCGAGAGCTCAATGAGATCGACGGACGAGATTCGCGACGCTGTGCGGGCCAGAGGCGCTCCGGGCGTGAGGCAGACCACGACGAGCGACCGCGGCTCCCTTGCCGCTAGCCGGTCTAGGCTGGCGAGTACATCGGGATTGGATCCACCGGCGGAGGTCAGGAGCACCGCCACGTTGCGAAGGTTCGTTCGACTCGCGACCGCATCTAGCGGGGTCTGAGCGGTCGCGGAGCGGCCACACACGTCGCGATGCAATCCAGCGGCAAATTCCGCAACGCTCAGGGACCCGCCGGATCCGATCGCGAGCAGAGGCACCGAAGCGACGCGGCGTAGGCTGGCGGCCAAGGGTCCGAGGTCGGCCGTCAGCGCCCACTCGTACGTGGGCCCCAGTTCGGCTAGCTCGCTTGCGTACGGTCTCCCCACGGCACTCTGGTCAGGTCACTCCACCGAGACGTTCCAGAACATCTCCTCCGCATCGGACCCGCCCAATTCTCCACGGGCACGATGAAGGTGTCAACGGGCTGGGGGGCGTGAATGAGGGCGACAGAAGCTCGGGTGAGGGGCAGCTAGGGCGAGATGCCAGCTCGACCGTCCGCAGCACCGTTTGGGCGCGTGGATTTCCGTTCTCGCCCCCGTCGCAGCGTGCCTGCGCCCTCAGTTCTTGCGCCCGTGCCGATCACGTCGGCCGACGTCGCTCGGCTGGGTTGACCGTCGGTCGCGGGCGCACGGCCGGCACGGAACTTGCGGGAAATTCTCACGGTGTGCGAATTTTTGGACTTCAAGTGTCGTTCATGCCCGCGACCCCGCACGCGGTCGCTTCACCAACCAAGCACTCGGACGACGGGAGCGAGGCGTTCCTGGAAGACGAGGAGACCTCACCATGACCCCGGCATCCGCGGCGACGCGAACGGCTGGATTCGGCCCCGCGCTTGAGCTGACGCACAGTCTGTGCTTCAGGCGCGACGCCATCACGCGGACTGCCAGCCGGACAGAGCTCACCGAACTGGGCGGAGTCCACGCGCCGCCGAGGTGCTCCCACTGCTTGCGGCCCGAAGCGCACGGCCTCGCCCGCGATATCGTCCAACGCATCCGGGCAGCGATGTCGAACCAGAGCAGTAATGATGGTCAAGGCGAAGCCGCGGGCGCCTCCGTCCGCCCAAGGCCCGCTGTCGCGTCCAGCGGTTCACCGGGCCGCGGCCCAGCGAACTGAAGAGTCAGCCAAGGCAGGATGCCGCCGCGCCGCAACCCATGACCCGCGGCGACAGTGACACCTATACTGGAGTCATGACCCGACTGCATCGAATCACGCAAGATCCGGACGTCATGGGAGGACGCCCGTGCATTCGAGGACTACGCGTCACGGTCGGGACCATCGTGGGGCTGGTGGCCGCTGGTCACGACACCGACGAAGTGCTGGCCGTCTACCCGTACCTCGAGCGCGACGACATCAGCCAGGCACTGGCCTACACCGCATGCCTCGCCTGCGAGCAGGAACCCACCGTCGGTTCGAGTTGAAACTCCTGAGCGACACGAACCCGTCGCCGCAGCGGATCGAGCCGCCGGCGGACGCGGGGCATCGAAGCCCGCCACTGAGTTCCGCCGTTCCGTTCACCTTCGTTGCCGCCGCTCAACGGGCGCATGCACTCGCAGCGCAGTGATTGCAATGCGCTCGTCATGTACGTTAAGCTCACGTACCGAGCGGAGGGCATGACGGATGGCGAGCATCACGATTCGCAACCTCGACGAAGACGTCAAGACGCGGCTGCGCGTGCGGGCGGCGGACAATGGGCGCTCCATGGAAGAGGAGGTCCGCCGGATCCTGCGCGATGTCGTCGGGGACAAGCCGAGCGCCCGGAATCTGACGAGCATCATCGGCTCGCACTTCGGGCCGGCCAACGGCGTCGACATCGAGCTGCCGCCGCGCGAGCCCGGGCGTGAGCCGCCCTCCTTCGAGTGACCCCGCTGACGATGACTGTGTTGCTGGACACGAACGTCGTCTCCGAGCTGATGCGGAAGACCCCGGACCCCGCTGTCGCCGTGTGGGCGGCCGGCCAACCCCTGAACTCCCTGTACTTCTCCGCGGTCGGCGAAGCGGAGCTGCGCTACGGCGCCGCCGTCTTGCCGACGGGTCAGCGCCGGGAGACTCTGGTCTCGGATATCGAGCGAATGCTGGGCGAGGCTTTCGAGGACCGCGTGCTGCCGTTCGACAGCGGCGCCGCGCGGGCGTACGCGGACATCGCCGCCAGGCGCCGTTCCGCCGGCCGCCCCGTCACACCCCCTGACTGCCAGATCGCGGCGATCGCTCAGTCCCGCCGTATGGCGGTCGCGACACGCAACGTTCGGGACTTCGAGGACGCCGACATCGAGCTCGTCGATCCTTGGGTGGCGCCATGATCGTCACGCTCGACGCAACCCGGATTGCCGCGCCAAGGCGAGCCGGCCTCAGCGACACACACCCCCGGCTGGCACTCGGCCCAGCCGGGTTGTCTGCCAACAACATTCGAGTGTTCCAGGACGATGCGAACTCACCATGAACGCGGCATTCGGCGTGACGCCAGCGGGCGGATTCGAGCCTACGTCCGCGCCAACGGGCAGTTGCGCTTGAAGCGGTTCCCACCAGGCACCTCACTGGACACGGTTCGCAGGTGGCGCCTGGACACGCGCGTCTCTCTGGATCTGACGAAGCACGCCGCCGGGACGCTCGCCGCCGACATCGAACCCTTCCTGCGGCAGATCGCGGACCGGCCGCGGCTGGTTGCCGAGCGCCGAAAGCAGCTCGAATGGTGGGCGGCTCGACTCGGCCACCTGCGGCGTCACGCAATCACGCCCGCCGATGTTCGGGCCGCACTCGCCGACCTGCGCCGAACGCGTGCGGCGTCGACGTGCAATCACTACCGTCAGGCGCTCTTCTCCCTGTACAAGAACCTCGACGGGCGCGACGCCCCGAATCCGGTGCGGGATGTCACGCCGTTTCCGACCCCGCCCCCGGAACCGCGCGGGCTCTCGTACGACACCGTCCTCGGCATCCTCGCGGCCATGTCGGATCAGGGCAGCGCGACCGTCAAGGGTCGCCCGCGCGTCGACGGATCGGCCGCGAAGGCGCGGTGCCGCGTGCTGGCGTTTACGGGCATGCGGCCCAGCGAGTTGATGCGCTACCGGCCCGAGCACCTCGATCGGGCAACGCAGACGCTCGTCGTGCTCACGGGGAAGGGCGGACGGACGAGGACGATCCCGCTGAGCGCGCCCGCCGTCGAGGCGCTGGAACAGCTCGAGTCGCTTGGAGCGCTCGGCTCCTTCTCGACCTCGGCCGTCCGGCGCGCGTTCGTCCGCGCCGCCGAGCGGATCGGGATCCACGGCGTACGGCCCTACGATCTCCGGCACAGCTTCGGCACGGCGCTGTACCGCGCCGCCGGGGACACGCGGCTCGTCAAGGAGCTCCTGGGCCACTCGGACTCGCGGATGACGGAGCGCTATACTCTGGGCCATGTGCCGGCGGCGATGCGGGCGGCGACGGCCGCTTTCGAGTCCCATTTGGGGGGTCGCGAGACGTAGCGGATCGTGTACAAAAAGTGGACGTGGCCCATCGCCGAGCCCATGAAAGTTGCCAAAGGCAGTTGCCACTTCACGGCAAGTAGTTGACAACACGCAGGTTGTGCGTTTCCGACGTGGCCTCCGGAGCCGAAGGCCACAGGTTCGAATCCTGTCGGGCGCGCCAACCTCTCAGGCCCTTTTTGCCGAGAAAGGGCCTTTTTTCTTGGATGACCCTCGTCGTGCCCGTCCGCCAGGTAGAAGATGTCACCGAATGAACTCGAAAGTGGTCGGGGTTCTCGGGGAGATCGCGCGTGGCGAACTCCGTTGGTACCTGACGCTGCTCCAGGGTCTCGGGGACGCGGTCGGGACGATGATCCGGACCCCGTCGACGTGGGCTCGGACCCGATTCCCCGGGCGGTCGTTCGGCTGGTCGCCCTTGAGGTTGCGCTCCGGGACGGTGGACGGGGCGTGCCGACGGTAGCCGAGGTGGCCCGGGAGTCGGGGTTGACGGAGTCGGAGGTCGAGCTCTCGCTCGAAGTGATCGAGGTGTCGGACGGACCCAACAAGAGGCCCGTTTTCCGTGCCGAAAAGGTCCTGGAGAGTTGGCACGCCCGGCAGGATTCGAACCTGCGACCCTCGGCTTAGAAGGCCGATGCTCTATCCAACTGAGCTACGGGCGCGTGCTTCGGAATCAACGACTTGCGGAGATCATCTCGACCCTGCCGGCCGGTTCTGCCAGCCCGAATCGCCCGCCGCGGGGCACGAACGACGAACGGTCCCGGACCCCTCGAGGCGGAAGCCGTCGGGCCGCCCTGGACCATCTGCGACGGCCGCATGCCGTCCAGAGCATGAGTAAGCGTACTACGGTCTCGGACCCTCGCGTCAATGGCTCCAGCGCGTCCACCACAGGGTGCGCTCGGGACCATCGTCTTCAACTCGCTCTCCCGGACGTGACCGTAGAACGGTCGGGAATCGTCGTCAAGCGACGCTCTCTCCGGGCTAGCGCCAGAGGCCGATCACGACCGCCATCACGCCGATCGACGCGACCTGATAGCCGCCGTCGACGACCCACAGGCTGAGGGGCTTGTCCGAGAAACGGTTGTTGGTGAGGCCGACGGTGGCCGAGAACCCGAGCCAGAGGTGCAGGCCGACGTGGAACGTCGGACCGACGCCCTCGCCGAAGTGGCCGGCGACCACGGCCAGAATCGTCGCCATCACGAACCAGCAGACGAACGAGAGGGCGTAGGTCGGCCCCATGCCGCGCTGCATGCGGTCGAGGTCGGCCTCGGTGTAGCCGTGGCCCGCCATCCACGCCTTCGCGAACAGCAGCGGCGAGTACCACAGCATGCCGAGCACGAACGACAGCACCGCGGCCAGCCCGACCGCGAGGTAGTTGACGTCTGCGAATCCCATCGGAATCCTCCCTCGTCGCGGAACCCCGTTGCCGCCAGACCGGGCGAAGGTCCCGGAGCCTCCCCCAAGGGCCCTCGCCCCGGAATCGCCGCTCGCGGCTCGCCTTGTCGCCCACCCCCTCGCGGCCGCGCTCACGTGACGACCTCGAGCCCACGGATCCCGCCTCCGGGGGACGGGTCCTCGCAGGGGGCGCGTTCTCGAGGAAACCGACCCCGTCCGGAGCCGGACCTCCCGACGGCGCGAATGCCTAGTGTGGCGGGGAGAGCGTGGAATCGTCAATGGGGCCGGCCGGGTTCGGAGCCGACGAACGGGCCAGCGCCGCGCACGAGGTGCTCCGGGGCGTTGACGGTGCTCGTGAAACGACCGTAGCATGCGGACGTACGATGCGAGCGTCATGGCGCCGAACCTCGCTGGCGATGCCGGCTGCCGTGGCGGTTACCTGGCCAACATCCCGTCATCGCCGCGGCCCGGAACGGCGGGGCCGCGAGGCTCACTGAAAGCAGGTTCACCATGCGTCTCACCGTGCTCACGACGTTCACGGCGTTGCTGACCGCCGCCGCACCCGCCGCCGCGCAGTCGGACCGAATCGCGGCCGAGGGCGGCGACGTCGTCATCACCCCCATCCTCCACTCGAGCGTGCAGATCGAGCACGCCGGGACGGTGGTTCACATCGACCCGTGGACGGCCGGCGACCTGACGGACGCCAAGCCCGCCGACCTGATTCTCGTGACCGACGACCCGGCCCACCACCTCGACCCGGCCGCCATCGAGCAGCTCCGCAAGCCCGGCGCCCCGGTCGTGCTGACGGCGGCCGCCCACGCCCGCTTCGGCGACGGCGTGGTGCTCGCGAACGGCGAGCAGGGGGTGTTCGCGGGCGTGCCGGTGGAGGCGGTCCCCGCCTACGACATGACGCCCGGCCAGCCGTGGCACCCGAAGGGCGAGGCCAACGGCTACGTCGTCACCCTGGGAGGAAAGCGACTCTTCTTCTCGGGGGTGGGCGAGTGCGTCCCCGAGATTCAGGCGCTCGAGGACATCGACGTGGCGTTCATGCCGATGAACCTGCCGGTCGACCGCATGCGCCCGATACCGGTGGCCGAGTGCGTGAAGACCTTCGGGCCGCCGGTCGTCTACCTCATCCACTACGACAACGCGACCGCGCGCTGGTTCGGCGACCCCGAACAGCCCCGCCCCGACAACGCGATGGAGGTCGCGGCCACGATCCAGGCCCTGCGGGACGCCCTCGAGGGAGAGCCGATAGAGGTGCGCGACGGCGACTGGTATCCCGTGCGGTAGCGGCGTGGCCCCGCGAGAGAGCTGCCAGCCGCGCGGGGGCCAGGAGTCTGCGCCGTAGAACGGCGCGGACTCCTGGAGGGTTGGTTGGGCGGCGAGCGGAGCCGGAGGCGACGCTCTCCGGGCTAGTGGACCCCGCTGCTCATCTGCAGCAGGGTGGGGTCGGCGCCGAGGCGGCGGATCGCCGTCTCCCACATCTGGGCGGCCTTGACGTCGAAGATCAGGTCGAGCTGCACGTCGGCGATCAGCCACGCCGACGCCGACAGCTCGGCGTCGAGCTGTCCGGCCGCCCATCCCGCGTAGCCGGTCAGGAGCCGGGTGCGGTCGGGGGGGCGGTCTTCGAGGAGCCGCCGCAGCAGGTTGGGGGACGTGGACAGGTAGAGGCCCTCGCAGACCTCGACCGACTCGGCGTCGGCCGGCTCGTGCCCCATCAGAATCCAGCCCCGCTCGGGCTCGACGGGGCCGCCGATCCAGAGCTGCAGGCCGTTGTCCACCTCGACCGGCGGAGTCAGCCGCACCACCGACGAGACCGGCGTGTCCGTCTTCCGGTTCAGCACGAGCCCGAAGGCGCCCTCCTCGCCGTGCTCGCAGAGCAGCACCACCGTCCGCCGGAAGTTCGGATCGTGGAGCTGGGGCATCGAGAGCAGCAGCCTCGGCGCCAGCGACTTGTTCTTCCCCTTCGTCACTCGCTGATCATAGTGCATGTCCCGGCCGGCAACGCCGGCGCTCGGGCCGGCGCCGGAGTCCGGGTCGCGGGCGCTGCCGACTCTCCTACCCGCCCCGCCGCCCGAGCTCGCCCCGCGCCCACTCGACGTGCTCCGCCACCAGCGGGTCGCGAACCGAGTCGGCGTCGGCCCGGGCCTCGTCCCGCCCCGGGGTCAGCGCGGCGCGGGCGCCCGCGGCGCCGCTGTTGCCCATCGCCACCGCCACGTTCCGGCGCAGCCGCTTCACGCGGGCCCGGGTCATCGGCCCCTTGCGGATGGCGGCCCGCAACTGCGCGTCCGACCGGCGCCACAGCTCGACCAGCGAGGGCCGGTCGAGGGCCGGCCGGGCCTGCCACGCCGGGTCGCGGCTGACCGGCGCCCCCGCGTTGTAGGGGCAGACCTCCTGGCAGACGTCGCACCCGTAGACGTGGGCCCCGAGATCGGTGCGCCGCTCGGGAGGTATCGCGCCCTTCGTCTCGATGGTCAGGTAGGACAGGCAGCGCGTCGAGTCGAGGACCCCGGGCTCGGGAAAGGCGCCGGTGGGGCAGGCCTCGAGGCACAGCGTGCAGGTCCCGCACTGGTCGAGGGCCGGCGCGTCCGGCTCGAGGGCCGCGCTGCACAGCACCTCGGAGAGGAACAGCCACGACCCGACGTCGGGATTGATGAGGCAGGTGTTCTTGCCGATCCACCCCAGACCCGCGTACCGCGCGTACACGCGCTCCTGCACCGGCCCGGTGTCGACGTAGACGCGGGTCTCGCACGTCTCCCCGTGCGCCTCGCGCATCCACGCGGCCAGGGCCCCGGTGCGGTCGGCGAGGACGTCGTGATAGTCGTCGCCCCAGGCGTAGCGGGAGATCAGGGCGGTGTCGGGCTCGTCGATCTCGGTGGAGTAGGGCCGGTCGGTGTTGTAGAGGGTGCCCAGGGCCACCACCGACCGCGCCGACGGCATCACCGCCCGGACGTCGGCCCGTCGGTCCGCGGTGCGCGCCATGTACGCCATGTCGCCGGCGTACCCCCGGTCGAGCCAGTCGCGCAACGCGGCCAGCTCGGGGAACGCGCGGGCGGGGGCGACCCCGCACAGATCGAACCCGAGCTCGCGGGCCCTCGTCTTGACGGCGGCCGAGGTCAGCATGTGTCGTACACTGCGGACGCATCATGCCACAACGACTGCTGGCGGTCCTGCCGCTGCTCGCCGTGCCGCTCCTCGCGTGCGAGCGGGCCGGGGACCCCGAGGCGGCCGGCGACGCCGCCGCGACCCCCGGGGAGCCCGCCGCCGCCCTCGCGTTCGCGGTCGACCCCTACTGGCCGCGGCCGCTCCCCGACGACTGGCTGCTCGGCAACGTCGTGGGCGTGGCCACCGACTCGCGCGACAACGTGTGGATCATCCACCGGCCGAACAGTCAGCGCGGGGCCGAGGCGACCCCGCCGGTCATCGCCTTCGACCCCGAGGGCCGCGTCGTGCAGAGCTGGGGCGGGCCCGGCGACGGCTACGCGTGGGGCACGCAGACCCACGGCATCCACGTCGACCACCGCGACAACGTGTGGGTCGGCTTCGGCGGCGGGCTCCCCTACGACCTGTCGAGCCGGGCCACCACCGACAACGCCCACGTGCTCAAGTTCACCCCGGAGGGCGACTTCCTGCTGCAGATCGGCGAGTTCGGCAGCGGCACCGCGGGCAGCGGCAGCACGCGGCTCCTCGGCCAGCCGACGGACATCTTCGTCGACCCCGAGACCGACGAGGTCTACGTCAGCGACGGCTACACCAACCGGCGGGTCATCGTCTTCGACGCCGAGACCGGCGAGTACCGGCGTCACTGGGGCGGCTACGGCGACCCGCCCGACGACGGCCCCCAGCCGCCGTTCACGCGGGACGGGCCGCTGCCGCGGCAGTTCAACACGCCGCACTGCGTCGGCCGCGCGGCCGACGGGCGGGTCTACGTGTGCGACCGCGGCAACCAGCGCCTGCAGGTGTTCGAGCCCGACGGCACGTTCGCGACCGAGGCGCTCATCGCCGCCCCGCTTCGGGACGGCGCCGTCGGCGGGACGCCCTGGGACCTCGCGTTCTCGCGCGACACCGACCAGCGGCTCGTGTACGTCGCCGACGGCGGCGCCCACGCCGTCCACGTGCTCCGCCGCGACACCCTGGAGGTGGCCGCCACGTTCGGCCGCCGCGGGCGGTGGGCGGGCCAGTTCGAGTCGCCCCACAGCCTGGCCGTCGACTCGCGGGGCAACCTGTTCGTCGGCGAGACCCTCGACGGGCGCCGCGTCCAGAGGTTCGTGCCGGCCGACGTGCCGGCCGAGCAGGAGTCCGCGCCGTAGAAGGGTGTCGTGCCCGCGTCGCTTCGCTGGAACTTGCGCGGACGGTGCGGTAGCATTCGCGAGAGCCCATGTCCATTCGGCCCCATGCAGCGGCGCTCGGCCTGATCGCCGCCCTGACGATCGCTCATGCGCCCGCCGCGAGCGGACTCGCCGAGACCCGTCTCGGGGCCGGGTCCGCGGCCCAGTCCGCCGGGCACGCGGCGCCGGACGATTCCCGGCTCGCCGACGCGGCCGAGCACCGGGACCTCGACGCGGTCCGCGCCCTGCTCGCGGACGGGCACGAGGCCGACGCCCCGCAGGCCGACGGCGCGACGGCCCTGGCGTGGGCCGCCCACCGCGACGACGCGGCGATGGCCGACCTGCTGCTGGAGGCGGGCGCCGACCCCGACGCGGCCAACGATCTCGGCGTGACCCCGCTCATGCTCGCGGCCGAGAACGGCAGCGCCCCGATGATCGAGCGCCTGCTCGAGGCGGGGGCCGATCCCGACCTCGCCCGCCCCGCCGGCGGCACCGCCCTCATGACCGCCGCCCGCTCGGGCAGCACCGCGGTGGTGCGCCGGCTCATCGCGGCCGGGGCCGACGTCGACGCCGTGGCCGGCGGCGGGCAGACGGCGCTGATGTGGGCGGCGGCGGGGGGCCACCCCGGCGTGGTGACGGTGCTCGCGGAGGTCGGCGCCGACATCGACGCGCGCACCGCGGTGCTGACCCGCCCGGGACGGACCATCGTGCGCGAGGCGCGGGTGCTGAGCCGGTTCGAGGCGGTCAACCCGGCGTCGCTGCCCCGTGACGGCGATCGGGACCCGCCGCGGCCCGAGGGCGGGTTCACCCCCCTGCTCTACGCGGTCCTGGCCGGCGACGCCGAGTCGGTGGGCATCCTCCTCGCGGCGGGGGCCGATGTCGACGACGCGGGGCCCGACGGGGTGACGGCGCTCATGCTGGCCCTGACCAAGCGCCACACTTCGATCGCCCTGCAACTGCTGGAGGCGGGGGCGTCCCCCCATCCGGCCGAGGCGGGCTACACGGCCCTGCACCTGGCCGCGGCCACCGGGCAGCCGGCGGCGGCCGAGGTGCTGCTGGCCCGCGGAGCCGACCCGAACGCCCGCCTCGAGCGGCCGCAGCGCCTGACCAACGCGTTCGAGATCGGCGTCTTCACGTCGCCCGGCTCCGGCCGGCTGACCCAGATCGGGTCGACCCCGTTCCTCGTCGCCGCCAAGTCCGCCGACGCCGGCATGATGCGGCGGCTCGCCGACGCCGGGGCCGACCCCGCGGCGACGACCGACGACGGCACCACCGCCCTGATGCTCGCGGCGGGGCTGGGCAAGCGCGCCGCCACCGACATCACCTACTACGACTGGACGGAGGAGAAGGCGGTCGAGGCCCTCGCGGCGGGCCTGGAGCTCGGCCTCGACATCGACGCCGCCAACGCCCACGGCGAGACCGCCCTCCACGCCGCCGCGTACCACAACGCGAACCCGGTCATCGAGTTCCTCGTGGGCCGCGGCGCCGACATCGACATGCTGAACGGGGCCGAGCAGACGCCGCTGCGCATCGCCGAAGGGCACCTCATCTGCTGCACGACCTTCGTGCGCCACGCCGAGGCGGTGGCGCGGCTGCGCGCGCTGGGCGCCGACCCCGACGCGGGCATCCGGTTGACGTTCGGGCTGACGAACTACGGCGACGAGGCGGCGGCCGAGCCGCGGCCCTGACGGGAGCAGCGACGACGGACAGCGCGCGACGGATAGCCGGCATCACGGCGCCCGCCGCCCGCGCGGGGGCGGCAGGCGAGCCGCGACCCTGACGGGAGGACGTGATGACGGGCGGCGTGCGACGGATCGTCGGCATCGCGGGCCCCACCGCCCGCGCGGTGGCGACGGCCGAAACCGCGGCCCTGACGGGAAGGAAGAACGATGACGGGCCCCGCGGGATGGACCATCGGCGTCGCGGGCCTCGCCGCCCTCGCGGTGACGACGGCCGAGTTGCGGCCCTGACGGGAGGACGGATGGCGGGCAGCGCGGAACGGATGGTCGGCATCGCGAGCCTCGCCGCCCTCGCGGCGGCCGCAGCCCGGCCGAGGCCGTGTCGGGAGGACGGATGACGGGCAGCGTGCGACGGATCGTCGGCATCGCGGCTTCGGCCGCTCTCGCCGTGGCGGCGCCCGGCGCCGCCTGGGCACAGCCGGAGGCAGCCCCGGCCGACGCGGCCGCGGCTCGCGCGGTGCTGGATCGCTACTGCGTCGCCTGCCACAACGCCCGCACCCTCACCGCCGGCCTCGCCCTCGACGCCGTCGACCCGGCCCGGGTGGCCGACCACGCCGAGGTGTGGGAGAAGGTGCTGCGGAAGCTGCGCACCCGCACCATGCCCCCCGCCCCGCGGCCGCGCCCCGACGCCGGGAGCTACGACGCGCTCGTCGCGTATTTCGAGACCGCCCTCGACCGCGCGGCCGAGGCCGCGCCCGATCCGGGCCGGCCCGCGCTGCAGCGGCTGAACCGGGCCGAGTACGTCAACGCCGTCCGCGACCTGCTGGCCCTCGAGGTCGACGGCCAGGCCCTGCTGCCGGCCGACGAGTCGGGCTACGGCTTCGACAACATCGGCGACGTCCTCACCGTCTCGCCGGGGCTGCTCGACCGCTACCTGCTCGCCGCCGCGAAGATCAGCCGCCAAGCCGTCGGCGACCCGACCCTGCGCCCCACCACCGCCCTCTACCGGACGTCGCCGCTGCTCGCCCAGGACGGGCGGGTGAGCGAGGACCTGCCGTTCGGGTCGCGGGGCGGGCTGGCCGTGCGCCACCACTTCCCCCTCGACGCGGAGTACGTCATCCGGGTCGCGCTGCGGGGCCGGTCGCGGGCCGGGCACGCCCTGGAGATCCGGCTCGACCGCGAGCGGGTCGCACGGTTCGACCTCGGCGAGCGCGCGCCCCTCGAGGTGCGCGTCCCGGTCGCCGCCGGCACCCGGCTGCTCGGGGTCTCGTTCGTCGAGGCGCTGGAACACTCGCTGCCGCTCGACGGACGCCCGCCGCCGCCCCCCATCACGAGCTTCGCGTTCACCCTGTACCCCAACGACCCGTCGGTCGAGCGCGTCGAGATCGTCGGGCCGTACGCGGGGCGGACCCCGGCCGACACCCCGAGCCGGCGCGCCATCTTCACCTGCCGTCCGGATACGGCGCCGGAAGAGATGGCGTGCGCCGAACGCATCGTCGGCGCGCTCGCGCGGCGCGCGTACAGGCGTCCGGTGACCGCCGCCGACACCGCCCCCCTGCTCGCGGCCTACACGGCGGGGCGAGAGGAGGGCGGCGGCTTCGAGGACGGCGTGCGGTGGGCGATCGAGGCGCTTCTCGTCTCGCCGAAGTTCCTGTTCCGGGTCGAGGAGCCCACCGCGGGGGCCGCCCCCGGCGCGCCGTACCGCATCGGCGACCTCGACCTCGCCTCGCGGCTGTCGTTCTTCCTCTGGAGCAGCATCCCCGACGACGAGCTCGTCGACCTCGCCGCCCGCGGCCGGCTGCGCGACCCGGGCGTGCTCGAGCGGCAGGTCGGCCGGATGCTCGACGACCCGCGCGCGCAGGCCCTCGTCGAGAACTTCGCGGGGCAGTGGCTCTATCTGCGCAACCTGCCCAGCGTCGCCCCCGACACGGTCCGGTTCCCCGACTTCGACGACAACCTGCGGCGGGCGCTCCGGCAGGAGACCGAGCTGTTCGTGGCCAGCCAGATCCGCGACGACCGCGGCGTGCTCGACCTCCTGCGCGCCGACTACACGTTCATCAACGAACGGCTGGCCCGGCACTACGGCATCCCCGGCGTCTACGGCGGCCACTTCCGCCGCGTGGCGTACCGCGACGACCGCCGCGCCGGCCTGCTGGGGCACGGCAGCCTGCTCACGGTGACCTCCTATCCCCACCGCACCTCGCCGGTGCTGCGCGGAAAGTGGCTGCTCGAGAACCTGCTGGGGGCGCCGCCGCCCCCGCCGCCCCCGGACATCCCCGAGCTCGACGAGCCGGGCGAGCGGGCGGCGCCGGCCACGATGCGCGAGCGCATGGCGCGGCACCGGGCGAGCCCCGCCTGTGCCACCTGCCATGCCAAGATCGACCCGCTGGGGTTCGCGCTCGAGAACTTCGACGCGGTCGGCCGGTGGCGCGCGCGCGAGGAGGGCGCCGGGACGCCCATCGACGCCTCCGGCGCGCTCCCCGACGGCGCCCCCTTCGACGGCCCCGCCGCGTTCCGCGAGGCGCTGCTGCGCGAGCCCTGGGCCACCGAGTTCGCGACCACGGTCACCGAGAAGCTGATGACGTATGCCCTCGGCCGGGGGCTCGAGCACTACGATGCGCCGGCCGTCCGCCGCATCCTGCGCGACGCGGAGCCCGGCGGCTACCGCTGGTCGTCGCTGATTCAGGGCGTGGTGGAGAGTCTGCCGTTCCAACTGCGCCGCGCGCCGGAAGCCGGCGACGCCCGCGCCCGGTAGCAGTAGAGGGAGCCTGGACCCATGATGATCACCAAGAAGACGTTGCCCCGCCGTACCGTGCTCCGGGGCCTCGGCGCCTCGCTCTCGCTGCCCCTGCTCGACGGCATGGTGCCGGCCCTCGAGGCGACCCGCAACACCGCGGCCAACCCGGTCCGCCGCTTCGGCGCCGTCTACGTCCCCAACGGCGTCGAGATGCGCGCGTGGACGCCGCCGGGCGCGGCCGGCCCGCTCGAGCTCACCCGCGTCCTCGAGCCCCTGGCGCCGGTGCGCGAGCACGTGAACGTGCTGAGCGGCCTCGCCGACAAGGTCGCCATCCCGCGCGAGGGCGAGGGCGTCGGCGACCACGCCCGCGCCGCGTCGACGTGGCTGACCGGGGTGCACGTCAAGAAGACCGAGGGGCCCGACATCCAGGCCGGCACCTCGATGGACCAGATCGCGGCGCGCGCGTTCGGGCAGGAGACCCAGCTCACGTCGCTCGAGCTCGCCATCGACTCGGTGGAGGTGCTCGGGGCCTGCGACCAGGGCTACAGTTGCGCCTACGTCAACACCATCGCGTGGCGCACCCCGACCACCCCGCTCCCGATGGAGAACAACCCCCGCGCGGTGTTCGAGCGCCTGTTCGGGGCCACCGACAGCACCGATGTCCGGGCGCGGCTCGCCCGCCTGCGGCAGGACCGCAGCATCCTCGACTTCGTCACCGGCGAGGCCGACGCCCTCCGCCGCGCCCTCGGCGCCGGCGACCGGCAGAAGCTGGCCCAGTACCTCGACGCGGTGCGCGACGTCGAGCGCCGCATCCAGATGGCCGAGGAGCAGAGCGACCGCGAGATCCCCGTCGTCGAGCAGCCGGTGGGCATCCCCGACTCGTTCGAGGAGCACTGCCGGCTGATGTTCGACCTGCTGCTGCTCGCCTACCAGACCGACCTGACGCGCGTGAGCACGTTCATGTTCGGCAAGGAGGTCAGCGGCCGGTCGTTCCCCGAGATCGGGGTCCCCGGCGGCCACCACGGGTACTCGCACCACCAGAACGACCCCGAGAACCTCGAGATGCTCGCCCGCATCAACACCCACCACATCCGGCAGCTCGGGTACTTCCTGGAAAAGATGCAGGCGACCCCCGACGGCGACGGCTCGCTGCTCGACCACTCGCTGTTCATCTACGGGTCGGGCATCAGCGACGGCAACCTCCACTTCCACCTCGACCTGCCGACCCTGCTCGCGGGCGGCGCCGCGGGACGGGTGCGGGGCGGGCGCCATCTGCGCTATCCGTCCGACACCCCCGTCGCCAACCTGCACGTCGCGGTCCTCGACAAGCTGGGGCTGCCGGTGGAGACCTTCGGCGACAGCACCGGCGCCCTGGGGTACCTGACGGACGTGTGACGCGGAAGATCGACCGCCGCAACAGGGCCCCGCGCGTAGCCCGCCCATCGTCGCCTGCGGCTCCGCCGGGCGCCCAGCCGACCCTCCAGGAATCCGCGCCGGTCCACGGCGCAGACTCCTGCCCCGCCCATCGTGGCCTGCGGCTCCGCCGGGCGCCCGACCAACCCTCCAGGAGTCCGCGCGGTTCACGGCTCAGATTCCTGGCGCGCGAAGCCCCGGCTCGACGCTCGCCAGTCCGCCACGTGTGGGACCACCGGCCGGACGTGTAACATCGGACTGCCATGCAGGCGGCGGCCCGACTCCCACGATCGAACGGTTCCCGGCACCGCGTCCGGCTGGCCGGGCTCGTCTTCCTGTCCGGCGCGGCCAGCCTCGTCTACGAGGTGCTCTGGCTCAAGGAGCTGAGCCTGCTGTTCGGGAGCACCGCGTACGCCGCCTCCACGACCCTCGCCGTCTTCTTCCTCGGTCTGGCCGTCGGCAGCGCGGCGTTCGGGCGCCGGTCGCCGCGACTGCGCTCGCCCCTGCGGGCCTATGCGTGGATCGAGCTGGGCATCGCGGTGTCGGCGGCGCTGTACTTCGTGCTGCTCGAGGTCTACTTCCAGCTCTACGGTCCGATCTACGACGCGCTCGCCGACCGGCCCGCCGCCTTCAACGCGTTCCGGGTCGCCCTGGCGACGCTCGTGCTGCTGCCGCCGGCGGCCCTGATGGGCGGCACGCTGCCGGTCCTGGGCCAGCACCTGGTGCGACGGCCGGACGAGCTTGGCCGGCATGGCGCGCTGTTGTACGCGGTCAACACCATCGGCGCGGCCACCGGCGCGTTCCTCGCGGGGTTCGTGCTGCCGCTCGCGCTCGGCTTCGACCGGGCGTATCTGCTGGCCATGGCCGTCAACGTGGCCGTCGCCGGCCTCGCGTGGCGGCTGTCGCAGGTCGACGCGCACGGAGCCGCGAGCGCGCCGGACGCCCGGGCCGACCGGCAAGGACAATTGTCGCCGGTCGACGCGCACGGAGCCGCGCGCGCGCCGGACGCCCGGGCCGACCGGCAAAAACATCGGTCGCCGGTCGACGGGCACGAAGCCGCGAGCGCGCCGGACGCCCGGGCCGACCGGCAAGGGCATCTGTCGCCGGTCGACGGGCACGGAGCCGCGCGCGCGCCGGACGCCCGGGCCGACCGGCAAAGACATCGGGGCCGGCGCTCCGGAGGCTCGCGCCGCCGGCCGCCGGCCGCGGCGGGCGCGGCCGGTTCGGCGTGGCTCCTCGCCGCCGTGGCCGGGCTCTCCGGCGTGTTCGCGCTCGGGCTCGAGGTGCTCTGGACGCGGATGTTCGCCCAGGTCCTGCAGAACTCGGTCTACACCTTCTCCACCGTCCTCGTGGTGTTCCTGGCCGCGCTGGCGACCGGCTCGGCCATCGCCAACCGCCTCTGCCGCCTCCGGGCGGCGCCGGCGCGAGTGCTGTGGATGCTCCTCACCCTGTCGGGGCTCGGCGTTGCGGCCACGCCCTTCGCCTTTCACCACCTGACGGCGGGGCTCAGCACCCTCGCCACGGGCGACGCCTGGCTCCCCTACGTCGCGTCGATCTTCGCCAACACGGCCCTGCTGCTGTTCGTGCCCACGGCCCTGCTCGGCGCCGTCTTCCCCTACCTGCTGCGCGCCTCGGAGGGGTCGCCGGCCGCGCCGGGCGCCGTCATCGGACGCCTCGGCGCCCTCAACACGGCGGGCGGCGTCGTCGGCGCCCTCGCGGCCGGGTTCGTGCTGCTCGGGGCGATCGGGCTCTGGAACAGCGTCCGGCTCATCGCCGCCGGCTACCTCGTCCTCGCCCTGGCGTCCGCCTGGCGCGGGTGGCCGACGCCCCGCGCGCGGCTCGCGCCGGCCGCGGCCACCTTCGGCGCCCTCGCCCTGCTCGGCACCGTGCTCGACGCCTCGCGCCTGAGCGTCGTCGCCGTCGACGCGGAGCGCGGCGAAGCGCTGCTCGCCACCTGGGAGGGCCCCGACGGCGTCGTCGCCGTCATCGAGCGTGCCGGGAACCGGCGCATCGAGATGAACAACTTCTACACGCTGGGGGGGACGGGCTCGATGGAGCAGGAGCAGAACCAGGCCCTGCTGCCCCTGATGACCCACCCGGACCCGCGCCGGGTCTTCCTTCTCGGCCTCGGGACCGGCATCACCGCGGGGACCGCGCTGAGGCACCCGGTCGAGCGGCTCGTGGTCTGCGAGATCGCGCCCGACGTGATCGCGGCGGCCGCGACGTACTTCGACGCGGCGAGCGGCGGGCTCTTCACCGACCCCCGGGCGTCGGTGCGGGCCTGCGACGCCCGCAACCACCTGCTGGGCACGGCGGAGCGCTACGACGTGATCCTCGCCGACCTGTTCGTCCCCTGGCGGGCCGGCGTCGGCAGCCTCTACAGCCGCGAGCACTTCGAGGCGGCGCGCGACCGGCTCACGGCCGGGGGGCTCTTCGTCCAGTGGCTGCCGCTCTTCCAGGTGTCGCGCCGCGAGTTCGACCTGGTGGCGCGCACGATGCTGGCCGTCTTCGAGCAGGTGACGCTGTGGCGCGGCACCTTCAGCCCGGCGACCCCCTTCGCGGCGTTCGTCGGGGCGGCGGAGCCGACGCGGCTCGACCCGACGGTGATCGAGCGCAACGGCCGGCACCTGAGCGGCGGAGCGCCGCTGCCCGACGCCACCGCGCTCGCGGTCACGCTTCCGTTCTACGCGGGGAACCTGTCGGCGGCCGACGGGCTTATCCCGCCCGGGCCCGTCAACACCGACGACCGGCCGCTCGTCGAGTACCTGGCGCCGGTGACCCAGCGCGAGGAGCGCGCGGGGACGACGGGATGGTTCGACTCCGCCGAGCTCGCGACCTTCCTCCGGCGCCTGGCCGCGGCGGCGCCGCCGGCCCGCGACCCGCACCTGGCCCTGTTGAGCGCCGCGCAACGGGACTTCGTGACGGCCGGCCTCAGCTACTACCAGGGAGCGGTGGCCAGCCAGCTCGGGCGCGACGCCGAGGCCGACCGGCACTTCCGCGACTTCGCGGGACGCATCCCCATCGAGTTCCGCCCGCCGATCGACGAGGGAGACACCGAAGCCGACGTCGTCCCGTAGCCCGCCAATCGTTGCCTTCGGGTCCGCTTGCGCCCAACCCTCCAGGAGTCCGCGCCGTTCCACGCCCCGACTCCTGCCCGGCCGCGTCGATACGGGGACGGGTATAGTGGAGTCTTGGATCCTCACTCCTGGAACCCTGGATGCTCGCGAAGCTGACCTCCAAGAACCGGTTGACCCTTCCCAAGACGGTGATCTCCGACTTCCCGGACACTCGCTACTTCGACGTCACGCAAGAAGACGGCCGGATCGTGCTCACGCCCGTGCGCATCGGTCGGGCCGACGCCGTGCGCAGGAAGATGGTCGAGATGGATCTGTCGGAAGCCGCCGTGGCGGCGGCCGTGACCTGGGCTCGCCGGGGCGAGTGACTCCGCCGCGCGTGGTGGGCCGGGCAACCCGCGGGACCGTGTCAACCGACGGCGTCGAGGAGGGCGGCGGTGTCGTCGGCGTCGTTGTAGAGGTGGGGCGCGACGCGGATGGCGTCGCCGCGGAACGACACCGCGACCTGCCGCTCCTGGAGGCGCTCGGTGAGCCGCGCCCGGTCGACGGACTCGCGCACCCGCACCCCGAAGAGATGGCCGCCGCGCCACCGCGGCTCCTCGACCCGGTGCCCGCGCTCGCGCAGGGTGCGGGCGAGGGGCCCCGTCAGCGCGCGGCAGTAGTCCTGGATGGCAGGGACCGTCCACTCGAGCACGAGCTCGAGGGCGGCGACGAGCATGGGCAGCAGCACGAAGTTCGAGCGCTCGCCCACGTCGTAGCGCAGGGCCGCGGGCTGGTACTCGTCGCGGTAGCGGACGAGCCCGGCGAACGCCTCGCTGCCGCGGCGGGTGATCCAGTTCTCCTCGACCGGCGTACCCTGGTCGAAGGCGGGGCCGTAGTAGGCGAGCCCCGTCGAGTAGGGGCCGAGCAGCCACTTGTAGCCGGCGCAGACGAGGGCGTCGGGGCGGACGTGCTGGACGTCGAACGGCATCGCCCCCACCGACTGCGTCCCGTCGACGGCCAGCAGGGCGCCGCAGTCGCGGGCGCGCTCGCCGACCCGCTCGAGGTCGAACAGGGTGCCGTCGGCCCAGTGCACGTGGGGCACCGAGACCAGGGCGGTGCGGCGGTCGATGCTCGAGAGCAGCCGGATGTTCCACTCGAGGCCCCGGCCGCGGGCGTCGGGCGGCGGCGCCTCGACGGTGCGAAGCTCGAGGCCGCGCTCGGCGCACAGCCGGCGCCAGACGTAGACGTTGCTGGGAAACTGCTCCTCGAGGACGACGACGTTGTCGCCGCGCGAGGCCGGGACGTTGCGGGCGACGGCGGCCAGCCCGTACGACACCGACGGGACGATGGCCACGCGTTTCGGATCGGGGACGTTGACGACCCGCGAGAACAGGCAGCGCAGGTGGTCGCTCTCGTCGAAGAAGTCCTCGGGCCGGATGAGATGCGGGGCCGTGCGCCGATCGATGCCCCGGATGCCGGCGGCGCGGACGGCAGAGGCCAGCGGGGCCATGTACGCGCAGTTCAGGTAGTGCACGCCCTCGGGCAACGTGAACGCGGAGCGCTGGCAGGAGAGCATGGCGTAGTCCGGAAAGCGTCGCCGGTCGGCTCTGCATGCCGCCCGACCGGGCCGCCAAGTCCCCACCGTTCCGCCGGGCAGACACCTGACCGGTCGGCGGCCGCGAGGACGGTCGTAGACATCGACTCGCCGACCGCGGCGAGACGAGCCCGTCGTTTCCTTCCTGCACACGGCGGGGTATTGTCGTCAGAGCCCTGATCCGAGTATAGACAGGGCCGGCGAGCCCCCACAAGGGCGGGGGCCGGCCCGAGAAGGAGGAGGCGTCGATGACCACGCTCGCGGGACGGTTCATTCGCGGAGGGTACGGCGGCGCGGTGCTGGCGGGGCTGATGCTGCTCGGCGCCGGGACGGCGACCCTGCCCGCGGCCCCGGTGCAGGAGACCGAGGAGGCGCTCGTCGCGCGGGCGCGCGCGATCCACGAGCGGGTGCTGACCATCGACACCCACGACGACATTCCCCTCGACTTCGCCACCGCGGACGTCGACCCGGGGGTGCGCGGGGCGCGCCAGGTCGACCTGCCGAAGATGGAGGAGGGCGGGCTCGACGCCGGGTTCTTCGTCGTCTACGTCGGGCAGACCGAGCGGACGCCGGAGAACGAGGCGCAGGCCAAGGCCGACGCGATGACGAAGTTCGAGGCCATCCACCGCATGGCCGAGGAGATGTATCCCGACCGCATCGCCATCGCCTACACCGCCGACGACTTCGAGCGCATCGCCGCCGACGGCCGGTCCATCGCGGCCATCGGCATCGAGAACGGCTACGTCATCGGGCGCGACCTGTCGCTCATGCAGACCTACCACGACCTCGGCGCGCGGTACTTCGGCCTCGTCCACAACGGCCACAACGACATCGCCGACTCCGCCAGCCCGCGGCCGAACCTCGGCGACGCTCCGGCCGAGCACGGCGGCCTCAGCGCCTTCGGGGCCGAGGTCGTCGCCGAGGCGAACCGGCTGGGCATGATGCTCGACGTCTCGCACGCCTCGAGGGCGGCGATGCTCGACACGCTGCGGCTGTCGCGGGCGCCGGTCATCGCCTCGCACTCCAGCGTCCGGGCCCTCGCCGACAACCCGCGCAACCTCGACGACGAGCAGCTCCTGGCCCTGCGCGACAACGGCGGGGTCGTGCAGACGGTGGCCTTGGGGGCCTTCGTCAGCAACGCCGCGGCGGCCCGCGACGACGCCGTCCGCACCCTGCGGACGGACGTCGGGCTGCCGCGGTTCGGCCCGGCGGACCCGGCCGGCCTCGACGAGGCGGCCCGCGCGGAGTACGACCGCCGGATGGCGGAGATCGACCGGCGATGGCCCGCCGCGAACGTCGCCACGTTCGTCGACCACATCGACTACGCGGTCGAGCTGATCGGCCTCGACCACGTCGGCATCAGCTCCGACTTCGACGGCGGCGGCGGCGTCGTGGGCTGGAACCACGCCGGCGAGACCTTCAACGTCACCCTCGAGCTGGTCCGGCGCGGCTACACCGAGGCCCAGATCGCGCAGCTCTGGGGCGGAAACCTGCTGCGGGTGCTGCGCGAGGTCGAGCGGGTGGCGGCGGCCAGCCGCTAGCCGCCAATTGTCGCCTGCGGTTCCGCTTGGCGCCCTGCCGACCCGCAGGAGTCGGCGCCGTTCAGCGGTGCCGACCCCTGGCCCGCTGCAGCGTCGAGGACAGACCGGCCGCGGCGACCGAGGTTCCGATGATCGACAGTCGCGGCTCACGTCCCGAAGCGGCCGCCGCGCCGGACCGAGACGAAGCATCGGCTCATGCGGCCGGACGCGGTGAGACCTTCGACCCGCGCAACGCGTCGCTGAAGGCCGGAGACCGCCGGCTGATCGCCCTCGTCGACGCCGCCCTGGACCGCGCGCGGGCGGCCGCCGGGACCCGCCTCGTCTGTGGGTCCGGGTGCACGCCCTGCTGCTTCGGCCCGTTCGCCATCACCCAGCTCGACGCTTGGCGGCTGCGCCAGGGGTTGCGCGCACTGGCCGAGGCCGAGCCCGGGCGGGCCGCCGCCGTCCGCCAACGCGCCGCGGCGGCGGTGGCGCGGCAGGCGCCCGCGTTCGGCGCCGGCCAGGCGGGCATCTTCGCCACGGAAGCCGAAGAAGAGCGCTTCTACGAGACCTTCGCCTCGGACCCCTGCCCCGCCCTCGATCCCGACTCCGGAGCCTGCACCGTCTACGCGTGGCGCCCCGTCGCCTGCCGCACCCACGGCCCGCCGGTGCGAATGGGGGGCAACGACCTTCCGCCGTGTCCGCTCTGCTTCAGGGGCGCCGCGAGCACGGCGGTCGAAGCAGCGCGCCAGACCATCGACGTCGCCCACGTGGAGGACCCGCTGACCGATCGGGTGGAGCAGGAGACCGGCCGGCAGGGGATGACCACGATCGCCTTCGCAATCGCTGCCCCGGGGCACCGGCCAAGCTCGCCAAACGACCCGTAGTACAATTGCCTCGCCTCCCGGGGATGCCGTGCCCAACACGACCAACGAGAGCTTCCGTCGCTGCCGCCGCGGCGCCTGCCCTGGGGCGGCCCATGCCTGCGTCTTCTGTGCCAACTACGCCAGAACTCTTCGCGCGCAACCGGGGATCGGACGATGCTGACCCGACTCCAAGTCTCCGGCTTCAAGAACCTCGTCGACGTCGATGTGCGCTTCGGTCCGTTTACCTGCGTCGTGGGCCCCAACGGAGCCGGGAAATCCAATCTATTCGACGCAATTCGTTTTCTGCATGCGTTGTCCGGCCACACCCTGATGGAAGCCGCCGCCTCCGTGCGCGACCAGGACAGCCGCAACGCTGACGTGCGGAGTCTCTTTCATCACGTCGCCGAACATCGCGCCGACAGGATGTCTTTCGCCGCCGAGATGGTCGTGCCGGCAACGGCCGTTGACGACCTGGGACAGGAAGCCAAGGCCAGCATCACTTTCCTGCGCTATTCGCTGGAGCTCGCGTACCGGGATACCGGCGACAGCCCGACGCCGGGAGCTCTCGAAATCACCAGGGAGGAGTTGGTCCACATCCCCCAGGGCGGCGCCGGCAGGCACTTGTTGTTTCCTCACCGCGCCAAGGACTGGCGCCGATCCGTGGTGCGGGGTCAACGCCGCGTTCCCTTCTTCATCTCAACCGAGGAAGACGCCGGCCATCGCGTCATCAAGCTGCACCAGGACGGCGGGAGCAGCGGACGCCCGTTGCGCCGCTCTGCGACCAACCTGCCGCGCACCGTCCTGTCCGTCGCCAACGCCGCCGAGAGCCCCACGGTGGTAGTCGCCCGCCGAGAAATGGAGGCGTGGCGGATGCTGCAGCTCGAGCCGTCGTCTCTCCGGCGGCCGGATGAGTTCTCTGCGCCCACGCGCCTGGGAACCGACGGCAGCCATCTGGCCGCGACGCTGTACCGTTTGGCCCGGAATGCAGGATCTCAAGGCCATGGCACGCACACGGCGGAGAACACGTCCTGGGCCTGCAGCCAAATCGCCATTCGCCTGAGCGAACTGATCGACGACGTGCGCGACATCGACATCGACAGGGACGAGAAGCGAGAATTGCTGACCCTTTACGCGCAGGATGCCGAGGGGACCCGGCATCCTGCCCGTGCGTTGTCGGACGGCACCTTGCGCTTCCTGGCCCTGGCCGTCCTGGAGATGGATCCCGAAACGGAGGGAGTGCTCTGTCTCGAGGAGCCCGAGAACGGCATCCATCCGGCACGGATTCCCGCTATCCTGCGACTCCTGCGTGACATCGCGGTCGACACGTCCGAACCCGCGGGACCGGAGAATCCGCTGCGCCAGGTCATCGTCAACACACATTCGCCGGCTGTCTTCCAGGAAGTTCCGGACGACAGCGTGGTCTTCGTCAAGACACAGGAAGCAATAGACCGGCAAAAGCACCTGTACCGGAAGGCCCATTTCTACTGCCTGTCAGATACGTGGAGAGCCAGGGCCGGCGGTGGGCTGAACGTCGTACCACGCGGCGATCTGCTCGCCTACCTGAACCCCGTGCTGCGGGATGTACCGAAGGAAACGACAGCAAGGGAGCGGCGTGTCGTTGACCGCGAAGACCTACTGCCCTTCTTGCCTTTTCCTCCGCCCTCCTTCTAGATTCGTCGACGGATTCAGGTGATTCGCTTTACACTTGTGGCTGACGGCTCGTCCGACCGGGCGCTTGTTCCGGTTCTTGTCTGGCTGCTGCGGGAGCACTTCGGGAACATCCCCATTCATCGGGAGTTCGCGGATCTGCGTCGTCTTCTGAATCCGCCCGGGAAGCTCGATGACCGCATCGCCAAGAGTATCGAGCTGTATCCGTGCGACCTGCTCTTCGTGCACCGAGACGCCGAGCGGGAGACGATGGACAAGCGCGAGGCAGAGATTCGCGAGTCCTTGGGGAGGAGTCCGATCGACAAAGCACTGCCGGTTGTTTGCGTTGTTCCTGTGCGAATGCAGGAAGCGTGGTTGCTCATCGACCAATCCGCATTGAGAAAGGCCGCGGGCAATCCTCGTGGTCGTCGGCCGCTGCAGGTACCAGACCCGAAGACGCTCGAAGGCCTGCCGAACCCCAAACAGACCCTCCATGAGCTTCTGCGCCAAGCGAGCGAACTTCATGGCCGGCGGTTGAAGCGATTCAACCGCGACGTGAGGACCCGCGTGTATCGCGTGGCCCAGGAGATCGGCGACTTTGGTCCGCTGCGTGGACTGAGGGCGTTCCAGCGGTTGGAACGCAGGGTGGTCGCCATTCGCCAAAGCGGCGTGCTCCCCGTGCTCGACGATGTTCGATAAGTGTTGCCGTTGACTGCGTGGAGTTCGCCTTGGGTAGACTCCTGTCGTCGATCCGGGCACGCTCTCCCCGCACCCATCGGGGGCGCGGCCCGCTGCGAACTCCGGGTGTTCCTTGGCGCGCCGAACACGATGGCTTGCACGCAATCGCCGCCGGTCACAACGCCTGCTACAAGAGACCCGCCAGCCGGCCGGTGCTGTCGCCTATGCGCTCGCGGTGCACGTCCACCGTGTCGAGTATCGACAGCAGGAGGTTGGCCATCGGCGTGCCGTCGGGGTACTCCAGGTGACGGCCGCCCTCGAGCCGGCCGCCGGCGCCGCCGGCCACGAGCGCGGGCAGGCGGGTGTGCGTGTGGAGGTTGCCGTCGCCGATGCAGCCGCCGTAGAGCAGCAGGGTGTGGTCGAGCAGGTGCCGTCGCCGTCGGGGGTCGCGCGCAGGGTGTCGAGGAAGCGCGCGAACAGGCTGACGTGATAGGCGTTGATCTTCGCGTGCTTCGCCACCTTGTCGGTCGCGTTTCCGTGGTGCGAGATCGCGTGGTGCGGATCGGGCACGCCGATGTGGTTGTAGGTGCGGGTCGAGGCCTCGCGGGCGAGCATGAACGTGCCGACCCGGGTGACGTCGGCCCGGAACGCCAGCGCCTGCAGGTCGTACATCAGCTTCACGTGGTCGTCGTAGAGCTCGGGCACCCCGACCGGCATGGCCGGCAGCTCGATGTGCTCGCCGACGCGCGCTTCCATCTTCCGGACGCGCTGCTCGACCTCGCGGACGTTGTCGAGGTACTCGTCGACGCGCGAGCGGTCGGCCGCCCCGAGCCGCTTCTGCAGCCGGCCGACCTCGCCGACGATGGCGTCGAGGATGCTGCGGTCCTCAGCGAGCTGGCGCCGGCGCGCGTCGGCCCCGAGACCCTCGCCGAAGAGCCGCTCGAAGACCACCCGGGGGTCGGTCTGCATGGGCAGCGGGGTGGTCGCGGTGCGCCACGAGAGGGTGTTCACGTAGCTGCACGAGTAGCCGATGTCGCAGCCGCCGACGGCCGTGAAGTCCTCGGCCGCGAGCTCGAGCGAGCGGAGCTGGGTATCGCGGCCGAGCGCGTCGGCCGCCACCTGGTCGATGGTCTTGCCGCCGCGCACGTCGGCCCCCTCGGTGCGCTTCGGGTGCACGCCGGTCAGCCAGACCGCGCTCGCCCTGGCGTGGTCGCCCGAGCCCTCGCCCTCGGCCGCCTCCGCCGGCCGCGAGTCGAGGCCGGACAGCACCACGAGGCGGTCGCGATGCCGCTCGAGGGGGGCGAGGATCGGGGGCAGGTCGAACGCCTTGCCCGCCGCCGGCGGCGTCCACTGCTCCATGATGGCGCCGTTCGGGATGTAGGTGAAGCCGAGCCGGCGCACCGGGGCGGCCGCGGTCCGGGACATCGCCGAGAGAGCCGGGGCCATCGCGTCGAGGAGCGGCAGCGCCACCGCCGCGCCGGCGCCGCGCAGGAACGTCCGCCGGGGCAACGCCATCTTCGTGATGATCATCGGTGTCTCCTCACGGAACGACCGCACCGGCCGCCGTGTCCGCCGCCGGCCGCTTCATCTTCATGCGGAACGGGTCGCTCGTCACGATGCCGGTGACGAGATCCGACAGCCGGTAGCCGTCCGGCGCCGCCTCGCGCACGATGCGGCGCACCACCGGGGCGTCATGGTACGTCAGGCCGCGGCCCACCGCATAGGTCAGCAGCTTGCGGGTCAAGGTCCGCACGAACGTCTCGGGCCGCCGCAGCATCGCCTCGCGCAGCTCGACGGGGCCGGTGAACGCAGCCCCGTCGGGCAGGGTGTCCGACGCGTCGACGGCGGCGCCGTCGGCCCCGAAGGCGCGCCAGCGCCCGATGGCGTCGAAGTTCTCGAGCCCGAAGCCGTAGGGGTCCATCCGCGCGTGGCAGCTCGCGCAGGCGGGGTTCGCCCGATGCCGCTCGAGCCGCTCGCGGATCGACAGCCCCTCTGCGCTCCCGGCATCCTCGAGGTCGGGCACGTCCGGCGGCGGGGGCGGGGGCGGGGCGCCGAGCAGGTTCTCGAGAATCCACTTTCCGCGCAGCACCGGCGACGTCCGCGTGGCGTACGAGGTCACCGTCAGCACGCTGCCGTGCCCGAGGAGGCCCCGGCGCGCGGGGTCGGCCACCGGCACCCGGCGAAAGCGGTCACCGTAGATGCCGGGCAGGCCGTAGTGCCGCGCGAGCCGCTCGTTCACGAAGGTGTAGTCGGCCGTCAGCAGCTCGAGGGCGCTCCGGTCCTCGCGCAGCACGCTCTCGACGAACAGCTCCGTCTCGCGGCGCAGCGCCCGCCGCAGGTTGTCGTCGAAGTCGGGGAAGGTCGGCGGGTCGGGGGTCGTCTGGTCGAGGTTGCGCAGGTAGAGCCACTGGCCCGCGAAGTTCTCGACGAGGGCCGCCGCGCGCGGGTCGGCAAGCATCCGGCGCACCTGCCGGACGAGCCCGTCGCGGTCGTCGAGCCGGCCCGCTTCCGCCGCCACGAGCAGCGCCTCGTCGGGGATGCTGCTCCAGAGGAAGAACGACAGCCGCGACGCGAGGTCGAAGCCCATGAGGGGATAGGCGGTCCCCGACGCCAGCTCGGCCGGCTCGGGCTCGATTCGGAAGATGAACTGCGGGCTCGCGAGGAGGTATCGGAGGGCCAGCTCGATGCCCGCCTCGAAGCCGCCGTCGGCACGCCCGGCCCCGTAGAAGTCGAGCAGCCGGTCCAGCTCGGGAGGCTCCAGCGGCCGGCGGAACGCGAGCCGGCCCAGGCGCGCGAGAATATCCCGGGCGCACGCCGGCTCGCCGGCCGCGTCAGCGGGGCGGCACGTGAAGATGCGGGCCCGGCTCGGGGTCTCGGCGGGACGCGCGGGGTCGAACGGGCCCGCGATGACCAGGCGGTCGACGTCCGGGAGCCCCCGCCGGCTGTTGGCCGAGACGTAGCTCCGGAGGAACGGCCGGGTAGTCTGCTCGGACAGCGCCGCCGGCCGGCCGACGAACGCGGCGACGAGGGTGTGGTCCCCGGCCGAGATCGGCATTCGCACCCGCATCGGCTCGTCCGCGCTGAACGCCGGGCTCACCCCGAGCCCCGCGTTGCCGCCGCCGTCCGGCCGCCGATACGCGTCGGGGCCGCCAACGGAGAAGCGTCCGATGCGCTCACCGTCGAGGCTCAGCTCGAGGACGTGCTCCTCGCCGATGCCGCGGATCGACCCGCCGGCGCCGCGGCGGAGCCGGACCCGGATCTCGTACTCCGCGTCGACCGGGAAGTACCGGTCGACGCGAATCCCGCCCCGGGTCCCCAGCGGCAGCTCGCGCAGGTGGTAGTCCTGGGTCAGGTCGATGGGCGTCGTCCAGGTTTCGGTCGACGGGGCGAGGGCGGGACTGCCGACAGCGAGCCGGGCGACCTTCCGCGCCGTCGTGACGTAGCTCTCCAGCAGCAGGGGCGAGGTGCCCAGCGCGTCGGCGATGTTGTCGAAGCCGTAGGTGGCGTCGTCGGCGGGGAGGGCGCTGACGTCGGGGTCGACGGCCAGCAGGTCGCGCACCGCGTTCCGGTACTCGGTGCGGTTCATCCGGTGCAGCAGGGGCCGGCCCGGGTCGGGCCGCGCCGCCGCCGCCCGGTCGAGCGCCGTCTCCAGCCACCGCGCCGCCGCCTCGTAGGCCGCCTCGTCGGGCCGCGGCCGGGGCACCGGCGGCATCGTCCGGGTGCGCAGCCGGCCCACGACCTTCTCCCACACCTCCGGCCGCGCCTCGGGGCGGGCGACGTCGAGCTCGTCGAGGGCGAGCCCCGCCGTGCGCAGCCGGCGGTTGTGGCAGGCGAGGCAGTAGCCCTCGACCACCGCCGCCGCATCCGCCGCGACGGCGGGCGCCGGGTCCGGCGCCTGGGCCGCTACGGCCGGCGACGCGACCCCCATGGCGGCCACCGCCGGCAGCCACCACCCGGCACGCCGCGGACGCCGTCGAGTTCTCACGCCACACCTCATCTCGATGACCCGCTCCTACCGGTCAGCCGACGCCGCCGCGTCGGACCGGCTCGACTCGGCCCCGAGCGAGCGCAGGAGCGCCGCCGAGCGGTCGCGGCGGATCAGGCTCGCGACCTGGTTGAAACCCTGCTCGGCGAGATCGAGCGCGGTCCGGTCCAGCTCGTCCGCGAAGTCCATGCGGGCGCCGGCGTCGACGAGGTGGCGAATGATGGTGTCCGCCGCCCGGTACACCGCGCCGTGCAGCGCGGTCTGCCCGTTGGCGTTGCCGGCGTTGACGTCCACTCCCGCGTCGAGGGCCAGCCTCACCGCCGCGAGGGCCTCCGACTCGGGCCGGAAGCGCCGGGACCCCTCGACGTGCCCGACCCCGGCCGCCAGCATCACCGCGGTGTTGTTGGCGTAGGTCGCGAGCCGCGGGTCGGCGCCGCGCTCGGCGAGCCGGCGCATCGCCGCGACGTCGGCGGCCTGCGCCGCGAGCAGGTACGGGGTCGCGCCACCCAGGTTCACCCGGTTGTCCATGAACGGACGCCCTGCGCTGAAGATCCCTTCGTCGGTCCACCGCTCGTGGCGGATGGGCACGGGCTCGGTTCGCGCGTCGGGGTCGGCGCCCGCCTCGAGCAGCCGGTCCATCAGCTCGAGGCTCGCGAGCTGGGTCGGGTCCTCGCGGTTGAACGCCACGAACTGGTTCCCGAGGTGGCGCGCGGGCGAGCGCGACGTCACGAGCTCGTGCAGCGCGGTGTTGCCCCGCCGGTCGCGCACCGTGGGGTCGGCCCCCGCCGCCAGCAGCAGGCCGGCGACGGTGTAGTGCCGGTTGGCGATGGCCACCCGCAGCGCGGTCTGGCCGTTGGGGGCGGCGACCCCGGGGTCGGCTCCCGCCGAGAGGAGCAGGCGGACCGACTCGCGTGCGTCCTGCCGCACCGCGAACAGCAGGGCCGTGAACCCGCCGGTGGACGCGGAGTCGACAGCGGCCCCGGCTTCCAGCAGCTCGCCCAGGACAACGGTGTGGTTCTCGGCCGCCGCCCACATGAGCGCGGTCTGCCCGCGCCACGTGTCCGCGGCATCGACCTCGGCCCCGTGGGCGAGCAGCGCCCGCACCGCCCCGGCCTCGCCGGTCCGCGCGCAGGTCAGCAATGGCGGCTCTCCGACGGGGGCGAGTGTCGGATCGGCGCCGGCCCGCAGCAGGCGCGCGACGAGGTCCGGGCGCCCGCCCCGGCCGGAGCCGGCGCTGACGCAGGCCATCCCCAGGGGGGTCGCGCCGTTCCGGTTGGCGGCGTTCGGGTCGGCGCCGGCGGCGAGCAGCAACGCCGCGAGCTCGGCGTCGCCGCGATACGCGGCCCAGTGGAGGGCGGTGGTGTCGTCGGCGGCGCGCTCGTCGACGTCCGCGCCCGCCCGGAGGAGGCGAGCCACCGCGGCATGGTCGCCGGCCTGCGCTGCATCGGGCAGCCGGCCCTCGCTCCCGCCCGCCGCGACGGGCGGCAGTAGCAGCGCCAACGCCAGCGTCACGGTTCGCGGCATCCGCATGTCCAGACTCCGAAGATCGGCACCATCCGGGACCCGTTCCCCGGGTGGCAGGCACGCACGTCGGCGGCGCGGCCCGGCCGCTTCCGCCTTCCTGTCCGCCGCCGATTGGTGACGATAATCGCACGCGAGGGACCGCAGGACAAGACTGCGGCCCCCCCCCGGGTCGGCGGCGGGTTCCCCGCCCCGGATCCCGGCCGATTCGAGGAAGTCCAAGCCCGTCGGCCTCAGTTCGCTCCGGAGCTCGTCGTCCGGCGGCGGAGAGGTGGCGGAGCGGTACAGCCGCTTCCGACGAGCATGGCGATGGGAAGCCGGTTCACCCACCGGTCCCCTCGGGTCTCGACCACGGGCATTTTTTCGTAGACACGCTACTAAACATGAAGTAGCCTATCTACATGACTACAGCTCCCGCGAGCAACCGCATCGAGCTGCTCTACGGCACCCTCGACCTGCTCATCCTGCGCACCCTCCTGTACGGGCCTTCGCACGGCCACGCCATCGCCAAGCACATCCAGCGCGTCTCGGAGAACGCCCTGCAGATCGAGACGGGCTCGCTCTACCCCGCCCTGCACAAGCTGGAGGGGCGCGGCTGGATCGCGGCCGAGTGGAAGAAGTCGGACAAGGGCAAGCGCGCCCGCTACTACCGCCTCACCCCGACCGGCCGCGAGCGCCTCACGGCGCAGCAGTCGCGCTGGGAGGCGCTGTCGGTGGCCATGGCGCGGGTACTGAGCCCGGCGGAGCAGGAGTCGGGATCGTAGGACGGCGCGGACAAGACGCTGGCAGTCCTGACCGCGTCTTGCTCGGCGGAGCAGGAGTCGGGGGCCGGAGGAGCCTTCGCCGTAGAACGGCGTGCACGCTTGGCGGGTAAGCCGGGCGGCGAACGGAACCGCAGGCGACGCGCGCCGGGCCGGCGCGGCGCCGAACGCCGGAGGGGCCGCTCGGACGGGAGTCGGCGCCCCGACCGGTTCCCCGCCGTGGGCGGCTACACGGCTCCGCGACTCATGCAGAACGGGCGGGGCCAGACGGCCGAGAGCCTCCGCGTCTCGTGGGTAACCGGTGATCTCTTCGCGCTGCTGGGCGCGCGGCCGGCTCTCGGGCGACCCATCGTGCCCGAGGACGACGAGGTCACGGCGCCGCCGGTCGCGGTCATCGGCAACGGCTACCGGGAACGCCGCTTCGGCGGCGCCCGCGAGGCGCTCGGCGCCACCGTCACCTTCGACGACGTCACCTACGAGATCGTCGGCGTGATGCCACCCGCCTTCTCGGGTCCCGACCCGAGCGCGGCCGACGTCTGGCTGCCCCTGCAGGTCGCGGCGGCGGGGTCCAGCCCCCATCTCACGGCCCTCGTGCGCCTCGCGCCCGGCGTGACGGCCGAGGCCGCGGGCGCCGCCGCGACCGCGGGGGTACGCGCGGCCCGGGCCGACTCGCCGTTCTCGGCCGACATCGAGGACAAGGAGGCCACCGCATTGCTGGGTCCCCTCCTGAGGACCCGCGGACCGGGAACCCTCGGACGCGGCCTGCAACTGCCCCTGGTCGTGGGCGGCGTCGCCCTGGCCGTGCTTCTCATCGCGACCGCCAACGTGTCGAACCTGCTGATGCTGCGGGTCGCCGCGCGACGGCGCGAGCTGGCCGTGCGCCACGCCCTCGGCGCGGGCCGATGGGGGGTCGGACGCCTGCTGGTGACCGAGAGCGTCCTCCTCGCCGCGCTGTCCGGCGTGGCGGCGCTACGCGGTCATCGCCTTCGGCGTGCGCCAGCGCGAGCTCGAGTTCGGCATCCGGCGCGCCCTCGGCGCCCAGGCGCGGGACCTCCTCCGCCTCGTCCTCGTGCGCGGCCTCTCGCTCGCCGTGGTCGGCGTCGTCACCGGCGGGCTGGCCGCGCTCTGGGCCGGCCGCTTCGTCGCGCCGCTGCTCTTCGAGGGCCGCAGCCCCCGCGACCCCCTGGCCCTCGCCGCCGCCGCCCTCGTGCTGGTCACGGCGGCCCTCGCCGCCTCGTTCCTCCCGGCGCGCCGGGCCGCGCAGGCCGACCCCCGTCAGGCCCTGCAGGCGGAATAGGCGGGCCCAGACCCGTTCCAGCCGGCGGCCCGCGCGCGGAGCGGCCGCCCGGAGCCGGCAGGCGGCGGCTCGTCACAAACGCCCGTCGGCGCGCCGGCCCGGGGGCCCTCCCGCACGTAGTCCGGCGTGAACCGACGGCATCCTCGACCGGGGCCGCGTCGAACGCCTGGCCCGTGCGCGGTTCACGGGTTCGCCGCCTGGTGGGCGAACGGGTCGAGGGTCCGCACACCGAACGGCTGAAAGTCTCGGGCGTTCCGGGTCACCACGGTCAATCGGCGGACGATGGCGACGGCCGCGATCATCGCGTCCTGCATCTGCGTATCCGACCGCCGATGCATCAACGCCGCCCACGTCCTGAACGCGGCGGCGTCCATCGACAGGACGCTGTAGCTCGCGAGCACCTCATCGAGCCACGCCTCCAACTCTGCCGCCTTGGCGGCGTCGCGCTCGCGGGTAATCTCTATCCCCGCCTGAATCTCGCCGACAGTGACCGCGGACAGGTGAAGCCGCTCGGGGGACACGCTCCGAATCCAGGACAGGACACCGCGGTGCGGACGGAGACGACGCAGCTCCGAGACCACGTTCGTGTCGAGCAGGTACACCGGTCTACTCGAAGTGGGGCGCCGTCCGGCGGCGAAGGGTGGGACGCGGCGGCGTCAGGGCGTCGGTGCGCGCCTCGGGCGCCAGCAGCAGTTCCTTGAGGTTACGTCTGGCCGTCCGTTCGAGCCGCCGCCACTGATCGACGGGAACGAGCACCGCCATCTCGACACCACGCCGGGTCACGATCTGCGGCCCGTCGGAGAGGCTCGTCTCGAGAAGCTCACTGAACCGGGCCTTCGCATCCTGCACTTGCCATCTGTTGTCGGACATGACTCCCCGGCAGCTCCTGACCAGACAAAAGACTAGTCATAAGCGGCGCCCACCGTCAACCTGCCGACCCCAGCTCGCCGGCCGGCCGAAGCTGCCGCCAAGCCCCACGGCGCGGGCCGATGGGGCGTGGAACGCCTGCTGCGTCAACCCGGCCGGCGTCCCACGAACATCTCGTGCCGCCCCGGCTCGACGCCCGCGACCACGAGGGGGAAGCAGCGGGGCTCGAACCCCACCTCGGTCAGGAGGTCCAGCCAACGGTCGCGAGCGAACAGGCCCTCGACGTGCCGCTCGTGCACGGAGCGGACCGATCCGTCGCGCTCGCGCAGCAGGAACGCGAAGTCGGCGAAGTACTCCGTATCGTCGGGATCGGGGTCCCACACCCATTCCAGGTAGCGCAGCCCGCGCGCGCCTCCCCTGCTCGATCCGGAGGGCGGCGGCTCGTCGCAGCCGCCCGCGGACTGCCCAGCCCGGAAGTTCTCCCGAACGTAGTCCGGCTGGAACAGCACGGCGCCGCCCGGCCGGCAGTGCGCCCACGCCGTCTCCATGGCGCGGCGCAGATCGGCCTCGGTCGTCATGTAGCAGACCGCGTCGTGGACGAAGACGGCGTCGAAGGTCCGGCCCAGGCGCAGGGTGCGCATGTCTCCGATCCGGTGCTCGCACTCGGGGTTGAGGGCGCGGCTGACCGCGAGCATCTCCGCCGACAGGTCGGTGAGCACCAGGCGGGGAAACCGCCGCTTCAGGTGCAGCGCGGTGTTCCCGCCGCCGCAGCCCAGCTCCAGCAGCGACTCGATGGGGCCGTCGCACGCCTCCTGCAGCCGGTCGGCGTAGACGCCGGCCTCCTCGGCGTAGTCCGCCGGATCGTCGACGAGCGGCCACCAGGCCGCGAGCTCGCTGTAGAGACGCATCGAACCCCGTCACTCCACGCCGAAGGCGAGCAGCACGTTGCCGGGCCGGCCGCCGAACGCGGCGTAGCCCGAGTTGACGTAGACCATGCCGCCGACGACGACCGGGCCGGGGCCGTTGATCGACCCGCCCCGCGCGGCGACGCCGTTGACGGTCTCGTGCTCGCCGTTGGTGTCGAACTCCCAGAGGACCGACCCGTCGTCGGTGTCGTAGGCGCGGAACAGGCCGTCGTAGGCGCCCGAGAAGACGGCGCCGGGAATGGCGGTGATGGCGGCCAGGAGCGCGGGGCTGCACCCCTCGCACACCGGCTCGTGAGGCTCGGCGAACCAGACCAGCTCGCCGGTCGTCAGGCGCACCGCGGCGAGGCCCCCCGGCTCGGGCGTCAGGTAGTCCGAGTTGGCGAAGTACGCCTTCTCGGCGTCGACCGCGAAGCCCCACTCGATGCCGCCGAGGGCGCTGCCCGCCCCCACCTAGTAGCGCCAGACGACGGCGCCGTCGCGATCCGGGTCGAGGGCGTAGCCCACCCCGGCCTTCTGGCCGATGACGAGGAGGTCGCGGCCGTCCGCCGCCGTCACCAGCACCGGCGACGCGCCGAAGTCGAAGTCGGGGCCGTCCTCCTCCGGGCAGTTGGGGTTGTCGCCGCCGCAGTTGAGGATGAACGCGTCGTCGGGCGTGAGCTGGTTGATCCACCGGACCGCGCCGGTGTCGAGGTCGAACGCGATGATCGCGTCGCTCGTGGCGGCGGCGGGCTCGGTGTAGGCGTTGCCGGTCGCGGCGTAGACGACCCCGCGCTCGGCGTCGACGGTCGGCGCCGACCACACCGCCGCCCCGGACGGCCCCATGAGGGCGGCGCCGTCGGGGTTGCGCCCGCGCTCCCGCGGCGCCTCGTCGATGGTGTAGCTCTGCCAGAGCAGCCCGCCGGTCGCCGCGTCGAGGGCGGCGATGCTGCCGCGGAACGTGCAGCAGGGATAACGGGGGTTGGCGGCCAGCAGCTCCTCGAGGGAGGACACCGGCACGTAGAGCCGGCCGTCGTGCTCGACCGGCGCCCCGGTGATGCGGGCGCCGGGATGGGCCTCGACGTCCCGGCGCCAGATCTCGGCCCCGGTCGCCGCGTCGAGGGCGTAGACGTTCGCCTCGAAGTCGCCGAGGAAGAGCGCGTGCCGGCCGTCCGCGAGGCGGGTCACGGTCATGGCGCTGCGGACGCCGCTCGCCGCCTCGAACGTCCAGTGCGTGCAGCCGCTGGCGGCGTCGAGCGCGTAGACCACGCCACGCTCGCTCGCCACGAAGAGGCGTCCCCCCACCACCGTCGGCTGCGACTGCGCGGTGGCCGAGCGCGGATAGCCGAACGCCCACTTGAGCCGCAGGCGCGGGACGTCGGCCGCCGCGAGCCCGGCCTGGTCCGCGGGCTGGAAGCGGGCGTTCGTCACCCCGGCCCCCCAGCCGTTCCACCGGGAACCGCCGTCGAGCCCCGGCCACTCCGCCGAAGACGAGGCGGGGCAGGCGCCGGTCGGCGTCGCGTCGGACGGCTGGCCGGCGGCCGGACCGACGGCGGCCACGAGGGTCCATGCCACTGCGAACAACGTGACGGCCACGAGAGGCTTGCGCATCGGGACTCCTGTGTGCACGGCTGTCGGGAAGGCGAATCAAGGGCAACCGGGCCGGGGCCCGGCGGCAGCCTCCGCGTCCGCCAGGACGTGAGGCGCCGAGCAGTCGTCGTGCGGTGTCGACGCGGACATCGAGAACCGGGGCTCCGCGTCCAACCTCGTCGAATAGGATACGCCGATATCGAGCGGCCGGTTCACCGGATGCGCGGACGTCGCCGCGCCGGGGGCCCACCCGCGCGGGCTGCTAGAATGGCGGCGCGAAGCCGGCGTTCCCCGGCCGCCCGATTCCCGGCGAAGCGAGAGACCGACCCATGCGCGACTTCCTGGCCCAGACGCTCCAGGAGAGCCCGACCCGCGAGCTGATGGTGTACCTGCTCGGCAACGTGCCGGGCCTGCCCCCGATCGCCCAGTCGTTCCACATCATGGGCATCGCCACGGTGGTCGGCTCGATCGTCATGGTCGACCTGCGGTTCCTGGGGCTCGCGCTGCGGGGCCACAACCGCAGCGAGATGATCCGGCGGCTGCTGCCGTGGACCTGGTACGCCCTCGGCGTCAACTTCGTCACCGGGATGCTCTTCGTCCTGGCGCGGCCGGTGCGGTACCTCTACAACCCCGTCGCCACGTTCAAGTTCTCGCTGCTGGTGCTGGCCGTGGGGCTGGCGTTCCTCGTCTACTGGAAGAACCGCAAGGAGCACGGCTACTGGGAGGAGTCCGAGGACCGACTGCTCGTGGCGCGGCTCATCGCCGGCGTGTCGCTCCTGCTCTGGATCGGCATCATGATGGCGGGGCGCTGGATCGCGTACTCCGAGTACATCACCGACCCCTTCCCCATCCCTTTCCCCTGGGAGAGCCTCGAGGCGTACCCCTCGATCTGGCAGTGGCTGCAGGACCACCCGCTCTCGCAGCACATCGGCTTCACCTGGTGGTTCCCGATGCTGGAGTCGATCCACGTGATCGGGTTGGCCCTGGTGCTCGGCACGATCGTGACCGTCGACCTGCGGCTGCTCGGCCTCGCGGCGACGCGGTACCCGGTCAGCCAGATCACGGGCAAGCTGCTCCCCTGGACCTGGGCCGCCTTCGTCGTGGCCGCCATCACCGGCTTCGGCATGTTCATGACCCGCGCGCCCGCGTACCTGGACAACACCGCCTTTCAGATCAAGCTCCTGCTGCTGCCCCTCGCCTTCATCAACATGGCCGTCTTCCATTTCCGGACGTTCCGCGGCGTCGGCGCGTGGGACACGGCCGAGGAGCTGCCCCCGGCCGCCCGCTTCGCCGGGGCCGCGTCGCTGCTGATCTGGGCCGGCATCGTGCTCGCCGGCCGCTGGACCGGCCACCTCATCTGAACGCCGCAGCCGGGTTGGCCAGGTCCGGGTCCGCGTGCCGGACGACCCGGCAGATCGGCAGCGGGGCGTACTCGACGGCGACCATCACGGCCGCGCCAATCAAGGCGAGCGAGCTACGCGAGAGGCTGAAGGGCCGCCCGCGGTCCGGACTTCGCGTTCGGGGACGCACGACGCCGGCATCCGGCGCGCGGCCGCCGCTTTCCGAGATTCGAGACGGGACCTGCAGGCGCAAGGAACCCGGCTTGGCTGGCTGGCCGCCAGCCTCTCGCGGACATGGCCGACTGGGCTGAAGTACGCACGCGAATGTTCGGTAACTTTAATTCCGGCCCAACTCGACAACTCTGAACACCGTGTGCCGGCCCGCCGGCGCCGGGGCAGATCCTGCTGCGGCGTGGGGTCGGGCCGCCCCCGCCCCCGGCGCCGTCAGGCCGCGGCCGGCGCCGGCCGCTCGAACTTCCGCCGGTAGTACAGGGTCCAGACGACGATGGCGGGAATGCCGACGGCCGTCGGCAGGAGCCACGGCACGACGGCGAGGGGCCCCGCGAGCTCGTAGGCCCACAGGCGCTGCGCCCCGAAGACGGCGAACGCGGTGTGGAAGGCGATGCCGCCCCCGAGCATCGACCCCAGGTGGCTGTAGAACCAGCCCATGCGCCGCGCGCCGGGGCGGCGCATCAGCCGCAGCATGCCCGGCCCCGTGAAGAGGCCGATGGGGCTCAGCCCCAGCAGAATCGGCGAGGCGTCGGACCACGCCCCCAGCGCGAACGCGATGACGGCGACGCTGCCGGCGATGGAGGCCCAGGCGAGGGCCTCGTGAAACGGCGTCCGCAGCGTCTCCGGCGACTTCCTGGTCGCGACCACGCGGACCGCGTGCCGCACCATGGCGAAGGTCACCACCCCGAGATAGCCGAGGAAGAGCGCGAAGCCGTAGGTCTCGGGCCGGTCCGCGGGGCCGAGGCCCTGCGCCTGGAGGGCGGCGATGCGTCCCGCCGACGCGGTGACCGCGGACAACGTGACGACGTAGGCGCAGTAGGTGAAGACGCGGCCCGCTTGCACGTGCACCCGGCCGCCCTTCCTGGCGAACAGCGGGACCCAGAACGCCGCGAGGCCGACGAACCCGGTCGCGACGTGGGCCAGGACCAGGGCGTCCATCGCCAGGCTGAGGATGGTGGTCACAGCAGATGCTCCATTTCCTTCCACGTTTCGTCGCGGGCCGCGGCATCGGTGTCGGGCGCGGGCGCCAGCCGCCGGTCGATCGCGGCCAGCGTCTCGTCGCACCAGGCCACCTTCGACCCGATGGAGTGGATGCCCATCCGGAGCGCCGCGAAGTGGTGGAATCCCGCGTCGCTGTACCGGGCCGGGTCGCCGCCGTGCGCGGCGACGACGTCGTGTTCGACCGCCCGGAGCTGCGCCAGCCAGCGGGTCAGGTGGCTCCGGAGGGCGGTCATGAACGCGCGGGTCTCGTGGATGTCGCCCAGCGCGTCCATGAAGTAGAGCTGGGCCAGATAGGCGAACCGCTCCGTCCCCACCGCGGGATCGCCGCGCAGCCAGCCCAGCAGCTCGGCCCGGCCCTCGTCCGTCAGCGTGTAGACGCGGCGGTTCGGGCCCTTGGGCGACGGCTCGACCCGGCTGCTCAGCATCCCCCGCTGTTCCAGGCGCTTGAGGGTCGGGTAGATCTGGCTCAGCTCGGCCGACCAGAAGTGCCGCACGTTCTCGCTGAACGCGTTCCCGAGGTCGTATCCGGTGGCCGGTTGGCGAAGCAGGCCGAGGAGGATGTGATCGAGGCTCATGGACTATATCAGAAATTATTTAGCAACTATATTGGTACATATATAGCTTGTCAACATCCCGCCGTTCGACTCGGAGAAGGTCGAACGGGCGCGGCTCGGTTACGATGGCGGTCGTGAAGAAAATCGTCGTCGCCCTCGCCGAGTACCTGGCCAGGCACCGCGACGCGGATGTCACGTCGAAGCTGAACGAGGTGCTCGCGGACGAACCGATCGGCGTCGACCTGGCGTTGCGGGCCGCCCAGGCGCGAAGCGTCGGCTCCGGAGGGCGGCGGTAGTCGCCACCGGGAGGCCGCGGTTCAGCGCTTCTCGACGAGGAGGTCGAAGTCCTGGCCTACCGCCAGCGAGCCCGGCAGGGCGTCGAGCCGCTTCACGAGGCGGCGGTAGTGGAAGTACGGCGGCCAGGACCGAACGGCCCGGTGTCGCGCGGCGATCTCAGCGTCGATGCGGGCGGCCTGCTCCGCCCACGTCGCCGGAGTCGGCCCTCCCCCCTCGGCCGCGGCGGGCCGGCTCCGCGGCGACGGCGCCTCGCGTTGCGCCACGGGCGCTCGGCTGCGCCAGCCGGGCACCACCCCGAGGGCGCGCAGGCCGCGGCGTATCCCGATGGACCGCAGTCGCAGTACCCGGAACCCGGCGGTGTCGAACAGGCGCAGCAACTGCACCCGGGAGAAGAACGACAGGTGCGCCTGGCCCAGCCGCGGCAGCTCGTCGTCCTCGCGCGCCGCCGACGCGCGATGCAGAGGCCGCAGGTCGGCCTCGCCGTTGGGCGTGACGACGCGGAGCCGACCGCCCCGCCGCATGATGCGCCGCGTCTCCTCCAGGTGCCGCCGCGGGTGGGTGACGTGCTCCAGCAGGTCCTTCTGCAGCACGTAGTCGAAGGCGTCCGCCGGCAGGCCGGCCTCTTCCAGGGTTCCCCGGTGCACCGCGGCCCCGAACCGGTCGCGGGCGTACCAGGCCCCGAACGGCGACACCTCGACGCCCTCCACGTCCCAACCGGTGATCGGCGCCAGGGCCGCGAGCAGGAATCCGAGGGCGCTGCCGACCTCGAGAAACCGCCCCTCGGGCGCGATGCGCCGGAGCTCGCGGGCCAGGAAGAACGCGTCGCGCTCGTAGCGCTGGCGCTGGCGGGCGTACCCGGCGAAGCCGTGGGCAGCCGCCGAGTCGAAGTAGTCCGCGCCGTAGAGCACGTCGAGGGCGGCGGGCGGGAGCCGCGGGCGGACCTGCCGGAAGCCGCAGCCGGCGCACTGCCGGATCCACACCGCCCCGACCCCGTGCAGCGCCGCCTCGAGGAGCGGACGCATGTCGCCGGCCGCGCCGCAGACGTCACAGGGGTCGGACATGGAGCGAGAATGATATCGGTTCGGTGCGCGGCGGCCCCTGGGTGCGCCCGCGGTCGCGGGCTGCACCCCAATCGGCTCCCGGGCCGCAGCGTCGAGTAGGATCAAGGGAAGGGCTCGAAGGCCGGCTCCCAACGACCCCGAAGCCCCGGGGCGACCGGCGAAGCTCAGGGCGCCCCGCGCGCGCCCCCCGGCTCCGAACGATCCCACGTCGACCCATGCCGAGACTGCCCACGATTCCCGCGCTCGCGCTGTGCCTGGCGGCCGGCGCCGACCTCCACGCCCAGTCCGGCGCCGGCTTCCCGATGGGGCCCCACGGGCCGGACCGGCCGCGCGTGGACGACTCCACGGTCGCGGCGTCCGGCGCCGGCTACGGGGCGCTCGTCGGCCGGCCCCGGGTCCGGGCCACCCGCACCGACGCGCCGCCCACCATCGACGGCCGCCTCGACGACGAGGTGTGGCGCACCGCCGCCATGCTCTCCGAGTTCGTGCAGCAGTCGCCCCTCGACGGCGCGCCCGCGACCGAGGAGACCGAGGTCTACATCGCCTACGACCGCGACCACGTCTACTTCGCGTTCTACCTGCACTACACCGACCCCGGCATCCTGCGGGCCAGCCGCGCCGACCGCGACACCACGTGGCAGGACGACCTGATCACCGTCTACCTCGACCCGTTCCTCGACCAGCAGCGCTGCTACGACTTCGACCTCAACGGCTACAACGTGCAGGGCGACGGCGTGATCAACGCGGGCCAGACCCGGGGCGGCCCCATTCCCGTCGCCGACCGGTCGTGGGACGCGCTGTTCTACAGCGGCGCGCAGATCGTCGACGACGGCTACACGGCGGAGATGGCCATCCCGTTCAAGAGCTTCCGCTACCCCGAGCAGCCGCCCGGCGTGGAGCACCGCTGGGGGTTCCAGATCGTGCGGGAGATCAAGGGGAAGAACCAGGAGAACGTGGTCTGGGCCCCGATGTCGCGCGACGTGCAGAGCTTCATGGGGCAGATGGGCGTGCTCGAGGGCATGACCGACCTCTCCACCAGCCGCAACCTCGAGATCCTGCCGTCGTTCACCGCCATCGGCTACGAGCTGTTCGATCGGGGCACGGGCGCGCTCCTCGACCGGAGCACCGACCCCGAGATGGGCCTGAACGTCAAGTACGGCATCACGTCGAACCTGACCGCCGACTTCACCGGCAACCCCGACTTCTCGCAGATCGAGTCGGACCTGCCGCAGATCGAGGTCAACCAGCGGTTCCCCCTCTTCTTCCCCGAGCTGCGGCCGTTCTTCCTGGAGGGGGCCGAGATCTTCGAGTTCCCCTCACCCGTCGACCTCGTGCACACGCGCACCCTCGTCGACCCGAACCTGGGGGCGAAGCTGACCGGCAAGGTCGGGAACACGACCCTCGGGGTGATGGCGACCGACGACGAGGCGCCGGGAAGACGGGGCGACCCCGGCGAGCGCGGGTACGGCGAGAACGCCCGGGTGCTGATAGGCCGGGCGCGCTACGACCTCTACTCGGAGTCGCACGTCGGAACGCTCGTCACCGACCGCGAGTTCCTCGACGTGCACAGCCGCGTGGCCGGGGCCGACGCGCAGTTCCGGCTCGGGCGGGCCAGCCGGCTGAACCTGGTCGCGTTCCGGTCGCAGCACCGCGACGAGCAGGGGGTCGAGCGGGAGAAGCCCATGATGGGCGCCTTCCTCCAGCACGAGGGGCGCCACCTGACGGGGTCCCTGTTCGCGGCGCGCATCGATCCCGACTTCCGCACCGACGTGGGGTTCCTCCAGCGCGTGGACCAGCAGCTCGGGGCCGCCAACGTCGGCTACCGCTGGTGGCCGGAGAGCTGGATCATCAACTGGGGCCCGAGCCTCCGCTACCAGGTCAGCCACACCCACGCCGGCATCCTCGAGGACGAGAACGTCGACCTCGGGCTGAACATGAGCTTCAGCCGGAACGTCAACGTCACCGCGAACGCCATCCAGGCCCACGAGCGGTTCGGGGGCGTCGACTTCGACCGCCGCAACTACAGCCTGTCCACGTTCGTCAGCACGAGCCGCCTCTTCTCCCTGGGCGGCAGCCTGCGGTGGGGCGACGAGATCTACTACGTCGACCGCGAGAACCCGTATCTCGGGCGCGGCAACAGCGCCACGCTGTCGGCGACCATCCGGCCCGCCCCGCGGTTCACCTCGCAGCTCAACCTCGTCACCAGCCGGTTCTTCGACGTCCGCGCCGGCGCCGGTCGCGAGGTGTTCAACGTGCGCGTGCTGCGGGCGCTCTCGACGTTCACGTTCACCGACCGCCTGCTGCTGCGCAACATCACCGAGGTCGACTCGTTCCGCGGCACCCGGGGAACGAACCTCCTCCTCACCTACCGCATCAACGCCCTGACCGTGTTCTACTTCGGCTACGACGACCACTTCCGGCAGGAAGACGCGATCGACGTCCACGATCCGAGGTACTTCGAGCCGACCGCCTTCCGGCGCACGAACCGCGCCCTCTTCACCAAGCTGCGGGTGCTGTTCCGGTACTGACACCGATGCGGGTGTCGTCGGTTTGTCTTCCCGCCGCGACTTGCGCCGGACCCTGGCCAAGGCCGCACCGGTGCGAGCGGATCCCGTCTCGCCGACCGCGCCGACGACGACCGACGCCGGCCCGCATCGACCTGCCCGCCGCGACTTGCGCCGGACCCTGGCCAGGGCCGCACCGGTGCGAGCGGATTCCCGTCTTCGGCGACCACGACGCCGACGACGACCGATGCCGGCACGCGTCGGCTTGCCCCCGCCGCGACGGCATTGCCGCGGTCGCCGCGGGCCGCTCTACCGGCGCGACCGCCGTCACGGCTATCATTGAAGCAGGAATCCGCGTCCGGAACTCTACCCGTCGAGACCGACGAAAGACCGAGGTAACGCCATGAGATCACGCATTCGCCTGACGGCGCTCGCCGTCTTGTTCGCGCTGCTGCTCGTTCCCCAGACCGGGGCCGCCCAGGGGCTGGTCCGGGTCGAGCCGGAAGAGGTGGGCATGTCGTCGGAGCGGCTCGACCGCCTGAGCCTCGCCCTCGAGAGCATGGTCGACGAGGGCCGGCTCGCCGGCGCCGTCACCATCGTCGTGCGCCGCGGCAAGATCGCGTACCGCGAGGGCATCGGCTGGCGCGACGTCGAGGCCGAGGCGCCGATGCCGTCCGACGGCATCTTCCGCATCGCGTCGCAGACCAAGGCGCTGGCCAGCGTCGGGGTCATGCTGCTGCAGGAGGAGGGCAAGCTGCTGATCACCGACCCCGTCGGCAAGTACCTGCCCGCGTTCGCGGAGACCACCGTCGCCGAGCCCAACGACGACGGCGGCTACGACGTGGTGCCGGCCCGCCGGCCCGTCACCATCCGCGACCTGCTGACCCACACCGCCGGCATCAGCTACGGCATGGGCCTGCTGGGCGCCCGCGGGCCGGTCGCCGACGCGTGGGAGGAAGCCGGCATCACCGGCTGGTACTTCGCCGACCGCGACGAGACGGTGGGCGACACCATGGCCCGCCTCGCCGAGCTGCCGATGGACGCCCACCCCGGCGAGCAGTGGATCTACGGCTACAACACCGACATCCTCGGCGCCATGATCGAGAAGATCAGCGGCCAGACCCTCGGCGAGTTCCTGACCGAGCGCCTGTTCGAGCCCCTCGGGATGAACGACACCCACTTCTTCCTGCCCGACGGCAAGCTGGGCCGGCTCGCCACCGTCTACTCGTCGGTGGGCGACGGCAGCAGCTTCGAGCGGGCCCCCGACCCCGGCCACATGGTGGGCCAGGGCCACTACGTCGAGGGTCCCCGCAAGGCGTTCTCGGCCGGCGCCGGCCTGCTGTCGACGGCCACCGACTACGCCACGTTCCTGCAGATGATGCTGAACGGCGGCGAGCTCGACGGCACGCGCATCCTGTCGCGCAAGACCGTCGAGTCGATGCTGAGCGACCACCTCGGCGGCATCCCGTTCCGCCCCGGCCAGGGCTTCGGCCTCGGCTTCTCGATTACCCACGACCCCGCCGCCGCCGGCCTGCCCGGCTCGGCCGGCGAGTTCGGTTGGGGCGGCGCCTACCACTCCACCTACTGGGCCGACCCGAAGGAGGAGATGGTGGTGGTCTACCTGACGCAGATCATCCCGGCCATCGGCCTCGACGATCAGCAGAAGGTGCGGTCGCTGGTCTACCAGGCGATCGTCGACTGACGACGACCAGGCGATCGTCGACTGACGACGACGGCGCCCCGGGGCGCCCGCGACAGAAGCACCGGCGCCTCGGGGCCGCACCCGGGGCGCCGTCCGCCAGGGGCGGTGACGAGAATCGCTTTTTCCATGAGGCGCCGCCCGTCAAGGAGAAGACCGTGACCAGGGAAGAACTGATCGCCAAGCTCAACGCGGACCTCGCCGACGAGCTCGGCGCGATGATCCAGTACATCCTCTACGCCGCCCGCGCCACCGGCCCCTACCGGCCCCAGCTCTCGCAGTTCTTCCTGGCCGAGGTCGCCGACGAGCAACTGCACGCCCAGTTCCTCGCCAACAAGATCGTGTCGCTGGGCGGCAAGCCGACGACCGTGCCGCGCGAGGTCGCGCTGCCCGACGGCAACCGCGCCATGCTCGAGGCCATCGTCGAGGCCGAGGCCCACGCCATGCGGGGCTACACGGCGCGGGCGCAGGAGGCCGAGGCCTACGGCGACAAGGGCCTCGCGGTGCAGCTCGAAGACTTCATCCGCGACGAGAGCACCCACCTGGAGGAGACCGAGCGCATCCTCCGCGACTGGCCCCTGTAGGGCCGGCCCCCCATGGACCCGTGGCGCCGCCGGCAACGGCGCGGCGCCGCAGGCGGCTGGTGCTGCGCCATGGCTGAACGTCCGGGGACGGGTCCCGTGGTTCGTCGACGATTGCACGCTGAAGATCCATGTCCGTGTCCGCGGATTGTGATGTGACCGACCACTGGTGCCACGCCATGGCTGAACGCCCGAGCACGGGTTCCGCGATTCGCCGACGATTGCGCGCCGTAGCCCCATGTCCGTGTCGGCGGACCATGGCGTGACGAGCCACCGGGCCTCCACCAAGCAGAGCCGACCCGTCGATCTCGGTGGCACCTCGGTGGAATCCTGACTGGCGCATCTCCCGCGGACATCGTCCACGGCCCGGCACCGGGGTGGCCGTGCTCCTCACCGTTTGACACGGCTCGCGCCGACGCCGCGTCGAGCCGACGCTGATCGACGAACGGCCGCCCCCCCGCATCCCCGACAAGACGCGCCTTCCGGAACGGTCCCCATGAGCCTCATCCGCCTGCGGCAGGTCTCGAAGCGGTATGGGCGGAAGCAGGTGCTCCGCGATGTCTTCTACCGCCTCGCCCCCGGCGACCGGACCGGGCTGCTCGGGCGCAACGGCTCCGGCAAGACGACGGTGCTGAGGCTGATTCTGGGTCGGGAGGAGCCGTCGGAAGGCGAGATCGAGGTGGCGGCCGACCTCCGCATCGGCTACTTCTCGCAGTTCTCGGAGCTGAGCGGCGAGGCGTCTATCGAGTCGGTGCTGCAGGAGGTGTTCGCGCCGATCCGGCGGATCGAGGCCGACCTGGCGGACGTCGCCCGCGCGCTCGCGGAGGGCGCCGCCGGAGACGGTCAGGACCGGCTGCTGAAGCGGTACGAAGCCCTGACGGCCGAGATGGAGCACCGCGACGGGTGGACGTACGAGCACCGCATCGACACCGCGCTCAGCCGGCTGGGGTTCAGCCGTCGGCACCGCACCATGCCGATCGACCACCTGTCCGGCGGATGGCGCAACCGGGCGGCGCTGGCGAGAATCCTGCTCGAGGCCCCGGACGTGCTGCTGCTCGACGAGCCCACGAACTTCCTCGACTTCGACGGGCTCGCGTGGGTCGAGAGCTGGCTCAGGCAGTTCGCGGGCGCGGCCCTCGTGGTCTCGCACGACCGGCACTTCCTCGACCGGGCGGTGAACCGGGTCGTCGAGATCCAGAACCACCGGTTCCACGAGTACGACTGCGGTTTCGTCGAGTTCGTGCGCCGCAAGCGGGGGAAGACCCGTCAGCTCGAGCGCGAGTTCCGGCACGAGGAGGAGCTGCTGGCGTTCGAGGCCGAGGCGATTCAGGACCGGCGCGAGGCGGCCCGGAATCCGAGCCGGGCCCTCGCCCGCCGGCTCGCGAACATCCGCAAGCAGCAGACGCCGCGCGAGGTCGACACCATCGTGACGGGCATCTACCGGGGCATGCGCACCGCCGACGAGCTCTGCGAGGTGACGCAGCTCTCGAAGGGCTACGGCGGGGAGACGCTCTTCGACGGCCTCGACTTCACCCTGCACCGGGGCGACCGGCTGGTGGTCGTCGGCCCCAACGGCTGCGGCAAGACGACGCTGCTGCGGGTGCTGCGGAACGAGGTGGCGCCCGACGCGGGCCGCGTGCACTGGAAGCTCGGCGACCCTTGGGTCGACTACAACGTCGTCCTCGACGGCCTCGACCCGAAGGCCACGGTGACCCGGCGGGTCAACGTCGAGGGGCTCGCGCACCGGGCCCCGCGCAAGCAGGTCCACCGGTTCCTCGAGCTCCTGCAGTTCTCCGAGATGGACCTGCAGCAGGAGATCGGGACCCTGTCGGGCGGCCAGCGGGCCCGCGTCGCCCTGGCCCTGTCGCTGCTGTCGGGGGCGCCGGTGGTGATTCTCGACGAGCCGACCAACCACCTCGACGTCACCGCCACCCAGGTGATGGAACGGGCCCTCGTGAACTTCCCCGGGGCGGTCATCGTGGTCAGCCACGACCGGTTCTTCATCGACAAGGTGGCCACCCGGCTCCTCGTGTTCGACGGCGCCGGCCGCGCGACGACCGTCAACGCCAACTGGACCCTCTGGCAGGCGGGCCGCGACGCCGGCGCCGCGCCCTGACCGCACCGCTCGCCGAGGCTGGCCGGGCCGATCGAATGCCTCCCGGCCGGCTCGCGCACGAGCCCGCGGCGCGCCCCCGCAACCCTCACATCCGCCACATCAGCCACAACTGCGCGACGTTGTCGCCCGCGTCCACGCCGAGCTTGTTCCGCCAGTACTGGTACTCCACCCCGAGGAAGAGCTCGCCGGCGTGGCCGGTCGTCGCCTTGCCGACGTCCCAGCCTAGCTGCGGCTGGGCGAGCAGCGAGGCCCTGACGCGGTGGCCCAGCTCGTTGGTCGAGGCGCCCTCGTACTTCGTGTGCCCGGCGAACAGGAACGACTGTGAACCGACGTCGAACCCGGCGCCCCAGTTGACGTCCATGACGAAGGCGACGCCGGTCCGCGGGGCCCCGCCTCGCGCCACCCCGCTGCTCTTGTCGATGGCGGCGCCGAAGTCGGTGTTGAGGAAGAAGAAGCCCGGCACGTCCCACGAGAGCCGCCCCCCCGGCACGACCTTGAAGATGTCGGCCTCGTTGCCGAAGTTGAGCCCGCCGATGAGGGCCACGTCCCGGATCGGCCCGGCCCCTATCGTGCGCCCGGCCACCCGGCCCAGGCTCAGCGTCGGGTACCACTCGCCGTACATGCTCTTCTCGTTGAACCCGTCGGCGCCGTGGTCGTCGGTCCAGTCGATGAAGATGAAGCTGTCGCCGAGCGACCAGGGCGACGCGTTCTGGAAGGTGAGGACCGACGCGTAGTGCCGCTCTCCCGTGAACGGGTTGACGAAGTTGCCGTACTGATACTGGAGCTCGGTCTGGGCCGTGGCCGGCGCGGCGAGCAGGAACGCGAACGCGGCCGGCGCGGCGAGCAGGAACGCGAACGCGGCCGCCGCGCGGCACGAACCGATGCGGACGAGGCCCATCGAGCGAAATGATACCCTCGCCGGGCACCGTCCGGCAGGAACAGGACCCCCACGAGACGTGCCAGGATCAACAGAATCAAGATCGACGATGGCCGAGCAACACCGGACGCCGACCGCCGACGACCAGCGAGTCGACCGGCAGCGCTGGGTGCGACGAGAGGCGAGACGGCGGCTTCGCGAGGAAACCGCGAACGAAGAGATAACGCTGTCACCGACCGAGCACTTCCCGGCACGAACCTCGTGAGCCCAGCCGGGAACGAACGGCCCCCGGGATCGCCGGCGTGGAGCCCATGCCCCTTCACGGCCGGAAAGCACGAGGGCCGTGCGATCGGTCGATCGCACGGCCCCCTGGTCACACACGGAGATGCGGCGGGCGGTCCTACTGCTGCTGCGTCGTCTCCGCGGCCGCCTCGTCGTCGATCAGGTACGACAGCGCGGTGAACATCATCTCCTCGTCGGTCTGCTCGCCCCAACGCACCTCGGCCGTCGGGTCCGGGTTGGACCGGTTGGCGGCCGAGTTGTCGTACCAGGCCGAGGCATGGATCTTCGACCCGCCGGGCAGGGCCAGCGGCTCGTCGAAGATGTAGTCGATCTGCCAGTTGAAGTCGTACTCGGGCACCGAGAGAATCGTCTCGCGCCGGCCGTCCGGATACTCCGCCTCGTACTCCCAGCGCACCCCGCGCAGGTGCGAGTGCGGCAGCAGGTTCAACAGCTTGACGTCCTTCGTGAACGTCAGGTCCGTCTCGATCTTGAAGTCGGCCGCGCCGGGCGGAATCACGAACTGCCCGTGGGCGATGGCGCCGTCCCAGACCTGCCGCTCGGGCGGGGCGTCGGTGAAGACGAGGCCGATACGCGTCTCGTCGACGTGGGGCTCGCCGGTCGGCGTGTAGTGCATCTCGAACACCAGCGTCGTGCCCGCCTCGAGCAGGCGCGCGGTGCCGGGCTGGAACAGCGAGACGCCGTCGTTCCCGACCGTGGTGCCCCCGAGGGGGTCGCCCTTCCCCCGCCCCTCGAGCTGCGCCACCCCCGGGTTCCACTCGATCTCCCGCCCCGGCAGGATGTCGTAGTCGAGGCGGAAGCCGGGGTCGACCCGGCGGCGGGCCTCCCGCTCCTCGGGGGTCCGTTCGGCCCGCGCGGTGACGATGACGTGGTGCACGGCGGCCGGCGCGCCGGGCCGCACCTGCACCGCGGTCACCCACTTGTCGTCGGTCAGGTTCGTGGGCACCTCGAAGTAGGTGTAGTCGACGGTCCCCTCCGGCGGCACCTCGAACGGCGGAATGGCGAAGACCGCGTCGGGCTCGCCGATGGCCCACTCGCTGTCCGCGTAGGCGGGCAGGGCCGGCTGCAGGGCACGGTCGCCGCGCGGCGCCCCGCCGTCGGCCCAGGCCGCGATGGCGGCGATGGCCTCGTCGCTCAGGCTGCGGTCGTTGGCCCAGACGCCGACGGCGGGGTCGGCGTCCCACGGCGGCATCTCGCGGTCGACGACCTTCTGGCGGATCGCGCGGGCCCAGGGCCGGGCGTCCTCGTAGGTCAGCAGCGACATCGGGGCCACCTGACCGGGCCGGTGGCAGGTCGTGCAGCTCTCGTAGAAGATGGGCGCCACGTGCTCGGTGAACGTGACCGTCTCCCCCGCCTGCGCGGCGGCCGGCAACGGCAGGCCGAGCAGAGCGAGGGCGGTCAGAACGGTTGCGGCAACGGTTCGCATGAGGCTCCTTCGAATGAAACGATGAGAACAGGGCATGAACGCGATGCGAGACGACGACGCGTGCGGGGTCGACCCGTACGCGGCTCGTCAGTCCCTACGACGATCCGACCACCGTCGAAGTTCCGGCGGTCACCGTCCGCCGGGGCGACAAACCATGCAGATGTATATTTGTGAGTTACATTTGCATGGATGATGATCGACGGGCGCCTCAAGCCGACGCTCCGTCGGCTCTCGGCGTCGCGATCCTGCGCCTTCTGGACGGTTGGACGCCTTCGTGCACGCAGCTTGGACGTTGACGGCGTTACGATCCCTGCGGATCAACTTGCGCACGTACTCGCGCGACGCGCGATAGCCGCGCGTCGCGAGGACCCCGAGTTCGTCGTCGCGGTCCTCGGCCTTCACGCGAGCTCGCAGACGGCGCTCGACGTGCTAAGATCAACAAAATCAAGAAGATCGACGATGGCCGAGCGACACCGGACGCCGACCGCCGACGACCACCGAGGCGACCGGCAGCCCTGGGTGCGACGAGAGGCGAGACGGCGGCTTCGCGAGGAGACCGCGAACGAGGAGATAACGCTGTCGCCGGCCGAGCACTTCCCGGCGCGATCGGGATGGTTCCGGAACGGCGACCAGAACACCCGAACCCGCGCCGCCGGCGAGCCGTGCCCGGCCCTCGACGCCCTCGTGCACGGATCGTGCAACGGGTGGCGGGAGAAGCCCACGGCGGTCGAGGTGGAACGGGTCATGAAGGCAAGGACCCGGGGGCCGAGGGCCGATGCAATCGCCCGAACCGTTGCCACCGAGTCGAGCCGGCTGCTGATCATGAAGGCTGAGCAGGAGGGCGGCTACAGCCTGCAAGACCTCGCGTGGTGGATCCACGAGCTCGAGCTCCCGGCGTGGGAGCTCATCCGCTGGCTCAACGCGATGAGCACGGGCTGGATGAAGCAGCAATCGACGACGCGCGACCTCGGCCTGCCGTGAAAAAGCTCAACCTGCCCGAACCGGCGGCCCGACTCTGGCTCGCGACGCGAGACGTCCTCAACCTCGGCCTGCCGTGAAGAAGCTCAACCTGCCCGAACCGGCGGCCCGACTCTGGCTCGCGACGCGAGACGTCCTCAACACACTCGGCCCCGCCCAGGCGCCCTGGACCCCGTACCTGGGCGGCGGCACGATAATCGCGGCCCGAATCGGACACCGCGAGTCCACGGACATCGACGTCGTGATCCGCGACACGACGTCGCTCGCGCACCTGATCCGCGACGACGACATGAACCTCGCGGCCCGCCTCGAGGGCACGCCAATCCAGGAAACGACGACGCAAATCAAGGTCCGGATGCCGAACGGCATCATCGACCTGAACCTCGCGACGGTGAGGCCGAAGAACGGAGCCGAACGCGTCGTCATCGCCCGGCGACCGCAACACGTGCTCTCGACCGCGCAAATCCTGCGGGGGAAGCTCGAGCGGGCCGCCCGCCCGGGACCCGTCCGGGACGTCTACGACGTGATCAGACTGTCGCAGGAGCCCGAGACGGCAGGAGAGTTGCTCTCGGCATACGGCCTGCTCGACAACGAGCGGAAGCAGGAGATCGAGTGGACCTGGGCCCGCTGCGACGAGCACTACCGGGACGAGGCCGAGAGGTACCTGAAGCTGACCGAGACACCGTGCACGGACCTCGGCAGGCTGGGCTCCACCGGCGCCGCCGTCCTCGAGGCGCACCGGATGGCCCGGGTCGTCATCGAGCTCCACGGCGACAGGGTGCTCACCGAGCGGAGAAGCCGAGGCGGCGCGGTCTTCACCGACGAGACCCACATCGAGAGAACCAGGGCGCTCCACGCCCGAAACGGAATCGAGGAAACGCTCGACGCGAGCGGACTGTCGAGCCGGATCGTGATGCAGCGGATCGCGACGTGCCGCGGACAGGGCCGCAACGGCGTGATCTTCGACAGCGAAGACCCGACGCCCGCGGACCGGTTCACGGGCAGGAACACCTCGATGAAGCGCCACGGCGCCCCTGCACAAGCAGCCGTCGAAGCACTCGAGCCGGTCCCCCCAGACCGGCCAATCTAGCCACTTCGGTCCGCGCAGCCTCGCCTCGATCCTCTACGTGCGGATCGTGGTCAGGGGGCGGTTCGTCCAGATTTGCGGAAAGGACAGAGGTCCAAATCCTCGCTCCTCGGCGAGCCGCCCCAGGTGCCGCGGCGGTCTCCCGGACAGCGACGGGAGCGGGCGTTGCCGTGGATGGGCGGACCGGGCGTTCAGGGCGTGTCCCCCTCGGCGATCTGCGTCAGCCGCTCGACCAACTCGTCGCCGTCGCCGGCCCGCACGATCCACTCGCCCGCGACGGCGAGACCCTCCGGACCGGCGATCCGGTCCACCGCTGAAGACACGCGCGCCGCAGTCTCCGCCCCGAACCGTAACGCCGCCTGCCGACACAAGAGCGCGCGTTCATGTGCAAGCCCCTGTTCGATGCCTTCCTGAAGCCATTGCTTCGGCCACTCGGCCGCCCGTTCGACCAGCGTCATCTTCAGTTCCTCCAGCGTCCGCACCGGCCGCACCCACCCGCCGGGCGGCGCCACCCGCTCCGCCGTCTGTCGCACCCAGTCGACGAAGGCCCGACGCAGCCCCGTCTCGTGCGGACCGCCCAGCTTCGCCTGCAACGCCTCTACGACACGGGCCAGGTCCTTGGCCGAGCCACTCTGCTCGAGCGCCACAACCGACGTTATCAGATTGTCGCTCGGGAGATCGTCCTCGGCCAAGTGACGCTCGTCGACCACGTGGTACCGCTGCGCCGGCTGATATCGCGCCAGCTCCGGTCCCACGGCCGCGATCAACTCGCCCATCTCCCGGGCCGCCCGCCATGGGCGCGCGCCGTTGTACAGCACTACAGGCAACATGGGCGGCAGGGGTTCGCCTGATGCGACCGCCCCGTTCCGCACGAGCTCCTCGTACAGCAGGCCCGTGTAGGTGAGGATGCGCAGGGCCATCCGGGGCTCGTCCCGCGACTGGAACTCGAGCAACACCACCAGGTACAGCCAGCGCCCGCGCAGCCGGACCCGCCACACGGCATCGCCGTGCCGCTTGAGCAACTCGTCGCTGACGTACTCGGCCGACAGCTTCTGCAGCGTCGAGAAGTCGATGTCGTCCACACGCAGACCGGCCACGAAACCTCGCAGCAGGTCTTCGACCATGCGGGGGAATGCGAACAGCTTCTTGTAGGTCTCGTCGTGCATGGTCTCCAGCGCTGCCACGGACCGCTCCGCCAGCCCTCCGGTAGCCTGGGTGCAAACGCCGTGCCCGGCATCGGTCTTGCGCCGTTCGACGCTTGCCGGAAAGGAGTACGTCGCTCTCGGCACCAAGTCAGGAGACAGCGACTGGAACGCCGAGTTCCCCGATTCCGCCCGGCTGCGCCACGGCCGTGCGCCCACCACCCCTTGCCAGTTGACTGGGTGTAGCCAGATGGCTACACAATGGAGCGAGTGATCAGGATTGTCCGCTACGTCACGGCGGACGGCACCCGACGCGTTCGATACGTGGTTCCGGCTCCAGAGCGCCGAGATCCGCGCCCGGTCCAGACGCGTCTCGACCGTGTCGAGCTGGGCAGTTTCGGGGACCACCGCGGAATCGGCAAGGGCGTATTCGAGCTGCGGATCGACAGAGGCCCCGGCTACCGCGTCTACTACGGCCGGGACGGAGACGACCTGGTCGTCCTGTTGGCCGGCGGAACCAAGAAGCGTCAGACGCACGACATCCAAACGGCGCACGCCCTCTGGAAGGCATACAGACAGGAGAAGCGGCATGCCCGTCAGAGCCCATGAGGCCAGCGAGTATCTCCGGACACCGGAGGACGTCGCGGCGTACCTCAACGCGGCGATCGAGGAGTCCGACGGCGACCCGCGACTGTTGATGAAGGCGTTTCGCAACGTCGCGGCGGCCCAGGGGGGCGTTTCCGCCATCGCCCGGAGAGCCGACGTCGACCGCGTGGCCCTCTCCCGCGGCCTGTCGGGAAACCGGGACCCCCGATTGGGGACGGTGACGAAGATCGCGGCGGCGTGCGGCGTGTCGCTGCGGTTCGTGCAGCGGGAGGCCACCAAGTAGAGCGGCGCGGTGGATGGGTCCACCGGCGCCGGACAGACCGGCCAACTCCAACTTCCCCACCCAAGAGCACTCCTCCGGGTCGTCGATGGAACTCTCCGTCCTCGCGTCGTTCGCGCTGGCGCTCGTCGCCTTCGGCGCCGTGTCCCGGAGAATGGAGCGTGGCGTCGTCTCGCCACCGATGGTCTTTCTCGGGCTAGGGATCGCGCTGGGAAAGCTCGGGTGGCTCGATTCCGGCGCCGGTCTCCTCGACGGTCTCACCGAGCTCACCCTGGTGCTGGTGCTCTTCACCGATGCCGCGCGAATCGACCTCGCGCACCTCCGCCTGCAGGAGAGCCTGCCCGCCCGGTTGCTGGGAATCGGCCTTCCCCTGACCGTTGCGGCGGGAGCCTTCGCGGCGTGGGTGATCCTGCCGGGCCTCGATCCCTGGGAGGCGGTTCTCCTGGGGGCGGTCCTCGCGCCCACCGACGCCGCGCTCGGGCAGGCGGTGGTGAGCAACCCGCTGGTCCCGGTCCGCGTCCGCCAGGGCCTCAACGTCGAGAGCGGCCTCAACGACGGCATCGCCCTGCCCGTCGTCCTGGTCGCCATCGCCTTCGCGGGCGCCACGGGCGAGAGCGGCGGCCTCGCCCACTGGCTCTCCTTCGCGCTCCTGCAGGTGACGCTGGGCCCGCTGGCGGGGGCGGCGGTCGGCTACGTGGGTGGCCGCGGCGTGGCGCGGTCCGTTCGCGCGGGATGGATGAACGAGCCCTTCCGGCGACTGTCGCTCCTCGGCCTCGCGGGCCTGGCCTTCGCCGGCGCCGAGCTCGTGGGGGGCAACGGCTTCATCGCCGCGTTCGTCGCCGGCCTCACCCTCGGCAACACCCAGCGCGACCTATGCACGCGCGTCTACCGAAGCTGACATTGAGCCAGTGGAACCCGCCGACGGCCGGCCGACCTCGACGAGCCCCCTCCGTGTCTCCGCGTGGCTGTTCCCGACGAACGCGACGACCTCCGGACCCGGGCGCCGCTCCGCGGAGGCACTTGGCGCAATGAAGCGCGTCGACGCCGCGAGCTCGGCCCTGCCTGCGATGGCCCCGCTCGGCGCTCTGCCGCCTGGACGCTTGGCCGACGCCCTCCCGCTCCAAAACCCCCATCCTTGCCGCCTACCTCGCCGAGTTCCACGGCCAGGACTGGCCAGGACCGGGGATCCCGACAGCCTCGACGCCCCTGGCGGTACCGTGCCATGCGGGGCAACGCCTCACCGGCGACGTGAGCTCCGGCCAAGGAACGCACGCCCGGCGTCCTCGCCGGCCACCCCCGCCGCTCGCGGCCGCGGCCAAGCACGGCCGCTTTCGCCGCCGTCCTCCCTAACTGCCACCAACCTCGCCAGCGTCCGGCCGCGGCCGCCACTCCGAGGACGGTCCCCAAGCGCGCCGGCCTCGACGTGGTGATCGCGGCGCTCCTCTCTATGCGCCCGATTCCGTAGAGCGAAAGTGACCGCACTGCGCTGTGCCGACGTCGCCGACGGCCACGGGGTGCTCATCACCCTCCGCCGCGGCAAGACGAGACCGGTCGCGTTTCAACCCTCGAAGCCGTCGTCGCACCAAGTTTCGTCCTCTTCAAACTCGATATCGTCCTCACGGTCGACACGCTCCAGAAGCCGATCGATGTCTTCTTCCGTCTCACAGCAGGCGCAATCTCGGTGCTCTGTGACATCATCCGAGACCATCCCAGCCGCGAGAAGCAAGGTCAGCGTAGCCAGTAGTTCCCGTCGCGTGGGCATGTGTTTGTCCTCCCAAGCCATGTACACACATTACCATGCCAGCCCTCATCGATGCTATCCGCGCCTTGCCACTCGTTGGACGCCAGCCCGATCAGGGGCCGCCCGCCCCCGGGGCACCCCGCGCGAGCGTCGACGCACCAACCGTGACAGGCTTGCGCACCCGCCTCCGACTGGCGGTCCGCCGTAGTACCCAACGCGGCTCCTCCACACCATTCGACGCGGCGCTCTCGACGTCGTGACGCCCGTGTCTTCCGCTTACTCGCCATGGGAGACACGCGTCATTCCACGGGCCACTCCACAAGCCCTCCTGACTCGCTCCGTAAACGGTAGCGTTCGTATTGCATCACGGCTCAGCGAACCATCAGGACCGGCAGCAGTTTCAATAGCGGCCAACGCCTCAGCAAACACAGCGTCGGCTCGCCCGGGATCCCACAAGGCTACAAGGATCCGCTTGCAGTAGTCGTCCATTGCACCCGCATTCATCGGCGGAAGTCCGGCCGGATTGATCAGCAGCCTTACCGCGAATAACAGGTGGTACCGCACTGGCTTGAACTTCCGATCTACTTTGCGGTTGCGGAATAAGTACTCAAGCTTGTACAGCGTGACTGCGGCAGTGTAGTAAGGCTCAAGTCGATGAGTTTTTCCGAAGATCTCACCGCCAATCTTTGAACGTATCGACTTGTAGCTTCTAGCCACTGTGTGGGGGTCGCTAAGAAACATCGCTGCGAACGCTCTTGTCAGATTGGCTTGGGTCACGATTCTCGTCTTCTCAATGGCGGTACTGTCGTACTGGCGCAAGCGGCGCTCGTAATACAACCGCTGCGGTTCCGGAAACGCTCTAAAGTAGGCTTCGAGCTGGCGCGGGAACTCGGTAATCGCGAAGAACTGTTCTTCTTTGACTTCGGTCTGTCGATTGGTCGCCCGGATGATTGCGTTCACTACATCCTCATCCTGCGTTGCGATCAGACGCAGGGGAATCATGACTGACTCGCTGATTGACCGTTCGCGCGCTACTTCGAAGAGGACGTGACTAGTCTGACAACCGTTCACAATTTGGAAGTCCTCGATGTGGAAAGTATTGCCAGTTGGTTGCAGGTGCCGGGCTATAATCGTAATGCCGTTGTTCATCAAGGCAAACCGAGTGGCGTCAGTCGACTCCAGCGTCCGCCGTATCTCGGCATTCACATCATTGAAGTTCTGCCAGTCCCTCACGTTATCGTAGAAGATACTCTTGAGTATCTCGCCGTCCTCATCAGTGATAATCTTTAGGGCCTCTGCCGCAGGGAGCAGGCCAAGGTATGCGTCCGCAACGCCAGACATTGCTGGCACAACGGTGCGATTTTGAAAAACGAATTCTCTAGAGATCGCGTTCTTGGCCTGTGCGTATAGCTTCTGGACTTCGGCCTTCCCAATGGGATAGAAGTCAACGTCGCTAAACAGGCCTGTGTCCTTGAGATCGGCGGTTACCGTGTCTGATCTTCCGATCAGGTTCTGGTCGTTTTCCCACTTTCCAGTAGTAACGTAGTACAGCTTGCACGATGGATTCCCTCGCTTGAACTGCGCGGCCCGGCGGTAGATGGCATGCATGAGCGCGGCTGCCTCTTCGATGCTGTCATTGCGTTTCAGCTTCGGCTCGTCGGCGAAGAAGTCTAGGATTCCGTAACCAAAGTTCCCGATCTTTGCGACATCGAATGATGGGCTCTGAGCTGCTTGCACAAACACGAACGCGACGTCAAGGTATGCAGAAGACTCAGCGAGCTCCTCAAGCTCCTCAGCATTCGGAACAAGCGTACCGTTCACGATTGCTGCGAAGGCATCAATCCCAGTGTCTCCACCCTTGCCAGTCACGACGTCTCCGGTATTAAAGGTCTCGCCGTGCTGGCGACGCACAGTTATATAGGCGGCGAAATGCTCGAATCGCTGGTCCTTTGGCAGCCCTGCAAGTTCCTGTTCCTTCGAGAACTCAGCGAGCAGTGCCTCGGTAATCATGTCCATTTGCGCACCAATCCCTTGACATGGGCTAACGCTAACAGCCCGAGGTGGAAGTCTCCAGGTTCAGGTATAACTGACGGGAGAAGCCCCATAGCTCATGCAATCGCCTTGCAGGCTCCGCGACGTGTCGATGCCGAACAAGTGCCGCAACGGCCGCTCCAACATTTTCCCGGGTACGGCAGCAGGCGACCGGCCCGCGCCCCGCGAATCCGGCGCCGGTTGGCATACACGGCGTCGCGAGTCACCGTCCGACCCTTCCACCTCCCGGGGCCCCCGGCTCGGCTCCGAGGGGTAGCTGCATAGTCCCACCGCCCTGAGGTCCACCAGCGCGTCGTTGATGCGGTCGCCCTTATCGGCGACCACTTCCTCGATGCCGGGCCCGGCCGGCAGCACCGTCTCCATTGCCTCGGCCGCCGCAATCAGCGTCTCGACCAGCGTGGGTCGTGTCACCGGTGTCGGCCCCTTGGCCCGTAACGCTCACTACCGCGCCGGTCTCGAGTGTCACGTTGAGTCTGCCGTCGGCCGACACGGACGAGCGGCCCGCGCCGACCCGCGCCTCGTAGGGTTTCCTCCATGAACGGGCATTATGGTCGCTCTCGACTGCGGCTGCCAAGGTCGTCGACCTGATCGCCTCGACCTCGGGACTTTCGCCGACGCCGCCCTCCAGCTCGGCGGGAGTGCCCCGTCAGTCACGGTTGACTATCTCGGCCGGCGTGCCGGGGGTCAGGGTCGTCCGTCGCATCTCGTGCACCTCGATCATCAGCGTGCTCTTCATCTGGGCGCGCTGCTCGTCGACCAGCTCGGCCAGCTCCGCCTCGAACTCGTCGCGAGTGAGCTGCTCGTCGACGAACAGGGCGAGCGAGTCAAGGAGGAGCCAGACACCGGCTCCGCCCGCGACGCCGACCGCTCGGGCCAACTGCGGCACCAGTCGCCGGCCCTGCCGTTGCGCCAGCCGCTTCAGGACCCTCGTTCCAGCTCCGGCGCTCCGCGTGGCGGCAACGCTCGCGAGGAAGCCGGTGGGTACGGCTGTCGTGATCATGCGGCGGACCCCGTCGGGGATCGCGACGTCGAGCATCGCTTCGTAGGCGTCCTGGTCGATCTGCGACCTGTCGGGCCCGCAGCCAGGGGCTCCCCCCGGTGTCTCTGTTCGGGGCACGAGGTCCAGCTCGGCCTGGAGGCTCCGGGTCACGACGTCCCGCAGCTCGCGTTGCATCGCAGCCTCGACCCGGCTCGCGACGTTCCCCATTCGGTCGGGGAGGCCCTCGAAGATCCCGCCATCGACGCGGTCGCGGAAGTCGTCGAGATGTTGGCGTGCCGATGTGACGAGTTCGAGGCCCGCCAGGCGCTCGAGGGCCTGGCGGGTGGGGCTCCACTGCCGGAGCCAGTCCAGGAGCGCGGTGACGAGTTCCGCCACCTGGGCGGCGATCGCCTGGACGAATCCCCACTGCTCGAGGGTCCGGGCAATCAGTATCGCGACCTCGGTGTACTGGCCCGCCATGGAGTAGTGCCAGTCGAGGAACTCGGGGATCCGGTCGTACGCCGGGGCGAATGCCTCGTCGACGCTGTCGCTCATCGTCGTCTGCGTATCGCTGAGCGGCGCGTTCCGCAGGCTGGCCTCCACGGCGGCCCACCACCTAGCGGCGCGCTGCTGGAGGTCGATCTCCCGGATCCAGTCACAGGGCCGGACCGGCAGGGAAGCCGGCGCGGGATGCTCGATCGCCCGGTCCGGCTTGAGACCCTCGTAGTAACTGGCTCCGGCGACCAGTCCGATGATTGCGATCCCTGCGCCCAGCATCATGAGCTGGCCGACTTGCCATCCGGCCCTGGCGCTCCGTGCGGTGTCTGGCGCGGGTGTCGGTCCGGCTCCCGCGCGCCGCATGGGTGGATCGCCGTCTGGTCGGCGGCTGTCCGGTCCTGCTGGGCTGTCGTCCGTGACTTCGAGTCCCCGGTCGTCGCCGTTGGTCGTGGTCTCCAGGTCGCCTGACGCGGGCGTCGTTCCGGCTCCCGCGCTACGTATGGGTGGGTCTCCGTCTGGCCGACGGCTGTCGGATTCTGCCGGGCCGTCGTCCGTGACTTCGGGTTCCACGTCGTCGCCGTTCGTGGTGGTCTCCGGGTCGTCTGACATCGCTACCTCTCGTCGAGTCGTTCCGTCAGCCGGTCCGTGAGCAGCATGGCACCCTCGACGCTGCGCGCCATGGCGCCGAAGGCCATGGCGGCGTTCACCAGGAACGCGATCCACAGGAACGGCCGCAGGCTGGTGGCGAGCCATGGCGCGTCCGACAACGAGGTCACCACGTACCATGACAGACCCTCGGCCTGGGCTGCCCATCCGAGCGTCCGTTCCACGGTCGCACATGTGGAGTGTGCTGTCTCCGCGAACGCGGCGAGGGTTTGCTCCATGGACCGTGGGTAGATCAGCTCGTGCGGCACCGGGCTGTGGTAGCCGTAGTACACGCAGCCGGTCAGGCCGACCGCGAGGCATGTCGACCCCGCGATCCGGGCCGTGAGGATGTTCCTGGGCGCCGCTGCGGGGCCGACGTCAGTCGAGTGGTCCCGGAAGTGCGAGCCGGGCCACGCTCTGGCGGCTACGGCCAGCACCGGGACGAGGACTCCCGTGGCAAGCAGCATGTACCACTCGGCCTGGTCGGCGAACGCAACGAATACTGCGAGCACGACCGTAAGCGGGAGTGCCGTGAGGAGACATCTGGCCGTCGTGAGCCACGGTCGCCAGAGCAGCCGTCTGAGGCCCGACCCGTCGGTGAGGTAGCACGACAGCAGCCACCGCCGCCGCTGGAGGTGGTACTGCAGGAGTCCGTACGTAGTCGCCATCCCGAGCGCGGACGGCATGGTCAGCGCCAGACACGATGTGTCGTGGAGCATCTTCCAGAGCCAGAGGGCCATGACCACCAGGCTGGCCCCCATGAAATGGCCCGGAAACTGCTGTTCTCTCGGCATCTCTCGGTGAACCCCGTGGGCGTCGCGTCCACCAGCGCCAGTCTCCCCTGCTCGCTCAGGACGAGCGCCATCAAGGGGCGGGTGCGCACGATCTGTCGGGATGCCTTCCCCGGATGCTGCCGGCTATCGGTGTGATGGTCAGCACCTGGCCGTCTTCGAGCGCGGTCGTCGATTCGTCCAGGATCCGTCTCGGGTTCCATCCCCGGGCCTTCAGGGCGGCGTTCAGTCCATCGACTTCGAAGCGTTCGCGCGCCTCCGCGGAGGTCCTGTACACGGCCTGCCGTTCGAACGTGCCGCTGCCGTACCGTACGGCGATGGCGCCCGGAGTCACTTCAATCGTCATGAACTCGTACCGGGTCTCCATGACGGCGGTCTCCGCGTGGAACCCCGGGTTCTCCTGGATGTGCCTGTACTCCGCGGGCACGTCCGCGCAGCTCTTCGTGATTCGCCGCGCGACGGCGGCGCTCGCCGGTCCCGTCTGCTCCGGCGGTGTCGGCATTCCGAATCGTGCCCGGTCGGCGGCGGTGCCGCGCATGTCCGTGAAGGCTTCCGGGGGGGCGAGAACCCCGGGTTCGTCGTCGCGGTCCTCGGCCTTCACGCTAGCTCGTAGACGGCGCCACTCCTCACGCCTGGGTTCGTCGTTCATCCTCGTTGCCGCGGTGCTGTCGGTGCGTATCTCCCGCGTGTCCCCGTTGATTCTACGTCCGCCCGCGGACCGGGTGCCGGCGAATGCCGCCTCCCGTGGGTTCTCGTGGACGAGTGGCCGACGGTCGGGGGCGAGCGGTACAATCGGCCACGCGGGCTCGCCGACAGGGCGGCGGGAACCGGTACGCGATCATGCATTGGGACGGTCTGGACGGACGCTGCACCGTTGCAGTCGAAGACGCGAAGACGGATCGGCCGGGACGCTGCACATGCTGAGGGCAGGAGATGCCGGGCCGGTTCGAGCGCTGGAGCCCGGCGCGCCGTGGTCTGCGCGCCTCTCCGCGCGCTCGGCGCTGTACACCGATCTGCACGTCCTCCTGGATGCGACCTGCGAGCCCCTGTCGTCCGCCGCCTATCGGTCGCTGGTGGTCGACGACAACTGCGTGGCGCGCAAGTCGGTCGCGACGCGGGCGAAGATCTGGGAAGAACTGAAGAAGCGGTACATCCTCGACACGGGGTACCCGCTGTTCGCCGCGTTTCTGCAGGAGTGGCGCCGCTGCCGCTCCGAACCCGAACGCGGCCTGACTGCCTACGTGCTCTTGGCCCTCCATGATCGACTGATCGCCGACCTCGGCACCCAGTGGCTGTGTCCGCTGCTGCGGCGGGCGCCGGCCGAGCTGCGCGTCGCCGACGTGCTCGGGTTCCTCGAGCGTGCGGCAGAGAATCGCCCGGAGGTCGCCGCCTGGTCCGACCACACGCGGACCGCCGTGGCGCAGAAGTACGCGGCCAGCGTCCGCGACTTCGGGCTGGCCCGCGGCACGGTCAGGAAGGTCACGGTCCGCCCCGCCCTCCACGCCGCGCCGGTGCGCCTGCTCGTCCGGGCCCTGCGCCTCGCCGGGGTCGGTCCGCTCGACCTGGTGCGAGCGCCGATCTTCCGGCTGCTCGCGCTGGAAGGGCACGAGGTCGTCGACGCGCTCGGCGAGCTCAACGGACGCGACGCCCTCCGCTTCCGCATGCAAGGCGACGTCGTCGAGCTCGATGTCGAGGAGGCCGCCTGATGCAGGGCCTGTTCACCGATCTCCTCGAGCGCCTCGAGAAGCCCCTCCGCCCCGACCGCGGCGTCAGGACCGACGATTCCATCCTCCTGATCTATCCTCCGGAACGGGAGCTCGACTTCCGGGAGCAGCTCGTCGACGCGTTCCTTCCCCGTCTCGAGGCCGCCCAAATTCCGTTCACGCATCTGGACCTGACCGGCTTCCTGTTCCATGATCTCGACCCGGACGACGTTGAGCAGCTTCAGGAGGACGAGTTCGACGACTACCGCTGGATGCGGCAGGGGCTGTCCCAGCACGTCGAGGCCGCGCTCGTCCGGCGATTCCAGGCGTTGACGTCCGCCAAGCCGGGAGCGACGCTCCTGGTCTCGGCCACCGTCGCGCTGCATCCGCTCGTGCGGTACGGCGAGGTGCTCCGCGGTCTGCGAGACATCGAGGGCCGCATCGCGCTCGCCTTCCCCGGGGCGGAGCGCGGCGGCAAGCTCCATTTCATGAACCAGCCGGACGGCGGCAACTACCTCGCGGTCAAGCTGTTCTCGCGCTGAACGGGATGCGGCGCGGCGGGAGACGAGCATAGATGGCGACAGTCAGGGAGGTCATCCAGCGGGACCTCGGCACGCAGGTCGAAGGCGTCGTGAAGGTCTTCGACCAGGCCGCCCTCGCCGCCGAGCTGCGCGAGTACGTCGTCACCGACAAGATCGAGGAGGAGTTGAAGCGCATCTTCGACACCTTCACCCAGGTCAGCGAGACGCTGCGGCGCGGCGGCGGCGCCCGCGACGTGGTGGGCATGTGGATCTCCGGCTTCTTCGGCTCGGGGAAGTCGCACTTCGCCAAGGTGCTCGGCCACCTCCTGCAGAACGATCCGCTCGCCGACGGCTCGGGCGACTCGTGTCACGACGCCTTCGTCGGACACCTCTCCGACACCCCGCGCGGCGCCGACGTGCGGCTGCGGCTGGGGGAAGTGAAGCTCCGCACCCAGGTCCGCACCATCGCCTTCGAGATCAAGAGCCGGCAATCGTTGAACAACCCCAACTCCGTGGGCGAGATCCTCCTCTCGGAGTTCTACCGGCAGACCGGGCTCGCCGAGAACTTCGTCGTCGCCCGCATCGAGCAGCACCTGCGGCGGCGCGGCCTGCTTGACGCGCTGGCGAACGCCTACCAGGCCGAGTTCGGCGTCGCCTGGCGAAGCGCACAGGGGCGCGACGACCTCCTGACCGTGCGGCGGCGGCTGGCCGCGGTCCTCCCGCAAGTGGACCCGGCCGAGCACGGCGACCGCCCATCGGCGAAGCAAGCCCTCGCCGACATGTTCCGGCACGAGAAGATCACGGCCGAGGGCATCGCCGACGAGCTCGTCGCCTGGGTAGAGGCGCAACCGGCGACCGACGGCAGGGTCCAGCACCTGGTGTTCGTGATCGACGAGATGGGCGCCTTCATCGGCGACTCGACCGAGCGCATCGGCGAGCTCAACAGCCTGGCCGAGATGCTCGCCAACAAGGGCAAGGGCAGGGTCTGGCTGATCGTCACCAGCCAGCAGGACCTCGAGAAGGTGGTCGACCGCACGAACTTCCAGCCCGCCTTGGTGGGCCGCCTGAACGCGCGCTTCGATCTCAAGCCCCACCTCATCTCCGACGAGATCGACAAGGTCGTCGCCGAACGCATCCTGAAGAAGCGTCCGGTACAGGAGCCGGCGCTGCGTGCGCTCTTCCGCGCGCACGAGGGCCCCATCGCGCAGCTCGCCGACGTCAGGGCGAGCCGCCATCTCGCGACGGTGAGCGAGCGGACGTTCGTCGACTGCTACCCGTTCCTCCCCCACCAGATCCGACTCGCCCAGGACACCTTCGAGGCCATCTCCGGCTTCCGCCTTTCCGGCGGCGTGCGCTCGATGATCTCCGTCGTCATGGAGGCGTTGCAGGACGTCGCCGACGAGAAGCTCGGCGTCGTCGTCAGCTTCGACCAGGTCTTCGACGCCGTCGAGAACGACCTGCTGTCGCAGGAGTACCTCGGTGCTTCGGGCGTACGCGCGATCCGTGATTCCGACCAGCGCGTGGCCGGTACGCCGATCGACCCCGCACGAGTCCTGAAGGTGCTGTGGCTGCTGCAGCGCATCACCTGGGTGCCGCGCGTGCCCGAGACTCTCGCCAAGCTGCTGGTGCGCCGACTCGATGCGGAGGTCGCTCCGCTGCGCGAGCAGGTGGAGGCGACGCTCGCCGCCCTGCAGGCCGCCGGCTACACGGCGCGCGACGAAGCCACCGGCGAGTGGAAGTTTCTGAACGAGCGGGAGCGCACCATCGAGCAGGCCATCCAGGAGCTGACCCGGCCGGGCGGGAAGGGGAGCATCAGCATCGCAGCGGTGCGCAGAACCTCCCAGCAACTGGCCAAGGAGGGCGTCGTCATCCGGCAGAAGCTCGGGAACTTCGCGGCGCCGTACGGCAAGACCCACACGCCCTTCGGCTTCGGCGTGCGCCTCGACGGCGAGGCCGTCGCCACCGGCCCCGACCTCGAAGTCGCCTTCGTGAGCCCGCTGGCCCCGGGCCGGACCCAGGGAATTGACGAGATACGGAGCAGCAACCAGGCCGGCGGTCCGACGGGCGGCACGGTGTGGTGGGTGGCGTCCACCCCCGACGACCTGGAAGCGCGGTGCAAGCGCTACGAAGCGCTGATCAAGGTGACGGGCGATCGGCGCTTCACGGAAGACGCGTCGGCCGACACGCAGGATGCGCTGTCCGAGAAGCGAAAGGAGCGCGACGAGCTGCGCCGGGGGTTGAGCGACGACATCGAAGGCGCGTTCCGCAACGGGACGCTGTTCCACGGCGGACAGGAGATCGAGCTGGAGGACGCCCCCGACCTCAAGGCGCCGCTCGCCGACGCCCTGACCAGCCTCATTCCGAACCTCTATCCGCGCTTCGGCCTCGCGGACCGGGACTTCGACTTCGCCCGGGACCTCAAGGCGCTGCTCAACCCGTCGACGGCCACGCTCCACGCCGTCGCGCCCGAGCTCGACCTGTTCGATACGCAGGGGAGCCTGCAGCGTGAATCGGGTCTGGTCTCGCAGGTGCTCGAGGTGATCGGAGACCTGGAGGACGAGGGCGTCGACCCGACCGGCGGCCTGCTGCTCGACGCCAGAGACAGGAGCGGGTTCAAGGGGTGCGAGCGCCCGCCGTTCGGCTGGCCGGGCGAGATCGTGCGTCTCGTGCTCGCCGCCTGTTTCCGGGCGGGCGCCGTCTATCTGGAGCGGCAGACGAACACCGGACCGAGTCCGATCTACGACTACGCGGGCCGAACGGACGACTTCGCCAAGGTCACGGTGTTCAAGAAGACGACCTTCCGGGTCGCCGAGACCAGCCTGAGCGTCGAGCAGATCCGGCAGGCGTCGCAGGCCCTCATCGCGCTGGGCGTCAGCGGCACGCCGGAGTCGGGCAACGCCATCGCCGGGGCGCTGCGCGCGCTCGGGGCGAAGCTGCAGTCGGGGGTCGAGGACGCCCGCCTGCGGTCGCAACAGGGCCTGCCGGTGCACGACGTGCTGCTGTCGAGCGACGCCGCGCTGCGCGAGCCGACGACAGCGAAGGACCCCACCACGGCGGTCATCGCGTTTCTCGACGCGGCGGCCGTGTGGAAGGATCTCCACCAGCGCCTCGGAGCGCTGCAGGGGTTTCTGGAAGCCGACCGGCATCACGAGTTCGCCGTCTCGCGCCGGCTCGTCGAGCTGATCGCGAACCATCCGGCGCCCGAGGCGCACGCGAGCGCGGCGGCCATCGCCGAGGCTCGCCGTGACATGGAGGCGATGGTCCGGGACAAGGCGGTGGTCGAGCGGTGGGCCGACTATCGGAGCGCTTTCGACGAGGCCAGCCGCGCCTATCGCGAGATCTATCGGCAGGCGCACGACAGGATCCGGCAGGCAGTCGACGACGCGGTGGCGGCCATACGCGACGGTGACGCCTACGCCCAAGCGCCAGGCGAGCAGCGCGATCAGGTCGTGGACGCCACGTTCGGACCGGGACAGGTCTGCCACTACCCCCGGGTCGATGTCGGCTCCGCCGCACAACTCATCGAAGCCGCGGGACGCCGCAGCCTGACGGCGCTCGACCAGGCGCGGATGGCGCTGCCGGGCTACTGCGCCCAGGTCGAGGCGGCGCTCCGGCAGCGCGCCGCGCCGCCGCCCAAGCCCGGCGAGAAGGTCTTCGAGTGGCGAGCCGGCGCCGACCTGACGGGCCGTCGTTTCACCACCGAGCGGGAGGTCGACGCGGCGTTCGCGCAGGAGGCCGCGAAACTCCGTCAGGCGGCCGAGGACCTGAAGGCCCGCATCCGCGCCGGCTTCACGGTGGTGGTCAAGTGACCGACGACGGGCGAGCCCTGTTTCGACCGCCGGCCGATGCGCTGCAGGCCCGCATCGGCGCAGGCCCGGTGGTGGTCGGATGACGGCCGACGCGCAAGCCCTGTCGGACCGCCACAAGGAGGCGGTGAGGTCGTGGGCGCCACGGGTGCGCACGTTCCTGGAGCGGGACTTCGCCACCCAACTCGACCGACTCGGGGTGCGGGCGGACGGCCGCCACGAGCCGCTCGACCGGATGCGCCTCCCGGACGAGCGGAAGGCCACCCGCCGCCGCGTCGAAGCGCTGCTCGCCCGCGAGGTCCAGGGCGAGGGGTCGGCCGAGCGCGGATTCGCCAACGTCCTGCGCGAGCTGACCTACACGCTGCTCAACCGGCTCGTCGGGCTCAAGGCCATGGAGGCGCGCGGGTTGCTCTTCCTGCCACCGCCCGGCGACCCCGCCGCGGCGCCGGAGCCGACCGAGGTGATCGGCCCCATCTCCGGCCAGCCCCGTTCGCGCTACCTCCGCGACTTCCGCGCCGCCGGCGGCCAACGCTACAAGTACGCCGGCGACGCCGAAGCGGCCCTGCTGCGCGACGCCCTGACCGCCGCCTTCCGCCACGTCACCCGCGACATCCGGGTGCTCTTCGACCCCGACCACGAGTGCGCCTGCGTCTGGCCGACCCACGCCGCCCTCGTCGAGGCGATCCGGCTGATCAACGACGAGCTGCCCCCCGACGCCTGCCGCGCGCCGGACTTCCTGGGCTGGGTCTACCAGTTCTTCAACCGCGAGGAGAAGCGGCGCGTCCGCGACGAGAACCAGGGCACGCCGCGCTCGTCCTACGAGCTCGCGGTCATCAACCAGTTCTACACGCCGGCGTGGATCGTCAAGGCGCTGGTGGACAACACCCTCGGGCGCCTGTGGCTGCAGATGCATCCCGACTCGTCGCTGCGGGCCACCGAACCGCCGCCCCCGCCCGGCGAGCGCGGCGCCAGCGCCCCGGTGGCGGACTACCTCGTCCCCCGCACCGGCGAGAAGATCCGCTTCCAGCGCCTCACCGAGACCGGCGAGGTCCTGGCCTGCAAGCGCGCCGGCGACATCACGCTGCTCGATCCGGCCTGCGGCACGATGCACTTCGGGCAGTACGCCTTCGGGCTCTTCCACCGCATGTATCTCGACGAGATCGAACACGCCGGCCAGGACGGCTGGCCGGCCGAGCCCTCGGTAGCGGAGCCCGCCGCCATCCCCGCCGCCATCCTCGAGAACAACCTGTTCGGCGTCGACATCGATCCGCGCGCCATCCAGATCGCGTCGCTGTCGCTGCTGCTGACGGCCAGGGAGGCCGCGCTGCGCCACGGCTTCCCCCCCACCGACGTGCAGGTGAAGCGCACCAACCTGGTCGTCGCCAACACCGTGGACCTCGGCGCCGACCGCCTGCAGGCGCTCGTCGATCGCCTCGGGAGCGGCGCCGGAACCCCGGCGCTGCGCAAGCAACTCTTCGAGACCCTCTGGGACAACCTGCGGCACGTCGGCGCCCTCGGCAGCCTGGTCCAGGTGCGGGAAGGGGTCACGCGGGTCCTCGACGACTGGGTCGAAGCCGAGGCGCGCGCCCGGGGCCTCACCAAGATCCTCCCGCCCGCGCATGAACGGCAGTTGGAGCTTGGCGACCTCCGGACCCAGATGGCCCGCGCCCACGCCGAGCAACTCCAGCGGGAGCGGGCGGCGCTCGAAACCGAAGCGGCAAGGCTGCGTCTCGAGCTGCTCGCGGCCGTCGAGAGGGCCGCCGCCGACAGCGCCGACGACCCCGCGGATCGCCTGTTCGCCGAGGACACCGCCCGCGGCCTCAAGCTCGTGCAGCTTCTGTCGCGGCGCTACGACGTCGCGGTGATGAACCCACCCTACGGCGCCTTCGTGCCGCGGGTCAGGGACTTCGTCAAGGCCGCCTATCCGCTCACGTCCAACGACATCTACGCCGCGTTCATCGACCGCGCCTGCCAGCTCACCGAGCCGGAGGGCTACGTGGGTGCGTTGGTGTCGTCCACGTTCACGAACCTGAAGACCTTCGAGAAGCTCCGAACGGAGATCCTGCTCAAGCGCAACCCGCTCATCCTGATGCTCGACCTCGGCTTCGGCATTCTCGACGACGCTACAGTGTCAACCGCTGCTATCGTGCTCCAAGGAGGGACACCATGAGCCCGGCGCGGTTGCGGTGGCGCTGGGAAGAGCGCGACTTCGGCTTCCGGTTCCGCGCCCGATCCGGCCGAAGCGCGGCCGAGCACTACCAAGCCGAGGCGCCCGGCGGCTTCTACGTCGTCCCGGTGAGCCAGCGCAAGCTGCCCCCGGCGCAAGCCGATGCACTCGCCGCCTCGGCGCCGGCCCCCACGGCGCCCCGCGTGGTGCGCAATCCGTGGGCCGACTACGACCGCGACTGGGACTGGATCGTCGGACCGAACGGCATCCTGCTCAACTACGCCGGCTGTCTGGACGAGGAAGAGATCCATCGGCGCGAGGACCACGGCGTGGCGCGCGTCAACGACTTGGTGATCGACCTGCTGGCGCAGCCCGAACCAGCGCCGTTGACCGTAGGGTTGGTCCAGGAGATGCACCGCGAGCTGCTGGGCGACATCTATCCGTTCGCCGGCGCCTGGCGGACGGTGGCGCTGCACAAGGGCGCCGGCCCGACCAAGTGGCCGCTGCCGCCCGCCGGCATCCAGCCGTTGATGGACATCCTCGCACGCGATGTGCTCAGCCGCTCGCCGCTGATCTCCGACGACAACGACGCCGTCTTCCGTTACACGGCCGAGGTCATCGGAGAGTTGCTCGCCATCCACCCGTTCCGGGAGGGCAACGGCCGCACGGCGTTCGTCGTGGGCAACCTGATCCTCATGCAGAACGACCTGCTGCCGCTCGATGTCTATGACCGGCGGCGCGACGAGGGGCGCTACTACGCGGCGTGCGAAGCGGCGCGCATCCGCAAGGACTACGCACCGCTGGCCGCGCTCATCGCGGCGTGGGAGTACGCCGCGCTCGCGCACTGGGAGGCAAGCAATGCCCCGGCATAGGCGCGTCAACGTGAAGGCAATTCTGGCCGACCCCGATCTCCGACGGAAGCTGATGGTGTGGACGATCCAGGCAACGCAAGCGCGCGAGGGCATCGACACCACCGAGGAGCAGGCCGAGCGCGCGTACTACGTGGTGAACGAAGGCGAGCAGGCGACCTTTTTCGATCTGGAACGCTTTCGCGCCGCCAAGAATGGCGACGGCGACCGGCGGCACGAGATGTTCCTCGTCGACCTCGCAGGAGAGGCTAATCGGGTACGGTGCCGTGTTCCCAGGCGAGAGTTCGCTACACTCAAGACCTCGCCCTTGGCCTATCGCCACGTCGGTATCGTGGCTCGTTTGTTTCGCGACTGCCCCGCGACGGAGAATCTCGTAGAGGCCCACCAAGGTGTGATTACAGGATCCGACGACCCTTTCTTGAGGCGATTCTGGGAAGTAGCTCCTCGGTTAGCCGATCGGCCTTGGGTCCCGTTGCACAAGGGCGGAGATTTTTCGAGGTTCTACTACGACGCCGATCTCGTCATAGACTGGACGGACACTGCGCAACGGGCGTTCCACCGTCTTCGCGATCCGCGCATCTACTTCAAACCAGGCCTCACGTGGCCGCGTCGAACTGTGCGCGGATTCAATCTGCGCATAATGCCGCGGGGCTGCGTTTTTGCCGACAAGGGTCCTGCAATATTCCCCGTCCGCGAGCAGGACAAGTGGTTCCTCTTGGGACTTGGCAACTCCGCTCCCGCCGAGTATCTGCTTAACGGACTGATCTCAGTCGGTTCCTGGGAAGTGGGCGTGGTCAAGCGCCTGCCGGTTCCGCAACCTGCTGCGGCACAACACGAGCGTATCGGTGCGGTCGCCCGCGAGATTCACGACGCCAAGGCGGCCTGGGACCGGTGCAATGAGATCTCCACGCGCTTCGAGCGCCCGTGGCTGGTTGACGGCCACGCCCCCCATCAGAACGTCGCGGACCGTCTGGAACAGGTCGCCAGGCGCGAAGCGAATGAAGAAGCACGTATTCAGAGCCTCTACGCCGACCTCAACAACGAGGCATACAAGCTGTACGGCATCCCCGACGGCACGCGCGCGATCATCGAGGAGACCCTCGGCGAACGGCCGCCGGAGGTCATCTGGCCCCAGATGGAGCGCAAGACGGCCGAGCAGAAGCGCATGGAGCATGTGTGGCGACTGCTCTCCTACATGGTCAAGCGGGTGGTCGAGGCGGACGCCGACGGCCTCGTGCCGTTCGCGCCCCTGGCGGGCGAGACGGGCCTGCTGGACCGTGTACGCGAAGAGCTGGCGGCGCTGTTCCCCGGACAGGACGTCAACCAGGTCGAGGTCGAGACTGCCAACGAGCTGAAGCGCCGGGTCAAGGGCTACCGGCGGGCCGCGGGCATCGGCGAGTGGCTGGAGAACGTCTACTTCCCCTACCACGCCGCGCTCTACAAGAAGCGGCCGATTGTCTGGCACGTCGCGAGCAGCCAGGGCGCCGCGCCGTTCGCGTTCGGCGTGCTCTGCCACTACCACCGCTTCGACGCGAACCGCATGGCCAAGCTGCGCGCCGGCTACCTGCGCGACGCCGTCGAGACGTTCCGCCGCGAGGCCGCGCTCGCCGACCGGGAAGGCCGCGCCGACGAGCGCATCGAGCAGCAGGCCCGACTCGAAGACGCCCAGGCCCTCGACCGGAAGCTCCAGGCGGTGCAGGAAGGCCGTCACGAGGGCCCCGAGGGTGGCGACCGGGACTACCGCATCCTGACGCCGTGGAAGTCGGCTGGCGAAAGACCGCAGGGCTGGGACCCCGACATCGACGACGGCGTCAAGGTCAATATCGCGCCGCTGCAGCGGGCCGGCGTGCTGCGCGTCGCGAAGGTGGTGTGATGATTCTGCCGGCGCTCGTCGACCAGTTCCGGCAGCGCTTCCAGCACGAGAAGCGCGCACGGGTCTGCCTGTGGTTCGACGAGAAGGCGGAGTTCCTGCGGCTGCTGCCGGCGCTGCGGAGCCACCTCCAGGCGATGGAGGAAGCGCCCTTCCGGGTCCTGGAGTACGACGCCGGACGGCGCCGCGGCCAGATATGGATCAAGCACCGCATCCACCGCGCGCTCCAGGCGCTGCCCGCGGACGAGCGGCCCCGGCAGCGCTTCGTCGTGTGGCTGCCGGTTGCGGAAGAGCGGCTGGAGCGCGGCGGACCGAACGGCGAACCGGCTCTCGAGCTGCTGGCGGAGTACCGCGCCGCCGGTGTGACCTGGCGCGTGGACGGCCGGCGGCCGACGCTGTTCCGCTTCCTCAAGCAGGCCGGCGCCGCGCTCCCCGCCGCGCCAGTCGAACAGCGGCGGCTCTACGAGGGCGGACGCGACTCGCTGCTGGCCAAGTACGCGGCCCGGTTCGCCGACCGGTCGGCAGAGTTCTGGGGCAAGCCGCTGAGCCCGGAGTGGGCGCAGGCGCAGCTCATCGGCGACGTCGATCAGACGATTCTCGATCTGGCAGTGTCGCCGGAGACGACCTGGCGCGACCTCGACGCGAAGGGTCTCGTGCCGGAGTTCCTCGCCCTGGTCCGGGAACGCTACGGCTTCGAGGGACGGCGCGACAGCCCGGCGGAATGGGTCGCCGCCCTCGTCGCCACGCTTGCGCTGACCGAGTCGTTTCTCGGGTACGGCGAGCGCGCGGACTTTCCGCTGGCCGAGCGCCTGCCGCCCGCGGCCGTGCGGCCGCATCATCGACAACTGCTGCAGCGCTGGCTTCGGGACAGCGAGAGCCGGGCCGCCTGGGACGCCTGGATTCGGGAGGTCGAGGCGACCGTCGACCTGACGGCCTGGGCGCAGGGCAAACCGGGGTTCTGCTTCGGTTTCCCCCACCTCGTCCGCATGCGCTGGCGGGAGATCGAGGACGCGTTCGCCGCCGCTGCGCCCAAGTCTTCGACCACCGAGGCCTTCTTCGCCGAGCACGGCGCGCTGATCGCCCGGGAGGCGGAGTTCGGCAGGGCGAGCCCCAGCCCTTCCGGCGCCTGGGAGTTGCTGGACCGGCTCCGGAAGCTCGTGCGCGCCTGCGAGAACGCCGGGCAGCGGGCCGAGCGGGCCGATACCGTCGAGGCGCTGGTCGGGGTGTACGTGGACGAGGCGGCGCCCGCCGATGCCGCGCACCTCGACGTGCGCCGGCGGGCGGAGCAGGAGAGCCAGCCCGCCGTCGCCGCGGTGGCCGACCGCGCTTACGCCGCCTACGCGAACACCCTCAACCGCCGCTTCTTCGAGCGCTACATAGACGGCGGGCGGGCCGACATCCCGACGCTGCCCTATGTGACCGAGCGCCTCGAGACGCGGCTCTGGCGGGCGCCGGGGCGGCGCGCGGTGCTCATCGTCGACGCCCTGCGCTACGACTGCGCCCACCTGGTGCGCCGGGCCCTGCCGAATCTCGACGTGGAGATCGAGCCCCTGCGGGCCGCGCTGCCGACAGTCACCCCCGTGGGCATGACGGCGCTGCTGCCGCTGTCTGCAACCGCGGTTTCCTTCGAGGTCAGGGGCAACGCCCTGCACCCGCGGCTCGACGGCAAGGACGCCGCGGTGAGCGCCAACCGCATCGCGTTCCTGCGGGAGTTCGGCGCCGACTGCCGGCGGATCGACGATCTCGAAGCCCGCGCGGACCCGCCCGACGCGCTCGGCGAACTGCTGGTCGTCTTCGGGCACGAGGAGGTCGACCAGCTCGGGCACGGCAGCGCGGACGCCCTGGTGCGCCACGTTCACGGCGAGATCGAGCGTCTGGCGCGCCTGGTCCGAAAGTTGCACGGATGGGGGTACCCGGAGGTCCACGTGATCACCGATCATGGATTCATCCTGCTCGACAAGGACCAGCTTCCCGACGAAGTTCCCTGTGACCGGGACTGGTGCCGGGTCCGCAAGGCGCGGTTCGCGCTGGTCCCCGCGGAAGCCGATCTGCCGCTCGCGAGCCTGCCGTTCGCGTGGGACCCTGCGCTGCGCGTGGCGCTGCCGCCGGGGCTCGCCTTCTTCCAGGCGGAGCAGGCGTTCTCGCACGGCGGCGCCGCGCTGCAGGAGCTGGCCATCCCGCATCTGGTCTCGCGCAGCGAGGCCGCCGGTGGGAAACGGATCGGCGTCGAGGTCGTGCTGCCCGCGTTCGAGCTGCTGCGGGCGGCGGTCAAGGTCACCCTGCGGCCGGCGGCGGCGGACTCCGCGGGGGGCGGGCAGATGGCGCTCTTCCCGGCGGCGGGGCGCACCCTGCGGCTCGATGTGCTGCGGAGCGGCGAGACGGAAACCCGGGTTTCCGTGCTCCCCGGCGGCCGGCCGAAGGAGGTCCGCGTCGATGCGGATGCGGGCGAGCGGAGCGCCACCCTCTTCTTCGACTCGGCGCAATCGTTCGCCGCCGGCGAGCTGCTCGATCTCGACATCCGCGACGTCGAGACCACAGAGCAGTTCCCGCCCGGCGGCGTCAAGCTGACCGTGGGACGCGACTTGTAGCAGCGAGGCGCCCATGAGCGACCAGCCCTTCGTGCTCGACGAGCTCGACACCCTGGCGACCGAGGCCTATCCGGGCCTCGTGGTGCGCAAGGACCTGCTGCGGCGCATGCGCAGCGCGTTCGGCGTGCCCGCGTTCGTCATCGAATTCCTGCTGGGCAAGTACTGCGCCTCAACGGACGAGGAGACGATCCTGGAGGGTCTGGAATTCGTCCGCGAGACGCTGGCGAGCAAGTACGTCAAGCCGGACGAGCGCGAAGCGGTCAAGTCGGCCATCAAGCAGCACACCTCGTTCGAGATCATCGACAAGATCTCCGTGCGCCTGATCGAGACCCACGACAAGTACTGGGCGCGGCTCTCCAACCTCGACCTCGACTACATCAACATCGAAGAGAGCGAGGTGCGCCAGCACGACCGCCTGTTGCTGGGCGGGATCTGGGCCGAGATCACGCTGCGCTACGACGACGCGTACGTGTTCAGGACCCAGAACCGGCCGTTCTTCGTCGAGCGCATCCGCCCCATCCAGCTCTCCTCCCGGAAGCTCGACGACTTCATGGAGGGACGCCGCCGCTTCACCCGCGACCAGTGGCTCGACCTGCTCATGCGGTCCCTGGGCTACGAGCCGCAGCATCCGTACTACACGAGGCGGCGCAAGCTGCACTACATGTTGCGCCTCCTCCCGTTCGTCGAGAAGAACTTCAACTCCGTGGAGCTGGGTCCCCGGGGTACCGGGAAGAGCTTCGTCTACCAGCAGCTCAGCCCCTACTGCCACCTCGTGTCCGGTGGGCAGACCACCACGGCGCAGATGTTCGTCAATCTCGCCTCGGGCCAGCGGGGGCTGGTCTGTCTCTGGGATGTGGTCGCGTTCGACGAGGCCGCCGGGGTCCGATTCACCGACAGGAGCGGACTGAACATCATGAAGGGCTACATGGAGGACGGGGCCTTCAGCCGCGGCCGGGACGTGATCACCGCCGAGGGTTCGGTCGTCTTCGTCGGCAACCTCGACGGCGACATCGAGACCATCGCCCGCACCTCAAACCTCTTCCATCCGCTGCCGAAAGAGATGGACACGGCGTTCTACGACCGCATCCATGCCTACATCCCCGGCTGGGAGTTCCAGAAGACGTCGGACGCGGCCTACACCGACCACTTCGGCGTGGTCACCGACTACCTCGCCGAGGTCTTCCGCGAGCTGCGCAAGCAGAGCTACGCCGACTGCGCCGAGCGCCACTTCCGCTTCGGCGGCCATCTCGGCGGACGCGACCAGAAGGCGGTGCGCAAGATCGTCTCCGGGCTCGTCAAGCTGCTGCACCCGCACGGCGAGGTCGACCCGCACGAGGCCGAGGAGTACCTCGCCTACGCCATGGAGATGCGCCGTCGCGTCAAGGAGCAGCTCAAGAAGATGGGCGGGCTGGAGTACTGGGACACCAGCTTCTCCTACACCGACCGTGAAAGCGGCCGGGAGACGTTCGTCCCCGTGCCCGAGAGCGGCGGCGGGTCGTTGATCGCCGAAGGCGGGCTGCCCCCCGGCAGCGTCTACACCATCGGCTCGGACGCCACGGACAACCGCCTCACCCTCTTCCTGCTCCAGACGCAAAGGAACCGCGGCTCTGGACGCGTCACCCCGCTAGGCAGCCTCTCCGGCAAGATGAAGGAGGCCGTCAGGACCGCCGACGCCTACCTGAAGGCGAACGTCCGCGACCTCGGCATCGACCACGACCTGAAGGCGTACGACTTCACCGTCCAGGCCATCCATCTCAACCAGGCTCAGGAGGGCACCGAGACCGCGATCGCGTTCTTCCTCTCGCTCGTGTCCTCCATCCTGGACAAGCCGGTGCTCGACCGCACCGTAGTCCTCGGCGACATGAGCGTCCAGGGCCTGCTGCTGAAGGTGAACGCACTGCCCGAGCGCATGCAACTCGCCGTAGAGGCGGGCGCGAAGCGCATCCTGATCCCGAGCGAGAACAAGCGCGACGTCGCCGAGGTCCCCGACGGCATTCTCACCGCCACGCAGTGGCAGTTCTTCGACTCACCCACCAAGGCGGCCATCATGGCCCTGGGGATGGGGTAGCCGGCCGGAGCGACGAATAAGTTCCGCCTGGTTCAGAAGCGGCGTCTCATCTGCCCGCGCCTGACCCCGGGCCGCCGCCGGAGCCCGAGGCACCGCGCCACCACCGTCCCGGTCTACCGCCCGCCTACACGCAACGGCGACCCAACCGTCATGCATGTCTACCCCCCACCTTGCCTCTGTCTCATGAACAGATTGACTCCCTCAAGCATCAATCGTATTCGATCTCGATCGTTGACTTTGTCCCATTCGCCGTGGGCAGCGTGGTTTCTGACGCCAGCCCACGAAGTAATATCTTTAGCGTCTTGTTTTGAGATCAAATCGGCGGCACGAAGAGCTTTGCTATAGGCGTCAATTCCAGGCGTCGAATTGCCGATTGAAAGAGATTCTCCCTCCACCCACGTCCTTAGAAACTCCTCCAAACACGCGCCGACCAAAATTGCACCTGCGGCCGGATGATACCTATCATTTGCAAGTAGTGAGTTGGCTTGATCTAGAAGGTCGGACACGACGTCCAATTGCGCGCGTCGTTCGGGCGATACTCCCGTGGTTAGGCCAGCTTCGAGATATTCGATGAACGCCTTCATTATTGAGTCCATTGCGCTCATGACATGCGGCCTTTGAGCTGCTTCCGCTTGTTTCAGGAAGGCACTCCCGGAGCCCGCATAATTCCGCAGGAACTCGCAGACCTGCGCCTTGGCGGCCGATCGACCAGCGCCACCAAGCCCCGCGTACTGGCCAACGCGGGCTCGCAGGCGCGCGGCCTGCGCGATGACCTGTTGTGTATCCATCTTGGTTTCTTGATACTAAAGGCAACGAGCTGTCAAGCTAACCGCACGAGGGTACCTCACGGCGACGGAAGGCGTCAAGATCGAAAAGGCCGCCGCAGGACCTACGCCATCGGTCCTGCCCGCCCTCGGCCACCCCGCCGAACGGGGTACCGCCCTCGGGGACAGACGTGGTGGTCGTGGTGGGAGACTCCCTGGACTTCCAGACCCGCCCCCGTCGTACTGCGATCGGCGAGTCGTTCGCCGCGACCGCGACGACGACGCCCGCGCGCGGTCCGTGCGGACCGTCCGTCCGCCTCGCCCGCGACACGAGTGGCGGGGGCTGCGGCCGCCATCGCCGTTGGGGAGTGGCCGTCTCGTCGCGGAGAAGGCCGTCGATCGGGAGCGGGTGCGGCACGTCAAATTGCGCCCAGACTGTCACCGTAGTCCGTGACACGACCGAGTTTATCGGCCCGCTCAAACACGTTTACAGCGTGCCGCTCACGACCTGGTCGTGCAGCATGACCAGCGCGAGCGCATCGACCAAGACGAGATACTTCAAGGCGATGTTCCTCGCGTGGAAACTGGTGAAGACTCCGTGGACGATACCGTGTCGGTTGACCTCCTGCGTCGGATCACCGATGTCGGCCGCGGTCTTCCAAAACGTGCCGCTGCTGAGGAAGTCGAGAATCAGGTTGAGCACAGGCGACGGGAACAGCAGGACCTTCCGCGAGAACACAAGCCTCTCGAGCTGGCGTACCATGGCGTCGAACCGCTTCTTGGGCGCAGCGCCGACAGCTCTCAGGTAATCCCTGAGGATGCCCTCGAACTGCGGCACGACGACATAGATGGAGCTTATCCAGTCGCCCGCGAAGTACTCCTCGACGGCCTTTTGGACGTAGTCCAAGCGGCCCGGAAACAGTTCGGCCTCCGTCCAGAGCTCGATCCTTCGCCGCAAGAAACGTTCGTCGTAGGCGGCCGAGACGGCATCCGCGAACTCCGCGTCCTTCAGGTTGTCGGGATTCGCGTGCGCGTACCCGATGACATTCGGAAAGTAGCCTGGGGCCGGCGGCCAGTTGAGCGCCGCTAGCTGCGTAAACTTCTCCACCGGGTTGACCGTCTTGAGAAACTCCTGCATCCAGACGAACTCGGCAATCGGGAACCGCATGGGCGGTGCCGGCTCAGCCCCCTCATGTCCGGCCCGGGTGAAGTCGAACATCGTCAGCAGGTTCAAGAACGCGGACTGGAAAAGGAAATACGATCTGGGCGTTCCGTCCACGACCGGCGGCTCCAGGACATTGGAATCCGGGTCGATATCACCGAGGGCCACGGGCTGCCCGGCTTTGATGGCCTTCTTCGCCTTGACCTTGATCGTGAGTTGTGTCTCCTCGTTCAGCTCGACCATGTGGCGGCCGAGGCCGCCGGGGCCGGGCAGGACGACCCTGAACTGGTGAACCTGCAACGGTAGACTGGCTTTCCGAATCACGCCAGACCGGACTCGCCTGTCGATCTCCGGTATTACGAACAGCTTCAGCATCTGCGAGACGGGGCGATAGGCCATCAGCTCGCTCTGCGTGGGCTCACTGGCTTCAGTCACGTCATGGGCTCCCTTTGTAGGGTACCGACCAGATTCGTGGTAGAGTCGACGACTGGCGCGGTGGCGGTAGGCGGAGGGGGTAGCTGTTCCCGGCGGCTTTCGCCGATGCCGGTGCCTCACTCCTCGCCGTGGCTCCGTTTCCAGTCGCCGCTCATCGAACCGGACGTGCGGATTTCCCGCATCCGGCTCTCGGACGAGATCATGCCTTCGCCCACGGGAAGCTCGCTGTGCGTGGCGCAAGGTGCGTGAGTCCGTACTCGGACCAGAGCCGGTCAGCCGGGAAGCGTCGCAGCTTCCCGGTTCGCACCTTGTGCTTGCGGCCGAGCCACTGGCGCAGCCGCCGGGTCGCGTGCCGGTCAATCGCCACGTAGGCCGGGCTGACCTGTCCCAGGGTGAAGTAGTTCGCCCAACCGGTCAGCAACCGATTCAGGCGTTCCACCACGACCCCGGGGGGCAGGCGCACGTCTCGACGCGTCGTCAGCTCGCTCACACGACGGCAAATGCTCCGGACGCTCGCCCGACTCGGGCGGGTGCCGATGTACGCGGCACCCGTCACCGGCCGGTGGTTGCGCCCAATCCGGTAGCCGAGGAACGTCATCGACTCCTCCGGCAACCGGCAGCAGCGGGTCTTCTCGACGTTCACCGGCAGCTTCAGACGCTTCATCAGCCCTTCGACCGCCGTCAGCATCTCTGCCGCCGGCGCTCGGCCGAGCACCGCGAAGTCGTCCGCGTAGTTGACGATTTCCGCCTTGAAGCGCCGGGCGTAGCCCAGCACCTTCCAGCCCAGGATGAAGCGACGCATGTAGATGTTGCTGAACAGCGGCGAAATCGGGGCCCCCTGCGGGGTTCCCTTCCGCTCCCGACGTGCCCGGTTCGTCCGGCGGCGCCCGCCGCGCCCGTCGTCCTCTTCCACCGCCATCTCCAGCCACGCCTTGACCCAGCCCAGCAGCCGCCCGTCGCTCACGCGACGCGCGATGGACCGGAGCAGGTCGGCGTGCGGAATCTGACCGTAGTAGTTCGACAGGTCGGCGTCCACCACCTCCCGGTGGCCCGTCGTCAGCAGCCGGTGCACGCGCCTGACCGCGTCATGCGCGTCCCGGCCCGGCCGATAGGCGTATTGCTCCGGTTGCAGGTCGGCCTCGAAGATCGGCGACAACACCAGCATCGCCGCCGTCTGCGCCACCCGGTCCCGGAGGCAGGGAATGCCCAACGGCCTGAACTTCCCACGCTGCTTCTTCGGGATGAGGACCTGCCGAACCGCACGCGGCCGGTAGGTCCCCGCCTTCAGGTCCCGCGCCAGTGCTCCCAGCCACCGGTCCACCCCGAACGACTCGACGTCCGCGACCGTCTCGCCGTCCACCCCGGCCGCGCCGCCGTTGCGGCGGACGGCCTGCCAGGCGACCGCGAGCACGTCATCGCGCCACACCTTGTCGCTCAGCGAGTAGAACCGGAAGCCCGGAGCTCCCTTCGCTTTCGCATGTAGCGCCGTCTGGAGTCGCTGAACACGTTCTGAGGCGGTTAGGCTCGCGCCAGTCCCCACGTCCCGTCCTCCGTCATGCGCTGCTCTCGAACTGAGGCCCCTTCCCTCCACCGGCGTTACCCGGCTTCCCCGGTACTACGGGCCTCTCCGCCACCCTGCTCGGCCCGACCTGACCCCTCGCGGGCTGTCGGTTGGCGCGGCCACGCCACCGGCAGGGCTTCCCGTGTTGCGTCCATCCCCCTCTTCCACGCGTGCCGCCGCCACTACCCCGGCGGAACCGGTCGGTGCTCGCGTCGCTCGCTTCCCGACCGCTGGCAGCCTTCCCCGTATTTCGGGCGGGTCGGCTTCCGCATCGCTTCGTTTCGAGGCCTGCTCGGCGTTTACTCGCGTTGCAGCCCGCGTGGTCGCTGAGCCGCCCAAGGCGGCCCTTGTCGTCGGAGTGCTTCAGCCCGATGTCGTTGCCTCCATCGTCCGCTCCGACTGCTACCGGCTGGAGCGACAGTTGCCGGGCGGGATTCGCACCCGCTGTGGAATGGCGCCTTGTCACGGCGCACCGGAAATACACGCTAGGGCATGAGTCCCCGGGTGCTGCTCATGAAGCTGTAGAGGGCGGTCCGGGACACGCCCGTGAGCTTGGCGAGGGCGGTCTTGGGAGACGCCCAGCTTGAGGAAGCGGCGGTGGGCCTCGTCCTCCTCGCCGTCGCGCCGTGAGACGCGCAACGAGCCCTTTTGGGTGCCCGCGCTTCCGGCCCGTGTCACCCGACAGCGCCCCCGACCACCTCTGCCTCAGATCATTGTAGTACAGGTGCATCCGCCGCTCGCGGGACAACGCTAGAAGCCCGCGCGTCACCGCCGGCCGGTTCATGATCGTCGCGGACTTGACCGCGATGAACCGGTCACCGATGCCGACGCGAACCCTACCGAACCGGAGATTGGCGCCGGACGACACCCTGAACGTGAACGTATGGCGGGCCTTCGTCGACGCCGACGGCGACGCGCTGACGTTCACGGCATCGTCTTCGGCCCGCAGGTGGTGACGGCGACCGGGACGCGTGCCTTGCCGACGCTGGCGGCGGTCAAGCGAGGGCGGTCAGGAGAGCGGTCTTGCCGGTCGGAGCCGTCCGCTCGCCGCAGTCGACAGCGACCAGACCACGCGGTACACGGCTGGCCGGATTTCGTCCAGCCGGACCAGCTCAGGGGTCCCGCCGAGGAGCACGCCGCACCGTTCGGCGTCACCACGATCCGCGGACAGATGACACACGTCGCCGCGCGTCAGGAGATCACCAATCCGGCATTCCGTCGTCAAGATGGCCCAAGGCACGGTCGCTGATTCTACTCCAACTTGGGCCTCGGTGCTCGACACCTGTGATCGGGGTGTCCGCGACGACGGCGCGGAGGTTTGCGGTCGGCGCGTTCCCGTGATCGCGTTTTCGGCGTTCAGGTCGAGCGGCTCGAGGACGACTTGGGCGATCGCGTGAAGCACATCGAGACTGTCCGCCAGGGTCCGACTCAAGGGTCGGCGAAACAGTGCTGTTCAGGGGACAGGGCCGGGAACCGTGAACATGTCCGGCGCGGGCGGAATGCGCTGAGCCGAAGTCGCTCGAACCTCGAAGCGCTCGCCGGTGTCCATGAAGATGGTCATCTCGATGACGATCGGCGGATACGCGAGCGGATCCGCGGCAGTCTCCATCAGCGGCGGTTCGTGCATCCAGTACTCCGTACGCCCGAACCCCTCTCGAACCTGCGCGCGACCCTGCAGTCGAATCGGACCCAGCGTCCTCTCCCCGATCTCCGTCGTCTCGGCGCCCGCGGGCGGCGTGACAAGGCTGCGGCCGACGGGCGACGTGACGTTGACAGGGGCGATCCGTCCACTGCGCACGGCCTCGAGAAGCGAGTGATTCACGGAGACGTGGACGCCGTCGCCGGGGAGCCGGTACTCCGACGTCGGGGCGCCGCCAGCGGGCGTCTCGTCGCGCCGGTAGCGCCCGTCCGACGCGATGTAGTGCACTCCCTCCGAGTGTGGCGATTCGGTACCGTCGGCCTGCACGACGACGGCCACGTAGCCCACGCGCACCACGGTCTCGTCCTGCGCATCGACGGTCACGGACAACGACGCGAACAGGATCGCCGCGACCAGGCTCATCAAGGCTCGAATCATCTCTCGTCTCCCGCGTGAGGCACGGACGCGGCCTCATTCGCTCTTCAGGGTCATGAACGGGTCCGCCCGCGACGCGCGCCGGGCGGGGACGTAGCTGGCGAGGAGGGCGATGGCCAGCAGCAGCACCGTCGCGGTGCCGAACGACCCGGGATCGGTGGGGCCGATCTCGAACAGCAGGCTGTCGAGCAGGCGCCCCGAGGCGAACGCGGCGCCGACGCCCAGCAGCGCCCCGACGAGGACCGGCCTCAGGGCCTGGCCGACCACCAGGGTCACGAGCTGCCGGGCGGTGGCGCCGAGGGCCAGGCGCACGCCCAGCTCGTAGCGGCGCTGCGCGGCGACGTGGGCGGCGATGCTGTAGACGCCGACCGCCGCGAGCAGCAGGGCGAGGGCCGCGAACGCGCCGGCCACGAGGGTGTTCAGCCGTTCCGAGCCGACCGACTGCGCCACCCGGTCGTCGACCGTGGCCATGTCGAACAAGGGGACGTCGGCGTGCAGGTTCGCGAGCTCGGCGCGGATCGCCGGCGCGAGGGCGAGGGGGTCGGCGCTCGTCCGGACCAGGAACCCCGGCACGCCCGCGTAGAACTGCGCATAGGGCTTGAAGACGTGCGGCGCCGGCTCTTCCGCGAGGCCGACGGTCCGGGCGTCGGCCACGATGCCGGCGATGGACACCGCCTCGCGGCCGGGGCTGCGAACCGGCATCTCGAGCTGCGGGCGACCGAGGATTCGCGCGTCGGGCTCGCCGGGGAAGAAGCGCCGCGCGAAGGCCCGGTTGACGATGACGACCGGCGGCGCGTCCACGCCGTCGCGCGCGCTGAGGTCGCGCCCAGCTTCGAGGCGCAGGCCCAGCGTGGCGAGGAAGCCGGGGCTGACGGTGTCGCCGAGGACCCGCGGCGGCTCCTCGTCGGCATCGTCGCGGCCGATGAGACGGAAGCTGGTGCCGATGCCCATCGTCGGCGTCGTTTCGAACGGCAGGCGATCCGTCATGGCGACCGACTCGACGCCGGGCAGGGCGCCGACGCGTTCGAGGACCCCGTCGATGAACGCGGCCTGCCGCGGCATCTCGTGCAGGTGCGACACCGCCCGGAACGTCAGCAGATACCGCCGGTCGAACCCCGTGTCGGTCGCGGTGAGGCGGGTCAGGCTCGTCAGGAGCAGCCCGGCGCTCACGAGCAGGACCAGGGTCAACGCCACCTGCCCGCTGAGCAGCACGCCCTGCAGCCGCCGGCGCGGGACCGCGGCCCCGCTCTGCAGGCCGGCCGCCGCGCGGTGCAGCAACCGCGGCAGCCACGCGAGGGACGCGCCGACGCTGACCAGGCACATCAGCACGACGGTGACCGCGGCGAAGCCGAGGGTCGCGCCATCGAGCCGGATGGTGTCGGCGAACAGCGCGGTGTCGGCGATCAACGCGCGCAGGCCGCCCATGCCCACGCCGAGGGCGGCGAGGGCGACGACGGCGGCCAGGCCGCCCAGCACCAGCGTCTCGGTCAGGAGCTGCGCGGCCACGCGCGGCCGGGTGGCGCCCATCGTCAGGCGCACGGCGAGCTCGCGCTGGCGTCCGAGGGTCCGGATGACCTGCAGGTTCGCCACGTTCGCGCACGCGATGAGCAGCAGCAGGGCGATGGCGCCCGACAGCAGCCACACCCGGCCGCGGACGTCGCCGACCAGTTGGTCGTGCAGGGGCCGCACCCGGAGCGCGTCGCGCGTCATCAGGTTCGCGGCGCTGGACAGCCCGGGCGACGGGTAGAAGGTGGCGGCGCCGCGCCGGCGAACCACGTCGAGCTCCGCCCGGGCGCTCTCGACGGACCGCCCCGGGGCCAGCCGCCCGATGACGTGCACCAGCAGCATGAAGACCCGGCGGCCGTCGTCGGAGACTGTCGGCGGGAAGCTGTGCGGGACGTACACGTCCACGCGTTCGCTGCCGGGGAAGCTGAAGCCGGCGGGGGCCACGCCCACGACCACATTCGGACGGCCGTCCATGCTCACCGTCTCGCCCACCACCGACGGGTCGCCGCCGAAACGGCGCATCCAGAACTCGTGGCCCAGCACGACGACGCCCTCCTCGCCGGGTTGCTCGTCCGCGGCCACGAAGCCGCGGCCGGCCGGGAACGGCTCGCTGGTCAGCAGCGGAAAGAACCCCGCGGTCACCATGAGGGTGACGACGCGCTCCGGCTCGCCGCGCAGGGTGAGGTTCTGGTCGCGCGACGAGAACGCGAACGCGGCGATGGCGTCGAGCGTCGTCGCCCCGTCGCGCCACGCGACGAAGGAGGGATGCCGGACCACGTCCGCCGGCGGGCCCTGCTCGCGCACCGCCTCGACGGCGACGAGCCGCTCCGCCTCCGGGTAAGGGAGGGGGCGCAGCCACAGCGCCCACGCCACCGCGAACACCAGGGTGGTCGCCCCGATGCCGACGCCGAGGGTCGTCAGCACCATCGTCGTGAAGCCGGGGGCCCTCGACAGCCCGCGCAGGCCGTGGCGCACGTCGCGGGACAGGTTCTCGACGGCCTGGAATCCCCAGGCGTTGCGGCAGTCGTCCTTGGCCGCGTCCAGCGAGCCGAACGCCAGCCGCGCGCGGCGACGCGCCTCTGCCGGGCTGAGGCCGCGGGCGAGGTTCTTCTCCACCTCCTGTTCGAGGTAGAAGGCGATCTCCGCGTCGAGGTCACGGTTGGCGCGGTCGCGCCGAAGAGCGGTGCGGAGCCGCAGGACGATCGCGTCGAGCCAGCGCATGCATTCCCCCCTTGCCGTCTACCGCGAGAAGATATACGATTCCAATATCGGTTGTCTATACCAATTCGACACCGGAGCGACGCCATGAGACCGCGACCGGACAAGACCGACCTCCTGCGGGGCACCCTCGACCTCCTCATCCTCCGCACCCTCGAGCTGCGCCCGCTGCACGGCGTGGCCATCGCCGAGCGGATCCGCCAGGTCACGGGCGGGACGTTCGTCGTCCAGCCGGGGTCGCTCTTCCCGGCCCTGCACCGGCTGGAGCACGAGGCCTGGATCGCCGGCGAGTGGACGACCAACGCGGAGAACCGGCGGGTGAAGTCCTACGTGCTCACCGCGGCCGGCCGGCGTCAGCTCGCGGCGCAGAGGCAGGAATGGGACCGCATCGTGACCGCGGTGGCCCAGGTGCTGGACACCGGTTGATTGAGGCGCTGCGGCGACAGTGCCCGCGTCGGCATCGAAATCGTGGACGCGGCTCCGGTCCGCCGCGCCGGCCTCCAGTGGTCACGGCTCAATCAGGCTCGCACACCTGATCCGGCCGGCGTGGCGGGGCCGGCAGCCAGGGGCGCAGGGTAGAATGCCATCAAGGGAAGGACGGCACAGACAGCAAGCGGCCGCACCGCCGGCGAAACGAGACGGGAACACCATGGCCACGAGCAACGACCAGCGCAAGGCCGGGTACGCGATCTCATTCGAGAGCTGGGAAGCGTACCAGAGATGGGAAGACGAACAAACGGCCAAGACGCCGGATGGACCCGACGCCGCCGTACGACGGTTCTGGGAGATGGCCGACCTGACCGACAGTCTGGAGCGGCTGAACCCGCACGAGCGACCTCGGTTCACCGCCTCCTTCGAGAGTTTCGACGAGTACGAGACCTGGAAGAATGGCCAGACCAACCCGTGGAATTGGTGACAAGTGGATCGACGTTTGCCGGCTGCTCAACCGCCGAGGCGCCGCCTACATCGTGGTGGGCGGCATCGCCGTCAACCTCCACGGCCATGTAAGAGCGACCAAGGATCTGGACATCCTGGTGCCTCGGGACATCGAGAATACGAAGCGGATACTGGAGGCCCTGGCCGAGCTCCCCTACGGAATGGCTCGAGAGCTCGACGCCGAAACTGTCGACGCGCGGCCCATAACGATAATCGGCGACGATCGAGCGTGACCGGCGTCGGCGGGGGAAGGTCCGCGGTGGCCAGCAGGCCGAGCAGCCAGAACGCCAGCCCGACCCCGGCGCCCCCCGGCCAGCGGGCTCGGCAGCGTCCCGGCGGCCAGCGGCGTTCATGCAGGGCGGGAGAGCGCGCGGGCGGCCAGGCAACGCTCTCGGCCCCTCGCCGGCCCCGGAGCGGAGAGCGGGTGCTTCTCAGTCCATGGCCATCGCTTCGTGGCGCTCCGCCAGGTTGCGCAATGCGTCGGCGACCTCGCTCGAATGCGCGGCGTAGTGACGCAAGGCGTCGGCCAGCGGAGAAGCCGCATCGGCGGCGGCCAACTGCTCGTGGAGTATCGCGTCGGCCTCGTGGTCGGCGGCGTGAGCGCTGTAGTGGCGTGCGAGCGTCGTATGGTCTTGCCGAGTCCGGCCCGATCCGTTCCCCTGTCTCCGCATCTGGGTTGCCTCCCCGTATCCGACTTGCGCCCGTTGGACATTACGACGAAGCCGGTCGCGACCCGCCTGAAGTTTTCCTGAAGATTTCATGAAGCGTTCTTCAGGCAGGATCCCGTGCCGGAGGATGTCCCCAGCGTCGCGCCGGACTCGGCGCAGCGGCGGAGGGCCGGTGTCCGCCCTCCGGATGTTCGGGCCGACGGAGGGTGCGGCGAGCCGGCCAGCCCCGGTTTCCTCGGATCAGGTGCGAGGTCGACCTCGAGGTGCGGGCGCGGCCGTGCCGGCTTGACGATCACCCCTCGCGTGGCTTACGGTCGGCCGAGGCGATATTCATGATGTCCATCAGTCTCGACACGGTTGCGGTTCTGGCCCTCGGTCTGCTCGTGGTTGCGCCGCCCGGCGCGGCCCAGACCCGGGATGCGGCGGCAGGGGACGAGGCCGCGGAGGCGGCCGCGCGTCAGGCGCTGGAGGCGTTCATCACGCAGTGGAACACCGCCGACGACGCCAACCTGCGCCGGGCCATGCACTTTCCCTTCGCGACGGTGCCGGGCGGCGGGGCGCTGATCGTGAACGACCGGCCGGAGGACTTCGCGGCCGGCTTCGACGAGATGCGGGCGCGCGAGGGGTGGAGCCGCAGCTCGTTCGACTTCGACTCGTACACGGTGCTCGGGTCGTCGCCCGACAAGGTGCACGCGGCGATCCGCTTCAGCCGCTACGGCGCCGACGGCGAGGCCTATCGCACGTCGCGGGTCTTCTACGTCGTGACCCGGCGGGACGACGGCTGGGCCATCCAGCTTCGGGCCCCGGTCGGAGAGCCGGAGGATCTCGGGGCCGACGAGCGGGCGGAGATCGTCGCGGGGGCGCGCCGGGCGGTGCTCGACTTCTTCACCGCCTTCAACACCGGCGACGTCGACGGCACGGTCGCGACGCTCAACCACCCCCACCTGTTCATGACCCCCGGCGGCGGTTTCTCGGTGGCCGGGTCTCCCGGCGACGGCCCCCGCCCCGACTTCGACCGGATGCGGCGGGACGAAGGCTGGCACATGAGCACCATCGACGCGTTGGCGCCGAGCGCCGTCACGCGCAACAAGGTGCACTTCGAGCTGACCTTCACGCGGTGGCATCCCGACGGCACCCGCTACTGGACCGTGCCCGCGCTCTGGATCGTGACCCGCGCGGGGGACCACTGGGGCATCCAGGTCCGCTCGCTCATGCCGGCCACCTTCGACGCGCGGGGCAGGTAGAGGTCTGCCGCGGCAGCTACGCCGATTCGTCCGCCCCGCGCGGCTCGCCCGCCGGCGAGCCGGAGCGTTGGCGGAACACGCCGGCGCGGCGGCGTTTCCCCCCGAGGCTTGCCGCGTGGCGCCGCAGCCGGCGCCACGCCGGCACGAGCGTGGTGGCGCTGACCACGGTGCCGCCGATGCTCAGGACGATGACGACGACATCCCAGAGCGGGCGCTCGTAGTAGAGGAACGGGAAGTCGAGGCTGTGCAGCCCCTGGTACAGCCAGCGCAGTTGCCGCCGGCTCTCATCGGTCTTCAGGGCGATGCCGCCGCGAGCCGGATCGAGGTAGAGCCAGGTCGCCTCCGGATCCCGGTAGCGCACCCGCAGCACCGGCAGCGACCGCGTCCCCCGCGAGTCGTAGTAGTGGTCGTCGAACTCGTGCAGCCACACCGCGTCCTGCACCGGCACGCCGGGCATCGCGGCCCTCGCCAGCTCGACCAGCGACTCGTCCCCGAGGTGCCTCTCTTCGAAAGCGGCGAACGTGCCGCTCTTCGGCCGCGTGGCCGATACGTAGCGCCGCTCCAGCACGGGTCGCGGCGCCCGCGGCATCAGCCCGACCTGCATCCACTGCGCCGCCTCCTCGTTCGTGGGCGCGCGGTAGCCGAGCCAGTACGGCTCGCCCCGCACCTGAACGACCTCCAGCTCCTTGAGCGAGCCGGCCGCCCCGAACGCCTTCTCGATCTCCGCCGCGACCGCCCGCAGGTCGTCGAGCCTCAGCCGGTCGACCCGGAGCGGCCCGCCCGTGAACACCTCGCGCTGCTCGCGCGAGACGCCGGGAGACTGGAACCAGTCGAAAGGCCCCACCGAGAGCAGGCCGCTGTACGCCCAGGTGAAGGTGATGACGCCGAAGAACAGGCCGGTGTAGTGATGCCACTTCATCAGGCCGACGTACGGCGACTGCGCCGGGACGCTGCGCGACCGCAGGCGGAACCGTCGTATCGGGGAGTAGCGCCAGAGCCCCCAGATCAGGCCGGTGAGGCACATCACGCAGCCGAGGAGCGACGTCCAGATGATGACTTCCAGCCAGACCGATCCGTGCTTGCGGAGCGGCGTGAAGTAGATCCAGTGGACGACCGGTCCCAGGTATCCCCAGAAGCGCTCGCTCCGGGTGGTGCGGAGCACCACGTCGCCGGTGAGCGACGACACGTACAGCCGCGTGTCGTCCGCATCGTCGAGGGCGAAGCGGTGCATGGGCATCTGCCCGCGGGCCTGCAGCGTCCACTGATCGGGCTCGGTGAGGTAGCCGTCGTAGTGGAACGGACCGTCGTATCCCGGGGCGTAGCGGCGGACCATGGCCTCAGCCTCGGCTCGACCCACGTGGGTGAGCACCTCGCCGGTGTCTGCGAAGACGATCTTCTCGCCGCGAGAGGCGCCGAGGCGATACACGGTCCGGTCGCCGCGCATCCCGATGCTGACGCGGTCGACGCGGGTTCCCGCCGAGCGGGACGCCGCGTTCCCGTCCGCGGTGCGCGTCGGCTCGGCGGGAGCCCCGCCATCGGGGGCGAGGCCGGCCGCGCGCGCAGCCTCGAGCGGCGTCAGCGTCACGCCGGCGAGATCGAGCGCGGGGGCCCGCGCGAGGCGCTCCTCGTTCGCCAGTCCCGGCATGCGGGCGTACATCATCACCACGCCCGACACGAACCAGGCCACGAAGAGGACGCCCCCGGCTATTCCCAGCCACCGGTGGACGTAGACCATCCACCGGCGCCAGTCGAGCCAACGCTTCATGGTCGTATGGTCCTCAAGCTATGACGCACCAATATAGGGCGGGCAGCAGGGCGCACCAACTTAAGAGTTGCTGAAATCGCCCTAAAAACGCGTCAGACTTGCGGCGCGGCCGCCGCGCAGTCGCAGTCGCCGCCGCGCGGGGCCGTGCCGCAGCCGAGCCGGGTCAGAACCCGACGAGGAGCGCGACCTCGGCCGAGCGCGGCATTCCCAGGAACCACTGCGGCTGGACGTTCGAGTAGTAGGTGGTCGCGTACAGCTCGTCGAACAGGTTGTTCACGCGCACGTCGAGGTCGACGTTCTCGCTCAGCCGCCGCCGCACGCCGGCGTCGACCACGGTATAGCCCGGCACCGTCCCGCTGTTCGCGTGGTTCCAGAACCGGTCGCCCACGTGCTGGACGCCGCCCCGGAGCTGCCAGCCGGCGGGCGCGTTCCAGGTGAGCCACAGATTGAAGAGCTGCTCGGGGATGTTCCGCGGCGTGTTGCCGTCGCGCGACACGAGCACCCCGCCGACCCTTTGCGCGAAGTCGTCGTAGCGGGCGTCGAGCACGGCGACGCTCGCGTCGATGCCGACGCCCGCGGGCAGCGACAGGCCCAGCGTCGCCTCGACTCCCCGGGACGACTGCTGTCCGATCTGCAGGCTCGTCCCCGGGTTGAGGGGGTCGGGGGCCAGCAGGTTGTCCTTCACGATCTGGTAGCCGGCCAGGGTCCACTGGCCCCGATCGTCCAGGAAGCTCACCTTCACGCCGGCCTCGATCTGCCGGCCGACGGTCGGTTCGAGGGCGAGCCGCGTGGCGGTGTTGCTGATGACGTTGCCGATGACGTCGGTGGCCGTCGAGTACTGCCCGTACAGGGACACGTCGGGCCGGACCGAGTAGACGACGCCGCCGCGCCAGCTCACGGGGCTGTACAGACCCCCGGCGGTGGCTTCCCGCAGCAGCTCTTCGCGGTCGACGTCATAGCGGTCGACGCGAAACCCGCCGACCAGCGAGAGCTCGGGCGTGATCTCCAGCCGGTCCTCGGCGAACATCGCCACGCGGTGGGTGCTGGTCCTGTACTTCGGGAACGTGCCGGCCACGTTCAGGAACTGCCCGGGCTCGGGGTCCACCACGTCGACCACGCTGGTGCCGCCGTAGGGGCTGTTGTTGGTGTGCTGGAAGCGGACGCTGGTGTAGTCGAAGCCGACGCTGAACGTGTTCGGCAGCCCGAACAGGGGACGGTCGATGACCGCGTCGGTCCGGCTTCCGTACTGCTTCTGATCGTGGAGGATCTCGAGATAGAACTCGCGGAACACCGTCTGCGCCGCGGGGTCGATGAGGTAGTTCTCCAGGTTGCGCCAGTGGCGGTCCGCCTTCATGTACTGGGCGCCGGTGCGGACGCGGACGCCCTCCGCCGGCCGCCACTCGAGCCTCGCCTGGGTCCAGTTGTCCTCGTACCGGATCCGGCCGTCGCTGACGTTGTAGTTGGTCGTGCGCAGGGTATCGTCCACCTGGCCGGCGACCGACGGCGTGCCCCAGTAGCGCTCCGGCTGCTGGTCGCCGTAGTCCTCCGACAGCGTGAGGGTGAGGTTCTGCGTCAGATCGAAGCGGAACGACGCCGCGAGCGCGGTGCTCGACATCTCGCCGTAGCGGTCGAGCCAGCCGTCCGACCGGTTGTGGCTGAGGTCGACCCGATACGCGGCCCGTTCGTTGATGGGACCGCCGCTGCCGAGGGCGGCGCGCCACGTGCCGAACGAGCCCGTACCGATGCGGACGGCGTTCTCGCGCACCTCGGTGCTCGGCCGGCGGGGGACGATGTTGATGACCCCGCCGATGGCGCCGGTCCCGTACAGCACCGACGACGGCCCGCCCATCACCTCGATGCGCTCGACCGTCCACGGGTCGAACGGGAAGGTCACGGTGCCCGCGCCGACGAAGAGCTGCTCCCCGTCGAAGAGCTGCATGACCGATCCGTTGCCGCCGAACCCGCGCGAGCTCACCGAGCCGCCGCCGTTGCCGGGATTGGCCTGCGTCGCCACCCCGACCATCCGGCTCTTGGCCTGCGCCACCGACACGTCGCCCCGCTCGCGCACCGTGGCGCCGCTCACCACGTGGACGCTCGCCGGCGTCTCCAGCATCGACATGCCGAGGCGGCTGGCGGTGATGGTCGGCTGGGTCAGCGCCACCAGCGCCGGCGCGGTCACGCTGACCGCCTCGGCGAGGCCCGCCACGTCCATCACCACGTCGACGACGACGGGCCCGTCCGCCACGGTGACCGGCTGCCGCCACGGCGTGAAGCCGGGTGATTCGACCTGCAGCGTGTAGCCTCCGGCCGCCACGCCATCGAACGAGAAGGCGCCGTCGGCGGCGGTGCGGGAGGAACGCACGTCGCCGCCGGCCGATTCGAGAGAGACGGCGGCATCGGCCACCACCGCGCGCTGAGGATCGGTGACGGTGCCGCGCAGGCCACCCGTCTGCGCCTGGGCCACCGTTCCGAGCATCCAGAACGCGAACGTGAACGTCGCGCCGCACCGCCGATACCACCGTCGTCTCCCGATCCTCGTCATCGACATCAGCTCCTGGAGTCAAGACCCTGGCGAGTTCGAATTCGGATCGAGACTACGATGAAGCCTGTCGCGGCGATCCTGAACCTTCGCTGAAGATTCCATGAAGCACCATTCAGACCGGGTATGGCGCCGGGCGGGCGGGGCCGGCGGTTGTGGCAGAACGCCCCCCTGAGGGGCTACGCCGACAACGACCACCACGTCGGCGATCGACTCGAACGACCCCCGGCCGATGGCAGAGCGGACACGAGCTCCACGGCGCAATCGCTCATGGCACCTCGTCTCCGGGTCCCGGAACCGGTGGACCTCCCGAACGCCGCGACGACGGCGAGCCCGGCGACACCGACAGCACCAGCCGCACCAGGTCCGACTGCCGGGCAATCCGCAGCTTGCTGAAGGCCTGCTTCAGGTGCCAGCGCACCGTGACCTCCTTGCGATGGGTGGCCTCGGCGATCTCGCGTAGGCTGCAGCCTCTGGCCAGCATCACCGCCATCGAGCTCTGCGACGGCGTCAGATCCAGCGCCGAAGCCACGAGGTCGGCGTCGATGACCGGCTGACGGTCCGGCTCGACGACCAGCACCAGCGCCGCGACGCGAGGCGGGCGCGCGTCCATCTCGAGCTCGACGGGGCTGACGTGCAGCACGAGCCGCGGCGACGGGGGGCGCCTTCCGACCGTCATCGAGCCCCCGGCTCCCTCCTCGACGAGAAGCGGCATGGCGCGCCTCAACAGCCGCTGCAGCTCGGCGTCGTCCGCGGGCTCGACGGCGTGCAGGGCGCCGTCGTCGTCGAGCAGCCCCGCGCGCTGCCGCAGGACTTCGACCGCACGATCGTTCGCTGCCGCGATCCGCCCCCGCGGGTCCAGGTGGATGACGCCGACCTGGGTCGCGTCGAGCAGGTCCGCGAACGACTTCCCGAGGGCCCGGGCTTCGGCCAGCGCCGTCCGGACGCTCACGAAATGGCGCACGTGGGGCAGAAGCTGCTCGATCATCCGGACCTGATCCGGCCGTCGCCCCCCGGGTTCGACCGGATCGCCGAGCGCCCACGCCACCCGGGTGCCACCCGGCGCCGCCAGCCGGACATTGAGGCCGTCCTGGTTGAAGCCGGCCGGCAGCGCCTCGTTGTACGTCGCCGACGTCTTCCTTTCCGCCTCGGTGTAGAGCTCCCTGATGGGGACCAGCACGCCGTCGGCCAGCTCCCGCACTCGGGGGACCCGTTCGTCCCGGAACCAGTATTCCCGGAAGTACCACTGCTCCAGGTCCCGGCGGCGCTGTCCCCGGAGGCAGAACCGCGCGAAGTAGATCCGGGTGTCCCACTGTACGCTCCCCCCGCCGAACACGAGGTGATTGCCCTTCAGGCCGCAGGCGTCGTCGATGAGGCCGGCGGTCGCCGGCCAGACCGCGTCGTCGAACGCCGCCTCGTGCAACGACCGCAGGATGCGGTCGAACCGTTCCTGTAGGCCCATGTCCGCCTTCTCCCTGCCCTTCCGTCGGCTTTCCATGCTCTCTCACATGGGTACCGCTCCCAGCCGGGAGGGCCAACGCACCGGCGGGAGTACCGGCGCGCTTGCCTTCCCGATGCTCCACCACCTCAAATGGGGTGCATTCATCTCGTTCACCACACACCAACCGAATAGGTTACATCGCGCCATTGTCCCGTTAGACTTGTGTATTATCACGCCCCGGTCACCCAACCGTCTGCAGCGACGAAAATCGACCCGCGAGATTCGGACGCCGCCAAGGCCACCCACCTGTTCGAGGAGCGTCATTTGGCCAAAGTGGATTGTGACGTGCTGATCATGGGAAACGGCATCGTGGGCAACCTCGCGGCGGCCTGGTTCGCGCGATACATGCCGGCTCTGCACGTCAACGTCGTGGGGCCGGCGGCCCGGACCCTGCCCATCGTGGGCGAGTCGCTGGTCGAGTTCAGCACGCAGCTTCTCCAGGAAATCGGTCTCGGACGGCATCTGGTCGAGGAACAGCTTCCCAAGTATGGACTCACGTTCTACTACAAGCTGGATTCCACGGCCCCCGCGGACCCGCGCTATGTCGTGGACGCCCTCCCCACCAATCCCCCGCTGCCGTCGTTTCTCGTCAACCGGGTCACCCTGGACGACGCGTTGCGGCAGCTCAATCACGACAAAGGCGTCGAGCACGTCGACGGCAAGGTGGTGCGGGTCGAGCTGAACTCGGGCGCGCGGCACCGGGTCACGGTGCGGGACGCCGACGGGAGGGAACGAACGCACACGGCCCGCTGGGCGATAGACGCCACCGGACGGCGCCGACTGCTGGCGCGCCAACTGCGCCTCGACGACGGCGTCCCGCACCAGCGCAGCTCGTTCTGGTTCCGCCTGGCCGACTTCGACGCGTCCATTCTCGACCGCATCGACGCCGTCACGGGCGATGCTCGCCCTGACGCGTACTATGCCACGCATCACTTCTTCGGACGCGGCAACTGGATCTGGTTGATTCCGGTGCGGGTGGAATCGGGCCGGCGGATGATGAGCGTCGGGCTGACCTGCCGGCCGGACCTGTTTCCCGAGCCCGTGACGTCCATGCCGGAGTTCCTCGACCGGGTGGCGGGCGAGCACCCGATCCTGGGAGACCTGGTCCGGAGTGGCTGGGTCGTCGACACCAACCTGTACCGGAACTACATGTACCGCACCCGGCGGCGATACTCTTCCCGGGGGTGGTTCATTGTCGGCGACGCCGCGGATACCGTGGATCCCCTGTACAGCACCGGTCTCGCGCTGGCGACCATGGCCATTCAGCAGGTGGGGGCCATCATCCGTCGCGACCTGGCCGGCAGCCTGACCGAGGGATTCGTCGGCAGGCTCGACCGGGCCTACGCCGGCTTCCAGGGACTGGGGGAGGGGCAGGTCGCGAGGCTGTACGAGGTCATGCAGACCGGCTATCAGTGCCGCCTGCGCATGCACCTCCACGTGGTCGGCTTCTTTCACATGGCGCTGCCGCTGCTGCTCAACGGGTATCACGCCGATGCCGTCGGCGCCGCGATGATGGCCCGTCTGGGGCGGCCCGCCCACGGGCTGGGCCGGGAGCTCACCGACTTCGAGCCGCTCATAGCCCGGGCGGCCCTGCGACAGCCCTCGCCACCGCCAGGCGCCGGCGCAAGGGTGCATTCGGCCTTCGCGATGAACCACTCCTGGTTCGAGCACCGCCGCGACGACGAGATCCCGCGCTCGTTGTTTCGGATGTTCCGCCACCTGGCCGCCCTGCGCCTGCGGCTCCTGTGGACGGCGGGAGCGCGGTCGTGGCTCGACCCGGTCCAGTTGGGCGGGCTGCTGCGGTCCGTCGTCTGGGGCGCGGCGGTCGGGGCGTTCGGAAGACGCAGTCTGAAGCGAAGCAGGCTCACCCGGTGGCTGTTCGCGTCCGGTCGGAGCGACGCCGTCCCGCGGTGCGCGTCCGGCGCCCCGACGCGGGCGGAGCTCACCCGATGACGGCAGGGTCCAACCGACCCTGGCCGCGAATCGCGTCGCTCGCGACCGCGGTGCCGCCCCACCGGGTCGCCCAGGACGAGGCGATGGCGTTCTTCCAGCGGTCCTTCGACATTCCGCCGGCCAGGCGGGGCCGTCTCGAGCAGCTCTTCCTGAACGCCGATATCCGGACGCGGTACGCCGCTGCTCCCGTCCATTGGTACGAGCGGGATCACAGCTTCGAGGTGAAGAACGACCTGTACATCGAAAAGGCCATCGACCTGCTCAAGCAGGTGACCCTCGACAGCCTGGCCGTCGCCGGCCGGACGTGCCGCGACGTCGACACGCTCGTCACCGTCTCGTCGACCGGCGTCGCCGTGCCCACGCTGGATGTCCGGCTGATGGAGGAGCTGCCCTTTCGGCGCAACGTGCAGCGCCTGCCGCTGTTCGGCCTGGGATGCGCGGGCGGAGCCCTGGGACTGGCGCGCGCCGCCGCCTGGGCGCGCGCCCAGCCCGGCACTTGCATTCTGTTTCTCGTCGTCGAGCTGTGCACCCTCACGTTCTGCCGCGGCGACCAGTTGACCGCGAACGTCGTCGCCACCGCTCTCTTCGGCGACGGCGCGGCCGGCGCGGTGCTGACCACGGACGGGCCGGGGCCCGCCATCAGGGCCTGGGGCGAGCACACCTGGCCCCACAGCCTCGACGTCATGGGCTGGCACGTCACGCAGAACGGGCTGGAGGTGCGGCTGTCGCGCGGCGTTCCCGATGTCGCCCGGCACCGCGTGCGGCGCGTCACCGACGAGTTTCTCGCTTCCGTCGGCCTGGAGCTCGCGGACGTCGACGACTTCATCTGCCACCCCGGCGGGACCAGGGTGCTGGAGGCGCTCGAAGACGCCTTCGGCCTCCCGTCCGGCGGCCTCGCCGCATCGCGGGAGATTCTGCGCGACTACGGCAACATGTCGGCGGCCACGGTGCTCTTCATCCTGAAGCGCGCCCTCGTGGCCGGGGCCGCCGACAACGGGCGGCGCGAAGGGGCACGGCGCTATCTGATGACCGGACTGGGGCCGGGCTTCTCGATCGGGTACCTGGTGCTGGAGTCGGCCTGATGCCCGCCTTGCATGTCATCGTCGGCTTCCTCGTGGTTCAGCGGCTGGCCGAGCTGGGCTTCGCCCGCCGCAACCTTCGGGCGCTCCTTGCTCGCGGAGCCGTGGAAGTCGGCCGAGGGCACTACCCGGCGATGGTCGCCCTGCACGCCGGCTGGTTGCTGGCGCTGGCCGCGACCATCGATCCGCGGACGCCGGTGTCGTTGCCGCTGCTCGCCGCTTTCGTGCTGCTGCAGGGCGGGCGCGCATGGGTGATCGCCACGTTGGGGTCGCGCTGGACGACGCGCATCGTGGTGCTGCCGGGCGCCGCGCCCATCCGCAGCGGCCCGTACCGCTACCTCAGGCATCCCAACTACGTCATCGTGTGCGGCGAGATGGCCGTGGTGCCGCTGATGTTCGGCGCCTGGACCCTGGCCGCAACGGCCTCCGTGCTGAACCTGCTGGTGCTTCGCGCACGAGTGCAGGTCGAGAACAGGGCGCTCGAGCAGCGCGGTGACGGCGGCCAGGACCGCACCCACCCGAACGCCGCGGTGCATCGAGTGACCGACCGGGAGCGTGGGTGATGCCTCGCGCACGGCTGCAGGTCGAGAACGGGTCGCTCGAGAAGCTCGGCGGCGGCCAGGACCGCACACGCCCGAATGCCGCGGCGCATCGAGTGACCGACCGGGAGCGTGGGTGATGCTGCTTGCCGCCGAAGAGCTCCTGCTGTTTCTCCTGGACGAGCAACACGGCACCCTCCTCCCGATGACCGAGCGTACGGAGCACCTGGTCCTCGCGGGCGCGGTGCTGATGGACCTGCAGTTGGCGAATCGCATCGACACCGACCTGGACCACCTCACGCCCAGCAATCCAGCGCCGCTCGGCGACGACGTGCTCGACCCCACGCTGGCAGAGATCGTCGGCGCGGAAGAGACGCACGATGCGCTGCACTGGGTGGAACGCACGGCCCGGCGGGGGCGCGAGATCCGCGAGCGGGCGATTGCCCGGCTGGTCTCGCGGGGCATTCTCCGCGAGCCCGGCGACGACACGTTCCTGTCCCTGACGCCGGAGGTGGCGCACGCGCGGCGCTATCCGTCGACGAACGGAGCGGCGCCGGAGCACGTCAGGCTCCGCATCATGCGGGTCCTGTTCAGCGAAGACATCCCGGACCCCGCCGACATCGTGATCATCAGCCTGGTGGACGCCTGCGACGTCTGGCGAAAGCTCCTCACGGCGGAGGAGCTCGCCAGGGCGCGAAAGCGCATCGAGATCGTCAGCCGCCTCGACCTGATCGGGCGGGCCGTCGCGACGCTCGTGCGAATCGTGCGACCGACGGCGCGCGCCGCGCGCGACCGCGTCGCCCGCCTGCCGCTGGCCCGCGGCTTGCCGCTGGTGGGCAGCACTCTCTCCGTGGCCCGGAACCCGAGGACGTTCTTCGTTCGGGAGCACCTGCGCATGGGACCCGTCTTCAGGGTCAGGACGCTGACGCGCAACTTCGTCGCCATGGCCGGACAGGAGGCCAACCTGTTCGTGTCTCGCTCCGAGCGCATGCACCTCCACACGTCCGACATGTGGGACCCGCTCTGTGCCGAGCTCGGCGCCTCGCGCTTCGTGCTGAACATGGACGGCAAGGACCACGTCCGGATGCGGCGCGAGACCAGCGGCGGGTTCTCCCGCCAGCTCATCGAGTCGGAGATTCCCGAAGCGGTGGACGTCATCCGGCGGTCCGCGGCCGAGATGCCGCTCGACGCGCCGTTGCCCGGTCTGCCTGCCATGCTCCGTCTGGTCGGCGAGACGACGAGCGCCATCGTCGCCCAGTCGTCGACCGGGGAGTACATCGACGACGTGCGCCTGGTCCTGAGAGAGGCCGTGACCCGCGGCTTCCTGCACACGCCCCGATTGCCGAGGACGCCCCGGCTGCGGCGCGCGCTCCGCCGTGCCGCGGAGCTGTCGGACAGGTGGCTGACGAGACAGCAGTTGAAGCAGCGCGCCCGCAGGCACAACGCGATTGACGACATGCTCGCACTGCACCGCGCCGACCCGACCTTCCTCCCCGAGTGCGACCTGCCGCTCACCGCGCTGCTGCCGCTGTTCGCCGGCGTCGAGACGGTGGGGAGCATCGGCGCCTGCATGCTCTACGTCGTGCTGAAGGACCCCGCGTTGCGGGAACGGGCGCAGGCCGAGGCCGACGCCCTGTTCGCCGAGGGCACGCCGGACGCGGCGCAGGTGCGCGAGCTGGACGTCCTGCACCGGATCATGCTGGAGGCGCTGCGCATGTACACCCCGGTCCCGGGGATTCAACGCAAGGTGACCACGTCGTTCGACTTCGCCGGACACCGGATTCCCGCCGGCGAGGACCTGTTCCTCGCCTTCTTCGTCACCCACGACCTGCCCGAGCACTTTCCCGATCCGCAGCGGTTCGACGTGGACCGGTACCTTCCGGGGCGTGAGGAGCACAAGCAGCCGGGCGTGTTCGTGCCGTTCGGCGTCGGCGTGCACCACTGCGCCGGCCGCGGGTTCGCCGAGACGCAACTGCCGTTGATCGTCGCGACCCTGCTGCACGAGGTCGACATGGAGCTGGTTCCGCCCACCTATGAATTGAAGACGGACCGTTGGGTTCTCTTTCCCTCCTTCGTTCCCGACAAGCGGTTCAGGTTCAGGGTGAGAAGCCGGCGGAGCTGAGAGCGCGCCGGCGGCGTTCCACGGCCGCGAGCACGACCGGCTCGACGGCGCGGTCCGCGGACGGCCGCGCCGGTTTCGGACCGGCACGCGGTCATCACCACGAACCGCGGGCACGCCCGCGACCAGATCGGCAAGGGCCCGGTGATTGCGGGCCGAAATCGGGATGTCGCAAAATCGCGCGAAAGGCGGGAATGGCTCCTCAGGTTGGACTCGAACCAACAACCCTCCGGTTAACAGCCGGATGCTCTGCCAATTGAGCTACTGAGGAACACGTGGCAGCGCGTGCGGCCCGGTGCCGTGGTACAGGTGTCAGGCACCGGACGAAACTCCGATCTTAGAGCACCGCGGCGGGCAGCGTCAAATGTCGGCCTCCGGCGGTGGCGGCGGCTTCGCCGAACGCGCCGCCAGCAACTGCCACAGCGCCGCGAGCAGCCCGAGGCCCAGCCAGCCGATGGCGAACGGCACCTGGCCCCGGGCCGGGGCGAGGGGGTACATCTGCCACAGGTCGCCGTCGGTCACCGCCCGCGCGCCGGGGTGCCCCACGAGGGCGAGGGCGCCGACGAGGGCGGCCCACGCACCCCCGAAGGCGGTCCCCACGATGATGACGTAGCGCTGCAGCACCACCGCGAGGCTCGCGCCGACGAGGCACGCGAGAATCACCATCCAGGCCTCGGGGTCGCCGTTGGCGGGGGACCACGAGAGGTCGAGGGCGAGCACCCCGACCGCGGCGCCCGCCACCGCCACCGCGGCGAGGTAGAGCACCAGCGACACCGCGGCCCCGGCCAGCCCCCCCAGGACGACCACCCCGGCCCCGACCCACGGCGACAGCGTGCCGACGAACAGCGACGTGACGTAGGCGCCGCCCGCGAACCCGTACAGCACGAGCAGCCAACGAAACAGCCGGTAGCCGAGGAAGCAAGACGCCAGTCCGCCAGCGAGTAGAATGACCGCCGCCACGACCTGCGGCGACAGGAAGGCCATTGACGCATTATGACGGGGCGTGACGACGAGCCGCAACACGCGAGGCGCGGCCCGTCGGTCCCGGCCGGCCGGCGGAGGCCCTCCGTACCCGGCCTGCTCGCGGCGGCGGCGGGCGTCGCCCTGTTCGTCTACTTCGTGCGGCGCACGGGCGTCGCGGACATCGCGGCGGGGGCCGGGCGCCTCGGCTGGGCCTTCGCGGCCGTCGCGGCCCTCGGCGGCCTGCGGCTCGCGGCGCGGGCCCTCGCCTGGCGGAGCTGCCTCGACCGCCCGCACCGGCTCACGCGGCGGCACGCGTTCCGCGCCATGGTCGCCGGCGACACGCTGGGCAACCTGACCCCGCTGGGCCCCCTCGTCGGCGAGCCCGCGAAGACGCTGTTCGCGGGCGACCGCGAGCCGGCGGCGCGCACCCTGCCCGCCCTCGCGGTCGAGAACCTCTTCTTCACGCTGTCGGCGGCGCTCGTCGTCGCCGCCGGGGCGATCGCGCTGGCGTTCCGGCTCGGCCCGGCCGACACCTGGTGGACGGCGGGCGCGGTGGTGGTGGGCGCGCTGGTGCTGCTCGTCGGCGCCGTGCACGGGGTCATCTGGCGGCGCCTGCATCCCGCCGGCGCCCTGCTCGACGCGGTCGCGCGACGGGCGCCGGCGGCGGGCAGGCTCGCAGGCTGGGCCGGCGCCATGCGCCGGGCCGAGGACCGGGTGCACGACCTGTATCCCCGGTCGCCGCGGCGCCTCGCCGCCGTGGCCGGGTGGGAGCTGGGCTTCCATGCCCTAGCCGTCCTCGAGATCCACCTCGTCCTCGCCCTCGTCAGCGACGTGCCGCCGACCCTGCTCGACGCGTTCGTCCTCGAGTCGGCGAACCGCCTCCTCGCCGCCGCGTTCAAGGTCGTCCCCCTGCGCATCGGGGTGGACGAGGCGGGCACCGCCGCGGTGGCCGGGCTGCTGGGGTTCGGCGGCGCCACCGGCGTGACCCTCGCCATCGTGCGCAAGGCGCGCATGCTGGTCTGGATGACCGTCGGAGTCGTGCTGCTCGCGCGCCGTGGCCTCCCTCACCGGCGAGACGGCGCCGAGGCGCCCGAGCCCCGCGGGCCGGCGGTGGTGGTGATGGCGCGTTCGCCGAGCGGCGGCCGGGCGCGCGCCGAAGACGCGGCTGGCCGGCGTGCTCACGGACGCGGGGGACCGGCGGCGGCTGTACGCCGCGTTCCTGACCGACGTCGTCTCGGCGTGCCGCACCGTGGAGGAAGCCACCCTCCACGTCGCATACACCCCGGACGGCGGGCCGCAGGGGTTCGCCGCGGCCGGCGTCGCGGATCGCGAGCTGATGTCACAGCGGGGTGCGGGCCTCGGCGACCGCGAGCGCGGCATCTTCGAGGACCTGTTCCGGGAGGGGTTCTCGCCGGTGGTGGTGATCGGCTCCGACCTGCCGGGGTTGCCGCCGGCACGCATTCGCGAAGCGCTGGCCCGGCTCGCCGCGGAACGAGGCTCGGTGGTGCTGGGCCCCAGCGCCGACGGCGGCTACTACCTCATCGGCCTCGCCCGTCCCCGGGCCGGCGACCCGATGCCGGACCTGTTCACCGGCATCCGGTGGAGCAGCGCGTGGACCCGCGCCGACACCGTGGCTGCGGCCGAGCGGTGCGGCCTCCGGGTCGAGCTGCTGGACGTGTGGCGCGACGTGGACGACGCGGCCGACCTTGCCGCGCTGCGAACCGAGCTGGCCGACGACGGAGCCGACCGCGCGCCGGCCTCCGCGGCCGTGCTCGACGAGCTGGCGGCCCGGACACCCGGGCTCACATCTCCCGGCGGCCCTCCATCGCCTTGAGCATCGTGATCTCGTCGGCGTACTCGAGGTCGCTGCCCACCGGCACCCCCATCGCGATGCGGCTCACGCGGACCCCGAGCGGCTTGAGCAGCCGCGCCAGGTAGATGGCGGTCGCCTCGCCCTCGACGTTGGGGTTGGTGGCGAGAATCACCTCGGCCACCTCTCCCCCGCCCACCCGCTCGAGCAGGCCGGCGATGCGGAGGTCGTCGGGCCCGACGCCCTTCAGGGGCGACAGCGCCCCCATCAGCACGTGGTAGGCGCCCCTGAAGTCGCCGGTCTTCTCGATGGCGTCGACGTTGTGGGGGTCCTCCACCACGCACAGCACGCGCCGGTCGCGCCCCGCGTCGGTGCAGTAGAAGCAGGGATCGCAGTCGGTGATGTTCGAGCACACCGAGCAGTGGACGATCCGCTCCTTCACGTCGCGGATGGCGTCGCAGAGCTGGTCGGTCTGCTCGCGCGACTGCTTCAGGAGGTGGAACGCCAGCCGCTGGGCGCTCTTGGCCCCGATGCCGGGCAGCTTCTGCAGCTCGCCGGTCAGCCGCACGAGGGGCTCGATGCGGGTCATGGCGTCTCGGGCGCGACTTCAGGAGAGCCCGGGGAGCTTGAGCCCACCCATCATGCCGCCCATGCGCTGCGACGCGAGCTCGTCGGCGCGGCGCTGGGCGTCGCTCACCGCGGCGACGATGAGGTCCTGCAGCATCTCCACGTCGTCGGGCGACACCACCTCGGGGTCGATGCTCAGGCTCTGGATCTCCTTGACCCCGTTCATGACCACCGTCACCATGCCGCCCCCCGCGGTCGCCTCGACGGTGGCTTCCCTGAGCTGCTTCTGCAGGTTCTCCTGCATCTGCTGCGCCTGCTGCATCATCTTCTGAATGTTCATGGCGGTCACATCTCTTCCACTTCCTTGATCTCGGCCGGGAACACGTCGAGCATGGTCTGCACCGCGGGGTCCTCCAGGGCCTGCGCGAGCAGGTCGTCGGCCTTGTCCGGGCTCGGCGCCGGTGGCCCGGGCTTCGTCGGCGACACGGGAGACCCGCGTTCGCGCCCTCCTCGCGGCGCGGGCGGCGACGGGGCCTCGGGCTGCACCGGTGGCCCCAGCGGCGGAGAGGCCGGGTCCGCGGACGGCTCGGCCGACGGCGGGGAGTCGGGCTGCACCCGCGCACCCAGCGGAGCGGGCGCCGCCGACGGCCCCGCTGACGACGGGGAGTCGGGCTGCACCGGTGAACCCAGCGCCGCAGAAGCCGCCGACGACGGGGAGTCGGGCTGCACGGGAGGCCCCAGCGACGCGGAGGCCGCCGACGGCTCCGACGGTGGGGAGTCGGGCTGCACCGGCGACCCCAGCGGCGCAGACGCCGCCGCCGGCCCTGCTGACGGCGGGGAGTTGGGCACCGGTGAACCCAGCGGCGCAGAGGCCGGGTTCGCCGACGGCGGGGCCTCGGACAGCACGGGAGATCCCAGCGGCGCAGAGGCCGAATCTGCCGCCGCCTCCGCTGAAAGCAAGGAGTCGGGTTGCACCGGCGACCCCAGTGGCGCAAAGGCCGAGTCCGCAGACGGCTCGGGCGCCGACGGCAGAAAGGCCGACTGCATCGGCGACCCCGGCGACCCGGCGGGGGGATCGGCCGGCGGCCCGGGCGGCCCCGGCGAGGCGACGGGATCCGCCGAGGGCCCGGTCCCCACGGGAGACCCGAGCGCCGACGGCTCGACATCGACCGGCGGCCCGAGATCCGCAGGCGGCCCGAGATCCGCTGGCGGCACCAATCCACCCGGCGCGTCGAGGTCGCTCGGCGGCGGGGGCTCCGGCGGCGGCGCCGTCAGGGCCGGTTGGCGCAGGTCCGGTCCGGTCGCCGTGCCGCCCGGCGCGGCTCCCGAGGGGGAGGCGTCCAGCCCGGCGACCTGCCGGACGGCCACCGTCATCTTCCGCCCGGCCACCTGGCTGGCCAACGGCTCGAGCCACGAACGGCCCTTCTCGGCCTGCTGCGCCAGGGTGCGTTGCCCGGCGGCGAAAACGAACGTGATCCGCCCCTCGTCCACCTCGATGTCGCGGGCCTGGGCGGCCACAATCCCGTGAAAGCTCCGCTTCCTGCGCTGCAGCTCGGCGAGGAAGCGCTCCTTCAGGCCGGCCGCCGAGTCAGTGGCCGGCGCGGATGCGGAAGCCGCGACGGCGTCCGGCCCGGCGGCGGCCGGCGCCGTTGCGGCCGCGACCGGCGGCGAGCCTGCGACGGCGCCGGGCGAGGGCCCGGATCGCGCCGAGCCCCCGGCACCGGGCGAGGGCCCGGATCGCGCCGAGCCCCCGGCGGCGCCGGGCGAGGGCCCGGATCGCGCCGAGCCCGAGGCGCCGGGCGAGGACCCGGATCGCGCCGGGCCCGGGGCGCCGGGCGAGGGCCCGGATCGCGGCGCGCTCCGGACCACCTGCCTCGCCTCCGCCGCCGGCCGGGCGCGCGGCGCCGCCGACCCGCCCTGCCCCGGGCGGCCGGCGCTCCGCGCGGGGGCCGGCCGCGCCGGCTCGAGCCCGCCGGCCCCGCCGAGCAGCTCGGTCAGCGGCACGAGCCGCCGCAGGTGGATCCAGCGCAGCATCGCCATCTCGAAGTGGTAGCGCGGCTGCGTCGCGTTGCGGATGTCGAGCTCGGCCCGCGACAGCACGTCGAACCCGCGCAGCAGGTCCTCCCGCGAGAACCGGTCCGCCAGCGCCTGCAGCCGCTCTCGCTCGGCGTCGGCGGCGATCTCGGGGTCGTCGATGCGGCGCGCGTCCACCTTCAGCACCATCAGGTCGCGCACCAGCCGGGCGAGCTCGCGGCACACCGAGCGCAGGTCGTACCCCGCCTCGACGAAGCGGCCGGCCAGGTCGAAGACCCCGTCGGCCGCCTCCGCCGCGACCGTCTCCGCCACGTCGAGCACCGCGTCGCGGGCCACCAGCCCCAGCACCGCCGACACCTCGTCGGCGCCGATCGACTCGCCCGCGAAGGCGATGACCTGGTCGAGGGCGCTCTGGGCGTCGCGCATGCTGCCGGCGGCGGTGCGGGCGATCAGGGTGAGGCCGGCTTCGTCGACGGCGACCTGCTCCGTCTCCACAATCTTCCGGAGCTGCTCGGCGATGGCGGCGGTGCCGATGGTGCGGAACTCGAAGACCTGCGAGCGCGAGAGAATCGTGTCGGGAATCTTGTCGAGCAGGGTCGTCGCCATGATGAAGACCACGTGCGACGGCGGCTCCTCGACCGACTTCAGCAGGGCGTTGAACGAGCTCGACGAGAGCTGGTGCACCTCGTCGATGATGAAGATCTTGTGGCGGTCGCGGACCGGGGCGATGGACAGCCCCGAGATGATCACCTCGCGGACGTTGTCGACCTGGGTGTGGGTGGCCGCGTCGATCTCGAGCACGTCGATGTCGCGCCCCTCGGCCACCTCGCGGCACGCGTCGCACTCGCCGCACGGGTCGGCCGTGGGCCCCTCGACGCAGTTCAGGGCGCGGGCGAGGATGCGGGCCGTCGTCGTCTTGCCGACCCCCCGCGGCCCCGCGAACACGAACGCCTGGGCGACCCGCTCGCGGGCGATGGCGTTGCGCAGGGTCTGGGTGACCCCGCGCTGGCCGACCACGTCGTCGAAACGCTGCGGCCGCCACTTGCGGGCGAGAACCTGATAGGCCATGCGGTGCGGGGGCGGCGGGCCCCAGCCGCGACCCGGAAGAACCTGCGGCACATGTCAGTGACTACTTAGCGCTGCTGCCTTCCGGCCCTGACGCGGTTCGTAGGCTGAGATTGCACAGGGTCCGAGCCGCGCTGCGGCCCGCCATCCTGGACGGCGCCCGCCCGCCCTGATCGGCCGGCGGCAGGTTCAGTGTACCGTCAGCCCCGGGGCCGATCAAGCCGCCGAGCCTGCCCCGGCTACGGCCGTCGGCTCCGCTGCGATGAAGGGTCCGGACCGCCCCCGGCGACGGCCGCAGGCCCGGGCCAATCGCGCGTCTGGCCCTCCGCCTGCGGCCGTCGGCTCCGCTGCGATGAAGGGTCCGGACCGGCCGGGCGCCGGCCGTCGGCCCCGGCGAGATCGAGCGTCCGGACCGCCCCCGGCCGTCGGCCGTGGCCCGTTACCGATCGAGCGTGCTCCCCCCCGCGGCCGGCCGCGGGTGCGCGGACCGGCCCGGTCGCCCGAAAGCGAGTGGTCCCTCCCCCCCGCGGCCGGCTCGCGGGACGCCGAAACGCCCGTGATAGACTGGTCGCCGAGACCGTGCGAGCCTCGTTTCCGGAGAGATGTCCGAGCGGTTGAAGGAGCACGCTTGGAAAGCGTGTGTAGGGGAAACTCTACCGTGGGTTCGAATCCCACTCTCTCCGCCACCCCCTCCCTGTAATCGCTGCAAATGGATCGCCAACAGTCGTACGCCCGACGCAAGCCCCTCACTTTACCCACCAATTCGCCGCGGCTTCGCCGGACAAATCGAGACCACTCTCGGACCTGCTGGGCCCCCTGACCCGATCACCCCGCAGAGATCATCACGAAGGGGCGGGCCGCCGGGCTGCAGGAGTGCTCCGCGTCCCGGAAGCACTTCATCGACCCTTGCGTCCGCGGGAGGAGCCGCTCCGGCCGGCCGGCGGCCGGCTCCTCGGACCGCAATTCCCGGCTTTCGCCTTCACGGCGTCGGTGCTGACGGCCAGCCGTTCGGCGCGGGCCGCGAGTGCCCGCGCCTTCGCCGACGGGCTTTGCCGTGTCCGGCGAACGGGCTCGGGCCGTTCGTTTTCCGAGTCTTCAACGCCTTCCTCTATAGGGGTGGATTTCGGCCGCGGTCCGCGGGGCCGGCGCCCCGAACCCCTGGTGCACATTCCGCACGCCGAAGAGCCTTCGAGCAAGCACGGCGGAATCACGAGGGGCCGGTCCGAGAGAGAGGTGAGCGAATGCGACGGTTCGGGCGTGTCTTCTGTGGCTTGGCGTTCTCGGTGCTGGCCGGCGGCCTTGCCGCCGCCCCCGCGGCGGGGCAGGTGTCGGACATCTGGTTCGACGCGCCTCACGACGGCACCACGTGGCACCGCGGCGACGTGATGCGGGCGCGGATCGTCCCCACGGTGCCGATCTCGGGGGCGGGCAGTCGTCCCGTGCTCGAGCTGGTCGTCGGCGAGAACACCCGGGAGGTCGAAGGCCGCTTCTACCAGAACGGCACTCGGGCCCAGTTCTTCTACGTGGTGCGGAGCGAGGACGCGGCCGCGGCGGACGAGGTCCGCATGGTCAAGGTGTCGCTGGCCGGCGTCGAGGTCGACCTGAGCGGCTTCACCCCCACCACCTATGCGGTCGACGGCGGCTCCCGCGGCGCTGCGCCCGCCATCGACGCGTCGGGCTCAGCTCGTTCTTCGTGCCCGCCGGCGGCGTGTACCGCCCCGGCGACGAGATCTACCGGTTCGCCCGGTTCCACAAGGCCATCGCGGTGAGCGGGGCGCCGGTGCTGGCGCAGCGCATCGGCGAGGAGATGCGGGAGGCGCGCTACCGTCCCGACGTCCAGACGCTCCCCGGCGGGATGTACTTCACCTACACCGTGCAGGCCGGCGACTGCGACATGGACGGGGTGGGCATTCCCGCCAACGCGATCAGCGGCGGCTCCGTCCGCGAGGCCGACGGCTCGCGGGCCGCCGACCTGTCGCACCCCGCCCGGGACCCGGCGAGAGACCTTCAGGCCGACGCCACGCGGCCGGTGGCGTGCGCGGCGGTGCCGGCGGCGCCGGGCCCGTGGCTGGCCCTGCTGGCGTCGCTCCTGCTGGCCGGCGGCGCGCACTTGGTCCGGCAGCGCCGTCTCGCCTGAGCCTGCGCCGTCGGTAGAACCATGCGATCGAGCTCGGGGAACCGGTCAGGCGACCCGATCTTCGACGACAAGGGTGCGTCCCACCGTGCGCAGGGCCCTCTCGACCTGGCCGATGTGGGAACGATGGTCCGGGTTCAGGAGCTTCCGGACCGCGGACCGAATCGCTGATGCTGGAATCCGTCGGGGCGCCATCCGGGTGAGCTGCGTGCCGCCGGGCCTGGTGAACACCGATTCCGGTCATTGCCTTGGCCGCGGGCAGCGCCGGCGGCGGATTCGCGTTCCGGGATCTGCGACGCCGCAACCGTCCGAAAGGCGACATGGATCGGCCTGCCAGCGTTCGCTTGACCCGGTCTGGATCTGGGCTTCGGGATCCGAGTTCTGGGTCTTCCTGCCCGCGTTCGTGCTGCTCACCCTTGTCGGAGCGACGGGCACCCGCGACGACGGCATCGCCGTCCAGCGGGCGTCGTGGTGCACGCCATGGGCCCATCTCGTATTGTCGACGTGCACAAACGTAGCGACTTGTTCGTTGAAACCCACCGAGAGAAACAGAAGTAGTTCCATCAACAGAAATAGAATAATCAATTTGGACTGCTTATCCCACGTTCCATAAGCTCGTCCCTTTGGGGCAGGCTACTCATTCTTCTTGAAGAGCACTCCGCCGGGGCTGGTCGGCCTAGCCGGCATGTTCTGGCGCCCCCCTTGGCTCGTCAATAGCGTCACGAGCGTCTGCACCCGCCCTTTGATGTCGTTCACATCTCGATGGAGTTGACTCAAATCGTTCGCCCGAACGACTCGCTGGCCGCTCCCTAGTTGCGGAGGAGGCGCGCTAGCCGGAGTCTGACGGTTCTTGAGAACGTAAACCATGATCGCGAGAGTCGCGAAAGAGACCAGGTCACCGCCGGACACCTCCTCTCCGAGGAACTCCCGGAAAACCCACCCCAAGACGGCATTTACCAGTTCGGTCATCTCTAGTCTCCTGTTTGCCCATCGGCTGGTGCGTCTCTCAACGAACACCACCCGAAACGCGCAGCGCCGGCTCTGGACGGTTTCGCGCGACCGAGCGCCTCAGTATGGCCGGAGAACGACGCCTTGTGTCAATGATGGGAATCAAGACGCGCGCGCCCCCAAGGGGAAGAGAGGCGGGTCGGATAAGGGCTCTCGGACCAAACCGTTTCGCGGTAGAAGCTGAATCGACCCGCCGGTTCTGAGCCGACCAACCAGATCGTCCCGCTGCTCAAACTGGGCAGCGCCGGGCATACGCTGCTCTGCAAGCACTTGGAATCCCCCGGGCCCCTTCCAGAGGAACCTCTGATGACATCTTGTCGTCAACGCATGCTCGAGGACATGCAGGTGCGGAGTTTGTCAGGCCGGGGGGCCAGCGGGGGTCCTGGGGGGGCGGCAACCGTCAGGGACTCCCCGTCGGCAGCGCCAGGCGTTGCGGCCACGCCGGCGATCTCGGCGACCCTGGAGCCGACGACCGGATGTCCGCGAAACACAGGCCAGGCTTCAAGAAGCGAACACCTCCAGATGCTCTCGCCGAACACGTCGAAGCCTGGCGGCGAAGGCGTCCGCGGTCGCCGGCCGCGCCGCCCGGGGCGCCGTCAGCACCGATGCCGCGAACGCGAGCGCGGCCGACGTCGTCTCGGCGCCGGCGGCCGGAGCGCCGCGGTCGAGACGCTGACGCCGAATACGTTCCCGCACCTCATCGACCCCGCCCCCCGCGAACGGATGCTCACCCGAGACCATCTCGTACAGCATCACGCACAGCGACCAGACGTCGTCGGCCTCGTCGGCCGGCCGCCCCGACAGCACCTCGGGCGACAGGTAGCCCAGGGTGCCGCCCGTGCTGGTGGCGTCGTTCGCCTCGCGGGCCAGGCCGAAGTCCAGCAGCTTCGGCGAGCCGTCCGACGCGAACCCGACGTTGCTCGGCTTGACGTCGCCGTGCAGGTACCCCGCCTCGTGCACGGCCGCGAGGGCGTCGGCCAGCAACGCGGCGACGTCGAGGGCGCGGGGCGCGGGCACGGGCCCGCGGCGCAGCCGGTCGGCAAGGGTGCCGCGCGGCAGGAGCTCGACGACGAGAAACGGGCGGCCCCGCCACGACTCGATGCCGTGGATCTGCGCCACCGCCCGGTGCGTCACCGTGGCCATGGCCCACGCCTCGGGCTTCGAGCCCATCAGGCGGGAGACCGACTCGCCGGTCAGGGTCTTGACGGCGACGTCGCGCTCGAGCCGCAGGTCGCGCGCCAGGTACGCCGCCCCCATCCCCCCGCTGCCCAGGCGCCGCATCAGGCGATACTTGCCGGCCAGCAGCTTCGGCCCCGCGGTCTCGACATAGGCCGTCCCGCAGCCGCATGCCGCCGGCCCGCCGGCCTCCGTCACGCAGCCGCACGCGGGGCACTCCTCGGCCGGCGGCGCGTCCGGCGCCGCGGCTTCCTCCATGCGGGTGAGCAGCACCCGCCCGAGGGCCAGCCCCGCCGCCGCCCCCAGCGCCTCGAGAAACGGGACGTCCACCGGCCGGGCGAGCCGCCCGTCGAGGCGCCGGCCCGCCACCAGGACGCCCAGCAGCTCCACCCCGGGACCGGGGACCGGCACGACGGCGTCGGCGCCCGATTCGACGACCCACCGCCGGTCGTCGTCCAGCAGCACGTGGAAGTACGACGCGTCGTCGTGCGGATGGACGCGAAGCGTGCCCCCGGCCGTCTCCAGCAGGCAGACGATGGCGGACGCGCGGGCCAGGGGCGGCGTGTCGCCGTCGGGGTCGTCGAGCCCCTCGGCCGCGGCCGCGGTCCGGACCAGCAGGGTGACGGGGGTGCCGCAGCCGCGCTTCGCCGTCCGGCGCACGATGCGGCCGACCGCCGTGGTGCGTCCCGTCTTGGCCAGGGCCGCGGCGGCATCGGCCAGGGCCTGCCGCTGGTCGGCGGTGTCGGGATAGAGCCAGGCATCGAGGCGGGCCGCCAGGTGCCCGCGGGCGGCCGCCGCGAGCAGCAGGAGCAGCATGACCGCGCCGAGCGACTGCACCACCGGGTCGGCGGCGGCCGCCCCGACCGCTTGTTCCGGCCGGGTCGCCAGGCGCCAGCCCAGGGCCGCGGCCGCCACGGCCGACCCGACGCCGAGCCGCCAGCCATGCGCCAGCAGCCGTCCCAACGAGGCCCGCACCACTTCGCGCGGGTGCGGCACGCGGGCGGCGAGCACCGCATACCAGAGCAGGAGGAGTCCCGGGAACCGCAGCACCTGAATCACGGCGATGCTCGGAGACGACTGGTAGTTGGACAGCCAGTCGCCCGGCCTGAACAGCTCGGCGACGTTGTATGCCGCGATCAACCCGATGAACAGCAGGAACCCGATGCCGAACAGGACGACGCGGCGGAACTCGTCGGCCGGGGCCGTGTGCGCGCGCAGCACGACCACCGCGACCGCGCCGAGCGACAACGCGTTCAGGACCACGAACATCCCGTCGAACACGACCCAGGAGACGGCCGGGGCCACGCGGCCCGACCGGGCGAGCACCAGCCAGGTGACGACGCCGGCCCAGAGCAGACCGCCGACAAGCACGCTGACTGGCACCATCCGGCGGGCCAGGCCGTCGAGGCGGGTCCCCCGGCGGACCCGGGGGCACTCGCGAGCGAACGCCCACAGGAACGCGGGCGCGAACAGGAACGGGTACACGTAGGGGAAGGCGAAGTCGGGATAGCCGAACGGCTCGGCCGGAGGCGCCCCCCGGAGGACGCCGAGGAGCGCGAACGGATTGACCAGGGCGGCCGAGACGAGGAAGTACGCCCCCAGCAGCCACGTCCGGCGGTCGCGGCGCCCCGCGAACAGGAACACGCACCCGGTCGCCGCGAGGCCGGCCACCACCAACGTCAAGAAAGGGGTGAGCTCGCTGTCCTCGCGCCGGAACTCGTCCCATCCCCACAGGCCCAGCAGCAGCGAGGCCGCCACCCAGAGCGCGGCCACGGTGACGAGGGCCCGCACCGCGAAGCGCACGACGACGCCGCCGGGCAGGTCGGACCCCGCCGCCGGGTCTCGCGGCGCCCGCGAGTCGGCCAGCAGGCCGGCGACGAGGCGCAGATTCTCGAGCGTCCGGCGACTGGCGGGCGGGGCCTCCCGCGCGCACCGGTCCCAATCGACGTCCTGGTCGAGCGTCAGCGCGTCGGCCACGTCGACGACCAGGCGATCGTCCTCACCCATCCCCCATGCCTTCGGCAGGCCGGCTTCCCCGACCTCCCGGGGCTGCGGCGGGTCGCCGCCGTTCCGCCGCCATCCCCCATGTCTTCGCTTAGGCCGGCTTCCCCGACGGCCCCGCCCCGCGGGTCCCGGCGCGCGCCTCTACTTGAATCGGCGTTCGCGAAGCGGGAACCGAACAGGCGGGGCCTTCGTCACGGCTCCGCCATGAGGGCGCCCAACTGAACCAGCGCCCGCCGCAGGGCCATGCGCGCCGCATCCGGGCTCGGCAGGCGTTTCCTGGCGTTCGCGCGAAGCGGGAACCGAACAGGCGGGGCCTTCGTCACGGCTCCGCCATGAGGGCGCCCAACTGAACCAACGCCCGACGCAGGGCCATGCGCGCCGCATCCGGGCTCGGCAGGCGTTCGAGGAGGGCGAGCTGCCGGTAGTTGTAGCCGAGCTCGACGCGGCCGACGACCAGGCGCCGGTCCCGGGGCCTCATGCGCCGGAGACCGTCCAGGTAGCGTCTCCACGCATCGCCCTCGACGAGCTGCCGCAACTGGGGCGCGCCTTCCTCCGACGCCCGAACCGCCTGCTCCGGCGCAATGGCGTCGCGACGCCGCGTCGCCCGCCGCAGCTCGTCGCGGATGCGGTTCTCGGCGACCCGCCGCAGGTAGGCCCGCATGGCGCTCCCGCGCTTCGACTCGAACCAGTCGAGTCGCGTGAAGGTGTAGCCCAGCGCCTGCTGAACGATGTCGCTCGTGTCGACCGAGCCCCGCACGCGCCGCGGCAGGCGGCCCCGCGTCCATCTCCGGAGCCACGACCCGTACCGCTCGAACAGCACCTCGGCCGCCCGATGGCTGCCCTGCCGGACCCGCTCCAGGAGGCGCGACTCGGACGACGAGGCGGAGCCGGCGGGCGCGGGCTCGCCGGGCTTCAGGGACGGCGGCTCGGGCTTCAACACCATGACCTGCCGGCATCGTGTACGAAGCCGACCCGGTCTGGCAAGGCCCGCGACACGCGCGACGACCGGAACGGCCCGTCTTCGGTCGGCTTGGTCGTCCTCCGAGAGTGCCCGCGCCTTCCCCGACGGGCTTCGTGGCGTTCACCGAGAGAGTCCGGGGCTGTTCGTTTTCCGAGTCTTCAACGCCTTCCTGTATAGGGTGGGTTTCGGCGGCGGTCCGCGGGGCCGGCGCCTCGACCCCCCTTGGTGCACGTTCCCGGGCATCGAAAGAACCGGGCAAGTCCAGCGGAATCCGGCAGAGCCACGCCATGCCCGAGACTACTGCGCCCGCCTCGATCGGCCGCGACCCCGACGCCCCGCGGCAAGCGGCCACCCGCGTGCTCGCGGTGGGCCTGTGCGTGTTCACCCTCGTCCAGGTGAACTACCCCATCCTGGCCCCCCAGCCCCAGCTCGCGGTCTTCGCCCTGCTGGGGCTGGTCATCTGCTTCCTGAACGTCCCCGTCCACCCCAACCTGAAGAACCACCCGGCGGCGCGGGCGGGCGACCTCGTCCTGGCGGGGCTGGCCGCGGTCTGCTGCGGGTGGATCCTGGTGCAGAACGACCCGTTCTTCGAGGGCCTGTGGCAGGGCGGCTCGAGCCTCGGCAACCGCGCGGGGTTCGAGACAGGCACCGACATCGCGATCGGCGTCATCGGCCCGCTGCTCGTCATCGAGGCGGCGCGCCGCTCCCTCGGGCTCGCGCTACCGATTCTGTCCGGCCTGTTCCTGATCTACGCGTACGTCGGCGCCGGCATGCCCGATTGGCTCTTCCCCCACCGCGGGTACTCCATCGAGCGCATCGTCGCCCAGGCGTTCCTGCAGGCGCAGGGCACCTTCGGGGTCGCGCTGGGGGTGATGTTCACCTACGTCTTCCTGTTCGTCATCTTCGGCGCCTTCCTCTCGGCGTGCGGCGCCACCCGCTTCATCATCGACTTCGCGCAAGCGGTGTTCGGTCGCAGCCCCGGCGGGCCCGCCAAGGTCGCGGTGCTGGCCAGCGGCCTGATGGGATCGCTGTCGGGGAGCGCCGTCGCCAACACCGCGACCACCGGCACCTTCACCATCCCGATGATGCGCAGCGCCGGCTTCCGCGCGACGACCGCGGCCGGCATCCAGGCGGCGGCGAGCTCCGGGGGAGCCCTGATGCCCCCGGTGATGGGGGCCGGGGCCTACATGATGCTCGAGATCGTCGACCCCCCGGTGACCTACCTCGCGATCATCCGCGCGGCGCTGATTCCCGCCATCCTCTACTACCTGTCGCTGTTCCTGATCACCCACTTCCACGCCCGCGGAACGATGGCCGGCGCCCCCGCGAGCGGGACGGCGGCCGACGCCGGCGGCGGGAGCCCCGGCACGACCGCGGCGGCCACTCCGCTCGCGGAATCGCGCCACGAGGGCATCGTCTTCGCGACCGCCCTCGGCCTCCTGATCCTGCTGCTCATCCTGGGCTACACGCCGTTCCGGGCGGTGACCGCGTCGCTGGTGGGCATCGTGGTGGTCGGGGCGTTCAACGAGCGCACCCGGCTGTCGATTCAGGACGTCGTCAAGGCCTTCGTCAAGTCGGCGCGCGATGTCGTCTCGCTCATCGCCGCGTCCGCGTCGGTGGGCATCATCATCGGCATCGTGACCCTGACCGGCATCGGCACCCGTCTGCCCGCGACCATCCTGCCCCTGGCCGAGCAGAGCCTGTTCCTCGCCCTCGTGCTGATCATGATCTCGTCGATCATCCTCGGCATGGGCCTCCCCTCGGCCGTGTGCTACCTGCTGCTCGCGACCCTCATCGGACCCGTGCTCGGCAACCTCGGGGTCGTGCCCCTGGCGGCTCACCTGTTCATCTTCTACTTCGGCATGATGTCGATGGTGACCCCGCCGGTCGCCCTCGCCGGCTACGCCGCCGCCTCCATCGCCGGCACCAACATCATGGCGACGAGCTTCGCCGCGTTCCGCTTCGCCCTCGTCGGGTTCACGTTGCCGTACATCTTCGTCTACCGGCCCGAGCTCCTCATGCTGACGCCGGCCGGCGAGACAGCGGGGCCCCTCGCGATGCTGGTCCCGGTGGCCATCGGCACCCTCGGGGTGCTGTGCTTCGCCTCGGGCATCACCGGGCAGCTACGGACCGCCCTACCCCTGCCCCTCCGCCTCGCCATGTTCGCGGCGGCCGCCCTGCTCCTCGCCCCCGGCCCCACCGTCGCCTTGGCGGGCCTGCCGGTGCCGGTGCTCGACGCGGCCGGTGTGGTGCTGTTCGGCGTGATCTTCGGGATGAACCGGGCGCGGTGAAGCGCCCGGGGCCAGGACTGTCGGTGGTCCGGAGTGTCGCTCGATTGCCGATGCGGAGGCGGCGGGCGCACTAGCCGAGCGAGATGAGAGCGGCCAGAGGAGGAACAGGCCCATGAAGCCGATGACGGGAAGGAACCATGGGCGCGCGGCGCAGGCGGCCGCGCTGGCGGTGGCCCTGGCCTGGCTGCCTGCCGCATCGGCGGCGGCGGAAGCCGCTCAGGACGACCGGCAGGCCCAGGCCGAGGAGCTCGCCCGGGTGCTCGGCATGAGCGCGGCCGAGATCGAGGCGCTCGGCCTGTCCGACGACGAGATCCGGGTCCTGCTCGAGGGTTACACCGAGGAGACGGTCGTCGTCGGCACGCGCGCGCAGCCGCGCACGGTGGCCGAGTCGCCCGTGCCGGTCGACGTGCTCTCCGCCTCGGACATCGTCAGCCAGGGCGCCGTCAACCTGCAGGACCAGTTGCGCACCCTCGTGCCGTCGTTCGCGGTCAACGCGCAGCCCATCAGCGACGCCTCGACGGTGGTCCGGCCCGCGATGCTGCGTAACCTCGCGCCCGACCACACCCTCGTCCTCGTCAACGGCAAGCGCCGCCACCGCTCGTCGATCATCGACTGGCACGGGGGCAACGGCGTCGCCTTCGGGTCGCAGGGTCCCGACATCTCCGCCATCCCGTCCATCGCCCTGCGGCAGGTCGAGGTGCTGCGGGACGGGGCGGCGGCGCAGTACGGCTCGGACGCCATTGCCGGCGTCATGAACTTCCAGCTCAAGGACGCCCCCTCGGGCGGGGCGATCGAGCTGAACACGGGGACGTTCGGGGCGGGCGACGGCGAGGCGTTCAACGTCGCCGCCAACGCCGGGCTGCCGCTGGGGGCCGCCGGCTTCGCCAACCTCAGCCTCGAGTACGGCGGGTCGAACCCCACCAACCGCAGCGCGCCGCGCAGCGACGCCATCGCCCTGCTGGCGGCGGGCAACACCGACGTCGCCTCGGACACGCCCCAGGTGTGGGGCTCGCCGCGGGTCGACGACGACCTCAAGCTCTTCGGCAACTTCGGCTACACCGCCGCCAACGGCCTGCAGCTCTACGGCCATACGAACTACGCGAGCAAGACGGTGACCGGCGGCTTTTTCTTCCGCAACCCCAACACGCGGGGCGGCGTCTACAGCATCGACGGCGGGCAGACCCTGCTCGTCGGCGACGCGCTCGTCGCCGCCGGCACCGGGGTCGCGAACTGCCCGGTGGTCGCGATCACCGACGACGTCGCCGACCCCGCCGCCCTGCAGCGGGTGTTCGACGATCCGAGCTGCTTCTCGTTCCGCGAGCTGTTCCCCGGCGGGTTCACCCCCAGCTTCGGCGGCGACGCGCGCGACGTGTCGCTGGTCGGCGGCGTCCGCGGCTCCACCGCCGGCGGCCTCGCGTGGGACGTGAGCGGCACCATCGGGGCCCACGAGACCGACCTGTTCATCAGCGACACCGTCAACGCCTCGCTCGGCCCCGAGTCGCCGACCGCGTTCGACCTCGGCAGCAACCGGCAGCAGGAGGTCGGCGTCAACTTCGACGTGTCGTACGCCGCCACCGACAGGGTCAACGTCGCGGCCGGCGTCGAGTGGCGCGACGAGCAGTACCAGACCGTCGAGGGCCACCCCACGTCGTGGACGGTCGGCCCCTACGGCCGCGGGCAGGGCTTCTCGGCCGGCTCGAACGGCTTCTTCGGCTTCGGGCCCCTCGCCGCCGGCACGTGGAGCCGCAGCAACGTCGCCGTCTACGGCGACCTCGAGGTGAACGACCCCGACGGCGCCTGGACCCTGGGCTCCGCCGTCCGGGTCGAGAACTTCGAGGACTTCGGCACGACCGCCAACGGCAAGGTCTCGGCCCGCGTCGGCTTCTTCCGGGCCGGCGTCAGCACCGGGTTCCGCGCGCCGACCCCCGGCCAGCAGAACGGGTTCAACATCTCCACCATCTTCGACCCCGCCCTCGGCGACCTCGTCAACAACGGCACCATCCCGTCGAACTCGCCGGTGGCCGCCCTGCGCGGCGGCGCGCCCCTGCGGCCCGAGACCTCGGTGAACTACACCGCCGGGGTGGTCTTCGACACCGGCCCGTTCAGCCTCACCGCCGACTACTTCCGCATCGACGTCTCCGACCGCATCGGCATCACCAGCAACTTCGAGCTGGAGAACGTCGAGGTCGAGGCCCTGCTCGCCCAGGGCATCGACGCCGCCCGCGACCTCCGGCGGTTCCGGTTCTTCACCAACGCGTTCGCGACGAGCTCGCAGGGCGTCGACCTCGTGTCGACGTTCACCCCCATCGCCCTGCGCGGCAACACCGTCTTCAGCGCCGTCTTCAACCACACCGACACCGAGGTCACCGACAACGGCCAGGGGCTGCTGAACGACCGGCGGCTCGCCGAGTTCGCGTACGCGCTGCCGCGCACGCGCTGGAACGTCGGCGTCACCCAGCGCCTGGGGCGCGCGAGCCTGCTCGGCCGCGTCAACTGGTTCGGCCGCTGGTACGACTACGACAGCGGGTTCGCGCGCGTCTTCGACCCGACGGGGGGCGTCGAGAACGGCTTCTTCGCGGGCCGGCCCATCGTCGACCTCGAGCTGACCGTCGACGCCGGGGGCGGCGCGACGGTCGCGGTCGGGGCCCAGAACGTGCTCGACACCTATCCCGACGAGAGCGCGCGCGCGATGTCGGTCGGGGAGAAGTACAGCGAGTACACGCCGTGGGGCTTCAACGGCGCCTACTACTACGTGCGCCTCGGCTACGACTGGGGCCGCTGAAGGCTCCCAGCCGGCAACGCCAGGCGTTGCGGCCACGCCAGCGACCACGAGCGCCCGCACGAGGAGCGGCACCGGCAGAGCGGCCATGCGTCCGCCGGATGGCATCGCTCGTTTTCCCCCTCGCCCACGGCGCGGCTTCCGGCCGCCGGACGGCCAGCCCCGCCGACGGACGGGACCACCTTCTTCGGCACGCGGACGGCTGCTATCCTGCGAGCCAGTCCCGCCGACGGGCGGGACCACCCCTTCCCCGCCGACTGCGGTGCGTCGGTTCGCCCCGTTCGGCTCCCGCGCGGGCACTTCCGTGCGGAGCTTGCCGTACCTGATGTAAACTACTGAAAACACGTCTATTGTGGGCGCTACGGAGCGACCCCGGACGGCTCCGTGGGTATAGCGAGTCACTACGGTGCAACAAATGAAGCAGCGAACGGCGGCCCCGCCTCCCGCGGCCCCCAGCAAGCCGCGAAACGAGACCACCGAGGCCAAGGAGCTCGGATTCACGAAGTCGTTCGACAGCTTCGAAGAAGCCGAGGCGTGGGAGAGAGAGCACAGAATCACGCTGGCCCTGCGCCGGGCACCCGAAGAGGGGTTCCGAAGAACGGCGGCGTTGAGCAACGCGTACCGCCGGTTGAGTCCTCTACCCGACAGGATATTCACGGTATCGTTCGACAGCTTCGACGAGTACGAGAGGTGGAAGCGTGAGCAACGAAAGAGCGGATATCGCTGAACGGTGGATCGAGGTATGCCGGTTGCTGAACGCCCACGGTGCCGAATACCTGGTCATCGGACGGGTCGGAATGGGACTGCACGGGTTCGACTACGCCACACGGGACCTCGACATCCTCGTTCCGCGGGATGAGGAGAACATGACCCGGGTGCTCGACGCCTTGAGCGAGCTGCCATACGGCATCGCCAGAGAGCTGGACCCCGCGACAGAGACTCGAAAGATGATGACCATCGTCGGCGACGATCCCAGAGTCGACGTACTGAAGGGAGCGGGCAGGACGAACTACCGGAAAGCGGCACCGAACCGCCGGCGGAGGCTGGTGAACGGCGTGGAGATCCCCTACGCCGGCCTCGACGACATGATCGAGTCCAAGACGACGGACCGCCCGAGGGACGCGGAGGACCGCCGGGAGCTGACCGGAAAGAAGGCGGAGGAGGAAGACGCCGCTGCCCAGTGAGAGCAACCACGCCGGATGCCAGCCCGACAGGATCCCCGGCCGACCAGACCATCACACGACCGCCACAGCAAGTGCCGGACAGCCCCTTGCTCTTTGCCGACATCGCTCTCTCGCCGTTCAACAAGCTCGCCGGCCTCGGCTCGTCGAGCGTAATCGGCTCAGAACCCGTAGCGCAGCGAGAGCTGCAGGCCGTGGCCGGCGAGGCGGGTCTGGGTCTCGCCGAGGGGGAACTCGTTCGGGCGGCCGTCCCGGTAGTGGATGCTGCCGTCGTGCAGAAGCACGCGGCCGGTCCCCGCGCCGGTGACGACACGGCCCGACGCCAGGTAGCGCCAGGCGACGTCGAGGGTCGCCGCACCCCCAACCGGCACCGCGACGCCCGACGCCGCCGTCCACGCGAGGCTGGTCCGCCGGCCGGCGGGAACGAGGGTCATGGTCCGCGGGAACGTCATCGTCATCTCGTCGAGGGCGATGCGCGACGCGCCGGCGCCGGCGCCCGCAAAGGGGCGGAAGGGACCGAGCTCGGGCAGACCCAGCTCTGTCAGGTCGACGTAGGCGACGGCCAGCCCCGAGAACGCGGAGAGGCCGGCCGCCACCGACTGCCGGCGGTCCGGAGCCAGGAAGTTGGCGCGCCCCCCGTAGGCCGCGCGCGGCCGGAAGTGCACGACGCCCTCGACGCGCAGGGCCGGGGCCACGCGGCGGCCGACGCCGAACTCGACGCCAGCGACGTCGCCGAAGTCGCCGACACTGCTGTAGGGGGCGCCGTCCGTCCCCTCGCCGCAGCCGTACAGGCCGTTCGTCGCGCAGTCGACGTCGGTGAATCGCGCGCCGCTCGTTCGTTCGATCCCCGCGCCGACGCGGACGTAGGTCTCGTCCGCCGCCGCGGCGACGGACAGCACCGGGAGCATCGCCGCCAGGAGCGCCGCGCCGCTCCACCGCCGCCCCTCCGCACCGCACCGGTCACCACGCTTCCAGTCCATCGCCCCCCCAGGGCGAGGTTCGCCGTCGAAGTCGGTCTCCCATCGTGCGCGCGAAGGGTCGCAACTCCTGCGGCATCGGGGCGCCCGCCCGCGGGTCGGTCCATCCTCATCGGACATGGTAGCGCCGGGCGCGCGTTCTCCCCACGGCGCGCGCCAGCCCGGCCCCCACCAAGTCGTTCAGCAGCCCGCGGGCGAGGGCGGGGGGCGCGTCGAGCAGGGTCGCGGCCTCGCTGGTGGAGAGGCTCCCGCGGCGGCGGATCTCGTCGAGCAGCGTCTGGCGGCGCCGGTGGCGGGCCGCCATCCCCGGGCTGCCGGCGCACCGCACCAGGGCATCCGACAGCGCGTAGCGGGTCCCGCCCCGCCGGCCGACGCGCGACAGCAGCCCCTTGGCCACCATCCGTGAGAGGAGCCCGTCGACGTCGGCGTCCGGCAGCATGGCGCGCAGGTCGCGCGGCGCAACCGCGCCGGCCCGCCGGGCCGCGACCACCGCCCGGCGCTCGTCGGCGGTGACGTCGTCGCGGTCGAGCTGATTCAGCCAAGCCTGGTCTTCGACGTCCACGAGCATGCGATTGCGCAGGGTGACGGTCACCGAGCCCGCGGCGGCCGCGAACACGGGCGGCGCCATCAGCCGGGCCTCCATCTCCCGGTACATCCGGTCGACGCCCTCTCCGTACTCTTCCACCAGCCCCATGATCTTCAGGATGCGCATGATGCGGGGGTTGCGGCTGTAGTGCTCGGTCCGCATGTTGTCGAGGGTGATGTGGCCGGGGAGCGGCCCCGGGCTGCGCACCTCGACCCGGTCGTCCCAGACGGTGATGTCCACCGTGGCGCCGGCAAGCCCGTAGTCGCGATGCCCCAGCGCGTTCACGATGGCTTCCCGCAACACGGGCTCGGGGTACTCGGGCAGCGCCTCGCGCCGCGATCCGGCCACGAGCTCGAACCGCCGCGTATGCGCGGCCACGAAGCGCAGACAGCAGTCGACGGTATCGGCCAGGGGACCGGCGCACTCCTCGCGCGCGGAGGAGGGTCCGGGGCCGGGGCCGACGCCCTCGCGGCGCACGAGTTGCACGGCGGAGCCCCGCACGTGCGCCCGGGGCTCCGACGCGAAGAGCACGAGCGCGGCACGCAACACGCGCGGCCCCAGCGGCGGCGCGGCGGCGACGGCCACGCCGAGATCGGTCAACGCCCGTTCGACGCCGTCCCGGTCGACGGCCGGCCGCCCGTCAGCGGCCAGCGCCTGATTGACGGCGGCGAGATCGAACGCGGAGACGTCGACGACGGCAAGCGGCTCGTCCTCGCCGGATCGATGCTCGCGCTCGCGCACGAAACGGGCCATCGCGTCGCCGCGCAGCGGTTGCGAGTCGCCGCCCACGCGCCGCAGCAGCCGGCCGTCGGGGGTGGTGACGATGCGGCCGCGCACCTCCGGCACGGCACAGACCGTCAGCTCCCGCCCGCCGACGGAGAGCGCCAGCAACTGAACGTCGACCCCGCATTCGCCCGCGATGCGGGTGATTCGATCCTGGGTGTTCTGCGAGAGCGGGCAGCCGACGAGCGTGCGCCGATCGTCGACGCCGTGGACGATCAGGCCGCCGCGGGTCATGGCCATGGCCGCGATCGTGTCGCGGACGTCGGCCGGTACCCCGCGCTTGAAGTCGAGCTCCGCGTGCTCCAGCCGCCCGAACAGGTCCCAGAACGCGTCCGGGGAGAGCTGCCGCGGAATGTCGGCGAGCCTGGGAACAACGGCCACGGCGACAAGATTATCAAAACTTGACCTCAAAATCGAAAATGACAGCCTTTTCCTGGAAACATTGTGAAATGTTGACCGGTCCAGGGCTGCGACGTCTCGGTAGTGACGACGCAGCCCGGCTCCAAGTCTCAGCAGAACGTCCAGCGGCAGGGCTTCGAGCTGCTCTACACGCGGCGCCATCCTGGTGCGGGAGGCGTAGAAGGCGCTTGGAAGGCCGGTCCCGGCCCGTCTACCCCCCGAAGCGCCAGCTCACCGCCGCCTTGATGCGACGACCCTCGGCGGGCGCGCCGATGCCCGGCCCGGCCCTTCACCCCCCGAAGCGCCAGCTCACCGCCGCCTTGATGCGCCGCCCCTTGGGGTCGTGGGTGAAGCCGTCGTAGGCCTGCTCGACGTTGGCCCACGGCGGAATCTGCCCGGTCAGGTTCATGCCGTAGATCGTGAGGTTCATCCCGGTGCCCGGGAAGCGCATGAGGAAGCTCATGTCCCAGGCGAGGAACGGGTCGATGCGGGGCACGACGTCGTTGCCCCGGTCCTCGTAGGCGCCGATGTAGCTCACGTAGTTGGCCCAACTGTAGCGGCTCCAGTCGTAGGACGCCGACCAGCGGCTCTTCCAGCGGGGCAGGGGCACCGCGATGGGGTGGGCGAAGTTCAGGTAGCCGGCCGCCTCGCGCTCGGCGTAGAGGGTCAGGTCGGTGCCCTCGAGCAGCAGCTCCTTCGTGTCGTAGCCGACGGTGTAGGTGGAGTCCCAGCTCAGCGAGAGCTGGCCCGGCCCCGCGTCGGCGCGGGCCGCGAGGTGGGTGTCGATGCCCGAGCTCGTGAGCCCCGGCCAGTTCACGAGGTCGATCTGGACGCGTTGCAGGTTCTGGGCGACGCAGCGGTCGGCGGGCGCGAGGTCCGAGGCCCGGCCGCCGGGACAGATGATGAAAGGCGACACCGCGGCCTGGGTCGCCGGGTTGCCGCTGGCGTAGAGGCTGGTGATGGCGTCGTAGGGCATCGACCCGATCACGTTCTCGAAGTCGTAGTGCCAGTAGTCGACGGTCGCCTCGACGCCCCCCTCGAGGAAGAGCACGACGCCCCCGTTGTAGGTGAAGGCGCGCTCCGGCAGGAGGTCCTCGCGCCCGAAGCGGTCGACGGCCTGGTAGGCGCCGGTCTCGTTGATCCACTCCAGCGTCGTCAGGGGGCTGGTGTTCAGGTCGTCGAGCGACGGCGTGCGGAACGTCGTCTGCACCGAGCCGCGGAACGCCAGCGAGAAGTGCTGGTTCTCGGCCGCGTCGAGGCGCCAGCCGATCTTCGGGTCGACGCTGTTCACGCGGCGGCCGGCCACGTTGTAGAACTCGTAGTTGGCGGCGAGCTGGGTGTCGAGGCGGGGGCCGATGCCCAGGGCCAGCTCGCCGAAGAGCCGCTGCACCTGCTGGTCGGCCGCGTAGGGCCGGTGGACGTTGGTGAAGAGGTAGGGCCCGAACCGCTTGCCGGGCGAGCAGCCCATGTCGCCGGCCACCGGGCAGGGGTTCACGGTGACGTCGCCGGCGTTGTTCGGGTCGCCGTCGGCGTTCACCCCGCGGAACTGGTAGCCGACCGCGAAGTCGGCCACGTTGGGGACGAGGTTGCCGCTCATGGTGGCGTCGGCCACGATCATGTCGGTGGTGCTGAAGAGGTCCACCTCTTCGTTGAGCCACAGCCGCAGGGCCTCCTGGTTCGCGAGGCCGGCGACGTAGTCGGGATTCGCGGTGTTCTCGAGCGGGGAGTTGGGCTGGGCGGAGTACTCGATGGCGTTGCTGAACGGGTTGTAGTACATGCACGGCCCCTGGCCCGGCACCGCGCCGCCGAGGGGCCCGAGCCGCATGCCCGCGGGCGAGGTGGGGTCGGCGACGACGCCGACGCCGCAGTCGGCGCCGCCGAAGCCGCGGTACGCGCGGAACATGCGGTCTGTATAGACGGCGGGCAGGTTCAGGTTGCCGCGCGCCCGCGAGTAGCTGACGCCGACGTCCCAGTTGGCGTCCCGCCCGCCGAGCAGGAAGTCGCCGTCGACGGAGGCGGCGAACCGCTGGGTGCGCGACTCGCGCGACAGCCGGCGCCCGGGGCCGGAGTTGCCGAACGGGCGGCCGTTGAAGTACCAGGGGTCGCCGCCCGCGCAGGCGCCCATCGGATCGGCCTTCGGGTCGCCCGCGTAGCTGCCGCAGAACTCCTGGCGGCCCGGGTGGTCGGCCGCCACCTCCTGGATGGTGGTGCTCGTCAGCGGGAACGGCGGATAGGACGGCGTGGTGTACCAGCGCGGAATGACGGCGTCCGACCAGAGCGCCTCGACGTGGTAGTCGATCCGTTCGTTCACCGGGCCGTTGAGCTCGAAGAACGCCCGGGTATGCCGCTGCTCGTCGATCAGGTTGTCGAAGGGCGCGTAGCGGAACCGGCACGTCCAGCCCTCGTCGAGGCCGCCGAAGTCGGTGCAGCGGGGATCGAAGACGTCGGCCGTCCACGGCACCGGCGCCCCGACCGAGAACGTGCCGGGGTTGCCGAGGCTCGACCAGCCGCCACGGGTGCCGGAGGGGTACGCGCTCAGGCGGTCGAGGGCCCACGGGCGCTCGGCCATCTCCAGCTCCTGGCGGCCGACCCGCTCCATGGAGAGGACCGCGCTCGAGGCCCCGATGCGGCCGCCCCAGATGCCCGCGACGGTGGTGTCGCCCCCGCCGTCGAAGTAGTCGTGGGAGACGTTCATCTCGAAGCCGCGGAAGTCGTTGCGGGTGACGAAGTTGGCCACGCCGCCGACCGCGTCCGAGCCGTAGGTGGCCGACGCGCCCTCCTTCAGCACCTCGAGCCGGCCCACCGCGATGGCGGGGATGGTGTTGACGTCGACGAAGCGCCCCCCGATGAGGCGCGCGGGCACCGGCACGTGGCGGCGGCCGTTGATGAGCACCAGGGTGCGCGAGGCGCCGAGGCCGCGCAGGTTGACGTTGGCGACGTTCTCGGTGAGGGTCGACGGCTGGTTCGAGTTGTACCAACTGTTGCGCTCGCCGACGACGCCGTGGCTGACGTTCAGGTTCCGGAACAGGTCGACGAGCTGGGTTGCGCCCTGCTGCTCGAGGGTCTCGCGGCTGACCACGGTGACCGCGTGGGGCATGTTGATGGCGGGGGCGTCGATGGCGGTGCCGGTGACCGCCACCGTCACCTCCTCGAAGAGGCCGCCCAACTGCAGGTCGGCGTTGACGGTGGCGGTGACCCCCGCGGCCAGCTCGACCTCGCGCTCGAGGCGCTCGAAGCCGGCCAGGGTGAAGGTGACGACGTAGCCCCCGGGGGAGAGCCCGGTGAGCGCGTAGCGGCCGTCGCCGTCGCTCACCGCGACGAGGGGTGTGTCCAGCGCGGGGCCCGAAGCCTCGACGGTCACGCCCGGCAGAACCCCGCCGGTGTCGTCGGTGACGGTGCCCGCGATGCCGCCGTCCTGCGCCGCGGCGGCCCACGGCGCCGCCAGCACGCATGCCGTGATCAGCACTGTTCTCATCGGCTTCCTCCCGGGATGTCGGGACCGAGGCACGCCGCGCATTGCTGCGCACGGCCGCATCGGTGCAGAGTATCGTAAGGACACGAACCGCGCACGCCGCCGAGAGAGGCCGAGAACGGCAGATCGAGAATCGTCGGGGGTGACGGGGATGCGGCAGGCGGCACGGGCTCGTCAGTCCGGGTGTAGGCCAGGCGTCGTCACGCGCGTGACGAGCCACTCCTGGAGCGACCCGACCTGTCCGGTGAGCTGGCCGACCTTGCCGTTGACGGTCAGGACGCCGATGGCGCTGACGAGCGAAACGAGGAGCGTCAGCACCTGCAGCTCTGTCGAGAGGGCCGTGTTACGCTCCGTCCCTTGATGTTAGTGTCACCGGGTTGGACCAGTCAATCGGGATTTCTGTAACTTCCATGTCACGATTGGCCGCCTCGCGGCCGGATGGGACATGCCGGGGGGCCGGACGGCAGATTCGAGGAGGATCGCGGATGACATCGGAGTTCGGAACGAAGCAGTTGGAGGCGCAGCCCATGGTGGGCATCCGGACGAAGACCACCATGGACAAGATCGCGGAGACCATGGGGATGCTCTTCGGCGAGCTGCACGGGTACGTGCAGCAGAGCGGGCAGCCGCCGGCCGGGATGCCCTTCGCCATTTACCACGAGATGCACGGCGGCACCGTCGATCTCGAGTGCGGGATGCCGGTCGCCGCCCCGATGGACGGCACGGACCGCATCCGGGCCGGCGAGCTGCCCGGCGGCAAGGCGGCGACCGTCACCCACACCGGCCACTACGAACAGCTCCGGCACACGTGGGAGGCGCTGACGGCGTGGATGAAGTCGGAGGGCCTCGAGCCCGCGGGGGCGCCCTGGGAGGTCTACGTCACCGACCCCGGCCGGGAGCCGGACCCCGCGAAGTGGCGCACCGACATCTTCTTTCCCGTCCGCTGATCCGGCCCCGGCCTTGCGCGGCGGCGTCTCCGGACGCCGCTGCGACCGCCCCGCCGGCCATCCCCGTCTCCGGATCGTCTGACAGATCGCCGACGCGCCGGAACCGGCGGGCGGCGGGCCGGCGTTCGACCACCCCCCGCGCGGGCCCACGGCAGCGGCGCCACAGGGGCAAAGGACCCGATCGCGCGGCCTGGGCGGCGTTCGCCCGCCGCCCCCGCGGGGCGGGCCGCGCTTCGCGGCAGCCGCCCGCGGGGAGCGCCCCGCCCGGTGAATTGGGAACCGGCCGGCGGGTTTCCTACAATAGAGGGTTGGAGAACGCGCGCGCAGACGCCATGCATCACGACATCGAAGCGATTCAGCAACGCATCCACGCCGAGAGCGCCTTCGTCGAGCGGCTGCTCGACGCGGTGGGCCGGGTCATCGTCGGCCAGCGGACCATGATCGAGCGGCTGCTCGTCGGGCTGCTCGCCGACGGCCACGTGCTGATGGAGGGGGTGCCCGGCCTCGCCAAGACGATGACCGTCCGCACCCTCGCCGACGCCGTCGCCACCACGTTCCGGCGCATCCAGTTCACGCCCGACCTGCTGCCCGCCGACCTCATCGGCACCCTCGTGTACGACCCGCGGCAGTCGGAGTTCAAGACCCGCAAGGGCCCCATCTTCGCCAACATCATCCTCGCCGACGAGATCAACCGGTCGCCGGCCAAGGTGCAGTCGGCCCTGCTCGAGGCGATGCAGGAGCGGACCGTCACCATCGGCGACGCCAGCTACCCGCTCGACTCGCCCTTCCTCGTCCTCGCCACCCAGAACCCCATCGAGCAGGAGGGCACCTATCCCCTGCCCGAGGCCCAGGTCGACCGGTTCATGCTGAAGCTGGCCGTCACCTACCCCGACAAGGACGAGGAGCTGGAGATCCTGCGGCGGATGGCCGGGGGCCCGGCGCCCGAGGTCGAGGCGGTGGTCGAGCCCGACGAGATTCTCCGGGCCCGCAAGGCGGTGGACCTGATCTACATGGACCCGCAGGTCGAGCGGTACATCGTCGACCTCGTCTTCGCGACGCGGGCGCCGAAGGACTACGACCTCGCCGACCTGTCCGACCTCATCGCGTTCGGCGCCTCGCCGCGGGCGACCATCAACCTCGCCCGGGCGGCGCGGGCCCACGCCTTCCTGCGGCGGCGCGGCTACGTCACGCCGGAGGACGTCCGCTCCATCGGCCCCGACGTGCTGCGGCACCGGGTGCTGCTGACCTACGAGGCCGAGGCCGAGGAGGTGACGGCGGAGACGGTGGTCGAGCGGGTCCTCAACAGCATCGAGGTGCCGTAGCAGCCCGTGGTGAAAGCCTCGCGTTGCATCGCGCCCGGAGGGCGCCAGGAAAGGCCGAGGCGCCCGCCTGACAAGGCGTGAGGAGGGCGCATATTGGGCATATGTAACCGACGGACAACGGAGTCAGGCGGGATGCATCGCCGCTCGAGTGCAGCGGGGACTTTCGCCACGGGCTGGTCGGCGCCCGCCACGCGCTGGTCGGCGCCGGGCGTGATCTGCCGAGAGTACTACCCGATGCGCACCCGGCCTGGAACCCGCCGTCGAGGGAGCGTCCGGTGATCCCGCGCGAGATCCTCAAGCAGGTGCGCCGGGTCGAGATCGCCACCCGGGGCCTCGTGAACGAGGTCTTCTCGGGCGAGTACCACTCGGTGTTCAAGGGCCGCGGCATGAACTTCGCCGAGGTGCGCGAGTACCACGTCGGCGACGACATCCGCAACATCGACTGGAACGTCACCGCGCGCACCGGCGCCCCCTTCGTCAAGGTGTTCGACGAGGAGCGCGAGCTGACGGTGATGCTGGTGGTCGACGTGAGCGCCTCGGGCGACTTCGGCTCGTCGGGCCGCATGAAGGGCGAGGTGGCGGTGGAGATTTGCGCGGTGCTCGCGTTTTCGGCCATCACCAACAACGACAAGGTCGGGCTGATCATCTTCAGCGACCGCATCGAGAAGTTCGTGCCGCCGCGCAAGGGACGCCGCCACGTGCTGCGGGTGCTGCGCGAGCTGCTCTACCTCGAGCCGGCGGGGCGCGGCACCGACGTCGCGGGGGCCCTGGAGTACCTGGCCCGCGTCGTGCGGCGCCGCGCGGTGACCTTCGTGGTCTCCGACTTCATCGCCGGCGGCTACCGGCGGGCCCTGGCCGTGGCCGGCCGCCGGCACGACACCGTCGTCATACGCATCAGCGACCCCCGCGAGCACGAGCTGCCGCCGGTGGGCTACCTGGACATGGAGGATGCCGAGACCGGCGAGCGGCTCACGGTGAACGTGTCGGACCCCGCGTTCCGCCGGGCGTTCGACCGCGAGGTGGCGGAGGCGCGGGAGGCGCACGACCGGGAGTTCCGGCAGACGGGAGTCGACGTGGTGGAGATTGCGACCGACCGGCCCTACGTCGACCGGCTCATGCGATTCTTCCGGGAGCGGGCGAAGCGGTTCCGATGAGCAATCGCGTGACGGCAGCGGGGTTCTTGGCGCCATCCGGTGCGTTCGAGGCGGAGCGCGAAGCGGTCCAGATGACGACCCGAGTGCTGGCAGCGTTCACGGCGTTCCTCGCGACGGCTCCCCGCCGACGGCCTCCGGCATCGCGCAGGACCGTTCCGATGACGATCCGCGTCTTGGCAGCGGCGTTCACGGTCTCTCTGACAGCGGCCCCTACCGCCGCCCAGGACAACGCGCTTACCGCCCAGTCGGTCGAGCCTGCCGTCGAGACGACCGTGTCGGCCACGGCGGCAGCGGTGGGCGACCCCGTCACCGTCGTGGTGACGGTGCGCCACGCCGCGGGCACCGAAGTGCGGTGGCCCGACCCCGTCGACGCCGCGCCGTTCGAGCTCCTCGACCCACCCGCCACGCAAACGACGGCGGCGGCGGACGGGGGCGTCGAGTCGCGCCTCGAGCTGCGGGTGGCGGCGTTCGAGCTCGGCGAGCTGTCGTTTCCGTCCCTGAACGTGGAGGTGGTGGGCGCCGAGGGAGAGGCGACGACCCTTGCGACCGAGGCGATGCCCGTCGCCGTCGAGAGCGTGGGGCGGGACGAGGGCGGCGACATCCGCGACATCAAGGGGCCACTGGCGATCCCCTTCGCGGTCGTCACCCTGTTGCCGTGGATCGCGGTCCTGCTGGCGCTGGCGGCGGCCGCGGCCTGGCTCTACCGGCGCCACCGGCGGCGGTCGCGGCCGGAGGCCCTCGTGCCGACGCTCCCCCCGCGGCCGGCCCACGAGGTCGCCCGCGAGGCCCTCGACGCCCTGGAGGCGGCGGGGCTGCTGGAGCGCGGCGAGATCAAGACGTACCACATCCGGCTCTCGGACATCGTGCGCGTCTACGTCGAGGGCCGGTTCCGCGTCGACGCGATGGAGATGACCACGGGCGAGGTTCTCGACGGCCTGCTGCGGACCGACGCCGACCGCGCGGCCGTCGCCGACGTGCGCCGCGTGCTCGACCGCTGCGACCTCGTGAAGTTCGCGAAGCTGCGCCCCGCGATTCCCGACTGCCGCGAGCTGCTTCCCCTCGCCCGGCGCGTGGTGGAGGTCACCGCGCCCGTCGAGCCGGCCCCTGCCCCACCGGCCCCGATTCCCGCGGAGCAGGCGACATGACCCCTCAGGCTCGCGCACTGCTCGTATCCCGCGAGGTCCTGCACCGCCGCCATCGGGACGATGGAGCAGACGGCATGACCCTCAGGCTCGCGGAACCCGCCCGCGCCCCACGGTCCTGCACGGCCGTCGGGACGATGGAGAGGGCGGCATGATCCTCCGGTTCGCGGACCCGGCGTATCTCGCGCTGCTGCTCGGGGTGCCGCTGCTCGCCTGGTGGTACGTCGCCCGCGGCCGGGGCCGGACGGGGTCGCTGCGCTACTCGTCGCTCGCCGCCGTCGCGCGGGCCGACCGGCGGCGCACCGGGCGCCGGCGCCACGCCCTGTTCGTCCTGCGCAGCCTCGGGCTCGCCGCCCTCGTCGTCGCCTTCGCCCGGCCCCAGACCGGGGTCACGGCCGAGAACGTCACCACCGAGGGCATCGACATCGTGCTCGCCCTCGACCTGTCGACGTCGATGCTCGCCGAGGACCTCGAGCCGAACCGCATCGAGGCGGCCAAGGCGGTGGCCGCCGACTTCGTCGAGGGCCGCCGCAACGACCGCATCGGCCTCGTGGTGTTCGCCGGCGACGCGTTCACGCAGGTGCCGCTGACCCTCGACTACGGCATCGTGACCACCGTGCTCGGCGAGCTCGAGACCGGCATCCTCGAGGACGGCACCGCCATCGGCATGGGGCTGGCCACCGCCGTCAAGCGGCTGCAGGGCTCGTCGGCCGAGTCGAGGGTCGTGGTGCTGCTGACCGACGGGCAGAACAACCGGGGCGAGATAGACCCGGTCACCGCCGCCCAACTGGCGGCGGCGCTCGACATCCGCATCTACGCGGTCGGGGCCGGCACCCGCGGCGTGGCGCGGGTGCCCGTCGACGACCCGCTGTTCGGCCGCCGCTACGCGCAGATGCAGGTCGACATCGACGAGCCGACCCTGCAGGAAGTGGCGGACCTCACCGACGGCCGCTACTTCCGGGCGACGGACCGGGAGAGCCTGGAGGCGATCTGGGCCGAGATCGACGCGCTGGAGACGACCGAGATCGAGGTGGAGCAGTTCACCCGCTACGGCGAGCTGTTCCACGTGCCGCTGGCCGCGGGCCTGGTCCTGCTGCTGCTGGAGATGACCCTGGGTCGCACGGTGTTGAGGAAGATACCGTAGGAGATCGCACCGCGGGATGGCGCAGTCTCCCGACGGGGCCGCGGGATGGCGCAGTCTCGCGGCGGGGATTCGTGTGGAAGTCGAGCGGAGCCGCGGGCGACGCTCTCCGGGCTGATGTTCAGGTTCGCCAACGTCGACGTGCTGCTCGCGTATCTGCTGTTGCCGGCCCTCGCGGGGCTGGCGTGGTGGGCCCGTGCGCGCACGCGGCGGGCCCTCGCGCTGGTCGGCGAGCGTCACCTCCTCGACCGGCTGACGGCCACCGTCGACCGGCGGGGCCGGGCCGCCAAGCTCGCGGCCCTGCTCGCGGCGGTGGCCCTGCTCGTCACCGCGCTGGCCCGGCCGCAGTTCGGGAGCCGGGTCGAGACAGTGCGGCGCGAGGGCCAGGACATCGTGGTGGCCCTCGACCTGTCGGCCTCGATGACGGCCGAGGACATCGCGCCGAACCGGCTCGACCGGGCCCGGTTCGCGGTCGCCGACCTCATCGGCCGGCTGGAGGGCGACCGCGTCGGGCTCGTCGCGTTCGCGGGCGAGGCGTTCGTGCAGAGCCCCCTGACGAGCGACTACGGGGCGGCGGCCCTCTTCCTGAACGCGATGGATCCGGACATGATCTCGGTGCAGGGCACCAACCTCGGCCAGGCCGTCGGGGTGGCCCTCGACGCGTTCGCCGAGACCGAGCGCCGCCACCGGGTGCTGGTCCTCATCACCGACGGCGAGGACCACGAGGGCGAGGTGGAGGAAGCCGTCGGCCGCGCGGTCGAAGCCGGCGTGCGCATCTACACCGTGGGCATCGGCTCGCCCGAGGGGGTGCCGATTCCCGAGCTCGACGAGGCCGGCCGCCCGGGGGGCTTCCGGCGCGACGAGGCCGGCACGGTGGTGACGACGCGGCTCGACGAGGCCGTCCTGCAGACGATGGCCGAGCGCACCGGCGGCCTCTACTACCGGGCGTCGCCGGCCGGCGACGAGCTCGAGGCGCTGGCCGACGAGGTGACGGGGGGCGAGGGGCAGGAGTTCGAGGCCGAGCAGGTGACGCTGTTCGACGAGCAGTACCAGCTCTTTCTCGGCCTCGCGCTGGCGCTGCTGGCCGGCGAGGTCCTCATTCCGGACCGCCGGCGGGTGCGGGCCGAATGGTCGGGGAGGTTCAAGTGAGACTCGATCACGCTGGCGGCGCGCGTCGTCTCCCGGGTGCGGGCCCAACGGCCGGGGAGGCTCGAATGGGACTCGAGCGCGCTGGCGGCGCGCGTCTCACCCGGGGTGCGGGCCGAACGGTCGGGGAGGCTCGAGCGAAATGCGGTCGGGTCGCGGCAGCGCTCGCCGGTCTGGCCATCGTCCTGTCGCCGGCCCTCGCCGCCGCGCAGGCGGGCCGGGGCGAGGTCGAGGCGGGCAACCGGCTCTACGCGGAGGGCCGGTTCGACGAGGCCCACGAGCAGTACCTGGAAGCGTTGCGGGCGGCCCCCGACTCGCCGGTCGTCCCGTTCAACAACGGGAACGCGCTGTACCGGACCGACGAGTTCCAGCGGGCGATGGAGGCCTATCAGGTGGCGGCCGAGAGCGGCGACCCGGCGGTCGAGGCTCAGGCCTGGTACAACCTCGGCAACGCCCTCTACCGCCAGCAGCAGCTCCAGCCCGCCCTCGAGGCCTACAAGCAGGCCCTGCGCCGCAACCCCGCCGACGTCGACGCCAAGCACAACCTCGAGCTGACCCTGGAGCAGCTCCAGGAGCAGGAGCAACAGCAGCAGCAACAACAGTCCCCGGACCAGCAGGACGAGAACGACGACGAGAATCAGGAGAATCAGCAGGACCAGGAGAACCAGCCGCAGGAGCAGCCGCCCGACGAGCAGCAGGAGCCACAGGAGCAGGAACAGCAGCAGAATCAGCCGGAGCAGGACGAGCAGGAGCAGCAACAGCAGCCGGAACAGGACGAACAGCAGCAGGCACAGGACCAGCAGGAACCGGGGCAGCAGGACCAGCCCCAGCCCGGCGAGGAGCCGCAGCCCGGCGAGCTGAGCCGCGAGGACGCGGAGCGCCTGCTCGAAGCGATCGACGAGGACCCCGACCAGATCCAGCGCCGCCGGCGGACCACCGCCCCGGCCCGGCCGCCGAGGAGGCCGTGGTGATGGTAGTTCTCGGGCTGGCGGCGGCGCTTCGAAGACCGGATCGCTGCGAAGTCGCAGGCCGACTGGTGACGGCGGCGCGCAGGCCCGCAGCCGCGTCGCCGAGCCCGGCCGAACCAGCGGCGGGCAGCAGTGGCTACCCGGCCGGCCCGCCACGACGACCCGGAGCGCTGGCGCTGGCGGCCGCCGTGGCCATCCTGGCGCTTCCGGCCGGCGCCCTCGCCCAGTCGGTGCGGGCCTTCCTCAGCCAGAACCCCGTGCCCGTCAACGGCCAGTTCGTCCTGAACGTGGAGGTGTCGGGCAGCCAGAACACCGACGGAGACCCCACCCTGCCCGACCTGTCGGCCTTCGCCGACTACCTCGGCTCGGGCACGTCGACGTCGATGCAGTTCGTCAACGGCCGCATGTCGACGTCGCACACCATTCAGTACCGGTTCCTGGCGACGCAGGAGGGCACGTTCGAGATCGGCCCGGTGACGGTGCGGGTCGACGGACAGGACCTGCGCACGGAACCCCTGGCCATCGAGATCTCCCCCGCCCCGGCGGCCGGCGCGGGCGGGCGCGGCGGCGCGGCCGCGGGGGCGGGCGCCGGCGGCGGCATCTCGTCCGACGACCTGTTCCTCACGGCCACCACCCTCAGCGAGGAGCAGGTCTACGTGAACCAGCCCGTCGTGGTGGAGTACCGCATCTTCACCCGGGTCGACGTCGAGGGCGTGAGCGTCGCCCGGCAGCCGGGCACCGCCGGCTTCTGGGTCGAGGAGCTGACCGCGCCGCAGCGGCAAGATCAGGTCGTCCGCAACGGCGTGCAGTACGCCAGCCAGGTCATCCGGCGTGTCGCCCTCTTCCCGACCAGCGCCGGCCCCAAGCGCGTCGAGCCCCTCGTGCTCGAAGCGCAGGTGCGCGTGCAACGCCGGTCCCCATTCGGGCGCGACCCGTTCGGCGACCCCTTCGGCGGCCTCGGCGGCAGCCTCTTCGGGCGGCGCGTGCCGGTCTCGGTCGCGTCGAACGCCCTCGACCTCGAGGTGCTGCCGGCCCCGCCCGGCGCCCCCGCGTCGTACTCCGGCTTCGTCGGCTCGCTCGCGGTCTCGGCCGGCGTCGACCGCACCGAGGCCGAGACCAACGACGCGCTTACCCTGCGCCTCGACGTCAGCGGCAGCGGCAACATCCGCACCCTGCCCGAGCCGACCCTCGACCTCCCCCCCGCCTTCGAGGTCTACCCCCCGGAGATGAGCGAGGAGGTGGAGCCGGCCGCGGACGGGGTGCGCGGCCGCCGGGTCTACGAGTACGTCATCGTGCCGCGCGAGCCCGGCGAGGTCACCATTCCCCCCGTCGAGCTCGCCTACCTCGACCCCGGGCGCGGCGTCTACGCGGTGGCGGCGTCCGACCCGATAGACCTGATCGTCACCGGCGACCCCGGCCCCGCACCCGTGCTTCCCGGCGGGCGCGCCCGCACCGCGGTGGACCTGCAGCGCGAGGACATCCGCTTCATCCGCATCGCCGCCCCGACGTTCCGGACGCGGGGAGGCTCGCTCTTCCGCTCGGCCGGGTTCTGGACGGTCGCGGTGCTGCCCCTCGTCGCCCTCGCCGGGGCCGTCGCGGTGCGCCGCCACCGGGACCGGCTGGCCGGCGACGTCGCCTGGGCGCGCAGCCGCCGCGCCTCGAAGGTGGCCCGGCGCCGCCTCGCGCAGGCCGAATCGCTTTGCGCGCCCGACCGGCACCGCGAGTTCCACGCCGAGGTGGGCCGCGCCATGCAGGGGTTCCTCGGCGACAAGCTGAACGTGGCCGAGGCCGGCCTCATCCACGGCGAGATGCGCGCCGCCCTCGGCGCCCGCGGGGTGGAGGCGGCCATTGCCGACGCCTATCTCGACTGCCTCGAACGCTGCGACCGAGAGCGCTTCGCGCCCGCCGAGCCCGACGCCGCCGCCATGCAGGCGATGCTCGCGGAGGCGGGCCGGGCCATGACCGAGCTCGACGCGGCGCTGACCGCCTCATGACCGAGAAGCGCTCGATGTCGTTCGCGGCGCCTCCCGCCGCCAGTCCGGCTGGCACGCCCCGCCGATCCGCGTCCGTGAAGCACGCGACGTCCTTCACCGCGGCGGCCCTCGGCGCCCTGTGGCTGCTCCTGCTCGCGGCGGCGCCGGCGGGGGCGCAGGGCGCGTTCTTCGACGAGGGCAACCGGCTCTACCAGGCCGGCGACTTCGAGGGCGCCCTCGACCGCTACCGGCGCATCCTCGACGAGGGGCTCGAGAGCGGCGAGCTCTACTACAACATCGGCAACGCCCACTTCCGGCTGGGCGAGCTCGCCCCCGCCATCCTCAACTACGAGCGCGCCCGGCGCCTGATGCCCGGCGACGACGACCTCCTGGCCAACCTCGCCCTCGCGCGGTCGATGACCGCCGACGACATCACCCCGCGGCCCCGGTTCTGGCTCTTCCGCGCCGCCGGCTGGTGGGTCGGGCTGCTGCCGCGCGCCGCGCTGATCTGGCTCGTCGCCCTCGCCTGGGTGACCGCCATCGCGGGCGCCGCCGTCGTCGTGCTCCGGCCGGGGCCCGGCCTCGCCGCCTGGGCGCGGCGCGCCGCCCTCGCCGCCGCGGCCGTGACCCTCGTCCTCGGCGTCAACCTCGTCGTCCGCGAGCTCGACCTCGGCGCCGCCGAGGAGGCCATCGTGATGGCCGAGGAGGCGCAGGTGCAGAGCGCGCCCTCGGACGATCCGGCCCTGCAGATCTTCGCGGTGCACGCCGGCACCAAGGTCGCGGTGGACCGCCGCGCGGACGAGTGGGTGGAGATTGTGCTCGAGGACGGCGCGGTGGGGTGGATGCGCGCCGCGCAACTCGAACCGATCTCGAGAGCGGAATGACATGGGGCTCATCGTCGACGTGACCATCCAGAATCCCGCGGACCCGACCTCAAGGGGCTGACCGCGAGCTGAGCGGCGCACACGTCACACCGCTGGCCGCGGAGTCTCCGTCCCCACCCCGACGAAAGGCCGCGGCACCGTGTACCATGCAGGCATGGCCCCGACGCCGACTGATTCGGTGTTCGAAACGCTGGCCTCGACGGCGCGGGCATGCCGCGGCCTCGAGCTGCTGATCCTGTTCGGCTCACGAGCGCGCGGCGACGCCCGGGCGGGCGCAGACTGGGACTGCGGCTACCTGGCCGACGAGACACTCGACCTGCCCGCGCTGCTCGCCGCGCTGGTCGAGGTGCTCGGGAACGATCGCATCGATCTGGTGGATCTCCGCACGGCCGGGGGCCTGCTTCGCTATCGCGCCGCGCGCGACGGCCGCCTGTTGCACGAGGCGTCGGCCGGCCTGTTCGATCGCTACCGGCTGGAGGCGGCCCGGTTCTGGTGCGACAACGCGCCCGTCCTCGAGCCCGCGTACGACGAGATCCTGGAGTCGCTGCCGCGATGAGCGTCCTCGATCGGGCCGTGCTCGCCGAGCGCACGATGACCGTCCAGCGCCATCTCGCACGGGTGGCGGAGCGCCTTCCGCCGTCGCCGGCGGCCCTGCAGCCGGCGACGGACGCCTCCGACGCCGTCGTGCTCCACCTCTGGCAAGCCACCCAGATCGTGATCGACGTCGCGATGGGCGCCTGTCTCGCGTTGCGGCTGGGCACGCCGGCCAGCTACGCGGACGCGTTCCGGCGTCTCGAGCAGGCAGGCATCGTCGACACCGCCCTCGCCAACCGCCTGGTGCGGGCCGCCGGGTTCCGCAACCTCGTGGCCCACGCCTACGAGTCGTTGGACATGGTGCGCGTCCACCAGGCGGCTACCGACGGCCCGGCCGACCTCGTGCGGTTCCTCGCGCGCGTTGCCGACCATGCACGGTAGCCGGGTCAGTCATGTCTTCTCCTCTCTCGACCCGCCTGGGACGTTGATCGAAGAGTTGCCGACTTCACCCGCCCGCAGCCCGTTTCCTGCGGTCCCCGCGCTCGGCGCGTGGCAAGGTGATTTTCCGCCACCGTCCTTAGTTAGGACAGTGGTCGATATGAAGTTGCCCACTGCAACCCAGATACAGCCGGTTTTCGGCGGTTCCTGCGTTGGGCACGTGGCAACGTGATTCCCGCCACCGTCCTCACCCCGTCACCGGCGCATCGATCGCGTACGGCGCGGCGAGCCGGTGGTCGGGATGGGCGTCGAGAAACGCGTCGATGCGGTCGCGGCGGGTCACCGCCTCGGCGATGAACGACACCGCCTCGACCAGCCGCTCGTCGGGCTGGGCGCAGCTCAGCCGCAGGAAGCCGCCCCCGGCCTCGCCGAAGCACTCGCCGCCGAGGCAGGCGACGCCGACGGCGTCGTCGGCCCCTTCGAGCAGGTACATCGCGAGGCCGTGCGAGGTGATGCCGGTGCGGTTGCAGACATCGGCCACCGACGGGAAGACGTAGAAGGTGCCGCCGGGCATGAGGCAGCTCACGCCCTCGATGGTGTTCACGCCGGCCACCAGCAGCTCGACCTTGCGGTGGAAGTCGCGCATCCGCTCGTCGCGGTACTGCCGGCCGCGCGCGAGGGCGGCGGCCCCGGCGAGCTGCGTGAACGGGGGCACGCACGAGAGGGCCACGTTCGTCAGCAGGTCGAAGACCTTGATGGTCTCGGGGCTCGAGACCGCGTAGCCGAGGCGCCAGCCGCTCATGCTGAACGACTTGCTGAACGTGTAGGCGGCCACGGTCTGCTCGAGCATGCCGGGCTGGGCGAGCAGCGACCGGTGCCGGCCCTCCCACACCATGCAGTCGTAGGGCTCGTCGGCGAACACCGCCACGTTGCGGCCGCGGATCAGATCGGCGAGCCCGCGGAGGTCGTCCTCGGTCGCCACCCCGCCGGTGGGGTTGTGGGGGCTGTTGAGGAAGATGGCCTTGGGCCGCGGGTCGTCCTCGAGGAAGCGGCGCACGTCGTCGAGGTTGGGCCGGAACGCCCGCGACGCCCGCAGGTTCGACAGCACCATGCGCGCCCCGCGCCGGCCGATGTTGGCGGCGTAGGTCGGGAAGTACGGGCTGAACACGAGCACGCCGTCGTCGGGCTCGACGAACGCGTCGCAGAAGAGCTGCTCGAACGTCTTGGCGCCGGGGCCGGCGATGACGTGGTCGGCGGTCACCGACAGGCCGTGCTCCTCGTTGACGTAGGCGGCGGCGGCGGCGCGGAGCTCGGGCAGCCCGCCCGACGGGCCGTAGGTGGTGCGGCCGGCCCGGATGGCCTCGACGCCCGCGTCGACGGCGGCCTCCGGCGACGGGAACGGGCTGTCGCCGATCTCGAGCTCGATGACGTCCTTGCCCGCGGCGGCGACGCGCCGGGCGGCGGCGAGGACCGTGAACGCCCCCTCGGGCTTGACTGTGGAAGAGAATCGCGTGAGGGACGGCGGCATGCGACGAAGCTCCTTTCAAGTCGAGGCCGTCACTGGAGACGGCCGGCGGCAGCCGGATCGGTGGCGACGAGCCCAGCCCACCCATCGTCGCCCCACGGGTCCGCTGGACGCTCGACCAGCCCTGCAGGAGTCTGCGCCGTTCCACGGTGCAGGCCCCCGATCGGCGGCCTCTTCTGAGTGTCGCACACTCGGCGCGGCGCTGTCTCCCGCGCGGGAGGGCGCGAGGCTGCGTCCCCCGTGCCGATAGCCTTCCCCCCGCGCGAGAGGCTGACGCCCCGCCGCACGCGGGGTCGGGCAGCCTCCCGGTGCTCTCGTGAACCCACCGGCGAAACCGCGCGCGCCGGCCGAGGCTCCGGGGCCGGAGCGCGCGTCACGCGCCCCTTGGAATCGGGGTTGCGAAACCCGCCCGGGGACACTAGGATGCACCCGGTAATCCGCGGGTCGGTCCCGCTGCCCCGCCAGCGCGGCGGCGGCGCGGGGGCCCCGACCGGCGGCTCGTCATCTTCCACCAGTCATCAAGGAGCAGGTGTTGAACATGCAGGAACGCAAGACGAGAGTGCTCGCAGCGGCGGTGCTGGCCGGGGCGGCGGTGCTGGCGGCCGGGTCGATGGTCGGTCAGGCCCAGGAGGGGCCGCGCGTGTTCTTCGTGTCGCCGGCCGACGGGGCCACCGTGTCGAGCCCGGTCGCGTTCGAGTTCGGCAGCGAGGGCTTCTCGCTGCTGCCGGTCCCCGAGGAGGTCGAGACGCCCCGGTGGGGGGTCGGACACTTCCACATCGGCATCGCCACCGAGTGCCTGCCGGCCGGCGAGGTCATCCCCCAGTCGGCCCCGTGGGTCCACTTCGGCGACGGCTCCGCCGTCTTCGAGAGCCTGATGCCGCCGGGCGAGCACACCTTCGCGGTGCAGCTCGGCGACGACGAGCACCGCACCATCGAGGGGCTGTGCTCGACGATCACGGTCACCGTCGAGGAGTGAGAACCAGCCGGGGGGGCCCGCGCCGCAAGGAGCGCAGCGGTGCGGCCCCCTGGCAGGGCCGGTCCGGGCGCGCCGCCGCCCCGACGGCACGGAGTCCGCGCCGTTCCCCGGCGCAGACTCCTACGGCGCGGACTCCCGGGAGGTCGCCACGCCATCGGGCGGGTCCTCTGCCGGCGAGGACGACTCGGTCGGCCGGGTGACGCACTCGGCCACGACCATGAACGGTCCCCTGGGGTTGGCCCTGCCCATGAAGTACGACTCGCCCGGAGCCAGCCCCTCGCCCTCCAGGAAACCCCGCAGGGTCTTCTCCCAGTCCGTCGCGAAGGGTAGCGCGAAGGCGGCCCCTTCGCCCGTGTACTCGAGGGTCTTCCTCGCCGCCCCTCCGCGCATCCATCGCACCAACCGCTCGCCGTAGAAGTCCGCCACCAACACGCTGCCCGGCGCGGCGTGCTCCCGAACGCCCCGCAGCGTCTTCCGCACATCGTCCTCGCTCAGGTAGAGGGTGACGCCCTCCCAGAGAAACGCCGTCTTCTTCCCCGGGTCCCAGCCGCCCGCGGCCAGCCTCCCGAACACGTCTTCCCGGCCGAAATCCACCGGGACGAAGGTGACGTCCGCCGCCTCGATCCCCGCGTCGCGCAGGCTCGGCCGTTTCTGCGCCTGCATCTCCGGCCGGTCCAGCTCGAAGCAGGCCACGCCCGCCGGCGCCAGCGGACCGTACGCCCGGACGTCGTACCCGGCCCCCAGCAACACGAACTGCTCGACCTCGGGCAGGACCCGCTCGAGGATGCGGTCGAAGTAGAACGTCCGGGCGACGACGATGTCCCCCATGTTCTCCGCTCCGTCCGCCGGCGGCAGCCGCGGATACCCGAAGTGGACGCCGCTCAGCTTGTACTTGACCCACAGCGGGAACAGGACCAGTTGCAGCCCCAGGACCGAGGTGTTGGGCAGCACGCCGGCGAGCCGCGCCGTCGCCGGGTCCGCGCGAATGCCGAACCAGTGCATGGTCCAGCGCCCGTTGATGACCTCGATGGCCGTCTGCGAAACGCCCATCCGCCGGCTGACGACGAGCTGCCGGTAGCTGACCATCAGCGTGCCCAGCACCGCCAGCGGCAGGAAGGCGACCTGGAGGGCGACGAAGACGACCCACGCGATCAGGCGCATGAACATCGCCGGAGCATACCGCATGCCCGTGCCGGGCTCGGCGCGCGCCGCGGCCGCGCGGCGGCGGCTTCACCACGGTTCCCAGGCCAGGCCGATCCGGCGGAGCACGCCGCCCCGCGTCACCGAGGGCCGACGCCGGGTCATCGACGGTGGAAGGTGATTCCAGGCGGGTTCGTCCGGGCGGGGATCGAGCCCGCGCCGCGCGAGCCTGGACAGGATCTCGCCGACGCTGACGCGCTCGTCGTGGGCGATGCACCGCGCCGCCTCCAGCACGTCGTCGTCGATCTGCAAGGTGGCGCGCACGAGCCGGACGTAGCGGCGAAGGGACGCGCGGCTTCGATGAGGTGTGGTCATGGTCGTCCTCCCGCCACGCCACCCCTGCATCGCGCGTGCCAGCGCCGCGCGGCGGCCCTGCCGCGGAACGCACCCACTCGCCGAGATCCGGCTGGCACCTGTTGCCAGCCGCTGTCGTGCGAAGGAACGCAGGTGTTGCGACCGTCGGCCGGGAACACCTCACCCGATACCGGAGCAGGACCGCATTCACACCGGGACGAAAGCCGAACGGCGTCGCGCTCGACGACGGCGCCCGGACACGACCAGGGCCGAGCCCGGGCGCCGGAGACCCACCCCCGACGACGACCAGGACCGCACTGCACCCCGGCGATGGCCGCACCACGCCGAACGCCCCCGTAACACAAGGACGGCCGGCCCTCGGCATGGCCGCACCGCGCCGAGAACGCCCCCGTACACAAAAATGGCCGGGTCCTCGTCAGAGAGCCCGGCCATGCAGGTCGACACCGGCCGGGGCACGGCCCCGGCCGCATCGGGCCTAGTCGTCGTCCGCCATCGCCTCGCGCTCGGCGAGCACCTGCTCGTACTCGTCCTGCTCGAGGTAGGTGACGTCGACCCAGGCATGCATGGCTTGCTCCTTCCCTCGCGCGGGCTCCACGCGGGGCTGATGTGACGTTTTGCCGAACGGTGTTGCCACGGCCGGCCTCGCCGGTCCAGCCGGAAGCACCCGCGGCGGGCTCCCGTCGCGGAATGCCGACAACGACGGCCGCCCGCGTACGGGATCGGTCGACGAGGCCCCCGCCGGGGCCGGGAAACCGGCGCGGAATCAGTCGCCGACGACGGCCTGGTACACGAGGCTGCGCGACAGGCGCTGCACCTCGTTGATGGCGCCGCCGTTGTTCTGGATCATCCCCACGAACGTCAGGTCCTCGGCCGGGTCGACCCAGAACCACGTCCCCGCGATGCCGATCCAGTAGTACGAGCCGGTGGACCACGACTCGCCCGACATGGGGCCGTCGGTCACCACCGAGAAGTTCAGGCCCCACCCCTGGCCCGGCCGCCGGTAGGTCGCCTGCTGGGCGTCGGTGAGGTGGTTGGCGGCCATCAGCTCCACCGAGCGCGGGGCGAGCAGCCTCACGCCGTCGAGCTCGCCGCCGTTCAGCAGCATCTGCGCGAACCGCAGGTAGTCGGGCGCCGTCCCGTAGAGCCCGCCGCCGCCCGACGGCCCCGCGAGGGGCGCGTTCGGCGCCTGCGCGCCCCCCGGCGGGGCCATGAGCTTGCCGTCGGGACCCGGCGTGTGCCGCGCGGCCAAGCGGTGCATCTTGTCCGGGGGCACGTGGAACGCGGTGTCGACCATGCCCAGCGGCCCGAAGATGCGGTCCTGGAGGAACTCGTCGAGCGGCTGGCCGGAGATCACCTCGACCAGGTACCCCTGCACGTCGACCGAGATGCTGTACGCCCACTCGGTGCCCGGCTGAGACAGCAGGGGAATCTCCACGAGCTTGTCGATCATCGTCCCGAGCGGGACCCCGGTGTCGAGGACGCGGCCGTCGATGATGGCCCGGTTCACGGGGTGGCGCGGGTTGAGGACGTAGCCCAACCCCGCGGTGTGGCGCATGAGGTCGCGCATGGTGATGCGCCGGCCGCGCTCGACCGGCTCGACCTGCATGACGCCGTCGTCGTCGACGCCGGCGTAGACCTCGAGATCGGCGAACTCGGGGATGAACCGCGACACGGGGTCGTCGAGCTGCCACCGGCCCTCCTCGTGCAGCATCATGAGGGCGGTGCCGACGACCGGCTTGGTCATCGAGAAGATGCGGAAGATGGAGTCGAGCTCGACGGGGTCGCCCTTGCCGGCGTCGAGCCGGCCCACCGTGTCGGTGAAGACGACCTTGCCGTGCCGCGCCAGCATCGTGACGACGCCCGCGAGCTTCCCGTCGTCGACCATCGCCTGCATGCCGGCGTCGAGCCGCTCGAGGCGCTTGGCCGAGACGCCGACCGACGCCGGGTCGGCGACCGCGAGGTCGCGCGCCGCCTCGGCCCTCGCGGCCGCCGTCGGCACCGCGTGCAGCGACTGGTAGCCGACGACGAGGGCCGCCACCGCCGCGACCCCGAACAGGAACGACCGCCACCGATTCAACCTGTCATTCACCGTAATACTCCTCCCCGTGCTGGAACCCGGCCCGCCCAGATGGACGGTACGCCCACGCATGCGGCCAGCGCCGGACGGCGGGTCGTCCGTCGCGCGCGTCGGGAACTGGCGCCGACGGGACGCCGATCTCGACGGGCGGGCCGCCGATTGCGGACGTCAGTAGACGATCACGAACGAGCCGTCGGCGCGAGCGACCACGGTGGGCACGCTGCGGGCCGGAATCGGCGCCTCGCCGCGGCCGGTCTCGCCACGGGGACGGCCACGCGCGTCGAACGCCTGCCAGTGCAGGTTGCCCCCCGACTGCCAGCCGGGGCCGTCGCCCCACGCGAGCAGGACGTCGCCGCGGTGGTTGACGGCCACCGTCGCGTTCTTGCGCCGGAACTGCGCCTCGCCCGGCGGGGACCACGGCTCGTCGAGCCGCTCGGTGTTCGCGACGAAGACCTGCCCCTCGGTCTCCCACGCCACCAGGGTGCCGTCGGGGCCGGCGGCGAGGGTGGTGGTGGCGACCGGGCACGCGCCAATGTTCCAGGGCTGTATCAACCGGTCGTCGAAGGTGCGGCCGCCGTCGATGCTGGTGAGCAGCCGCATGCCGCGGTGCACGTTGTCGCCGGCGCCGCGGTACGACACGTGGACCGCGCCCGCTCCGTCGGTCGCCGCCCGCAGCCCGCAGCAGCCGCACGCCCCCTCGGCGGCGGGGCTGACGGCCCGCGGCGGGTCGAAGTGCTTGCCGTTGTCGCGGGACGCCGCGAGGTAGACGCGGCGGTCGGCGTCCTGGACCGGGTCGGCGTGCCAGAAGACGTAGACGCCGCCGCCGTCCACCGCGACCGTCGACCCCGTCTCCACCCCGCCCTCCTGTTTGGCCGAGAGCGTCCGCTGGGGCTCGAACTTGCCGTCGTCGCCGGTGCGGGTGTAGTGGAACCAGGTGGGGTCGCGGTGGAACCAGGTGACGTGAAGGCGGCCGTCGGGGCCGACCGCGAGCTGCCCGCCGTCGACCGGCCCGAGGCCGGTGACCGAGTGCGGCTGGCTGTTCACCCGCTGCCGCGCCGACCAGTCGGCCGCCCCCGGCGCCCGGGCGACGTGCCACAGGTCGCCGCTGCTCATCGAGCCCGTGTAGTAGACGAGGTGCAGCCGCCCGTCGGGGTCGATCGCGGCCTGGGGCAGGCTGGCCCCGTCGGGAGCGCGCAACACCTCGACGGCCGGCGCCCCGCCGCCGCAGGCCGCGCCCACGACCGCCGCGAGCGCGAGCCCGAGGAGCCCGCCGCGGATTCCGGCGTAGTTCGAATGCCTCATGAGCCTGTCACCCGTCCTCGCCGTGCTGCCCGCCAATCGCCGCCCGCGGCTTCGCTCGGCACCCCCCTTCGAGGGTTCCGCGCGGACTCCCGGTGCCCCCGAGGCCGTGCGCGAACCGCACCCGACGGCGCGCGCCGCAGCGGTGAACGGCCCAACGCGATTCCCACGCGAACCGCCGCATCACCAACCATAGACGCGCCGACCCGTCAGCGCAAGGGTCGGTTCAACGCACGGCGGGGAGCCACCGGATCCGGCGCTCGAGTCCGTGGTCGGCCTCGGTCCGTTCAACCTGCGGCGGGGAGCCGCCGGCGCTTCCGGACCCACTTCACCGCGAGATACAGGATCACCGCAAGCGCCAGCGTCCCGCCGACCGTGGGATAGTGCGCCTGCAGGGTCTCGACCGCCCGGTCGCCGAGGCGGACGGCCAGGTACGCCTCGCCGGTGAACCTGATCATCCGACCCACGAAGATCGCGGCGGCGAACCGGGTCCACGACATGCCGACGATGCCCGCGACGAGCATGAACACCTTGGCCGGGAACGGCGGGGGCGCGAGGACCGCGACAAGCATGGCGACGACGTCGTTCTCGCGGACCTTCCGCGTGACCCACTCGCGTTTCCCGGGGTCGAGGCGACGGACCGCGCGGTCTCCGCCGGTGCGCCCGAGGCGGTAGAGGACCAGGCACCCCAGCGTCGATCCCGTCGACGCGGCCAGCGCGATCCAGACGAAGAGCGACGGTTGTTGCCAGGCCAGCAACAGCACCACCACGTCGACGCCGCCGGGCAGGGGAACGCCGGCCGAATCGAGAAAGGCGATGAGAAAGAGCCCCGGAATGCCCAGGGCCAGAAGGCTGTCGCGGAGTCCGTCCATGACTGGCGGGATGGCTTGCCGATGTCCGGTGGGGCGCGAATCGAACCGCCGGAACCGGGATTATAGCCCCGTCGCCGCCGGGCTCGCGCCAACCTGGAGAGCCTCGTCCGCGGCGGCTCGCCGCCCTGCCGATCCCGCCGGGAGCCTGCACCGCGCTGCCGCGCAGACTCTGACGCGGCTTTGCCTTTCGCCCCCTGCGCTGATAAGCTGTAGAGACAGATTCGACATATCGATCGGCCCGAGGTGGGCATCCCCATCCGTCGAGCCGGCAGGTCTCCAACCGCTCTACCCTCAGCGCGTCACTCTCGACAGACCTGCCGTCTGCTCAGGCCGATCCGCACTCCTTCCAAGGAGGTGACGATTGGCAACTCGTGGACGACCGACACAGCAGAAACGGCAGCGCGAACGCGCCCGGCAGGAACAGCGCAAGATGAAGGACGCGCGGCGGCAGGAAGCGAAGGAGCGCCGCGCGCAGGCCGCGACGCAGCCGCGCGCCGGCGGCGACCCCGATATCGAGGGCATCGTCGCGGGGCCCCAGCCCCTGGCCAAGTGGCAGGTGGAAGGGCTGGCCACCTTCGAGGAAGCCGACGAATCCGCGGAAGACGCGGAAGAGTCGGGGCCCAACGGCTAGGGAGCCTGGCGCAGAACCGCGCGGACTCCCCGGGGGTCGACCGGACGCCGGGCGGAGCCGCAGACGACGATTGGCGGGTCAGGCCGCGGGCCCGCACGGGCGACTCGCCCGCGGCGGCGGCCCCGGGCGGGAGCCGTCGGCACGGGCGAGTCGATGGTACCGCGACGGGCAGCGCGGCGCTCGCGCCCCGGCCGTCCGTCGCCGGGCGTCCGGCGAACCGAATCGGGCGGGGCAACGTCCAAGCGAAGTATACTGAGCGGTTGAACCCGGACGCCGGAACCGGCCCGCTCCGGCCGGCGAAGGCGAACCGTCCACCCGCCGGAAAGACGGAGGAAAGACACCAACGATGGCCTCGGAACATACGCAGACCCTGACCGACGGCGATTTCCAGCAGGCGGTGCTGCAGTCGGACAAGCCGGTGCTGGTGGACTTCTGGGCCGAGTGGTGCGGCCCGTGCCGCATGATCGCCCCGGCCGTCGACGCCCTCGCCGACGAGTACAACGGCCGTGTCGTCGTGGGCAAGCTGAACATCGACGACAACCCGGCCACGCCCGAGAAGTACAGCGTCCGCTCGATTCCCACCCTGCTGCTGTTCAAGGGCGGCGAGGTCGTGGAGGCGACGGTCGGCGTGGCCGGCAAGGACCAGTTGGCGGAGCTCCTCGACCGGCACGTCGAGCCGAAGGTCGCACAGGAGTCCGCGTAGCGGAAGCGACGAGTACAGCGGCCGCGTCGTCGTGGGCAAGCCGAACGTCGACGACCACCCGGCCACGCCCGAAGCACAGCGTCCGCTCGATTCCCACCCTGCTGCTGTTCAAGGGCGGCGAGGTCGTGGGGGCGACGGTCGGTTGTTCTGGCGGCAGGCGGAGCCGAAGGCGACGGCTCCCTGTCGATTGTCGCGTGCGCGCGGGCGGTGCATCGCGCGCTGTCCCGGGCCGGTCGCGGCTCGGCAGGATGTCGTCATGGCACTCAAGCACTACCGTCGCCGTCCCGGGTCGGAGACCCCCATCCCCACCTCGACCGCCATGCCCGGCCTCGCGGCGGTCGCCCTGCTCGCCGTCGCGGCGGGCGGCTGCACGTTCGAGCTGATCCCCGCCAACGCGGCCGGCGAGCCCGGCGAGGCCCGGTCGGTGCTCGCGGCCCAGCGCGGGCCGGCCCCCGAGCCCTACACCGACCTCCGGCCGGACGAGCAGGCGATCGTCGATCTCTTCGACAACGCCAGCCCGTCGGTCGTCTACATCACCGCCGTCACGCGCCGCCGGGACTTCTTCGGCCGCACCGGCGAGGTGCCGCTGGGCACGGGGACCGGATTCGTCTGGGACCGGGACGGCCACATCGTCACCAACTACCACGTTGTGCAGGGCAGGACGTCGGCGATCCGGGTGGTCATGCACGACCAGACCAGCTACCTGGCCCAGCCCGTCGGAGGCTCGGCCCGGCACGACCTGGCGGTGCTGCGCATCGACGCCCCGGCCGACTCGCTGCGTCCGGTCCGGCTGGGCAACAGCGACCGGGTCCGCGTCGGGCAGAGCGCGTATGCCATCGGGAACCCCTTCGGCTACAGCGCCACCCTGACCACCGGGATCATCTCGGCCCTCAGCCGCCAGATCGAGGGCCTGACCGGCGACATCATCGAGGACGTCATCCAGGTCGACGCGGCCATCAACACCGGCAACTCCGGCGGCCCCCTGCTCGACAGCCGCGGGCGGTTGATCGGCATCAACAGCCAGATCGCGAGCCCGTCGGGCACCTCGGCCGGCATCGGCTTCGCCATTCCCGTCAACACGGTGACGCGGGTCGTCCCCCAGTTGATCGCCCACGGCGAGTACACCCCGGCCCGACTCGGCATCTCGACGGACCAGCAGTTGAACCGGTACGTCACGGCGCGGCTCGGGGTGAACGGGGTCGTCGTCAGGGAGGTCAATCCGGGCTCGGGCGCGGCCCGGGCCGGCCTGCGCGGCACCGATCCGGGCGCCAATCAGCTCGGCGACATCATCGTCCGCATCGACGGCGAGCCGGTGCAGTCGTGGCGTGAGCTGCGCCTCGTCCTCGACCGCTACCAGCCCGGCGACGAGGTCGCGGTGACCGTCTCGCGCGACGGCGACCTGCTCGATGTCGTCGTCCCGCTGATGTAGCGCAGCTCCCCCGCCGACCGCCGGCCCGCCGCCATGTCCGAGTTCGCCACGATCCCCCCGGGCTGGTTCCTGATGGGGAGCGACGAGGGCCAGCCCTCGGAGCGCCCCGTCCACCGGGTGTGGGTGGACGGGTTCCGGATGGCCGTCCATCCCGTGACCCGGGCCGAGTACGCCGCGTTCCTCGACGCGGCCGGCCGCCAGCCGCCGCGCGAGTGGGACAACCCCGCGTTCCGCCGGGACGACCTGCCGGTGGTCGGGGTGAGCTGGCACGACGCCGTCGCGTACTGCGCCTGGCGCTCGCGTCCCGGGGCCGCGTTCCGACTGCCGACCGAGGCGGAGTGGGAGCGGGCGGCCCGCGGCGGGCCCGACGGCCAGCGCTATCCCTGGGGCGACGAGATTCCCGACTGGGTGCCGAACCGCGGCCGGGGTCCGCTCGACGGCCCGTGGCCGGTCACCCGCGGCACGCCCAACGGGTTCGGGCTCTACGGCATCGGCGCCAACATCCACGAGTGGTGCTCGAACTGGCACGACCGCGAGTTCTACGAGCGCGCGCCGGCCGTCAACCCGGTGGGGCCGGAGGAGGGCCGGCGGCGCGCCTCCCGCGGCGGCGCGTGGCGGCACGCGCTGACCCTGAACCGGACCGCCGCCCGCAGCAGCCTCGACCCGTCGCTGCGCTACACCGACTACGGGTTCCGGCTCGCGCGGTCGCTGTGACGCGCGGACCCCGTGACCAAGCGACCACCCAGGTTCGCGGAACAACGCGCGAAGGGACTTGCCGCACGGGACACCAGGACCGGTAACTGTGCCGTCCATTGGCACGATCCCGTGCGTCGGCGGGGCTACAGGCCGCCCGTGTGGAGAGCGCGACAGCACGAACCGTCGATGTCCCGAACGTCGTGACCACTGGTGCGGCGATCCGCGACCGTCGATGTCCGGGGAGACACCCGTGAGCACCGAACCAACCATCGCGCCGTACGGAGCGTGGGACTCGCCGGTCACCACCGAGATGCTGACCGCCGGGGCACTGCGGTTCGAAGGCATCGCCGTCGACGGCGCCGACGTGTACTGGGTCGAGTCGCGCCCGGACGAGGCGGGCCGGTGCGCGGCGATGCGGCTGACCGCGGACGGCGCGATGACGGAGTTGACGACCCCCGCCCACAACGCCCGGACCCGGGTGCACGAGTACGGCGGCGGCGCGCTGGCGGTGTCGAACGGCGTGGCGTACTTCTCCAACTTCGCCGACCAGCGCCTGTACCGCCGGCCGGTGGACGGCTCCGAGGCGCCGGTCGCGATCACGCCGGAGATTGCCGTCCGCTACGCCGACGCGACGGTGGACGACGCCCGGGCCCGGTTGATCTGCGTGGCCGAGGACCATCGCCGCGCGGGCCGAGAAGCAGAGAACCTGCTCGTGTCGGTCCCCACCGGCGGGGGCGAGCCGTCGCCGGTGCACCGCGGCTTCGACTTCTACGCCTCGCCCCGCCTCAGCCCCGACGGAAGACAGCTCGCGTGGGTGTGCTGGAACCACCCGAACATGCCGTGGGACGCGACGGAGCTGTGGGTCGCGGACGTGGGGGCCGACGGCGCCCTGACCTCGCCGCGCCGGATCGCCGGGGGCGTTCCTTCCTCGTCGAGCGGCACCGGCAACGCCGGCAGCACCGAGGACGCCGGCGGCCTTGAGGATGCCGGCGGCACCGGGGGTGTGGGCGACGTCGCGTGCGTCGGCGGTACCGGCGGCGAGGTCTCCGTGCTCCTGCCGGCGTGGGGCCCCGACGGCGCCCTGTACTGCGTGTCGGACGTCTCGGGCTGGTGGAACCTCCACCGCTGGGACGGAGAGCGGCTGCTCCCCGTGCTGCCGATGGAGGCCGAGTTCGGGTTGCCCCCGTGGCTGTTCGGCATGAGCCGCTACGCGGTGCTCGACGCGGACCGCATCGTCGCGCACTACGGGAACGCGGACGGGACCCGGCTCGGGATCATCGACGTGGCGACGGGACACCTGCGCGAGGTCGCCACGCCGTTCACGACGTTCGGCTTCTTCGCCGCCGCGTCTCGCGGCCGGCTGCTGTGCGTGGCCGCCGGCGCGGAGGCCGGCTCGGCCCTCGTCGCCATCGACCCCGACAGCGGCGAGATCGAGACGCTGCGCCGGGGCTCGGAGCCCGGGCTCGACCCGTCGTACGTGTCGCGCGCCGAGCCCATCGCCTGCCCGAGCGCGGAGGACCGCACCGCGCACGCCTACTACTACCCGCCCCGCAACCCCGCGTTCCGCGCCCCCGACGGCGAGCGGCCGCCGCTGCTCACGTTCATCCACGGCGGGCCCACCGGCGGCACCGACCCGGGGTTCCGGCTCGCCATCCAGTACTGGACGACGCGCGGCTTCGCGGTCGTCGACGTGGACTACGGCGGATCGACCGGCTACGGCACCGCCTACCGCCGCCTCCTGCGCGGCGCGTGGGGCGTCGTCGACCGCGAGGACTGCGAGGCGGCGGCGCGCTACCTCGTCGCGCGCGACGACGTCGATCCCGCCCGGCTCGCAATCCGCGGCGGCTCGGCCGGCGGCTACACGACGCTGTGCGCGCTCGCGTTCGGGGCCGTGTTCACGGCGGGCGCGTCGTACTACGGCGTCTCGGACGCCGCCGCCCTCGCCCGCGACACCCACAAGTTCGAGTCGCGCTACCTCGACGCCCTGATCGGCCCGTGGCCCGAGCGCGCCGACCTCTACGAGCAGCGCTCGCCCATCCACGCCGTCGACCGCCTCTCGTGCCCCGTCATCTTCCTGCAGGGCCTCGAGGACGCCGTCGTGCCGCCCGACCAGACCGAGCGCATGGCCGACGCCCTGCGGCGGAAGGGAATCCCCGTCGCCTGCCTGATGTTCGCGGGCGAGCAGCACGGGTTCCGACAGGCGGCGAACATCCGCCGCGCGGCCGAGGCCGAGCTCTACTTCTACGGCCGCGTCTTCGGCTTCAGCCCCGCCGGCGCGGTCGAGCCGGTCGAGATCGAGAACCTCGACCCATGAGCGACTCCCGCCGCGACGGCGCGCCGTCGCCACGCGCCAGTCGCGCTGCAACCCGCGCCCCGAGCGATTCCCGCCGCGACGGGGCGCCGGCGCCGCGCCCCAGCAGCGTTGCGACAAGGACCCCTGCGTCATTGAGCGATTCACGCCGCAACGGTACGCGGACGGCGCCGCCCGCCAGTCGGGTCGCGACGAAGAGCCCCGCACCATGACCGACGCCCAGCTTGCGGAGGCGATCGCAGATCGAGTGCACGACGCCGGCGGCCGCGCCCTCTACGTCGGCGGCTGGGTACGCGACCGCCTGCTCGGCCGCGAGGACATCGACGAGTCGAACGACATCGACCAATCGAAGGACATCGACATCGAGGTGTACGGCATCGAGGCCGAACGGCTGCGCGAGCTGCTCGCGGAGATCGGCCCCGTCAACACCGTCGGCCAGAGCTTCACCGTCTACAAGGTGGGGGGCGTCGACGTCTCGCTGCCCCGCACCGAGTCGAAGCAGGGCCGCGGCCACCGCGGCTTCGTCGTCACCGGCGACCCCTGGATGCCCGTGGACGAGGCCGCCCGCCGGCGCGACTTCACCATCAACGCCATCGCCTGGGACCCTCGGGGCCACGAGTACATCGACCCCTTCGGCGGCCGCGACGACCTCGCGCGGCGCCGGCTCCGCGTGGTCGACCCCGCCACCTTCGCCGACGACAGCCTGCGGGTGCTCCGCGGCGTGCAGCTCGCCGCCCGCTTCGAGCTCACCCCCGACGACGCCACCGCCCGCATCTGCCGCGGCATCGCCCTCGACGACCTCCCCGCCGAACGCATCCGCGCCGAGATGGAGAAGCTGCTGCTGCAGGCCCGGCGCCCGTCGATTGGCTTCGAGCTGGCCCTGGACCTGGGCGTCATCGCGCAGCTCTTCCCCGAGCTCGAGGCCCTCGTCGGCTGCCAGCAGGAGCCCGAGTGGCACCCCGAGGGCGACGTCTGGGTGCACACCCTGATGGTCGTCGACGAGGCCCGCGCCCGCATCGACGACCTCGACCGCCCCCAGCAGCTCACCCTGATGCTCGCCGCCCTCTGCCACGACCTCGGCAAGCCCGCCACCACCGAGTTCGTCGACGGCCGCATCCGCTCGCGCGGCCACGAGGAGGCCGGCGTGCCGCCCACCCGCATCCTCCTCGACCGCCTCGACGTCCACACCCTCGCCGGCTACGACGTCCGCCACCAGGTGCTCCACCTCGTCGCCCACCACCTGAAGCCCGGCATGTGGCACCGCGGCGCCGACCCCGTCGGCGACGGCGCCTTCCGCCGCCTCGCCCGCAAGGTCGACATGGAGCTCCTCGCCCGGTTGTCGGCGGCCGACTGCCTCGGCCGCACCGGCGACTTCGACTGCGCCGCGACGCTGGACTGGTTCCTCGGCCGCGCCCGGGCGCTCGGCGTCGAGCACGAAGCGCCCGCGCCGCTCCTCCTCGGGCGCCACGTTCTGCAACTGGGGATGTCACCGGGGCCGGAGATCGGCCGCATTCTGAAGGCCGTCTACGAGCGCCAGCTCGACGGAGAGGTCACGTCGCTGGAGAAGGCTTTGGACGCAGCGCGGCGTCTCCTTGCGGATCGTGCCTGACACCGTTCCGGTATTCTTCGAGTCGATGGATTAGTATCGCCAAGTCTTCTGGGATCTCCTCCTTCCTGTAGCAATCCACGATTCTCCGCTCCGTCAACGTTATGCCGTGACTCTGCTGCAATCGGTCCCGTACAACCCTGAGCACTTTCTTGCCCGGCACAACCGACAATCTTGACTCCATGCAACTCCACTTCTCGTTGAATATCCTAACCGCTTCCGTAGCAAGTGTCGCTTGGTCCTTACCCGTGGATTTGAAAAAGGCGCAGTACTTGCCTATGTACTGACCACTGCAATCCGGTTCAAGTTCCTGCGTAACCGATTCCAGCACACCCACAACATCCAAATCGAAACCACCTGAATTCGACTCTCCTGTGCGACGCGCCCGTTCCCCTAGCGCCTTCTCCGCCGCTCGATTCAGAATCTCGGCAGACAACAAGTAGTTTTCTATTTCCTTGCGATTATGAAAGTGCGCAAAGCTGATATCCTTTTGCAGTCGCTCTCTCAGGTCCGCCAGCTCTTCTTCGCAACGATAGTCCCGATCAAAAACGCAGGCAATACTCAGTTCCGCACCAAGCGTATTCTTGAACCCCCAGGCGAGCGCCTGAATCTTCGACCAAGAATCGAAGCCTCCAGATTCGAGTGCCGTCATCCCAAGACCGGCGGCCAGTTCTCTAAACCCGAGGACCTTGGCAAACCGCCTGATGATCTTGTAGTCATACAATCCCTCCACGAACACAATACGTCGATTTCTCGCCAATTCGGTCAAAGTTAGATTTTGGATAGAGCCAATATTGTCGAGTGCATGCTGAACGCCCTCGATATCCCGCAACCGACTTGCAGAAGGCCGCGATTTGTCCACCAGCAAAATCTCGCCAGGATCCGCCTCACTCAAGATCTCTACCGAATGAGTCGCCAGTACGATATCGGGCCGGACTTCCCTTAGAATTCCGAGAAGCTGTCGTTGGATCTCGGGGTGCAAGTAGACCTCCGGCTCGTCGACGACAAGCACATTCGATTCACTACATCGCGAAATATGCGTTAGCAGTTGGCACCAGATCTGGAATCCCAATCCAGACCAATAGAGTTCTCGGTCAATTCGGTGTTCCGAAACAAACATCGTCAGGCGATTATCCAGGACGTCCGCTGTCTCTGGCTCCCGAATGGACATTCCCGGCCAAGTATCTTCCACCAGTTGCCGGAATCTCGCGAATCCATCCGCATTTCTCCTCCAGTAGTTCCGAAAATGTCGGCTGGCAACCGGGGTACCGGCGGCGCGCCTTACCGTTTCATCAGTGACGATAAACTCATGCTGTTCCACTGGACCGAGAACCGGAATGGTCTGCACTATATCCGGAAAAGCCTTCTTGAACGCCCCAGGCGTACTCGGCGGTTTGTGTGTTGTTTCCCAGTGCATCTTCACCCCACCGTCGGCCGGAAAAAGCAGATGGATTTTGTTGCCGAGCGAGTTGCGTACTTCAATACTGCTATCGGACTCCGTGTAGTCAGAGTGTACGTTCTCAAGAGATATAGGTATGGTGTTCTCGGGTATATTATGGCCATAGGCATATTTGCCTGGACGAATCTGAATGGCTGAGGCACTGCGTGCTCGCGCTCTTCGTAGTGCCTGTTCCAGAACTCGAAAGGCACTGAGAACGGTGGACTTTCCACTGTTATTCGGCCCGACGAGGACGTTCATGCGCTGCAGGGACACAGAGTAGTTCCGAAGCGCCTTGAAGTTTCTGAATTTGACTGAAGTTATCGACATAGTACGACCTACAGCTCGCTCGCGTGGTCACAGGCAAGCTCGAACACCCGATCGGTCATCCAGCGTTTGAAGCGCTCGTTGTCCATGAACTGCTTGAAGAGCTCGGCGTCGTCCCTTGACCATGCCGGTCACGATGCGGGCCAGCACCCTGTCGTGCTCGATGCGGGCGTTGGCGTCGTCCGAGTTCTGACGGGCGTTCCGGAACGCGGCGTCCGCGGCCACCTGAGCGGGGATGGTCCGCGTGATGAGCTCGCCCACGCGGTCGCGGTCCTGCCACGCGATGTCGCCGAACAGGTCGTTGAACGCCTTGAGGATGTTCGACAGGCGGTCCAGCTCGGGCTCGGGGCGCTGTCCGCCGCCGCTGGTCCGCACGGGTTCGATCTCGGCGTCCTCGTCGGGCAGCATGATCTGCTGCACCGCCCGCTTCTCGACCCGATAGCTGTCCATGTCGATGGCGTCGAGGATGCCCTTGGACAGGTCCTCGTCGTCGAGGGCCGGCAGCTTGGAGATCAGGAAGTTCAGGAAGATCGAGCGCTTCTCCCACTCGGCGTTCGTGTAGGGGAGGACGCAGGACAGGAAGCCGTAGGTCCGCACGAAGGCCTTGGCCTTGCCCTTGAAGTCGACCTGCGCGTCCTCGTCGAGCTCGTGCACGTAGGCCGCCACGCAGGCATCGAGGATCGGGTCGAGCTCGTCGCGGTCGGCCCCGCCGAGGTAGCGCTGTACGAGGTCGTCGACCTGCCCGGGCGAGTAAACCTGGGCGGCGTCGAGGTCCGCCTGCAGGTCGTGCAGCTTGTCGGGGTCGGTCTCGCCGGCCAGGATCATCAAGTCGTACTCATCTCGTTCAGCGTGATCCAACAACTCTCCATTGCCGAGCCGCGACCACCCTTTCTCGGCCGCCGTATCGCTCCGGTGTTCCGGAAAATGGTCGCGAAGCGGCCTGGGCGTTCCGTGGTCAAAGAGGATTCGCATGCCCGACTCTGGAGTCCAGATGCTTGATTTCGTGCTCCAGGACCGCCTTGACCTCCCATGCCTCCACCCCGGGAAACCAGTCCAGAAAGTCCGCTACCGTCGCACCCTCCGCCAGGTTGCCGAACAGACTCGATACGGGCACCCGGGTGTCCTTGAATACCCGCGCGCCGCTGAGCCTTCCCGGCACGCTCTCCACGGCAGGACACGTCTCCCAATCCGCCATGTCGTCACCTCCGTGCTCCAAGCCCCAGCGCATCACCGCCTCCCCACGTGGCGGCGACGAACTTCACGAAGCCTCTCGAACCTGACGACGCTCATACGTGTACTCGCCGACCACCGAACGATGCGCGAATCGCAGGCAGGCTTGGATGTCCTCAGGTTCCACGGTCACCTGATGCTCGTCGCCTCCTGCCGTCAGCGTCACGGTCATATGGCTGCCCCTGCTCCGAGTCACGCGGTAGCCGTAGTGACGGGCCAGCCGCTTGGCGACCTCGGCGCCGGAGAGGTCGCGGGGCAGCTTCATACCGCGATGGCCTCCTCCCGGACGAGGTGCAGCCGTATCACCCGCGGCGCCTCGCCCTCGTCGAAGTGGCAGAGCACGGCATCCCTCGCCATCTCTTTCAGATCGTCCCAGTTCTCTCCCTGCGCGTAGATGCTGTAGCCGAGCGCCCTGGCGTCGTACCCGCCTTCGACCGCCTCCGTGACCTCGAAGATGATCTCCGCCGGCCGCGCCCGCGACTCCGTCGATGGTCTGTCAGTCACTGCCCGCTCCCCTTGCGCTCGCCTTCATCGCGTCGAGGCCGGTTCACCGTAGCCCAGAATCTCGGCCAGCAGCCCCTCGGTCTCCCGCTCCAGGGCCAGGATGCCCGCCCGGATCTCTGCCAGTGGCCGCATCGGCTTCGGCTTGTAGAAGTACCGCGTGAAGCTGATCTCGTAGCCGACTTCACGCTGTCCGGCTGGTACCAGGCATCGCCGGCGTACGGCAGCACCTCGCGCCGCAGGAACGCCTCGATTCCGCCCTCCTCCTGCAGCGCGATCTGCTCCGTGTCGCGCAGGTCGGTGTCGGGCTCGTACTCCACCACGGCCGCTCGGCCGTCGACCGTGACCGCGAACAGGCCGCGTAGCGGGTCGGCCTCCGTGCCCCGCCCGCAGGGCGCTGTCCTGCTCGACCGCCCCGGCCTCGTCGAGCAGTGCTCTCATGTCGAGCACCGCCTGCTTGGTATCTTCGAGCAACGCGTCCAGCCGGCGGAGGACGGTCATCGGGAGGATGACGTCGCGGTACTTGCCGCGGACGTACAGGTCGCGCAGGACGTCGTCGGCGATGCCCCAGATGTAGTTCGCGATCCAGTTCAGGTCGGCGCTGCTCGTCGTCATCGCTTCTCGGCCGCCAGTCGTGGCGCCAAGCCTCGAGACCCGCTCTTGCTGCCGATCGTACACGGGACGCGGCTCAGGATCGATTCGACCCGCGGGTGGCAACGATACCGATGGCAACGGATCCCTCGTGGAGCGCGCGCTGGCGAGACCGGAACGGAGGTGGAACCCCTGGAGCCGGTCCGGCCCTCTGCGGCCGACTGCTTCGGACGCCCGGCCTTCGACTGCGCCGCGACCACGCCCGGCGCGGTGCGTGAGCGATTGCGCCGACCGGCCAGCCGCCGTGCGTCCAGGCGGGCCGGCAGATCCAACTCCCGCGCAAAGCAGCGCTTGGCGGCGTCTTCGGGAGATGGCCGACCGCGTATCAGGCCGCTGCCGTCAACGAATCGCATCGCGGTCGTGCAGGAACTCGCGACGGACGTTGTCGACCGCCTGAATCCTCCGCGCGTCGCCCAGATGTCCTCTCGTCAGGTCCCGATCCGCCTCGCATCACCCCGTACGGTGCAGGCGTCCAAGCCGGTCAACCACCCGTCAACTACCCCAACATCTTTCACTGCAATGATTTACGCCGTTCCGTGGCCAGCTCGGAGCCGCGCCCGTCAACTACCGTCCGCTGCCGCGGCGGCCCAGAACGGGACGTAGCGGCGCATCTTCGGCGGCGCCTGCTCGTCGAACGGCCGGATCATGCCCGCGTCGACCGCCTCGCGGATGTAGCGCGACACCATCGCCTTGTTGTTCGACCGGACGCCGAAGCGGTCTCGCAGCGACGCGTTGGTCAGAAAGTCCCGCGCCACGTACTTCAGGCACGCGTGCAGGTAACAGGCGCGCACGCGTTCCGACCGGTCCATGTCGGCGAGCGGCTTACGGCCGAACAGCACCACGCGGGTCGCGCCGGGCAGCACCTCGAACAGCGGCGCCGGCAGTTGCCGGGACTCGAGCTCCGCAACCACCTTGTCGATGCCCCCGCCACGTTCCTCGCAGATGTCGAGCCGGCGCATGAGCGAGGTCAGCGCTTCGTTGCGCGACACCGGAGGCCGGTCGAGGAAGCGCCGCGCATCCACCAGCGGCTCGCCCGGATTCGTGATCTCGATCCGGCCTTCGAAGATCTCGACCATCGGCCCCGCGCCGGTGACCGAGAAGTCCTGATGGAGAAGCGCGTTCGCCACCAGTTCTCGCACCGCCAGAGGGGGATAGTCCGCCAGCGTGCGCCGAAACGCGTCGCCGATGACCTCGCGCGTGGGCAGCTTCCCGTTGACGTAGTCGACCATCGCCTGAAACGCGGGCGCGTACCCCTGCGCGTACTCCCGCTCTCCCACACCCTCCGTACGTCCCCTGCTTCGGTACTCGATGACCCGCACCGCCTTGCGCCTGAGCCGGGGGAACGCGCCGAGGTCCCGGGCGAACAGGATCGCGCCCAGGTTGGTGACGTCGAAGCCGCCGGCCGCGCACGGCGCGATGAGCCCGTCCTGCCGGAGCCCGTCGAGAATGGCCGACCGACCGTCCGGCAAGGGCATGCCGAGCAGGTGGAAGTACGTCGGATAGTCGAGTGCGAGCAGCACCTCCTCGGCGCTCACGTGTTGTGCGGCGACACCGTCTTCGAACGGCACCTGGTCGAAGATGCGCCAAAGCGCTCTTTCCCTCTCGGGAAACTCCCTGAGCTGCTTCTTGTAGCTGCCGACTCGGATGTACTCCCGACCCGCGAAGCGCACGGGCTGGCGGGCCGCACGCGCGATTTCGGTCACGATGACCGGTCCGTCGTCCGTGTCCAGCCGGAAGAAACGGAAGTCGATCTTCGGTTCGAGCAGGCGGAGGAGCCAGTTCTCGAGGTCCTCGCCGCCCTTCTTCGCCCGAGCCGGGTCGAAGCTCGTCCCCACGACGGCGTGATCGCCATCGCGCACGCCCCACACCAGATATGCCTCCGCCTTCCCGGCCAGCGCCGCCGAGTTGGCGAGGGCCGACAGATACTCCCCGATCTCCTGGGGATCGGCCCGGTTCTCCTTGAACTCGACCCACTCCGTCTCCCGGGGCAACGCCCGGAGCTCGTGAAGCAGCCCCCGCAGGTACGGCGTGGTGCGCCAGCCGTTCATGGTCGGCCTCCAGCCATGGCGATCCGCGCGGCATCGTACAACCTCATGTCACGCTCGACTGCTCAGAGCCTCAACGGACCAGCGCCTTTCTCAAGGCCCTTGCTTCATGTTCCAGCACGGCCTGAACTTGCTGCTTGTCGACGCCGGGGAACCACTCCACGAACTCGTCAATCGTCGCGCCGCTGGCCAGGTTCTCGAAAAGGGCGTGTACCGGCACTCTCGTTCCGGCGAAGGCCCAGGCTCCGCTGATCTTGTCCGGGTTGCGTTCCACGGCCGGGCAGGTTTCCCAATCCACCGTTCTACCCCTTCCGCCATCAACTCCCTCGCCCCGCTTGCCGGTGTCTTCGGGAGATGGACCGACCGCGTAGCTCAGGACGTTGCTGTCAACGAATCGCATCGCGGTGATGCAGGACCTCGCGACCGACGTTGTCGGCCGCCCTGAATCCGCCGCGCGTCGCGCAGATGTCCTCGAAGACCTCGTCCAGCAGCCGGCGACGGCGTTCGCCCTCCGCTTCCGCCCGCGACGCATCCGCGCCCGTCGCCTCGGCTCCGCGTTGAACGAGACGCTCGAGAAAGCCGCGCACCAGCGCGGACACCGACGTCTCCAGCTCCGCGGCCCGGATGCGGGAGCGCCGATAGGTGTCATCGTTCACGGATACCGTGATGTTCCTCATGGCCACAGCCTCACGGTTCCAGCGTAACCGAGTCGACTGGCGTCAACGAGCGACAGGAGGCGGTCGGCGGGGGATGCGGCGGGCGCTCCAGCAACGGCTCGGTGAGCGGGCGCTGCGCCGTCACGGCGCCGCCGGGTCCGCGTCAGCCTGTCCTCGCCGGGAGCCGCGCCGGCGCCGCGATGAGAGGGCCGGCGTCCGCGATGGGCTCGCCCTCCGGCAACAGGCGCCGTTCGGCGAGCTCGGATCGCCACGCCTCGACGTCGTTCGGGGTCAGCGGGAAGCGGCCGTAGTCGCGCAGGGGGCGGTCGGTGTTGAAGCGGCGCTTGTAGGCGGCGATCCAGTCGTCGGCGAGCTCCTGCTGGGCGGTGGCGAGGTCGAGCGTGCCCCGGCAGACGAGGTCCTGGAGCTCGCGCTCGAGCTCGTCCTTGACGTAGGCGTTCCAGAGACCCGCCCGATAGGGCTGCGGCCACAGGTTCCGGGGCTCGGGCGCGCCCCCCAGCTCGGGGGTGATGAGGAAGTCGAGCTCGTACTCGGCCGCCCGCCGGTAGTCGACGCCGTAGGCCTCGAACACCTGACGGGGCACTTGGGCGGCGACGGCCGGTACGCCGGCGATGCCGCCGCCGCAGATCTCGTCGACACCGACGGGGAGGACGCTGCCGGGGGTCAGGTCCTGGCGCGGACGCTCGAGGCCGGCCGACGAGACCGCAACCTCGCCAGTCGGTCCCGGCGCCCCCGCCGCCGGCCGGCCGGGAGCGCCCGGCCCCTCGGCGGCCGGCCACGACAGCACCACGGCGGCCACGGCGGCCACGACGGCGACGGCCGCGACGGCCAGCCGCGAGGCCCAGCCCGCGAGGGCCCAGCCCGCGGGCGCCCATCCCGCGAGCAGCCGACCCGCGAGCAGCCGACCCGCGAGCAGCCGACCCGCGTGCGGCCGACCCGTGAGCGACCAGCCGGCGAACGGCCAGCCCGCGAACGGCCAGCCCGCCCACGGCCGACCCGCGAACGACCAGCCGGCGAGCGGCCAGCCGGCCCGCGTGCGGCCCGAGGAGGCCCGGCGCGACCGCGGACCCGCCTCGATCGCCTCGCGAAGCCGGGCGCGGGCGACGTGCAGCGGCGGCGCCCCGGCCGGGGTCTCGCGGCAGCCCGCGGCGGCCTCGGCCAGCGCCGCCCCGAGCTCGGCCCGGCGCGCGGCGCACCGCGGGCAGGCGGCGACGTGCCGGCCCACCGCCGCGCGCCGGCGGGCGGACAGCGCCCCGTCCTCGTCCAGGAGCAGCAGCTCGCCGTCGGAGACGTGTCTCTTCGTGCGCCACATGGTGCTTACCTCTCGTCGACCCGTCGCAGCCGCGCGAGCGCCCGGGCCATGGTGTTGGCCACCGTGCCGAGCGACAGCCCGAGCACGCGGGCGATCTCGCGGTACCGCAGTCCTTCCGCGCGAAGCTGGAGACAGCGCCGCTCGCGGGCCGGCAACGCGTTCACCGCCGCGGCCAGCCGCACCCGTCGCTGGCGGCTCGCGTAGCGGTCCTCGGGGCTGGGCGCCGCGGCCATGGTCCAACCCGACACGAGATCGGCGCCGACCCGGCGCCGGCGCGCCTCCCGCTTCAGGTGCCTGAGGGCCAGGTTGTGGCCCACGCGGAAGATCCAGCCCCGGAGATTGGTGCGGGGCCGGCCGCGGGCCACGTGGTGGAACAGGGCCAGGAACACGTCCTGCACCACGTCCTCGGCGTCCCGGTCGGGGATGCCGAGGGCCCGCACGTAGCGGTGCACGCCGTCGCGGTGCACGTCGAAGAGCCGCAGCACCGCCTCGGCCGCCTCGGCCGCGGCGACCGGAGCGGCGGCCTCGTCGAGCCCGATCGTCAGGTCGAGGGCCGGATCCTGGATGGAAGGCGCCATTCCGTCTGGGACCAGTCTATACCCGCGGCTCCCCGCTCAGGGGTCCAAGCGAGAGCCGGACAGCTTCATTCCCGCCCTCTCTCGCGCGCCCGGTTCGCGGGTGGAGGGATCGATCCATCCGGTCGGCATGCGGCGCACTCCCGCGCGTGCACGATCCCGGTCTTCGCGCCGCTGCCCGAGAGCGCCCCGAGCCGCACCCCCGACAGCGCGGAATGCGGGCGCGCCGCCGCCGTGCGCGATTCCCCGGTCTTCGCGCGGCCGCCCGAGAGCATGCCGAGCCGCCCTCGGCGGGTGCGCGTTTCCCCTGAACGGATCGCGACGGCGGGGAATGTACCTGTATGCAGCGATCCAATGTTCTTCCGTCCGATCTCGCCGTCACTACATCGCATGGCCGACACGCGGCCCTCGTCCGATTCCTCGCCGGCGTCCTGCTCCTCGGCCTCGCGAGCCCGCCGGCCGTCTCGGCCCAGACCACGGAGCTCGCCGGGCGGGTCACCGACCCGCAGGGCGCGGTCCTCCCCGGGGTGACCGTCACTGCCGTCGCGGCCGGGGGGCTGGCCGCGCCGGTCAGCGCCGCCACCGACGACGTCGGTCGGTACTCGTTGACGCTGCCGCCGGGCATCCACGCGGTGACCTTCACGCTCGGCGGGTTCGACCCGCGGCGGGAGGAGGTTCGGCTGACGGCGGGGAGCCCGCTGACCCTCGACGTGACGCTCACGCTCGCGGCGATCGCGGAGGAGGTCGACGTGGTGGGGGTCACCCCCCTCCCCGGCTCCCGAATCCCCCGCGAGCGCGTGCCGGCGGCCGTCTCGGTGATCGACGGCGACGATCTCGCCGCCCGCGGGGCGGCCTCGATGGCCGATGCGCTCAACGAGCGCCTCGGTTCGGTGACGCTGGAGGGCGCGACCACGAACCTCTTCCAGCCGAACCTGCGCTTCCGCGGCTTCACCGCCTCGCCGCTCCTGGGCCTGCCCCAAGGCATCGCCGTCTACCAGAACGGGGTGCGCATCAACGAGCCGTTCGGCGACACCGTGCAGTTCGACCTGTTCCCGCAGTTTGCGATCGACCGGATGCAGCTCAGCGCCGGCGCCGACCCCACCTACGGGCTGAACGCGCTCGGCGGCGCCCTCGCCCTCGATCTCAAGAACGGGTTCGACAACGCCGGGTTCCGCGGCGAGATCTCCGGCGGGTCGTTCGGGCGCTACACGGCCACCGCCGAGTACGGCGCCAACCGCGGGGCCTGGGCCTTCTACACGGGGGCGACGCACTTCTCGGAAGAGGGATGGCGCGTCGCCTCGCCCTCCGAGGTGACGCAGGCCTTCGCCGACGTCGGCTACCGGGACGAGGGGGTGGACGCCGGCCTCAGCTTCACCTACGCCGACACGAGCCTGACCGGGAACGCCGCCGCCCCGGTGGAGCTGCTCGACACGAACCCCGCCGCCGTGTTCACCTTCCCCGACCGGACCGACAACCGCCTCGCGTTCGTGCAGGGCCGCGCCAGCGTCGCGGCCTCCGACACCTGGTCGGTGCAGGTGACGGGTTACTACCGCGACCTCGACCGCCGCACCCTGAACGGCGACGAGGCGGAGTTCGGGGTGTGCGAGGACGACGCCCTGCCGGAGGGGGCCCCGGGGCAGACGCTCTGCTTCGGCGACGACGATGACGACGACGACAACGGGGACGACGACCACGACGACCACGACCACGACCACGACGACGGAGACGACGACGACAACGGAGACGACGACGACAACGGGCACGATGACGACGACGGCGACGATGACGACGACGGCGACGATGACGACGACGGCGACGACGACGAGGAGGAGGAAGCGACGCCCCTCGTCGACGTGGTGTCGGGACGCTTCATCACCCTCATGGACGCGGCCGGCGACGGCGCCTACAACCGCACGAGGACGCTGGCGACGGGCTACGGCGCCACCGTGCAGGCGACCGCCACGGCCGAGGTGGGCGGCCGCGACAACGTGTTCGTGATGGGCGCGTCGGCCGACCTGGCGGACGTCGACTTCACGACGAGCAGCGAAGTGGGCAGCCTGACCCCCGAGCGCGGCGTCACCGGCTCGGGGCTCCTGGCCAGCCTCTACGGCCTCGGCGGCGACGACCTCTTCAACACCGCCATCGACACCGGCAACCGGGCCGTGGGGCTGTACCTCAGCAACACGCTGTCGGCGACGGACCGCGTCCACCTGACCGTCTCGGGGCGCTACAACCGGGCGAACATCGACATCATGGACCGGATCGGCACGTCGCTCGACGGCGCGCACGCGTTCGCGCGCTTCAACCCCGCCGTCGGCGCCGTCTTCCAGGCCGGCGGTGGCGCATCGATCTTCGCGCGGTACTCCGAGTCGAACCGCGCCCCGACCGCGGCCGAGCTGAGCTGCGCCGACCCCGCCGAGCCGTGCCGGGTGCCGAACGCCTTCATCTCCGACCCGCCCCTCGAGCAGGCGGTAGCGCGCTCCGTCGAGGGCGGGCTCCGGGGCCGGTGGGCCGAGGGCGACTGGTCCGTCACGGCGTATCGGACCGGCATCGCCGACGACATCCTGTTCATCGCCTCGCCCGAGCTCATCGGGACCGGCTACTTCCAGAACGCCGGCGACACCCGGCGCGCGGGGCTGGACCTCGAACTGAGCGGCAACCACGCCCGGACGGGCTGGTACGTCGGCTACGGGCTGCTCGACGCGACCTTCCAGTCGCCGCTGCTGCTGCCGGGCGACGATGAGGTCAACGACGCCGCCACCGACGAGGGCGTCGCCGTCGAGCCGGGCGACCGGCTCCCCGGCCTCCCGCGCCACAGCCTCAAGGCGGGCATCCGGCAGGCGCTGACCGACGCGTGGGACGCCGCCATCGAGACGGTGGTCGCGTCGGACCGCGTGTTCGTCGGCGACGAAGGCAACGACCAGGTGCGGCTGGACGGGTACGGGGTGGTGAACCTGCGCTCGACGTACCGGCTCGACCAGGGCGTCGAGCTGTTCGTGCGGGTCGAGAACCTCCTCGACGCGCGCTACGCGACGGCGGGCGTGCTCGCCGAGCTGGAGGTCTTCCTGCACGAGGTGCCCGACGCCAGCGATCCGCGGTTCATCGGGCCGGGGCAGCCGCGCAGCGCCTTCGCCGGCGTACGCGTGCAGTTCTGAGCCGCGAACGGACGGCGGCCTCCCCTTGGTGTGCTCCAGGGCGCCTCGCGTGGGAACTGCACCCTGCCACGGCTTCTCTAGCTCTCCCGCCGGTCTGCCGGCGGGCGGCGCGCGGCGAGTTGCGCCAGGGTGTCGAGGCCGAGGTTGCCGCCGCTCAGCACGACGACGGTGGCGCCCTCGTCCGGAGATGGATCCGACCGGTCCGGGGCAGACCCGCTGAGGAGAGCGGCCAGGGTCGCGGCGCCGCTGGTTTCCACGACGAGCTTGGCCCGGCGGAACAGCCAGAGGACGGCGTCGGCGATCGGATCGTCGTCGACGGCGACGACCTCGTCGACGAAGCGCCGGACGTGGTGGAAGGTGAGGTCCCCGGGCCGCACCGGGAGGAGCCCATCGGCGAGGCTCGCGACCCGGTCGAGCGAGACCGGCCGCCCCGCCGCGAGCGACGCCGTCATCTTGGCCGCGCCGGTCGGCTCGACCCCGACGAGACGCACCTCGGGACGCTGCTGCTTGACGGCGGCGGCGACGCCGGCCACCAGGCCCCCGCCGCCCACCGGCACGAGGACGCGCGCGACGTCCGGGCAGTCATCGAGGATCTCCAGGCCCACCGTGCCCTGACCGGCGATTATCCAGGGATGGTCGAACGGCGGCACCATCTGGAGGTCCCGGTCGCCCGCCACCGCCTCGGCCCGACGCTTCCGCTCGACCGACGTCGTCCCCTCGAAGAGTATCTCGGCCCCGAGGGCCCGCGCCCCCTCGACCTTGACGGCGGGGGCCGTCGTCGGCATGACGACCACCGCGGGCACGCCGACCCGGCGGGCGGCCAGAGCCACCGCCTGCGCGTGGTTCCCCGACGAGTAGGTGATGACCCCGTGCCGGCGCGCGTCGGGGTCGAGCTGCGCGATGAAGTTGGTGGCGCCGCGTATCTTGAAGGCCCCGGCCGCCTGGAGGTTCTCGCACTTGGCGTAGACCGGCGGCCCCTCCTCGATCGGCAGCCGCAGCAGCGGCGTGCGGCGGACGGCGCCGTCGATGCGCCGGGCGGCCTCCGCGATGGCGCTCACGGGAACGACGCTGGACATGCGGGGGAGTATACCGGCGCACCATTGTCGGCCGGAGCGTGCTTGGCGGCGGCCGGTGGCGGAAACGGCGCGCAGGGAACGTCGCTGGGCATGCGGGGGCGCATGCCGGCGCGCCGCAGCCACCGTGGGAGGTCCCGGAGGCGGCCCGCGGCGGAGACAACGCGCCGCCGCGGGGCCGGAAACCGCCCGACCGGGCAGCGGCCCCGGCGACGCAGCGCACCGGGGGGATTGCCGAGCGACCTCGCTCGCGGACCTGGTGGCCGCCCCGGCCCCGGTATACTGGGCAGAGGATGTCGAGCGCCCACGTGCGGACCGCGTTGCGGGTCGCGTTCCTGCTCGCGACGACCGCCTCCGGCGTGGCCGCGCAGGACGACGAGCCGATAGGCCGCTACATCATCGACCTTCGGGGCTCCTCGGTCAGCCTGGGGCGGAACGAAGAGCTGGCCCGGGTGCGGCGGCTGCGGCCGGATCAGCTTCCCGCCCGCGGCATCGCGGTCGACCTCGGCGGCCACTTCTACTTCCTGCGCCTGGGCCCGGTCACGTTCGGCATCGGCGCCTCCATCCTGTCCACCGCGGCGCACCAGCCGGTGGTCGAGCCGATGTCCGAGGAGCAGACCCCCGGCCGCTTCAACCCGTTCGTACCGCAGGACCCCACGGCGGACGACGAAGAAGAGATGGAGCCGCTCATCGAGGGCGTCCCCGTGACCTCGCGGTTCACCGCGATCTCGCCCCAGATCACGTTCAACTTCGGCCACCGCAACGGCTGGAGCTACGTGGGCGGCGGGCTCGGCACCTCGCGGCTGAACGTGTACCCGCAACAGCCGACGACCCCGCTGCAGCGGGGCGCCCGCACCCTCAACTACGGCGGGGGGGCCCGGTGGTTCCTCACCCCGAACGTGGCGCTGTCGCTGGACCTGCGGTTCTTCGCCATCAGCCCCGTGGAGCAGCTCGGCGAGCAGCCCGGATCGCCGCGCCAGACCCTGATGGCGGCCAACATCGGCGTCTCCGTGCGATGAGCGCCCCACCCCGAACGTGGCGCTGCCGCTGGATCGGCGGTTCTTCGCCATCAGTCCCATCGAGCAGCTCGGGGAGCAGCCCGGATCGCCGCGCCAGACCCTGATGGCGGCCACAACATCGGCGTCTCCGTGCGATGAGCGCCCCCGGCTCCCGTGCGATGAGCGCCCCCGGCTCCGTGCGATGAGCGCCCCCGGCTCCGTGCGATGAGCGCCCCCGCCCGGGCGCCGCGCTTCGACCATAATGCGCGCATGAGACGGGACACCCTGCTCGACTACTTCGACGAACGCCTGCGCGGGGACACCGAGTTCCTCGTCCACGACGACGGCTACAGGGTGCGGCGGCACAGCTACGACGAGGTGCGGCGGGCGGCGACGGCCTTCGCGGCGCGCCTCGCGGGGGCCGGCATCGGGGGCGGCGACGCGGTGCTGTTCTGGGGCGAGAACCGCCCCGAGTGGATCGTCGCCTTCTGGGGGTGCCTGCTGCGGGGCGTGGTGGTGGTGCCCATCGACTACCGGGCCTCGTCCGACTTCCTCGGGAGCATCGCCCGGCGGGTCGACGCGCGGCTCCTGCTCGTCGGGGACGACGTGGCCCCGGCGCAACTCGACGGGGTCGAGACCTGGCGGTTCGCCGACCTGCGCGCGCCCGCGGCGGACGCCGGCGCGCCGCCCCCCGCTTTCCACGCCCCCGCCCCCGGCGACACCGCCGAGATCGTGTTCACGTCCGGGGCGACGTCCGAACCCAAGGGGGTGGTCATCACCCACCGGAACGTGCTCGCCAACATCGTCCCGGTCGAGCGCGAGGTGCTCAAGTACCGGCGCTACGCGCGCCCCTTCCGGCCCCTGCGCTTCCTCGACCTCCTGCCCCTGAGCCACATGTTCGGGCAGGCCCTGGCCACGTTCATCCCCCCGATGCTGCCCGGCACCTGCGTGTTCATGAAGGGATACAGCCCGCAGGCCATCGTGCAGCAGGTTCGCACGCGGCGCATCTCGGTCCTCGTCTGCGTCCCGAAGATCCTCGACGTGCTGAGAGACCACGTGAGGCAGGTCGCCCCGGAGACGGCCGAGCCCCCGGCCGAGGGGCTGGGGGTGGCCCACCGGTGGTGGCGCTACCGCCGGGTGCACCGGCTGTTCGGGCTCAAGTTCTGGTGCTTCATCGTCGGCGCCGCGCCCCTCGACCCCGACCTCGAGGCGTTCTGGCAGCGGCTCGGGTTCCTCGTCGTGCAGGGCTACGGCCTGACCGAGACCGCGCCCATCGTCACCCTGAACCACCCGTTCCGCACCCGGCGCGGCTCGGTCGGGAAGCCCATCGCGGGGATGCAGGTGCGGATTGCCGACGACGGCGAGATCCTCGTGAAGGGCGACAACGTCACCACCGGCTACTTCGGGGCGGCGGCCGGGGACGACGCGGCCTTCGAGGACGGCTGGTTCCACACCGGCGACCTCGGCGTCCTCGACGAGGCCGGCCGGCTGCAGGTGCACGGCCGCAAGAAGGAGATGATCGTCACCGCCGAGGGGCTCAACGTCTTTCCCGAGGACGTCGAGCGGGTCGTCGACACGGTGCCGGGGGTCGAGGAGTCGGCCGTCGTCGGCCTGACCCGCGACGGCAGCGAAAGGGTGTACGCGGTGGCGGTGCTCGCCCCCGGGACGTCGCCCGGCGAGGTCGCGCGGGCCGCCAACCGCGGGCTCGCCGACCACCAGAAGGTGCGCGACGTGCTGGTGTGGCCCGGCGACCGGCTGCCCCGCACCGAGGGCACGCGGAAGCTCATGCGGCGGGCCGTGAAGACGTGGGCGGAGGAGGGCGGGGCGCCGGCCCGCGCCGCCGCGGGCGGGGGCGAGCGGTCGGTGTCGTCGATCCTCGCGCGCATCTCGGGCGGCGCGGTGGACGGGGGAACGCGCCTCGACGAGCTGGGCCTGAGCTCGCTCGAGCGGGTCGAGCTGCTGATGACGCTGGAGAGCGAGCTCGACGTCGCGGTCGACGAGCGGGGGGTGGTGGGCGCGGCGACGGTCGCGGACCTCGAGAGGCTCGTCACCGCGTCCGGCGGCGGTTCCTCCCGCCCCGCCCCGCCCCCGTTCCCCGCCCCGCGCTGGAACCAGGCGTGGCCCGTCCGGCAGTTGCGCCGGGCCGCCCTCGCGGTGTGGCTGCTGCCCATGACCCGGCTCTTCGCCTGGATCCGGGTCGAGGGGCTCGAGCACGTGCGGGCCCTCGACGGGCCGGTGGTCTTCGCGGCCAACCACCAGAGCTTCATCGACCCCTCGGTGATTCTCGCCGCGCTGCCGGAGAAGACGCGCTACCGGGTGGTGACGGCGATGTCCAAGGAGTTCTTCGCCGGCCACTTCGACCCCGAGCGCCACACGCGGCTCCAACGGTTCACGAGCAGCCTCAACTACTACCTGGCCACCGGCTTCTACAACGCGTTCCCGCTGCCCCAGCGCGAGGCGGGGGCGCGCGACGCCCTGCGCTACGCGGGCGAGCTCGTCAGCGCCGGCAACTCGCTGATCATCTTCCCCGAGGGGCTGCGGGTGACCGGCGACGCCGTCGCCCGCTTCCAGCCCGGGGCGACGATGCTCGCGGCCCGGCTCGACGTGCCGGTGGTGCCGGTGCGGCTGCGGGGGGTCGACCGCGTGCTGGGGCGCGGGCTCCGCGTGGCGCGCCCGGGCCGGGTCGGGGTGCGCTTCGGCCCCCCGCGGCGCCTGGCCGGGTCGGACTACGTCGCGATGGCCGCCGACCTCGAGGCGGCGGTGAAGGCCCTCTGACGGGTGCACGACAGATTCGCGAGACGGGCCCTCCCGGCACCGTCAGGCCGACCGCCCGGGTGTCGTTCCCGGCGGCGTCTCACCCGCCCGTCGTGCACCCGCTTCGCGCCGCCGCTTTGCATGCGCCGGGCCGATGTGCGAGACTTGGAGGTTATAGGCGACGCGGTACGGTCACCCCGGGCCGCCCGCCTGCCTGGGTCGATGACCGCGGGGCAGGAAATGTACCGTCCTCCGCATTCGGTGCAGCAGGCTGCGCGACCTTGCGGTCGCGTCCGGAGTTTCGCCGCCGCGGTGCTTCTGCGGCGCAGGCTCGCGGATCTGTCGGGAGGGCGGTGGCAAGGAGGCGTGTGGCAAAGGACGACCTCATCGACGTACAAGGCACGGTCATGGCCGTGCACAGCGGCGGGCTCTACCGCGTGCAGTGCGACGCCGGCCACGAGGTTCTGGCTCAACTGAGCGGCCGCATGCGGCGGTTCCGCATCAAGGTCGTACCGGGCGATCGGGTGACGGTCGGCGTCTCTCCCTACGATCCGGTCCGAGGCATCATCACCTTCCGGGCTCGCTGAACATCTTGGATTCAACCACAAAACGGAGACGACCCCGGCGCGGGCGCCGCCCCGCCGGTCGTCCGACACGACGCCCCGCCCCGTCTGCGAAGGACTTCGCGGCCCCCTCGGCCGAGTTGACCCTGCCGGCGGCGGTGGTCGACGCGGAGCCGATCGCCTTCGACGGGCTGGATCTGGCCCCGGCCCTCGCGGAGGGCGTCCGGGACCGCGGCTTCGCCAACACTACCCCGGTCCAGTCCGCCGTCTTTCCAATCGTGGCGAGCGGGCGCGACCTGATCGCGAGCGCGGAGACGGGAAGCGGCAAGACCGCCGCCTACCTGCTGCCGGTGCTCGACCGCCTGCTCAAGGAGCCGCGGAACGACGCCGCGGCAGGGACCGCGGGGACCCGCGTGCTCGTCCTGGGGCCGACCCGCGAGCTGGTGGTGCAGATAGAGGACGACCTGCAGGGGTTCGTCTATCACACCGGGCTCACGAGCGCGGCGGTCTTCGGGGGCACCCCGATGTCTCCGCAGTCCCAGGCCCTGGCCGCCGGCGTCGACATCGTCGTCGCGACCCCGGGACGCCTCATCGATCACCTCCGCGGGGGAATCCCCGGCTTCGGCTGCATCGACACCCTGATTCTCGACGAGGCCGACCGCATGCTCGACATGGGGTTCTGGCCCGACGTCCGCCGCATCGTCTCCGATCTGCCGCCAGGGCCGCGATCGGGACCGTCGGGACGCCAGACCCTCCTGTTCTCGGCCACGATCCCCGACTGGGTCCTGCACCCCCTGTCGGAGCTGGCCCACGACCCCGCCTACGTCCAGGTCGGCCAGCGGGGCAAGCCGGCCGAGGGCATCTCGCACGCCGTCGAACGGATGCCGGCGGCCCGGAAGACCGCCTGGCTCACGTCGTTCCTGGGCCGGTCCTCGGGGTCCGTCCTCGTCTTCGTCAACACCAAGCGCGGGACGGAGCGGCTGGCGCGGGCGCTGTCGGGCGCCGGCATCAAGGCCACCGCCCTCCACGCGGACCGGTCGCAGGCCCTGCGGCTCGCGGCGGTGGGCGGGTTCCGCAGCGGCCGCTACCGGGTCCTCGTCGCCACCGACGTCGCGGCGCGCGGGCTCGACATCGACGGCATCAAGACCGTCGTGAACTTCGAGGTGCCCCCCAACCGCGACACCTACGTGCACCGCGTGGGGCGGACGGCCCGGCTCGACGCCACCGGCAGCGCGCTGACCCTGGCCGCGCCGGCCGAGCTGCAGGCGGTCAGGGCGCTGCAGAGCTCGATCGACCTGCAGTTGCGGGAGCCGGCGCATGCCGACTGACGATGCGGGCGGCCCGCCCGGGGCGCCGCACCGGACCTGACCATGGAAGCTCCCTCCCCCACCCTTCCCGCCACCGCGCCCGAGCCGACGCCGGCCGAGGCCCGCTTTCAGAGCTGTCGTTGGTCGGTCAGCGAGAGCGGGCCGGCGTACTGCCTGAACCCCGAGGTGCTGCCCTACGCGGGCAAGAGCGGCTTCAACGCCGATTCGTGGTGCCCCGACTGCGCCCTCTACAAGGTGCGGCGGAAGGCCCCGAAACGACGGCACGTCGACGACGACTACCTGTACTAGCGGCCCCGGCCGGGAGCCGCCGCCGTGGACGGTGCGGCGGTTCCGGAGGGCGGGTCGGCGGCAGTCGCAATCGCGGGCGGTGTTCTCCGGGTTGCGTTGCGGGTCGACATGCACCTCGGCGAGGGCGGTGACGCGCCCGCCGGCCAAGGTTGCAAGGGCGGGTTGCGGGGAGCTGCAACCGCAGGCGGTGTTCTCCACCTCCGCGAGAGCGATGCCGCGCCGGCCGGCCGGTTGCGGGGAGTCGCAGCCGCGGCCGGATGTTCTCCGGGCTGCGCTACGGGTCGACGTGGACCTCCGCGAGGGCGATGCCGCGCTCGCCGGCCACGGCATAGAGGAGCCAGGTGCGGCCGCCCTCCTCGTAGATGGCGGGGTCGCGCAACTGGTTCACGGGCACGTCGATGGCCCCGCCCCGCGAGGGCTCCACGGGCAGCCCCGCCCCCTCCCAGTCCCGCTCGGGACGCAGCACCTCCACCGGCGGGGTCTCGGTCCACGTCAGCCAGTCGCCGGCGAGATCGATGCGCGACTGCAGGATGTGCTCGGGAGCGTCGCCCCGCTGCGTATAGAACACGAGCAGCGAGTCGCCCCGCTTCAGGAGGGCCGAGTGCCGCATGTTCGGGTTGAACAGCGTCGGGCCCTCCTCGAAGCCGGAGAGGCCGTCGCGGGACCGGTACACGACGCCGGGCATGGCCAGGGCGTACCAGAAGCCGTCGTGCCGGAAGGCGCGGAAGTACGGCCGCCCCAGAATCTCGGGCCTCGCCTCGAAGCGCAGGCCGTCGCGGGACACCGCGGCCCGGGTCACCTGGCGGCCGGCGTCCCGCCCGTGGATGTACATCACGATCTCCTGCCGCTCTTCGACGACGTGCACGTCCGGCGAGGCGATGTGCACGTAGGCGCCGGGGGGCGCGCACGGCGGGCAGGTGGTCGGGAAGTGCGAGTCGGCGAGGTCGAGGACGCCCGGCTCGTGGGTCGTCCACGGGCCCTCCAGGGCATCCGCCCAGGCGAGCCGGATGTAGGTGCCGCGGTGATCGGCGAAGTAGAGGTAGTAGCGCCCCAGGGCGCCCTCCACCCAGTCCGGCACCCGGATGAGGGACGGGCCGGCGATGTTGCTGCCCATCGAGGCGTCCATGTCGGGCCGGATGATGGGGCCGTCCAGCAGCCGCTCGATGCGCACGGTCTGGGCGGCGCCGGGCCCGGTCAGCACGAGCAGCGCGACCAGCACGGCCGGCAGGCGGCGCACGCTCCGCCGGATGCGAGCCGCGCCGGGGGCCGCCTCGCGGCGGTGTCCGGGGAGAAGCGGGTGACGATGCATGGTGCCTACTCCGTGAACTCCCGGGCCAGCTCGATCCACTCGCCGCGCGGGGCCAGCGCCCGGTAGGCCCGCCAGTGCGGCTGGGCCTCGGCCGGACGGCCGGTCTTCTCGAGGGTCACGGCGAGGTAGAAGTGGGCGTCGGGATAGTCGGGGTCGATCTCGAGGGCCCGGCGGTAGTGCCGGACCGAATCGCCGTGGCGGCCGAGATCGTGATGGATGTTCCCCAGGTTGAACTGCGCCTCGAAGCAGTCGCGGTCGAGGTGCATGGCCCGCTCGTAGAGGGCCTGGGCTTCCACCAGCTCGTCGCGGGCATAGTGGACGTTGGCGAGGTTGATGAGGGCGGGCACCAGGTTCGGGTCCAGCATCAGGGCCTTGCGATAGGCGATGCCGGCCATGATCCGGTCGCGCTCGTTGCCCTCGTCGAGGGCCGCCCCCTCCTGGAAGCAGGAGATCGCCAGCGAGGCCTCGACCGACGACGGCGGCCCGCTTCCGGCGTCCCCCGTCGCCGCGCCGCCCATCGCCAATTGGCGGCGGGCGGGCAGGGCCACGATCGTCGCCGGCCTCGGGGCCCGGCCGTCCTCGCCGAAGTCGAGGGTCAGTTGACCGTTGCGGGCCGCCTCGAGCTCCCGCAGCACCGCCCGGAACGGCGTGCCCCGCTCGAGGCCGTCGCTGACACCGCGGACCGTGCGCAGGCCCTGGAATCCGTAGTAGCGATCGACGTCGGTGCGGGCGGCGGGGCGGACGAGCGACCGCTTCTCGAGGCAGCGGATGTGATTCTGGCGGATGCGCGGATAGCGGCGGCGGATGCGCCGCAGGCTGTAGTAGCGGCGGCCGAGGGCCTCCGCCGTCGGCAGGCCGCCGAGCCGGCAGAACTCGTCCTCGGCGACGATCTGCACGCGGCCGGGGGTGGCCGCGTTGACCTCCTCGGCCTTCCGCAGCTTCGGACTGCGTGCCTCGGATCGCGCCGCGGAGTCCCGCGGCGCCGTGGAGCCGCCGCCCACCACCAGCATCGTCGTCCGGGCCGTCACCTCGTCGTCGGCGACCCCGCCCATCCGCTCCACGAGCTGCCGCGCCGCCCGGTGATGCACCGCCGCGAGTCTCCCCGCGAAGACCACGACCTGATCGCGAAACGGAGTATCGGCTGGTGAAGGCACTATGCCACCGCCCGCAAGATGAATGAGAATAGTCCCGAAGTCAAGCGCCGGGAAGGGCGCCCTGCCGCGCCGCCGAGACCGGCGTACGGCCGCCGCCGGAACCACGACCGGGATCCACGCCGCCGATGACGCCTCGGACCATTCTCGCGGGTGACGTCGGAGGCACCAAGACCTGGCTGGGGCTGTTCGACGCGGGGTCGCCGCGCCCCGAACCGCTCGAGACGGCCCGCTACGCGACCCGCGAGTTCGACGGGCTGGCGGGCGTCGTGGCCCGCTTCCTCGACGACGCGGGGGCCCGCGCGGCCCCGGAGGCGGCGTGCTTCGGGGTGGCGGGACCGGTGCGGGACGGGGTCTCGCGGCTCACCAACGTCCCGTGGACGGCCGATGCCCGCGAGATCCGCGAGCGCTTCGGGGTGGCGTCGGTCCACCTCCTCAACGACCTCGAGGCGATGGGCTGGGCGGTGCCGCGGCTCGCCGCCCAAGAGCTGGCCGTCGTGCACGCCGGCGTCCCCGACGCCGGCGGCAACGCGGCCCTCATCGCCCCCGGCACGGGGCTCGGCGAGGCCGCCCTGCACCGGGTCGGCGGTCGTCAGGTCCCGATGCCCTCGGAGGGGGGGCACGCCGACTTCGCGGCCCGCACGCCGCGCGAGCACGAGTTCGCGACGGCGTTCGCGGCCGAACGGGGGCGCGTCTCCCTCGAGGACGTGGTCTCGGGGCCGGGGCTCGTCAACCTGCACGCGTTCACCCACCGCGGGGCCGCCTGCACCGGCGACCCGTTGCCCGACCGCCCGGGGGACCGGCCCGCGGCGGTCACCGCGGGCGCCCTCGCCGGGGCCTGCCCGGCCTGCGAGGAGGCCCTGGGCCTGTTCGTCTCCGCCCTCGGCGCGGCGGCCGGGAACCTCGCCCTCCGGACCGTGGCCACCGCCGGCGTCTACATCGGCGGCGGCATCGTGCCCAACCTGTTGCCCGCGGTGCGGACCGGCGGCTTCATCGACGCCTTCCTCGACAAGCACCCGATGCGCGGCCTCCTCGAACGGGTGCCGGTGCGGGTGATCCTGGAGGGGCGCCCCGCCCTGCTCGGGGCCGCCGTCGCCGCCCGCGAGCTCTCGGCCTGATCATGCCGGCAACCTGAAAGGACGGTACTCACGTGCGCAAGCTCCTGTTAGCCGCGGGTCTCTCGGTCGCGTTGTCGGCGCCGCCGGCGGCCGCCCAGCCGCCCGAGCCCATCGCCTACACGCTGCGCTTCCCCGCCCCGCACACCCACTACGTCACCGTCGACGCCCGGGTCCCGACCGGCGGGCGGCCCGCGGTCGAGCTGATGATGGCGGTGTGGACGCCGGGGTCGTACCTCGTCCGCGAGTACGCCCGGCACGTCGAGGAAGTCACCGCCCGCACCCCGGGCGGCGACCGGCTGCCCATCGAGAAGTCGCGCAAGAACCGCTGGCGGGCGGCCACCGGGGGCGCGGACGCCATCGTGGTCTCCTACCGGGTGTACGGGCGCGAGATGTCGGTGCGCACGAACTGGATCGAGGCCGACTTCGCGATGCTGAACGGGGCGCCGACGTTCCTCACCCTGGCCGACGACCATGTCGCCCGGCCGCACGACGTGTTCCTGGAGCTGCCCGCGGCGTGGGGAGACACCGCGACGGGGCTGCCGCCGCATCCCGGCGGCGCCCCCCACGCCTGGCGCGCCCCCGACTTCGACACCCTCGTCGACTCGCCGATCGTGGCCGGCAACCCCACCGTCCATCCGTTCACCGTGGCCGGGGTGCCCCATGAGCTCGTCAACGTCGGCGAGTCGGGGGTCTGGGACGGGCCGCGGTCGGCGGCGGACACCGAGCGCATCACCCGCGAGCTGCACCGCATGTGGGGGCTGATGCCCTACGAGCGCTACACGTTCCTGAACATGATCACCGAGGCCGGCGGCGGCCTCGAGCATGGCAACTCGACGCTGCTCATGACCAGCCGCTGGGCGACCTCGTCGCGCCCCCGCTACCTGCGCTGGCTCGGCCTCGTCAGCCACGAGCTGTTCCACGCCTGGCACGGGAAGCGGCTGCGGCCCATCGAGCTCGGGCCGTTCGACTACGAGGCCGAGGTCCACACCGAGAGCCTGTGGGTGGTCGAGGGGTTGACGGTCTACTACGCGGACCTCGCGGTGCACCGCGCGGGCCTCTCGACCGAGGCGGAGTACCTGGCCTCGCTGTCCGGTCAGATCCGCGGGCTGCAGACCACGCCGGGACGCGAGGTGCAGCCGATGTCGCTGGCGTCGTACGACGCCTGGATCAAGTTCTACCGCGCCGACGAGAACTCGCGGAACACCTCGGTCAGCTACTACACCAAGGGGGCGGTCGTCGGCTTCCTGCTCGACATGCGGATACGCGCCGCGACGGGCGGCGCGAAGACCCTCGACGACGTCCTGCGGCGCGCATACTCCCGCTACTCGGGCGCCCGCGGGTTCACGCCGAACGAGTTCAGGGCCACCGCCGAGGCGGTGGCCGGCGTGCCCCTGTCGGGCTGGTTCGCACACGCCCTCGACACCACGGACGAGCTCGACTACGCGGAGGCCCTCGACTGGCTGGGGCTGACTCTCGGCGAGAAGCCGGCGGGGGACGAGACGGAGAACGAGGACGGCTGGGTCGGCGTCGTCACCCGCAACGCCGGCGGCCGACTCGTCGTGGCCCAGGTGCCCCGGGACACGCCGGCCCACGCGGCCGGCTTCAACGTCGACGACGAGATTCTCGCCGTCGGCGGCCACCGTGTGCTGCCGTCCGAGTGGAACGCGCGGATCGCACAGGCCGGGGCCGGCGCCCGCCTCGACGTCCTCGTGGCGCGGCGGGGGGCGCTCCGCCGCATTCCGGTCGAGACGGCGGCGCCGCCCGGCCGGCGCTGGGAGCTGCGGCCGGTCGACGAGCCGACCGACGCGCAGAAGCGGAACTTCGAGGCGTGGCTGTCGGGTAGCGGCGATCCGGCGCCGTGAGGGCGGCCATGTCCGGCAAGGCGGCGGAGTTCCGGCGGGGTGCCGCGGGGTCGGCGGGGAGGCCGGGCAGCCGAGAGCCGCGATGCGCGGACCAGGACCCGGCGTCCCGTTGAACCGGCGCCGCGCGTCAACACACGGTGCCGAACGCGAACCCCGCCCCGCGCAGCGCCGGCACGAGGCCGGCGGTGGCGTCGACGGCGTAGCGGCGGTCGGGGCGCGGGTCCTCGTGGTGGCCGTCGTGCATGACGATGATGTCGCCGTCGGACACGCGGCCCGCGAAGCGCCGCACGAGCCGATCGGGGTCCCGGGTCCGGAACCAGTCCCAGTCCCAGAGGAACCAGCCCCAGCCGATCAGGGTGTGGTCTATCCGCCTCAGGCCCTCGTACATCCGCCCGCTACGCCAGCCGCCGTGGGGCCGGAACGCCGGGCACGGCCGGTGGCCGGTGAGCCGTTCGATGCGGTCGGCGGTTGCGATCAAGGTGCGGCCGAGCTCGTCCGGCGACAGCAGCATGAGCCGGCGGGTGTGCGAGTGCAGGGCCACCGCGTGCCCGTCGCGGAACGTCCGCTCGACGATGGGCGCGGTCTCGGCCGTGAGGTGGCGGTCGAGCACGAAGAAGGTGGCGACCGCCCCCTCGCGGGCCAGCACGTCGAGCAGGTCGGGGGTCGCGGCGGGGTTCGGGCCGTCGTCGTAGGTGAGGTAGATTGTGGGGGTGCCGGCGGCCGGCATGCTCCAGCGGGAGGGCGCCGGGGTCAGCGCGTCCAGGGCGAAGGGAAAGGGAGCGACATGGGACAGCAGCAGCACGCCGGCCCCGGCGGCGACGAACAACAGGAACATCGGACGCAGACTCCTGCCCGTGGTCATGGCCGGCGCGCGCGGTACGGCGGGGCCGGCGCGGCGACGGCCCTGGGACTCGCCCTCCTCGCCTGCACGGCGCCGGCCGACACCGTGGTCGACGCCGCGTCAGCCGCCGCGGGCGCGTCGGCCCAGGCCCCTTCCGACCGGGAGAGCGACCGCATGTCGATGGTCGAGCGACAGCTCATCGCCCGTGACATCACCGATCCCCGCGTCATCGAGGTCATGCAGCGCGTGCTGCGCCATCGCTTCGTCCCCGAGGACATCCGCGCGGACGCCTACGAGGATCGGCCGCTGCCCATCGGCTACCGGCAGACCATCTCGCAACCCTACGTCGTGGCCTACATGACCCAGGCCCTGCGGTTGGCGCCCGGCGCGCGGGTGCTCGAGATAGGCACCGGCTCGGGCTACCAGACCGCGGTGCTCGCGGAGCTGGCCGACACCGTGTACTCCATCGAGATCGTGCCTCCCCTCGCCGCCCGCGCCGCCGCCACCCTGGCCGAGCTGGGCTACGACAACGTGCGGCTCCGCGAGGGCGACGGCTACGCGGGGTGGCCGGAAGCGGCGCCGTTCGACGCCATCATGGTGACGGCGGCGCCCGACCACGTCCCCCAGCCCCTCGTCGACCAGCTCGCCGTCGGCGGGCGGATGATCATCCCGGTGGGCGACTACCGGCAGACGCTGACGGTGCTGACCCGCACCGACGACGGCGTCACCGAGGAGGCGGTGCTCCCGGTGCTCTTCGTGCCGATGACCGGCGAGGCCGAGCGCCGCTGATCGCCGGTCGGAACCCCCGGCCGCCGGCGTGGAGCGCCGACGACCGTTGGGGCGGAACGCGCCGACCGCCGGGCCGGAGCGCCGCCGACCGCCGCGACGGCTCGTCACTGACCGCCGAGGCGAGACACCGTCGACCGCCGAGGCGGTGCGCCGCTGACCACCGAGGCAAGGGCCGACGGCCGACGACGACGGCCTCCCGGACCCTCCTGCCTGATTCCCGAGCGCCGCCGGCCGGGATGCCGGGCACCGCCTCACGACACGCCGGCCGGGGCGGCGGCGCCGCCGACGGCGGCCGCTCCGCCCGCGGCCGCGGCGCCGAGAGCGGCAATCGACACCTCGGCCGCGGTGCGCTCCGCCACGTCGCGGAACGCCTGGGCCGCCGCCGACTCCGGCTCGGCGACGACGAGGGGGTTCCCCGAGTCTCCCCCCTCGCGGATCGGCTGGTAGATCGGAATCCGCCCGAGGAACGGGACGCCCACCGCCTCGGCCGTCGCCTCGCCGCCGCCCTTGCCGAAGATGTCGCTCTCGTGGTCGCAGGCCGGGCAGACGAAGTAGCTCATGTTCTCGACGAGGCCGAGGACCGGCACGTTCAGCTTCCGGTACATCGCGACCGCGCGGCGCGAGTCGGCGAGGGCGACCGTCTGCGGGGTCGTCACCACCACCGCCCCCGACACCGGGACGGTCTGGCTCAGGCTCAGCGCGACGTCGCCCGTGCCCGGGGGCATGTCGACCACGAGGTAGTCCAGCTCGTCCCACCGCACCTCGCGGAAGAACTGCTGCACGACGCCGTGCAGCATCGGGCCGCGCCAGATGATGGGGGTCTCGTCCTGGGTCAGGAAGCCCATAGACACCACCGGGATGCCATGCTTGCGCGCCGGCATGATCTTCTTGCCGTCGGTCTCGAGCTGGCCGCGCAGGCCCAGCATGATCGGGATGTTGGGGCCGTAGACGTCCGCGTCGATCAGGCCGACGCGCCCGCCGTACCGGGACAGGGCCAGGGCGAGGTTGACCGCCACCGTGCTCTTGCCGACGCCGCCCTTGCCGGCCCCGACCGCGATGACGTTCCTGACGCCGGGGATGGGGGCGCGGCCGGCGTCGGGCGAGGCCACCGCGCGGACGTTGGCGGTCATCTCCACGGAGACGCCGGTCACCCCGTCGAGGGCGGAGACCGCGGCCACCGCCTGATCGTGCATCTGCTCCTTCACCGGGCACGCCGGGGTGGTCAGCTCGATCGCGAACGACACCTGTCCGGCGTCGACGCGGAGGTCCTTCACGAATCCGAGGCTGACGATGTCGCGGCCCAGGTCGGGGTCGCGAACGACGCGAAGCGCTTCCATCACGGCTGACGGTTCGACTGACATGGTCCTCAACACTTCCCGGTCGCGGCGTGACGCTGCCCGCCACGGTACGACCACAACGGAACTCTCAGCTTAGTCAGATCGTAGAAACTCAAGCAAGTGGTCCGGCCCGACGGCCGGGCGCACGCACCGGAGCCGGTGCGGACCGCCGGTCCGCGCCCGGAGATGATGATGACCGACGAACAGACGCCCGATACGGCGCAGACCCCGCCGCCTCCGCCGTCCTCACCCGCGTCTCCGGCTCCCGCGACGTCGCCGCCGCCCGCCGCGACCCCGCCGCCAACTGCCGAGGCCGCACCGCCGGCCGCCGAGGTCGCACCGCCAACCCCAACGACCGCGACACCGGCTGCCGGGGCCGCACCGCCGGCCGCCCAGGCCACACCGGCCGCCGAAGCCGCGCCGCCGGCCGCCGAGACCGCACCGGCGCCCCCAGCGACCGCGCCGCCGCCCGCCGCGACCCCGCCGCCGGCTGCCCAGGCCGCGCCGCCGGCCGCGTCAGCGCCGCCGCCGACTCCAGGTTCCGCACCACCGGAAGCCCCGCCGCCGGGAACGCCCCCGCCGGGAACCGCGTCGCCGGGAGCGCCCCCGCCGCCCCCCCCGCCGCCGGGGATCGCGTCACCGAACCGGGGGTTGATGATCGTGTTGGCGTACCTCTGGCTGCTGGCGCTCGTCCCCCTCCTCGTGGAGGAGCAGGACCACGAGGTGCGGTGGCACGCCAAGCACGGACTGGTCCTGTTCGGGGCCGAGTTCGTCGGGTTCATGGCCCTCGCGATACTGAGCGGCATCGCGGGGTGGCTCGCGTTCCTGCTCGCGCCCCTGGCCCAGCTCGGCGTGCTCGTGCTCCATGTCGCCTGCATCGCGAAGGCGCTGCAGGGCGGCCGGTTGCTGGTGCCGGGCGTCAGCGAGTACACCGACAAGTTCTGAGGCCGCCGACGCGGGCGGATCGGGCCGCGCGGCCGTCCCGCGGACGGTCACGGCACGGAGATGCGCATCCGGACGCGGGCGACGGGGGCGTAGGGGGGCGTCACGTCGAAACGCAGGCAGGTGCCGTCGCGCACCCCCGGCGGCACCACGAGCTGGAGCTGGTGCGGCAGCAGTCCCGCCCCGCTGCCGCGACAGGCGCCGCAGGGGTCGGGCCACAACTCGCCGCGCCCGCCGCAGGCGGGGCAGGTATGGCGCAGGGACACGTCGAACGGCACGCTGACGCCGCGGTCGGCCTGCGACGGCGTCAGGCGCACGTCGGCCGACAGGAGACGCGGGGCGGCCTCGCCGAAGAACGACCGCCGCATGCGGTCGACGAGCTTCGCCATCGACGGGAAGGCGACGTCCACCTCGTCGCGAAAGGCTTCGTCGCTCGCCTCCGCGCGCCCCGGCGCGGCCACGGACGGACCCCGCCCCGCCGCGGCGCGGTCCCCGTCCGGCGCGTCCACCGCATAGGCCACGTGCCAAGTGTCGAGCCGCTCGCCGCGGCCCGGCTCGCCGCGCTGCGCCCGGGACCGCCGCGCGAGGTCGCGATAGGCGCGCCTGACCTCGTGCAGGGTGGGCGAGTGTGGCAGACCGAGTCTCCGGCGGTAGTCGGACATCGGCCAATTACCTTAGGAGTGGCCCTCCGGCCTTGTCAATGGCTTGTCAACCGGGAAGCCAGGTGCTACCGTTGTGCGCCCCATGCCCGACCCAGCGGCGCCGACGCCGGGAACCGGCCGTCCCACGTTGCCGACCTGCCCGGACTGCGGCGGCATCCTCGAGCCCACCGCCCCGCCCTGGCAGACGCTGATGGACTCGCTGCCGTCCGGCCGGGCCGAGCGCCCGGAAGGCGAGGCCGGCCGCTGGCAGTGCCTCATCTGCGGGTACCGAAGGCCGTGACGAGGCGGCGGCGAGGACGGGCGGGGCCGGCCGACCGCGCGCCGGGCGCTCACGCCGCTTGCGGAGCCGCGGGCGCGGTACGATACGATTCCAGGCGGCCATGACGACTGACACCATCCAGTTGGACATCCGGACCCGTTCTCGCGGCGCGCACTGGGTTGCCTGGGTCACCCGGGACGGCAGCGACGAGCCGCTCGATTCGGTCATCCTCGTGGGACGCACCGAAGCCGAGGCCGCGGCCGAGGCCCGGACCTGGGCGGACCGGCTGGTCGCCGATCCGGTCCTCATCCGCGGCTGATTCCGCGTCCGGCCACGATCCGGATCCGCGGCTGATTCCGCGTCCGGCCGCGACCCGAATCCGCGGCTGGTTCCGCGTCCGGCTGCAATCTGGATCCGCCGCTGATTCCGCATCCGGCCGCAATCCGAATCCGCGGCTGATTCCGGAGTCCGGCCGCAATCCGGATCCGCGGCTGATTTCGCATCCGGCCGCGATCCGGATCCGCGGCCGATTCCGCATCCGTCCGCGATCCGAATCCGCGGCTGATTCCGCGCCCGTCCGTGATCCGAGTCCGCGGCTGATTCCGCGTCCGGCCGCAATCCGATCCGGTTCACGACAGGTACAGCAGGCGCCCGTCGACCGGCCGTTCCGGAAACAGCGCGCTCGCCGCTTCGACGTAGAGCGCGAGTTGCGGCTCGTGCTCCGGCCGGGCCGCGCCGGTCTTGAACTCGACGACGGTGACCCGCCCGTCGGGCCAACGCCGAAGGCAGTCGATCGCCCCGCGGACGAAGACGGGGCCCGCGGCGCCGCCGGCGCGGCGGAGCGTGAACGGCACCTCGAAGAGGCAGTCTCCCGCGACGAGCGCGGCCACGTCCGCCCGGCCGACGGCCCGGCGGTAGACGCCCGCGGCCTCCGCGGCGAGCGCCCGACAGTCGGCCCGCGCCCGTTCCTCCCCCTCCATCGCGGCCAGGGCCCGGTCCCCCGGATCGGCGTCGCTCGGGGCGGGGCCGCCCCGCTCGCCGTCCTCCCGCAGGAGCCGGTGGACGAGACGCCCCACCACGCGGTCGACGCCGCGCGCCCGCGCCGCGCCGCCCGCCGCCGCGCCCGCCGCGAGGGCCGTCGCGGCGACCCGGGGCGGCCCCCCGGCCGGGCGCCACGGCCCGAACCGGTCCGGCTCGGCCGGAAGCGGCGCCTCGGGGGGGCGGAAGACACCCTCCGCCGCCTCCGCCCCGACGACGGCGAAGTCGTGGGCACGACCGGACGGACCCGTCCAGCTCACCCGCCCCCCTTTCGCCGCGCCCGCCGCGAGCCCGACGAGGAGCGCCGGCGGCATCACCGCGGCCAGGCTCCCGACCCCCGGCTCGATGGCCCCGGCGGCCAGGGTCGCCGAGAGGTACAGGCGGTCGCGGGCGCGGGTCGCCGCGACGTAGAGCAGCCGCTTGCTCTCCTCCCGTTCCCGGTCCCGCTGGTCACGATCGGCGGCAGACCGGAACGGGGCCACCGAGACCGACGGCTCGCCGTCGCCCCGGTCGGCCACCACCCGGATGGGCGGGGGAGGGCCGCCGGCGCCGCGCGCCAGCTCGACCAGGAACACCACCGGGAACTCCAGCCCCTTGGCGGCGTGGACGGTCATCAGGTTGACCGCATCGAAGGCGTCGACCACCGCGTTCGACACGTCGCCGGAGAGGCGGTCGACGTGCTCGGCGATGCGGGCCATGGTGGCGAACCCGCGGTTCTGCACGCGGCGGACCAGCCCGCGCAGCTTCTTCAGGTTCTCGCGCGCCTGCACGAGACGCGGCCCCTGCAGCTCGAACGCGTAGGCGCAGTCGGCGAGGATGCGGTCGACCAGCTCGGCGGGGGGGACCCGGTCGACGGCGGCCAGCCACCGGGGGACGCTCGCCCGCAGACGCAGCAGGATGTCCCGGTCCAGTGGTTCCAGCCGTTCGAGGAGGGGCCCGGGGCCGGCCGGGCGCAGAACCTCGGCGAGACGGCCGGCCAGCCCGGCCAGCGTGCGATCGGTGACGCCGACGAGCCTCGATCGCAGCAGGGCCGCCGCCCGGAGCTCCGAGGCGGGGTCGGCGAGGAACCGGAGCAGGGCGCGGCAGTCCTTGATCTCGTCGGCGTCGAAGAACCCGAGGCCCTTGTAGACGCAAGCGGGAATCCCCCGCGCCTCGAGGGCGGCCTGGAACTCCCGGTGCGTCTCGCGCGACCGGAACAGTATGGCGACGTCGCCCGGGGCGGCGCGCCGGGCCGTCCCCGCGTCGCGGTCCCGCACCGTCGCCCCGTCCAGCAGCCGGGCCACCTCGCCGGCGACCCGCCCCGCGCACGCCTCCAGGCTGTCGGCGAGCACCAGCCCGAGGGGCGGGCCCGCGGCGCCTCCGCCGTCGGCGGCCGCCGGCGGAGGCGCCGGCCGGGGCTCGACGGGAAACCGGTCGCTCGCGTCGTACCGGAACCCGTCGCGGGGGCGGTCGGCCTTGTCGACGGCCCCGAACAGGTCGTTGACGAACGCGAGCAGGGCCGGCACGGCGCGGAAGCTGTGCGAGATCGACCGGCGCACCCCGCCCTCCGGGCGCAGGGCCCCGATCGCGTCGGCGGCGTCCTCGATGACCGCGGCCTCGGCGTCGCGGAACCCGTAGATCGACTGCTTGCGGTCGCCGACGACGAACACCGAGGGAGGCACCGGCGCGTCGTGCACGAGGCCGAGCCCCTCCCCCCACGACTTCACGAGCAGCGACACCAGCTCCCACTGCGCCCGGCTCGTGTCCTGGAACTCGTCGACGAGCACGTGGTGATAGCGCGACTCGAGGCGGTACCGGCTCTGGGCGAACTCGTCCATGCGGCGCAGCAGGTCGAGGGCGCGGGCCAGCACGCCGGAGAAGTCGAGCACCGAGCGGGCGGCGAGCTCGCGCTCGTACTCCGTGACCGCGATCGCGAACATGCGCTGCACGCCCCGCGCGAGCACCGCGTTGAGATCCCTGTCGAACGCGGCCAGCGCCTCGGCCACCGCGGGGGCGACGGCTCGCGCGAGGTCGCGGTGCCGCCGCCATGCCGCGGGAGACCGGCACTGATCGGCGCGGAACGGCGCGAACCGCCGGCGCGCCTCTCCTGCCGCGGTCAGGAAGTACTCGCGGACGCGGTCGAGCACGAGACGCAGCGCCTCGGGCCGGGACCGGTCCGGCTCCGCGAGCCCGGGAAGCGCCCGCGCGAAGGCCCGGAACCGGGGATGATCGAGAGGGCCGTCGGCGAGGAACCGCTCGAGGCCGCCGTCCACGCCGGCGAGGACCCGCGCGACCCTCGCCGCCGCCTCGCGGCACGCGCCGCCGGCCGTCAGCCCGCGGGGCCCCGCCATCAGGAACCGCTGCAGCGCCGCCGGCGCCACCAGCCGCCGCTCCAGCAGATGGGCGAGCGCGGTCCGCACCCGTCCCGGCCCCAGGCGGGCCAGCACCATCGCCACCGCGAGGTCGTCGGCGGCCAGCGCGCCGCAGGTCGCGAGGGTGCGGTCCAGGGCCTGCTGGACGAGCCGCGGCGCCTCGGTCTCGTCCGTCATCCCGAACCCCGGGTCGAGATCGGCCTCGAGGGGAAACTCGCGCAGCAGCGACAGGCAGAACGCGTCGATGGTGCTGATGGCGATGTCCCCCAGCCGGTCGCGCAGCCCCCGCCAGCGGTCCCGGTCGGCGGGCGGCCCCTCGGCCGAGCGCCGGAGCTGCCGGATGATGCGGTCGCGCATCTCCGCCGCCGCCTGCCGCGTGAACGTGATGGCGAGGATGTTGGACGGGTCCACCCCGGCCCGCAGCAGATTGACGTAGCGCGACACGAGGACGGTGGTCTTGCCGGTGCCCGCCGAGGCCTCGAGAACGACGTTGTTGGCCGGATCGACGGCGAACGCCCGCGCCGCCGCGTCGCGCAGGACGCGGGGGCGGCGGCCCGGTCGGGTCGGCCGGCCGCCGGCGTCCTCGGGCCCCTCCCCGAACAGCGGCAACTGACGCTCACTCGTCACCGACGTAGTCCTTCCTGCACACCGTGGGATAGTCGCAGAAGGTACAGCGGTAGGGCTCGGCGGGGCGCACGGGAAACCGCCCCGCCTCGATGCCGTCGACCGTCTCGAGAAAGCGCCGCTGGCCCTCCGCCGACGCCGCCGCGAGGTCCTGCCGGCGGTCCAGAGGAACCCAGGTGCGTGCCTCGCCGAACGCGACGTAGCCCGCCTCGGCGAGCCGCCACTCGCCCCCGCGCCGGCCCGCGAGCGCCTCCTCGGCGCACCGGCCGTAGACGGGAAGCTGCAGCGAGCGGGCACGGTCGGGCGCGCGACCGGTCTTGTAGTCGATCACCCGCAACCGCCCGCCCTCGATCAGATCGATGCGGTCGGCGGTGCCGCGCAGCCGCACCGGGCGGGGCCCGGCCTCTCCGTCGAGCCGATGCACGCCGTCGAGCCGGACCTCCAGCAGCCGCTCCAGCACCCGGCCCGGACGATCCGCCTCGAGCATCAGCAGCCGGTCGAGGACGCCGGCGCCGGCCGGCGAGCCCAGCAGCAGCACCCGCTCCACCGCCCGGTCCCGGGGCGGCAGCTCCTTCAGCCGCTCCTCGGCGACGGCGGCGGCGAGCGCGCGGGCGCGCGGGAACGACTCGACGTCGACGGCGCCGCCGTCCTCGTCCTGCCAGCGCTCGAAGAACGCGCGCAGGACGTCGTGCACGAAGCGGCCGCGCGAGCGCGGGCCCAGGACCACCTCGTCGTCGGGCTCGTCGCCGAGCCGCAGCACCGCCGACGCGAAGTACCGGAAGGGGCAGCTCAGGTAGCGCTCGACGGCGCTGACCGCGTACACGGCCGGCGCCAGCGGGCCCGTCTGCCCGCCGACCCGGGCGCCCGCCTCGGCCCGGCGCCGTTCCCGCAGGGCCAGCCACGCGGCCGGCCCGTCCGCGAGGGGGACCGCGGCCGGGACCTCGGCGAGCCCCGCGTCCGCCGTCACCCGTCCGGCGGGCGGCGGCTCGACGCCGACCTCGACGTCCACGTCGGCGAGGTCCTCGAGCAGCGGCGACGCGGCCACCACCGCGTCGTCCTCGAAGGCCACGGTGGACACCGTGACCCGGCCGGCCGCCGACCCCAGCAGGTCGCGGAAGGCGGCGCGGGCCGCCCGCTGCCGGTCGACCTCGCGCGGCCATCCCAGCCGGTACAGCAGCGCCGCCGGGTACAGCGAGCTGGCGCGCGCGAGATCGGGCCACTCGCGGTCCACGAGACCCAGCAGGCAGAGACTGTCGAAGGCGCCGTACCGCGCCGCCTGCGCATCGACGAGCACGACGCCGGCGACGACGGAAGCGGCACCGGCGGAATCGGCGGCGGCGGAATCGGCGGCGGCGGAATCGGCATCGGCGGCGCCAGCGGGAGCGGCATCGGCGGTACCGGCGGCATCGGCGGCACCGGCGGCGGGATCGGCCGCGGCAGCGGCATCGGCGGCACCGCCCGCGGTATCGGCGGCGGCAGAAGCGGCATCGGCGACGCCGCCGCCGACGGCGCCGCCACCGGCGGGGGGCGCGAAGGTCGCCGCCTCGAGCAGGCGCCGCAGCGTGGACGTGATCGCGGCCAGGTCGACGACCGGATCGTCGTGCCGGACGTGGGCGTCCCGCCAGTCGCGCAGGATGGCGAGCACGGCGGCGCGCGCCCGCGACTCGCGCGACGCGGCCTCGGCGTCGTCCGGAGGCGGCGGGCGGTGCGCGTCGACGAACCGCAGCAGACAGTCGATCAGGGTGCTCGCCGGCCCCCCCCGGGCCAACGCCGCGAGCTCGTCGCCGGCCGCCGCCGCCGCCCGCGCGGCCCGGGCGGCCGGGGCGCGGCGGCCGCGGCCCTCGGGACCGTCCCAGCGCCCCGCGAGCCGGCGGAGCGGGCCCTCGGCGCCGTCCTCGTCCCCGGCGCCGTCTCCGCCCACGTACCGCGCCTCGCGGAGGGCCCCGTCGAGGGCGGGCATCGCCGACGGGTCCAGGGGCCCGTCCGGGTCGGAGAACTGGAAGTGCGGCGACCGGAGCAGCTCGACGGTGGGCCGGCGCGCATGCCCGGACGACACGAACGACAGCACCAGGTCGATCGCCGCCGCGAAGGGCTCGGAGGCGAGCGGCAGCGTGCCGGTCGCCTCGTAGGGGACCCCGGCCGAGGCGAACAGGTGGCGGGCCGCGTAGAGATACGGCAGCGGCCGCTGGAACACGACCGCGGTGCGCTCGGCCGCCGGCCGGCCCTTCACCTGCCGGGCGACGGCCAGCAGCTCCTCCTCGCGGTCGCGCCACGTGAAGTACCGCCGCCCGGGCGCCGGGTCCGGCGCGACGAGGCGGGCGCGCGCGCCGGGCGCCGGGGGGACCGCCGTCTCCTCGATGCCGGGCAGCAGGTCCGCGAGCCGCTCCCGATAGCCGGCCGCCAGCAGCGACGACGTCGACACCACGTCGAGCCGGACGAGGCCCGGGAGGCGGGCCAGCAGGTCGAAGTCGCCGGGCCACAGGCCGTCGTGACCCGAGGCCCGGTCGGCGACGGTCACCACGACCTGCGGCACCGGGCGGCGCAGCCCGCGCGCGAGGGCCGCCGCCCGCACCCCGTGCTCGTCGATCCGGCCCGACGCCGCGACCCGACGCTCGTAGGCCCGGAACATCCCGGCGAGAAACCGTGTCTGACGCAGCATTCGGCGGGCGCCGCGATCGAGGTCCCGGCTCGGCTCCAGCGTCTCGACGAGCACCCGCTCGAAGGCGTCGACCTCCCGCCGGTTGCGGCGCAGCTCGTCGTAGAGCCCGAGAAGCTCGTCGACCAACCCCGGCCGCAGGTTGAACGGCGGCTCCGCGCCGGAAGCCCGCGCCTCGTCGGCCGCCGCCCGTCCGCACACGAGCCGCTCGACCGCGCCCAGCCGCGGCGGGGCCTCGTCCAGCCGGCGATGCAGCTCGGCGTAGAGCCCGTCGCGGGTCACCAGGGGGGGTTGCACGAACGCCGCCCTCCGCGCCAGCAGCCGCTGCTCGAAGGTCCACCGCAACTGCCCCGCGGCCGCGCGGGACGGCACCACCACCATCGACGCGCGCAGGTCCCAGGACCGGTTCCAGTCAAGGCAATCGGCGATCGCCAGACGAAACGACGGCAGGTCCGGCGCGCCGAACAGGCGGATCCTCGGCGAGGCGGTCACGGCAGGGCGGTGCGCCCGGGGGTCCGCGTGGGGACGACCCGCACGGGCTGTGGAAAAGCTGTGCAATTCATATGCACAGAGTGTGAATCACCAGTGAAGACGAGTTTTTTTTCTGCCGGGACCAAGGGCGTCGTCCCCCGCAACCGGGAGGGTGTGGAGCGGTCTTCGTACGTTCCTTCGCTTGATCGGCGCGACCAGCCGACTACAATCCCTTTCTCACTGTCGCCGCTCGAAAGACTCATCGTTTCGCTCCCAAAACCGTGCCCGCTCAACGTTTCGAACGCGCCATCAACGACCGTCGATACGTCATCGAGGCGGCCCTGGTCGACCCGGACCGGTGGCGCGCCTACCTGGTCGGCGTGCCCGGCGGACCGACGGCCCTGATGCCCTTCTACGGCGAGACGCCCGAGCAGGCGGTCGAGCGGCTGGCCGACTGGCTGGCCATCGCTCACCGCTCGCCGGCGCTGGGATACGGCCGGAACGGCCGGTCGGCCGGGAACTGAGCCCCGCCCCGACCGGCGATGCGCCCTTCTCGGAACATGGGCGACGTTCAGCAAGTGTCAGGAAAAAAACGAAGAGGAGGGGATGGTGGACCAGACGGGGGTCGAACCCGTGACCTCGTGAATGCCATTCACGCGCGCTCCCAACTGCGCCACTGGCCCAGCCGAGTTCATTCTATCCGGATGCCGTCCGGCAATCAACCGACGCCGTCCGGCGGGCCGGCGGAGCCGGGAAGGGGCGGCGCGACGCCGAAGCACCGCCGGTAGTCGTCGGGCGTGTCCACGTCGGTGAAGGCGCCGGGGTCGTCGACGGCGACCACGCACTCCTCCGCCTCGTGCGCGCGCACCACCGGCTTGGCGCCGTGCGCCGGATCCGCCTGCCGCAACTCGGCAAAGAGCCCGCGATCGAACACCACCGGATGACCGTGCCTCCCGCCTCGGCCCGGGCGCACGAGGGGAGCGCCGGTCCGCCGGTAGGCGTCGAGCACCGCCCGTACCGTCGCGGCCGAAACGAGGGGCAGATCGACCAGGGTGACGAGCATCGCCCTCACGCCGGGATGGTCGACGACCCCGAGCGCCGCGAGGAGCGAGGAGAGCTGGCCCTGCTCGGGCCGCGGGTTGCGCACCACCCGGACCATCGGCCGCAGGCGCGCGGTCCGGGCGACGATGGCGTCGTGGTGATGACCGGTCACGATCACGACGTCGTCGACGCCGCCCGCCCGCAGCGCCGACACGATCCGCTCCAGGAAGGTCTCGCGGCCCGGCCCCGCCGGGAGGAGCGCCTTCGGACGGCCCCGCATGCGGGACGACGCCCCGCCGGCCAGCACCACCCCGGGAATCACGCCTGCAGATTCCTCGCTTCTCATGAATCCGTTGCCGTTTCGGACGCTCCCGGCGGGTGGAGAGCCCCCGTCCGGCGGCCCGCGCCCCGCCCGCGCCCGACAGGGGCGCCGGTGGCGGGCCCAGGCAAGGGTCTCCCCGGAGCTTCGAATGCGGGCAGGTCCGCCTCGCTCCCTCCCGCCGGCACGATCGGGTCGACGCACGGGCTTCCCGAGGCTCCGAATGCCGGGATGGCCGGCTTCACCCGCCGAGCATTTGCAACTCCCGCGGCGGGAACACTACAATTTCGCCCATGGACCACCCCGACGTCTCCGTTCGTTGCCAGCGATGCGGCGAGCCGATGGAGCTGCGGGATCCCGGCCCCGAGGATCCGTGGCAGCCGCAGCAGTTCTGGGAATGCCCGGCCTGCAATCGGCACTTCTGGACCACCTATCCCCCGGCGAAGCCGGCGAAGGCCGCGAAGCCGGCCCCCAAGGCGCCGGCTCCTGCCGCGAAGCCGGCCCCCAAGGCGCCGGCCCCTGCCGAATAGTATCGCGGAGGCGGATGCGGCGGGCCGCGGGGCCTCGAACTCCGGCCCGGCGCCGGGCCTCTCGCCGGGCCTTTCACGCGTGCGGAGACGCGCCCCACCGGCCCGCGCTTGACTTCTACCGACAAACGTCACTAGACTGGCCCCTTTCGGTGGCGGCCCGAGTCTCGATTCGGGCACACCGGAGAGGCGTGGTTCCGGAAGACGAGGACCTCGCAACCCGCCCCCATCGGGGGTAGCGGGTGGTTCTGGCGGCTGCCCCGGCCTGCGATGGGGGGTCGTCCGTCAGGTCCCGACTGGTCGACGAGGCGTCTGGGCACCGTCGCGGCGGTTGGGATTCGGCATCGAAGGAGTTCGCATGCCCAGCGGCACTATCGCACGTCTCTTGATCGACAAGGGGTTCGGGTTCATTCGCGACGAGGGCGGGATCGAGCACTTCTTCCACCGTAGCGCCGTGCGCGGAGCAGTCTTCGAGTTGCTCCGGGAAGGCCAGCGCGTCGAGTTCACGGTGGAGGAGTCGACCAAGGGTCCAAGGGCGGGAGAAGTGCGCCTCATCGAGGGCTAGCACTTCGCCTGCGCCGTCCCGCCCGACGGGACGGCTCCCGGCACGACCCGGTCGGTGTCGAGACGCGGCCGCACGTTTGCAGCGCAGCCCGCGGTTTTGGTGCCGTGCGCCGCGTTGGCGTGCGGTCTGCGTGTTGGTTTGTACCGCTGCGTCCTGGTCGTCGGCAGCGGCAGATTCGCCGCACGGCGCGCCGCCACCATCGCCGGGGCCGCGGCTTCCCGGGGTTTCTGCGCCGGCGTCCCGTCACGCGGATGCGGATCGTGGTCGGCACCTCGGGGCCGGGGTCCGCGCCGGCAGCGCCCGCTTCCGCGTCGCCCCCCCCGCCGCGAAGGCGGGTCGAGGAAGCGAACGGGGCCCGGTGGCCCTCCCGGTCTTCAAAATCGGTCGCCCCCCGCCAACGCGGGGGGGCTGGGTTCGACTCCCAGGCGCTTCCGCCAGCCTCGCATCCGTGCCGCGGCCCCGCCGCCCGGCCCGCCAACCGTCCCTGACGGCTCCGTCCGGCCGTCAGGCTGCCCATCGTCGCCCGAGCGCTTCGCCTGGCCGCCTGCCCCGCCCATCGTCGCCCGAGGGCTCTCGCCCGGCGCCCATCGGACCTTCCGGGAGTCCGCCTGGTTCTACCGCGCAGCCTCCTCTCCGGCCAGGAGGGTGGCGACGGCGGTCTCCGTATCGCCGAAGTCGGGGAGCACGTCGTGGGCCCCCGCTTCTCGCAGGGCAGGCTCGTCGTAGGAGCCGGTGGCCACCGCCACGCAACGGGCGCCGGCGGCGGCCGCGCACTGCACGTCGAGGGGCGTGTCGCCGATCACGACGACGTCGGCCGGCCGTCGCACTTCGACCCGGACCCGGCGGGCCCGGTCGACGGCGATCGGCACCAGGGCGTCGCGCACCGGGGCATCGTCGCCGTAGGCCCCGAAGCCGAAGTACCGCCAGAGGTCGAAGTGCTCCAGCTTGATGCGGGCCGGCCGCGCGAAGTTGCCGGTGACGAGCCCGCAGCGCACCGCGTCGTTCCCGGCGAGGACCTCCAGCAGCCGGGACACGCCGGGCATCAGCCCCTTCCGCGGCCCCGGAAAGTGGATCTCCTCGGCGAAGAGCTCGCAGTAGCGCCGGTGGAAGCGGGCCCGCGCCGCCGCGTCGATGGCCACCCCCGCCCGCGCCGCCGCCGCGGTGAGAATCAGCTCGTCGGTCCGGCCCGCCACCGGAATGTCGTCGAAGCCGCGCGGCACGCCGAAGAGCTCCTCGAACGTCCGGGTCAGCGCGCGGTAGCCGGCCCGCCCCGACAGCAGCAGCGTGCCGTCGATGTCGAAGAGGAGAATCCTGGAGAACACCGGCGCCACTCACGCCCCCAGGTCGCGGTTGACCTCGTCGACGATGCGGGAGGACTCGTTCAGGGCATGCACGATCGCCCGCAGCGCCGCCGCGCCCACCGCTATCGCGAGCATCCCCAGGAAGGCGTGCACCCCGGCCGGAACGACGCCGGTGTCGACCCCCCCGCCCACGATGGCGGCGAGCATGGTCGTGGCCATGGCCAGCGTCGCGAGCTTGAACACCGGCCCCCGCAGGTCGGACACCCGGGCGGCGGCGTCGGTCGTCAGCCCCCCCTCGGCGACCGCGTCGCGGATGGCGCGGCCCTTGCCGATGAGGTAGAACATGGTCATGGAATGCGCCAGCAGGGTCATCAGCGTCACGAAGATCGCGAACGTCGCGTGCTGAAGGACCTCTTCCGGGGCGGTGGCGACGTAGCCCAGGGCGAAGCTGGCGAGCAGGCCGGCGAGCGAGAGCACCGAGGCGGTAATCAACGCGGCGGACATCGGCCGATCATGATATCAACGTCCGGCGGCGGGGGGCCCGGCCGGTGACCGCCGCCCCCTCGCCCTTCGTCGCCGGCTGGCTGCCCCGGCTGCGCGCCAGCCTCGGGCCGCGGCGCGACGTCCTCGACGTGGCGACGGGCACGGGCCGGCACGCCCGCGCCGCCGCTGCCGCGGGGTTCCGGGTCTGGGGCGTCGACCGAGACCTCGGCCGGCTGCGCCAGGCCCGCGCCGGCGGGTCGGCGGCGCGTCTCTGGGTGGCGGACCTCGAGGTGTCGCCCCTGCCCCGCGACCGGTTCGACCTGATCATCTGCACCAACTACCTGCAGCGTTCCCTCTGGCCGGCTCTTCGCGGCGCCGTCAGGCGCGGCGGCTTCGTGATCTACGAGACGTTCACGGTCGACCAGCTCGCCCACGGCACGGGACCGCGGTCGCCGGAGCACCTGCTGCGCCCCGGCGAGCTGCGGGAGGTCTTCGCCGACTGGTGGATCCGGCACGACGAGGAGCACCGCGACCCGACCGCGGTGGCGCAGGTGGTGGCGGGGAAGCCGTGACGAGGGGAGCCGTCAGCCGACGGGGTGGGCCCGGCCGCGGGGCCGGTCCTGGCCGACCAGGGCTCGATACTCCTTGATCAGCAACTGCAGGTGCTCGCGCTCCTCGTCCGCGAACTCCAGGAAGATGCGCTTGCCCTCGGAGTCCTCGAAGCGCTCGCCGTACCGCTTGAAGAACCGGTGGGACGCGCGCTCGCAGCGGATGCCGATCATCAGCGCCTCGCGGTCGTCGACGACCTGCCGCAGCCGCTCGGCCCCCTCGGCGAACAGCCCGTCCGACGCCCCCTTGAAGTACAGGAAGGTGGGATACGACTCGAAGTCCGGATCGTCGGCCCGCAACTGCTCGTAGCGGGCCTCGAGCGTCGACAGGTGCTCCTTCTCCTCGCCCGCGAGGCTCTCGAAGACCCTGCGGGCGCGGGCGTTGCGGACGAGGCCGGCCCCCCGGCTGTAGAACTCGAGCCCGCTGCGCTCGGTGGCGATGGCGATGCGCAGCGCGTCGCGGGCGAACACCGTCTCGGTAGCTCCGGCCGGGCGCGGCGACGCGCGCTCTCCCCTCTGGCACACGTCGCAGGTGCCGTAGATCTGCACCACGCTCTGGCGCGCCGAGAAGCCGCGGGCCTCGGCGATCTCGGCCAGCAGCACCTCGACGTCGGAGCTGAGGAACTCGGACGACCGGTTGCAGGACTTGCAGATGAGATGGAAGTGCCGGGGATGGCGGTACGAGTGCTCGAACCGGAAGCGGCCCTCGCCGAAGTCGACCTTGCGGGCGATGCCCGCGTCGACCATCCACTGCAGCGTGCGGTAGACGGTGGCCCGGCTGATGCGCTTGTCCTCCTTGCGCATCAGGTCGACGAGGTCGTCGGCGCTCAGGTGGCCTTCCTGGCGCAGGAAGACGCTGACCACGAGATCGCGCTTCCCGGAGCGCTTGCCCCCGGCCGGCCGCAGCCGTTCGATGTATTCGGTTTGCGAGTCCATGGCCACGCGGAGACGACGCGCCACCCCGCGCGGCGGCGAGCGCCGGGCACCCGCGGTCGAGCCGATGGGGGTTCGTCCCGGGGCGACCGATCGGACGTGGCAGCCCGCACCGCCGTGCGCGACGTTCTAGGCGCTGAACGACGACCCGCACCCGCAGGTCGACTTCGCGTTCGGGTTCCTGATGGTGAATCCTCCGCCGGTCAGGTTGTCGACGAAGTCGACCTCCGCGCCCGACAGATACCGGATGCTGATGGGATCCACGTACAGGTTGATGCCGTTCGACTCGAAGATCTTGTCGGCCGAGACGTCCCCGCTGCCCTCTTCGATCATCAGGCCGTACTGAAAGCCGGAGCATCCGCCGCCCTGCACGAAGACGCGGAGCCCCGCGCTCTCCTTGTTCTCTTCCGCCATCAACGCGGCAATCTTCGACGCGGCGGTCTCGGTCACCGTGATCAACTGTGCCATCCCAGGTTCTCCCCGCGGCTCCGTGCAATGGAGCCCTTATTCGAGTATAAGCGGGACGCGACCGGCACTTCAACCGCGCCCCGGACGCCGCGCGGCGGCGGCCCCGCTGCGGCCGGCCCGCCACGCCCATCGGCACGGCGCCGCGCTCCCCACCGCTGCTTCCACCGGGGACCATGCCTTACAATGAACGGAGGGTCAGGCGTCTGCGCCGTGCAGCGTCGCCGATTCCTGGCGCATCGGTCGGGCGCCGAGCGGAGCCTCTGGCGACGATCGGCGGCCACGTTCATCCGACCCCTGACGACCACCCGTGAGCTCGACACCCCCCGACCCCGACACGCTGGTCCGACGGGCCGAGACCCGGTGGGCGGCCGTCGCCGCCGCGCAGCCCGACCTCGCGCCCGCCATCGCGGTGCAGCGGCCCATGGTCGTCCGCACCATCGGCGCGGTGGACCGGCTGCGGCGCGAGCCGCCCGTCCTCCGCCTCACCCCGAGCCGGATCGCCGAGAAGCTCGGGGCCGGCGAGCCGTTGATGCGCGGCGAGGCGGCGGCGCTGCCGGTGGCGCTGCTGGCGCCGCTCGTGCTCGCGGCCTGCGACGACCTCGCGGCGGGAGGCGCGGGCGACGTCGCGCGCCGCGCGCGCGGCTGCCTCGACTCGGGACGGATCGACATGGCGTCGCTGCTCGCCGCCTCGTTCGACCGCGACCAGCACGCCATCCGCGTGAAGGCGCTGCACGAGGGCATCGCCCCGGACGTGCTCTGGCTCGCCGCCGAGCTCGCGGCCGGCCCCGCCGCCCACGTCGCGGTCGGGGCGCTGCCGGGGGCCGGGGCCGGGGGTGCCCTCGCCGCGCGCGACCGATGGCCGCACGGCCACTGCCCGGCCTGCGGATCGTGGCCGGCGTTCGCCGAGGCGGACGGCGGGACCGGCCGGCTGCGTTGCTCGTTCTGCGGGCTCGACTGGCCGGCGCGCCCCGACCGGTGCACGTACTGCCGGGCCGCCGACCCCGCCCCGACGTGGCTGACGGCGTCGCCGGGCGCGGCGGGCCGGGCGGCCGCGTGCACCGGGTGCGGCGGCTACCTGAAGTGGCTGGAACCGTCGGCGGCGACGCCGTTCGAGCTGCTGGCGGTCGAGGACCTCGCGTCGGCGGCGGTCGACGCATTGGCGGCCGCGCGCGGGTTCGGCCGCCCGCCGCTGCCGGACCTCGGCGGCCCCCGCCGCTTGCCGTGCGAGGCGTTGGAACCGGACCCGGAGACGCCGGCCCCGGGAGCAGAGCGGGAGGAGGAGGCGCCCCGCGGCGGCGCCGCCCCGGAGCAAGGCTCATGACCAACCGAATGCACCGGGCGGCGATCGTGGCGGTCGTGTGGCTGCTCGCGGCCCTGAGTCCGGCCGCCGTCGGGGCTCAGAACCTGCCCCACGCCCGGCTCTTCCCCCCCGAGGACCTCGGCCTCCTCGAGACCCCCGACCGCGCCATCTGGCAGCGGCCGGACGAGATCATGGACGCCCTGAACATCGCCGACGGGGCCACCGTGGCCGACGTCGGGGCGGGGGCCGGCTGGTTCACGGTGCGCCTCGCGCGGCGGGTCGGCCCCAACGGCCGCGTGTACGCCGAGGACATCCAGCGGCCGATGCTCGAGGCCATCAACTACCGGGTCGACCGAGAGGGCCTCACCAACGTCCGCACGGTGCTCGGCACCCCCGAGGACCCGAAGCTGCCCGACGGACTCGACGCCGTGCTCATCGTCGACGTCTACGCGGAGGTCGGGAACCCCGTCTCGCTGCTCAGCGACGTCGCGCGCGCCCTCGAGCCCCAGGGCCGGGTGGGCATCGTCGACTTCACCAAGGAGGGCCACGGCCCCGGACCGCCGATGGACCAGCGGGTCGACGCCGACGCGGTCGTCCGCGACGCGCGGGCCGCGGGCCTCGAGCTGCTGTCCCACGAGACGTTCCTCCCCTACCAGTTCCTGCTCGTCTTCGGACTCGGGCCGCGGCTGGCCGATCTGGCCGGCGAGCCCGAACCGTAAGAGGAGCCCGTTGTGACGGTTCGCGTTTCGCCCGCCGTCCTCACCATCGCGGGCAGCGACTCCGGCGGCGGGGCGGGCCTGCAGGCCGACCTGAGGGTGCTGGCCGCGCACGGCGTCCATGGCGTCACCGCCGTCACCGCCGTCACCGCCCAGAACACCCGCGCCGTCACCGCCGTCGACCCCGTCTCGCCGCGGATGGTCGCGGCCCAGGTGCGCGCGGTGTTCGACGAGTTCGAGATCGGGGCCGTCAAGACCGGGATGCTCGCCACCGCCGCCGTCGCCGAGGCGGTCTGCGAGGCGCTGGAAGCGCATCCGGAACCTCCCCTCGTGGTCGATCCGGTCATCGCCGCCAGCAGCGGCCGGCGGCTCCTCGACGAGGACGCGGTGGCCGTGGTGCGCGACCGGCTGCTGCGGCGCGCGCGGGTGGTCACCCCCAACCGCTTCGAGGCGGAGGTGCTGGCCGGGCAGCCGGTCGCCTCGCTCGACGACGCCCGGCGCGCCGCCGCCCGCATCCGGGCCCGGGGCGCGGCGGCCGCCCTCGTCACCGGCGGCCACTTCGACGGCGACGAATCGGTCGACGTGCTCGACGACGGCGGCGTCGTCGTCGAGCTGCGCGCCCCCCGGCTCGCCGGCCGGCAGACCCGCGGCACCGGGTGCACGTTCTCGGCCGCCATCGCGGCGGGGCTGGCCGCCGGCCTGCCCCTGGCCGAGGCCGCCGCCCGCGCCAAGCGCTACGTCGAGGGGGCCATCCGCAACGCGGCGGGGCCGGGCCGGGGGCCGGGGCCGCTCCATCATTTCTGGCGAAATGAGCGACAATAGGGTGTCATGCCGACCCCGCCGTACGCGGTGACGACCGAGCCGCTCGACCTCGATGCGCTGGTGCGCACGGTCGGCGCCGAGGCCGCCGGGGAACCGGTCGGCCCCGGGGCCGTCATCACCTTCGTGGGCCTCGTCCGCAACGCGAACGCGGGGCGCCGGGTGCTGCGGCTGGAGTACGAAGGCTACGAGCCGCTGGCGGTGCGCGCCTTCGAGCGCATCGGCCGGGAGGTCGGCGACCGCTGGCAGGTGCGGCTGGCCGTGCATCACCGGCTGGGCACGCTCGAGATCGGCGAGGCCAGCGTGATCATCGCGGTGGCGTCGCCCCACCGCGCCGACGCGTTCGCCGCCTGCCGCTACGTCATCGAGCGCATCAAGCAGATTGTGCCGATCTGGAAGCACGAATTCTTCGAGGGCGGCGACGTCTGGATCGAGGGGGCGACCGCCGACGCGGACGACGAGGCGGCGCGCGAGGCCGCCCTCCGGTTGGCGACGGGCGAGAGCCTCGCCCCGGCGGGGCAGGCCGGCTGAGGGAGCGCCGCCGATTCCGGGGGACGCCGGCGCGCGAGGCCGGCGCGGCGGCCCCGGACTCCGGGCTCGCCCCGGGGGCGGTCGACACAGCGCCATGCACATCAGCGTCCGGCTCTTCGCACGGCTCCGCGACATCGTGGGGGCGGGAGAGCTGTCGAGACAGGTTCCCGACGGGGCCACCGTCCGCACCGTCTGGGACGGGTTGATCGGCGAGTACCCTGAGCTGGACGCCTATCGCGACTCGATCTCCGCCGCCGTCAACGCAGACTACTCGCGGATGGACGTCGCCCTCGGCGAGGGTGACGAGGTGGCGTTCCTCCCGCCGGTCTCGGGCGGCTGATCGGGAATCCGGACCGGCTGGCGCGCGCGATCGAGTCGGGCTTTCCGAGGAGCATCCGTCCGTCATGTTCGACAAGCTGCAGACCATCGAGACCCGCTACGACGAGCTGATGAGCCTGCTCAGCGACGGCGCGGTGCAGTCCGACCCCAACCGGTACCGGACCCACTCGAAGGCGCTCTCCGAGATTCAGCCCATCGTCGAGAGGTTCCGCGACTACAAGACGGTCGAGTCGGAGATCGCCGAGACCCGCGAGCTCGCCGGCGGCTCGGACGCCGAGGACGCCGAGCTGCGGGAGCTCGCCGAGCAGGAGCTGGCCGAGCTGGGGGCCCGCCGGGAGGACCTGCTGGCCGAGATCCGGGCCCTGATGGTGCCGAAGGACCCGAACGACGAGAAGAACGTCGTGCTGGAGATACGGGCCGGCACCGGCGGCGACGAGGCCGGCCTGTTCGCGGGCGACCTGTTCCGGATGTACAGCCGCTTCGCGGAGGGGCAGCGCTGGAAGGTCGAGGTCCTGTCGATCAACGAGAGCGGCGTGGGGGCCATCAAGGAGGTCGTCGCCCTGATCGAGGGCACGCGGGTCTACAGCCGGCTCAAGTACGAGAGCGGCGTCCACCGCGTGCAGCGGGTGCCCGCGACCGAGGCGAGCGGCCGCATCCACACCTCGACCGCGACCGTCGCGGTGCTCCCCGAGGCCGAGGAGGTGGACGTCGCCATCGACGCCAAGGACCTCCGCATCGACACCTTCTGCTCGAGCGGCCCCGGCGGCCAGAGCGTCAACACCACCTACTCGGCGGTGCGCATCACCCACCTGCCGACCGGCCTCGTGGTCTCGCAGCAGGACGAGAAGTCGCAGATCAAGAACAAGGCGAAGGCGATGAAGGTGCTGCGCTCGCGGCTCTACGAGATGGAGATGCAGCGCCAGCACGACGAGATCGCCGAGGACCGCAAGAGCCAGGTCGGCACCGGGGAGCGGTCGGAGAAGATACGCACCTACAACTTCCCGCAGAACCGGGTGACCGACCACCGCATCGGCTTCACCACCCACCGGCTGACGGAGATGCTCGACGGCGACCTCGCCGAGATGAGCGAGACCCTCACCACCCACTACCGGGCCGAGGCCCTGAAGGACGCCGAGGCGGTGCCGGGCACGGCCTGACCGGTCCCGCCTCGAGACCCGGGACCATGCGCCCGTCACTTCCTGTCGGAACAAGAGGAGGCATCATGCTCGCATCCCGCTGGCCGTCGTCGCGGCTCGTCGCCGGCATCGTCGCCGCCGCCGCCGTGGTCGCCGCCGCACCTCCGGCCGTCGCGCAGGACGACCGCATCCGCCCCGTCACCGACGCCGAGCTCGCGAACCCGAGCCCCGACGAGTGGCTCATGTGGCGGCGGACCCTCGACGGCTGGGGCTACAGCCCCCTCGACCAGATCGACCGCGGCAACGTCGGCGACCTCCGGATGGTGTGGTCGCGCGCGATGACGCCGGGACGCCAGCAGGGCACGCCGCTCGTCCGCGACGGGGTGCTGTTCATGCCGAACCCCCAGGACGTCATCCAGGCCATCGACGCGGTGACCGGCGATCTGATCTGGGAGTACAGACGCGACCGCCCCGACGACCTCGCCGAGTACATGATCGGCACCCTCATCGAGACCAACCGCAACGTCGCCATCCACGGCGAGCTGATCTTCGACACCACCATGGACGACCACATCGTCGCCCTCCACGCCGAGACCGGCGAGGTGGTGTGGGACACCGAGATCCTCGACTACCGCGTGAACCCCGCCAACCAGACCTCGGGGCCCATCGTCGCCGGCGGCAAGGTGTACTCCGGCCGGAGCTGCGACCCGCGGGGCGGGCCCGACGGCTGCGTCATCACCGCCCACGACGCCGCGACGGGCGAGGAGCTGTGGCGGCGGCGCCTCATCCCCGCCCCCGGCGAGCCCGGCGACGAGACGTGGGGCGACGTGCCCTACGAGGAGCGCCGGCACGTCGGCTCGTGGATGGTGCCGAGCGTCGACCCCGAGCTGAACCTCGTCTACGTCGGGACGTCGGTCACCTCGCCGGCGCCGAAGTTCCTGCTCGGCGGCACCGACCTGACGCACCTGTACCACAACTCGACGCTGGCCCTCGACGGCGACACCGGCGAGATCGTCTGGTACTACCAGCACATGAACGACCACTGGGACCTCGACCACCCGTTCGAGCGGCTGCTCGTCGACACCGCGGTGCGGCCCGACGAGTCGGCGGTGGCGTGGATCAACCCCCGCATCCAGCCCGGCGAGGAGCGGCGCGTCGTCACCGGCATCCCCGGCAAGACGGGCATCGTCTACACCCTCGACCGCGAGACCGGCGAGTTCCTGTGGGCGACGCCGACCATCGTCCAGAACGTCGTCAGCGGCATCGACGGCGCGACCGGCGCGGTGACCGAGAACGCCGAGCTCATCTTCACCGCGGCCGGGCAGCAGGTGCTCGCCTGCCCCCACGCGAGCGGCGGCAAGGACTGGGAGGCGGGCGCGTACTCGCCGCGCACCAACACCATGTACATGCCGTTGCGCAACGTCTGCTCGCGGATGATGGCGATGGCCGCCCCCGACGAGCAGGACGAGGCGCGTCGCCTCTACGCCATCGCGTGGCGCCCCGAGCTGGCCCCGGGCTACGACGACGTGGGCAGCGTGCAGGCCATCTCGGCCGAGACCGGCGAGGTGGTCTGGAACTACCAGCAGCGCGCCGCCACCATGTCCCTCGCGGCCACCGGCGGCGGGCTCGTCTTCGGCGGCGACGTCAATGGCCGCTTCCGCGCCTTCGACGACGAGACCGGGGAGATCCTGTGGGAGATCAACCTCGGCTCGCCGGTGTCGGGCTTCCCGGTCACCTACGCGGTCGACGGCCGCCAGTACGTGGCGGTCAGCACCGGCTCCGGCCGCTTCCTGGAGCTGACCCCGGAGCTGCGCCCCAGCGCCAACAACAACCTGTTCGTGTTCGCTCTGCCGGAATAGGCGGCATACGCTGAAATGGGATTACTATCATGGCTCTTCGAAAGTTTCGGATACCTTACCGGAACTAAGCGGAGAAGGCGTTGGCGCACAGCAGGTGACGACCGGTGGCTGACCGGTGAGCTTGTAAGCTGAGCGACGGCAGTTGGCGCATGTCGGTTAACGGCTATGTGACCAGTCGCGAGCTCCGTGAAGTGCACGGCATGACTCCTGCCTTGATCAAGAAATTCCTACCGGAAAACGATGAGCAGGTGGTATTCGAAGACGGAGGAGGTTGCATGCTGTATTCAGCGGATCGAGTGACTTCCGTGCTGAAGTCTCCGAAATATCTCGCAGAAAGAGAGAAAACGGAACGGCGGCGAGAGATCGGCCGCCGAAGCGCACAGAAGGGTGCGGCGAAGCGCGCAGCAACCCTGGCCAGACGACGCGAGCTTGAGGAGAAGGCGGAAGCTGATGCGCGGGCAGCCTTCGGCGGCGATGTCTACCTAGTGCGCTGCACCTATGGCTACGGCTGGCGCGAGTACGGCGTCTACGCCAAGGACACCGACCACGCCCGGGCACTGATGGACAAGTGGCTTCGTTCCGAGGAGGGACGGAAAGAAGCAGCGGACCTGCACGAGGATGCAGTTGACGAGTACCAGTCGGAGATGGAGGACTATCGCGAACTCAAGCGAGACGCCATACCCGGCGAGGAACTGCGCAAGCCCGCGAGACCGAAGAAAGGCGAGTTCAAGCTGACGATTGAGGCCATAACCAAATCTGAGCTTGATTCGACCAACTACGAAATGGAGGAAGTCGGCTTCGAGAACGAGGGCGGGGGTTGGAGCCACGACGTCTACGCTGACGGCGAAGAACACACGGCCGCGAGCGGATCATGAAGGTGTGCGCGTCGCGGCTTCAGCCCGCCCGGGAACGTGACGTGGCTCCTCTACCAACCCTGCCGGAGTAGGCGCAACAAAGGAAACTATCCGTCTCACTCCCCGCGCCATTGCAGCAGGGCTCCCCTCAGTCCGTCTACCAGGGGCTGAATATCGCTCTCCTGGCGGCCGGCCTCCCATCTGGCGACCGTACGGCCGACGTCGGGCGGGGTCCAGCCGAGGGGTTCGGTCAGGTCGCGAAGCTTCGTCTTGGCGATCTCGCCGGGCCGGTCGGACGCGGTATCGTAGACTGAGTCCAGCCGGTTCATCCGCTCGACCAGATCGGCGGCGTCGATGCCCAGGTCGGCCGCGTGGCTGTCCGGATTGCGCCGCAGGGCGTTCCAGATCCAGATTTCCGGCGCTTCGTCGCCTGGAAGAAACAAGACCGGGACGTCGCTTCCCGCCCGCTCGCATATCCGTTCCGCCAGATCGCTGCCCCGCTTGTCGCCGTCGAGCACGAAGACGAAGTTCCGGATCTGGCCGAACTTCCTGAACGCGGCCGCGTGCATCGGGAACTCCTCGGCGCCGGTGTCGCGTCCGATGCGGACGGACTCTCTCCTGATTCGCTCCCGGGGCAGCAGCACGTCGAACACGCCCTGCAGGATGCCTTCCGCCGGCGCGTCCTCGCACAGCAGGTTCAGGGCGTCGCCGGAGCGGCCGTAGAGCGCGTTCTGCACGATGTCGCGATAGGGCGGGAGCACCGTGACGTGGCCGGCGTCGTCGCGTTCGAGGAAGATGCGCCCGTGCGCCGGCACGGCGTCGAGGACCACGGGGCTGTGCGTCGTGACGACCACCTGCAGGTCGTTGCGGAGCGCGAGCTGCTGGAGCTGCAGCATGAGGAGCTGCTGCACCCAGGGGTGCAGCCCGGCCTCCACTTCGTCGATCAGCACGAGCGCGCCTTCGAGCTGAGCGATCTCCCGCGAGAGGCGCAGAATCGCCCGTTCGCCGGCGGCCATGTGCAGCTCGGAGTACGCGGCGCCGGCCTTCTGGGCGGCGAAGAGCAGGTTCTTGCTGCCGCTGGACAGGCGGACCACCTCGGCATAGCGGAAGGGGAGCATCTGCTGGGCGAACTCGATCTGCGAGGCCGTCAGGGGAGTCTCCCGGGGCGTCGAGGCCAGGCGCGACATGCTGAGCACGCCGCGCACCTCGGACGGATTGCTCAGGTTGGCGAGCGTCCTGAGGTAGACGGGCCGCTCCGGCTGCATGGCCCCCTTGCGGCCGAGGAAGCTGCGGTTCCAGCCTTTCGAGGAACGGCGCCAGCGCATGGAACGCCGGCCGTCCGGCGTCGAGTAGTCGAACTCGATGACGACCTCGCGCCTGTCGTCCGCGCGGCCCGGGAGCCGGGGGCGGTAGTCGGGAAAGAGCGTCGACGGCACGAAGTCCTTCACGCCCGCGCCCGGCACCTTGTAGGCGCACGCGGCCGCGAAGAGCACCGTCGACTTGCCGCTGGCGTTGCCCCCCGCGATGACGCTCACGGGATAGTCGAACACCACCCGGACGTCGTCGATGCCGCGAATGCCCTCCAGGTGGATCTCGGCCAGGAAATGGGGCAGGTGAGGCTTCTTGCCCTGCAACCGCTGCCAGAGATCCCTGAGGCGCCTCTCGATCATGAACGACTGCTCCCGTCGATCGGCCAGTCCGCCATCGATGCGGCCGGGACCGCGGCCCGATTATCGACGGTCTCACGCTGGCGGTTCAAGATTCGGCCAGCTCAACCGGGAGCAGGGCGAAGGAGGGTCATGACGCCGGATCGAGCCGTCGCACTGTTCTTCGAGCTGTTCAGCGGGTTGCCCCGGCAGGGGCCGGAGAACACGGCGAGCACGCGTCGGCTCTCCGGCTCGCGCCGGACCTCGGGCCGCGCCGGCGAGGACGTCCAGCACCGGGTCGCGTAGCGCGCCGATCCGGGCGCGCATCGGCCCTTCGGACCCCCTTGCCCGACCCGCCGCCCGGGAACAGGCCGCCGGGGCCCGGTGGCCCGGCTTGCCGCCGTCCCGCCACCGTCCAGGCTGATGCGAAGGCCGTGCCAGGACCCACGGCCGTGACCCGGGGCGACACCAGGGGAACAGGCCGCCGCCGGCTGAAGTATCATCGAAGCGTGGCGGCGACGGACCACGACCTCCCGCCGGATACCGACAGTTGCGGCGCCCCCAGCCATCCTGAGAACAGGTAGCGGCCGGTGAGACGGCCGCCCGGAGAATCGAGTGTGACCAACCCGCCGTACGCGCGGCTGGCGCCGGCCCTGCCCGTCGGGCTCTTCGTGTGGTTCTGCACGATGGTTCCCGCCGTCTCCGGCGGCGAGGTCCTCGTCTGGGAGCTGGCGTGGCTGCCGCAACTGGGCATCGACCTCGACCTCGTGGTCGACGGCCTGAGCCTGCTGTTCGCCCTGCTGATCACGGGGATCGGCGCGTTCATCTTCCTCTTCGCCGGCGAGTACATGAAGGGGTATCCGCAACGCGGCCGGTTCACGCTCTTTCTCGTCAGCTTCATGCTGGCGATGCTCGGCCTCGTGCTGGCCGACAACCTCGTCGCGCTGTTCGTCTTCTGGGAACTCACCACGATCACCTCGTTCCTGCTCATCGGCTACTCGCACGAGGACGCCACGGCCAGGCGCTCCGCCCTCCAGGGGCTGCTCGTGACCGGCGCCGGCGCCCTCGCCATGCTGGCCGGCTTCGTCGTCCTGGGCCAGGCCGCCGGCACGTTCAGCCTGCGTGAGATGCTGGCCGACCCGGAGAGCTTCGCGGCCCACCCGCACTACACGGCGGTCGTCGTTCTGGTGCTGCTCGGGGCCTTCACCAAGTCGGCGCAGTTCCCGTTCCACTTCTGGCTGCCGAACGCGATGGCGGCCCCGACCCCGGTCTCGGCCTACCTGCACTCGGCGACGATGGTCAAGGCCGGCGTGTTCCTGCTGGCCCGCATGACGCCGATCCTGGGCGGGACCGAGCTCTGGATGGAGACGCTGACCGCCGTGGGCGCGGTGACGGCGGTGTACTCGGCGTTCGTGTCGCTGGGCAGGTCCGACCTGAAGCAGGTGCTGGCCTACACCACGGTCATGGCCCTCGGCGTGTGCGTCATGTTCCTCGGATCGCCGCCCGCCGCGGGGCAGGGCGAGCCGTCGCGGGGAGTCCTGGCCGCCCTCGCGTTCCTGGTCGCGCACGCCCTCTACAAGGCGGCCCTGTTCATGGTGGCCGGGACCATCGAGAAGGCGACCGGCACCCGCGACCTGGCGCAGCTCGGGGGGCTGCGCAAGGCCATGCCCGTCACGTTCGCCGCCGCGGTGGCCGCGGCCGTCTCGATGGCCGGCGTGCCGCCCTCGGTCGGGTTCATCGGCAAGGAGCTTCTGTACACCGTCGGCTTCGCGCCCGACGCCGCCGCCTGGCTGCCGGGGGCGACGTTCCTCGCCGCGGCGCCGGTCGCGACCATCGCGATGGTGCTTGCGATCAGGCCGTTCTTCGGTCCGCGCCCCGACTACCGCAAGCCGGGGGGGGAGGGCCATTGGGCGCTCTGGTGCGGGCCGGTCGTGCTCGGCGCGGTCGGCATCTGGTGGGGGCTGGCCCCTGCGTTCCCGTTCATGAACCTGCTCGTGCCCGCGGAAACGGCCGTGACCGGGCACGCCCTGGATACCGGGCTCGCTCCCTGGCACAGCACGGGCGAGGCCCTCGCGCTGACCCTCGCGACGCTGGCGGCGGCGGCTCTCGGATTCTGGAAGCGGGCAGCGGTCGCGGAAGCGCTCGCCGGCGTGAAGAGACGGGTCCCGCTCAGCGGTGACCGCGCGTACGACGCGGCCATGAACGGCATCGCCGCCGTCGCCGCCTGGCAGACCCGCCGGCTGCAGTCCGGCGTCCAGCGGCACTATCTGCTGATCGTGTTCGCCACGCTCGGGCTGAGCCTGGCCGCGACGCTCTGGATCAAGAACGTGGTCCCCGGACCCGTGCGGCTGGCGGAAGCCACGTTCCTCGACTGGTCGCTCGCCGCCCTGGTCGCCGCGGCGTCGGTCGTGATCATCCGCTCCAGGTCCCGCCTGCTCGGCATTACCGCACTCGGCGTGGTGGGAGTCGCCACGGCGCTGATCTTCCTCTCCTTCGGGGCCCCGGACGTCGCGATGACGCAGTTCATCGTCGAGACGCTCGTCACCGTGATCGTCGCCATCGTGCTGCTCAAGCTGCCGGACTTCAGAAAGGAGATCTGGCCCTCGAAACCGGCGCGATTGCGCGACGGCATCGTCGCCGTCACGGTCGGGGTCGGCGTCACCCTGGCCCTGCTCGCCGTCACCGGGTCCCCTCCCCAGCCGGACCTCCGGGAGTACTTCGAGCGCACGGCCGTGCCCGGCGGACACGGAAGGAACATCGTCAACGTGATCCTGGTCGATTTCCGCGCTCTCGACACGCTGGGGGAGATTACGGTGCTCGCGATCGCCGGCGCGGCGGTCTTCGCCCTGCTGCTGCCGGCCTCCCGGCGGCGTGAGGACGTTCAGGGCACCGGGAGCGCGGCGGCCCGCGCCCCGACGTGGCACGACAGCATCATGAACACCATGATTCTGCGGGAAACCACTCGCGGGCTGGTCCCGTTGATTCTCGTGTTCTCCGTGTTCCTGCTGCTGCGCGGCCACGACCAGCCCGGCGGCGGCTTCGTCGGCGGGCTGGTCGCGTCGATCGCGTTCAGCCTGTACGCCGTCGTCTGCGGCCCGCAGGCGGCTCGCGGGCTTCTGCGCGCGGACCCCCGCGCCGTCGGCGCCGCCGGTCTGGCCGTGGCAATCGCATCGGGCCTCGCCGGATCCTTCCGGGAGGGCGCCCCGTTCCTCACCGGCCAGTGGGCAACCATCGGGGGGCTGTCGATCGGCACGCCGGTGATCTTCGACGTCGGTGTCTATCTCGTCGTCATCGGGGTCGTCCTGACCTTCGTGCTCGGCATCAAGGAGCAGTAGCAGGGCGCGCGGGCAGGGGAATCACTGATGGAACCAATCGTCGCGGTGCTGGTCGGTATCCTGATGGCGGCAACCGTCTACCTCATGCTCAGCCGCAACTTCGTCCGCTTCATCTTCGGGCTGGCGCTCCTCTCCCATGCCGCCAATCTCGTGATCTTCGCCAGCGGAGGCATGACGCGGGGCAGGCCGCCGCTGATTGCGCCGGGAGAGTCGGCGCCCGTCCCCGACATCTCGAACGCGGTGCCCCAAGCGTTGATTCTGACCGCGATCGTGATCTCCTTCAGCCTGCTCACGTTCGCGCTGGTGCTCGCCTTCCGGACCTATCAGGAGCTGGAGACCGTGGACACCGACCGCATGCGGGCCGCGGAACCCACCTCCGCGGGTGCGGATGCGGCGCGGAGGACGGTCGGTTGACCTGGCTGCTGGTCTGCCCGATCGTGATTCCGTTGGCCGCGGCCGTCATCGGCTTCGCGGGCCGCGGCAGCGAGAGGACGCAGAGAGGCGTGAGCCTCGCGGGCGCCATCGGCCTGTCGGGGGCGGCCGCGGCCCTGCTGTCGACGGTGTGGCGCGACGGTATCGCCGCGGTCCAGATCGGCGGGTGGCCGGCGCCCTACGGCATCACCCTGGTCGCGGACCACCTGAGCGCGGCGATGGTCGCGGTCACCGCCCTGATCGGACTGGCCACCGTGATCTACGCGTTCGGAGACGTCCGCCCCAGCCGGCTCTCTCATGCCCTGCATCCCTTGCTGCACGCGCTGCTGGCCGGCGTGTGCGGCGCGTTCCTGGCGGGAGACATCTTCAATCTCTACGTCTGGTTCGAGATCATGCTCATCGCCTCGCTGGCCCTGCTGATACTGGGCGGAACGCCGGCGCAGCTCGACGGCGCCGTGCGCTACGCGGCCCTGAGCCTGATCGCGACCACGCTGCTGCTGAGCGGCATCGGACTGCTGTACGGACTGACGGGCACGCTCAACATGGCCGACCTGCACCTGCGCGTGCAGGAGGTCGAGGACCAGGGGCTGGTCACCCTGGTCGCCATGGTGTTCCTCATCGCGTTCGGCCTGAAGTCGGCGGTATTTCCGCTCTTCTTCTGGCTTCCGGCCAGCTACCACACGCCGCAGACCGCGGTCTCGGCGGTCTTCTCCGGCCTGCTGACGAAGGTGGGCGTCTACGCCCTGATGCGTTTCTTCACGCTGATCTTCCGGCACGACGTCGGGTACACGCACGAGCTGCTGCTCTGGGTGGCGGGCCTGACGATGGTCACCGGCGTTCTCGGGGCCGCCTCGCAGAACGAGCTGAGGCGCATTCTGTCGTTCCACATCATCAGCCAGATCGGGTACATGATCCTGGGCCTCGCGCTCTTCACGACGCTCGGGTTGCTGGGCGGCATCTTCTACGTCATCCACCACATCATCGTGAAGGCGAACCTCTTCTTCGTTTCGGGCGCCGTGAACCGGCTGGCCGGCTCCACCGATCTTCAGACGCTCGGCGGGCTCTACCGCGACAGGCCGCTGCTGGCGGCGCTGTTCTTCGTGCCGGCGTTCTCGCTGGCGGGCTTCCCGCCGTTGTCCGGCTTCTGGGCGAAGCTCCTCCTGATCCGGGCTTCGGTCGATAGCGCCGAGTTCGTCCTCGCGGGGGTGGCCCTGGTCGTGGGTCTGCTGACGGTCTATTCGATGACCAAGATCTGGCTCAACGCCTTCTGGAAGGCCCGGCCGGACGAGGCCGGGCCGGCCCCCACGCTCTCGCCGTCGCGGCGGCGGCTGCTGCTGGCTCCCATCGCGACGCTGGCGGCCGTCACCCTGGCCATCGGTCTCTACGCCCGGCCTCTCTACGTGCTGGCGGAACGGGCCGCCGGCGAGCTGATGGACCCCTCGATCTATGTCGAAGCCGTGCTCGACCGGGGCAGCGTCGCGGTAGCCGCGCCCGGTCACGGAGACGCGGAATGAAGCTATTCCAAATCAACCTGCTGCTCGCCGGCGGCTGGTGCGCCCTGTTCGGGACCTTCGACCCGGGGACCTTCGCCCGCGGCTTCCTCCTGGCGTTCGCGGCCTTGAGCCTGTCGAGTCCCATGTACGGGCAGACCGCGTACTTCAGGAGGGTCCTGCTGACGGCCCGCCTGGGAGCCTATTTCCTGTATGAGCTCACCGTCTCGAGCGTCCAGGTGGCCTGGGACGTGATCACGCCCGCCCACCGATCGCGCCCGGCCATCGTCGCGGTGCCGCTGGACATCGAAGAGCCGATGCAGATCACGGTGCTGGCGAACCTCATCTCGTTGACGCCCGGTTCGCTGAGCCTCGACGTCAGCCCGGACGGGAAGACGCTGTACGTGCACGAGATGTTCGCCGACGATCCGGACGAGACGCGCAGGAGAATAAAGACGGGCTTCGAGCGCCTGGTCTGGGAGGCCATGCAGTGACGGACCCCGTGGAGCCCTCGCAGATCGTCCGGTGGGCGGTCGACGTCACGACGGTCCTGACCGTGCTGGGACTGGTCTTCTCGTTCGTACGCCTGATAAGGGGACCAAGCCTGCCGGATCGCGTCGTGTCGATCGACCTCATCACGGTGCTGGCGGTCGCCATCGCGGGCCTCCTGGCCATCACGCACAGCGAGCCCGACTTTCTCGACATCGCCGTGGCGCTGGCGCTGGTGGCGTTTCTGGCGACGGTCGCCTTCGCGTGGTACGCCGAGCGCTCGACCGAGTTGCTCAATCGCGACAAGGCGGCCGCCGAAAGGGTGAAGGAGACCGATGGCAGGTGACGTTCCGTGGTCCGACCTGGTCGTCGCCGCGTGCCTTCTGGCCGGCGGCTTCTTCCTGTTCGTCGCCGGACTCGGCATCCTGCGCCTGCCGGACGTGCTCATTCGCATGCACGCCTCCACCAAGGCGGGCACGCTGGGCGTCGGCCTCGTGTTCGGCGCCGCCGCCCTGTACTTCAGGAACACGGCCGAGACCGCCATCGCGGTCCTGACGGTCGTCTTCCTGCTGGTGACGGCCCCGGTTGCCGCCCATGCGATCGCGCGCGCGGCGTACCGGATGAATGTCCGGCTGTCGGACCGGACGCACATCGACGAGTGGAAGGGGAAGTACGGCAAAGACGGGGACGGCCAGACCGACGGCGCCGGCACACCATAGCCGCCTCCCTGACCCACCATGTCCCGAGGTCGTCGGATCGGTCACGGTCCGGGCGAGGGCCGGGAGCGCCGTTTCGTCTTCGTGGCCGCGCGGGAAACCGGCGCCTCGGGCATCGCGGCGACCCGGTCGACGGGGCCGGCTCTTCCCGACGGCGGGGTACTTCGAGAAACCGTGATGAGCATGGCCGCTCCCCCCCTCACCGCGGACGCGACACGGTGGACGGGGGCCGGACGCGGAACTCCAGACGGCGGAGGGCATCGTCGAAGATGCCGGGCCAGCCGCGGTTGGCGGCGGGGCTGGCGGGGCTGGGGTGGGGCGCGGACCCGCAACGCGAGCCCGCGGCCTCGGCGATGGGGGCGGCGCGCCGTGCCGCGAACTGGCCGATGCCGACGACCAGGGTGCAGCGGAGATGCGCCACCACCGCGGCCAGCGCCTCGTCGCACGCGGCGAACAGCCGATCGCGCTCCGACCGCGGCAGCGCGTCGGGCGTGATGTTGCGCCCGGTCGCCCCCACGAAGGCGAGGGGACAGTAGTTCCACACGAAGGCGCGCCGGAAGAACCGTTCGGGGGCGCCGAAGCGCGCCTGCGCCCAGCCCCAGAAGCGCGCGCCGCTCACCTCTCCCCGCCCGATGTCGAAGCCGAGCACCGGACGCTTCGGGTGCTCCCGCGCGGGCCGATCGACCGGCGCCTCGATGCCCAGCCAGCCCCGGACCATCGCGACGTCGCCGAACGGCACGCCGGTCTGGACCATCCCGAACGGGCCCGGGTTCATCCCGACGAACAGCACCTCGCGCGGCCCGGCGCCGTACCGCTCCAGGTAGAGCCGGTGCGGAGCCCAGGCGTAGTCGAGGGGCGCGTAGACGCAGGCCACCGGCGGCGCGAACCGCAGCCTCCGCGTGCGATTTCGCAGCCGCTCGGCGGTTTCCACCAGCCCGGACCTGGATGATGCTCGATGCGTGGTGCTTGACATCAACCCAACCACGATCCAGGATACCAGCGGATGCGAACGACCCTGAACCTGTCGGCCGACGCCATGGCCGCGGTGCGCCAGCTTGCCCACCAGCGCGGCAAGACACTCGGCGCCGTGGCCTCGGAGCTGATTCTGCAGGCGCTCCGGCCGGAAGAGACGCCGCCGGTCAGGAACGGCGTGCCCGTGTTCGCCGCACCCCCGGGCGCAACGTCCGACGTCGCGCCCCCCGACCTCGACCTGGTCAACCGGCTCCGCGACGAAGCCCCGTGAGCCATCTGCTGGACGTGAACTTCCTGGTGGCGCTGTTCGACGCGCGACACCCCAACCACCATGCGGCGCATCGCTGGTTCGGCGCGACGGGCGCCGTCGACTGGGCGACCTGCACCATCACGGAGACCGGGTTCGTCCGGATCTTGTCGAACCCTGCGTACCCGACGGTGTCGGCCTCGCCCCACGAGGTGCTGCGGCGGTTGGCGCTCTTCTGCAACTCAGGCGGTCATCGTTTCTGGCCGGACGACCTCTCGTTGCGCGTCTCGATGGACGGCGAGACCGCACGCCGGCTGCAGGGCCACCATCAGTTGACCGACTTCCACCTGGCTGCGCTCGCGGCCCACCGGCGGGGACGTCTGGTGACGTTCGACGGCCGGCTGCGAAGGTCGCTCGACGGCACGCGCCTGTCGACCGCGGTCCTGCTCGTCGAGTAGGAGTTTGCGCCGTAGAACGGCGCGGACTCCTGGAGGGTTGGTTGGGCGCCCGGCGGAGCCGCAGGCGACGACGGGCGGGCGAGGAGTCGCCGTAGAACGGCGCGGACTCCTGGAGGGTTGGTTGGGCGGTGAGCGGAGCCGTAGGCGACGCTCTCCGGGCTAGCGCGGGCCGACCCGGATAGCGCCATTCCGGACCGCAACGGAGTCGACCATGAACGTGATTTGGCACTACCCGGCGGGGCCGGACCTGACCCGCCGGCTCGCGACCCTCCGCGACCGGGGGCTGTCGGTCTCGATCTGCGAGCCGTCGGACCGGGAACGGTTCCGCGAGCTGCTTCCGGAAACCGAGGCGATCTGGCACCTGCTGGAGCCGTTGACGGCCGAGATCATCGCGTCGGGCCCGCGGCTCCGGCTCATCCAGAAGATCGGCGTCGGCGTGAACACCATCGACCTCGAGGCGGCGCGGCGGCGCAGCGTCGCGGTCTGCAACATGCCGGGAACGAACACCCGGGCGGTGGCGGAGATGACCCTGCTGCTCGTGCTGAGCGCCCTGCGCCGCGCCAACCGGCTCGACGCCGCCGCGCGCACCGGCTGGGACCTGCCGCCGGCGTTCCAGGACCACGCGGGCGAGGTGTGCGGACGCACCGTCGGGCTCGTGGGTTACGGCGCGGTCCCCGGCTGCCTCGCCCCGATGCTGCGGGCCATGGGGGCCCGCGTGCTGTACGCCAGTCGCAGCCCGAAGCCCGACGCGGTGGGCGAGCGCGTCGCCCTCGACGCCCTGCTGGCGGCGAGCGACGTCGTGTCGCTGCACGTGCCCCTCGCGCCGGACACCGAGCGGCTCGTCGACGCCGCCGCCATCGCCCGCATGAAGCCGGGCGCCATCCTCGTCAACACCGCCCGCGGGGCGCTGGTCGACGAGGCGGCGCTCGTCGAGGCGCTGCGGTCGGGCCGCCTCGGCGCGGCGGGGCTGGACGTCCTCGAGACCGAGCCGCCCGCCGCCGGCCATCCCCTCTTCGACCTCGACAACGTCGTGTGCAGCCCGCACGCGGCGTGGATGACCCGCGAGACGCTGGACCGGAGCCTCGCCGTCGCGGTGGAGAACTGCCGGCGGCTCGCGGCTGGAGAAGAGCTGCTGCACCGGGTCGCGTAGCGGGAAGGCCGCCGTGCCTCGCGGCAGACGCCCGGCACCGTCAATCGCGGCCTGGCCGCTTCGTAGGCGGCCCGGCAACCCTGTCGTCGCCCCCCTGCTCGCCGCGAAGGACGTGCAGCAACTGCGGCCCAAGGCCCGCGCATGGCCCCGTTTGCGGCGCGGAAACGGAGGGCGACGCGGGCTCCGGGCCGTCAAGCCCGCAGAGGGCTGAAGTATCATCGGAGCGTGGCGGCGACGGACCACGACCCTCCATCCGGACTGCGGCAGCAGCAGTGATCGTCCCCCCGAAAACGACCATGAGTACACGTACCGGCCGGTGGGATCGCACGACCGCGGCCCTCGTCCCGAGAGATCGCCGGGCCGCTTCCGGGGCGGGGCGGCCGTGCCGGCCGTGGCGGGTTCCGCCGCTCCTCCTGGCCGCCGCCCTCGGCCTCGCCGCCCCCGCCGCGGCCCAGCCCGTGCCCGGCACACCGGCCGCGATCGTCGCGGTCGAGCCCGGCGTCGCCATCGACGGCCCTCCCCCGCCCGCGCCGCCCGCGATGATCACCCGCGACGGCGGCCAGGCGACCATGCGCGCCATCCCGCTGCTGGCGCCGCTCCGCGTCGACGGTCGGCTAGACGAGCCGGTCTACGAGACCGTGCCCCCGGTGTCCGACTTCATCCAGCAGTTGCCCGACGAGGGCGCCCCCGCCACCGAGCGCACCGAGGCGTGGGTGATGTTCGACGACGAGAACTTCTACGTCGCGGGCCGCTGCTGGGACACCGCGCCGCCGAGCGAGTGGACGGCGACGGAGATGCGCCGCGACGCCTTCAACATGCTGAACAACGACCTGTTCGGCTTCCTCATCGACACGTTCTACGACCGGCGCAACGCCCTGCTCTTCTACGCCAACCCCGCCGGCGGGTTCGTCGACCAGGCGATCACCAACGAGGGCAACCCCAACCGCGACTGGAACCCGGTGTGGGACGTGCGGACGGGGCGCTTCGACGGCGGCTGGACCATCGAGATGGTGGTGCCGTTCAAGTCGCTGCGCTACCGGCCCGAGCGCGACCAGGTGTGGGGCATCCAGATACGCCGCACCGTCATCCGCAAGAACGAGTGGTCGTACCTGACCCTGATCCCCATCTCGGCCGCGGGGTTCGGGGGCCGGGGCGGGGTCTTCCGCGTGTCGGCGGCGGGCACCCTGGTGGGGCTGGAGGCCCCGCCCGCCGGCACCCACCTCGAGGTCAAGCCGTACGCCATCGGCGGCGCCACCACCGACGTGAACGCGCCGGCCGGCCAGGGGGCCCGCCACGGCGAGATCGGCGTCGACCTGAAGTACGGCGTCACCCAGAACCTGACCGCCGATTTCACCGTCAACACCGACTTCGCGCAGGTCGAGGTGGACGAGCAGCAGGTGAACCTGACCCGCTTCAACCTGTTCTTCCCCGAGAAGCGCGAGTTCTTCCTGGAGGGGCGCGGCATCTTCGACTTCGCGCGGGGCAGCTTCCGCACCGCCCGCATCCTGCGGCAGCGCAGCGTGCTCGGCGGGGGCGTCGCGCCGACCCTGTTCTACAGCCGCCGCATCGGGCTGGAGGGCGGCGACGTCGTGCCGATCCTCGGCGGCGGACGCCTGACCGGCAAGGTCGGCGCATTCGACGTGGGGGCCCTGAACATCCAGACCGGCGAGCTCGCGACCCGGGCCGGCGACCGGACGACCGTCGACGCCGCCTCCACCAACTTCACGGTGCTGCGGTTGAGGCGCGATCTGCTGCGGCGCAGCAGCGTCGGGGCCCTCATGACGAACCGGTCGGTGTCGCGCGACGGGACCGGCACGAACCAGGCCTTCGGGGCCGACGCCACCTTCTCGTTCTTCGACAGCGTCAACTTCCTCGGCTACTACGCCCGCACCCGCACCACCGGGGTGACGGGGCGCGACGCGAGCTACCAGGCGCGGTTCGACTACGGCGCCGACCGCTACGGCTTCGAGCTCGACCACCTCGTGGTCGAGGACGACTTCCGCCCCGAGGTCGGGTTCCTGCGCCGCGACAACTTCCGGCGCACGTCGGTCTCGGGCCGCTTCAGCCCGCGGCCGCGGTCGATCGAGTCGGTGCGCCAGTTCGTCGTCGAGGCCAGCCTCGACTACTTCCTGACCGCCGACGCCGGCCTGCTCGAGACCCGCCAGCAGCAGGTGGCCATGCAGACCGAGCTCGAGAACAGCGACCAGTTCGGGGTGCGGGTGAGCGACAGCCACGAGCTGCTGCAGAGGCCGTTCCGCCCGAGCGGGGGGACGGTCGCGATTCCCGCCGGCGGCTACGACTTCACCGACGTGCGGCTGACCTATGCGCTCGGCCCGCAACGGCTGCTGAACGGTCGCGTGGAGGTGGCGACGGGCGGCTACTTCGACGGGAAGCTCACGTCGGTCGACCTCAGCCGCGGGCGCGTCGACCTGTCGCCGCGCCTGTCCGTCGAGCCCAGCGTCTCGTTCAACTGGATCGACCTGCCGGGCGGGTCGTTCCGCACCGACCTGATGCTCGGGCGGCTCAACTACACGTTCTCGCCCCGCATGTTCGTGAGCGGCCTGTTCCAGTACAACTCCACCAACGACACCCTCGGCACCAACCTCCGGCTGCGGTGGGAGTACTCGCCGGGGAGCGAGCTGTTCGTGGTGTACACCGAGGAGCAGGACATCGACCCGCTGCGGCCCGACCGCTACGCCGAGCTCCGCAACCGGGGGTTCGTCGTCAAGGTCACGCGGCTGTTTCGATAACCGGATTCCGGCAAGCGGAGGGTGCCGGCCGCCTCCGGAGGCAATGCGGGGCGGACGGTGCTTCCGCTCCTACCCGACCGCCTGCGCTTCCACCATCCGGACCTCCGCGACGAGCGGCGCGTTGGGCGGCGCCGAGGAGAACGCGGCCCCCCCCGCGTTCACGTAGCCGGCAGGAACGACGAGTCGGCGCAGTCCCCCGACCCGCATGCCCACGAGGCCCTCGTCGAACGCGGGGTTGACCTGGTTGGCCCCGAGGAAGAACGTGTAGCCGTCGCGGGACCCGACCTCGCGCCCCTTGCTGTCGTCCTGCTCCGAATCGTAGGCCCACATCACGTAGTCGATCACGACCCGGTCGCCGACCGCCACCTCCCGCCCGGCGCCGATCTCGAGCTCGTACACCTGCAGGAAGAGCACATCGGTGGGAAGGAAGGGGTTCGAGGTGCACCCGTTCGCCCCCAGCACCGGCAACGCCAGCACGCCAATCACGCCGGCGACCCATCGAATCGTCGTGCCCATTCGCTCCCGTCCCCCTCACGCCGAGCCGCGCATCGCAGACAGGTCCCATGGCCGGTTGGCGCCGTCACCGGGCCGCTCGTCCTTGGATGACGCCGGTCGACCTCTTCACTCCGATTGTTTCACGGCCGGCGAGGCCGGCGCGACCCCAGCGTGCCGCGGTGGACCTCGCGTTGCACCGCGCCCGGGATGCCGGCTGACGCCGAGGCGCCCGGCCTGGCGAGGCGACGGGGCGACCGGCCGTCGCCGATGGTAAGCTGACCGCATGCCGACCAGGTTCCGGACCGCCGCACCGATGCTGACGGGCGCCCTCGTCGCCCTCGCGATGGCGACGGCCGCGGCGGCCCGCGCAGGCACCGGGCAGGACTCGGACGAGGAGGGACCGGGTCTCCCGCCCCTCTATCAGGAGCTGCGCGAGGCGGAGGTCTCCTACGCCGGGGAGATTCGCGGCGGCCGCTTCCGGGTGGACCGCTTCGAGATCGAGCTGGAGGAAGGACGCCTGTACCTCGTCCCCGAGATCGGCGGCGCGGTATCGACCGCGGTCTTCGTCGGCGACGGCCGGCTCCGCGGCTACCCCCCCGACGCGGTCGAGCACCACCAGCTCGAGCGGTTCTCGGACGAGCATCAGGTCGACGAGGCCTTCGACCGTCTCGTCCTGTGGGCGGGCGACGACACCGCCGAGCGGCTTCGCGCGCTCGCCGCCCCCGGCCGCGAGCGCCGGCGCGACACCGAGCGCGCCGACCGGCGGCTGAGGGACCGGCGGCGCCGGCTGCTGGAAGAGCGGAACTTCAACCCCGAGAGCCGGGTCCTCCACGACCTGTGGCGGCGGGAAACGGGCACGCTGCCGGCCGGCCGCGCCTACCGGCTCGTCGAGCTCGACAGCAAGGACCACGGCTGGCTGACCCTCGTGGTCGAGCCCCACGACCCGGAAGAGGTGGTCCTGTACCGCCACGACGACCGGCGCGGGGTGTCCGACAACTGGATGCGCTTCGACGCCCTGACCGACTACCGGTCCGACTACGCGGACCGCGCCCTCGAGCCGTTCCCGGTCGACCCGGACACCCTCGACGACGACGAGGCGACGGGTGCGGCCCTGGGGCTGTCCCCGCGCCCCGTCGAACCCGACCGCGAGGGCTGGACGCCGCGGGCGCGGGTGCCGCGCACCGAGGTCGACATGGCCCTCGACGGGGACGGCGACGTCCGCGCGACCGCGGCCCTCCTGATCGAGCCGCTGGAGCCGACGCGGGGGCTCCGGCTGCAGATCAGCATGATGCTGGAGGTGACCGACGTCCGGTGGCGCCCCGACCCGACCGATCGACCAGCCGGCGCGGGCCTGCTCGCCTCCGGCGCCGCCGACCCCGACGCGGACCCCGCGGACCCGACGGCGCTGACCGGCGAGCCGCTGCCCTTCGCGCAGGAGCGCGAGGAACGGACCTTCGAGGACGACCACTTCGAGCCCTGGGTGACGGTGGCCTTGCCCCGCACCGCCGCCGCCGGCGAGTCGTTCATCCTCGAGCTCGCCTACGAGGGACCGCTCGTCGATCGGCTCCGGCAGACCCGCGACTTCGTGCTCCTCGACACCCTGAGCTGGTGGCCGCAGCACGCCGACAACCGCACCAGCCGCCTCGAGACGACCTTCCGGATGCCCGAGCGGTACCGCGTCGCCAGCGGGGGGACCCTGCTCGACGAGCGCGTCGAGGACGACACCCGCATCCAACGCTGGACGACGAACGGGCCGGTCGGCAGCATGGCCTTCCACTACGGCGAGTTCGAGGTGACCGAGGTCGAGCGCCCGGAGGCCCCCGCCATCTCCATCTACGCCGACCCCAACCACCGGGGGTTCTCGCCGGACAGCCGGGAGAGGACCATCGCCGACGTCACCGGCGCCATCGAGCTCCTCGCCGAGTACTTCGGACCGTTCCCCCACCCGTCGCTGCTCGTCACCGAGACCGAGACCCTGAGCGGGCAGGCCTTTCCCGGCCTGCTGTTCCTGTCGTACCAGGCCTTCGGCGATATGCACACGGGAGAGGCGGAGGCGTTCCGCGCCCACGAGGTGGCGCACCAGTGGTGGGGCGCCGGGGTCGACTGGTGGCGGGACTACCGCGACCAGTGGATGGCGGAGGGCTTCTCCAACTACGCGGCCGCCCTCTATGCGCTGCACGGCCTGGACGACCCCGACCAGTTCGCGGAGATGATCGACGCGTGGCGCCTCGACGTGCTGGGGGAGGGACAGGTGGGCCAGGGCCTCGGGCTCCGGCACTACGGCTTCCGCCCCGAGGCGCTGCGGTGGGCCGAAGGGCACGAGGCGGGCCCCCTCGCCGTCGGCTACCGGCTCACCTCCACCAAGCCGCGCTTCGGCGCGAGCATCGACCACCGCATCCTGATCTACGAGAAGGGCGCCTACGTCCTGCACATGCTGCGCTCGATGCTGCTCGACTGGGAGACCGGCGACGACACCCGGTTCAGGGAGCTGATGCGCGGCTACGTCGCCGCCCACCTGGGGCGCGAGATGTCCACGCGCTCGTTCGAGGCCGCGGTCGCCGAGGCGTTCGGCGAGCCGATGGGGTGGTTCTTCGACCAGTGGGTGTACGGCGTCGACGTCCCCACCTACCGGGTCGATCTCGACGTCAGCCGGGTGCTGGACCGGCCGGCGCCGTTCGTGCTCCACGGCCGCATCCGCCAGGAGGACGTGCCCGACGGGTTCCGGATGCCGGTGCCGATCCGGCTGACGTTCGACGACCGCCCGCCGATCGTCCGCCACGTCCTCGTCGACGCCCCCGAGGTCGCCGTCGAGCTGCCGCTGCCGGCCCGCCCCGCCGACATCGAGTTCAACGCCGGGCACGCGGTGCTGGCCCGGGTGCGGTGACCTCCCTCGGCCGTCGCCGGTGTTGACAAGCCGAAGTAGCCGTCCGACAATCGTTCGATCGACATGCGCGACGTCCGGGCGGCCAAGGCGTTCGTCGAGAAGCACCGAAAGCGGCGCCAGAGCAACAAGGTGCTGCACGGCCATCCGTCCCCCCTGCACTGGGCCGAGCAGGACGTCCCCATGGACGCGGTGCTGCGGGCTCGCGAGCGGACGAACCGCGAGATACCCAAGCGGGTCAACCTCTACGTCGGCACCCCGTACTGCCTGCCCACCGACCCCGACCGGTGCGGGTTCTGCCTCTTTCCGACCGAGATCTACACCGGCCAGCGGCAGCTCGACGAGTACCTCGGGTATCTCGAGCGCGAGGGCGACCTGTTCCGCGACCACTTCGCGGGGGCCGAGCTGGCCAGCATCTACTTCGGCGGCGGGACGTCGAACCTCTACAAGCCGCACCAGTACGCGCGGCTGATGGAGATCGTAGGCGGGGTCTTCGACATCCCCGGCGACATCGAGGTCACCCTCGAGGGCATTCCCCAGACCTTCAGCCACGACAAGCTGGCCGCCATGAAGCAGTGCGGCATGAACCGCGTCAGCATGGGCGTGCAGCAGCTCGACGAGGAGCTGATCAAGGCGAGCGGCCGCCGGCAGCGGGCCGACCAGGTGTTCCGCACCCTGGAGTCGTGCCGCGAGCTCGACCTGCCCATCAGCGTCGACCTCATCTTCGGCTGGCCCAACCAGACCATCGAGCAGATGGTGCGCGACCTCGAGACGGTCGCCGCCACCGGGGTCGCGCACATCACCCACTATGAGCTGAACGTCGCCGGCCGCACCGACTTCGCCCGCAACCGGAGGGGCGAGCTGCCCTCCCAGGAAGAGAACCTCGAGATGTACCGGGCCGGCAAGGCGGTGCTGGAGGCCTGCGGCTACACGCAGGTGACCGCCTACGACTTCGAGCGCCGCGACGCGGCGGTACCGAGCTCGTACCTGTACGAGGAGCTGTTCCGGAAGCCCTTCGCGTCGAACGGGAGCGGACCGGTCGGATGCGACGCGTGGGGCTGGGGCTATGCCGGCATCTCGTTCTTCTTCGGCACCCCGCAGTCGCCGGGTTGGGCGTTCATGAACCAGGTGCGGGTGGACGAGTACTTCCGGTGCATCCGCGAGCAACGCTATCCGGTGATGCGGGGGTTCCACTACACGCCGGCGGACCTCCGGCTGCACCTGCTCTTCCAGGAGATGCAGGGGCTGGGCGTCGACCGCGCCACCTACCGGAAGCTGCTCGGCCGCGACGTCGTCGACGAGCACGCCGTGGTGTGGCGGGCGCTGGAGGAGATCGGGTGGGTGACGGTCTCGGACGACGCCGTGCGGGTGCGGGACGACGGCGTGTTCTACCTGCCCCTCATCCAGAACATGCTGGCCCACGACCGGCTCGAGGAGATGCGCAGGCAGCGGCCGGCGACCACCACCTCCCCGGCCCCGTTCGCCGAAGCGACGGAAGCCCCGTCGCACGCCTGACCCCGCCTCGCGGTCCTGCACCGGCTCTCGGTCGCCACACCCTTCCGACCAAGTCGCAGCCGACCGAACGGTTCGGTGCACGCCGGCGCCGATCACCGACGCGGTCGGCCCCGCTGCGACGCTCCTCGAGCGCGCCTCCCCGAGCGCCTTCCCCCACTGTCGAGACCTACGGCGTCAGGCCCTCCAGGCGCAGCAGGCGGATGACCGGCTCGGCGGCGGCGCGCGAGGCGGCCAGATCGACGTCGAGCTCGGCCACCCAGTCGTTGTGCCCCTCCGTGTCCACCAGCATCTGCTCCACCCGCCACGACGCGGCGTCGTCCGACGGCTCGGTGTGCGTGTGCCGCCGGTTGCGGCCCTCGGGGTCGAGGCGCAGGCCGCCGTGCTCCGCCGCGAACGCCTCGCGCGCGCCCGCCAGCCGCTCGGCCGTCCATGTCTCTCCCGCCCCGTCGCGCGCCGAGTCGAGGACCTCGAGGGCGGTCTCGTCGTCGCCGGTCGACCACGCGCGCAGCAGCGCGAACACGCGCGCGCGAATGGCGGCGGTGAACGCGCGCGCGTCGCGCGTCACGTCGACCGGCTCGTCGCGGCCGGGCGCGGCCGGCTCCGTCTCCTCCGCGCGCGCAGCCTGGAAGTCGGGATCGCGCATCCGTTCCCATTCCTCGATCAGGCTCGAGTCGACGCGGCGCACGAGGTCGCGGAGATAGAGCTCCATCTCCACCACCTCGTCGGTCTTCTGACCGTCGGGCACCGTCTGCCGCAGCACCTTGTAGACGCTCGCGAGGTGCCGCAGCAGCAGCCCCTCCATGCGTTCGAGGCCGTACTCCCGGACGTAGTCGGCGAACGAGAGGTACGTCTCGAACATCTCGCGCGCGATGGACTTGGGCCGGATGTTCTCCCCGCCGACCCACGGGTGCCGGTCGGCGAAGTCGTTGAACGTCGCGTAGACGAAGTCGGCGAGCGGCTTGGGGTGCTCGAGCTTCTCCAGCTCGGCCATGCGATCCTCGTAGTCCATTCCCGCCGCCTTCATCTCCGCCACCGCCTCGGCCTTCAGCTTGGCGAGCTGCCGGTACAGAATCGCGGCCGGGTTCTCGAGGATGCTCTCCACCAGCGTGAGCAGATCGAGGGCGTGGCTCTCGGCGTCGGGGTCGAGCAGCGGAATCGTGTCGATGAGGTAGAGCGACAGCGCCTGGTCCATCGAGAAGTCGTCCTGGAGCTCGACGTTCACCCGAAGCCGCGAGCCCTCGGGGGTGCGGGGCACGATCTCGACGACCTTGCGCGCCACCAGCGCGCGGAAGAGCTGCCACCCGCGGCGCCGGTGCGCGCGCTTGGCCACGTCCGACTCGTGGCTGTCGCCCACGAGCCGGCGCATCGCCGCGCAGCCGTCGCCGGGGCGCGACAGCACGTTGAGCAGCATGCCGTGCGAGACCGCGAAGCGCGACCTGAGCCGTTCCGGGCGCGCGCGCACCAGCCGCTCGAACGTCGCCCCGTCCCACGGCGCGAAGTTGCCGCGCGGCGGCTGGCGGCGGACCACCTTCTTGCCGGCCTTGGCCTTCTCGGCCAGCCGGCGGTTCTCGATGACGTGCTCGGGGGCCTGGGCCACGACGTAGCCGCGCTCGTCGAAGCCCTTGCGCCCGGCGCGCCCGGCAATCTGGTGGAAGTCGCGGGCCGTGAGCACCGCCGTCTTCTCGCCGTCGTACTTGGAGAGGCGGCTGAAGAGCACGGTCCGGATGGGCACGTTGACGCCGACCCCCAGCGTGTCGGTGCCGCAGATGACCTTGAGCAGGCCCCGCTGCGCGAGCCGCTCGGCGAGCACGCGGTAACGGGGCAGCAGGCCCGCGTGGTGGATGCCGATGCCGTGCTTCAGCCAGGTGCGGACGCGGGGACCGTAGGGGGTCGAGAAGCGCACGTCCTCGACGGCCGCGGCCAGCGCCTGCTTCTCGGCCCGAGTCGCGATCTGCAGGCTCGTGAAGCTCTGCGCGCTCGCGCCGGCGTCCTTCTGCGTGAAGTGGACCACGTAGACGGGGACCCGGTCGGCCTCGACCAGCCGCTCCACCGCCTTCGCGAGCGGCTCCTCGGAATAGGCGTACTCCAGCGGCACCGGCCGCTCGCTCGAGGTGACGACCGCCGTCGGCCGGCCGGTGCGCCGCGTGAGCTCCTGCTCGAAGAACGACACGTCGCCGAGCGTCGCCGACATCAGCAGGAAGCGCGTTTGCGGCAGGGTCAGCAGCGGCGCCTGCCAGGCGACGCCGCGATCACGGTCGGCGTACCAGTGGAACTCGTCCATCACCACGTCGTCCACCGCCGCCGCCTCCCCCTCGCGCAACGCGATGTTGGCGAGGATCTCGGCCGTGCAGCACAGCACCGGGGCGTCGCGGTTGACGGTGGCGTCGCCGGTGGCGAGCCCCACGTTGTCGGGCCCGAGCTCGCGGCACAGGTCCATCCACTTCTCGTTGACGAGCGCCTTGATGGGGCAGGTGTAGACCGAGCGCCGCCCGCGGGCGAGCGACGCGAAGTGCAGCGCGAACGCGGCCAGCGACTTGCCCGAGCCGGTCGGCGTGTTCAGGATGACGTGCTGGTCCTCGAGCAGGGCGAGAATCGCCTCCTCCTGGGCCGGATAGAGGGTCAGGCCCAGCCGGTCGACGTAGTCGAGGAAGCGGTCGAGGAGGTCGTCGCTGAACGCCTCGCCGGGCGGGAGCAGGTCGAACAGGGGCGCGGTCATGCCGGAGATTGTCGCCCCACCGCGCCGGTTGCGCCAGCGGGCCGTTCACCGACGGGCATCGATCGCAGGGAATCCGGGACTCCTCGCGGCAGCCCCGTTCACCAATGTGCATCCTCCGCGGGGCAGTCGGGACTCCTCGCGGCGGTCCATGGGCGTTGCACCGGCGGGCCGTCGACCAACCGGTGCATCATCCGGGCAGGATGATCCGTAGGATCGGGCAGCAGCCGACACATCGCCGGAGACCGTGCCGATGCTCACCCTGTTCAGACGCTTCGCCGGACGCTTCGCCCTCACCCTGTCCCTGGTCGTGCTCGAGGCGGCAGGCTGGACGCTGTTCCCACTCGTCATCGGCCGGGCCATCGACAGCGTGCTCGCCGACTCGCGGCACGGCCTCTACGAGCTCGCGGGACTCGGCCTCACGGCAATGGCCATCGCGATAGTCCGCCGGCTCGTCGACAGCCGGGCCTACGCCCGGATCTATGCGCGGCTGGGCGAGGAGCTGGTCGACCGCCAGGCCGAGAGCACGTCGACGCGGACGGCGCGCCTCGGGATGCTCTGGGAGATGGTCGAGTTCTTCGAGAACTCGCTGCCCGACCTCGTCACCAGCGTCATCCGCCTCGCCGGCACGGTCCTCATCCTGTCGGCCCTGAACCGGCCGGTGTTCCTCGGCTGCCTCGCCGTCGCCGCCGCCACCGTCGTCCTCTACGCCCTGACCGGGAACCTGACGACCCGCTACAACCAAGGCCTCAACGACGAGCACGAGCGCGAGGTCGACGCCGTCGAGAGCGGCGACCCCGCCCGCGTCGGCCGCCACCTGCGCGACATGATGCGCTGGAACATCAAGCTGTCCGACCTCGAGGCGGCCAACTTCGGCATCGTGTGGGTGCTCATGGTGGGCCTGCTGGTCTTCTCGGTGGCGGAGGCGGCGGAGCGGACCGTCGAGTACGGCATGGTGCTCGCCGTCGTCATGTACGTCTTCGAGTTCGCCGAATCGGTGACCCTGCTGCCGTTCTACTACCAGCAGTGGCTCCGCCTGCGCGAGATCTCGGGGCGGCTGACGACCATCACGGCGCCGGCGTGAGAGCGCCCGCGCCGAGCGGCAGCGTTTGGATCCCCGCAAGCCCCGGGCCACGTCAAGCGCCTCTCTCGAGACGCCGGATGCGGAGCACCGCCCCGGCAGACGTGCCTCGGTCCTGCTCCCCGCTTCCACCGGCTTCCCGACGGGGCCGAAGAACTCACCCCGGCGGCGTCTTGCCGCGGCACGCACCCGGCGATACGATGGGGAGGCATGACGGTCGCCAATGCGGCGCCGGCCGCGCCGCCCACGTCTCCGGAAGCGCTGCACGCCCTCCTGCGCGAGATCCTGCCGCCCCAGGGCGCCTGGAGCGACGAGGAGTACCTGTGGCTCACGGACAGGTGCAAGCGTCTGGTCGAGTTCACCGACGGCCGCATCGAAGATCTGCCGATGCCGACCTTCACCCACCAGGCGATCCTCGCCCTTCTCTATCGCCGGTTCCACGCGCATCTCGAGCCGCGCGGGGGGGTCGTGGTGTTCGCCGCGTTGCGCCTGCGCATCCGCGAGGGCAAGTTCCGCGACCCCGACCTGCTGCTGCTCCGCGACCGCGCGGATGCCCGCTGCCGGGACCGCTACTGGCCGGGCGCCGACCTGGTGACCGAGATCGTCAGCCCGGACGACCCGGACCGGGACCTGGTCGTCAAGCGCGCCGACTATACCGAGGCGGGCATTCCCGAGTACTGGATCGTCGACCCCCGCAACGAGACGATCGCCGTGCTCGCCCTCGAAGAGAACGGCTACGTCGAGCACGGCGTGTTCGCGCCCGGCGACACGGCGACCTCGCGGCTGCTGGCCGGGTTCGCCGTCGACGTGACGGCCCTGTTCGACGCCCCCGGTTCCGGCGCGTGACCCGGGGCGGAAGGTCCACCCGCAGGAGGTCCGCCGTCTCCAGCGCACCCTCGAAAACGCTCTCGCCGCATCCGAATGCGGTCGGGACCGCGTGCCCTACCGGTGCCGTAGCGCCTCCATCGGGTCGATGCGCGCCGCCCGGTGCGCGGGGACGAGCCCGGCCGCCAGCGCAACGAGGGCCAAGGCCAGCGCCGCGGCGGCGATGACCGCGGGCGGGAGGCCGTCGACTTCGTAGAGCATCGATTGCGCGGCGCGCGCAAGGCCGAGCGCGGCGACGAGACCGAGGGCGCCACCCGCGAGGGTCATGCGCCCGACCCGGCCGAGCACCATCGCGCGCAGCCGCGCCGCGTCGGCGCCGAGGGCCATGCGCAGGCCGATCTCGCGCGTGCGCCGCGCCACCGCGTAGGCGAGCACGCCGTAGAGCCCGGTCGCCGCCAGCAGGGTCGCGAGCCCCGCGAAGGCGAGCGACAGCAGCGAGATCATCCTATCGCCGGACACGTTCTCGCGGACCTGCCGTGGCAAGGTCGTCAGGCCGGTCACCGGCAGGTTCGGATCGAGCTCGGCCATCAGCTTGGGCACCGTCCGAAGAAAACTGTCCGGCGGCAGCGCGGTCCGGACGTAGAAGGTCAGGCTCCCGAGTCCCGCTTGTTGCCGTGACGGCAGGTAGTGGATCGGCTGACTCTGGTACTTCACGTTGTCGTACCCGGCATCCGCGACGACCCCGACGATCTCCATGTCGAGCTCGGTGCCGCGACCGCCCTGCCCCATCCGTCTCCCGACCACGTCCCGCCCGAAGCCAAGCGTGCGCGCGAACGACTCGTTGACGATCGCGACCCTCGGCGCTCCGTCGGCGTCCGAGGCCGTGAACGTCCGGCCGGCCAGCAGCGGTATGCCGAGGGTCCTGAAGAAACCGGGGGCGACTGCGTTGTAGTACGCGAAGGGGGCTGTTTCCGACTCGGGCTCGAATCCCTCGACCATCACGTTGCTGTTCCAACTGTTGTCGGTGAACAACCCGACCAGCGCCGCGGTGACGCCGGTGACGCCCGGCTGCGCGGCGAGCCTGTCCTCGACCCGCTCGAACAGGGCCTGCGCCTGCCGGGGCGTGTAGCCGCCGAGCTCGGGCGACAGCCGGAACGCCACGACGTTGTCGGTCCGGATGCCGAGGTCGACCCGGCTGACGTTGCGCAGGCTCTGGATGAACAGTCCCGCCGCCACGAGCAGCGTCATCGCGAGGGCGAACTGCGCCGTCACCAGTCCGTCACGGAAACGGACCGCCGCCCTGGACCGCGCCGGCTGGCCGGCATCGTCCTTCAGCGACTCGACCAGCTCCGCGCGCGTGGTGCGCAGGGCCGGGTAGATTCCGAAGAGGATGCCCGTCCCGAGCGACAACGCCCCGGCGAAGAGCACCACGGCGGGCCCCATCGTCGACGGCATGCCCAGCGCCGCGGCCGGCAGAAACGGTCCGAGGACGCCCAGCGTCCATTGCCCGATTCCCAGTCCGACGGCGCCGCCCAGGCAAGCGAGCAGACACGATTCCGTCAGAAGCTGGACGATCAGGTGCCGCCGCGTCGCACCAATCGACAAGCGGACCGCCATCTCGGACGCCCGCGCCGACGATCGCGCCAGCAGCAGGTTCGCGACGTTGGCGCAGGCGATGAGCACGACGATGCCGGTCACCGCGAAGAGCAGCAGCAGCGACGGCGTGACCTGCTCGTCCAGGGAGCTCTGCCCCCGTCGTCCATCGCTGATCAGGATCGGCTTGGCGACGAACTCCGCCCGTCGCCGGTCGCTGAAGCCGACGTGGAGGGGCGCCTCCACCTCGGCGAGAATGCTCCGGTACAGCGGCGACAGCCCCGCTCGCGCCTGGTCCATCGAGACGTTCGGCTTGAGACGCGCGAACAGGTACGCCCAGTAGCTTCGGCGGTTCTCGAATCCGCCGTCGCCCGGGGACAGCACGCCCCGCATGGTGATCGGCACGAAGATCAGCGGCCGCAGGCCGAGCGTCGTGCTCTCGAACCCGGCCGGGGCTACGCCGACGATGGTCAGCGGCTGCCCGTTGACGACCAGGGCGTCGCCGACCACGTCGGGTGCGCCGCCGAGCTCGGCCTGCCAGAACGCGTGGCTGAGGACGGCGATCGGGTGCCCGCCGATCGGCGCGTCGCTCTCGGGACCGAGCAGCCGCCCGGCAGCCGGCGCAAGGCCCAGAACGGGAAAGTACGATCCGGAGACCAGGAGGCCCTGCCCGTCGATGGTCCGGCCGCCGTAGCCCACGTGGACGCTGAAGTTGCGGTGCGCGGCGATGTCGGTGAACACGTCCTGCCCGCGCTGCAGGTCGCGGAACATCGGGTAGCTGAAGATCTCGTCGTGCCCACCGGCCGGACCGACGGTGGTGGCCCCCGGCTTGGGCGGGGGAGCCTCGAGGTTGACGAGCCGCTCCGGCTCCACGACCGGCAACGGACGCAGCAGCACCTGGTTGAAGACGGAGAAGATCGCCGCGTTCGGCCCGATGCCGAGGGCCAGCGACAGGACCGCCACGCCGGTGACGACCGGCGTCCTGAGCAACATGCGAAGCCCGAATCGGACATTCGCCACCACCTGCTCCAGCTCGTCGGTGAGCCGCAGGCCGCGCGCCCGCCGGCAGTCGTCCTTCGCGCGCTCGATGCTGCCGAACTGCACCCGCGCGCGGCGCGCGGCCTCCCGCCTCGGCACCCCGGCGCGCACCAGCTCCTCCGTGCACGCTTCGAGATGAAACCGCACCTCCTCGTCGAGCACGTCCTCGAAGCGGTCCCGCCCGATCCACGCGGTCAGGAACGACCGCAGCCGCAAGAACATCGCCTCTCTCGTCAGAGCTACCGGTGCCGCAACGCGTCCATCGGGTCGACGCGCGCCGCTCGATGGGCGGGGACGAGCCCGGCGGCCAGGGCCACGCCGGCCAGCCCTGCCGCGGCGGCGGCGGCGACGGCGAGCGGCATGCCCTCGATGTCGTAGAACACCGATTGCGCGACACGCGCGAAGGCGAGGGCCGCCGCGAGCCCGAGCGCGCCGCCCGCGAGGGCCATGCGCCCGACCTGGCCGAGCACCATCGCGCGCAGCCGCGCCGCGTCCGCGCCGAGGGCCATGCGCAAGCCGATCTCGCGCGTGCGCTGCGCCACCGCGTAGGCGAGCACGCCGTAGAGTCCGACCGCGGCGAGGAGCGCCGCCAGAACCGCGAACGACGCCAGCAGCCCCGCCGCCATGCGATCGTCGGTCGTGTTCATCTCGGCCGCCCGAGACAAGGGCATGGGAAACGCGGCCGGCAGGTTCGGATCGACGGCGGCGACGACGGCGGGGACGGAGCGCACCACCGCATCGGACCCCGCCGAGCTCCGGACGTAGAACCAGAGGCTGCCGATCTCCTCTTCCTGTCGATACGGGACGAAGACGACGGGCGGCGCAACGTCGCTCCGCAGCCTGCTCCGCATGTCGCCGACGACCCCGACGATCTCGATGTCGAGCTCGTCGTCGGGACCGCCGCGGCCGAGGCGGCGCCCCACCGCATCGCGTCCGAGATCGAACTCGCGGACGAACGACTCGTTCACGATCGCGACCCTCGGCGTCTCCAGGGTGTCCACCGCCGAGAACGTGCGGCCCGCGAGCAGGGGGATGCCGAGGGTACCGAAATACTCGGTCCCGATGCGCTCCAGCCGCGTACCGCGGTCCGTGGCCGGCCCTGCTTCGACCCCCTCGACCCTCACTTCGGCCGGCGCGCCGGGGCCTCCGTCGAGCAGGAGGCGCGAGGCGGCGGTGACGCCGGTCACGCCGGGCTGCGCCGACAGACGCTCGCCGATGCGTTCGTACACGGCCCGGCTGCGCACGGGGCCGTGGCCGTTCAGACCGGGCCGCACGAGGAACGTCGCCACGTCGTCGGTCCGGAACCCCGGGTCGACGCGAGCCACGTTGTGCAGGTTCAGGATGAAGAGCCCCCCCACCGCGAGCAGCGTCGTCGCCAGGGCGAGCTGCGCCACGACCAGGCCGTGGCGGAAGCGCGTCGCCGACGGGGCGCCGCTCGGCTGGCCGGCGACGTCCTTCATCGCCGCGAGCGGGGCCCCACGGGTGGCGTGGAGCGCGGGGAAGACGCCGAAGACGACCGCGGTCGCCAGCGAGACGGCGGCGGTGAACGGCACCGCGTACGGGTCGAGCGTCGCTCGAAAGATATCCGCGACGAGAGGAGGCACGAGCGTCCAGACGAGGCGCAGCGTCCAGTGGGCCGCGACCAGCCCCGCCGCGCCGGCCAGCGCCGCGAGGAGGCAGGACTCGGTCAGGAGCTGCGCCAGGAGATGCCGGCGCGACGCGCCCAGCGCGAGCCGCACCGCCATCTCGCCGGATCGGGCGGCCGAGCGGGCGAGCAGCAGGTTGACGACGTTGGCGCACGCGACCAGGAGGACGGCGGCGGTGATCCCGAAGAGGAAGAACAGGGCCGTACGCTGCCCGCCCCTGCTCCGGCGGTCGTGCCACGCGCTCTGTCCCTGCCACCCCGCTCTGACATGCAGTGGTTTGTCGAGGAACCGGGCCGTCTCCGGCGCGCTCATGCCCGTCTGCAGCGGCGCTTCGACCTCGGCCAGGATGCCCCGGTACAGGGGATCGAGGGCCGCGCCCGCCTGGTCGATGGACACGCCGGGCGCCAGGCGCGCGAAGAGGTAGGTCCAATACGCGCGCCGATCGTCGAACTGGCCGGCCCCTTCATGAGAAATGAGGCCGTGCATGGTAATCGGCACGAAGAACTCGATCGGCATGCCGAACGTCGTGCCGCGGAACCCCGCCTGCGTCACGCCGACGATGGTCAGCGACCGGTCGTTCACGACGAGAACGTCCCCGATCACGTCCGGCGATCCCTCGAGCTCGGATTGCCAGAAGTCGTGACTCAGGACCACCACGGGATGGCCGCCGAGCGGCTCGTCGGTCTCCGGGCCGAACAGGCGGCCGGCGGCCGGCTGCAGGCCCAGTGCCGGGAAGTACGAGCCCGAGACCTGCGTCCCGCGGACGCTGACACGCCGGTCCCGGTACGCCACGTTGGCCAAGAGGCCCTTGTGCGCCGCGAGCGCGGAGAAGACGGTCTGCCCGCGCTCGAGGTCGCGGAACATCGGATAGCTGAACACGTGGTCGCATCCGCCGGCGTTGTCGCTGCGGCAGGACCCCGGCTTCGGTCCCGGGCTCTCGAGGTTGACCAGGCGTTCGGGCTCGGCGACAGGCAGGGGGCGCAGGAGCAACTGGCTGTACAGCGAGAAGATGGCCGCGTTGGCCCCGATGCCGAGCGCCAGCGACACGATGGCCACGCTCGTGACGAGCGGAGTCTTGAGCAGCATGCGCAGCGCCAGTCGGATGTCGGCCACGATGCGCTCCAGCTCGTCGGTGAGCCGCAGGCCGCGCGCCTGCCGGCAGTCGTCCTTCGCGGACTCGATGCTGCCGAACTGCACCCGCGCGCGGCGGGCGGCCTCCCGTCGCGGCACCCCGGCGCGCACCAGCTCCTCCGTGCAGGCTTCGAGATGAAACCGCACCTCCTCGTCGAGCACGTCCTCGAAGCGGTCCCGCCCGATCCACGCGGTCAGGAACGAACGCAGGCGCGCGAGCACGTCACGCCTCCTCGGGAGTGGCCTGGAGGGCGGCGGCCATGGCCGCGGCGAGCCGTTCCCAGCCCGCCGCCGCTTCCTCGAGCCGCTGTCTTCCGGCGTCGGTGAGGCGGTAGTACTTGGCGCGGCGCCGGTTCTCGCTCTCGCCCCATTCCGACTCGATGAGCCCCTGGTGCTCGAGCCGGTAGAGGGCCGGATAGAGCGAGCCCTGCGGCACGTCGAGGGCCTCGCCGGAGATCTGCCGGATGCGGAGCAGCACCCCGTAGCCGTGCAGACGGTCGAGCGAGACGGCCTTGAGGATCAGGAGGTCGAGGGTGCCGGGAAGGAGGGCGGACGACTTGGTGATGTCCATGGCTGACTCCTGGCGCTTCGAGAGCACACTACCACCCCTCTCCTAGTTCCGCAAGAGGACCCCTTCCCCGTCCTCTTGCGTCGCTTCCGAACTGGGCAGGATCAGCTTGCGCAATCGATGATTGCATGCAATCATCGCGAGGTGCAGCAAGGTGCGTGACCGGCGAGGGGCAGCATGGCGAGCATCACGATCCGCAACTTGTCGCCCGAGTCGAAGGCGAAGCTGAGGCGACGCGCCGAACGACGAGGGTGCAGCCTCGAGGCCTTGGCCCGCTCGATACTCGACCAGGCTGCCGAGGACACCTCCGCCGCGCCCGGATTCCCGGATGACCTGATCGCGCTCGTCGAGCCCGGCGACGACATCGAGCCGTTCATCCGCGAGCACAGGCAGCCGCAAGAACCCGTCGACCTGTCGTGATTCTGCTCGACACCAACGTCCTGTCCGAACTGACCCGGCCGGCGCCGTCAGCCCAGGTCGTCTCGTGGCTCGCGGTCAACGAGCCCTCGCTGGCGGTACCGACGATTGCGCTGGCGGAAGTGCGGTACGGGATCTCACGGCTGCCCCGGGGCCGGCGGCGAACGAGTCTGCTGGACTTCTGGCGGGCGACTTGCGAACGGTTCCGGGACCGAATCCTGTCGTTCGATCGACGCGCTGCCGAAGCGTACGGAGACATCGCAGCCAGGGCAGAGCGATCAGGCAGACGGCTCAACGTTCAGGACGGCCAGATCGCAGCGATCGCGCTCGTGCATCGGATGCAGGTTGCGACCCGGAACGTCGCCGATTTCGAGCCGTCGGGCGTGGCGCTCGTGAACCCTTGGGACTGACGCCCTGCGTCGCGGGCGGGCGGTGGAGACTGCTGGCATGCCGCTGAACGCGGGCGACCGCTTCGCCGGGCACTTCGAGGTGACCGGCCCCCTCGGCGCCGGCGGCATGGGCGAGGTCTACCGCGCCCGCGACACCCGCCTGAACCGCGACGTCGCCCTGAAGATCCTCCCCGACGCCTTCGCCGCCGACCCGGACCGGCTGGCCCGGTTCCAGCGCGAGGCCGAGCTGCTCGCGTCGCTCAACCACCCGAACATCGCGCAGATCCACGGCCTGGAGGAGGACGGCGGCACCCGGGCCCTGGTGCTCGAGCTGGTGGAGGGGCCCACCCTGGAGGAGCGGATCGCCCGGGGGCCGATTCCCCTCGACGAGGCGCTGGACATCGCGGCCCGCATCGCCGACGCCCTGGAAGCGGCGCACGGCGCCGGCGTGATCCACCGGGACCTCAAGCCGGCCAACGTCAAGGTGCGGGACGACGGCGCCGTCAAGGTGCTCGACTTCGGCCTCGCCAAGGCGCTCGAGGCGGGGCCCGCGTCGGGCGATGCGCACGACTCGCCGACGATGACGACGGCAGCGACGCAACTGGGCGTCATCGTGGGGACGGCGGCGTACATGTCGCCGGAGCAGGCGCGGGGCCGGCCCGTCGACCGGCGCGCCGACGTGTGGGCGTTCGGCGCCGTCGTCTACGAGATGCTCACCGGGCGCAAGGCGTTCGAGGGCGACGACGTCACCGGCATCCTCGCCGAGGTCATCAAGTCGGAGCCGGCTTGGGCGTCGCTGTCGGCCGAGGTGCCGCGGGCGGTGTCGGGCGTGCTGCGCCGCTGCCTGGCCAAGGACCCCGGGGAACGCCTGCGGGACATCGCCGACGTCCGGCTCGGCCTGCTCGGGGCGTTCGAGGATCCCGACCGCCCGGCCGCCGGCGCGATGCCTGCGCCCCCACCGGACCCGGCCGCCGCCGCCGCGCGGCGGAGCTGGCCGCCGCCGCGGGGCTGGCCGCGATCGTCGCCGGCCTCGGCATGCGGAGCCTGTTGTCGCCCGGGCCGCCGGTCCCGCCGCCGGTGCGGTTCACGATTCCCGCCTCGCCGAACGTGGGGCCGATCGTGAAGCTGTCCCCGGACGGCCGGTACCTCGCGTACCTGGAGGGCGACGAGTCCCGCGAGCCCCAACTCTGGATCCACTCGTTCGCATCCGGCGACGCCCGCCTCCTGGCGGGAACGGAAGTCGCGGGCGTTCCGCCGTTCTGGTCGCCCGACGGCCGGTTCATCGCATTCAGCGACGGGAGCACGCTGAAGCGGATCGACGTGGCGGAAGGCACGGTCGAGTCGATCGGCGACGCGCCCGGCTTCCTGGGCGGAAGCTGGAGCGAGGACGGCGTCATCGTGTTCGGCGGCCAGACCGGCATCATGCAGGTCTCCGCCGCCGGCGGCACGCCGGCCCCGGTCACGGCGCTCGACGGGGCGCGCGGCGACGCGGGCCACGCGGCGCCCCGGTTCCTGCCGGGCGGCCGCCACTTCCTCTACCTGCGCGTGTCCACCGACCAGAGCGTCAACGGCCTCTACGTCGGCGCGTTGGGGGTCGACCCCGCCGAGCAGGATCCGACCCGGCTCCTCGCCACCGGGCTGACCGCCGCGTACGCGGCGCCGATGGCCTCGCCGGGGGTCGGCCGGCTGCTGTTCATGGAGGACCGGCGCCTGCTCGCGCAGCCGTTCGACCACACGCGCCTGCAGCTCGCGGGCAGCCCGACGGTGGTGGCCGAAGACGTGGGCAGCTTCAACTTCTGGGCGTCGTTCTCGGTGTCGCGCACCGGGACCGTCGCGTGGCGGGGGGCCGACACCGCCGGTTCCGTGCGATGGCTCGAACCGACCGGCGACGAGTGGCCCCCCGGCGCGATCGGCGGCCTGAACGCGCCCAGGAACCCCCGCCTGTCCCCGGACGGACGCCGGCTCGCCCTGGTGGAGGACGGCGACCTCTGGGTGTTCGACCTCGACGGACGCCCTCCCATCCGACTCACCTTCGACGACTACGGCACCGCGACGCCGGTCTGGACGCCGGACGGCTCACGCATCGTCTACGAAGCGGACGGGGGGCTCGCGTGGGTCTCCGCCGACGGGGGAAGCCCACCGGAGCCCATCGGTCCGAGAGGTCACTTCCATGCGCACGCGTGGTCTCCGACCGGCGTTCTGATCGCCGTCGACATGCAGGCGGGCCGCCTCGTCGAGCTCGCTCCGGACGCGGATGCCGACCCCCGGCCGCTGGAACGGAACCGGGTCGGCGAAGGGATCCACGCCGCCCTGTCGCCCGACGGCCGGTGGCTGGCCTACTTGTCGAACGTGACCGGCCAGTGGGAGGTCTGGGTGCGCGCCTATCCCGGGCCCGGCGCGCCCGTGCGCATCTCCCCCAACGGCGGCGGCGAGCCGGTGTGGGCGAGAGACGGCCGCACGCTGTACTACGTGGAGGGCCGCGCCATGATGGCGGTGAACGTCGACGCCTCGACGGGGTTCGAGTTCGGCGCGCCGGTCCGCCTGTTCGAGGGCGACTTCCGCCAGTTCCAGCAGCCGCCCTCGTACGACGTCGCGGCGGACGGCCGTTTCGTCACCGTCCGCTCCGACGCCACGCCGCCAATCTCCGTGCTCCTGAACTGGCCGGGGATGTTCCGGTAGTCAGGCGTCGTCTCGGGTCCGCTCCACCGCCCCCGCGGCGTAGAGGATGCGCTGGGCGGAGGCGATGACGGGGCGCTCGATGAGCTTGCCGTCGACGAGGAGGACGCCGCCTTCGTTGGCCTCGTAGGCGGCCACGATGCGCCGGGCCCACGCCACCGCGTCGGGCGGCGGCGAGAAGGCGGCCTGGATGATGGGCACCTGGGTGGGGTGGATGGCGGCCTTGCCGGTGAAGCCGAGGCGGCGGGTGGCGCGGGACTCCTCCTCGAGCCGGGACGGCGCCCCCACGTCCATGAAGGGCGTGTCCATGGCGTCGACCTCGGCGAGGGCGGCGGCCGCCACCACCCGGGAGCGGGCGTAGAGCAGGGCGTCCCACTCGATGGCGCAGCCCAGCTCGGCCGACAGGTCGACGGCGCCGAAGAAGAGGACGGCGATGTCCGCCGACGCGATGGCGATCTCGTGGACGGCGGCGAGGCCGCGCGCGGTCTCGATCTGCACCACCAGGGGCAGGCGGGGCAGGACGGGCGCGAGCCGGCGCTCGAGGGCCTGCAGGGTGTCGGCACCGCCGACCTTGGGCACCATCAGGGCGTCGGGCCGGACCCCCGAGGCGAGCAGGGCGTCGATGTCGCGCTCGCCGAGCTCGGACTCGGGCTCGTTGATGCGCAGGACGACCTCCGCGCGCACCTGGGGGCGGTCCGACAGCAGGGCCAGCGCCTTGTCGCGCGCCTCGTCCTTCTGCGCGAACGAGACCCCGTCCTCGAGATCGAGGCAGACGGCGTCGGCCCCGGTGGCGACGGCCTTGGCGAACCGGTCCGGCCGCACCGCGGGTACGAAGAGAACGGACCGGCGGACGCGCCGTCGCGGAGACTGGTCAGGGGTGGTCGGCATGGGTTCTGGATTCCTCTCCGAAGGGCGCGGCCCGGCGCCATCCGGAACCGGCGTCGCGGACGCCGCGGGCTGGTGTCGGACCGGCCGACCGTCGTCGGGAGCTCCCCTGGCGGCGGATACCGCCGGGGCCCCGACGTCCCGCGACCGGCGCGCGCGAACGCCGCGCCGGCTGATCGGCATGAACGCCGACCGGCTCGGTCACCGCCGGCTGCGCCACGATGTCCCACCCTCTGGTTGCGCGCGCCCGCCGCCGTCAGGCCGGCACGGGCTCGCGGACCAGCTCTGCCAGCGCCGACACCGCGGGCTGCCGCTCGATGTCGCGCAGCCACGCCAGTGCCGCGTCGGCGGCGGCCGGGGACACCGCGCGCGCCGCGCACGCCAGGAACTTCGCGTCGAGCTCGCCCGCCGAGGGAGGCTGGCTCGGGTAGCCGCGCGCGCCGCGCACGCGCCGCGCGCAGCGCCGGCCGGCGGCGAGGTGCACGGTCACCGCCGCCTCCGTCAGCGGCGGCTGGTCGACGCCCACCGAGGGGTCGACGCGCATCGTTACCCGCGGGAGCAACTCGCGGGTGACGACGTCGGACACCCCCGCCGGCTCGAACGTCGCCAGATCGACGCGGCCGTGGGCGACGGCCGAGGCGGCGCAGAAGTGCATGCTGAACTTGCCCTCGAGACCGGTCCGCGGGCGGTCGTGGATGAGCACCGTGGGGGTGACCGCGTCGACGCCGACCTCAACCACCTCGACGTCGTCGGCCGTGAACCGGTGCTCGGCCCGCAGGTCGAGGAGGGTGTCGATGGTGGGGTGGGTGGCCGCGCACGACGGATAGAGCTTCACGGTGATGCCGCCGTCGACGATCTCCCAGTCGCGCCCCAGCCCGTCCGCCGCGTCCCCGAGGTCGCGCGCGCAGCTCTGCATGGCGACGAGCAGGCCCTGGCCGCCGTCGACGGCGCGATCGGGGGCGGTGAACCCGGCGCGCGCGAGCATCGCCGCGAGCACCCCGTTGCGCCCCGCCAGCCCCGCCTGGAGCGGCTTGACCATGGTGCCGAAGCTCTCCTTCAGGCCGGACGCCTCGGCCGCCGCGATGGCGAGCGCGCGGACGGTGGTGGCGGGGTCCTGCCCGAGCAGGCGCGCCGCGGCGGCGGCCGCGCCGAGGGTGCCGATGGTCGAGGTGGCGTGCCACCCGCGCTCGTAGTGAGTGGGGTTCATCACCCGCCCCAGCACCGCCTCGACCTCGAAGCCGACGCAGTAGGCGTCGAGCAACGCCGCACCGCCCGCGTCGGCGAGCTCGGCCGCGGCGAGACCCGCCGCCACCAGGGGCGCGCTCGGGTGCGCCATCGACACGAAGCACATGTCGTCGAAGTCGAGCGCGTGCGCGGCCGTCCCGTTGGCCAGCGCCGCCCACCCCGCGCCGGTGCGCGCGGGCGCGCCGAGGACGCCGCACCGGGGCGCGCCGCCCTCCTCGTCGGCGAGGCTGCGGACCATCCGGGCCGCGGGCTCGACGGACCCCGCGAGGGCGACCCCGACGGTGTCGAGAACCGCGTCGCGCGCGGCGCGGCGCGCCGCCGGCGGCACCGCGCAGTTGGCCACGAACTCGCCGAACCGGGTCAACGCCGGCAGGGTCTCGTCGGTCATGCTCGTCTCCGGTTGGTCGGCGCGCCGACGCTCATCAACTCTACGGGGTCATCGGCGGCGCGAGCCGAATGAACCAGTCGTGGTCGAAGTTCCTCGAGGGCCTGCGCTGTGACTGCTTGGGCATCCGTGCCCGCGCCTTCGCCTGCAACTCCGCCGGATCTCGCGTTCCCAGCCGCGATTCCTCAGTTTCCGTAGAACTGCGCGATGCCCGCCAGCCGCTCCTGAATCCGCTCCTCCGACCACCAGGCGCCGTTCACCATGACTCCCCCGCGCCGGGCGACGTTGGCGACGTCGTCGATGGGGTTGGCGGTCAGCAGCAGGAGATCCGCGCGGCGGCCGATCTCGATGGTGCCGAAGTCGTCGAGGGCGTCGAAGTACTCGGCGACGCGCCGGGTCCCCGCCTCCAGCACCTCGTAGGGGGTCATGCCGACCTCGACCCACAGGGCCATCTCGTGGTGCACCGAGAAGCCGGGCACGCTGAAGATCTGCGGCGAGTCGGTCCCCATCACGATGGGGACGCCGCCCTCGTGCAGGGCCCGGAGGACCTGCCGGCGCAGCGCCGCGACCCGCCGGTTGGCCTCGGGGTCGGCCGCCGCCACCCGGTCGTCCACCACCCGCTCCCATTGCTCCACCGTCTCCGGCGGCATGTAGCGCACCTCGGGGCGCGCGGCGCGCAGCTCGGCCGCCGACCGGTCGCCGAAGAACACCGTCTCCCACAGCACCATCGTCGGCACCGCCCACGCTCCCGCCGCGCGGGTGTCCTCGACGAGCTGCGGCAGCAGGTCCATGTCGACCCGGTCGAGCAGGTCGCCGACCCCGAAGAGCCCGGCCCCGCCGGTGGGAAGCTGGTCGTCGGGCACGAGGGCCTCGATATGGTTGTCGAGGTGGTCTATCGAGACCTGCCCCGACGCGAGGGCGTGGCGCAGCCCGACGGCGTCGGGCACGTGGCCCCCGAACGGCAGGCCGACCTCGTTGGCGGTCGCCGCCACCGCGTCGAAGACGTCGGGGGCGAGCCCCTCGTGCATCTTCACGAGGTCGTAGCCGCGCTGGTCGTACTCGCGCACGAGCTGCTCGCCCTGCTCGGGGGTGGTGACGCGCCCGCCGGACATCGACGGGCTGCCGACGAAGAGCCGCGGCCCCAGGGACTGGCCGCGGGCGATGCGGGCCCGCAGCCCGAGCTGCGACCGTTCGCCCTGCATGCCCCGGACGGTGGTGACGCCGTTCGCGATGTAGAGGAACAGCAGGTTCCGGGCGTCGGACTGCACCGTGCGCGGCCCCGGCAGATGCCCGTGCATCTCGGCCAGCCCCGGCACGAGGTACATGCCCGCGGCCTGGACCAACTCGGTGCCGTCGGCGACCTCCACCTCGTCGGCGGGGTGCATCGACGCGATGCGCCGGTCGGTCACCACCACCGTCCGGTTCTCGATCACGACGGGGACCCCCGGCTCGGTCATCGGAATGACGTTCACCCCGACGAACGCCAGGTCTCCCTGCACCTCGGGCAAGGGATCGCCGCATCCTGCCGTGACCCCGACGACGGCGAGGACGAATGCCATGCCTGCGGCTCGCATGCCGCTCGACCCCACGCGACGGTCCTGCCGGGAACCGGCCAGCCGCATCCTGCGCGTTCTCACCCCACGGTCCTTCCGGAATCGGCCCTCAGGCGGCGGGCGCGGCGGGCCGGAACCGCTTCGGCGCGTGCCCGCGCTTGTAGACCATGAACGTCCGCTTGAACTCGATGACGACCTTGCCGTCCTGGTTGAACCCGGTCGACTTCACGGTGACGATGCCGACGTAGGGCCGCGACTTCGACTCGCGCTTCGAGAGCACCTCGCTCTGCGAGTAGATGGTATCGCCGTCGAAGACGGGGTTCGGCAGGCGCACCTCGTCCCACCCCAGGTTGGCCATGACGTTTTGCGACAGGTCGATGACCGACTGCCCCGTCACGACCGCGAGGGTGAACGTCGAGTCGACGAGGGTCCGCCCGTACGGGGTGTTGGCCGCGAACGCGTGGTCGAAGTGGATGGGGTTGGTGTTCATGGACAGCAGCGTCGCCCACGTGTTGTCGGCCGCGAGCACCGTCCGGCCCAGCGGATGCTCGTAGATGTCGCCGACCTCGAAGTCCTCGTAGACGCGCCCGGTCCATCCTTCCTTCACTGGCATCGGTGACTCCCTTCAGGCTCCAATCATAGTCCCGCACGCGCCGCGCTACACCACCCCCGCGGCCCGCCAGCCCGCGATGGTGGCGGGGTCGAACCCCAGGCCGCCGAGAATCGCGTCGGTGTGCGCCCCCAGCTCGGGGATCGGCCCCATGACCGGCTCGACGCCCTCGATGGTCGCGGGGGGCAGCATCGCCGGCAACGGCCCGACCGACGTCTCCATGTCGCGCCAGCGCCCTCGCGCGGCGAGCTGCGGATGCTCGGCGAATTGCTGGACCGTCCGCATCCGCGCGTTCGCGATGCGCGCCTTCTCGAGGCGCTCCACGATCTCGGGGGTGTCGAGGTCGCCGAAGACCGCCTCGATCTCCGCATCGAGGGCCGGGCGGTTCGCCAGGCGCAGCGCGTTGGCCGAGAACCGCGGGTCCGCCGCGAGCGCCGGCCGGCGCAGCACCTGCTCGCAGAACGCCCGCCACTCGCGCTCGTTCTGGATGCCGAGGTACACCACGTCGCCGTCGCCCCCCGCGAACGGCCCGTAGGGGGCGATGACCGCGTGCCGGGCCCCCGAGCGGGCGGGCGGGGTGCCGGCGGAGGCATAGTAGACGGGATAGCTCATCCACTCGCCGAGCGCCTCGAGCATCGACACCTCGACCACCGTGCCCTCGCCGGTGCGCTCCCGCATCAGGAGCGCGGTGAGGACGCCCGAGTAGGCGTACATGCCGGCCGCGATGTCCGCGACGGAGATGCCCACCTTGGCGGGCTCGTCCGGGGTGCCGGTGATCGACAGCACCCCCGCCTCGGCCTGCACCAGCAGGTCGTAGGCCTTGCGGTCGCGGTAGGGTCCGGTCGAGCCGTATCCCGAGATCTCGCACACCACGAGCCGCGGGTGCGCGGCCCGCAGCTCGGCCGCCGACAGCCCGAGCCGCCCGGTGGCGCCGGGGGCGAGGTTCTCGACGAAGACGTCGGCCTCCTCGAGCAGCCGCCGCAGCACGACGCCGGCGTCGGGGTGCTTCACGTCGAGGGTCAGCGACTCCTTCGACCGGTTCAGCCACACGAAGTGCGACGAGAGCCCCCCCGCCGCCGCGTCGTAGCTCCGCGCGAAGTCGCCCACCCCGGGCCGCTCGATCTTGATGACGCGGGCCCCGAGGTCGGCGAGCTGCCGGGTGGCGAACGGCGCCGCCACCGCCTGCTCGAGCGACAGGACCGTGACCCCCTCGAGCGGTCGCATCAGCATGACTCCATCGCCAACTCGATCTTCTCGGGTTCGTTGCGAACCGTGACCCCGTCGAGCGGCCGCCTCGGAGCTACCGGGGCAGGCCCGCCGCGCCGGCGGTCGAGTCGGCCGGCGGCTCGCGCGTCGAGCGGTCGCCTGGGAACGACCCGCGCCACCACCGGTGCTCGCGCCCGTCGGCCCGCGCCGGCCCGCGCGTCGAGCCGACGCATCAGAACGACCGCGGCAGGTCCAGCACGTGCTGGCCGATGTAGGACAGGATGAGGTTGGTCGAGATGGGCGCCGTCTGGTAGAGCCGCGTCTCGCGGAACTTGCGCTCGACGTCGTACTCCTCGGCGAACCCGAAGCCGCCGTAGGTCTGCATGGTGACGTTGGCCGCCTCCCACGAGGCGTCGGCCGCGAGCAGCTTGGCCATGTTGGCCTCGGCCCCGCACGGCTTCCCGGCGTCGAACAGCTCGGCCGCCCGCACCCGCATCAGGTCGGCCGCCTCGACGTTGACGTGGGCGCGCGCGATGGGGAACTGGATGCCCTGGTTCTGGCCGATGGGCCGGCCGAACACGACCCGGTCGCGGGCGTAGCGGCACGCCCGCTCGACGAACCAGCGCCCGTCGCCGACGCACTCGGCCGCGATGAGGATGCGCTCGGCGTTGAGGCCGTCGAGCAGGTAGCGGAACCCCCTGCCCTCCTCCCCCACCCGGTTCTCCACCGGCACCTCGAGGTTGTCGAAGAAGACCTCGGTCGTCGCGTGGTTGATCATGGCCCGGATCGGGCGCACGGTCATGCCGTTGCCGACCGCCGTCTTGAGGTCGACGAGCAGCACCGAGAGGCCCTCGGTGCGCTTCTTCACCTCCTCGAGGGGGGTGGTGCGGGCCACGAGCAGCATCAGGTCGGAGTGGTCCACCCGCGAGATCCACACCTTCTGTCCGTTCACGACGTAGCGGTCGCCCTTGCGCACCGCCATCGTCTTCATCTGGGTGGTGTCGGTGCCGGTGGTCGGCTCGGTCACCCCGAACGCCTGCAGCCGCAGCTCGCCGCTCGCGATCTTCGGCAGGTAGTGGCGGCGCTGCTCCTCCGACCCGTGCCGCAGCAGGGTGCCCATGATGTACATCTGGGCGTGGCAGGCGGCGGAGTTGCCGCCCGACCGGTTGACCTCCTCGAGGATGATCGACGCCTCGGCGATGCCGAGCCCCGACCCGCCCAGCTCCTCGGGTATCAGGGCCGCGAGGTAGCCGGCCTCGGTCAGGGTGCGGACGAACTCCTCGGGGTACGCCTCGCGGGCGTCCAGCTCGCGCCAGTAGGTGTCGGGAAAGCGGGCGCAGAGCTCGCGCACCGCGGTCCTCAGATCGGCATGCAGCTCGGCGTTGGCCACGGCGGCTTCTTCCTCCACGTCAGGGGGGTCGCCCCCCGGGACCGCCTCCAACTGTCGTTGTGACCTAAGGCCGACCAAACCGTTCCAGGCGACTCCCGGAGGCGGGGGGGGAACGCGGTCGCGCGGTCGATTCGCGAGCTCGGCCTGCTCCGAGAAGGTCCTCAGGGACCGGATGACGCCGGCAGCGGCAACGGCTCGTCCAGCGCATCGACCGAGCCGTCCAGATCCTGAACCGTGTCGGCCAGGGTGCCGATCATGCCGGACAGGGCCTCGACGGCGCCGCCCAGCACCCTGACGGAGGTCTCGAGGCTGACGACCGTCGCCCTCAGGCCCTCCAGGCCCGCGACGGTCTCCCGGAGCTCGCCCACCGTTCCATCCAGGCTCTCGACGGTTTCCTTCAGTTCATGCAGCGGTTCGAGCGCCTCCCTGACAGTCGCGTCGACGTGGTCCGTCGTCGCCAAGGTGGAAAGGTACCAGACGGCGGCACCGAGGCCGCTGAGGGTCCCCCCGACGAACGTGAGAACGGCCAGGCTCAACGCGAGTACGGTCGCGTTCTCACGAATCCAGTGAACCGCTGGCTGGATCTTCGGCACGGCTCATCAACTGTAGCACACGCCTAGTACCAAGCCCCCCGGCCCCCCCCGGAACCCCCACCAGGCGCCTGCCGAACTTATAATCGAGAGCATGGCGGTCACCACGGGTTCTGCGCGGCTGGCCGCGCATCTCGGCGAGCGGGCGACGGGACGGCGCATCGGCCTCGTCGCGAACCCTGCCTCGCTGGACGCCGAACGCCGCCACGTCGTCGAGGTCGCGGCGGCGGCGCCCGAGATACGACTGACCGCCCTCTTCGGCCCCCAACACGGGTTCCGCTCGGACGTGCAGGACAACATGATCGAGACGGACCACGCGCGGCATCCGCGGCTCGACGTGCCGGTGTACTCGCTGTACGGCGAGACCCGGACCCCAACGCCGGCGATGCTGTCCGAGATCGACCTGCTCGTCATCGACCTGCAGGACGTCGGCACCCGCGTCTACACCTACGTCCACACGATGACCAACTGCCTGCAGGCGTGCGCAGCCGCGGGCGTCCCGGTGGTCGTCTGCGACCGGCCGAACCCCATCGGGGGGACTGCCGTGGAGGGCCCGATGCTGCGGGCCGGCTACGAGTCGTTCGTGGGGCAGTTCCCGATACCGTTGCGCCACGGCCTGACCATCGGCGAGCTGGCCCGCCTGTGCAACGAGGCCTTCGGGCTGGGGGCGTCGGTCGAGGTGCTGCCCGTCGCCGGCTGGCGCCGGGACCTGTATCACGACGACACGGGGCTGCCGTGGGTGCTGCCGTCGCCGAACCTGCCCACGCTCGACAGCGCCATCGTGTACCCCGGCATGGTGCTTCTCGAGGGCACGAACCTGTCGGAGGGCCGCGGCACGACCCGCCCGTTCGAGATCGCGGGCGCGCCGTGGCTCGACGCGCACCGACTCGCCGAGGCGATGAACGGCCTCGGGCTGCCCGGAGCGTGGTTCCGCCCCGCCGAGTTCGAGCCCACGTTCCAGAAGCACGCCGGCGAGCCCTGCGGCGGCTGCCAGATTCACGTGACCGACCGCGCCGCGTTCCGGCCGGTCCTCACCGCGATGGCCTTCCTGCAGACCTGCCGCCGCCTCGACCCCGAGCGGTTCGCGTGGCGCGAGCCGCCGTACGAGTACGAGGCGGTCATTCCGCCCATCGACATCCTGTCCGGCTCGGACGCGCTGCGGCGGGCCCTGGACGACGACGTGCCCTGCGCCGCCATCGCCGAGGCGTGGACGGCGGAGCTCGACGGGTTCCGCGGGTTGCGCGACCGCTATCTGTCGTACTGACATGCAGACCGATCCATCTCGCCGCCGACCGGCCTGGCCGCCCGCGGTGGAACCTCGCGCGACGTCGAGAGCAGCGAGGACGCCTGCGGCGGAACCCTGCGCGAGGGCGAGAGCAGCGAGGACGCCCGCGGCGGAACCCTGCGCGAGGGCGAGAGCGGCGAGGACGCCCGCGGCGGGACCCTGCGCGAGGGCGAGAGCGGCGAGGACGCCCGCGGCGGAACCCCGCGCGAGGTCGGGAGCGGCGAGAACGCCGGCAGGTTGCAGGGCGCCCAGCGCCTGCAGACCGCATCGGACAAGGCGTGAGGCGAGGGCCGTCCGGCCCGCTTCCTGACGATCATGACCACTCCTCCTCCTCCGCTCGAGTTCGAGCACACGATCCCGATCACCGCGCGGCCCGAAGCGGTCCTCGGGGCGTTCTTCGACCCCTCGGTGCTGCCGTTGTGGTGGGAGACCGTCCGCTCGGTCACCACCCCCCGCGCCCTCGGGGTCTACGCCGTCGAATGGGACGCCACCCCGTTCCGCGACGAGCTGCTCGGCACCCTCGGCGGGGTGTTCTACGGCACGGTGATGGACTACCGCCCGGGCCGGTCGTTCTCGCTCGCCGGCGCCTACTGGCTGCCGCCCGACTCCCTCGCCTTCGGACCGATGGCCCTCGACGTGCGCTGCCGGACGTGGGGTACGTCCACCCGCCTGCAGGTCCGGCAGAGCGGTTCCGACGAGGGGCCGCGCTGGGAGCGCTACTACCGCGTCATCAGCGGCGGCTGGGAGACCTCGCTCGTCGCCCTCAAGCACTACCTGGAGCGCGGGCGCCCGCCGCGGGGCCGGGCCGGCGAACGGGCCGCGGGCCGCGCCGGCCGGTCGGAGAGGCGGCGATGACGGGGACGGCGGGGTCCGTCGGCGTCGTGGGCGGCGGCGTCATCGGCTCGAGCATCGCGTACCACCTCTTGCGCGACGGCCATCCCGGCCCCGTGACGGTGATCGAGCGCGACGCCACCTACGCGCGCGCCTCGTCGTTCCTCGCCATGGGCGGCATCCGGCAGCAGTTCAGCTCGACCGTCAACATCCGGCTCGCGCAGTACGGCACGCGGTTCTACGCCGATTTCGATCGCGCGATGCGGGTGCCCGGCCACGCGCCCCGCGCCGACTTCCGCCAGCGCGGCTACCTCTTCCTCGTCGACGAGGCGGCGTCCGACCGCTTCGCGGCCCGGGTCGAGCGGCAGCGCCGGCTCGGGGCGCGCGTCGAGCGGCTCGAGCTCGACGACATCCGCACGATGGCCCCCGACCTGCGGCTCGACGACATCCGCTTCGGCGTGTTCGGCCCCGACGACGGCTACGGCGAGCCGCGCGAGGTGCTCGCGGGGTTCCGCGCGGCGGCGGCGGCGGCCGGGGCCCGCTACGTCGCGGCCGAGGTCGTCGACCTGACGCGGCGGGCGGGCCGCGTCGCCGGGGTCGTCCTCGACGACGGCGAGCGGATGGCGGCCGACGTCGTCGTCAACGCGGCGGGGCCGTTCGCGCGGCGGCTCGCGGCGATGGCCGGACTCGACCTGCCGGTCGAGCCCGTCCGCCAGCACCTGTTCCGCTGCGCCCTGCCGGCGCGCCTCCCCTACCGGCTCCCGATGATCGTCGACCCCTCCGGGGTGCACTGGCGGCACGACGACACCGGCGAGCGCCCGGGGCCGGACCGCTTGGTGGTCGCCTGCACGAAGCTCGACGAGCCCCCCGGCGAGAACTTCGACTGCGACCACGCCCGCTGGGAATCGGACTTCCGGCCGCCCCTCCAGGCGCGGATGCCCGGGCTGGCCCCGATCGAGATGATCGAGGGGTGGGCGGGGCTCTACGCCATGACCCCCGACCACAACCCCCTGCTCGGCGAGCACCCGGCCGCCCCCGGCCTCGTCCTCGCCAACGGGTACAGCGGCCACGGCCTGATGATCGCGCCCGCGGTCGGCAAGGTGCTGTCCGAGCTGATCCGTCTCGGTCGGACCGAAACCGTCGACATCGGCCCCTTCGCGCCCGATCGGTTCGAGCGCGGCGAGCCGGCGTACGACGAGGCGATGGTCTGAATGGCCGGCAGGACGGCGTGAACCACCGGCGCGGGGCCGCCAGCCGGTGGTCTGAATGGCCGGCAGGACGGCGTGAACCACCGGCGCGGGGCCGCCAGCCGGTGGTCTGAATGGCCGGCAGGACGGCGTGAACCACCGGCGCGGGCCGCCAGCCGGAGCGGACGACGTACGGCAGCGACGAGGAACGCGGGTCCTGGCGATGGTCTGAACGGCCGGCAGGACGGCGTGAACCACCGGCGCGGGCCGCCAGCCGGAGCGGACGGCGTACGGCAGCGACGAGGAACGTGGGTCCTGGCGATGGTCTGAATGGCCGGCAGGACGGCGTGAACCACCGGCGCGGGCCGCCAGCCGGAGCGGACGACGTACGGCAGGCGACGAGGCACGCGGGTCTTGTTGCAGAAACGTCAACCGGGGCGCGCGGCGTACGGCGTCTCCTCTTCGCGGACTCGCACGCTCGCCTGCCGGCGGCGGCGCACGATGCGGGTGACCGCCGTCAGGCGCTCTTCCGCCGTGACGCTGAGCCGCACGCCGTCCACCGCCTCGCAGACGTCCCCGGGCGTCAGGCCGCCGAGGGCCTCGGAGGCGTCGAGCCGCCGCGGGGCGGCCCCGGGGCGCAGGGCGAAGAAGTCCACCCGCAGCTCCCGCGTGCCCTGCCGGCCGTGCAAGCGCCAGAGCTCGCGCACGCCCATCTCGGCATAGCGTCCGACCTTGCCTTCGTCGCGGTGCGTGATCTCCGCCTCGACCACGAGGTCGAGCGGGGTGCGCTCGAAGAAGGCGTCGGCCTCGGCCTCGCCCGCGGCGAGGGCGGCGCGATAGGCCCTGGCCCGGTCGCCCAGGTAGAACGCGCAGTCCGGCTCCAACCCCGTGCCCGGCGGGTCGCCCCGTCCGCGGAGACGGGTATGCTTGAGGTTCTTCGCGGCGCCGAAGAGCGCGCCCGCCGCCGCGTCGACCAGGTGGCTGAAGATATCGGTGAGATCCTCATGGAGGCGCGAGGGGGTCATCAGGGTGACGAGCCCGCGCACGGGGTCGAGGCCGACCCGGCTGAACGAACGGCTCCAGTCGAGGGCGGCGAGCTCGGCGATGGTCCCGGCATCGGCGCGCAGCACGTGAATCGCGGACCCGAGCGGCCCGGTTTCCATCGTGGTCGAACCGTCGAGGGCGGCGACGCCGCGATCGGCCATGTGTTGACGGTAACACGCGGCGCGGCGCGCCGCAATCAGCGGGGCACACCGGCGCGCACGCCGTCGTAGTGAGAGGACCGTCCCGGCGCTGGTCAGGCCGGCGATTCCGGTGCGGTTCTCGGCGGCGTCTTCACTGTCGTGTCGCGCACCCGGCGCCTGCATCGGCCTTCCCGCCGGCGCGAGCTGCACGCCGGCCCGACGAGGGTGATGCGCGGCGATTGGTTACCGGATTCCGGCCGGACAGGTGGGATCCGTGGTTCCCGCCCCGAGCACCAACGAAACGCGCTACCAAGGTCAATGATCAATACTGGATTGCCAATTGCGCCCGGACGCGCGCCGCGGTCGCGGCCTTGCGCGCCTGACACATGGCAAGGTGATTCCGGTCACCGTCCCAAGCAGGAAGACACCCCGATGATCGTCGCGCCGGACGTCGAGAGCTACCTGGCGTCGCTGACGCCGGAGAACCCGTTGCCGACCCGCGCCGCCGCGGCGGGGCAGGCGGAACCCGCGCCTGCCGCCGAGCGCATCGTCGAACGCTTCCTCGAAACGCTGGTCCTGACCGCCGGCGCCCGGCGCGTGCTCGAGATCGGCGCCGGTACGGGCCGCCGGACCCTGCGGCTCGCCCGGTCGCTGCCCGAGGACGGCGGACTGCTCTCGATCGAGACTGATCCCGGCCGCGCCGCGACGGCGCGGACCCGTCTGGCCGACGCGGAGCTCGGCGAGCGGGCGCACGTCATCGTCGGCGACCCCGCCCGCATGGTGCACAAGGTGGCCGGCCCCTTCGACGTCATCGTCGATGCCGGCGACCCCCGGCAGCACGGACCGCTGCTCGACCGGCTGGCGGCCCTGCTGCGACCGGGCGGGGTGCTGGTGACCGACAAGGTCCTCCGGGCCGGGTTCGCCCGGTCACCGGGCCTGCGAGGAAACGAGAGAGACGAAGGGAAGGCGCCGAGGCAGGAGAGGGCGGCGGACGACCCGAAGGCGGCGGACGAGGCGAAAGTGGCGGACGAGGCGGAGGCGGTGGCGGCCATCAACCGGCGGATCGCGGCAGACCCGCGTTTCGTCACCAGCTTCGTCCCGCTGGGGGACGGCGTCGCGGTGTCGGTAAAGGCCCGGTCGAGCCCCGCCGGATGACGGCCGGCGGCGCCGGGACACGGACCTTCCCATGACCATCGCACAGTGGCTGCGCAACGCCGCCGAGGACGCCGAGCGGCGGCAGTCGACGGACCTGATCCCCCGGCTCGAAGCGCTGGCCGAGGCCACCCGCCGCCTTCGCGGCGCGGCCTGGAACCGAGAGGCGGTGCCGGCGAGTGCGGCGCCCGCTGACCCGGCGAGCCCGCCTGGTTCGACCGGCCGCGCCGCCGAGCGCGGGTCGGCCGGCGCGGGAGGGTCGCCACCGTGACGACCGACTGGTGCGACCGGCCGCTGCATCGAGTCGCCGCCGCCATCCGGACCGGCGCGCTCCCGGTGCGCGAGGTCGTCGACGCCGCCCTCGACCGCATCCGGGCGCGCGACGGCGCCCTCAACGCCTTCACGACCGTGCTCGACGACGACGCCCGCGCCCAGGCCGACGCGGCGGCGCGCGAGATCGCCTCGGGCCGGTACCGCGGCCCCCTGCACGGCGTGCCGGTCTCCGTCAAGGACCTCATCGACGTCGCCGGCTTGCCCACCACCGCCGCCTCGCGGGTCGCCCGCGGCGCCCCGCCGGCCGCCGACGCCGCGGTGGTGGCGCGGTTGCGGGCGGCCGGCGCCGTGCTCGTCGGCAAGTGCAACCTGCACGAGTTCGCGTTCGGCACCACCGGCGAGGACTCGGCGTTCGGCCCCGCCCGCCACCCCCTCGACCCGGGCCGGTCGCCGGGCGGGTCGAGCAGCGGGTCGGCGGTGTCGGTGGCCGCGGGCATGGCGTGGGCGTCCATCGGCACCGACACCGGCGGGTCGGTCCGCATCCCCGCCGCCGCCTGCGGCATCGTCGGGCTGAAGCCGACCTTCGGCGAGGTGTCGTGCGACGGCGTCGTCCCCCTCGCGCCGAGCCTCGACCACGTGGGGCCGCTCGCCCGCTGCGTCGCCGACGCCCGCCTCGTCTTCCGCGCCCTGCGCGGGTCCGACCCGGCCCGGCCCGCCGCTCGCGACCCCGTGACGCGGCGGCTCGGCTGCCCGAGGCCGTTCTTCCTGGACCGGCTCGACGCAGGAGTCCGGGAGTCCTTCGAGCAGGCCGTCGAACGCCTGCGCGACGCCGGATGGGACATCCGCGACGCACCCATCCGCCACGCCGAGGACACCCCCGCGGTGTGCCTGCACCTGCTGCTGCCCGAGGCCGCCGCCGCCCACGCGCACGGCCTCGACCACCACGCCGACCTCTACTGCCCCGACGTGCGGCTGCGGCTCGAGCTGGGACGCTACGTGATGGCCGAGGACTACGTGCGCGCCCGCCGCGGCCGGGCGGTGCTCACGGAAGCCGTCGACGCGGCCCTCGACGGCCGCGACGCCCTCGTGCTGCCGGCCCTCGCGGTGCCGGCGCCGCGGCTGGGCGCCGGGACGGTGGAGATCGACGGCCGGCCGGAACCGCTGCGCCCGCTGACGCTCCGGCTCACGCAGCTCTTCAACGCCACCGGGCACCCCGCCGTCTCGATTCCCTGCGGATCGACCGGCGCCGGCCTCCCCTGCGGCCTCCAGCTCGTCGGACGGCGGCACGGCACCGACCACCTGCTGGACGTCGCGGAGGCGTGCGAGGCGGCGCTGTCGAGGTGAACCACCACCCGGGCCGCCGACGAGAACCACATCGCCGCGCGCACCCGGCACCCGGCCAACGGAACGGGCCGACCCCCGGCACAGTTGGCGACTCCCAGCCGACACGGGTCCCCGGCGGCCGACACCCCCCACCACTCGGCCGGCACCCCACCGCCCGGAACGGCAAGACCAGGTCAGCGTGCGCCGAGGACGGCCGCGGGCCGCAAGACACCCGTCGGCGGTCGCGTCACGACTCTCCCGCCGGCCCGCTCCCCTCGGCCGCCTGTCGGCGGAGCGCCTCGTAGCCGCGGTCGCCCCCGCCGCCGGCCTCGACCGGGAGCCCCGCGGGGCCCCAGCCCTCGGCCATCACCTGCCCGGTGGCGGGATCGCGGCGCCCCCCGAAGCCGCCGTCGACGTTGACGGCCGTCTCGTAGCCCGCGCTCGCCAGCAACTGGGCGGCGCGGGCCGAGCGGCCGCCCATCTGGCAGCCGACGAGCAGCTTCGCGTCGGCCGGAAAGCGCGCCTGCATCACCGCGAGAAAGTCGGGGTTCGGCCGCATCTGCCGGGTCGCCGGGTCGAGATGCAGCAGCGGCACGCTGCAGGCCCCCTCCGGGTGCCCGTTCTCGAACTCGGGCACCGATCGCACGTCGACGTACGTGTACCCTTCCTCGGTCTGCAGGCGTCGAGCCTCGCTCACGCCGACGGTCGTCATGCCCATCGCGACTCCTTGGTGAAGAGGTGGCGTTCATGCTGGAACCGGACAAGTGATCGAGAGGTTCTTTCGCGCGCGGAAGCACCGGCTCGCCGCCGCCACCAACCGCGTCGTGGGGAGGTTGGCGTTCATGCTGGAACCGGACAAGTGATCGAGAGGTTCTTTCACGCGTGGGAGCGCCGGCTCGCCGCCGCCACCACCAACCGCGTGGTGCGGCCCTTCGACTGGGGGCTCGACTGGATGGACCCCGGCGGCGATCCGTCCGTCGACCCCGCGCAGCGCCTGGAGCGGGCCGCGGCGGCGGCCCTGGCCGACCCCGACTGGTTCGCATCGTCGCCGTGCCCCGGCTACGCGCTCGAGGGCGATCGGCTGACCTTCCCCAGCCAGATCGAGACGCCCCACGCCGCCAACAACACCGTGCGCGCCCGGTACTTCCCCGCCGCGTCCGGGGACCCCGGCCGGGCGGTGCTGGTCCTGCCGCAGTGGAATGCGGACGCGGAAGGGCACGTCGGCCTGTGCCGCTTCCTCGCCCGGGTCGGCATCAGCGCCCTGCGCCTGAGCCTGCCCTACCACGACGCCCGCATGCCGCCCGAGCTCGAGCGCGCCGACTACATCGTCAGCGCCAACGTCGGCCGCACCTTGCAGGTGAACCGGCAGGCGGTCCTCGACGCCCGCCGCGCGGTGGCGTGGCTCGACGCCCGGGGCCACGAGCGCATCGGCATCCTGGGCAGCAGCCTCGGGTCGTGCCTCGCCTCGCTCACCGCCGCCCACGAGCCGCGCATCACCGCCGCCGCCCTCAACCACGTCTCGGCCTACTTCGCCGACGTGGTGTGGGACGGCCTCTCCACCGAGCACGTGCGGGCCGGCCTCGACGGGGCCATCGAGCTCGACCGGCTCCGCCGACTGTGGCTCCCCATAAGCCCGCTCCCCTACGTCGACCGGCTGCGCGGCACCCGGGTGCTGCTGGTGTACGCGCGCTACGACCTGACGTTCCCGGTGCACCTGAGCCGCCGGTTCGTGGCCGAGCTCGAGCGCCGCGGCCTCCGCCCCCGGGTCTTCGCGCTCCCGTGCGGACACTACACGACCGGCGAGGCGCCGTTCAAGTGGCTCGACGGCTATGTCCTGATCCAGTTCCTGCGGCGCAACCTGTAGGCGGGCCGCGGGCGGGGCGCGCCGGACCAGGGGTGGGTTGGAGCGTCAGCCGGAGCCGGAGGCGACGATTGGCGGGCTAGAGATAGCCGAGGAGACGCCGGATGGCCTCGTACACGACCGCGGCCAGCTCGCGGACGAGGGGGGTCACGTCCTCCTCGCTGACCGCGTCGGCCACGGTGACGGGATCGGTCAGCAGCAGCCAGATCGTGGCCCCGGCCACCGTGACCGCCACCACGCCGACGACGCCGACGATGCTCACGCTGATCCGGGCAAGGCTCCGCATGGACGTGCTCCCGGACATCGCTCCCTCAGGCTTAGGACGCGAAATCGCGGGGAATGGTTTACTCTAACCGCGCTCAGGGCACCAGGACCACCTTTCCGAACTGGGCGTGGTCTTCCAGCCGACGCTGGGCCTCGGCCGCCTCGTCGAGCGGGTAGGTCCGGTCGACGACGGGCGCGAAACGGCCCCCGAAGAACAGCTCCGCCGCCTCGAGCAGCTCCCCCTTCGACCCGACGTAGCACCCCATCAGCGAGATCTGGCGCGTGAACAGATGCCGGATGTCGAGCGACCCCACGGGGCCGGTGGTGGCCCCGCAGGTGACGAGGCGCCCGCCCCGCCGCAGGCTCTTCGTCGACTGCTCCCACGTGGCCTGCCCGACGTGCTCGAAGACCACGTCGACGCCCCGGCGGTCGGTGAAGCGCCGCACCTCGCGGGCGATGTCCTCCTGGTAGTGGTCGATGACCTCGTGGGCCCCCAGCTCCTTCGTCCGCTCGATCTTCTCGGGCGAGCCGGCGGTGGCGATGATGCGGGCGCCCTGGGCCCCCGCCACCTGGATCGCGGCCTGCCCCACGCCGCTGCCGCCGGCGAGGACAAGGACCGTCTCGCCCGGCCGCAACTGCGCCCGGGTGACCAGCATGTGCCACGCGGTGAGGAACGTGAGGGGAAACGCCGCCGCCTCCAGAAATCCGATGCCGTCCGGAATCGGCACCACGTTCTCGACGGGGACCGTGACGAGCTCGGCGTAGCCCCCTTCCGACTGATGGCCGACGAGACCGAAGCTGCGGCACAGGTTGTCGCGGCCGTTGAGGCAGGCCACGCACCGGCCGCAACTGATGCCCGGCTGCAGGAAGACGCGCACCCCCTCGCCGACCCCGGGGGCCTCGCCCCGCACCACCTCGCCGGCGATGTCGGTGCCGGGGCAGTGCGGCAACGGCACCCCGGGAATGCCGCGGCGCTGCCACAGGTCGAGGTGGTTGAGGGCGCACGCCCGCACCCGCACCAGCACCTCCCCCGGCGCCGGCTCCGGATCGGGAACCTCCTCGCACCGCAGCACGTCGAGCCCGCCGTGCTCGTGGAAGCGGACAGCCTTCATCCTCGCATTCTCCCTGGCCTTCTCCCGCCGTCAGCCGCCGCGCCGAGGCGCCCGGCCGCCCGCTCCGGCCGTCGGGGCCGCCCTCGGCAGGCGGCATGGCGCCGGCCCGCCAATCGTCGCCCCCGACTCTGCCCGGCGCCCAACCAGCCCTCCGGAAGTCCACACCGTTCCAGCCCGCCAATCGTCGCCTTCGGCTCCGCCTGGCGCCCGGCCAACCCTGCAGGAGTCCGCGCCGTTCCAGGCGCGGGACTCCTACGGCGCAGACTCCCGGCCCCGCTCGTCCACCCGTTGCGGTTCGCCGAGCGACAGCGCGCCGAGCCCCCGCTCCAACTGCGCCGCGGGCCCCACCACCACGACGACGGCGCGGTCGGCCCGCAGGTGACGCGCGGCGGCGGCGGTCACCGCCGCCCCGTCCACCGCGGCCACCGCGGGCACGAACCGGTCGTGCTCGTCGGCCGGCAGATCGTACTGCACGAGCTGGGCGACGCCCCGGGCCACCTGTCCCGCCGTCTCGAACCCCCGCGCGAACCCCCGGGTCAGGGCCGACCGCGCCAGATCGAGCTCCGGCGGCGTCGGCGGCCGCCGGCCGCCGAGACCGTCCATCTCGTCCAGCACCTCGCGGATCGCCTCGACGGTGGCGTCGGCCTGCACGCTGCCCTGCATCACGAACGGCCCCGGCGCCCGCCGGAACTGGAACGCCGTCCGCACCCCGTAGGTGTAGCCCTTCTCCTCGCGCAGGCTCTGGTTGAGGCGGCTGACGAACTGCCCGCCCAGCACCATGTTGAGCACCTGCAGGGCATGATAGTCGGGAGTCCGGCGGGCCGCCGCCACGTGGCCGATGCGCAGCTCCGACTGCACCGCCCCGGGGCGGTCGACGAGCACGAGCCGGGCCGGCGGCGGCCCGGGGGCACCGGCGGCGGGCGCGGCGTCGGGTTCCTCCCGCACGTCCGCCAGCCCCGCCGGCAGGTTCCCCACCGCCCGCTCCGCCATGTCGGCGAAGGCCTCGTCCGAGAGGGGCCCCGTGGCGATCAGCGTCGCGGCGCCGAGGCGGTATCGCTCGCGGTGGAAGCGCCGGACGTCGTCGACGGTCATCTGCGACAGCGCTTCGTCGGTGCCGATGCCGAGGTGCCCGTACGGGTGCTCGCCGTACAGGGTCTCCAGGTAGACGCGCTCCGCGACGGCGGCGGGAACCGTGCGCAGTTGTCGCACCCGGGTGCGCCGCAGGTCGCGCACCCTTTCGAAGTCGCCGGCCGCGAAGCGGGGGCGCGTCACGATCTCGAAGAGCAGGCCCAGCCCGTCGGCGGCATGGTGCTCGAGGGTGGTGAGGGACACCATCGTCGCGTCCGCGCCGACCTGCACGCCGAGCCGCGCGCCGAGGCGGTCGAGGGCGCCGTGCAGCTCGAGGACGGACCGCGCCTCGGTGCCTTCGTCGAGGAGGTCGGCGGCGAGGGCGGCGAGGCCGGGCCGCGCCGGGGGATCCGCGGCGGCGCCGGCGGGCCACAGCAGCAGCCAGTGGACGACCGGCGGGCCCGGATGCCGGCCCGTGCGCAGGGCCATCCCCGAGGCCAGGCGCCGTCGCGCCACGGCGGGAAACCGCGCCGCCGGGGCGGGCCCCGGCCGGGGCAGCCGCGTGCGGTCCGCCGCCGCCGTCACGAGACCTCCGCCCGGGCCGATCCGGCCAGGCCCCGCGCCGTTTCGCCGGCCGGCACGATGCTGAGCGCCACCCGGCCGCCCGGCGTCAGCCCCCGGGCGAGCTCCCGGACGTGGGCCGTGCCCGCCTCGCGATAGCGGGCGAGGTCGCGGCCCAGGAAGCCCGGGTCCCCGGTGTAGACGTTGTAGGCGTTGAGCTGGTCGGAGCGGCCGTGGAATCCGCCCACCGTCTGGAGGCCGTACACGAACTGCGCCTCGACCTGGGCGAGGGCGCGCTCGAGCTCGTCCGCGTCGGGACCGTCCCCGGCGAGGGCGGCGAGCTCGCCGCGGATCACGTCGTCGAGGTCGGCGAGGCCGCGGCCGGGAGCGGCGGTCGCGGTGATGCAGAACCAGCCGCTCAGCTCCCGCGAGCCCTGGGCGGCGCTGACGTCGGCGGCGATGCGGCGGTCGTGCACCAGCGCCCGGTACAGCCGCGAGGTCTTGCCGCCGGCGAGGACATGGGCGAGCAAGTCCATCCCGGCGTCGCCCTCGTCGAAGAGCGCCGGCGTCCGCCAGGCCAGATACAGCCGCGGCAGCTCCACGCGGTCCTCGAGCAGGAGGCGTCGTTCCCCCGGCGGCCCGTGCGGCGCGACCGGCGCGTCCGGCGGCGACGACCCGCCCCGCCCCCGCCCCGCCCCGGGCCCCGACGGCCCGGCGGGAATCTCCTCGAAGTGGCGCCGCACCGCCGCCATCGCCGCCCCCGTCTCCACGTCGCCGGCCACCGTCAACGAGGCGTTGTCGGGGTGGTACCACGCGCGAAAGAACGCGCGGGCGTCCTCGAGGGTGAAGGCCCGGAGATCGGCGACCTCGCCGATGGTCGCCCAGTGATACGGGTGGTCGGGCGGGAAGAGGGCGGCCATGAGGGCCATCAGCGCCAACCCGTAGGGCCGGTTCTCGTACTGCTGCCGGCGCTCGTTCAGGACCACCTCGCGCTGGTTGTCGAACTTCTCGGCGGTCAGGGCCGGCAGCAGGTAGCCCATGCGGTCGGACTCGAGCCACAGGGCGAGGTCGAGGGCGTTCGCGGGAACGACCTCCCAGTAGTTCGTGCGGTCGCAGCTCGTCGAACCGTTGACGGCGGCCCCGGCCTCCTGCAATGGCGTGAAGTAGTTGCGGTCGTGGTGGAGGGAACCCTCGAACATCAGGTGCTCGAAGAGGTGGGCGAGCCCGGTCCGGCCCGGAGACTCGTTCCGGGAGCCGACGTGGTACCAGAGGTTCACGGCCACGATGGGACACCGGTGGTCCTCGTGCACGATGACGTCGAGGCCGTTGTCGAGCGTCTCCCGGGTCCATTCGAGCATCATGATGACTCTTCGGTGGCGGGCGGCGGCACCGGGCCCGCCCGGCCCGCCAATCGTCGCCTCCGCCTCCGCTGGGCGCCCAACCAACCCTGCCAGGAGTCTGCACCGTTCTACGGCGCAGACTCCCAGGCCGGCCAATCGTCCGCCCGCGGCTCTGCCCGGCGCCCGACCGACCCTCCAGGCGTCTGCCCGTTCCACCGCGCGGGACCCCGGCCGGCCAATCGTCGCCTCCGCCTCGCCTGGGGCCAGCCGCATCCCCCCGCATTCCGCGCCGTCGCACGGGCGCGAAATGCTACTCGCCCATGAGCTGGACGACGAACGGCCGCCGCCGGGGGCGGGTGTCGCATTCGAGCAGCACGATCTGCTGCCACGTGCCGAGGAGCAGCTCCCCCCGCTCGAACGGGATGGTGAGGGAAGGCCCCATCAGCGCCGCCCGCACGTGGCTGGAGCCGTTGTCGTCTCCCCAGCGCGCGTGATGGGCATAGTCGCCGTCGCGCGGCGCGAGCCGGTCGAGGAGCCGGTCGAGGTCCGCGACCGCCCCCGGCTCGAACTCGATGGTGGTCACCACCGCCGTCGATCCGACGACGCTGGCCGTCGCGAGGCCGCTCGACAGGTCGGACTCGGTCACCACGCGGGCCACGAGGGCGGTGATGTCGTGCACGTCCCCCTGGCCGGTGGTCTGCACGTGGTGACGGGTCGTCGTGATCATCGGACGGATCATACTGCGGCCGGATCGCATGGTACGATCACGCCATGTCCAGCAGCCCCGGCAGCCCGCGGTTCCGCCTCACCATGATCGCCATCCTCGCGGGGGCCCTCGCCGCGCCCGCCGCGGCCCAGCCGGCGTTGCGCTACGAGCCGCCGGCCGAGTGGGTCGAGGAGCCCGCCGCGTCGCCGATGCGGGTCGCGCAGTTCCGGCTGCCGAGGGTCCCCGGCGACCCCGAGGACGGCGAGCTGGTGGTGTTCTACTTCGGCGGGGGCGGCGGTGCGGTCGACGCCAACCTCCAGCGCTGGATCGGCCAGATGGAGCAGCCGGACGGCCGCTCGTCCTTCGAGGTCGCGGCGACGACCGCGTTCGACGCCAACGGGCTCGACGTCACCCTCCTCGACGTGCCCGGCACCTACGTGGCGGCGGTCCGCCCGGGGGCGGCCGAGCGCCTCGACAAGCCGGACTTCCGGCTGCTCGCCGCGGTGGTGGAGAGCCCGGTCGGCCCCTGGTTCTTCAAGCTCACGGGACCCGCCCGCACCATCGCCCGCTGGGACGCGGCGTTCGGGGCGTTCCTCCGTTCGGCGCGGGTGGAACCGGCCGACCCCGGCCGCTGATCTCCCGACGCGCTCCGTGGGCGGTCGAACGGTCGCGACCGAATGTCGGGGTACGCGGGCTGTGATTCGTCAGTGATTGCGGGATCCATACCCATTGTCCGCGTCCGAAGATTGGGACATGACGGACCCCACTGGACTAGGCCGGACTCGCGGGCGGGGGCAGGGGCGACGACGGCGAAGCCGGGGGCGGAATGGGCGGGGGCGGCCCCGCGGCGGCCGCCGGATCGCCGCCGAACCAGTTCAGGATGACGGCCCCGGAGCCCGCGGTCCAGGCCAGGTACTCGACCAGGAAGCCGGTCACCCCGAGGATCACCGCGAAGAAGCGGAACGGCCCGCCGACCAGGTCCAGCGCGTCGCCGAAGAGCGCGGGGGCCATCAACAGCACCAGGCCGACCCAGAACAGCACCAGGTCGGACCGCTGCCCCCGCGCGAACAGCCGGCTGACGAGCTGGACGACGCCGGTGAACCCCAGCAGGAGGACCACCAGGGCCGCGACCAGGACCAGCGGCATCAGCGCCAGCAGCGGAATGCCGATGAGGGTGATGACGAGCAACACGCTCCCGATGACCAACAGGGGAAGGAACAGGAGCTGGGCGCAGAACCCGACGACGCCGGCCTTGACCGGCTCGCGGGTCACCCGGTCGGCCACCCGGCGCGCGCTGCCGGATGCGACCAGCAGCACCACCGACCCGAGGAGGCCGAGGAACGCGAACCGGATGAACGTCTCCATCAGGTCGCTCGACGAGCTGTAGAACGTCGTCGGGCGCGGCCACCAGAACTCGTTCCCGAAACCGCCCAGGTTCAGGTCGAGCCCTCCGAAGCCGACCTCGTTCAGCGCCCGCTCGAAACGGGCGTCGGGATGCCGCGTCACGCGGCCGCCGACGATGGTGACGTCGCGCCGGACCACGGCCTCGGGTCCGAACTCGGCCGCGCCGCCGACCACGACGATGTCGCGGGTGACCTCTCCGTCCACCCGCAGCCTGCCCCCGATCAGGACCACGTCTCCGGCCAACCGCTCGTCGGCGGGCACGTGAACCTCTCCACCGAAGCGCACGATGTCGCCACGCACGGTGCGGCGCTGTCGATCCGCCCCGGGAGGCGCGGGTGGGGCCGGAGGCGTGGGTGGGGCCGGAGGCGCAGGTGGGGCCGGAGGCGCGCGGGGGGCCGCCGGAGCCGCCCCGGGCGCGGCGGCGACGCCGGCTTCGACGGCCGGGAGCTCGGCATCGTCGGTCGCGACCACCTCGCCGGCGTTCGCGGCGGCCTCGTCGGGCGCGGCCGCGTCATCGGCGGCGGCGAGGTCATCGCCGACCGCGGTGTCGTCGGCGTCGTCGGCCGTAACGACCTCGTCGTCGGCGTCGTCGGCCGCAACGGCGTCGTCGGCCGCAGCGGCGTCGTCGGCCGCAACGGCGTCGTCATCAGCGACAGAGGCCGTGCCTTCCTCGGCGGCGGCCGCCGGCGGCAACCCCAGGACGGCTCGTTGCCGCCCCGCGTCGAGACGTCGCAACCGGAGCAGCGGAGCGGCGGCGCCGCCGAGCGCGTCGGTCAGCCCCTGCATGCTCAACGGGCCGTCGCCGTCGATGTAGACGGCCTCTCCCCGGAGCTCGATCAACGCCACGCCCCCGTCGTCGCCGCGCGGCAGCAACCCGATGCCGCCGCCCGTCGCGATCACCCGGAACCGGGCCTCCACCTCGTCCCGCAGTCCCTCGGTCCCGGGAGGCTGCGCGAGCAGCGGCGCTCCCACCGCGAGCACGCCGACGAGCCCGAGGCAGGCGCCCCGCGGCGGCCGACCGGTCCGCGAGGCGAACGGCTTTGCGCTCCGTCCGACGGTCCCCCTGATCATCGCCCCGCCCCTTTGTCGTTCGACAACAGCCGGTGCAGCGCGTAGAGCGCCGCGACCCCGACGATCTCGATGAGGACGATGCCCGCGCCGACCCCCGGCGTGGTCAGGCCGGCGCCGATCGCCCGGGCAATCTCCGCGGCGAGGCTCCAGGCGTCGAGGCCCTGTTCGAGCCCGCCAACGATCCAGACGAATCCCTGCACCGAGAAGTTCAGCAGCCGGACGGTCTGCCTGACGAGGATCGGCCCCAGCCACACCACCGCCGCCCCGAGCCCGAGCACCGCGCCGGCGACGGAGAGGGAGACGCGCAACGCCCGGGACGCCGGGGCGGGCGCTCTCGGCAACGACCGGGCCGCCGCCTCCTCGTGTCGCATCGTCATGACTCATACGCAGACGAAGGACCGGTATTCACGAAAACGACGCCGCCGGCCCGCCCGAGCGGGCCGCCCGCGACCGGACGCCGTGCCGGGAGCACGTCAGCGCAGCCCCAGGCTGAACTCGGCGATCAGCTTGCGATGGAGCTCGCTGGTCCCCTCGCCGACCTCGAGGGTCTTGGCCTCGAGCAGCAGCCGCCCGACCTCGTACTCCGCCGAGAAGCCGTAGCCTCCGAAGATCTGGATGGCGTCGAGCGCGTTCTGCGTGGCCGCCTCGCTCGCGGTGAGCTTGGCCATCGACGCCTCCATCGAGCACCGCTCCACCCCCGCGTCCTTCATCCGGCCGAGCCGGTAGACGAGCGCCCGCGCCGCCTCGGTGCGGCAGATCATGTCGGCTATCTTCTGCTGCACCATCTGGAACTCGCCGATCGCCTGCCCGAACGCGCGCCGCTCGCGGGCGTAGGGCAGGGTGAGGTCGATGGCGCGCTGCGCCTGCCCGACGCAGCGGGCGGCCACCGAGAACCGTCCCGTGTCGAGGGCCGAGCCGAGAACCGGGAAGCCGCGGCCCACCTCGCCGAGAAGGGCGTCGCCGCCCACCCGGACCTCCGAGAAGTGGACCTCGGCGATGTTGTCGCGCTGCAGGGTGCGCATCGGCAGCGGGGCGATCGAGATGCCCGGCGCCGACGGCTCGACGAGGAACATGGTGACCCCGCGATGCCCCTGCTCGGGATCGACGGTGGCGGGCACGAGAAAGACCCCCGCCTCGGCCGCGTGGGAGATGAAGACCTTGCTGCCGTCGAGCACCCACCCGCCGTCGACGGCGCGGGCGCGGGTGCGCAGCGACGCGAGGTCGGTGCCGCCGCCGGGCTCGGTGAGGCACGCCGACGCCAGGATCTCGCCGGCCGCGAGCGGCGGGAGCCACCGCTGCCGCTGCGCCGGGGTCCCGAACTTGAGGATCACGCTGCCGACCAGCGAGTTGGCCACCGAGACGGCGGAGGCGACCACCCAGTCGACGCGGGCCAGCTCCTCGCAGACGATGCCGTAGGTCACCACGTCGCTGAACGAGCCGCCGTACTCCTCGGGAATGAGGGGCGCGAGGTAGCCCAGCGGGGCCAGCCTGGCGATCAGCTCTCGCGGATAGCGCCGGTCGCGCTCGTTCTGCTCGACGGTCGGCAGAATCTCGCGCTCGGCGAACTCGCGCACCGCCGCCCGCACCTGCCGCTGGGTGTCGGTCAGGTCGAAGTCGGCCATGCGCCGGAGGAGAGTGGTCTCGGTCATGGTCGGGGCCGGCGCCAAGCGCGCCGGCGAGCTCGCGGCGTTCGCGAGAAGGGTCGCTCGCGCCCCGGCGCGCGGCTACCGGGAAAATGCGGAACCGCCCGGCGCGGTGTCATCATCGCGCGGCGCCCGGGAATGCGAAACCGTCGCGGCGTCGTCATCGCGCGGCCACCGGGAAATGCGGAACCGCCCGTCGCAGTGTCATCATGGGCCGCAGCCACGGCCCGGCGAACCCGACGCGTACGACGCCCGGGACTTGCCTCGAACCGCAAGGTGTCAATTCTAACGCGGGGCCGGGGCGCGGCGTGTGTAGGCCGACACGAGCGAGGGCGCAAAGCCTCGCCGGGGCGCCGCCGGCGCGTCGGCGCCGGGGGCGCATGCGGCGGGAGGAGGCCGGCAATGACGGACGGGCAACGGTCGGGGCGGGCGGAGATCGAGGTGCGGGCCCTCGGAGAGCCGGACCTGCCCGCCGCCACCCGCATCATGCAGCGGGCGTTCGGCGCGTTCCTCGGCGCCGCCGACCCCGCCCGCTTCATGGCCGACCGCAACTTCGTGCGGTCGCGGTGGCGGGCCGACCCGTCGGCCGCGCTCGCCGCCCTCGTCGACGGCGACGTCGTCGGCTCCAACTTCGCCACGCGCTGGGGCAGCGTCGGCTGCTTCGGTCCGCTGACCGTCGCCCCCGACTGCTGGGACCGCGGCGTCGCCTCGCGCCTGCTCGAGCCCACCCTCGACCTGTTCGCGGCCTGGGAGGTCACCCACGCGGGGCTGTTCACGTTTCCCCACAGCCCGAAGCACGTGGGGCTCTACCAGAAGTTCGGGTTCTGGCCCCGCTACCTCACCGCGGTCATGACCAAGCCCGTGTCCGAGGTTCCCGAACCGGCCGACGCCCGGCTCTACTCCCGCATCGCTCCCGCCGACCGGCCGGCCGTGCGCGACGCCTGCCGCCGGCTGTCGGCGATGCTCTACGACGGGCTGGATCTGGAGCGCGAGGTGACGGCGGCCGAGGCCCAGTCGCTGGGCGACACGGTGCTGCTGGGCGACCCCGGCCGCCCCGACGGCTTCGCGGTCTGCCACTGCGGCGCCGGCACCGAGGCCGGCGCGGGGCGCTGCTACGTGAAGTTCGGGGCGGCCCGCCCGGGGCCGGGCGCGGCCGACCGATTCGAGCGGCTCTTGGCCGCCTGCCTGTGGCTCGCCGCGTCCCGCCGCCTCGCCCACCTCGACGCCGGGGTCAGCCTGGCTCGAGCCGAGGCGTACCGGGCGCTGCGCGCGGCCGGCTTCCGCACCGTCATCCAGGGCGTGTGCATGCACCGCCCCCACGAGCCCGGCTACCACCGCCCCGGCCTCTACGTCATCGACGACTGGCGGTAGGTCGACCGGCATGGCAGTGAGCGAAGACTCCTGGCCAGGGTTGGTTGGGCGGCGAGCGGAGCCGCAGGCGACGCCCTCCGGGCTGGGCCGACGCCGCGGCACGGCTTTCCCGGAGCCTGTGCGTTCAGGCGCCGGCAGGTTCCGCCGGCGTCTCGAAGAATGCGGCGTGGAGGGCGCGCACGGCGTCGGGCACGTCCCGTTCGTCGATGACCAGGCTGAAGTTGGTGCGGGCGCTGCCCTGCGACACCATGCGGACGTTGATGGCGCGCAGGGCGGTGAAGGCGGTGGCGGCCACCCCCGGCGTGTCGCGGATTGCCTCGCCCACGAGGCAGACGATGGCCTGACCGCCGGTGTGCTCGACCTCGGCGATGCGCCGCAGCTCGCCCACGAGGTCGGCCAGCCGGTCGGTGCGGTCGATGGTCAGCGACACCGCGACCTCGGAGGTCGACACCACGTCGACGGCGGTCTCCAGCCGGTCGAAGACCTCGAAGATGGCGGCGAGGAAGCCGTGGGCCATGAGCATCCGCGTCGACCGGACGTCGACGACGGTGATGCCCTCCTTGTAAACGATGGACTTGACGACGAGGTCCGACGGCGGGCACGCGGCGACGATGAGGGTGCCCTCGACCTCGGGCTTCCGCGAGTTCAGCACCCGCACCGGGATGTCGCGCTCGACGGCGGGCAGCACCGTGCGCGGATGCAGCACCCGGCCGCCGAAGTAGGCGAGCTCGGACGCCTCGGCGAACGAGATCCGCGGCAGGGGCCGCGCGTCGGGGACGACCGACGGGTCCGCGGTCATGACGCCGTCGACGTCGGTCCAGATCTGTATCTCGTCGGCCCCGATGCCCGCCCCGATGATGGAGGCGCTGAAGTCGGAGCCGCCGCGGCCCAGCGTCGACCGGTGCCCGTCCACGGTCCGGGCGATGAACCCGCCCATCACCGCCACCCGCCCCGCCGCCGCGTGCGGCCGGACCAGGCGATCGATCCGCGCGTTCGTCGGGCCGAACGCGGGGTCCTCGGTGAACCGGTTGTCGGTCACCAGGACGTCGCACGCGTCGACGTGCACGGCGTCGAGGCCGCGCTGGCCGAGCAGCCGCGCCATCACGAGGCTGGAGATGCGCTCGCCGTGCGAGAGCGCGGCGTCGGTCAGCCGGGGGCGCGACCACCCGTCCGCCGCCGCGATCTCGGCCAGGGTGCGGTCGAGCTCGTCGCAGTGGGCGTCGACGAGGCGCTCCAGACCCGCCACGTCGGCGAGGACCGGCGCCGCCGCCGCGAGCAGGTCGTCGCGGATGGCCGCGACCCGCCGCCGGGCGTCCGCCAGCCCACCGTGCGCGGCGAGGTCGACGGCGGCCACGAGCCCGTCCGTGGTCCGTCCCATCGCCGAGACCACCACCACCGGCGCGCGGGCGGCGCGGTCGGCTATCAACCCCGCGACGCGCGTCAGCGCGTCGCTCGTCGCGAGAGAGCTGCCGCCGAACTTCATCACGATCATGGCGCCGTTCCGTGTCGGGTCATGCCGGACCGCACCGGCTGATATAGGATCGGGCCACGGTTCCCGGCCGAGGCCCACCGACCATGATCACCGAAAGCGCGTTCATCGCCATCGCCGGCCTCGTCGCCGTGGTCGCGCTGCTCTTCCTGCTGATCACCCGCTACAACTGGCACGTCTTCATCGCCCTGCTCGTGCCCATCGCGCTGTTCGCGCTGATTCCCGGCGTCGACACCCAGACGTTCATCGACGCCTTCGAGCAGGGCTTCGGCCGGACCATCCAGGGCATCGCGGTGGTCATCGTGCTCGGGTCCATCCTCGCCGAGGCCCTCAAGCATACCGGGGGCATCGAACGGATCACCGAGTCGATGATCCGGTGGGTCGGCGAGAAGCGCATGCCGCTGGCCCTCACCCTGAGCGGCTTCGTCATCGGCCTCGCCATCTTCTCCGACGTCGGCTACCTCATCCTCAACCCGCTCGTGCACTCCGCCGCCCTCAACAGCGGCCTCAACATGAGCGTGATGGCGACCGGCCTCGTGGGGGCGATGCAGCTCACCCACGCCATGGTCCCCCCGACGCCCGGCCCCCTGGCCGCCGTCGCCCTCGTCGGGGCGGACATCGGCCGGGTCATCGTCTACGGGGGCATCGTCACCCTGATCGCCTCGCTCGCGGGCTGGGTCTACGCGCGCCTCGCGGGACCGCACATCGAGTCGCCGCCGTCCCGCGAGTTCGTGGGGCAGTCGTTCATCGAGCAGGGGCGCGCGTCGGAGCTGCCGTCGACGTGGCGCGCCTACGCCCCCATCCTGATTCCCCTGGGCCTCATCGCCGGCCAGAGCGTGACCGCGTTCGCGCTGCCCGAGGATCACCTCGTCAACGCGGCCATGCGCTATCTCGGGTGGCCGGTCGTCGCCCTCGGCATCGGCGTGCTGCTCGCCTACCGGAACACCCGGGCCGACCAGGCGAAGGCACGCACCGGGCAGTGGATAGAGGACGCCCTGCGCGCGTCGGCGATGATCATCATGGTGACCGGGCTCGGCGGCGCCCTCAGCCAGATCCTGCGCGAGACGCCGGCCGTCGACGCCATCGCCGAGGCCGTCGCCGCGACCGGCCTGCCCGCCATCTTCCTGCCGTTCGTGCTCGGCGTGGCCGGGAACATGATCACCGGGTCGACGACGGTCGGGGTCATCACCGCCGCCTCGGTCGCCGCCCCGATGATGGACACCCTGGGCCTGAGCCCCGAGGCGACGATGCTCGCGGGGGCGGCCGGCTCGATGATCATCAAGTACGTGAACTCGAGCTACTTCTGGGTCTGCGCGTCGCTGTCCCGCATGCCCCTCAAGTCGGCCCTGCTGTCCTACGGCGGGGTGACCCTGGTCAACGGGGTCACCGCGATGGTGGTCGTCTACCTGCTCTGGACCACGGGGCTCATCTAGCAAAGGCGATACTGCGATGAAGGTCGATCGACGGGAATCCCTGCGGCGGTTCGGCAAGTTCCTCGGCGGCTCGCCCGTGGTTCGCGCCCAGGGCCAGCCCGGGGGCGGCGCCCCCCCGAACGACCGGCTCGCCCCGGTGCTGGAGCTGGTCAACGTGCCGGAGTTCGAGGCGATGGCCCGGCTCGTGCTGCCGCCGCAACGGTTCGACACCATCAGCGGGGGTCACCGGCGCTCGTTCGACAAGATGACCCTGCGGCAGCGGCTCATGGTCTACGCGATGGACCTCGACCTGACCACCCCGCTGTACGGGTACGACATGTTCGCCCCCATCATCGTCGGACCGGTGGGCAACCAGGACGAGCTGCACCCCGACGGCGAGCTCACGACGGCGCGCGGCGCCTCGGCCGGCAAGGCGGTGATGGTCGCCACCGGGCGCGGCGGCCACGCCATCGACGCGGTGGCGGCGGCGAGCGACGAGCCGGTCTGGTATCAGCAGTACTCCGACGCGGCCACGCTGCCGGACGACGCCGCGCGGGCGGTCGAGGCGGGCTGCCGGGCGGTCTGCGTGACCGTCGGCGTCGCCGAGGGCGGCGCCCCCGCGCCGCCCGACTGGAGCGCCGTCGAGCGGGTCGGCGCGGCGGTGGACGTGCCGGTGCTCGTCAAGGGCGTCATGGACGTGACGAGCGCCGAAACCGCGCTCGATCGAGGCGCCCGAGGCCTCGTCGTCTCGAGCCACGGCGGCGGCGGCGCCCTGCCCGTCGACGTGCTGCCGGCGGTGGCGGACGCCGTGGCCGGACGCGTCCCGGTCCTCGTCGACGGCAGCTTCCGGCGCGGCACCGACGTCCTCAAGGGCCTCGCCCTGGGCGCCGCCGCGGTGATGGTGGCCCGGCCCCCCATGTGGGGCCTCGCCGCCTACGGAGCCGAAGGCGTGCAGACGGTGGTGGAGATCCTGCAGACCGAGTTGGCGAGGAACATGGCCGCGTCGGGCCGCCCGCGCATCGACATGATCGACCGCGACCTGGTACGGTTCGACCGGTGGTAGTCGCCGGGGCTCCAGAACCTGGTCTTCTCCTCTGGCGCACGTTTCCGATTCGCGCCAGCCGTTGTCCAGACGCCCGCTAGAGCTGGAACAGCGTGCGGAACCAGGCGCTAGCGGCCGCCGTGGCCAAAGCGATGACCAGGGCAAGGACGCCACCGAGGATCCAGGTCTTGGTGGCCATGTTGATGTTGATGTTGATGTTCGCGACGGCTGCAGTGAGCTCCGTGAAGCGCTTCTCGACTTCGGCAGTCAACCTGGAGACGTCCTCGCGGGTCGCCGCGTACTCTCGGTGAGTCTCGAGCTTCGCGACTCGTTCGGAAAGGGCACGCTCCGAGTAGTGCTTCGCCTCCGACCGCCTCGGGCCCCTTGGCCGCGAGGAGGTCATTCGCTGGCTCCGGCGTGCATGTCGAGCCACTCCCACAGGGGTGCCTCAGTGAATCCGGCGTAGGCTCGATTCAGCTTGAACACGATGCCCGGCACCCCCCCGTCGGACGTCAGGCCCACCGCAGTCGTGACGTCCTTGGTGAGGGCGCTCTCCTTGCGGGCGAGGATGGCGTTGTCGGCGAAGTCGTAAACCTCGAAACCGCCTTCCTTGAGCTTCTCGGAAACCTCGGCCGAGCTCACCTTCAGGGGGGGCGTGTGCAAGAGAACGATGAAGGTCTGCATGTCAACCTCGGTCTTCTCGGGACCATCGTCACCAAGGCGTGGGCCAAGTCGGCACTGCCCTCCAACAGCCGGCCGCCAGGACGCGGCCCCTTCCTGACTTCGCGAGCAGCCCAACTGGAGCACTACCTGCAGCCGCAGACGGCGACGGGCGTGACCGACACGGCCACGCCCGTCGCCCACTACTTCATGCCCCGCAGCCGCCACCGCGAAACCGCCTACTGGTCGTTGGTCTGCTGCAGGTACCGGCTGGCCTCGTCGTAGCCCGGCAGCTCGTCGCGGCCCTGCCACGTGGACAGCAGCAGGCTGTACTGCTCGGCCGCGGTGTCGCTGTCGCCGGTCTGGGCGGCGGCGCGGGCGAGGCCGAGCACGGACCGTACGCGGCCCGGCATCCGCTCCAGCGAGGTCTCGAACTTCGCCACCGCGTCGGCCGGCCGGTCGAGGTCGAGGAGGATCTCGCCGTAGAGCTCGTAGGGCGGCTTGACGGGGCTCGCGGCGCCGTTGGGCAGCCGCATGCGGCCGGTCAGCTCGATCGCCTCGTCCATCAGGGCCGTCGCCTCGTCGGCCTCACCCTTGGCCGCGTGCACGAGCGCCGCCACCTCGCGGTACATGATCCGGTTCACGGGGCCGCTGTCCTCGGCCAGCGCCTTCAGCCGCGCCGCCGCCGCCTCGGCGGTGGCGAGGTCGCCGGTCTTGACGGCGCTGATGCCGGTGGCGAGCAGCTCGACGGCCGGCGAGTCGTCGGTCACCGGCAGCACGTTCCACTCCTCGGTCTCCACCACGTAGCGCGCGTTCAGAAGCGGCAGGGTGTTGACGCTGCGGGCCTGCCCGTCGCTCTCGTCGATGACCATCTCCAGCCGCTCGATCCAGGTGCGCGCCTTGGCGTAGTCGCCGAGCTGAAGGTCGCCGTACTGGCCCCAGTCGAGGGGGTGCACGGTGTCGCCCACGCTGTCGCCCGGCACCCACAGGTCGCGGGCCGCGTCGTAGGCGCTCTGGTTGTGGCCCGACACGTAGTCCCACATGCCGTGCTGGATGAAGATGTGGGTGGGCATGTGGCGGGCGTGGGCGACGGCCGGCGCGATCTCGGCGTACCGCAGCGCCGAGGGCAGCGCGAGGGGCGCGTGGATCGGATCGTCGAACGCGTGGATCACGTAGTGGGGCGCTCCCGGATGGTCGCGGTTCCGCTCGAAGACGGGCAGGGCGAGCGAGCCGGCGAGCATCTCGTAGCGGAACGTGCGGTCGTCGAGGGCGCGGGCCCCGCTGAGGGTGGCCACGGCGGCGAAGGTCGCGACCTCGTCGTCGTCGGGATACTGCTCGGCGAGCCGCAGCATCGCCTCCATGTACGCCACCCGCCGGTCGTCGTAGTCGCCCTCGCTCCACAGGATCTCGACCGCGTTCAGGAAGCCCTTCTCGCGCTCGGTCGGGGCCTTGGCCAGCCGCTCCTCCCGCGTCGCGCCGAGGCGCTGCAGCACCGCCCGGGGGTTGTCGTTGTCGGCCGGCGAGCCGAACAGCGGGTGGTTGTAGCAGAGCGTCTCGCCCCAGTAGGCCATGGCGAAGTCGGGATCGAGCCGCTGCGCCTCCTGGAACTCCGCGATCGCCTGCTTCCAGCCGAAGCTGTGGAGAATCGCGACCCCCCGCAGGAAGTGCTGCTGCGCCTCGGGCGATCCGGACGTCTGGAAATCGAGCGAGCCGACGCTGTCGAACTGCGCCCGGGCCGTCGATCCGGCCGCCAGTACGGCCAACGCTACTGCGACGATGAACAATCGCTTCATCATGTGCTCCTGAAATGCTGCCGGATTCCGTGGCCCGGAAGCCGCCGCCTGGCGGGCTCCGCCTTCCGGCTCGCCAACCATCGAGAGGTCGCGCCGTTCCGCGGCACGGGCTCCCGGCCCGTGCGGAAGACGCCCCCATTATAGTGCCGGATAGTGCCGGCTCCGTCGGCATCGGCACCGTTCCCCCGAGGCTCGCTCCACGGGTACACGATTCGTCCCCGTCGAACGTCCTTGTCTTGATAGAGACCATGACGACGCCCGCTGCGGCGGCGTTGACACTGGCCGGCGCGGTTGCCCTCGGCGCCGTCTCGACGGGGGCCGCTCAGCCGCTTCCGCCGCCGACCGCCCGCGTCTCCGGCGCCGTCTTCGACGAGACCGGCGGGGCGATGCGGGGCGTCTTCGTGCGCCTGCTCCCGGAGGCCGGCTCGCTCACCGCCGGCTTCGTCCAGTTGCAGGCGGAACCGGTCGTGGACACCACGACGGACGCAGAGGGCGCCTTCACGTTCGAGGCGCCGCTCGGCACCTATCGGCTCCGGGTGTCGGCCCCGGGCTTCCGGACCGTCGACCGGCCGCTCCGCGTGACCCCCGACCTGGAGCCGCTGGCGGTGACGTTGGCGCTGGAGGCGCTGCGGGAGAACGTCGACGTGGTCGATGCCGGAGACGGGTTCGGGATCGACCCGTTGGCCAGCCTGACGGCGACGATGCTCTCCGAGGAAGACCTGGCGGGGCTGCCGACCGACGAGGAGGACCTGGCCCTGTACCTGCTGTTGCTCGCGGGCGCCGACTCGTCCGGCGACCTCGCGGACGACGTGTCGGGCTTCATCATCGACGGGTTCGACGAGGGGCGCCTCCCCCGGCCCGACGAGATCGCCCAGATCATCATCGACCCCACGCCGTTGCGGGCCGACGGCAGCGGCGAGGGGCCGCGCATCGAGATCATCACGCGGCCGGGATCGGGGCGCTGGCGCCGATCCGCCGGTTTCGACTTCTCGGACGAGTCGCTCGACGCGACGACCCCCGGCGAGACCGGGAAGCCCGCGCGCCAGACGCGTGACTTCGACGTCGACCTGCGGGGTCCCGTCATCCCGGGCCGCCTCGACGTCGACGTCGAGGCGGCGGCCGGCACCCGGGAGCGCGCCGCCAACTCGCTGCGCGCGGTCACCCCGGCCGGCGACCGGTTCGACGGCGTCGTCAGGCCGGAGCGCCAGCGCGAGGTGGAGCTCGACGCCGACCTCGCGCTCGACCCCGGGCGCACCCTCGGCCTCCGGTTCGACCACGAGAGCCGCCGTTCCGAGAACAACGGCGTCGGCGGCTTCACCCTGCCCGAGCGGGGCACGAACGACCGCGACGACCGGTGGTCCTTCCAGGTCACCGAGCGGAGACTGGGCGAGAGCTTCGTGAACGACCTGCGGGTACGGGTGCGCCGCGACTCGTCGCGGACCGCGCCGGTCACCGAGGGGATGGCCGTCGACGTCGCGGACGCCTTCAACCGCGGGGGCGGGACGGGCCGGAACGCCGGCGAGAACACCCGCATCCAGGTCGAGGACCGGCTGCGGTGGGAGCGCCGCGGCTGGAGCCTGCAGGCCGGCTTCGAGGCGCGCTACTCGAGGCGCTACAGCCGGTCGGAGGACAACTACAACGGCACCTTCGACTTCGCGAGCCTGCACGACTACTGCCTCGCGACGGGACTCTCCGGCGTGAACTGCGAGCCGACCCGGCTGCTCGTCGAGGACGCGCGGGCCCGCGGCGCCGCCCCGACCTACGTGAACGGCCGCGGCGAGGCGGTCGAGATCACCGGCGCGCCGGCCACGTTCACGCAGACGTCGGGCAACGGCGAGCTGGACATCGCCGAGGCGGCGGTCGAGAGCTTCATCCAGGCCGACCGGGGGTTCGGCGAGCGGGCGAGCGTACGGCTGGGGCTGCGCTACGAGGCGACCAACCACTCGGTCGACTACCTGCGGCTGAACCCGACCGTCAACGTCCAGTACCGGCTGTTCGACGACACCATCGTCAGCGCCGGCTCGCAGGTGAGCTTCCGGGACTTCCGCGACTACGTGCGCCTCATCCGCAACGACGGGTCGCGGTACCAGAAGCAGTTGACCATCTCGGCCCCGTCGTTCCCCGACCCGTTCGCGGGCGGCCACGTCACCGTCGACGAGACCCGCACGTCGCTCTACCGGCTCGACCCCGCCTACCGGTCGCCGTACAGCGTCAATCCGCAGGTCAGCGTGACCCAGCAGCTTCCCGGGGGCCTGCGGCTGTCGGTGTCCTACCGCTTGAGCCACGGGTACCGCCAGCAGCGCACCCGGAACGTCAACGCCCCGTTCCCGGGCACGCCGCTGCCCGACGCGATTCTCGCCCTGCCCCGCGACGCGCGGCTCGACATCGTGGACCGCATGCGGCCGTTCTACCCGATCGTGGGCAACATCAACCAGATCGAGTCGACGGGGCGCTCCACCGGCCGCCGCCTCCGGGTCCGCGTGCAGCGGCGGCGGCGCCTCGAGGTGCTGGGCGTCGGCCTGTCCGGCAGCCTGAACTACAGCTTCCGTTCCGGCTGGGACGACAACGACTTCAACAACCCCTGGGTCCCCGAGTGGGGCCTCGCCCGCCGGGAGCATCGGGTCGCGTCGCAGCTCCGCATCCGCCTGCCGCGCGAGGTCGGGGTGAGCCATCCCTTCCTGAGGGCGCTGGCCCGCGCCACCTGGGCGGGGACGAGCTTCAACTTCAACCTCCGCACCGACGCCGGCCGGCCCTACAGCATCCGGAGCGGGCGCGACCTGAACGGCGACCAGTCGAGCCGCGACCGGCCGCCCGGGGTGCCGCGCAACTCCGAGACGGGGCCGGGCCGGGTCGATCTGGACATGACGTTCACCAAGGAGGTCCGGGCGCCGGAGACCGACCGGCTGGTGCGCTTCCAGGCGCGGTTCTACAACCTGCTCAACACCAGCCGGATTCGCGGCTACAGCGGCGTGCTCTCGTCTCCCCTCTTCGGCCGGCCGACCGGCTATCTGCGCGGCCGGACGGTGCGGCTGTCGATGGAGGTCGACTTCTGACGCGGTGCACCCTGACCGCCGCAACGGACAGGCGTGTCACCGCCGGGGGACAATCGGGAACCGGGTGACGAAGCCGACGCGGCGCGCGATCGACGAGGGGCATCGCAGGCCTCGCCACGCCTCGTGGCGGTCGCCGGCTGCGAGACGGCGTGCGGGAGCCTCGTGGCGAGAGCACGGCGACCCTGAACCGCGATGTCTCTCGCGGTCTTGACCCTGGGTTCCGCGGTGGTACGATTGGTGCAGAAGCAGGCTGGAGCGTTCACCGATCGCGACGCCGAGGATGGTCCAGCCGATGCTCAGCAAGATGATCGCGCAGACACCCACCGCCCGGTTCATGCTTGCGGCCTGCCTCGTGGTCGCGGCGCCGATGGCAGGCGCGCAGCCGCCCCCGCCCGACGTCGGCGCGCCGGGCGGGGCCGCGTTCGCCGCGGACGGGCCGGAGGCCGAGCCGTTCGCCGCCGCACAGCCCCCGTCGGGCCGAAGCCCGGATTTCCTGTTCGGGCAGCCGCGAGGCTTCGTCGGGTTCTCCGCCGGCTGGCTGCGGGCCTCCAGCGGCGGCATCTTCGACGAGTTCCGCCGCTTTCTGATCAGCGGAGTCGACGACCAGGGCGAGTTCATCCCCATCTCGAAGCGGGCCTACGACACGGCACTCTTCAGCATTGTCGCGGGTTACTCGGTCACCCCCCGGGTGGACCTCGTGTTCGACGTCACACCGTCCGACAGCGTCACGCGCTCGGAGTACAGGAATTGGACCAACAGAGGCCAGCCGATCGCCCAGTCGACCCAGGTGTGGCAGATACCGCTGAACGCCGGCGTGCGATACTGGGTGGCGCCCCGGGGACGTCCCATCGGGCAACTGGCGTGGGTGCCGAGCACCGTGGCCTTCCATGTCGGCGGCGGCCTCGGCTTCCGGTGGTACCGGCTCGAGCAGTTCGGTGACTTCGTCGTCGAAGCCGATGCGACGATCTGGAACGACCGGCTGCGGTCGGCGGGAAGGGCGCTCACCCGCCACGTCGCCGCCGGGATCAGCGTGAGGCTCAGCCGACGGGTCTCCGCGGTCGTCGAGGCGCGCCGGGTCTGGTCCCAGCCGGTGGCGGACGACTCCTTCGAATTCGACGACATCGACCTGGGCGGGTTGCACATGACCGGCGGCATCGAGTTCGTGTTCTAGGAGAGCCCGTGGCGAAACACACGGGCTGCCGGGAGTCGGCGCCGCAGGGCGCGGGGGGACGCGGGCGCCCGCGCGCGCGGCCGATATAGCGACGAGGAACACCATACCGTCGAGGTGAGACATGACCATGCCAATCGCCATTGGGAGCCGTTCTACCGAAGCTGCCGACCGGGTCGCCGGGGGGGCCGCGTGGACCGCGGGGCTCCTCGTCTTCCTGATGGTCGGGGCGGCCGCCGTGCCTGGCGCGTCCCACGCTCAGCCGTCGCCGCAAGGCGAGCCGCCGGCCGCTGCGGTGGATCAGCGCTGGCTGCCGTGGCTCGGCTGCTGGCAGCTCGTCGAGGAGGCCGGCTCCCTGCCGGAAGCAGCGAGCGACCTCGCCGCGTTCGCGGACAGCGTGATGGTGTGCGTGACGCCGGCCGCCCCGCCGGCCCCCGCCACCGACGTCGTGTTGACGACGCTGGCCGACGGCGAGCAGCTACTCGTGGAGACCCTCTCGGCCGACGGGTTGGAGCACCGCGTGGACCAGACCGAATGCCGCGGCCGGCGGCTCATCGCGTGGTCGGACGACGGCGCGCGCCTGTACACGCGGGCGGAGCTGACGTGCAGCGCCCAAGACGCCCGCCGGCTGTCCGCGGTCGGACTGATGGCGGATGCCAGCACCTGGCTCGCGCTCGAGCTGGTGGAGGCGGGAGAGCGGGCCGCGGTCACCGTCAAGCGCTACCGCCGCACGGGCGACGTCACGACCCTGAGCGCGGCCGGCCCGACCCTCACCGCCGACTTGCTGGCGCGGGCGCGGACGGCGGCGATCCGGACGGGCGACGCCGACCTGTCCATCGACGCGGTCATCGAGGCCGCCGCCGCCCTCGAGGCCCCGGTGCTCGAAGCGTTGCTGGTGGAGACCGAGACCTGGTTCGACCTCGACGGGCGCACCCTGATCCGGCTCGACGACGGGGGCGTGCCGGGGAACATCATCGACATGCTCGTGGCGCTCTCGTTCCCCGACAACTTCCAGGTGCGGCGCTCGGCGCCGAGCGGCGGGGGCGGCGGCGGGTTCCTGGGCAGTTGGGGCGGCTACGGCTACGACACCTGGTACCCGTACTACGCGATGCCGTTCGGCTACTACTACGGGTGGTCCCCCTATCGCTCCCTGTACGGTTGGGGCGACTACTACTACCTGGACACGGGCTACTACGGGGGGCCGGGATCGTCCATCTCGGACGTGCCCGACATGGGCGAAGGGCGGATCTCCCCGGGATACGGCTACACCCGGGTCGCCACGCGGCCGGATAGCGGGGGTCGCCGCGCGCAACCGCGGGGAACGAGCGGGGGCGGGACCTTCGGCGGCGGCGGGTCGAGTGGAGGAAGCTCGTCGGGCGGCGGATCGGGCGGCGGCGGAAGCGTCGGCGCGGGCGGCTATACGCCGTCGGGCGGCGGCGGCGGATCCGTCGGCACCGCCACGCCGCGCTAAACCAGACCCATCGTCGCCCCAGGAGGCTACGCCGGGGAAAAGGCGCGGACTCCGGCAGGGATGGTTGGGCGCCAAGGCGGAGCCGCAGGCGACGATTGTCGGGCTGTGCTCCCGCCGGCCGCCAACCGAACCGCAGGTGGTCTGCGCCGCTCCGGCGCAGACTCCTTCGTCCTAGTCCCACTCCTTCTCGATGCCGTGCCCCCGATCGGCGTCCCCGTGCAGCGGGGTCACGAACCCGAGCAGGCACCCGTCCGAGCCGTCCCTGAGGCGGTGGCAGCGCACCCGGATGGGGTCGCCGGGCAGCACGTCGTCGGGCTCGATTCCGTTGCGGCGGAGCCCCACGGGGGTGGTGGCCTCCATGGCCCACAGGGTGGGGGCGGCGCCGTCCCCTTCTCCAGGGACCTCGAGGAAGATCCAGGAGTGCGGGTTGATCAGGTGTACTTCCCTGACCGTCCCATCCAGGTGGGTGAAGTCGGTGAGCTCGTAGTTGCCGTGGGAATGATGCGCGCCGCCCGGAAGCGCGATGGCGGCCGCGCCGAGGAGCCCCAGGAGGCTGCGCCGTAGAACGGCGCGGACTCCTGACAGGGTTGGTTGGGCGGCGAGCGGGGCCGTAGGCGACGCTCTCCGGGCCAGGCAGAGGCGCGCGCGTGCGCGCCGGGCCGACCGCATCGCCGGGATCGAGATCCTGGTCGAGGTGCTGAAAGGCATCATCTGACTCGCGGAGGCGGCGGAAAGCCGTTGACGTAGACGCGCTCGTAGCGGAGGGGGTTGCCAGCCGCGTCCAGGAACCGTAGCGACTGCTGGAACAGCTCGGGACCGAACCGCCCCGGGGGCGCCGTCGCCTCGAGGACGTAGAGCCGGTCCTCGTGCATGTAGATGGCCGCGAACGTCCTCGAGCCGTCGGCGTTGGTGAGCTGGAGGTGCCGGCCCTCGACGAGGTCCACGAAGTTCCAGCCGAAGAACGTCGGCGTCGCGTCCCGCCCGAGGAAGCCCCACGTCGCGTAGTCCATGGCGCCCCGGACGTCGACGATCCACGAGCCGACGCCGGTGTACGACGCGCCCGAGCAGCCGGTGTGGGCGTCGGGCGGACAGTCCCTCGCGCGCTCGGCGTGGATGCGCTCGGCCTCGGAGTAGTCGACCACGGTCACCGAGTAGCGGGCCGCCCCGTCCTCGAGGGCGTGCACGCGGGCCGGGAGCTCGGCCTCGTACTCCGACGTGTAGGCGACCTCCTCCACCGTGGCCTCGCCGGGGAAATTGACGCTGAAGAAGTCCGCCGGGCTGGCGTACTCGGCCCAGCCCTGGGCAAACGCCGGCCCGGGGCCGCACAGGATCAATGCGGCCGGAACGACTCGCAAGAGGCGCATGGTTTCATCCTCCCGGCCGCTGGGACGCCGCCCGCGGCAACCGCCTCCATGCTGCCAGAAAACCGCTCGCGTGCACAGCCCGAATTGCGCAGCGTTCGGGTCGGGCCGGCGCGTGAGAGCGGCGGGGCGACACCAGGCGGCGGCAAGGTCCGGCCGCGCCGCCGTCCCGCCTCCCGCCTCCCCTCGGCAGCGCGCCCAGTGCAGCCGGCGACTACACCACCCGGGCGGCGCGCAGGGCCGCGACCTCCGCCGCGCCGTAGCCGAGCTCGTTGAGAATCTCGCCGGTGTGCTCGCCAAGCCGCGGCGCCCGGCTCCGGATGCCGGGGGCCCCGGCCGACAGCGCGAAAGGGGTGTCGGCGACCGGCGCCGCGGCCGGGGCGCCCGGGAACGCCAGCGCCTTGAGCAGTCCCACCGCCGCCACGTGCCGGTCGTCGAGAGTCTGCTGCGGCGACAGCACCGGGCCGGCGGGGATGCGGGCATCCTCGAGCGCGGCCAGCGCCTCCGCCGTCGTGCGGCCGGCGCACCACTCGGCCATCCGGCCGCTGATGATCTCGCCGTGGTCTCCGCGCGCCATGTCGTCGCGGAACCGGGGGTCGTCCACCCACTCCGGCACGCCGACCAGGGCCGCCCATTTCTCGAACAGGGGCTGGCCGATGGTCTGCACGAGAATCCACCCGTCGCGCGTGCGGTGGGTGTCGGACGGGGCCGACACCTGGCTGCGGTTCAGCGAGGCGACCCGGTCGGGCGCGTGCACCGCCTGCTCGATCAGCGCCGCGTTGGCGACGGTGAGGGCGGCCCCGAGCAGCGACCCCCGCACCTCCTGCCCGCGGCCGGTCCGCTCGCGCGCCATGAGCGCGGCCAGGGTACCGACCGTCGCCGAGAGCGCGGTCGCGAAGTCGACCCACGGCACGTAGCTCTTGGTGGGCTGCCCCGGCTGCCCCGACAGGTACATCGACCCCGACATCGCCTGACCGACGCCGTCGAAGCCGACCTTGTCCGAGTAAGGCCCCCCCGCCCCGAACGCCGACACGCTGGTCAGGACGACGCGGTCGTTCACGGCCGCGAGCGACGCGTGGTCGAGCCCCAGCGCCCGCAGGGCGGGGTCGGGCAGGTTGGCCACCACCACGTCCGCTCCCTCGACGAGCCGGCGCAGCACCGCGCGCCCCTCCGGCTTCAACGGGTTCAGGGTCATCCCCCGCTTGTTCCGGTTGACCTGCATGAAGAGCGCCCCGTCGCCGGCCGGGGTCAGGGGCACGAGGAAGCGGTCCTCCCCGCCGCGGACCTTCTCGACCCGCACCACGTCGGCCCCGAGGTCCGCGAGCAGGGCCGCGCAGAACGGCCCCGCGATGTAGCGGCCGAAGTCGAGCACCCGCACCCCGTCGAGAACACCTGGAATCGGCAACCGCGCCTCCCCTTGGCTCATCATCCGCAATCGAGCTGGCACCGACGGTCCCCGCCTCACCGGCCCTCTACCATGGTAACGGGCGGTACGGTCTTCGCCGACGGCCAATCGAGGAACGCGAGCGGTGCGACTGAGACGGCAACGTGTCGTGCGGCGACCCGATCGCCGGCCTGGTCGTCGACGAGGCGGCGGCTCACGATCGATGGAGAAGCGGCGGGTGCCGGACAACAGCGGCAACGGCGGGCGGCCCCGAACCATCGTGATCCATGACGCAGTCGTAATTTACGTTTATCCTCGTATTTCGTAAAATAGCAGTTCCGTGCTCACGCCACGCCCGTTCTGGGTCGATCGCATCGAGGCGCTCTGGCGGTCGAGGAGCATCGTCTGGCTCGCGGGAGCGCGGCGGCTCGGCAAGACCGTCCTGGGCCGTCAGATACCCGAGGCGCAGGTCTTCAACTGCGATCTGCCCTCGGTGCGGGAGCGGCTGGCGGACCCGGAGCTGTTCTTCGGGAGCCTCGCGGCCGACGGCCGGATCGTCCTCGACGAGGTGCATCGCGCCGACGATCCGTCGGGCCTGCTCAAGATCGGTGCCGACGAGCACCCCGGGGTCCGCATCCTCGCCACCGGCTCCTCGACCCTGCACGCGAGCGCGCGCTTCCGCGACTCGCTGGTCGGCCGCAAGTGGCCCCTGCGGCTCGCGCCGGTGCTGTGGCGCGAGTGTCTGGACTGGCTCGGGGCCGCCGACCTAGACCGGCGGCTGCTGCACGGCGGGTTCCCCGAGCAGTTGCTGGCCGCCGCGCCCGATCCCCAGTGGTTCGAGGAGTGGGCCGAGAGCTTCTTCGCCCGGGACGTCCACGCGCTCTTCGGCACCCGCAACCGCACCGGCTTCCTGCGCGCGGCGGCGCAGGCCTTCGCCCGGAACGGCGAGCTGCTCGACGTCACGTCGCTCGCCCGCGACGCCGGCGTGAGCCGCCCCACCGCGGTCAGCTACCTCGATCTCCTCGACGCCTGTCAGGTGACCGTCCGACTGCCGCCGTTCCACGGCGGCGGCCGGCGCGAGATGGTGCGCCGGCCGCGGCTCTACGCGCTCGACACCGGGCTGGTCTGTCACTTCCGGGGCTGGACCGGCCTCCGCCCGACCGACCGCGGGCCGCTCTGGGAGAACCTCGTCCTCGACGAGCTGCTGACCGCCGTTCCCCGCAGCGCCCTCCACTACTGGCGCGACGCGGCCGGGCACGAGGTGGACTTCGCGGTGGCGGCGGGACGCGACCGGGTGGCGGCGGTCGAGGCGAAGGTGTCGCCCCAGGCCTTCGACGCCAAGTCGCTGCGGGCGTTCCGGGCCGCCTATCCGCACGGACCCAACCTGCTCTGCTGCCCGCTCGTGGCCGAGCCCTACCCGAAGCGCTTCGCCGAGTTCACGGTGACCGTCTGCGCCCCGCTCCACGCCGGAGCGCTGATCGAGGGGTGACTGGGGACCGTTGCACGCGGGCAACGCCGGCCCGCCGAGGCGGCCGTCCGGCCGGGCGCAACAACCCGCCGCCGGAGAAATCGACGCGTGAGGACAGGTGATGCCGACCGTCGCCGCCGCGGGGCCGCTACCGGTTCTCGGGCCCGCGGTCCGGGTCGCGCACCGTCGGGACGGGCACGGCGCGCCACACCAACCGCCCGCCGGAGAACTCGACCGCGTGACTGCAGGACAGGTCGTGCCGACCGGCAACGCCGCGGGGGCCGCTACGGGTTCTCGGGCTCGCGGTCCGGGTCGCGCACCGTCAGGACCGGGCACGGCGCGCGCCGCACCACCTCGGCGGCGACGCTCCCGAGCAGCAACTGCCCGACCGCCCCCCGCCCGCGGGTGCCCATGACGATCAGCTCGGCCCGGTGCTCGCCCGCGTAGCGCAGGATGCCGTCCGCCGGCGGCCCGATCTCCACCGCCGTGCGCACCGGCGACGCCTCCTCCCCCTCGGCCGGGCACAGGCCGGCGAGCTTCGCCTTCGCCTCGTCGACCCAGCGGTGCTGGACCTCGGTCTCGGAGAACCCCCACAGCGCCTCGGTCCCCGGGCTCACGTCGGCGTCCGTCACCACGTGCAGCAGATGGAGGGTCGAGCCGCACCGTCGGGCCAGGTCCCTCGCGTAGGTGAGGGCCAGGCCCGACGCGTCGCTGAAGTCGGTGGGAACCAGAATGGTCTTCGGCGGAATCATGGTCAGGACGGAAAGGCGCTTCGCGCCGCCGGCAACCCGGGGGGCGGCGGCCGGTCGGGGTGTCTGAGGCCGACGCGATCGGGAATCGTCTTCGGCGGAATCATGGTCGGGACGGAAAGGCGCTCCGGGCGGCCAGCAGCCTGGCGACCGGCGGCCGGTCGGCGGGACCGCGGCCGACGTGGTGGAACCTGACCACCCCCCCGGGATCGATCAGCACGTTGCCCCCCTGCTGCCTCGTATCGGCGCGCGGCAGGCGGGGAAAGCGCCCCAGCCGGGCCTCACGCCAGTAGGCGCGGAAGGTCGCCGCCCCCCAAAGATGCCTGAGCCGCGCCTTCTGCATCCCGTAGGCGCGATAGAGGCGGCGGTCGGTGTCGACGAGCAACGGCCAGCGCAGGCCGGTCTCGGCCACGTAGGCGCGGGCCGCGGGCGCATCCTCGAACGTCACGGCCAGGGGTTCCACTCCGAGCCGCGCGATATCCGCCGCCGATTGCTGCAACTGCAGCAGGTGCCGGCGGCACGGCAGTCAGAACAGATGCCGGTGCATCACCAGCAGCAGCCACCGGCCGCAGTACTCGCCGAGCCGGTGCAGCCGGCCGTCCGCGTCGGGCAACTCGAACGGAGCCGCGGAACGACCGACGAACGGCGAACTCATCTCCATCTGCGCTGTCGTGCCGCCAGCGGCCTGCCGAACCCGGTGGGTCACGCGACAGCCGGAGCCCTGACGACGGTCACGAGCCTCCAGTCGTTTCCTTTCCGGCTCCACTCGGCGCCCGGCCGACCCTGCACGGGTCCACGCGATTCCACGACCCCGACCAGCCCGCCACGCCGTTCACGGCGCAGACTCCTGGTGGCGCGTCACGCCCCAATCGTCGAACACGGACATGGGTTCGAAGCGCGCAATCGTCGACGAGTCACAGCGCAGCGAACCCCAGCGTTCGGTCATGGCGCAGCACTAGTCGTTCATCACGTACTTGTGCAGCTCCGGCTTCACGGTGTCGGCCACGAAGATGTCCCCGTTCGGGGCCATCGTCATGTAGTGGGCCTCGCCGAACTCGCCGAGGCCCTTGCCCGGCTGCCCGTTGGCGCCCACCGCCTTGCCGTTCTCGTCGAGCTCGAGAATCTCGCCCGCGAACCCGCTGACCATGTACATGGTCCCGTCGCTGTGGATGTGCAGGCCGCACGGCAGACCCTTGTAGGCCCACTCCTTGATATACGCCCCGTCGGCGTCGAATATCTGCACGCGCCGGTTCTGCCGGTCAGCCACGTAGAGCAGCCCCGCGTCGTCGACCACGATAGAGTGCGGCGTGTCGAACTCGCCCGGCGCTGTACCCTGACCGCCCCACGCCTTGATGAACGAGCCGTCGGGGGCGAACTTCACCAGCCGCGGGATGCCCCGCCCGTGCCCCACCAGCACGAAGATCTCGCCCGCCGCGTTGATGGTCAGGTCCGTCGGCTCGGTCAGCAGCCCGTCCTCCGGCTCGCCGGCCTTGCCGTGGGTGCCGATGGTCATCAGCACCTTGCCGTCCGGGTCCATCTTCCTGACGGTGTTCCCGTTGACGTCGGTGGCCCAGATGTTGCCGTCGGGATCGAGCCGCAAGCCGTGGGGCCGGATGTACTCGCCCTGCCCCCACGACCGCACGAAGCTGCCGTCGGGGTTGAACTCCATCAGGGGGTTGGGCCCGCGGTTGAAGACGAGCAGGGTGTTCTTCGTGGTCCAGACGACGCTCGACGGCGCCCCCATCTCCTGGTCGGCGGGAATCTCGAGGCCGTGCGGCACCGGGTGGTACCCGAGGTCGGGCGCGTCCTCCATCTGGGCCGGATCCGGCGCGTCGAGGACTTGGGCCCCGGCGACGGCGGCGACTCCCAGCAGGGCGGCGAAGACAGGCGCGATCGTCCGGGCAAGGCGGACTGGCAGCATGGCGGCTCCTCGGAAAGTGGTCCTGCGAAATCGCCCGCATTGTAGCACCGTCGCCGGGGCGGTCGGAGACCCGCCGGGACCCGCCCGACCCCAGGCCGGCGCGACGTCCCGCGAGTCTTCAGGACCCGGGCGAGCCGGCGGCCGGCGCGGGCGGCTCCCGCTGGCGCGACGGCCGGCGGCGGCTCGAGGACCTGGGCGCCGGCAACCGGATCGGCGGGCCGGCGCCCATCGGCGAGATGTCCCACGCGGTGGCGTCCGACCCAACGGCATCGCGCGCCGCGTCACCGGCGCCCGCGCGCGATCCGGCGGGCGATACGACTCTCGGCATGGTCGAACGCGGGCTCGTGACGCTCGATCTCCCGAGCCGTCATCCTTGCCTCTCCGCAGCACTCCTGCCACCGTTCGTCGATGGTCGTCACCATGCCGGACAGCATCGCGACCGCGGCATCGCGCCCGATGTCGAAGAAGGGCGCGGCGTCCACTGCCGCCTCGATGGAGGCCGCGTGTCCGCTGAGCTCGCTGATGCCCGTCTCGAGGTGACGGTGCCGGCTCGGTTGCGGATTGATGTCGAAAGCGGGCGAGAGCACCCAGCGCCCCCCGCCCGCGTGGAGGAGGCCGTGGTTCTTCAGGTGATCGTCGTTGTTCGAGACGAGAATCGTGAACAGCACGCGGCGGTACAGCTCGGTCAGTTGCGCCGCCGGATCGAATGCGTGCGCGCGCAACGCGTCGGCGATGTCCGTGTAGTACGCGCCGGTGGCCGCACCCGCGCCGATGAAGGACTGCGCCGAGAGATAGTGGATGCGGTCGCCGGCCGTCCGGTCGAACCGCTTGATCAGGGCTACCGGCTTGTCCGTGGAATCGAGCTCGATTCGCGCCTGCGCCGCGTTCACCCCGGCGGCCCGGGCGAGGGCCAGCGTCGCCGCTTCGACGCGCTCGACCGGCATGGTGTCGCGGTCGGAGGTGAACTTCGCGATCGCGAGGTCGCCGCTCAGATCGCGCACGTTAGCCTTGGGCCGGGCCCCGCCGAGAGAGCTGGCGCTCCCCACCAGCATGTCTCGGATCGACACGCCCCCGGTCGGGTTGTCCTCGGCCGCGCCGGCCAGCCGCCGCAGCTCGTCGAGAGCGCTCAGCCGGGGCACCGGCGGGTAGACGCGCGCCAGCGGTCTGCCGTCGTCGTCGAGGTACCGCAGTGCGCCCTGGCGCGTCTCGTCGTCCACCGCGAGCAGATAGTCGAGCTCCGTGAGGGCGCCGGGGAGCGCCTTGCGCAACAGTCCACGCCCCCACGAGTCCGGCGCCCCGTCGCCGAAGGGTCCCAGGATGGCTGATCTCGGACGCTCCCGCGACGCCGACGCATGGAACGGCGACTCCGACAACGGCATGGTCGGAGCGATGGCGAAGCCCTCCGACGCGCTGCGCCATTCGTCGGCATAGCGGAACATGCTCGCCTGCCGCCGGCCGTCGGCCTCGAACACGAGCTCGCCGACCGGCCGCAGGCGCTCGCCGAGCGCCACCCGCACCCGCCGCGTCGTCTTGGACATGCCGGCAGCGTCCTCACCCGAGCCGCGGCTTCCGCTGCCGGATGCGCCGCGGCAGGCTGTCGAGATCGAGCAGCAGGCCGGTCTCGTCGCGCGAGACGTCCAGGAGGTCCTCCAGCCGGTGCAGCTCGCCGAGCGCGAGGAGCGCCATCGCGAACGCCCCGATCGACACCCCGGCCTCGCCCTTCTCGAGGCGGATCAGGGTGCCCTGCGAAACGCCCATCCTCGCCGCGAAGTCCGCCACCGCCATGCGCCGCTTCCGCCGCGCGATACCGATGTCGCGGCCCAGGGCCCGCAGCGCTCGCTGCACGGACGGCGTGTAGACCCGGCGCTTCATTGATTCCAATATATTGTAGTTAATAATTGAATAGACACCTTTTTCTGAGTATATGATGGCAGCGAGGAGTCTCTGAGGGCCTCCGGTCCCGATTGGGACTTCTGGACGCCCGGAACGACCGCGAGGATGACGACGGCGGCACTGCCCCGTCGGCCGGGTTCCCGGGCCCTGGAGACCACGAGGATGACGGCGGCGCAGGCAGCGTCAGACTCCGGCTTGCCGATGCAGTTGTACCATGGGCCGATTCCCGCCCGCCGGCCTGCCCCGGCCTGCGTCAGGCGGGAGGCGGGATTGCAGCGCCATGGAGACCAAGACGAAGGCCGAACGTCTCCAGCTTCTCCGCGAACGCGGACGGTTTGGCCGCGGAATACGACACGGCGGCGTCCGATACTGGATCGGCCACCACCGGCAGATGGGCCTCCTGATATTCGACCCCCACGCACAGAGGGAGGTTGACGCCGGGAGGGTGCGGCTGTTCAGCGTGACGGATCACGAGAGCCGCCTCTTCGTGCTGGAGATGGCCAGAACCCGCTCGCTCTGGTCATCGCCCGGCGACCATATCGAGGAGATGCGGAAGGCCGTCACCGAGTACGGCCGGGCCCGGGAGCGCCAACGAGAAACGCACTGCTACTGGTGCCGGCGGGACATCAACTCGGTGGACTTCGCCCTCTGCAAGCGATGCGGCTGGATCAGGTGCGCATGCGGGTACTGCGGCTGCCGTTACCGGGGCCGGCGGACCGCCGACGGTGACCCGATGCGCGGCGGCACTTCCCGCCGTTCAGCGCCCGGCACGGAAGGACGGACGCTCACGTGACCGCCAATCACCCATTGACCGCCGATCGCCCATTGACGATCGACGTGACCGACTTCGGACCGATCGTCCAGGCGTGTGTCGAGCTACGCCCGTTGACGGTGTTCATCGGACCCGGCAACGCCGGGAAGTCCTGGTTGGCGACGCTGGCATACGCCTTGCATCGGCACTTCGGCGTCGAGCACTGGGGATTCGATCCGTGGTTCCGTACGGGGTTGGAAGCCCCCACCCTCCCGGAAGGCGCCACGACCGATCTGGTGCGGATTGCCGAGCACTTGACGTCCTCCCGAGGCGCGGAGCCGACATCGGAAGGGCTTGCACTGACCCGCCCCATCGAGACGGCCATCCGGCGGTACCTCCGGGAACAAGGGGGGCCGCTCGGCGATGAAGTCGAGCGCTGCTTCGGACTTGCCGGTGACCGCCTCGTCCGCGAGGGCGCGGAGCAAGCGCGGATCCTGCTTCGACTCGCGGTCGAGGGAGTCTCCACGCCAGCGGAACACAAGCTGACCCTCGGTGAGCGGGGCTGGACGTTCCTGCCGACCATCCCCGACGGCATCCAGATACGAGGCGACCGCTATCGCCAGTCGTTCGAACTGTTGATCGCCGGGCAGGACTCCGAGCGACACTGGCGCGCCGTCCAGAAACTGGCTCTTCTGGTACTCCCGGACCATTGGCGGGCGTTCTATCTTCCCGCCGACAGGACGGGTCTCATGAATGCCCACAGCGCTATCGTGAGCACCCTCATCCGGGGTGCGACGAGGACCGCCATCCGTGACGCGGACGCCGTGCCGCCGCTGTCCGGCGTGCGCGGCGATTTCCTGGAGCAACTGGTGGAGATCGTGTCCGATCAGCGGCGGGTGCGCCAGGGCGGCGACGAGCGTCTCCAGACGCTCGGGAAACGCATCGAAGACGGGATTCTCGGGGGCGCGGTCAGGGTCCGGGGTCTGACCGGTGTCGCGCATCCGCGGTTCACGTACAGTCCGAGCGGATGGGAAACTGACCTGCCTCTGTCGAGCACATCTTCCATGGTGTCGGAACTCGCCCCGGTGGTGCTGTACCTGCGTCACGTCGGCGCGCCCGGCGACTTGTTGATCATCGACGAACCGGAGTCACATCTCCATCCCGCCATGCAGGTGGCGTTCACGCGACAGATCGCGGAGATCGTCAGAGCCGGCTTACGAGTCATCGTGACCACCCACAGCGAATGGGTGCTTGAGGAGCTGGGCAACGTCGTCGGGCGCGGTCGACTAGCCGATGGCGGCACAGGAGACGCGGAAGCCGTGTCCCTGGGCGCCCCTGACGTCGGAGTGTGGCTGTTCCAGCCCACGGCCAACGGGATCGGCTCCACCGTGAACGAAATCGCCATGGACGACGACACCGGCCTCTACCCGACCGGATTCGACGCCGTCGCGAGGGCCCTGCACAACGAGTGGGCAAAGATCGCCGACCCGCGCGGAGACGCGGAGTGATCGGTTTCGCTGACGCCGTTCGAGCCAAACTCGCTCCGTCCTGCGTGGTCGACGGAACCGCCGCCATCGACAAGGGCAAGTGCGGCGCTTCTCTGGCGGGCGCCCGCGCTCCCCGCGTCATCGTCGACCTCGACGCAGCCGGGTCGCCGTTGGGCCCCGCGAAGGGCAAGTGCGACTTCCTGTTCTTCGCCGACCCCGGTCTGGTTGCGCCGATCGAAGTCAAGGACAGCGAGCCCAACGTCGCCAAGGTCATCAAGCAACTCAAAGCCGGCACCAAGGCCGCTGAGGAACTGGCCCCCCGTGGTGTCGCCGTCATCTTCCGGCCCGTGCTGGTGTCCAAGAGCCTGCGAACCCACAAGCGGAACGAGTTGCGCGGGGCGGCGGTGAAATTCCGCAACCAGCGGGAGAGAGTGCGGCGCCTTGTCTGCGGCGATTCGCTGACCGAGGCGATCGGGAGTTCGTAACGGCCGTTCGTGGCTGACGGCCGAGCCGCGCGACCACGATGCGCCGTCTCCCGTCAACGTTCCTGGTCGACCGGATCTCGGGACGCGTGGAAGACCGCGACGATGACCACCGCGTCGGGCTCTACGGTGTAGACGATAGTGTAGGGAAACGTCCTCACGGGAGCATGACGGCGTCCGTTGGCATGGGTGCGAAACGCTTCCGGGAAGGTCAGAATGTGGGCGATCAGTCGCTCAAGACGGGCCAGAAACGAGAATCCCAGGCCGGGTTGCCGGTCTTCGTACCAGCGGAAGGCTTCGTCTCGTTCATCGAGAGCCTCTGGCGTGTAGAGCAGCCTCATCGGCGCGCGAGGGTCTTCAATCTGGCGCGCGCCTCGTCCTCTGCAACCAGCAAGCTCGGACTCCGCCGATAGGCGGCGATGCGCCGATCCGCTTCCCGCTCCTGCTCGGGGGTCAGGGCGGGGGCGGCGTTCTCAAGAAGAGCGTACGCGAGTTCGACTTGATCCTCGTTCGGAAGCGCCTTGGCGCGCCGCTCGACTTCCACCCTCGTCATCGTCGTATTCTACACGGGCGCCACGCAAGCCGTGCGTGCGGAGGTGCCGGGCCGGCGTCTTGACAGATCGGCACGCCGGATGTACTGCTCTATGCGTCGAACTGGAACCTCACAGGAGGAGGCAGCGATGAAGAAATGGGCCGTGCTGGCAGGCGCGGGACTGTGCGCCGTCGCGTTGACGACCGCCGTGATGACCGCCGACGAGACGATAACCGGCCGCCTGGTCGAGGCTGGGTGCGCCACGATGGCCGGGGACAACCCGAGCCCCGAGCACGTGGCGTGCATGGTGCGGTGCGCGCAGGCCGGCGAGGCGATCGGGATACTGACCGACAGCGGGCTCTACAAGATCACCGGCGACTGGGCCGCGAGCCATCCCGACGAGCTGGCGGCGCTGATGGCCAAGGAGGTGCGCGCCACCGGCGAGACCAGCGAGGCGGGCGGCGAGCGGTTGCTGGCGGCGACGAAGATCGAGCCGGCCGACTGACTCAGCGGATCGACCCGCGGGACACGGCACCGGCACCGCACCGGGCGGCTCCGTGTCGTGCCCGCGCCCCCACGCCCAGGCGGCCCTGCGCTCCGCAAACCGATCCGGTGCGACACCCGACCGGACGATGAAGTCGATGGCGGCCCGATGCTCGTCGGTCGAGCGGGCGGATGCCGCCGCGCCTCCCGGCAAGAGGCATGATCAGGCGCAGACTGCCCATCGGCATCCAGACGTTCCGGGAAATCCGTGAGCGGGACTGCTACTACGTGGACAAGACCGCCTACGTCGGGCGGCTTCTCGACGACGGCAAGCACTACTTCCTGTCGCGCCCGCGGCGCTTCGGCAAGAGCCTCTTCCTCGACACCTTGAAGGAGCTGTTCGAGGGCAATGAGCCGCTGTTCGCGGGGCTCGCCATCCACGACGAACACGACTGGTCGATCAGCCATCCCGTCCTGCGGCTCAGCTTCGGCAGCGGCACGTTCCGGCGCGAAGGCGATTTACCGGCCGAGGTGGGCGCCCAGTTGGAGGCGTTGGAGCAGGAGGCGGCGGTCACTTCCCGCCCGGCCCCCGCGGCGGCGCGCTTCCGCTCGCTGATCCGGGCGCTGAACGAGCGTTCGCGGCGGCGCGTCGTGGTTCTGGTCGACGAGTACGACAAGCCGATTCTGGACGTGCTGGACGACCCCGTGGTGGCCCGCGCCAACCGGGACTTCCTGCGGGGCCTCTACGCGGTCGTCAAGGACTGCGACGCCCACGTCCGGTTCACGTTCCTGACCGGGGTGAGCAAGTTCTCGAAGGTGAGCCTGTTCTCCGGCCTGAACAACCTGACCGACATCACCCTCGACCCGCGGTACTCCGCCGTCTGCGGGTACACCGACGCCGACCTCGACACCGTGTTCGCGCCGGAGCTCCCCGGCCTCGACCGCGACGAGATACGCGCCTGGTACCACGGCTACAGTTGGCGCGGCACCGAGAAGGTCTACAACCCCTTCGACATCCTCCTGCTCTTCGACCGGCGCGAATTCGACGCCTGGTGGTTCGAGACCGGCACCCCGACGTTCCTGGTCGATACATTGACGGCGCGCGGCGTCGGGGCCGCCGCGCTCGATGAAATGGTCGCCAGCCGCGACCTGCTGTCGTCGTTCGATGTCGGCGACGTCGCGACCGAAGCCCTGCTCTTCCAGACCGGCTACCTCACGATCACGGGCACCGAGGACCTGGGCGGCAAGACTCTCTATCGACTCGGCTATCCGAACCGCGAAGTGCGGCAGAGCCTGAACGAGCGTCTGCTGCGCGCCATGACGCCCGACGCGTCCCGGCACGGAACTCGCGAGGTAGAACTCTACTCGTTGCTGCGCGCCAACGACTTCGCCGGACTGCGGACACTGTTCGAGGCGTTCTTCGCGGGCATCCCCCACGACTGGCATCGGAAGAACGACATCGCCCGCTACGAGGGCTGGTACGCGAGCGTGTTCTACTCGCACTTCGCGGCGCTGGGCCTCGACGTGACGGTCGAGGACGCCACCAGCCGCGGCCGCCTCGACATGGCGGTGCGCTTCAACCGTCAGGTGTACCTGTTCGAGTTCAAGGTCGTCGAGCTGGCGCCGGAGGGAACCGCGCTCGAGCAGTTGAAGGCGAAGCGCTACGCCGACAAGTACCGCGGCCCGGGCCGGCCGATCCACCTGATCGGCGTGGAGTTCAGCCGCCGGGAGCGGAACATCGCGGCGTTCGACGTTGAGGCGGCTTGAGCCGACGCCATCAGTTCAGTCCCTCTTGTCCGCCTTGGCGCTGACCCGAGGCCCCTACTGCTCGGCCGGCCGCAGGGAAGGCCGGGCGTCGAGCTCGAGGCGCAACCGCTCCATTGCGAGCCCGCGCTTGCCGGTGATCGGCCGGCCGAAGGCCCCCCCTACTGGTCGGCCGGCCGCGAGGAAGGCCGCGCGCCCAGCTCGAGGAGCAGGCGCTCCATCTCGGGCCAGCGCTTGCCGGTGTTCGAGTAGAACACCCCCTCGGCCATGATCAGGGGGGTCCAGCCCTTCTCGTTGACCGCTTCCAGGTCGGCCCCCTGGTCGAGCAGGAACCGCACCAGCGGCTCGTACCCGCGGATGATCGCCCCGTGGAGGGCGGTGTCGCCGTTGGCGTCCACGGTGGTCACGACATCGCCCAGCTCGAGCATCAGCTCGACCGCGGCCAGCGCCTCGGCGTTGGTGCCCGGGCTCTCGCCCACCGCCCAGATGCCCACCCCCGCCGCCACCATCAGCGGCGTGGTGCCGTCCTCGTTGGGCAGCAGGGGGTCGGCGCCCAGCGACACCAGCAGCCGCATGAGCTCGGCGTCGGCGGCCTTGGCGGCCAGCAGGAACGGCGTCGCCCCCACCCGGTTCAGCACGTTGCGGTAGCCGCCGGCGGTGCCCGAGCCGTCGCCGCCCCGCGGCTCCCTCGCCTGGCGCGCGTCGAGGTCGGCGCCGTGGTCGGCGAGGGCCCGGACGAAGTCGAGGTCGGAGACGAGGCCGGTGGGGATGGGAGCCGGGTTGTTGAAGCCGAGGTTCGGCCGGCGGGCCCAGACGAGCTGGTGCAGCGCCGTCCACCCCTGCTCGGCCGCGTTGGGGTCGGCCCCCTGCGCGAGCAGCCAGGCCCCGGTGTCGTAGTGGGCGTTGAGGGTCGCGAGGCAGAGGGCGCTCATGCCGTCGGGCAGGATGTCGTTCACGTCGGCCCCGGCCGCGGCGAGCACCCGCAGCACGTCCCGCCGGTCGTGGCGGACCGCAAACAGGAGCGGCGTGAAGCCCCCGGTGGAGCGCGCGTGCACGTCGGCGCCGCCGGCGACCAGCTCCAGGGCGACGGCGGTGTTGCCCTCGATGGCCGCCCACATCAACGCGGTCTGCCCGCGCCACTGCTCGGCCGCGTCGACATCGGCCCCGTGGCGCAGCAAGGCGCGCACCGCGCCGGCCCGGCCGGCCCGGGCCGCCCGCATCAGCGGGGTCTCGCCCTCGGGGAGGGCGGCGTTCGGATCGGCACCCGCCGCCAGCAGCACCTCGAGCATCTCGGCGCTGCCGTTGGTGGCGGCGACCAGCAACGGGGTCGCGCCGTAGCGGTTGACCGCGCCGGCGCGGGCGCCGGCCTCGATCAGCAGCCGGGCCGAGTCGAGGTCGTCGCGGTTGGCGGCCCAGTGCAGCGCCGTCGTGCCGTCGAGGGACGGCTGATCCGGATCGGCGGCCCCCGCGAGCAGCGCGCGGACCCCGGCGACGTCGCCGGCGCGCACCGCGTCGATCAACGGCGCCTCGACCCGCGCCGAAGCGGGCGTCGCCGCCAGACACGCCGCGGCCACCAGACACGCCGACACCGCCGATTCACGCATGCGCACGCGTTTCACCCCACTTGGCTCCCGCAGGTTCCGGATCGACCGCCAGCGCTCTCGCCCGGCACTCGCGGACGCGCCACCACCAGCAGCGAGGAATTCCCGCTGCATCCGAGCGACGAGTCATCTCGCCTGACTGCGCGGTGGACGGACTGCGTAGCGGTTCGCGGCTGCCACATGCCCAAAGCGCCCTGCCGAGGTCCTTGCCCGACACGACGCTCTCTTGCCGGCGGCGCGGCCACAGCCCACTGGCGCACTCGCCCGGTCCACACCCGCGCAGGCCGGCGTCAGATGTCCGCCAGCTCCTTGATGCGACCCGTCGCGTCGCCGAAGTTCCCGGCCGACACCCCCACCTTGTCGAGCATGCTGACGAGCAGGTTGTTCACCGGGGTGTCCTTCGGGTAGACGAGATGCCGCCCGCCCTTCAGGCGCCCGGCGCCGCCGCCCACCACGATCTCCGGCAGGTCGAAGTGGGCGTGGTCGTTGCTGTCGCCGAGCCCGCCGCCGTACATCACCATCGAGTGGTCGAGCACCGAGCCCGCCCCGTCCGGCGCGGTCCGGAGGCTGTCGAGCAGGTGGGTGAACAGACCCACGTGGTAGGTGTTGATGCGGGCGAGCTTGTCGAGCTTCTCGGGGTCGTTCCGGTGGTGCGACAGCCCGTGATGGGGGTCGGGCACCCCGAGGTGCGGATAGGTCCGCCCCCCCAGCTCGCGGCCGAGCATGAAGGTGAAGACGCGGGTGATGTCGGCCTGCCACGCCAGCGAGACCAGGTCGTACATCAGCCTGACGTGGTCCTCGAAGTCGTCGGGAATGCCGACGGGGCGGGCGAGGGCCGGCAGCTCGGCGTCGGCGCTCTGCGCCTCCGACAGGGTGATGCGGCGCTCCAGCGCCCGGATCGAGTCGAGGTACTGGTCGAGCCGGGCCCGGTCGCCCTTCCCGATGGACCGCTCGAGGTTCGCGAGGTCGTCGGTGACCGAGTCGAGGATGCTGCGGTCGCGCCGCATCTCGGCCACCCGCTGCTCGGTCGTGCCCCCGTCGCCGAAGAGCCGCTCGAAGACCACCCGCGGGTTGTTCTCCATGGGCAGCGGCGTCGTCGGCGAGCGCCACGCGACGGTGTTCAGGTAGACGCAACTGTAGCCGTTCTCGCAGTTGCCGACGAGCCCGTCGAGGTCGATGGCGAGCTCGAGGGACGGCAGCGGCGTGTCGCGGCCGATGTGCTGCGCGGCGAGCTGGTCCGCCGTCGTCCCCGCCCGCACGTCCGACCCCTCGGTCTGCTTCGGATGAATGCCGTTCAGCCACGTCGAGCTCGCCCGCGAGTGCTCGCCGTTGCCGTCGCCGAGGGGCTCGGCCTGCCCGTGGGCGAGGCCGCTCACCACCGTGAGCTGCTCGCGGTACGGCTCGAGGGGCTGCAGGATGCGGGACAGCGCGAACCCGGGCCCGGTCTCGGCCGGCGTCCACTCCTGCATCACCGCCCCGTTGGGGATGTAGATGAACCCGAGCCGGCGGACGGGAGCCGCGGCGGTCCGGGCCTCCGCCGTGAGGGCCGGCACCATGGCGTCGAGCAGGGGCAGGGCGACGGTGGCGCCGAGGCCGCGCAGGAACGTCCGGCGGGGCAGCGACAGCTTTCGGATCATCATGACCGGGTTCTCCTCATCTGGAACGGCGGGCTCTTGACGACACCCAGGATGAGCGACGAGAAACGGTGTCCGTCGGCGGCGGCCCCGCGCGTGATGGCGCGGATGGCCGGCGCGTCGTGGTGCTCGACCCCGCGGCCGAGGGCATAGATCAGCAGCTTCTCGGTCAGGGTGGTGACGAAGAGGTCGGGGCGGCCGAGCAGCGCCTCGCGCAGCCCCGACGCCCCGTCGAAGACGGTGCCGTCGGGCAGCACGCCGGACGCGTCGATGGGGGCGTTGGCCTCGTTGCGGGTGCGGTAGCGCCCCACCGCGTCGAACTGCTCGAGGGCGAACCCCGGCGGGTCCATCAGCCGGTGGCAGCTCGCGCACACGGGGTTGGACCGGTGCTGCTCCATCGCCTCGCGCATCGACACGGCGGCGCCGTCGCTGGTGGTCTCCTCGAGCGACGGCACGTCGGGCGGGGGCAGCGGAGGCGGGGTACCGAGCAGGTTCTCGAGCACCCACTTGCCGCGCAGCACCGGCGACGTCCGGGTCGGGTAGGCCGTCGCCGCGAGGATGCTCCCCTGGCCCAGCAGCCCCCGGCGCGAGGCGTCGGGCAGGTTGACGCGCCGGAAGTGGCTGCCGTAGACGTTGGGCATGCCGTAGTGACGGGCGAGCCGCTCGTTGACGAAGGTGTAGTCGGCGGTCAGGAAGTCGAGGACGCTGCGGTCCTCGCGCAGCACGCTGGCGAAGAACAGCTCGGTCTCGCGCTGGAACGAACGCCGCAGGGCCTCGCCGAAGTCGGGGAAGAGGTCCTCGTCGGGGGTCAGGGCCCGCACGTTGCGCAGATACAGCCACTGCCCCGCGAAGTTCTCGACGAGGGCGTCGGCCCGCGGGTCGGCGAGCATCCGCCGGGTCTGCGCCTCGAGCACCTCGGGGCGGTGCAGCGTGCCCGCCTCGGCGAGGTCGAGCAGCTCGTCGTCGGGGATGCTGCTCCAGAGGAAGAAGGAGAGCCGCGACGCCAGCTCGAGGTCGGGGACGCGGTACGGCGTGCCCGGCGCCGCGCCGTCCGGATCGCGCGCCACCCGGAACAGGAAGTCGGGGCTCGCGAGCAGCCGCCGCAGCCCCAGCTCGACGCCCGCCTCGAAGCCGCCCTCGGCCCGCCCCTGCTCGTAGAAGTCGAGGAGCACCGCGAGGTCGCGCCCGGTGACGGGCCGGCGGTAGGCGCGGCGGGCCAGGGTCGAGAAGATCTCCCTCGCGCAGGCCGCCTCGTCATCGGCCGCGGCGGAGGCCGGGCGGCAGACGAAGATGCGGTCGCGGCTGGGGGTGCCCTCGGCCGGCCGCGCCCCGCTCGCCTCGAACGGGCCGGCGACGGTGACGCTGCCCACGTAGGGCTGGTAGCGGGTGTCGCCCCCGGTGATGCTGGTGTAGGGACGCAGGAACGGCTGCCGCAGGGTCTCGGCATAGGCCGACGTCTTCTGGTGGAACGTCACCTGCACCGTGCGCGGACCCGCCCGCACCGGCGCGCGCACCTCCCAGCCGTCGTCGGCCGCCCGCTGGCGGGCCAGCCAGTCCTGGTACTCGGGGTCGCTGCGCGCGGCCCCCGGCGGCGGGGGCTCGCCGACGGTGAACGTCTCCAGGAGCTCGCCGTCCAGGCTCACCTCGAGCCGGTGCGGGGTGTCGAACGGCTTGAGGGTGCCGCTGGCGTCGCGCGAGAGCTGGACGCGGATGCCGTACACCGCGTCCTCGGGGAACGTGAAGTCGAAGCGGGTGCCGCCCCGGGTGCCGAACGGCAGCCCGTCGACCCGGACGTCCTGGGTCAGGTCGGTGACGAGGCGGAACGTTTCAGCCGTCGCCGACGGGGCCGGCCGCCCGACGGCGAGCCGGCTGATCTTCTTGGCGGCCGACAGGTAGCGCTCGAGCAGGGTCGGCGAGATGCCGAGCACGCCGGCGATGTTGTCGAACCCGTAGCTCCCGTCGTCGGCCGGCAGCAGCGCCGCGACGTCGACGTCGAGGTCCAGCAGGTCGCGGACGACGTTGTGGTACTCGCTGCGGTTGAGCCGGTGGAAGGTGTCGGTGCGCCCCGGGTCGGGGTTCCGCGCCGCCGCCGCGTCGAGCTCGTTCTCGAGCCAGGCCGTGAACCCCTCGTAGGTCACCGCGTCGGGGCGCGGCCGGGGGGCGGGGGGCATGGCCCCGGCCCGCAGCTTCCGCACCACCTTCTCCCAGACCTCGGGGTGGGCGCCGACGTCGTCGACGTCGACGGTGTCGAGGGTCAGGTCCGCGACCCGCATCCGCTCGTTGTGGCAGGCGACGCAGTAGCGGTCGACCAGGGCCCGCTCGGCCGACGCGCCGCCGCCGGACGCCGGCTGCGCCACCGCGCCGGATGCGGCGAGGGCGATGGAGCCGACCGTGAACGCCGCGGCCGTCCTTGCCAGGAGCCTCTGCATCGATCCGCTCACCCCCTCAGTCCTGCCCGATTGGGCCGGAAACGGCCCGATTCCAAGACGCTCTGCGAATCAATCGAGCAAGGGCCAGAGCAGGGCGCGGGCCGGCCTCCGGCGTCGCCCCCGCCAAGTCGCGCGGGTCCGGCATCGGGTTCCTTGGGGCGGGCCCTCCTCAAGAGGGAAGTCGTAGCGCAATCTGAAAAATGCCCGCGATGATGATACCCAACCCCGCCACGACCACCCCGATGAGCACGTTCAGCCGAACCTTCGTGGCCTCCAAGCTCACGTACAGATCGCCAACCTCCGCGCCCCCGCGGCGAGCGGCCTCATCAGACGCCCCGGCGTCCTTCAGGGATGCGTAGGTTTCGAACGCGATCATCCGCGGCATGCGCCCACTCCTCGGTCTTCCGCTGTCGAGTTCATGATACCGGCCCGCCCCCGGATGCCGCAACCGGCTCGTCCCCCGCCATGAGATCCGGAACGGCCTGCCGCTTCCGGCCGGCCGGGCCGTCGGGGCTGATCGGGGCTGCGTTTTCGATATGATAGGCGAGATCGCGTCGTCATCCGTCACCGTTCACAGAGGAAGAACACCATGAAGACCAGCTCTCGCGCGCGGCTGTCGGTCTCGCTCGGCTTCTCCGCCGTCGCGGCGCTCACCGTGGCGGCCGGGCTCGGGGCGCAGCCCGACTTCTCCGAGGTCGTGATATCGACCCACCACGTCGCCGGCACCGTGCACTACCTGGAGGGGCGCGGGGGCAACATCGGGCTGTCGATCGGCGACGAGGGGGTGGTCATGATCGACGACCAGTTCGCGCCCCTCAGCGAGCGCATCTACGCCGCCGTCCAGGGCATCTCGAACGGCGACATCCGCTTCCTCATCAACACCCACGTCCACGGGGACCACACCGGGGGCAACGCGAACTTCGCGGCGATGGGCGTGCCCATCATCGCCCAGGACCGGGTGCGCAGCCGCCTCGCCCTGAACCGGCCGCCCGAGGCGCTGCCGGTCCTGACCTACAGCGAGGACGTCACCATCCACCTCAACGGCGAGGAGGTGCACGTCATCCCGATGCCGCCGGGGCACACCGACGGCGACAGCATCATCCACTTCGTCGACTCCGACGTCATCCACACCGGCGACATGTTCCGCACCGTGGCGTTCCCGGTCATCGACCGCGGCAACGGGGGGACGCTGTCGGGCACCATCGACTCGCTCGGCGTCCTCGCCGGCATGGCGGGGCCCGACACGAAGATCCTCCCCGGCCACGGGGTGATCTCGGGCCGCGGCGACGTCATCGAGTTCCGCGACATGGTCATCACCGTCGCCGGCCGCGTCGAGGAGCTGGTGAAGGGAGGCGCCGGGAGCTACGACGAGGTCGCGGCGGCCGACCCGACGGCGGAGTACAACGACAAGTGGGGCGACCCGAACCGGTTCCTCACCGCGGTCTACGAGGAGGTCGCCGGCGACTGACGCTGGAGGCCGGCCCGCGCGGCGGACACCCGGGCAGCCCGCCTCGGGCCACGCTCCAACCGGCCCGGCCGGCGGTGGCCGCTCTGGAACGGGGAGTTGACATGCAGGATCTGCGAATGCGGGAATTCGTTGCCGGGGCGGGCGCGGCACTCCTCATCGCGGCCGGGCCGAATCCGGGCCTCGCTCAGGAGTCACCTCCGCGGGTCATGTCCGCCCGCGACACGCTGCGCATCGACCAGGTGGGCAGCCCGGCCCTGTCGCCCGACGGCGAGTGGGTCGCCTACACGGTGCGGTCGCGCGACATGGGCGACCCCGACCTCGAGGCGGTCACCCACGTCTGGCGCGTGCGGGTCGACGGCAGCGGCAACCGCCAGCTCACGCGCGGCCCGAAGAGCGCCACCTCGCCCGAGTGGTCGCCGGACGGCAGCATCATCGCGTTCCTCGCCGCCCGCGGCGAGGGGGAGGACGCGAAGACGCAGGTGCACTTCCTGTACGCCGACGGCGGCGAGGCCTGGCAGGTCACCGAGCACGACGAGCCGGTGGGGTCGTTCGAGTTCGCGCCGGACGGCTCGGCCCTGCTGTTCACCTCACGCGACCCGCTCCCCGAGGAAGAGGAGAAGCGCCGCGAGGAAGAGGGCGACGCCGAGGTGGTCGACGCCCTGCACCGGATGACCCACCTCTGGCTGCACGACCTGGAGACGGACGAGACGCGGCGCCTGACCGAGGGCGACTTCACGGTCCGCAACCCCGACTGGTCCCCCGACTCGAAGCGGGTCGCCTTCGAGACGCGACCGAACCCGACCGCCAACGACGGTTGGCGGAGCGACGTCCGGGTGGTCGACGTGGCGTCGGGCGAGCGGCGGCTCCTCCACGAGAACGGCGGCAGCGACACGTCGCCGCGCTGGTCGCCCGACGGCCGGACCATCGCGTTCTCGTCGAACGCAACCGCCTCGAGCAACACGCAGCACAACAAGCTCTACCTCGCCGACCTCGGCGGGGGGCCGACGCGCGTGCTCCTGGAGGACGTCGACCGGCAGTTCACCGCCCCCATCTGGTCGGCGAACGGACGGTACGTCTACTGGTCCACCGGCGAGGGCACGTCCACCGGCCTGTTCCGGGTCAGCGTCGAGTCGGGCGCGGTGATCACCGCCTCGGCCCCGGGCGGGCGCAACGGCGCCTGGACGCTCTCTGACGACGGGAGCCGGTGGGCGTGGGTCCGCACGAGCCCGGATTGGCCGGGCGAGATCTACACGGCGACGAACGACGGCGAGCCGGTCCGGCTCACCGACGCGAACGCGTGGCTCCGCGACGAGGGCGTGCAGCTCGGCGCGGTCGAGACCGTGCGCTGGACCAACAGCGACGGCGAGGCGATCGAGGGGGTGCTGACCAAGCCGGTCGGCTACGAGGAGGGCCGCGCGTATCCGTTCATCGTCAACCCCCACGGCGGCCCCACCGGGGCGTCGCTGGAGGCGTTCAACAGCACGGCCCAGTTCTTCGCCGGCAACGGCTACGTCGTCCTTCAGCCCAACTTCCGCGGCAGCACCAACTACGGCCAGGCGTTCGTGAACGCCAACATCGACGCCTGGGGCGTCACCGACTACGACGACGTCATGACCGGGGTGGACCACGCCGTCGCCATGGGGTGGGCCGACCCCGACCGCCTCGTCTGCTACGGGTGGAGCTACGGCGGGTACCTGTCGGCGTGGATCGTCACCCAGACCGACCGGTTCAAGGCGGTGTCGCCGGGGGCGGGCCTCACCAACCTGTTCAGCATGTACAGCACCAACGACATCCAGGACTACCTGGCGTCGTTCTTCGGCGGGACCCCGTGGACCGCCACCGAGAACTACCGCGAGCACTCCCCCATCACCCACGCGGCCGACGTGACGAGCCCGGTGCTGCTGATGCACGGCGGCAGCGACACCCGGGTGCCGCCCGAGCAGTCGGTCGAGTTCTACCGGGCGCTGAGGGACCTCGGGAAGGACGTCACCTTCGTCCGCTTCCCGCGCGAGGGCCACGGCATCGCCGAGCCGCTCCACCAGATGGACCGCCTGCGGCGCTGGGCCCGGTTCTTCGGCGAGCACGTGGACAACCCGCCCGTCAGCGAGAGCCAGCCCCACGAGGCGGAGACCACCGAGGACGAGGACAGCGAGGAGCAATGACCAAGACGTTCTTCCGGAAGGCGGGGGCGTTCGCCGGGATCGTGCTCGGCGTCATCGTGGGAGTGGTGGTCTTCGGAGAGCTCGGTCTGAAGACCGACAGCGCGGCGGCGCAGACGACCCGGACGAGCCAGCCCGGCCTGTACCTCGACCTCGACGAGATCCGGGCCATCGCCAACCGCGTGCGGGCCGGCCGCAGCCTGCAGCCCGCGTCGTGGCCGAACGGCGCCCGCGTCGCGGTGATGATCTCGTTCGACGTCGACAACGACACCATCCAGATCGCGCGCAACGCCGAGCCGTCGATCGGCGCGATGTCGCAGGGCGAGTACGGCGCGCGGGTCGGCCTGCAGCGGGTCGTCGACCTCATGGACCGCCACGAGATCCCCGCGTCGTTCTTCATCCCCGCCGTCAGCCTCGTGCTGCGGCCCGAGATGGTCGACGTCATCCAGGCCTCGGGGCGGCACGAGTTCGCGGTGCACGGCTGGATCCACGAGCTGAACAGCGAGCTCGACGCCGAGACCGAGCGCGACCTCGTCATCCGGGCCACCGACTACCTCGAGCGGGTCACGGGCAGCCGCCCCGTCGGCTACCGCGCCCCGTCGTGGAACTTCAGCCCCAACACCCTCGACATCATCCGGGGGCAGGGCTTCCTCTACGACAGCTCGCTGATGGCCGACGACCGCCCCTACGAGCTGATGCAGAACGGCGAGCCGACGGGCATCGTCGAGCTGCCGGTCGAGTGGATCCTCGACGATGCGCCGCTGCTGAACCCACGCGGCACCAGCTACACGCCGCCGCGCGAGCTGCTGCAGGTCTACATCGACGAGTTCGACAAGGCCTGGGAGGAAGGCACCATGTTCCTCCTCACGACGCACCCGCACATCATCGGCCACCGCTCGCGCATGGTCATCCTCGAGGAGCTCATCGACCACATCAATGCGAAGGGCGGCGCGTGGTACGCGACCCACGAGCAGGTCGCGCGCTACGTCAAGGAGCGAGCCGGGCTCTGAAATCCGGGCCGCCGCGACTGTCGAGTCAGTCGAATCGCGGCGAGCCCCCGATGACCCCGGCGTCTCGCAACGCCACGAGTTGCGCGTCGTCCAACGCGAGCTCGGTGCCGAGCAGCTCGTCGGTGTGCTCGCCCAGGCGGGGTGGGCGCTTCACCGGCACGCGGGACTTCGACAGGCGGGGCGCGAAGCCCGGGGCGTTCACCTTGCCGTGCACCGGCAGGTCCAGCTCCTCGATGAAGCCGCGCGCCGCCAGGTGCCTGTCGCGCAGCAGCTCCGCCGTGTCCAGGCAGGCGGCGCAGGGCACACCGGCGGCGCCCAGGGTCTCCATGGCCTCGATCTTGGTGCGCGCCCGCGTCCACGAGCTGATCTCCTCGTGCAGCGCGCGATGATTCTGGATGCGCCAGCGCGGGCTGTAGAAGCGCAGGTCGGCGCGCAGCTCGGGGCGGCCCATGGCCGCGCACAGCGATTCCCAGTGGCTCTCCGTCATCGGCATGAGATAGACGTAGTCGTTGGGACCGAGCGGCTTGCAGGGATAGAGATCGCCCGGCGGCACGTCGCCGGCGTTGCCGCTGCGCCGCGCCGCCCGGGCGCCCCAACGCGAGTCGATGGCGCCGCGCCCGCGCACGAAGAACGTCATGGCCTCCTGCATCGACAGATCGATCTGCTGCCCTCGGCCGGTGCGCAGCTTCTGCGCCCAGGCCGCCAGCACCGCCACCGCCGCATACACGCCCGCGCCGGCGTCGCCCGTCGATCCCGGCAGCATCGGCGGCCCGTGGGGATCGCCGTTGATCGAGAACGCGCCCGCCGCCGCCTGCGCGATCGGCCGCTGGACCGCGAAGCCGGCATACGGACCTCGGTTGCCGAACCCCTTGATGCGCGCGTAGATCACCCCCGGGTTGACCGCGCGCAGCGTGTCGTAGTCGATGTCGAACCGCTCCATCACGCCGGGCCCGTAGTTCTCCACGAGCACGTCGAACTTCGCCGCGAGGCGCAGGAACAGCGCGCGACCCCGGTCGTCGCGGACGTCGATCGCGACGCTGCGCTTGTTGGCGTTCCACGCGCAGAACAGGGGGGCGTACGCCTCGTTGCGCGCCCGGGCGACTCCGCGCGAGCGGTCGCCGCGGCCGGGCATCTCGACCTTCACGACGTCGGCCCCCAGCCAGGCCAATGCCTGCGTGCACGCGGGGCCCGCCTCGAACTGCGTCATGTCGAGGACCCTCATGCCGTCCAGTGCAGGCAACTCCACTCCCCCCTTGCCCCGCCCGTCAGCTTCCGGGTGGACGGACGACCATGGCCGCGCAGGCCCTTGGCAACGATGCGGCCGTGGGCGACGACCCTGATGTGGTTGATGGTCTGGTGAATCCGACAGACCCCGCCGGGTCCGATCAGCCCCTCGGCGCGCGGACACGCCCTCGGCCTTCGCAGGCACCGCGGCTGAACCGGGACGGCGCTGCCTCGCCTTAGCGGATGCAGTGCGCGGCAAGGGTGGAGCCGCGCACGGCGAGAGCCCCCCCGTGGCGACATCGAGGCTGAGCATGGCCCCGGGTCGGGTGAGATTGCTCGTCTCCGCCATGACGGACATGGCGGCGTCGGGAGCGCCCGGCCAACGCAGCCGTTCGAGCAGGCCGGGAAGCTCGGCCGTGTCGATGCGCTGCACGACGAGCCGCAGGGCGCGTTGCCGCCCGCGACGCCGGCCGGACGGTCAGATGGGCGTGCAGACGTACCAGTCGTCTTTGCCGCCGGCGACGGCGCGCATGTCCTTCTCGGCGAGTGCGGCCGAAGGCGGAAGCACCAGGTGCGCGGTCGTGGCGCTGTCCTCGTGGACCTCGATGCTGAAGTCGTCCGGAATGGACATGTCCAGCTCTTCCCCCATCACCGCCTTGGGATCGGCCAGCAGGCGAGCTCGGTACTCCTCGTCCTCGACCGCCCTGTTCCGCACGTACTCCTGGTACTCCTCCACGGTCTGAAACTCCTGAGCCATCATCCACCTCCCTCGACGATCCCATCCGGGAACGGCGATATCACTTTACGATCACGCTATGAGAGCATAACCGATACGAATGCGACACGGTATACTCAATCAGGGTTCATCCGCTAGCGGTCGGTGACGCCGGCATGACTCGCGCCTTGAGGAGACGGGGTGGACGAACGGTTGCGGCAGGCCGCGCGGGCGGCGGTCGAGCGCGGCATCGGCTTCCTGGAAGAGGTCGTGGCGTCGAACGGCGGCTGGCCCTGCTGGCGGTACGACGACACCGGCCTCGTCGGCAGCCGGCATCTCGAGTATCCGCCCTTCGCGGCCGGGCTCGGGTTGCTGGCGCTCGACGCCTGCCACCACACCAGGACCCGCACGTTGGTCTCGCGGACGCGCGGCTTCCTCAGGGACTGCATGCAATACCCCGGCGTATGGAGCTACGTGCCGGGCCTTCCCGCGGACACCGACGACACGGCGATCTGCTCGCTGGCGGTCGGTCCGCATCCCTGGCTTCGAATGGGCAGGCTCCGGGGTCGGAACCTCGACGTGCTCCTGTCGCACCGCGCCGGCGACGGCCGGTTTCTGACGTGGATGCCGGACAGGAGCTGGCCGCCGGGACGCGGGAACGACGTCGACGCCGTGGTCAACGCCAACGTGCTCGCATACGTGGGAGACCGCGCGGAAACGCGAGCGGCGGAACGCTGGATCGAGACCGTGGTCGCGGACCGGCGCGAGGCCGACGCCTCGCCGCACTACATCGAACCCGTGGATCTCCATTTCGCGCTGGCGCGGGCGAGCCGCTTCCGCGACGGCATCTTCCGGGGGCTGCGTCCGACATTGACGAGCCGCATCCTGGAGCGTCTCGACGCCGACGAAGGGTCCGGCGACCCCATGCGCACGGCGCAGGCGCTGTCGGCGCTCGACATGCTCGTCTTCGATCTCGATGAAGCCGTACGGGCCGCGGTCATCGGGAGGCTGATCGAGGCCCAACGCCGGGACGGAAGCTGGCCGCCGTGTCTGGCCTGGAAGGAACCACCCGGGTGGACCGACGGGGTGGGGACCGACGAGGATTCGCAGCCCGTGCGGCCGCCGCGCGGCTTCGCCTCCGAAGCGATGACCACGGCGTACTGCATCGAAGCCATGCAGCGGTCGCTCTGATCGGGCGCCCGGAACGGCAGCCGGGGCGCGGTCGAGATCGTGGACCGGAGGCCGCCGTCGTCAGGTCGACGGAGAGTTGCACCGCCCTCGGCCCGCCGGCGGCAACGCGCCTCGTCGGTGCATCGCCGGTCATCGTCATGCAGCGAGCGATCAGGGTTGGTACGTGATGTTGCGGCAGGATCTCCGGCTCGCCCTCCGGCGTCTGGTCAATGACCGGTCGCTGACCTTCATGGCGGTGGCGGCGCTCGGGCTCGGCATCGGCGCCAACGCCACCGTCTTCGCGGTCGTGCATGCCGTGTTCATCCGCGGCCTGCCGTTCGACGAGCCCGGGCGGATCGTCAACGTCTCGTCCCGCGACAGCGACCGCGGACAGACCGGGGGCGTCTCGCTCCCGGACTTCGAAGACTACCGCGCGGCGGCCGCCTCGTTCAGCGGGCTGGCCGCCTTCACGATCCGCGGGACCGCGAACCTGAGCGACGCCGATCATGCCCCCGAGCGGGTCATGGAGTCGCTCGTCACGCCGAACACGTTCCGCCTGCTCGGCCAACCGGTGCTGCTCGGCCGGGACTTCCTGCCCGCGGAAGGCGAACGGGGCGGGGACCGGACCGTCATCCTGAGCTACCACGTGTGGCAGGACCGCTACGCGGGCGACCCCGGCGTGCTCGGCCGGGTGGTGCGGGTCGACGACGAGCCGTCGACCGTTGTCGGCGTCATGCCGGAAGGCGTGCGGTTCCCGCTGAACACCGATTCCTGGCGGCCCCTGCAGCCGACCGGCGCCTTGGACCGCCGCGACAACCGGATGCTGTCGACCGTCGGCCGACTGGCTCCCGGCGTCGATCTCGACGCGGCGCAGGCCGAGGTGCGCGCGCTGGCGGGACGGCTCCGCCAGCAGTACCCCGACACCAACGAGCGCACGGACGCCGTGGTCCGGACGTTCGTGGAATGGGTGAACCCCACCGGCGTCCAACTGGCCGTCGTGGCGTTGATGGGCGCGGTGGTGTTCGTTCTGCTCATCGCCTGCGCCAACGTCGCCAACCTGCTGATTGCGCGCTCGGCGCACCGGGCGCGCGAGGTGGCCATTCGGGTCGCACAGGGCGCCACGCGGTGGCGCATCGTCCGCCAGTTGCTCACGGAGAGCCTCGCGCTCGGCGCGGCGGGCAGCGCCGCCGGCCTCGGGCTGGCCGCCGCCGGCATTCGCCTGCTCGACGTCGCCACGCAGGACGTCGGCAAGCCGGTCTGGATGACCTTCCACTTCGATGGCGCGGTCGTTGCGTTCCTCGCCCTCGTGTGCGTCGTCTCGAGCATGCTCCTCGGACTGGCGCCGGCGCTGCACGTCTCGAAGACGCCGGTCGGCGAGCTGCTGAAGGAAGGGGGGCGCACGGGGTCGGGCGTGCGCGCACGCCGCCTGGCCGCGGCGATGGTGGTCGTGGAGGTGACGCTCGCGGTCGTCCTGCTGGCGGGGGCAGGCCTGATGATCCGCAGCTTCCAGGAGTTCTATCGGATCGATCTCGGGTTCGACCCCGCCCGGGTACTGACCGGAGAAATCACGCTGGCCGCCCGGAAGTACCCCGAGCCGGAGGATCGGCTCCGGTTCGTCGAGCAGCTCCAGCGGCGCCTGGATGCGATGCCCGGGATTCGCGCGGCGAGCGTCGCCACCACCTTCCCTCTCTTCGGCGGGCTGCCACGGTCGCTCGAGATCGACGGGCGGCCCTCGCCCGACGGCGCCCCCGCGCCCACCGTGACGATGCTGGGCATCGGCGCACGGTACCTCGAGTCGCTCGGCGTCTCGCGGTCTCGGGGGCGTGCGCTCACGCTGGAGGACGGCCGCCCGGGGGCGGAGTCGATAGTCGTGAACGGCCGTTTCGCCGACCGGTTCTTCCCCGGAGACGACCCCCTCGGGCGGCGGGTCCGCCTGCAGGCGCGAGGCGAGCCGGCCGGCCCGTGGCTGACGATCGTCGGCGTGAGCCCGACCATTCGGCAGGCCGCCCTGCGGGAGCGGGACCCCGATCCGGTCGTCTACGTGCCGTATCGGCTGCACGCCGCCGGCGGCCCGGCCACGCGGCAATGGCCTCTCGCCCTGCAGCTTCTGACGGCGGGCGATCCTGCCGCGTTCGCCCCGCAGCTCCGCGCGGCGGTACAGGCCGTCGACCCCGACCTGCCGGTGTTCGGCGCTCAGTCGATGTCGGCCCGGCTCCGGGACCTGCGCTGGACGTACCTGCTCTTCAGCGGCCTGTTCGGCATCTTCGCGGCGATCGCGCTGGTCCTGTCGGCGGTCGGGATCTACGCGGTCACGGCGTACTCGGTCACCCAACGCACGAAGGAGATCGGCATCCGCACGGCGCTCGGCGCCTCGCCCGGACAGGTGATCTGGGTCGTCGTGCGCCGCGGGCTCGCGCAGGTGGGGGCCGGGCTGATCGTGGGGTCGGCCGGCGCGTTCGCGGTCGGCCGCCTGCTCGAGAGCCTGCTGGTGCAGACGTCTCCTCGCGACCCGGTGACGCTGGCGATGGTGCTGGCAGTGCTGGCGGCGGCAACCGTTGTCGCCTGCGTCGGGCCGGCGCGCCGCGCCGCCGGTGTCGATCCGGTGGAGGCGCTCCGGTCCGACTGAGGTCGGGGGCGCCTCACCGGCACTCGGCGAGAGCCCCGACGCCACCCCTTCCCTTTGCGGCCAGGGGCGATTGATCATGCGGAGCTGCCGGGATTGCAGGGAGGCTTCGCCGGCTTCGGTGGCGCAGGGTCGTAGTAGCGTAATGTCCTGATGTCGAAGGGTCCGACCGACCCGTCGACTCGCAGAGAGGCGCCGTGTTGTTCCCGACCGTATTCCGAGAAAAGGCGCTGGCCCGGCGTGCGCGGCGGGAGGCCTTCGACGCCAGGCTGCAGGTCACCGCGCCCCACGAGTGGCTGTGGGTGTCGGGACTGGGCGTGGCGCTGGTCGTGCTGCTGGCCTATGGCCTGCTCGGCCGGGTGGAACGCAGCCTTTCCGTCGAGACGGTGCTGGTCCGCCCCGGGGAGCGCGTCGACGTGTTGGCCGGCGTGTCCGGCGTGGTCGTCGACGTGCTCTCGGAGGTCGGCGACACGGTGGCGCCGGGTCAGCCCATCGCGCGCTTGCGAACACCGGAAGCGGAGGGTTGGGGCGCCGTCCTGCGCGGCCTCCGCGGGTCGACGGGGAACGCGGACGCCCCTCGGGGCACGGCGGCGGCCGAAGGCCTCGTCGCCCTGCTGGCCGCGGCGCGCTCCGAGACCGCGCCGCCCGGCGCCGACGGCTTCACGACGGAGGACATTGCGACTCCCCACGGCGGCGAGCTCGTGACGCTCGCCTTGACGGTGGGCCAGCGGATCGCGGCCGGCGAGCTCGCCGCCCGCATTCGCGCGGCGTCCGCCGCTCCCCCGGAGGCGCTGGCGTTCGTCACGCGCGAGGAGGTCATGCGCCTTGCACCCGGCATGCAGGCGCAGGTGCGTCTGGCCGTGCCGGGCACGGCCGGGGTCCTGCAGGCGCGCGTCGAGGACGTGTCCCCCCGCGTCGTGCCGCCGCCGCCGTGGCTCATCGAGCTCGGGCTCGAGCCGCCGGCGCGCTCCCATCTGTTGCGCGCGACGCTGACGGAGCCGGAGCCGCACGCGGTCGTCGACGGCGCCGGCGGCACGCTGCGCGTCGTCCTCGGCTACCGCTCCTTCATCTCCCTGCTCTTCGGGAACGACGGCGACTGATGGGCCTCGCAGCCGGGCCCGAACGCCGGCGCCGCGTCCGCACGCCGACGATGCTGCAGAGCGACCAGACCGAGTGCGGCGCCGTCAGCCTCGGCATCGTGCTCGCGTTCTTCGGCCGCTGGGTGCCGATAGAAGAGCTGCGCGCCGCTTCCGCCGTGACTCGCGACGGCAGCAACGGCGCCGACCTCCTGCAAGCAGCCAGGAAGTTCGGCCTCGAGGCCCGGGGGTGGCGCAGGGAGCCCCATCAGCTCCAGTCCATGCGCATGCCGCTCATCCTGTTCTGGGAGTTCAGCCACTTCCTGGTCCTGGAGGGGCATGCACGCCGCCGCTACTACGTCAACGACCCCGCCAGCGGACGCAGGACCGTCGACGAGGACGAGTTCGACGAGGCGTTCACGGGAGTGGCCGTGAGCTTCGAGCCGGGCGCGGACTTCGAGCGGGGCGGGCGGCGCCCCGGGATCGTGCGCCGGCTCCGGCCCTGGCTGCAGGGCGCCAGGTCGTCCCTCGCCTTCGCACTCACCTGCGGCCTGCTGCTGTCGTTCACCGCGTTGGCGGTGCCGCTGCTGCTCGGCGTGTTCGTCGACTACGTGTTGAACGGCCGGGAGCCCTCGTGGGCGGCGGTGCTGATCGCCGGGGCGACGGCCGCGGGAGGGGTCGTCTACCTGCTCACCTGGCTCCGGGAGCGCTGCCTGCGATTGCTCTCGGTGCGGCTCTCGATCGCGCGTGCGGACCGCTTCATCGCGCACCTGTTCAGGCTGCGCACCGAGTTCTTCACCCACCGTTACGCCGGCGATCTGACCGCGCGGATGCGATCCATCGACGCAGTCGCCGGCGTGGCGACCCGCCAGTTCGTCGGTGTCGTCATCGAGCTCGTCACCAGTCTTCTGTTCGTGGCGCTGATGCTGGTCTACGACCCGCTGCTGGCCGCGGTGGTGGTCGCCCTGGGGGCGGCGAGCGCCCTTCTCACGCGAGCCTTGACGCGCTCGCGCATCGACGAGAACCGCCGGTTGCAGCGCGAGGCAGGCCGCATGCAGGGGACCGGGATGCACGGGTTGCGCACCATCGACACGCTGCAGGCGCTGTCGGCCGAGAGCGACTTCTTCGCCCACTTCACCGGCTATCAGGCCCGGGAGCTCCTGGCCCGACAACGCTTCACGGAGCTCGGCCACGTGATTGCGGCGCTGCCGGGCATGTTCCTGATCGCCGGCAACGCCGCCGTGCTCGGCCTGGGCGGCCTGCGCGTGATGTCGGGCGACATGACGCTTGGCGCGATGACGGGCTTCTACGTGCTGGCGGCGAGCTTCCTGCTGCCGATCGGGCGGTTCGTGCAGTTCGCAGACCTGTTCCAGGTGCTCGAGGGCCACCTGCAGCGCCTCGACGACGTCTTCGACGCGCCCGAGGACGCCGTCCTGGCCAGGCCCGCCGAAGGACCCGCGGAGAGGCCGGCGGCGTTCGCGGGGAGGCTGCGGCTGACGGGCCGTGTGGAGCTGCGGAACGTGACGTTCGGCTACAAGGCCACCGAGGAGCCCCTGCTCGAGGACGTGAGCCTGGTCGTCGAGCCGGGCCAGCGCGTGGCCATCGTCGGGCCGACCGGTTCGGGGAAGTCCACGCTGGCGTCGCTGGCGGCGGGAGTCCATCGGCCCTGGTCCGGCGAGATCCTGTTCGACGGTCAGCCCCTCGCCGAGGTGCCGCGCGGTCTCTTGACGGACTCCGTGTCGCTCGTCGACCAGCACATCTTCCTGTTCGCCGGATCGGTGCGCGACAACCTGACCATGTGGGATCGGGAAACGCCGGATCAGGCCCTGGTGGCCGCGGCCAGGGACGCCGACATCCATGCCGAGATCATCGCCCGGCCCCAGGGCTACGACGCGCCCGTGCTGGAGGGTGGGCGCAACTTCAGCGGTGGCCAGCAGCAGCGTCTCGAAATCGCCAGGGCGCTGGTGTCGAACCCGACCGTCCTGATTCTCGACGAGGCGACCTGCGCGCTCGACCCCCTCGCGGAGCTGCGCATCGACGACGCCCTGCGCCGCCGCGGCATCACGTGCCTGATCGTCGCCCATCGCCTGAGCACCATCCGGGACAGCGATCTGATCGTGGTGCTCGACCGCGGCCGCGAAGTGCAGCGGGGGACCCATCGAGCGCTCATGGCGGACACCGACGGCCTGTACCGTCAGCTCATGGAGGCCGAATAGGCATGGCGGACGCAACCGGGCGGCCGGCCCCTCCGACCGACGGGCGGCAACCGGGCTCCGTTGCCGACATCGCCGCCGCGAGGCTCGCGGACTTCGCCCTGGCGCACGGGACGCCGTTCGCGGGGGGCGGCAACCGGCCCGTCCGCCTCGACGATCCCGTTACGTTTTGGTTCGTGGCCCGCGGCTCGGTGGACGTCTTCGTAGCGCGCGAGCAGGACGACGGCGCGATGGTCGGGTTCAAGCACCTCCTGCGCGCAACGCGCGGGCGGCTGCTGTTCCAGACGGACGACGGCCCGAACGTGCTCGTGGCCAAGGGGCTGCCCGATTCCGAGCTGAGGCGCGTGCCGCGCGACGCCCTCCTGGCCGCCGACGAGGGCGGCGCGATCGTCGATCAGGTGGACGCCTGGATCGCCGACGTCTCGGCCGCCGTGGCGCTCGATGTCACACATCGGCAGCCCACCGACTGCTTTCTCGCCGCGGGCGCCGTGGCGGACCTCGAGCCCGGCGAGGTCGTTTCGACCAAGGGCGGCGTGGTGTGGATGTCCGGCACGGACGTCGGTCTGGCGTTCCTGGGCACCGAGGAACCCGACCGTACCGGTTCCGGCTTCGTGCCCGTCGCGCCCGGCAGTTGGGTCAGCGTGTCGGGCCCGACCCGGCAGCGGGGCGCCTCGTCGCGGGAGCTGCATCGCGAGGGGCATCTCCTGGCGGCGCTGGCCGAGTTCCATCGCCTGGCGCTGGGCGCCGACGACCTCAACCGCAGCCTGCTGCTGGCCGACGCCGTCAACCTGCGCGCCGCGCAAACGCGGTATCGCCGGGAGAGCGAAGATGCCGCGCGCCGAAGCCTGTTCGACGTCGTCGACGCGCGCGACGCCCGGCCGGAAGCGCGCGGCGCCGCGCTGCAGGAGGCGTTGGCCCTGATCGGCCGCCACGAGGGCATCCGGTTCCGGACGCCGGCGCCGCCGCAAGGCCAGCAGGGCGCCGCCGCCGAAGCCGGTCCATCGCTGGACCGTATTCTGACCGCGTCGGGAGTGCGCGGTCGCGACATCGCACTCGGGGCACGCGATCGCTGGTGGCTCGGCGACAGCGGCGCGATGCTGGCGTTCCGGCGCGACGACGGCGCGCCCGTCGCCCTGCTTCCGGGCCCGTCGGGGCGCTATCGCCTGGTGGACCCGGCATCGGGGCGGGCAGAGCCGGTGAACGCCGGCCGGGCTGCATCCCTGCGCCAGAATGCGGTCTTCTTCTACCAGTCGCTGCCGGATGGTCGAGTGTCCGGCGTCGGGGCCCTGGCGCGGATCGCGTTCCGGAGCTGGAGGGGCGACGTGTTCCGGTTCGCGACGGCCGGACTGCTGGCGGGTCTGGCCATGCTGGCGCCCGCGGTCCTGCTCGGGGTCTTTGCCGACGAGGTGGCGCCGGCGGGGCGCGTGGGAACGCTGGCCTGGCTGACGGCGGGGATGCTGTTGCTGGCGCTGACGGCGGGCCTGCTCGAAGTGATGGAGGGGACGGCCCTGATGCGTCTCGAAGGCCGCGCGGCGGCGCGACTCACGGCCGCGCTCTGGGACCGCCTGCTGAACCTGCCCGCCGTCTTCTTCCGAAACTTCACGGCCGGCGACCTGGCGACGCGCGCCATGGCGTTCCACGACTTGCGCAATCACCTGTCGGGCGTGGTCATGGGCGCGCTGCTGTCGACCGTTTTCCTCCTGCCGACGTTCGTCCTGCTGTTCCTCTACGACACCTCGATGGGCTGGCTGGGCCTTGCCGGCGGTCTCGCCTCGCTGACCGTCACCGTCACGCTGGGCCTGCGGCAGGTGCCTCATCACCGACGGTCGCTTGCCGCCGAGCGCTCGACGGCCGGCGTGCTGCTGCAGTTGATTGGCGCCGCGCGCAAGCTGCGTTCCACCGGGAAGGAGTGGACGGCCTTCACCCGGTGGGCGCACGGCTACCGGGAACAGAAACGCAGCGAGATGAACGTCGGCGCCCTGAACGAGCATCTGGTGGCGTTCACGGCGGCCGCGCCCCTGCTGGCCACCGCCGCGCTGTTCGCGGTAACCCTCGAGGCGGGGCCCGACACGCTGTCGACGGGCGCCTTCCTGACCGTCTACGCCGCGTTCATGGTGCTGATGTCGGCCATTGCCGCGCTCGGCCGCTTCGCGTCGGACGTGGCCGCCATCGTGCCGGCCGGCGAGCAGGTCTCACCGATCCTCGAGGCGGCGCCCAGGGGCGCGGCCGGGGACGCCCCCGCGCCGGAGCTGCGCGGCGACGTGCGTCTCGACAACGTGAGCTTCCGCTACGCCGAGGGCGGGCCGCCGGTGCTGCGCGATGTCTCCATCCACGTTCGACCCGGCGAGTTCGTGGCGCTGGTCGGCGGCACGGGCGCGGGCAAGAGCACGGTGCTGCGCATCGTCCTGGGCCTCGAGAAGCCTTCGTCCGGCGTGGTGTACTACGACGGTCACGATCTCGAGCGCGTCAACCGGCGGGCCGTGCGCCGACAGGTCGGCGTGGTGGTCCAGGACGGTTCGCTGCAGCCACGGACGCTGCGCGACAACATCATCGGCCTGGCCACGGACCTGACGCTGGACGACGCTTGGCACGCGGCCCGCCTCGCCGCGGTCGACGGCGACATCAGGGCGATGCCGATGGGCATGCTCACCGTCGTCACCGAGAGCTCGCAGGTGTTCTCCGGCGGGCAGGTCCAGCGCATCATGCTGGCTGCCGCACTGGTCCGCCGGCCGCGCGTGCTGCTGCTCGACGAGGCCACCAGCTTCCTCGACAACAACGTCCAGGCCCAGGTCATGGCGCGGATCGAGCAGCTCGCGGTCACCCGCATCGTCGTCGCGCACCGGCTGTCCACCGTCCGCAAGGCGGACCGCATCTACGTGCTCGACAAGGGGCGGGTGGCGCAGCAGGGGACCTTTGCGGAGCTGATCGAGACGCCGGGCGTGTTTCGCGACCTGGCGCTTCGCCAGATGGCTTGACGGCCCGGTGCGAACCCGCTTCGCAACGGCGCCCGGAGGGTGCGGGCGGACAGCGGGCCGCCCGCCTGAGGCGTGAGGAGGGCGGCCGGTCTTCCTGCCGGCCTGCTACCTACCGTCGTCGAGCGGCGTCCCGGATGACGCCGGCGTCGTGCAGCGCCTCGAGCTCCGCGGCGCTCAGGTCCAGCTCCGCCGCGAGCACCGCGTCGGTGTGCTCGCCGAGGCGGGGCGGGCGCGTCATCGCGCCGCACGATTCCGACGGCCCCGGAGCGAACCCCAGCATCCGTACCTTGCCGTGCACCGGCAGATCCAGCTCGTGGATGAAGCCGCGCGCGGCCAGGTGCGGGTCGCGGTGCAGATCGACGGTGTCCAGACACGCCGAACAGGGCACGCCGGCGCCGGCGAGGGTCTCCATGGCCTGGTACTTGGTGCGTTCGCGGATCCAGGCGCCGATCTCCCCGCGCAACGCGTCGCCGTTCTGCAGGCGCCAGCGCGAACTGTAGAAGCGCGGGTCGGTGCGCAGGTCGGCGCGGTCCATGGCCCTGCACAGGGCGTCCCAGTGGCCGGGGGTGAGGGGTTGGAGGTAGATGTAGTCGTTGGCGCCGAACGGCCTGCACGGATACAGGCCCGCCGGCGGCACGCCGTGTGAGTTGCCGGTGCGCGGCGCCGCCCGCGCGCCCCACCTCGAACCGACGAAGAAGTGCGAGCGCAGGTAGTACGTCACCGCCTCCTGCATCGACAGCTCGACCAGTTGCCCTTCGCCGGTCCGCTGCCGCTGCGCCCAGGCCGCCAGCACCGCCATCGCCGCCTGCAGGCCGGTGCCCGAGTCGGCCATCGTCGGCCCCGGCATCAGCGGCGGCCCGGCCGCCTCGCCGTTGACGGAGAACGCCCCCGCCGCCGCCTGCGCGGTCGGGTCGACGCTGTGAAAGCCCGCGTAGGGGCCGCTGACGCCGAAGCCCTTGATGCGGACGTAGATGAGGCCCGGGTGGACGGCGCCGAGCGTCTCGTAGCCGATGTCGAACCGTTCGACGACGCCGGGGCCGTAGTTCTCCACGAAGACGTCGAACGCCGGCACCAGGCGCAGCAACAACTCCCGGCCCTGCCGGCGGCCGAGGTCCACCGCGAGGCTGCGCTTGTTCGCGTTCCAGGCGCAGAAGAACGCCGAGTAGCCGCTGGAGCCGTCGCGGCCGAACACGCGGGCCCCGTCCCCTCCCTCCGGCGGCTCGACCTTGACCACGTCCGCGCCGAACCACGCCAGGACCTGCGTGCACGACGGGCCGGCCTCGTACTGGGTCATGTCGAGGACCTTCATGCCATCCAGCGCAGGCAACTCCGCTTCCCCCTTCCCGGCGGTCGCGCCGCCGTCAGCTTCCGGGTGGACGGACGACCGTGGCCGCGTAGGCCTTGGCGACGATGCGGCCGTGGGCAACGACGACCTTGACGTGGTTGATGGTCTGGTAAATCCGATAGACCCCGCCGGGGCCGATCAGCCGCTCGGCGCGCGGCCACACGCGCAGGCCCTCGGCCTTCGCGGGCACGCACCACGACTTGTCCGCCAGCCGGTCGATCATCGGCCGCCAGGCCGCGCGGTCGATGCGAAACCGGTCCACGGAAAGAAACAGCTCCAGCCCCAGGCGCGGCGAGATGCCGCCCGCGGCGACGTCGAGGCTGAGCACGACCCCGGGTCGGGTGAGATCGCTCGTCTCGTCGACGACGGACATGGCCGCGTCGGGAGAGCCCGGCCAACGCAGTCGTTCGAGCAGGTTGGGCAGCTCGGCGGTGTCGACGCGATGTACGACGAGGCGCACGGCGCGCGGCCGCCGCCCCGGCAACACGCCCGCCTGGGCGACGTAGCCGGCGCCGGAGAGGGCTTGGTGCACGCGCTCGACCTGCCGCAACTCCGCGGCGTCGGCGCGCCAGCCCGCCGCGGCCCAGAGTCCGGCGACGGTATCCGCCGGATCGTCGTGGAGCTTCCGCGCGGCGCCTTCCGTGGCAGCGCCGGGCACGAAGAAGATGCCGGGCGCCGCCGGTTCCTCCGGCGGTACATCCGGCACGTCGTACTCGAGGACGACGCCGCCCTCCTTGCGTGACAGGAACGAGGTGGGGTCGCCCGCATGCCGGGCGAGGCAGGCGCCGAGAGCGGCCGCGGCCGAGCCGGGCGGCGCCGCTTCGCCCTCGCGGATGTAGTGCGCGGCAAGGGTGGAGCCGCGCTCGGGGACCACGCAGAAGTCCGCCTCGGCCGCCTCGCGGCCGAGCGCGAACTCGAAACCGAATTGCCGGTCGATCACGCCGAGGGGCAGCCACCCCGCCAGCGCGCAGAGGCGCTCCCACCCCCCGCCGCTCAGCAGGGCCGGCGGGAACATCCGCCTCATGCCTTCGAGAAAGCTCCCGAAGGACAGGCCGCCGTCCCGCCGCGAGCCGGCTCCGAACCCGTCGCCCAGTCGCGTGCCTCCGATTCTGATTCGCTCCCGGTGCCGCCGGCGTCAAGCGAGCCGCCGCGGCCCCGGCCGGCCGGTCAGATGGGCGAGCACCAGCCGTGCTTGCCGCCGGCGACGGTGCGCATGTCCTCCTCGGCGAGCGCGGCGGAAGGCGGAAGCACCAGGTGCGCGGTCGTTGCGCTGTCCTCGTGCACCTCGATGGAGAAGGTGTCCGGAATGGACAGGTCGAGCTCTTCCTCCATCACCGCCTTGGGATCGGTCAGCAGGCGGGCCCGGAACTCCTCGTTCTCGACCGCCTTGCTCCGCACGTAGTCGTGGAACTCCTCGACGGTCTGAAACTGTGCGGCCATCCTCTCCCCCCCTTCACAATAAACGACAACTCAGCATCTTAATGGCCAGAATAAGCACAATATATAGCCATATTGCCCTCGGCGTATTGTACACTCGAAGGCGTTTGTGCCAAGTACGTGATCCGCGCCAATGGGCTCGCGGGGCTCGTTCTCGAGGCGGCCGGCGCATTCGCGTTCGGCCGCCTGCTCGAGAGCCTGCCGGTGCAGTGGCCAGGGACGACCAGGTCAAGCTGGACAATCGTGGAGACCACGCCCGTGCGCAAGAGGAGCCCAGGAACCGAAGCGGCCCCCAGATCGGCTGGTGCGATCCCCGGCACTCTCGACCTGCTGATCCGCAGGGCGATCTCGCAGGAACGCTGGAGAGCGATTCTGGCCCCGTACGAGGGCGCGGACGATCGCCGCAGTCTGCTGCAACTGGCGGTCACCCTGGTCCTGTACGGCGCCGCGTGGGCCGCGATGCTCCGGAGCGCGGAGATCAGCTACTGGCTGACCGCGATCGTCGCATTGCCCGCCGCGGGTCTGATGGTGCGGCTGATCATCATTCAGCACGACTGCGGCCACGGCTCCTACTTCACGTCGCAACGGGTGTGCAACGCGGTCGGCAGCCTGCTCGGGATCCTGGTCCTCACGCCCTACGACCACTGGAGAACCAATCACGCACTGCACCACGCTCACGCCGGCAACCTGGACAACCGTGCGGGCGGTGACGTCGCCACGCTCACGGTGACCGAGTACGGCGCGCGGGGGTGGCGGGACCGGTTGGCGTACCGCCTGATTCGCAACCCCGTCGTGATGATCGGCGTCCTGATTCTGCTGCAGTTCGTGGTCGTGCACCGCCTCACCTGGGGCATGCCGCGTTCCTCGACGCGGGAGCGGCGCTCGGTATGGTGGACCAACGCCGCCCTGGCCGCGGCGCTGGCGGGCATCTGGCTGACCGCCGGCGCGGAACGCCTCCAGCAGGTCGTGATCATCCAGGGCCTGGTCATGCTCTACGGGTGCGCGTTCGCCGGCTGGATCAACCACACGCAGCATCAGTTCGAGGACGCCTACTGGCGCCGGTCCGGCGAGTGGGACTTCTTCGACGCCGGGTTGCGGGGCTCGTCCTGGCTCTCGCTCCCGAAGCCGCTGCAGTGGCTGACCGCCAGCATCGGCCTGCACCACGTGCACCATCTGAGCACCCGCATTCCGAACTACCGCCTGCAGCGCTGTCACGACGAGAATCCCGAGCTGTGGTCCGCCCACCGAATCACGTTGCGGGGCGGGTTGAAGGCGCTGAATCTGGCGCTCTGGGACGAACGGCGCGGCAAGCTCATTTCGTTCGGCGAATACCGCCGGCTGGCTCAATCGACGACGCCGGGAGCCTGAACCCGGTCACGTTGCGTGTGCGGCGCTCGCCGCCGCCGTTCAGACTCTCGACGGTGTTGGTCGCACGCCGCGTCCACTGCCGGAGACACCGTCAGTCCGAGACGCAGCACCGTCGGGGTCGCGTGCAGCCCCTGGCGGATCGACCCCGTGGCGCCCGAACACTCGCCTCCGCTGCTGCTGTCGAAGCCGCGACGGCCGCCGACGCGCCCATGAGAGTCGTGGACATCACCCCGTTGCGTGCCGCCGTCACGCTGCGCGACGACGACGAGGGCCGGGAGGAGGCCAGCACCGACTTCGGCCGCCTCGTCCGGAAAAGGCCGCGCGCGGTGGTGACCCCCCGGTCGCCGGAGGACGTGCGTCGGACCCTGGACTTCGCCTGTCGCGCGGGCTGCCCCGTCGCCGTCCGCGGCGCGGGTCACTCCCAGGCCGGGCAGTCGCTGACCGACGGCGGCCTCCTCCTCGACATGACCGGACTCGACCGCATCGGCGAGATCCGCGACGACGCGATCCGCGTTCAGGCGGGCGCGACGTGGCGCAGCCTCGTCCGCCACGTCCAGGCCCGGGGCCATCTCCCGCCGGTGCTGACGACGAACCTGGACGTCACCGTCGGCGGCACCTTGTCGACGGGGGGCCTCGGCGCCTCTTCGCACCGCCACGGCGCGCAGACGGACAACGTCGACGAGCTCCTGGTGGTGACCGGAGACGCCCGACGGTTGCGTTGCTCGCGAACCGAGAACCCGGCGCTGTTCGACTGCGTGCGGTGCGGGCTGGGCCAGTTCGCGGTCATCACGGAGGCGCGCATCCGGTTGCGCAGGGCGCTGCCCGACGTCCGGACGTTCTTCCTCGCGTACGACGACATCGAAGCGCTCATGCAGGACCAGCGGCAGGTGGTCTCGGACGACCGTTTCGAGTACATCACCTCCGCCTGCCTCCCTCGCGCCGTGGGCCTCGAGCGTCTGCTCGCGCGCGGGTCGCCGTTTGCGGCGAGGCGCTACGTCATGAGCCTGACGGCGGGGCTCGACCGCGAGCTCGACGCCGGCGGCGCGCTCGCCGCACTGCACGGCGGCCGGCTTCTCGGCGTGGAGGACGGCTCGGTCCGGGACGTGCCCTTCGGCCCGGACCGATCGGGGCCCGGGGACCGGAAGGACCGGCGTCTGGCGCATCCGTGGATCGAGGGAATCCTGCCGTGGGGCGACGCCGGACGCTGCATCACGGAGATCCTGGCCGATCTGCCGTCCGCCCTGCCGGCCGACACCGCCGTGCTCCTGTGGTCGGCGCGCCGCGACCGGTTCGCCTCCCCCCTGCTCGCGCTTCCCGCCGGCGAGCTGCTGATGGGATTCGCGGTCCTGCCCGCCGTGAAGCCGGCGGCGCTGCCACGGTTGCTGCCGGGTCTGGAGGCGGCCGGCCGCCGGCTGACGACGATGGGCGGCAAGCGCTATCTCTCCGGCTGGATCGACTACGACCACGAGCAGTGGCGCGCCCACTTCGGCGACCTGTGGCCGCGGGTGTTGGAATGGAAGGCGTCGTTCGACCCGCGCGGCATACTCGACCCGGGCTTCATTCGTTATCGGCCGGCCCGGCCGGCTTGACTCGCACGAGGAGACGGGGTGGACGAACGGTTGCGGCAGGCCGCGCGGGCGGCGGTCGAGCGCGGCATCGACTTCCTGGAGGACATCGTGGCGCCGAACGGCGGCTGGCCCTGCTGGCGGTACGACGACACCGGGCTCGTCGGCGGCCGGCATCTCGAGTATCCGCCCTTCGCGGCCGCCCTCGGCTTGCTTGCCCTCGACGCCTGCGACCATCCCGGGGCCGGGTGACGGCCGACGATTGGGTGCGGGCCGGGAAGGTGCGCTTCCCGGACACGAGGCCGAGATCCGACTACGGGCCACGCATCCTGGGCGACGGCGGACCGCGCGCGGTGACCCCACGCGAGCACGACCGGTCGTGCGGGACGCGGATTCACCGCCGACCTGGCGACGCCGGGACGGGGAGCCGCGCGAATGCGCTAGACTGTAAGTTCGACCCGGATCCGGTGTCAGGGAGGGGTGCTCATGTTCCGATGGTGCGCGCGGATTCTGATGGTCGCGGTGGCCGGCGGCCTCGCGGCGGCGCCGGCGGCCGCGCAGACCGACCCGATGGCCATCATCGACCGCGTCGACCGCCTCATGCGCGGCGACTCGAGCCGCGGCGTGGCCACCATGGAGGTGGTGACCGAGCACTGGGAGCGCGAGATGACCATGGAGGTCTGGTCGCTCGGCACCGACTACTCGCTCGTCCGCCTGCGCGCCCCCCGACGCGACGCGGGGACCGCGACCCTGATGGCGGGCGACGACATCTGGAACTACCTGCCGAAGGTCGACCGCACCATCAAGATCCCCGCCTCGATGATGGGCGGGTCCTGGATGGGGTCGCACTTCACCAACGACGACCTCGTGAAGGAGAGCCGGCTCGTCGACGACTACGACGTCGAGATGGCCTTCGAGGGCGAGCGCGACGGCGTCGACGTGTGGGAGCTGCGCCTGACCCCGAAGCCGGAGGCGGCGGTGGTGTGGGGCCACATGGCGTTCCTGATCCGGCAGCGGGACTCGATGCCCCTCTGGGCGCGGTACTACGACGAGGACGGCGAGCTCGCCCGCACCATGGAGTACAGCGCGTTCACCGAGATGGGGGGCCGCCTGGTGCCCGGCGTCATGGACATGGTCCCGGCCGACAAGCCCGAGGAGCGGACCTCGTTCCGCTACGAGGAGCTGGAGTTCGACGTCGACCTCGACACCTCGTTCTTCTCCCTCCGCACCCTGCAGCGCGGACGGTAGCCACCGATGCGCGAACGGCCCTGGCCGCGCATCGGCTGGCGCAACATCGGCCGGAACCCCCGCCGGACGGTGCTGACCGCCCTCGGCCTCGCCGTGGGCTTCTTCGCGGTGGTGTTCATGATCGGCTGGTCGCGGGGGATCACGGCCGAGCTCGTCGAGAACGCCACCTCGCTCGTCAGCGGACAGATCGAGATCCACCACGCCGAGTACCGCCCCGACCGGAGCATGTTCGACACTCTCGGCGGGCGCGAGGGCATCGACGTCGAGGCGATGCTCGAGACCATCGACGCCGACGAGGGGGTGACGGCGGCGGCGCCGCGGGTGTACGCGGGCGGGCTCGTCAGCTCGGGCGAGGCGACCTCGGCGGGGATGTTCATGGGGGTCGACCCCGAGCGCGAGGTGGCGCTGACCCGCTTCCTCGACGAGCTCGTCGCCGGCAGGCTGCCCGAGCCGGGCGCCTTCGAGATGCTGATCGGCGAGGAGATGGGCCGGCAGCTCGCGGCCGGGGTCGGCGACGAGCTGGTGCTGGTGGGGTCGGCCGCCGACGGCTCGATGGCCAACGACCTCTACACCGTCGCCGGGGTCTTCCGGACCGGGCTCGTCGAGTTCGACGCGCGCACCGCGGTGCTCGCCATCGGCGACCTCCAGGCGCTGATCTACCTCGACCCCGCCCGCATCCACGAGATCGCGGTCGGCACCGCGGATCCGGCCGAGGCCGACGCCGTCGCCGCGCGCCTCGCCGCGGCGATCGACGCCGCCGGCCGGGAGATCGAGGTGGCGTCCTGGACGGTGCTCAACCCGGTGCTGGTCGACTACGTCGGCCTCGCCGAGTCGATGTACTGGATCTTCATCGTCATCATCTTCGCCATCGCCAGCTTCGGCATCGCCAACACCATGCTCATGGCGACCTTCGAGCGCCGGCGCGAGTTCGCGGTCATGCTCGCCCTCGGGGCGACGCCGCGGGCCATCGTGGGCACGGTGCTGTCCGAGGCCGCGGCCGTCGGACTGCTCAGCCTCGCCATCGGCTCGGCCGTCACGTTCCCGCTGATGGTGTGGTGGGCCACCGCGCCCCCCAGCCTCGAGTGGCTCTTCGGCAGCGTCACCCTGCAGGGCGCGCTGCTCGAGCCCAGCCTGCGCGTCGGCTACGACCCGGCGGGCTGGACCTGGTCGGCGTTCGGGCTCGTGCTGACCGCCCTCGTCGCGGCCCTCTATCCGGCCGCCAAGGCGGCGCGGGTGCCGCCGGCCGACACCCTGTCGGGGTTGTGACGATGCCATCACCCGCCGACCTCCGCCCCCCGATGCGCGCCCGCGTCCTCGTCCTGTTGGCCATGCGCAACCTGCGCCGCCACGTGCGGCGGACGGTGCTGACGGCGTCGGCGATGATCGTCGGGGCCGCCCTGCTCGTCTTCACCTTCTCGCTCGGCGACGGCACTCACGAGCAGTGGATCGACTCGGGGGTCCGGCTCGGCGAGGGGCACGTCACCATCGAGCGCCCGGAGTACCGGGTGAGCCGGCGTATCGAGGACCGGCTGCCGGCCGAGGTGCGGCGCGCCGCCGAGGCGGCGTTCGCGTCGCCCGACGTCGCCCCCCGCGTGGTGGCGACGACCGCGAAGCTCGCGGTCACCGGGCTCGCGAGCTCGGCCGCGGGCTCGCGGCCGGCGCAGATCGTCGCCGTCGACCCCGCGGCGGAGGCGAACTTCAGCCCCATCGACGACCGGTTGATCGAGGGACGCTACCTGGAGCCGGACGACCGGCTGGCCGCCTGCGTCGGGGCCGAGCTGGTCGACCGCCTCGACCTGCGGCTCGGCTCGCGCTTCGTGGTGCAGGCGCAGGACGCCGAGCGCGAGATCGCGGGGCAGCTCCTGCGGGTGGTCGGCATCTTCCGGACCGGCGTGCCCGAGGTGGACCAGCTTCTGGTGCACATTCCCCTCGCCACCGCCGACGAGTGGCTGGGGTCGTCGGGCGACGTCACCAACGTGGGGGTGGTGCTCGACGACAGCGCCGCGACGGCCGGGGTCGCGGCGCGCGTCGAGCGCGCCCTGGCGGGGCCCGTCGCCGGCGGCGACGCGCGCGTGATGGGCTGGCGCGAGGGGAACCCCGCCCTGGCGGCGGCGGTGGCCATCGACGACTTCGGCAACTACCTGGTCCAGGGGTTCATCTTCACGATCATCGCGTTCGGCATCGTCAACACCGTGCTGATGTCGGTGCTGCACCGCCGCCGCGAGTTCGGCGTGCTGCAGGCGCTCGGCCTGACGCCGGGACAGACCGGGACCATCGTGCTGATCGAGGGGCTGACCCTGACCGCGGCGAGCGGCTTCATCGGCGTCGGCCTCGGGCTCGCCTTCACCTGGGGCTTCTTCGCCGACGGCCTGGACATCTCGGCCATGATGGACGAGATGACCTTCTCGGGCGTCGTCATCGAGCCGATCATCGTCCCGCTGCTGCGGACCCAACGCCTCGTGCAGGTGCTGCTGTTCATCCTGTTCGTCGGCGCGGCGGCCTCGGTCTATCCGGCCCTGCGGGCGGCGCGGCTCGACGTGACCGAGGCGATGAAGTTCGACCGGTGACCCCGGCGATGGCGAGCGACTCCATGAGCGACACCGACACCGCGGCGGTCCGGACCGAGGGCGTCTGGAAGGTCTTCCACCAGGAGGCCGAGGAGGTGCAGGCGGTGCGCGACGTCAGCCTGACCGTCGGGCGGGGCGAGTTCACCGCCCTGGCGGGGCCGTCGGGGTCGGGCAAGACGACGCTCCTCAACCTGATCGGCGGCCTGCTGCGCCCCAGCGAGGGCCGCGTCGAGGTGGCGGGCCGCGAGGTGACCGCGATGTCGAACCGCGACCTCGCCCAGCTCCGCCTCGACCAGATCGGCTTCGTCTTCCAGGCCTACAACCTGCTGCCGGTGCTGACGGCGATGGAGAACGCCGAGTTCCCGATGCTGCTGCAGGGCGTCGCCGCCGACGAGCGCCGGGCACGGGTGCACGAGCTGTTCGAGCGGACGGGCATGACCGGGCTCGAGGACCGGCGGCCGGGGAAGCTCTCGGGGGGGCAGCAGCAGCGGGTGGCGGTGGTGCGGGCGGTCGCGAGCCGGCCCGCCCTGGTGCTCGCCGACGAGCCCACCGCGAACCTCGACTCGGCCGCGAGCGCCGCCCTGCTCGACGTCATGGCCGACCTGAACCGCGAGTTGGGGGTGACGTTCGTCTTCGCCACCCACGACGCCCGCGTCATGGAGCGGTCGCGCCGCCTCGTCCAGATGCTCGACGGCCGCATCGACTCGGACGAGACCCGGGCATGACCCCCGGCGCGCGCGGCCTGCTCGTCGCCGTCGCGATTCTCGCGGTCGCCGCAGCAGCGCCGGGCCCCGCCCACGCCCAGGCGGGCTGGCTCACGGGCTACCTGCAGTCGGTCCCCCTGTTCGCGGGCTCGACCCCGTTCACCGACGCCAGCGCCAGCGTCTTCAACCGGTTGCGGTTGACGACCGAGCCGGTGTTCGGTCCCTTCGCGGTCGAGATCGCGTACGACCACGCCCTCAGCGTCCGCCAGGACGCCACCGACTTCAGCCTCCTCGGCGGGTTGGGCGCGGTCCCCGCGGGCGGCGAGTGGCTCGATCTGCAATGGTCCGCCGTCGACCGCGACCACTTCCGGTGGCTGCACCGGCTGGACCGCCTCAACGTCGCGTGGCAGCCGAACGACACCGTCGAGCTGAGCGTCGGGCGGCAGGCGGTGTCGTGGGGCACCACCCTGTTCCTCACCCCCGCCGACCCCTTCATCCCCTTCAGCCCCGCCGACCCCTTCCGCGTCTACCGGGGCGGCGTCGACGCCGCCCGGGCCCGCATTTATCCCGGTCCCCTGAGCGAGATCGACGTCGTGTTCCGGCCCAGCCGCACCCTCGTCGGCGACGAGACGACGGCGCTGGCGCGAGGCCTCACGACGTGGCGGAACTGGGAGGTGTCGGGGTGGGGCGGCAGCCTCTACGGCGATGCCGCCGGCGCTTTCGGCGCGGCGGGGGGGCTGGGGGCGTGGGCGGTCCGGTTCGAGGCGGTGGTCCGCGACTTCCAGGGCACGGTGGCGGGACGGGGCACCATCGGCCTCGACCGGCGGCTGAGCGTCTACGGCCGCGACATGGGCCTCGTCGTCGAGTACCAGCACGACGGCCGCGGCGCCGCCGCGCCCCAGGACTTCGCCCGCATCTTCCAGTCGCCGGAGTTCCTGCGCGCCGAGTACCAGGTGTACGGCCGCGACGAGGCGGCGGTGCAGGCGTCCTACCAGATCCATCCCCTGCTGAGCGTCGCCGGCCTCTGGCTCTGGAACCTCAACGACCGGAGCGCCATCGTGGCACCGAGCTTCTCCTATTCCGCGGGCGACGAAACCACCATCGCCGGCGGCGTCTTCTTCGGCGTCGGCGCCGACACCCCGACCGCCGACCAGCTCCTGCCCTCCGCCTACGGCCTGCTGAGCGCCGTCGGCTACGTGTCCCTCACCTGGTTCTTCTGACGTCGCCGCTCTGGCTCGGTCCTCGCAGTCGCCAATCCGGTCGGATGCGCCGCTGCGAGGCGGAGAGGCCCTCGCAGGGGTTTCCCGCAGGGACTCCCGCGGGCTCCGCTCCAGCCCGCGACGGCGTATCAGCAGCCGCCGCCGAAGACGCGGTGGGCGATGCGGCCCTCGTCGCCGTCGATCTCGACCACCAGCCAGCTCGCGCCGTCGTAGCGGCGGTCGTTCACCACGCCTATGATGCCGCCGCCGTCCAGCCGATAGAAGCCCAGCCAGACGAAACGTCTCGACTGCATCGGGTCGTCGAGGCCGGCAACGTCGACCAGCCCCAGCTCGGCGCGTATCCGCTCGAGCCCGGGAATCTCCGCTTCCGCCGACACGACCTCGAGGGGGTGATTGAACGCCACGCCGGCGACATCCCTCGTCCCCTCGACGCGCGGCAGCTCGCGGTCGCCGAAACCCAATGCCCAACTCATCATGCAGTGGGCTTCGGCCAGCAGCAACCTCGCCACCGTGAGCGCCGAGCCACGCTCGGTCTGCGAGTAGAAGCTCCACTGCATCGGTGCGGCGATTCTGCCGCCCCGGGAGTCCTGATCGACGGGAGGCATCGGCAGTGACGGTGCTTCGCGGTCCGGCCGGGGCGCAGGAACCACCTCTCCGCCGCCGTCATCGAGAACGCCGGCTTCGGGGTCGAACGGCGCGGGCCAGGGGAGGTCCCAGCCGTCGTCGCCACGGCGGGCAAAGGGAATCAGGGCGCCGCCGGTCTGCACGACCGCGATCCACAGGGGTTCACGCTCCGGCCGGGGTGCGGATGGTGCGGGAGCGCACGCCAGGCAGGCGGACGTCAGGCCAATCGCGAGGCAGCGCAACGTTCCGGGCATCGGCATTATCCGCAACGGCGTGCCTCTGGACCCCCGGGCGCCAAGCCCGGATCGGCCGAATCCGCGAATCCGGCGACCGGACGGTCCTGGCATCAGTAGACGATGAACTCCAGCAGGTTGTCGTCCGGGTCGCGGATGTAGCGGCTGGTGCCCTCGGCGATGCCGCCGTCGCGGCCGCCGGTGCGGGGCGCCGGCCCCGTGATCACCTCGGCCCCCGCGCTGGCCAGCAGCTCCTCGAGCGCCGCCTCGGTGCCGTCCCAGACGAAGCAGAAGTCGCCGCAGGGCGGCACCGCGGCCGGGGCGCGCAGGGTGAAGCTCGGGTCCTCCCACGCCACCGGGCGATGGAAGTTGATCTTGCTGTCGCCGAAGTGGACCGAGCAGATGCGCTCACCCTCCATCACGCCGAAGCCGAGCGACCGGTAGAACTGGACCATCGCCTCGGTGTTCCGCATCGGCACCGCGACATGGTCGAACGACCGTATCGAGCCGCCGACCTGCCCCGCGGGGCGCGCCACCGCGGCCACCCCCGCCACCGACGCGCCGAGCCCGCCGCCGATCGCCTGGCGAATGAACCGACGTCGTGACGGCGCCCGGGTCCTTCCGCTGCCCTGATTCCCCATCGTCCAACCTCCCTTCGACGCGAACCCGTAGTCTACCGTATCCGGACGGTCCGACGGCGGGTACCGTTGGCGCAAGACAGCCCGGGTCTCTCGCGCCCCGGCGCCAGACCGAAGCGGGCGTCTGACCTCGCTGGGGACAGGGGCGACCGCGACCGACGCCGTACAGAGTCGAAGGGCCGGGCCCGTCGAGGCCCGGCCCTTTCGGTGTTCCCGATCGAACGAAGCAGACTTGCGCCGGACGACCCCGAGGCGCTGTACAAGGCGAAGGGCCCGACCCATCGAGGCCCGGCCCTTCGGTCTTTCCCGGTAGAACGAGGCGTTGCGCTACACCTCGGTCATCACCTCGTCGCGGATGGACCGCCGCACCAGGTTCCGCATCAGGTTGACCTTGAACCCGTTGTGGGTCAGCGGCGCCGTCCCCTGCGTGGAGATGTCGCCGGCCCGGTTCGCGGTCTGCTCGTTGCGGGCCTGCCCGCGGATGGCGTTCTCGACCGCGGTCAGCCGGACCGGGGTCGGGGCCACGCCGTTGACGACGACGCGGGCGTCCTGGATGACGCCGCCGCTCTCGCGCAGGGCGGTCGCCACGTTGACGAGGGCGAAGTCCCACGTGTCGCGGTCACGGACCTTCTCGAAGTAGACCCGCGACCCCGACCACGTCGACGGCACCCGAATCGACATCAGCAGGTCGCCGGCCTCGAGGGCCGTCATCCGCTCGATGTCGATCTCCGGCCCGACGAAGAACTCCGCGGCCGGAACCACGCGCTCCGCACGGCCCCGCCGGATGACCATCTCGGCGTCGAGGGCCACCAGCACCGGCGCGGTGTCGGACGGGTTGACGGCGACGCACCGGCTCGCACCGAGGATGCAGTGCTCGCGGTTCATCGCGGTCGGGGGGCTGGCGTAGCAGATGTTGCCGCCGGCCCGGTAGCAGGTCCAGCCGTCGCGGTAGTACCAGCAGCGGGTGTCCTGCGCCACGTTGCCGCCGATGGTGCCCTGGTTCCGGATCTGCGGCGACGCGGCCGTCTTGGCCGACAACGCCAGGGCCGGGAACCGGGCCTGGATGTCGGGGTGGTTGACCACGTCGATGAGCCGGGCCATGGCCCCGATCTCGATCCCGTCGGCGGTCGACCGGATCTCGCGCATGGACTCCACGCCGCCGAGGTCCACGACCACGCGCGGCCGCTTCACCCGGTCCTTGAACCAGTCGAGCGTGTCGAGCCCGCCCGCGTACACCCAGGCATCGGACCCGTGCTCGGCCAGCAGCGCCAGCGCGTCGTCGGCGCTGTTCGGCTGAAACAGCTCGAGTTGAGGTATTACGTCGCGAATAACGCCCTTCATGGTGATCGCCTCCCCTTCCTCACACGTGAGCCGTCAGCCGATCGTGACCCGTCGGGGCCTGCTCGAGCTTCGTGAGAATCATGTCGCGTGTGACCGGCGAGCGGTGGAAGTCGCCGTTGCCCTCGCCCAACGACTCGAGTGCGTCGGCGATGGCGTTGGCGACGGCACCGGAGCCGGCCCCCTGCGCCGCCTCGCCGATACCCTTCGCGCCGAGCGGGTTGAAGGGATCGGGCAGGTCGGCGTTGCCCCACTTCATGGGCGCCTCGTGCGGCACGTCGAGCATCCCCGGCGGCCGGTTGCTGTAGAACCGCTTGGCGACCATCAGGCCCCACTGCCGGTCGTAGACCCACTTCGAGGCCAGGGCGACGGAGAACCCCTGAATCGCCCCACCGAAGATCTGCCCTTCGTAGGTCTTGGGATGCAGGATGGTACCCGCGTCGGACCCCGCCGCGTAGTCGACGATCTTGATGTTGCCGGTCTCGATGTCGACCTCGACCTCGGCGAAGCCGGCCACGAACGACATGCGCCGGCCGCCTTCCTCGTAGTTGTCCTTCGCGACGCCCATGAGCCCCTGCCCCGCCAGCGCGGTCGCCGACGCGGTGGTCATCCCGTTGATGTCCTCGGGGAGCTCGTGCCCGTCGTACCGGCCGCCGAGGTCGATGGCCCGCTGCGCGATCTGCGCGAAGCTCAGGCCCTGCGACCGGTTGCCCTGGCGGTAGACGCGCTCGCCGCCGATCTCGTAGTCCTCGGGAGCGCCCCCGAGATCCTGCGCGGCGATCTCCTGCATCTTGAGCTTGGCGTCCGCCACGGCGGCCCAGTTCGCCCGCGTGTGGGCGTGGGTCGTCGAGCTGCCGCCCTGCGAGGCGCTCCAGGGCAGGTGCCGGCTGGTGTCGCCCCAGGCGACCTCGCACTTCTCCCAGGGCATGTCCAGCCCCTCGGCCGCCGCCCGCATGGTGTCGAAGGCCGACCCCGTGCCGAGGTTGCCGACGCCGGACTGGATGTAGAGGCGGCCGTCGGGCCTGAGCACGAACAGGCCGTCGACCCCGGACGCGCCGGCCGAGTAGGCGCTCAGCGTCATGCCGACGCCGGTGACCTTCGAGCCGTTGCGCTGGCCGCTGCGCTGCTTGCGCTCCTCCCAGTTGAAGAGCTCGGCGCCGATGTCGATCGCCTCCCTGGCGAACGCGCTCGACACGTTGCCCTGCTCGCCGTTGAGCCCCGGCGGGCCGAACCGCGCCTGGCCTTCCGGCGCGTTGATCTTGTGCACCTCGACCTGGTCGAGCCCCAGCAGCTTCGCCGCCTTCTGGATGATGGGCTCGAGCATGGTCATCGACTGCACGCCGCCCGGGGCCCGCTGCGGACCGCGCGGCGGGGTGTTGGTGTAGACATTGGTGCCGCGCATGCGGCACGCCAGCGGCTGGTAGCAGAGCGACCCGATGCCCGCCACGTTCATGGCGTCGCCGGAGCGCCCGTACGGCCCCTGGTCGCCGATGCCGTGGATGTCGAGGGCGGTGATGCGGCCGTCGGCGCGCATCCCGAGCCGGATGCGGGCCTGGACGCCGGGGCGCCCGCGGCCGATCATGTTCTCCTCGCGCCGCGTGATGCGCATCATCACCGGCCTGCCGATCTTCTTCGACAGCAGGATGGGAATCTGCGCGTGGACGTAACCGCTGATCTTGCCGCCGAACCCGCCGCCGGTGAACTCGTTGATGAGGATGACGTTGGACGGCTCGACGCCCGCCCACCGCGCCATCGGGCCCACGCTGCGCGCGGTGCTCTGCACGGAGGGATAGATGTAGAGCTTGCCGTCCTCCCAGTACGCCATCGTCGTCCGGCTCTCGAGCGGCTGGTGCGACGTCGACTGGTTGTAGGAGTGCTCCTCGACGATGATGTCGGCCTCGGCGAAGCCGGCCTCGAGGTCGCCGAACGACCACTCCTGGGCGGCCTCGGCGTCCATCGGGATCTCGCCCGCCGCCAGTCCGGCCAGATCCGCCGCGCTCCACTTGATCTCGCCGAGCTCGCGGCCGATGGTGGTGTTGCCCTCGCTACGGGCGTTCGGGCCGCCCGGCTTGAGGCTGTCGAGGGGATCGAGCACGAACTCGAGCGGCTCGAGGTCGATGTCGATCAGCTCGATCGCGTCCGACGCGATCTGCTCGCTGACCGCCGCGACGGCGAGAATCGGCTCGCCCTCGTAGCGCGGCTCCATGGTGAGCGCCGCCTCGTTCGGGGCGTCGACCTCGTCCGGCAGATCGTCGGGGGTCAGGATGCCCACGACGCCGGGAAGGGCCAGGGCCGCGTCGGCGTTGATGGACCGCACCCGCGCGTGCGGCATCGGGCTGGAGAGCAGCTTCGCGAAGACCATGCCCTCGGCGCGATGGTCCTCGGCGTACCGCGACCGCCCGGTGACCTTCGCGTAGAGGTCGGGCGTCTGGTAGTTCTTTCCGAGCAGTTTGTAGTCAGCCACGTCAGGCCCCCCGCGTGATTTCCGCCGCCCGCTGCACGGACGTCAGGATCTTGTCGTAGTCGGCGCACCGACACAGGTTCCCCGACAGCCACTCCGCCGCCTGCTTCCGGGACGGGTTCGGGTTCTCGTTCAGCAGCGCGACCGAGTTCATGATGAACCCGGACATGCAGAACGCGCACTGGAACCCCTGCTCCTCGAGCACCGCCTGCTGCATCGGGTGCAGGGTGCCGTCCTCGGCCTCGAGGCCCTCGATGGTCGTGACGTCGCGCCCGCGCACGGAGTGCGTCAGCAGCGAGCAGCCGTAGTGGGGCGTCCCGTCGACGAGGACGGTGCACGCGCCGCACTCGGCCCGGTCGCAGCCGATCTTCGTCCCCGTCAGGCCCAGCTTGTAGCGCAGCGTCGTGGCCAGCGTCTCCATCGGAGGCACCTCGACGCGCCGGCTCCGGCCGTTGACGGTCACGGTGATGAGCCGGTCCACGGCCCCCGCCGCCGGCGCCTGGGCCAGCACCGCCCCGCCGTTGCTGCGGAACAGGTAGTTGGTCGACGACACGGCCGCGCTCGCGGCGATGGCGCCCTTGATGAAACTCCGTCTGGACACGCCCGGCTGGGTCGTCTCCTCTGTCACCTCGATGATCTCCTGACTCATGGGACGATCACCTCCCTCGTCACTGCCGAAGTCCTCGAAGGCCGCAACCCCGCGCGGCCGCGCTGTGCGCCTCGCAGAGACACCATGCCGCGTCGACATGGGCCTACACCGGCGAATTGTCCATCACTTCCACTGGCGGTTGCAAGCGGAAATTACATTTTTTTTACCCCGGCCGAATCGCGACCGCCGCGAGCCTGCCGGCGCGCCCCCGGGCCCTGGGCGCGGGCGCCTTGCAGACGCGGCCTCATGCCGCCTCCAGCCGCCCTGCCGACCCCGCTCGCAGCTCCGGCGGGCGCCCCGGCCGACCCTTGGCGGCCTGCGCGGTTCCGCGGCAGGCCCCTCAGGCGTTTCGCCCCGTCGGGCTCTCCACCGTACCGCACTCGTTGCCGAGATAGCCGTTGCCGCCGCAGTACCGCGCGTCCTGGAGCTGCAGCAGGATGCCGTCGGGGTCGGTGAAGTACAGCTCCGGGGTGCCCCCGGGGGCGCCGCCGCGGTCCGGCATGCGCATGGTCACGTACGACTGCAGCGGACCCGCCGGGCCCGACGCCTCGCCGCGGGGGGCGACCCCGTAGCCCTCCAGCACGCCCATGATGCGGTCGACGTCGAAGTCGTCCACCGTGAAGCAGGCGTGGTGGATGGTCGGGCCGGTCGGCCCGGCCCCGCCCCCGGCGAGGGCCAGGAACTGGTTGCCCGACCCCACCCGCAACACCGGCAGCGCGCCCTGATAGGTGTCGATGGGCAGGCCGAAGAGCCGCTGGTAGAGCGCGATCGAGCGCGCCTGGTCGGTCACGAACACCGTGAAGTGGTTGTAGTCGCGCAGCCGCAGCAGGCCCTCGGTGGGGGCCGGCTCCGGCGTCTCGAGGCACACGTCCCCGAGCACCCCCTCGCCGCCGCAGTAGGTGCTGTCCTGAAGCTGCACGACGATGCCGTCGGGGTCGCCGAAGTACAGCTCGGGGGTCCCCTCGGGGGCGCCGCCGAACTCCGCCCCGCGCATGCGGATGCGGACCTCCCCCGGACCCGAGGTCTCGGACGACGCGATGCCGTGCTCGCCCAGGATGCCCACGAGGCGGTCGGCGTCGAAGCCGTCGACGGAGAGGCAGTAGTGGCCGATGCCGGGGTTGGCGCTGGCGCCGCCCCCGATGGCCAGGAACTGCGGCCCGTCGCCCACCCGCAGGATCACGGTGTTGGCCTGCCGGGCCGCGATGGGCATGCCGAAGAGCCCCTGGTACCACTCGAGCGACCGCGCCGGGTCGGAGACGCTGATCGTCACGTGGTTGAGGGCGGTGACGGGAATCGGCGGCGTGCCCTGCGCGAGCGTCCGCGGCGCCAGCGCGGCCGCGCCGAGGGCGCCCATGAACGCGCGACGGGACACGCGGCCCGGTCCGCGCGGAGTCAGCAGTCGATGGTCGTCCGGCCGATTGATGTCTGGGTGCATCGGTCTCGATCTCCAGTTGTCGGACAGCGGAATACAGGTTCCCGATCGGGCGGGTCGACACCCTGTTCGGGGGATCGCCGCCTGGCGGCTGCGCCACCCGCCCCGACAAGCCTATAGCAGTGAGTCGATCGCCCTCGTCATGCCTTGTCGGGCGGGCGCCGCGCCGCTTGCGGCGCAACACGGGCCTCTCCAAGGGCTCTACGGCGCCGGCTCCCCCCGCAGCGGCCGGAAGAACTCGCGCAGGTCGTTCACCAGCACCTCGGGCTGCTCCATCGCCGCGAAGTGGCCGCCGCGCTCGACCTCGGTCCAGTGGGTGATGTTGTACGACGCCTCGGCCCAGCGGCGCGGGGTGATGAACAGCTCGTAGGGGAAGATGATGGCCCCGGTCGGCGCCTCTATCCGCCCCATGGGCCGCGAGGTCGGGGCGTTGCGGCTCTCGTAGTAGAGCCGGGCCGAGGAGGTCGCGGTCTGGGTGACCCAGTAGATGGTGATGTTGGTCAGCAGCTCGTCCCGCGTGAACGCCGACTCGGGGTCGCCGTTGCAGTCGCACCACGCGCGGAACTTCTCGACGATCCACGCCGCCTGCCCCGCCGGCGAGTCGTTCAGCGCGTAGCCGAGGGTCTGGGGCTTGGTGCCCTGAATCTGGGCGTAGCCGTTCTCCGCGGTGTTGTAGAACGACTGCCGCGCCTGCGACCGCGCGAGCTCCTCGGGCGGCACGCCGTCGGTGGGATCGGCGCCCGGCGGCGGCCCGCCGACCAGCATGTTGAGGTGCACGCCGACGGTCCGCTCGGGATGGTTGAAGGCGTGCCAGCGGCTGACGATCGAGCCCCAGTCGCCGCCCTGGATGCCGTAGCGCTCGTAGCCGAGCCGCGCCATGAGTTGCGCGTTCACCTCGGCGATCTGCTCGGGGCCGAACCCCGGCGCCCGCGGCTTGTCCGAGAACCCGTAGCCGGGCATGGACGGCGCCACCACGTGGAACGCGTCCTCGGCCCGCCCGCCGTGGGCCACCGGGTCGGTCAGGGGGCCGATGATCTCCGTGAACTCCGCGATGGAGCCGGGCCAGCCGTGGGTGATGACGAGGGGCAGCGCGTCGGGCTCGGGCGACCGCTGGTGGATGAAGTGGACGTCGAGGTCGCCGATGACGGTCTTGAACTGGTCGAACGCGTTGAGCCGCCGCTCCTGCTCGCGCCAGTCGAACTCGTCGCGCCAGTAGGCGACGAGCTCGGTCACGTAGTCGAGCTCGGCCCCGTAGTCCCAGCCCGCGCCGGCGAGCTGGTCGGGCAGCCGGGTCATCTCGAGGCGGCGGCGCAGGTCGTCGAGCACCTCGTCGGGCACCGCGATCTCGAACGGCCGGATCTCCGCGTCGCCCTCGGCCCCGCCCGCCTGCGCCATCACCGCCAGAGGCGTCAGCGCCGCGACGGCGGCCAGCCCCGCAATCCGAATCAGCATCTCGTTCCTCCCGTCAGCCACCGTCTCCGCCTCCGGCCGCACCGCCGTCGCCAGAGCCCCCGCCATCACCGAAAGCGCCGACGCCATTGCCGCCGTCAGCCGCGGGATCGTCCCCCTGCATCGCCGCGAGCATCCCGGTGTTCCCGCCCGCGCCGGCGCGGCGAGCCCACCGGGCTTCCAGCTTCGCCGCCAGCGGCGCGACCCTGGACGCAACCGCCGCGACGATCAACGCGCCCCCCGCAAGGACGGCAAGGACCGCGGCTACCGCGACGAGAAACCTCAGCATCGCGGTCTATCGGGGAAGAACGCTCGATCTCACCTGGTAGCCCCCGTCTCCGTCGTCCTCGCGGTACACGGCGTGGCAGGCGTTGCAGGCTTCGGTGACCTCGGCCCCGATCGCCCCGGCCGCCGCCGCGTCCACCGACTCGGCCGAGAGCACGGTGTCGAGCGCGTCGAGCCCGTTCAGGGCCTCCCGCAGCCAGCCCACCGCGTCGTCCCGATCGCGGTCGCGCCAGAACGTGATGGTGGTGGCGAGCTGCTCGCGGGACCGGATGGCGCGCTCCTTGGCGGTGGAGTAGTCGCCGTCGGCCAGGGCGGCTCGCACGCCGGCCACGTTGGGGCCGAGCGTGGTCATGGTGGCGTCGAGATGCGCCTCGGTGAAGATGGGGTAGGGCCCCTGCTGCGCGGGCGACGCCGCCGGCAGCAGCAGGGCGGCCGCGGCCAGGACGGACACGGCCGCCGCGAGGGCGGGTCGAGGGAGCCGGCGGCGGAGTCCCCGCCGCCTTCGAGTCTCGGGACGGCGCGCGGGCTCGACGCGCGCCCCCGGCGATCGTGGCTGCATGGTCGCGATTCCCAGCCGCCGGGCGCCTACGCCGTCAACCGGCCGAGCTTGCCGTTGCTGTCCCCGAACGCCTCCACCGGGGTGCCCAGCCACTCGAGAATCGAGACGTGCAGGTTGGCGAGCGGCGTGTCCTGGGGATAGCGGACGTACTGGCCGCCGGTGATGCCGGCGTTCTGGCCGCCGACGAGGGCCACGGGCAGATCGTCGTGGAAGTGGGTGTTGCTGTCGCTGATGCCGGTGCCGTAGAGGAACAGCGTCGAGTCGAGCATCGAGCCGTCGCCCTCGGGGATGGCGTCGAGCTTGGCCACGAGATACGCGAACTGCTGGAAGTGGTACTCGTTGATCAAGTGCAGCCGGTTCAGCTTGGCCGGCTCGTCCTGATGGTGCGACAGCGGGTGGTGCGAGTCGGGCACGCCGATCTCGGGATAGGCGCGGCCGCTCACCTCGCGCGCGAGCATGAACGTGCTGATGCGGGTGAGGTCCGTCTGGTAGGCGAGGGCCAGAAGGTCCATCATCAGCTTGGCGTGCTCGGCGTAGTCGCTCGGCACCCCGACGGGCTGGTCGACCACCGGCAGCTCGCGGGCGCTCTGCTCCTCGGCCATCGTGATCCGCCGCTCGATGTCGCGGACCGCCTCGACGTACTCGTCGAGCCGGGCCTGGTCGCCCGGCCCCAGGACCGTCCCGAGCCCGCGCAGCTCGTCGTTGACGAGGTCGAGGATGCTGCGGTCGCGCCGCATGCGGGCCCGCCGCGCCTCGGGGTCGGTGCTGCCGCTGGTGCCGAACAGCCGCTCGAACACCGCCCGCGGGTCGTTCTCGATGGGCAGCGGGGTGGTGGGCGTCCGCCACGCGATGGTGTTGGTGTAGGCGCAGCTCGCGCCGCCGTCGCAGTTGCCGACCATCGCGTTCGACTCGATGCCGAGCTCGAGCGACGCGAGCTGGGTCTCGTTCTGCAGCTCGCGGGCCGCGATCTGGTCCACCGAGACCGCGTTCGAGACGTCGGCCCCGTTCGTCATCTTGTAGGGCACGCAGGTCAGGAAGGTGCCGGCGGACCGGGCGTGGTCGCCGCCGCCCCTGACGAGGTTGGCGGGCTCGTCGTCGAGGCCGCCGCAGATCGTCACGCGGTCGCGGAACGGCTCGAGCGAGCGCAGGGTCGGCGGCAGGGCCTCGAGCTTGCCCGGCGCGTGCCGCGGGTACCAGTAGGGCATCGACATGCCGTTGGGCACGTAGAACACGCCGAAGCGCTTGATGGGCGCGGCGGCGGTGCGGCTCTGCGCGGTCGCGGCCGGGACCATGGCGTCGAGCAGCGGGAGGGCCACGGTGGCGCCGAGGCCGCGCAGCACGGTGCGGCGGGGCAGATGGGTGCGGGTGATGAACATGGCCGTTTCTCCAGAAGTCTCCGAGTCTATCGCGTGCAAACGTCCTTCGATGTCGCGCGTCCCCGGCGAGGCGGGCACCCTGCCCGCGCCTCGCGTCCGGCCGTCGGGCCGGCCGTTCAGTTTGGGCCGCCGTGGAGCCCCGGCGCGTTGACGTGCGCAAGCACAACGTCCGTCAGCGTCTCCAACTGCCCGCGCACTTCGGCCAGGTCCTCACGGACCGCCGCCACCTCTTCACGGACAGCCGCAAACTCGGCCGTCACCTCCTCACGGAACGCCGCCAACTCCCGGCTCAGCTCCCGCTCCGTGGTCCATGACTGGAACGCCGCGAACAGCGCCGCCAACGCCGCTACCGCAAGCGTGCAATCCCGGATGGTCTCTCGCATACGCTCTCCGTTCACGCGCCGACTCGCAGCGGCCGCCGCCTTTCACAAACAGTTGGCAGCAGCCCTACGGCTGGGCGTCGACCAGGATCTCCGCCTCGGGCGCGCGCCGCATCAGGAACTGGTCGCTCGTGACGACGCCGAGCACCAGCGACGACCAGCGGTAGTCGTCGTGCTCCAGATCACGCACGATCCGCCGCAGGGTCGGGGCGTCGTAGTAGTCGAGGCCGCGGCCCAGGGCGTAGATCATCATCTTCTCCACGACCGTGTGCACGAAGTCGTGCCCCGTCGCCAACAGCCCCTCGCGGAACGCGCGGGGGCTGTCGATGGTGGCGCCGTTCCACTCGATGGTCGCGTTTATCGCGGCCCCGCCGTCGCTGTCGCGCCAGCGGCCGACCGCGTCGAAGTGCTCCATCGCGAAGCCCAGCGGGTCCATCCGGGCGTGGCAGCTCGAGCAGACGGGGCTGGCGCGGTGCTGCTCCATGCGCTCGCGCAGCGACGTCGGCCGGGCGCGGTCGCTCTCGGGCAGCGGCGGCACGTTGGGCGGCGGGGGCGGCGGGGGCGCCCCGAGCAGGGTCTCGAGCACCCAGAGACCCCGCAGCACCACCGACGTCCGGTTCGCGTAGGAGGTGACGGTCAGCAGGCTGCCGTGCCCGAGCAGCCCGTGCCGGCGGTCGTCCTCCCACTCGTGCCGCCGGAAGTGGGTGCCGTAGAGGTCGTCCACGCCGTAGTGGCGCGCGAGCTGCTCGTTCAGGAACGTGTAGTCGGCCCGCAGCAGGTCCTGCAAGGGGCGGTCGGCCCGCACCTGGCTCTGGAAGAAGAGCTGCGTCTCGCGGACCATCGCCTTGCGCAGCGAGTCGTTGAACCCGGCGAAGAGCGCCCCGTCGGGGTCCTGCGAGAAGATGTTGCGCATCTGCAGCCACTGGCCCGCGAAGTCGTCCATGAACCGCTCGGCCCGCTGGTCGGCGAGCATCCGGCGCACCTGGGCGGCCAGCGTCTCGGGCTCGCTCAGCACGTCCCGCTCCGCGAGGTCGAGCAGCTCGTCGTCGGGGACGCTCTTCCACAGGAAGAACGACAGCCGGGTCGCCAGCTCGAGGTCGCTCAGCCGGTAGATGGCGCCGGCCGGGGTGTCGACGGGCTGCCGCTCGACCCGCATCAGGAACTGCGGCATCGAGAGCAGGCCCTCGAGGGCCCGCTCGATGCCCGCCTCGAAGTCGCGCTCGCGCCGGCCCTCGCGGTAGAGGCCCAGCAGGGGCTCGACGTCGTCGGGGCCGACGGGCCGCCGGTAGGCCCGCCGCGCGAGGCGGCCGATGATGGCGCGCGCGCAGGGCTCCTCGTCCGCCACGCCCTCCGGGTAGCAACTGAAGATCTGCCGGCGGCTCGGGGTGTCGTCGGGCACCGCGCCGTCGAACGGCCCGGAGACGAAGACCTGGTGGATGCCCGGCATCAGCCCGGGCGGATGCGGAGACGGGGCCGAGTCGGTGAACGCGACCGACAGCAGCCGGGTGCCCGCCTCGACCGGCACCCGCACCTCGAGGGCGCGGTCGGCGGTCATGCGGTACTCGTGCAGCCGCTGCCCCTCGACGTCGTCCTCGGGCACCGCGATGAGCGAGCCGGGGTCGGGGCCGGGGTACCGGCCGCCGATGGCGAACTGCTCGACGAGGGCGTGGTCGATGCGGATCTCGATCTGGTGCTCGTTCTCGGCGATGCCGTCGATGGTCTCGATGGTCTCGTTGCGCTTGAGCCGGATGGCGAAGAGGTACTCGCCGTCGAGCGGGAAGTGGTGGCGCACCGCGAGCCCGCCGTGCGTCGCGAACGGCAGGTCCTCGCCCGCCCGCACGTCGCGCTGCTCGTAGCCCACCTCGTAGAGCTGCATGACGGGGCGGATGTCGGGGCTGCCCACCGCGGCCCGGCTGATCTTGGTCGCGGCCGCGATGTAGCGGGACATGAGCCCCGGCGTGATCGACAGCACCTCGGCGTTGTTGTCGAAGCCGAATCCCGCCATGTCCGACGGCAACAGCTCCTCGCCGTTGACCTCGAGGCCCAGCAGGTCCTCGATGACGTTGACGTACTCGACGCGGTTCAGCCGCCGCGACGCCACCCGGCCGGGATTCGGGTCGGCCGCCGCCACGCCGTCGAGGGCATGCTCGAGGCCGGTCACGAAGGCGTCGATCTCGGCCCGAGCGGGGCGCGGGCGCCCCTCGGGCGGCATCTGGCCCGTGCGCAGCTTGTGGACGACCCTCTCCAGTACGGAGGCATGGGCCGCGGTCTGCGCGGGGTCCACCGCGCCGAGATCGAGCCCGCCCGTCAGCAGGCGCGGGTTGTGGCAGGTGACGCAGTAGCGGTCGAAGAGCTCGCCGGACGGCGGCCCCGCCTCGGCCTGGCCGCCCGCCGCGGGCGACGACCACGTCGCGAGCACGACCCACGTCACGAGAGCGGCGATTGCAGGACGCTCGTGCATAACCGTCACCTCGGGATCTGTTATGGGAGATCAGTTTCCCGGCTGCTGTCTCGGGTCGGTTGTCTCGCTCCCGTCTGTCTCCCTCCCATCATCGACAACCGTGGGCAGGTTGCCGGGGGACAGTACGGGAAGGAATACCCGTTCGAGAATCAAGAGCCGTTGGTCGACCTTTGCGAAGGCGATTTCCACAGCGCGCAGGCGATCGTCCAGGCCGCGGACATCGGTCCGCAGGCCGCGGATATCGGTCCGGATCTCGGCATTGTCGTTCCGGACGCCGGCGAGCTGCACGCTGAGTGCGATGACGGCGGCGACGATGGTGCCGATGATCCACTGAGCGTCGCGGCGGCGCATGTTCGCAGCTTACCACACGGAAAAACAGGTCACGGCAAGACCCGTTTCGCAAGCTCGCGCAGAAGCGGGCCACATCCCGGCCGCTCGAATCCGACTTCCGATGTGTGGCCCAATCAGGCGATCGTCAACGTCCTCGGGAACTGCGAGTTGTCCTCGAGGCCGGTCTGCTTGATGGCCGACAGCTCCTCGCTCGTCGGCTGCACGTTGCCGTCGACGTCGGTGACCCGCGACACCAGGGTGTGCTCGCCCGGGGTGGCGCCGTCCCACGCGAACCGGAACAGCTTCCACGAGTACTGGCCGCCCGTCGACGGGTCGAGCGTCGCCGCCTGCCAGGCGCCGTCGTCCACCTTCACCTGCACCCCGCGCAGCGGCGTGCCGTCGTGGAGGACGAAGCCGAGCACCTCGTGGCGGTCGCCGACCCGGGTCACCCGCGCGATGACCGACTTGACCCGCAGCCGCGACACCTCGGTCTCGTGCCACACTGTCTCGCCGCCGATCTCCTCGGACCACAGGGTGCGGTACCACCGCGCCTGCCACTTGCCGAGGAACCGCTCGGACTGCACGCGGACGTGGGAGAGCCACTTCACGTTGGTCACGCCGTACCACCCCGGCACCAGCAGCCGCAGCGGCGCGCCCTGCTCGACCGTCAGGGGCGCCCCGTTCAGCGCGTAGGCGAGCAGCGGCCCGGTGGTCATGCCGTCGGCGAGGGAAAGGCTGCGGGCGAACGGCTGGTCGATCTCGTAGGGGGTCCCGCGGAAGTCGACGGTCTCGGGCCCCTTGTCGGCGCCGAAGAAGACCACCTCACGCGCCGCCGGCTGCACCCCGACCAGGTCGAGGACCGCGCGCAACGGCACCCCCGTCCACCGGCCGTTGCTCGCCAGCCCCTGGATGAGCCGGCGCGAGTTGCCCGAGCACTCGTAGCCGGCGTCGATCTCGATGCTGTCCATGCCCCGCAGGTCGTCGAGGGTCAGCGTCGCGGGCCGGTCGACGAGGCCGGACACGCCCAGGCTGAACCCGTCGGCGTCGATGACCGGCTTGCCGAAGTGCTGGATGGTGTAGAACGAGTCGGCCGGCGTGTAGGGGCCGTCGATGTTCCGGACATCGTAGATGCGGATGGCGGCTTCGGGGTTCGGCTGGCCGAATCCCTCCGGCACGTCGGTGAACGGCACCGGCGTCTCGTCCTGGGCGAGGGCCGGCAGGGTCCACCCGTGCACGCCCAGCGCCCCCGCCCCGGCCAGCGCCAGGCTCTGCTTCATCATCTCCCTGCGGGTCGTCTCCCGGGGGCTCGTTCCACTCGTCATTTGCGCACTCCTCTCGCCGGCGTCGCCAGCGAATATGGTCAGTCCCCCTTGGTCACCAAGCGGGGTGTCCGGCACTTGCCCTTACCAGTGTCTTGCGCCGCGACCTCGGCGGCTCGCTACTGCTCCGCCCCCGCGACGGCGGCGCCGGCCAGGATGTTGTAGAGGCCGTAGTTGCCCTCGTGGCAGGCGTACTCGTACACCGGATACGGGTTCCGCTGCATCGGCACCGAGTACGTCCACGGCCGCGTCCAGACCGTCGGGTCGTCCACCGTCACGTCGTATCTCAGCGTGTCGGCGTCCACTCGGGTGAGCCGCTCGATCAGGGTCAGGTCGGGGGTGGTCGCCCCCCGCTGGAAGTTGGTCTCGCGCAGGAAGTTCCTGGTCTCGACGACCAGGGTGTCGCCGTCCCAGTGGCCCCGCGAGTCGCCGGTCCACTGCCGGACCGAGTCCGTCAGGTGGTCGCGCCCGTCGAGCGGCACGACGCGGGCCTCGTGGTTCATCTCGGCGAGGAGCACCACGGTGTCCTCGGTCTGGAACACCTGCACGTTGTTGTTGTAGGCGCTCGGGGCCATCGGCGGGCCGGAGTTGAAGCCGAGGATGCAGCGCACCTGCAGCCCCCCGGGGCCGAGGTCCTCGACGAAGCCGCCGGGCGTCGGCTCGTGGCTGGACACGGCGCTGCGCGCCTCGGCCAGCGCCGCCTGCCGCTCCTGGGCTTCCTCGGTCAGGGCCGGAATGCGGCCGTCGGGGGGATCGACGATCAGCGAAGTGCGCTCGGTCGTCACCGCCGTCCCCTCGTCGAACCAGAAGTCGTTGTAGGGCACCACGCGGTCCGAGGTGTCGGCGTCGCGGCTCCGGCTGCGGATGGTCTCGGCCGCGAACTCCGCCGCCTGCTCGGGCGAGAAGCTCTCGTCGTCGGCCAGCTCCTCCGGGCGCTCCATCGGGGTCAGGCTGCGGAAGTCCCAGACGCCCTGCAGGTCCGGCGCGCCCCACGCGGTGCGGGGGGCTTCCGAGGCCTCGGTCTGGGCGGCGGCGCCGGCCGGCGCCAAGGTCACGAGGGCCGCCGCGGTCAGCGAGCATGCAATAGAACGGCAGTTCATCTTCCACCTCCAGGACAATCCGCGGCGGCCGCGGGTCCCGGCGCGGCCACGCCGGGATATCGGCGTCACGACGACCGTTCGCCACGGGAAACCAGCCCCGTGACCGATGTCCGAACGGTATATGTATACCCCATGTTCACTCGGCCGCGGGAACCGGCCCCGGCGCGAGACGTGACGAACTGCGTGCGAGACCGCGGCCTCCGGTCGGGCGCCATCCGGCGCCCCGGCCGCTGATATCGATCGCGGCGGCCCCAATCCGTCGGCCGGAAGACCGCCCGACGGCGATCCGCGCCGTCAGCGGGCCGGCCAGGTCTGCTCGACCACCCGGTCGAACGGGCGCGGCACCCGCTGCACGCGGTAGGCCTGCCGGCGCCTGAGGTCGTACCGGTCCCCCTCCCCCAGAAAGTAGAACCGCCCCCCCGAGTCGAGCAGCCGCTCGTGGTCGTAGATGACGACGTAGCTCTGCCCCATCACCTCGAACTCGTCGCCCTCGACGACGATGGCGGTGTCCTCGTCGATGCCGATGCCGAGCAGGTGGGGGTGGGCCTCGATGACCTCGATGAGGTCGAACTGCCGGTTGCGCCGCAGCAGGTGCTGGTCGATGGCGGTGTCGCGCAGGAAGCCGAAGCCCTCCTCGTGGTCGCCCATCATGATGGTGTTGGTGGCGGTGTCGCCGCGCACGAGGTACGAGCCGAGGATGGTGGCGCCGGCCGACGAGCCGCCGACCACCCCGCCGCGCTCGAGCACCCCGGCAATCTCCTCCTGCACGCGCGTCCCCAGGTAGGCGTCGGCGAGGCGCCACTGCCGCCCGCCCGGGAACCACACCCCGCGCGCCCTGCGCAGCGGCGCGCTGAACGCGGGGTCGTCGGCCACCTCCCGGTCGGTGGTGTGCAGCACCGTCAGGTCGGCGGCCCCGGCCGCGCGGAACGCGCGAAGCCCCGGGTAGAACCGGTCGTAGGTCTCCCCGCCCCCGGCCGTCGGTATCACCACGATCGGCGCCTCGGCGCCGCCCGCGAGCTGGACGAACCGCTCGACGATGGCGGGGTCCTGCATCGCCCCGCCGACGATCACCAGCGCCCCCCGCGCCGGCCCCACCTCCTGGGCCGCGACACCGACCGGGGCCAGCCACCCAACGATCCAGACCGCGACGAAGACGCTCGCACCGACCCGCGTTCTGCTTCGCATCGCCCGTCCTCTCCACTGACGAATGACGGCCGAATTGTACCCCCAACCCGCCCCCCGGATGCCCGCCCGGAAGCGCTGGCGTGTGAGCGTCCGCTTGCCGTACGATCGACCAGTCAGGTCGACTCGCCCGTCCTCGCCAGTTCGCCCATCGAACGACACGGGATGCCGATGCCTCTCCGACACCGCCAGAACGCCCTCTACTTCCTCGGTCTCCAGATCACCAACGCCCGCTGCTTCACCGAGACCCAGACCCTCAGCCTCGCCGCCGCCGACACCCCCGACACCAACCCGGCTCCGTGGACTCTCCTCGTCGGCGACAACGGCGTCGGGAAGTCGACCCTGCTGCAGTGTCTCGCCTGGATGCGCCCTATCCCGTATTACCCGCGCGGCCCCCACAGGCCCCACGGCATCCAGCCCTGGCTGCACGACCAGGATCCGCCCACCCTCGTCACCCTGCTCCGTGACGGCGCCCGCCGCACGGAACTGCGGGCCACGATGGTCGAAGCGCCAGACCTCCGGTCGTCTCCATCATCCACCATCGCCACCGGAATCGAGCTACGCGCCGAGCACAACCAGCTCCAGGACGTCCAGCTCATCGAAGGCGGCAACACGCCGGCGGCGACCGTCGAGCCATTCGTCATCACCTATGCAGCGAATCGCCACATGGGGCGGCAGAATGCCGATGAGTCGTCCGAATCCGAACCCGTTGACCTGCTCCAGACAGACAGTACCGAACTCGTCGATGCCGCCCACGTGCTGTCGCGGCTCGAGTACTCCGCCCTCAAGGACAACCCGAGATCACGGGCCTGTCTGTCCAGCATGAAGCGTGCGTTGACCGAGATCCTGCCTTTCATCGGCGACGCCGCCGACATCGACATCCTCGACCCCGCCGAACCCGCCGGCGGGCTCCGATTCCGCACCCGAAACGGGCACGTCCCGCTGCGTGGCCTGAGTCTCGGCCACCGCACCGTCACCGCCTGGATCGTCGACCTGGCCTGGAAGCTGGTCCGGCGGTACCCGAAGAGCGACGCCCCGCTGGAGGAACCGGCCGTCGTGTTGATCGACGAGATCGATCTTCACCTTCACCCGTGCTGGCAACGCACGATCATGAAGCAGTTCTCCGGTCACTTCCCCAACGTCCAGTTCGTGGCCACCACGCACAGTCCGCTGATGGTCACGTCCATGACCGACCTGAACGTCGCCGTACTCAGCCAGACGGGCGCCCGCGACCACGTTGTCATCGAAAACGATCCCCGGGTCGTGGAAAGCTGGCGCTCCGACCAGACTCTGGTCAATCTCTTCGGACTCGAGACCGCAAGATCGGCGCGCATCGAGGCGCTCATGAAGGAACGGGAGACGCTGCTTCAAGAGATGCCGCTCACCGCCCGCGGCGAGAAACGACTACGGCATATCGCCGACGAGATGTCCGCCCTTCCCACCGCCGAGCGCCCCGAAGACCTGCACGCCATGGAGATCATTCGCCAGGCCGCAGCCGAGATTGAGGCCGCGCGCGGAGACCGTACGTGATTCCTCTCGAACGCGACCATGCGCCGTCGGTCCTCGCGAAACGTGGCCAACCGGCGACCCGGCGAGACTGTGACGCCTACCTTCAGAATCAGGCGGAATACGATTCCGGCAGTTCGAAGCTCAGCTTCGACCCCACGATTTACGGATCGCCGGCGATCAGGACGCTCCTCAAGCAACAGCAACACGGCAAGTGCTGCTACTGCGAGTCCAGGCATTCTGCGACATCCGCAGCCCGCGTCGACCACTTTCGGCCCAAGGGCTCGGTTCGTCAGGGCAAGACGAGCGTCAGAAGCCGCCCCGGCTACTACTGGTTGGCGTACGCGTGGCACAACCTTCTGCTCGCCTGCGAAGAGTGCAACCGCCGAAAGTCCGACTACTTCCCGCTCGAGGACTCCGCACAACGAGCCTGGAATCACCTCGATCCGGTCGAGCGCGAGACGCCGCTGCTCCTGAATCCCTACGTCGACCCCGACCCGTCCAGGCATATCGCCTTCGCCGGCTCCGCCTGCCGACCGCTGACCGAGCGCGGACGCGTGACGGTGGTCGTGCTTGGACTGAATCGGCCCGACCTGCAGGAGCAGCGGCAGAGCGAGCTCAACCTATTGACGCTTCTGCGCGCTGTCGCCCGCGAGCCCGACCGCCTCGCGAACACGCGGCGGCGGGCCAACGACCTCATGCACTCGCGCGCACAACCGGACGCGCCGTACACCGCGATGGTCCGCCACTACCTCAGACAGGTCGGCGCGGAATCCGAAAACAAAAAATAGAAGCCTCCTATTTTCAGTGACTTACGCCATGTCGGCAGAAAAATCGCCTCGTTTTGAGCTGGCAATGGATCGCCATAATTGATCATCGGACAATAGCGTGCTATTCTTGCGTCCGGAGCCGCGTGAGGCCCCACGCGCTATGAGGCACACGCGCTCGGGAGTGCAGCCATGAAGATGCAGGAACCGCCGATCGCCCCGGAGTCCTCGGAGAGCGTCGGCGTTGACGGCCGTCTCGATATTCCCGCCGGCGCGGAGTTGAGTCCGGCGCTTCGCCGACTCGTCGAGGAGGTGCGCATGGAGGCGACCGAGCCCTCTTCCCGCGCCAAGTACGACCGCATGCACAACCGCCACAACCGCGGGTAGCGCCGGACCCATGTCGGGCCATGCGACCATCCCCATCGACACGGTCCTGCTGAAGACCGCCAGCCGCTGCAACATCGCGTGCAACTATTGCTACGTCTATCGACTGGGTGACCACGGGTGGCGGCGCCAGCCGCCCACCATGTCGCAGTCGACGATCGACGCGACCGTCCGCCGTCTCGCCGAACTGCGGCACGCGCAGGATCGCGACTTTGCCGTCGTGCTTCACGGCGGAGAACCGCTGCTGCTCGCAGACGCGCTGCTGGCGCGGCTGCTGACGAGCCTCGGCACGCGCCTTTCCACGGGATGCACCCTGTCGGTGCAGACGAACGGGACGCTGCTCACGAGCCGGCGGCTCGACATCCTCGCGGACGCCGGGGCCACGGTCTCCGTGAGCCTCGACGGCCCCGCGAAGATCAACGACTCGCGCCGCCTGGGGTTCGACCGGCGGGGAACTTTCGAGGCGACGATCGAGGGCATCCAGCGTCTTCAGCGGCATCCCGCCGCCGAGCGGCTGTTCTCGGGCACGCTGAGCGTCATCGACCCATCCAGCGATCCAGCCGAGGTCTACTGGTTCCTCCGAGACCTCGGGGCGCCGGCGATGAACTTCCTGCTGCCCGACGGCAACCACTCGCGACTGCCGCAGGGCAAGGCCGGAACCGAATCGCACGAGGCCGGAACATGGCTGGCACGGCTCTTCGACATCTACATGAGTGATCCCGATCCGGTACCGATCAGGGTGCTGGACGACCTGGTGAAGCTGGTGCTCGGGGGCTCTGCGACAAAGGAGGGAATGGGGCAGGACCCGAGCGCGATAGTCATCATCGACACCGACGGGACGATTACGAAGAACGACACGCTCAAGAGCACGTCCGACGGCGCGGACCGGTACCCCGAGCGGTGGTCGGTTCATTCCCATTCGCTACGGGAGATCGCTCGAACTGCCGCGTTTCGGGAGCACGTGGAGATGCAGCACCCTACGGCCGTACAGTGCCGGCGGTGCCCCGAGCTCTCGATTTGCGGCGGCGGAATGCCGCTCTACCGTTGGAGCGACGAACGCGATTTCGACAACCCCTCGGTGTACTGCGCCGATCACCTGCTTCTGATTTCACGCGTTCGGCAGTACCTGGACGCCCACCTCCCACGCTGATGCGACCCGTTCTCGACCTGTCGAGCGTCCGCCTGGAGACGGATCCCTATCCGTTTTCGGTCGTGCCGGACGCCTTGTGCGCCGACGTCGAGCGGGCCACGTTGTCGTGGTTCGAACGGACGGCCCCGTGGGACCTCACCGAGGAATCGTTCTACTCACAACACGAGTTCGACATGCGTGGCGTCGAGTTGCCCCCCGACATCGCGCGGTTGGCCGCCGCATCGACCCTCGCGACCTTGCGCGGGCAGGTTGCGGCGCTGTTCCAGCGTCGGCTTCGGCCGGCGGTCGAGATGACGGCGCATCGGTTGACGACAGGACAGCGTATTCGGATCCACGACGACTACCTCAAGAACGGCGAGACCCACCGCCTGGTCGTTCAGTTGAATCGCGGCTGGACGGCAGGGGATGGCGGGTATTTTCTGCTCTTCGATAACGATACGCCTGAAGACCTGCGCGTGGTTCTGGCCCCGATGTCGAGACAGGCCCTGCTCTTCGAGATATCCCGCCGCTCGCACCATGCGGTCAGCAAGGTGGTCCGCGGGGAGCGATACTCCATCGTGTATTCGTTCTACGCCATCAGCGGGTAGGGCCGGTCGTGATTGCTGCCTGCTCAGTGGAAGACGTCCCGCAGCATCCCGCGCAGTGGACGGGTGAACTGCCGGCGGCGTTGCGCCAAGTCGGCACCGCGGAGCTCCTGAATCCGTACGGTCTGGCATTCGAGTCCTACGGCACCGCGCGCATGATGACGCGGTCCGCCGACGAGGTGAGGCAGGCGATTGGCGCGGTCGGCCCGCCCCATGGGGAAACCGGCGGGCCGGTTCTGCTGGAGTGCCTTCCGAGGCAGGTACGCACCGGGCTGGAAGCGGCGGGTCTTTCGCTGCGCGATGCGGACCGCCCGACGGTTTCGGCGAGTATCGATGCTCTGAAGCGGGCCCGACGCCTCGTACACGCCGTGTGGCCGGAGCTGGCCGTGTCCATCCAAGGCTTGGTTCGTTGCGTACACCTGATCGAGGCGCCGTCCCCCGAGCTCGACTGCAGCTACAGCAGGCCGGACCTGCCTTTTTCCGTGTTCCTGTCCGTACCGGATCACCGAGCTCGTGCAAGGATCGAGCGGTTGGCGGAAGCACTGGTCCACGAGACGATGCACCTGCAACTCTCGTTGGTCGAACGCCGGATTCCGCTCATCGAACCTGCTCGGGCGGGGACTGCCGCTTTCTCGCCCTGGCGGGGTGGCGAACGCTCCGTTCGCGGCGTGCTGCATGCGCTGTACGTGTTCGTGGTCGTGCAGAGACTGTGGCGGCGTGCTTGCCGAAGGCCGCCATGCGGGCTGGACCGGCGATTCGCCCGGGCGCGCATTCATGCGATCCGCGACGAAGTCCGCGAGGCCCGACACCTGGCCACCTCGCCGGGGCTGTCCCGGGAAGGACGGCAACTGGTACGGAATCTGCTGACGCTCGGTGGAGCATCCGCCGAGGATAGTACGGGTCTTCACTTGGGCTGAACCCAAGCCGTCCGGCACCGGCGTATCGACGCGCCGCGACGAACAGCCGTCCCGGCGATGCAGCTCAGCCGCGTCTCTGTTGCGCACCGTCGTGATCAACCTACAACGGTCGGTTGCGGAAGCGCCGGGCGCCACGGCATCCCCCATCGCGCAGATGCCCGCCGGCGGCGCCGCCCGGCAATCGCCGTCCAGCCGCGCGACCGTCCGCGGGTCGGCGGCTCCGACGGGAACCGACGCCAGTCTATGGCGCAGAATCCGTACGGCGACCGAGCGACCGGCAGGGCGCGGTCGGATCGTCCCGTTCCTCGGCGGCACGACGCATGGGATAGCGGACATAGGTCCGGCCGGACGCCGCCTGCCTGGCCTGAATGTCCCTGAAGATCGCCATGACATCGTAATTGAATCGGGCCGCATGCGCATCGCGGATGGCGTGGAGCTCAGCGATAATCGGGTCGGTGGGCGCCTCATCCATGTTCCAGTTCCATCAACTCGTTGACCCTACGCCACGGGCTTCGCCCCGCCCTCGGCGCCATCGCGGGTCAACGCAGGCTCCTGAGGAAGTTGACCAGGTTCCAGATGTCCGTCTCGGCGAGCCGATCGCCGAAGGCGTCCATGGCGAAGTCGGGGCCGATGCCGTCGCGGATGACCGCGAAGATCTCGCCGTCGCCGCCGCCGTGCCGCCACGTCGGATCGGCGAGGTTCGAGGGACGCGGGCCGTAGGCCGCAGCGGCGGCGGCCAGCGCGCCGTCGCCCCGGCCGGTGGCGCCGTGGCAGGCGGCGCAGTGGGCCGCGTAGGCGGCGGCGCCCGCGGCCACCGACTCGGGGGTGGCCGCCACCGGGTTGGCCGGCGTCCGCGCCTCGGGAGGGGCGTCGGGGGCGGAGGGACGAGCATCGGGGGCGACGGGACGGGCCGCCGTTGCGCCAGACAGGGTGCGCAGCAGGGCCACCGTGTCCTCCCGGACGTAGCGGTCGCCGGCGATGCCGTCGGCGTAGACGGCGAGGTCGGCCGGGGTCTGCCCGCGCCGGTTCTCGGCGTCGGGGTCGGCGCCGTGGTCGGTCAGCAGCTCGATGACGGCGTTCATGCCGTGTGAGGCGGCGGCGTGGAGGGCGGTGTCGCCGGCGTCATTGGCGGCGTCGACGCGGGCGCCCAGGGCGAGGGCCGCCGTGACCGCCGCGACGGTCCGCCGCTCCTCGGCGGCGGGAATCGCGGAGCCGAGCGCGGCCGACTCGACCGGGTTGTACGACGAGAAGTCGCGGCGGTCGCGGATGAACGCGCTGCCGCCGCCCCGGTTGTAGCCGAGCCCGGCCGCGGCCATGAGCGGCGTGGCGCCGTCGCGGCTCGGCGCGCGGGGGTCCGCGCCGGCCTCGGCGAGCACCTGCATCATCTCCGTCTCGAGAAAGTGCGCCGCGAGCCAGAAGGGGGTGGCGCCGACCCACCGGTCCATGAACGCGAAGTCGTGGCTCCAGCGCCGCACCGGCGTGCCCCTGGCGAGGCGCGGGTCGGGGTCGGCGCCGTGGGCGAGCAGCGCGCGCACGAGCGGCACGCCGGCGCCGGGGTCGTCGTTGGGGACGCCGCGGTCGCGCAGGGCGCCGCGCAGCACCGCCGCGTGCAGCGCGGTGTAGCCGAGGGGGGCGGCGTCGGGGTCGGCCCCGGCGCGGAGGAGCAGCGCCGCGAGCGAGCCGTGGCCGCCGTGGGCGGCGACGACCAGGGCGGGGTTGCCGTCGGCCGCGGCGTCGTCGACGTCGGCGCCGGCCGCCAACAGCAGACGGGCCGACTCGACGTCGCCCGACCGGGCCGCGAAGAGCAGCGCGGTGCTGCCGCCCTCGACCACCTCCTCGAGGGCGATGCCCCGCGACGCCGACCCCGCCGACCGGCTGCCCCCCATGTTGTAGACCCGGCGGCGGACGACGGTCCGGGCGCCGACGTCGGCGCCGCGGTCGAGGAGCGCCCGCGTGACGGCGGGCCGCCGGTTGGCGACCGCCCACATCAGGGCCGTCTGGCCGCGGGTCGCCTCGGCCGCGTTCACCCGCGCGCCACGCGCCAGCAGGGCGTTCACCGCCGCGACGCTGCCCGCGCGGGCCGCCGCCATCAGCGCGGTCTCCCCGCTCGGGAGGGCGGCGTTCGCGTCGGCGCCGGCCGCCAGCAGCCGCTCGACGAGGGCGCCGTGGCCACGGCGGCAGGCCATGAGCAGCGGGGTGACCCCGAGGTCGTTGGCCGCATCGGCGTCGGCGCCGGCCCCGAGCAGCAGGTCCGCCGCGACCACGTCCTCGTGGTGCACCGCCCAGTGCAGGGCCGTCGCGCCGTCCGGCTGCCGGGCGTTCACGTCGACCGTTCCGGCCAACCGCGCGCGCAACTCGGCCGCGTCGCCGTCGCGCACCGCCGCGATCAACGCCGACGCGCCGGGCGCCTCCACGGGCTGGCCGAGCGCGGCGCCCGACCCGGCGCAGAGGGAGACCGCCAGCAGACCCGCCGAACCAACCCGTGCGACGTGCGCTTTCACCAGGACACCTACAAGTCCAGCCGCCCGGTGCTGTCGTGGAGGCGGTCCACGCGCATCCCCAGCTTCTCGAGCACCGTCACGTGCAGGTTGGCGAGGGGGGTGCCCCCGTCGACCGACCGGCCGCCGCCGGCGCCGCCGGCGAAGCGGAGGTGCCGGCCGCCCGCGAGCCGTCCCCCACCGCCGCCGGCCACCACCAGCGGCAGGTTCCACGGCCGGTGGTCGCCCTCGGCCATGCCCGCGCCGTAGTAGACGATGGCGTGGTCGAGCAGCGACCCGTCGCCGTCGGGGGTCGCGGCGAGCCGGTCGACGTAGTAGGCGAACTGCTCGGCGTGGTGCTGGTTGATGCGGACGAGCTGCTCGCGGCTCGCCGCGCTGCCCTCGTGCGACAGGGGGTGGTGCCCGCCGGGGGCGCCTATCTCGGGATAGGTGCGGCTGCTGAACTCGCGGCCGACCATGAACGTGACGACCCGGGTGAGGTCGCTCTGCCACGCGAGCACCTGCAGGTCGAACATGAGCCGCGCGTGGTCCGCGAAGCCGGCGGGCACCCCCGCCGGCTGGTCGAACGCCGGCAGCTCGCGCGCCGCCTGCGCCTCGGCCCCCTGGATGCGCCGCTCGATGTCGCGCACCGCGTCGAGGTACTCGCCCAGCCGGGCGGCGTCGCTCGGCCCGAGGCCGCGGCTCAGGTCCGCCGCCTTGCCGCGGACCGAGTCGAGGAGGCTGCGGCGTCGCTCGGCCCGGGCCCGGCGCGCGGCGGGGTCGGTGCTGCCGCCGTCGCCGAACATGCGCTCGAACACCACCCGCGGGTTGTGCTCCATGGGCAGCGGGGTGCGCGGCCCCCGCCACGAGATGGTGTGGCTGTAGGTGCAACTGTAGCCGCCGTCACAGGTCCCCGCCCCCTTGTCGCCCGACTCCAGCGACAGCTCGAGCGAGCCGATGGGCGTCTCGCCGCCGATCTCCCGCGCGACGAGCTGGTCGAGGGAGACGTCGGCGAGGAAGTCGTTGCCCTCCTGCCCGAACGGCCGCGGGATGGCCCCGGTGAGGAACTTCGTCGCGCAGCGGCCGTGCACCGCCCCGCTCCGCGCGGTGAGGCCGTTCACGTTCTGGGTCAGGCCGCTGAGCACCAGTACGCGGTCGCGGAACGGCTCGAGGGGGGCGAGGATGGGCGAGAACGCGAACCCCGCGCCGTCGCCGGCCGGCGTCCACTCGTCGATGACGACCCCGTTGGGGATGTAGACGACGCCGAACCGCGGGACCGGGCGCGCCGCGGTCTGCGCGAGGGCGGTCGCCGCCGGCACCATGCCGTCGAGCAGGGGCAGGGCCACCGCCGCCCCCACCCCGCGCAGCACCGTCCGGCGGGGAATCGCCTTCCTGGTGATGATCATGACTCCGACCTCCCCGTCATCCCGTCGAGCCGCGGGGGCGCCCAAGGCGCACGCCACGCGGCGCCGTGCGAGGACGAACCGTCTTGTCTGGCGCCGATCGCGACGCCGACTACCTGGCGCCGATCACGACGCCGATGCCCATCGTCCCCTCGGGGGCAGCGGCAGGACCACCGCGGCGTCCACTCCCGCGCGGCGCCTGCCGACCGGGTTCGCCTTCCCGCCGACGTTCACGACTCCGACCTCCGCATCCGGAACGGCGCGCTCTCGACGATGCCCAGGATGAGCGACGACCACCGGTGGTCGTCCTCCGCCGCCGCGCGCACGATGGCGCGGATGACCGGGCGATCATGGTGCTCGACGCCGCGGCCGAGGGCATAGACGAGGAGCTTCTCGGTCACCGTCTCGACGAACTGCCCGGAACGGTCGAGCAGCACCCGCCGCAGCCCGCCGGGGCCGTCGAACGTGGTGAGCCCGTCGGCGAGCACGGCCGAGGCGTCGACGGGGAACCCGGCGTCGGTGGTCCGCCACCGGCCGATGGCGTCGAAGTTCTCGAGCGCGAACCCCAGCGGGTCCATCGGCGCGTGGCAGGCGGCGCAGGCGGGGTTCGCCCGGTGCTGCGCGAGCCGCTCTCGGACCGTGCGCGGCTCGCCCGCCTCGCCGCCGGCGGGCAGGGGCGGAATGTCCGGCGGGGGCGGGGCCGGCGGCGTCCCCAGCACGTTCTCGAGCAGCCACTTCGCCCGGAGCACCGGCGAGGTGCGGTTGCCGTAGGAGGTCACGGCGAGGATGCTGCCGTGGCCGAGGAGGCCGAGGCGCCGGGCCGCGGCGGGCCCCCTGCCGGCGAGGGTCACCCGCCGGTAGCGGCTGCCGGTGACGCCGGGAACGCCGTAGTGCCGGGCCAGCCGCTCGTTCAGGAACGTGTAGTCGGCCGAGAGCAGCTCGACGACGCTCCGGTCCTCGCGAAGCTGGCTCTCGAAGAACAGCTCGGTCTCGCGCCGTAGCGCCTGACGCAGGTTCTCGTCGAAGCCGGGAAAGAGGTTGGGGTCGGGGGCGATGCCCTCGACGCTGCGCAGCGAGAGCCACTGGCCGGCGAAGTTGTCGACGAGGGCCGACGCGCGGGCGTCCGCCAGCATGCGCCGCACCTGGCCCTCGAGCACGCCGGGGTCGGAGAGCCGGCCCCGCTCCGCGATGTCGAGCAGCTCCTCGTCCGGGATGCTGCTCCACAGGAAGAACGACAGCCGCGAGGCGAGTTCCAGGTCCGTCAGCCGGTAGGGGGCGCCGGGGGCGACGCCGGCCGGATCGCGCTCGATGCGGAAGAGGAACTCCGGGTCGATGAGGAGGCGCTCGATCGCGGCCTGGATGCCGGCCTCGAACCGGCCGGAGGCTCCGCCCTCACGGTCAACGGCCCGGCCCTCCGGGTCGACAGCTCCGTCCTCCCGGTCGACTGCTCGGCCCTCCGGGTCGACGGCTCCGCCCTCACGGTCAGCGGCCCCACCCTCTCGGTCGACGGCTCCGCCCTCGCGGTCGTCGGGACCGCCCGCCGGGTCGACGGCTCGACCATCCCGGTACAGGGCCCGGCCCTCCCGATAGAAGGCCAGCAGCGGCTCGAGGTCGGCCTCGCCGACGGGCCGGCGGTACGCGCGCCGCGCGAGGCGGGCGAGAATGGTCCGGGCGCAGCCTTCCCCCCCGGCATCCGTCCCGTCGGGGCGGCAGACGAAGAGGCGCGACCGGCTCGCGGTCTCGCCCGGCCCCGTCGCCGCGTAGGGCCCGTCGATGGTGACGCTCTCCAGCCCGGGCCCCTCGGGCCGGGGCGACGTGTCGGTGGTCTCGGTGACGGTGGCGCCGTACTCCCGCAGCTCGGGCTGGAGCACCCCCTCGTGCTCCCACGACTTGTCGGCGAATGCCACCCCGACCGACCGCGCGCCGGCCCGCACCGGGACGCGCACGACGAGGCCCGCGTCGGCCCCGGTGCGGTAGTCGTCCCAGTCCTGGGTCGGGTACTCCGAGGCCCCCGCCGCCACGAACGTGCCCGAGAAGCTGACCGGGGCCGGCCTCCCCGGCTCGGCGCCGCCGACGGTGAACCGGGCCACCCGCCGGCCGTCGATCCGCACGTCGAGGTCGTGCGCCTCGTCGAGGTTGACGATGTACTCGTAGACGCTTCGCTTCAGGCGGACGGTGAGGACGTACTCGCCGTCGAGGGGAAAGCGGTGCCGCACCGCGAGGCCGCCGCGCGACCCGAACGGCAGCGCCTCGCTCATGCGGTCGTTCTGGGTCATCGCGATGGGGACGGTGTAGGTGCGCGAGGTCAGGCCCGGGCCGATCGCGGGGTCGCCGACGGCGAGGCGGCTGATGCGCCGGGCCGCCGTCAGGTAGCGCTCCATCAGCGCCGGCGAGAGGGCGAGGGTGCCCGCGAGGTTGTCGAACCCGTGGCCGGTGTCGTCGGCCGGCAGCAGCGCCCCGGCGTCGATGTCGAGGGCCAGGAGGTCGCGGACGGCGTTGGCGTACTCGGCCCGGTTCAGGCGGTGGGTCGGCACCCGGCCCGGCTCGACGGTCGCGGCGGCGCGGTCGAGCTCGGCCTCGAGCCACCCGCGCAGCTCGTCGAGGGCCGGCCCGGCGGGACGCGGCCGCCCGGCCGGCGGCATCATGCCGCCGCGCAGCTTCAGGACCACCCGCTCCCAGACGTCGGGCGCCGCGCCGACGCGGGACACGTCCGCGGCGTCGAGGGCGAGCCCCCCCGTCTGCAGCCGCTGGTTGTGGCAGGTGACGCAGTACCGATCGAGCAGGGCCCGTTGCGGCGACGGCGCGGTGGCCGATGCCGGTTGCCCCGACGACGCCGGCGCGGTGCTCGCGCCGGCCGGGTACGGGCGCGGTCCCGCCGCACCGGCGCCGGCGGGGGCGGCCCCGGCCAGCACCGCGACCAGGGCGGCGGCGACGGCTCGCACCATTCGCCGATCTTACACCCGCACACCGAGAGAAGACGCCGGCAGACGGGACGCAGCCGTGCCCCGCAGCTCGGGCCCGTGCACCCGCGGAAGAACGCGTTCGGCTTGCCCCGCACCGTTACCGGACTGGCTTGGGCTCGTGCACCCGCGGAAGAATGCTCAAGGGCATGGACGCCCGCGAGGCCGGACGACCGCGCAAGCGGATCCCCGGACGCGGCGAAGGCCCGCGGGCGACGGGGCGCGCGCCCGCGGGCCGACCTCGAGAGCTCACGGCGATGCCCGTGGTTTCGCCGACGAGCTTCCGTGCTCCTATACTGAGAGCCACGGAACCAGTTGACGATCACTGAAGACCAGGAGTCAGTGAACGACCGGCGCAGTACCGGGGGCGGCGGCGGAACGCACGCCGCCCGGCGAGACCGCGGCGGCGCGATCCCGGAATCGAGGTGAGACGATGCCGAAGCAACCACGAACCCGCGGCGTCCGGCGGACGGCCCTCGCCGCAGTCGCGGCGGCGGCGATTCTGCTCGTCGGCGCCGACTTCCCCGGCGGGGCCGCCCTCGCCCAGGACGGCGACAGCGGCGTCATCGCGGGCCGGGTGACGGCCGACCACGGCGAGGTGCGCGCCCTCCGCGTGAAGGCGCACGACACCGTCCACCGCATCGCCTACACCGTCTACACCGTGGACGGCGGCTACCACATCTACAACCTGCCGCCGAGCACCTACGACGTGTCGGTGATCGAGGAGGCGTTCGAGTCGCCGACCGCGACGGTGGAGGTGCGGGCCGGCGAGGCGACCACCGTCGACATCGCCCTGACGGCGCTGGGAGCGGGCCCCGAGGAGGGCGCGGCGGCGCGGGGCGCGAGCGCCCAGCGCAACTACGGCGGCGGCGCCGCGGACGGCCGGGCGGCGGAGATCGTCGACTTCGACACCCTCTATCCGCCCCACCCCGCCCGCGAAATCATGCTCCGCGGCTGCTTCGGCTGCCACGGGCCGGCCGGGTTCCATCGCCGCGGGCCGCGCAACGAGAACGGCTGGCGGCAGGCGGTCGACCGCATGTTCGACGTCGACGGCCGCGTCGCCAACATGGCCCCCGGCGTGCCGCAGGTCACCCACGACCTGGTATCGGTGGAGGAGAAGGAGCTGATCATCCAGTACCTGACCTCGCTCTTCGGGCCCGGGTCGGAGCCCCGCGACCTCGAGCTCGATCCCCTCGTCCGCGACGAGGAGGCCCTGTCCGAGGCGGTCTACATCGAGTACGAGCTGAACCGCGGGCCGCAGCGCCTGCTCGCGAACGGCGCGCCCCCGCGCGGCAGCATCCACAGCGTCTTCGCGAGCCTCGCCGAGCCGGGGGTCATCTGGGTGTCGGGCAACGGCTCGAACTCGATCATCCGCATGGACAGCCGCGACCCCGACTTCGAGACCCGCACCGACGAGCTCTGGATCGAGAACCCCGAGAACATCAACGTCACCCCCCACGGCATCGTCGAGCACCGCGGGCGCGTGTACTGGGTCGAGCTGACCGGCGACCACTTCGGCGAGCTCGACCCCGCCACCGGCGAGATGACCCGCTACCCGATGCCGACGAAGGGGGCGGGGCCGCACAGCGTCTGGGTCGACTCGCGCGGACAGTTCTGGTACACCTACTTCGCCTCGGCCGGCCGCATCGGGCGATTCGACCTCGACGCCAACGACTTCACCGAGTGGGAGCCCCTGGCCGGGTTCAGCGGCTACGGCATCGTCGTCGACCGGCAGGACCGGGTGTGGGCGGTGGGCCTGCACACCCCCGCCATCTTCATGTACAACCAGGAGACGGCGGCGTGGCGGTCGTACCCGATGGCCAATCCGGCGCGGCGTCCCGCCATCGATTCCGACGGCAAGGTGTGGGCCGCCCACTACTTCGGCAACGCCATCTCGCGCATCGACCCCGTGACGGGCACCGTCACCGAGTTCGAGCTGCCCCTCAAGGACGGGAACCCCTACGACGTCTGGCCCGACGCCGACGACAACCTGTGGGTCGAGAACGGCATCTACAACTCGCTGGTGCGGTTCGACCAGGAGACCGGCGACTTCACCTACTTCCCGTTCCCCGAGCTGCGGGCGCACACGCCCAAGCTCGACCGCGACCGGGACGGGACGCTCTGGTTCACGCTGCGCGGGCCGTCCGGGGGGCCGGGCGTGGCCGCGCTCAAGCCGAACGGCAACGTGCCGCCGGCGGAGGCGTCGGCCGGGCAATAGCGCCGGCCGGCGGATGGACCCGAGGCCAGGGAACGGCAGCAGAGAGGATTGCGCGATGAGAAGGTGGACGGCCGCGGGTGCGGCAGCATTGATCGGCGTCGTCCTGGTTCAGCCGGCCGCCGGCCAGACCACCAGTCTGGCCGGCGTCATCGACTTCCACGTGCACTCGGGGCCCGACTCGCGACCCCGCTCGGTCGGCGACCTCGAGATCGCGCGCATCGCGAAGCGGGCCGGCATGCGCGGGCTCGTCTTGAAGAACCACTTCACGATGACCGCGGACCGGGCGTGGCTGGCCATGCAGGAGGTGCCCGGCCTCGAGATCTTCGGCGGCGTCGCCCTCAACCACTCCGTCGGCGGGCTGAACGCCGAGGTGGTGCGCCAACTGGTGGCGTTCTCCGGCGGGCGGGGCAAGGTGGTGTGGCTGCCGACGTTCGACGCCGAGTTCTGGATGACCCGCGCCGGCGACCCCGGCGCGTTCGTGCCGGTCATGCGCGGCGGCGAGATGGACCCGGCCCTCGGCGAGATCTTCGACCTCGTCGCCGAGCACGACCTCGTGCTCGCCATGGGGCACTCGTCGCCCGAGGAGGTGCTGGCCCTGATTCCCGAGGCCCGCGCCCGCGGCGTGGAGCAGATTCTCGTCACCCACGGGCTCGGGCAGTCGCCGACCCCCGACCAGCTCCGGGCGATGGCCGATCACGACGTCGTCATCGAGCTGGTGTGGCTGGCGGTGCTGAACGGCGAGTTCTCGTACGCGGACTACGCCGACGTCATCCGCGAGTACGGCGCCCGGCACTTCCTGCTGGCGTCCGACCTGGGCCAGGCGGGGAACCCGCTGCACCCCGACGGCCTGAACGCCCTCATGGACGGGCTGCGGAGGGAAGGCATCGGCGACGCGGACATCGACGTGATGATTCGCGACAACCCGGCGCGGCTTCTGGGCCTCGATCCGTAGGGTGGGCCGGCCGTGATCGGCGCGGCCGCACGAGAGTGGTCGGGCGGAAGCCGGAATCGCCGGCGACGGGGGCGGAGAGTCGAGGACCGGGCGACGATTGCCCGATGGAGCTCGGGCGACGATTGCCCGATCAGGATCGCCGGGCTGACTCGGGTCGCCCGAACGCACGCAACCGGTTCCGGCTCGCGCGGCGTCGAACGGCGCCGGCGGCCGCCGCGACTCGGCCGTTGGAGGTCGACATGATTGGAAGACGGTTCTCGCTCGCGGTGATCGCCGCGACCCTCGCAGTCCCCGCCGCCGCGCCGGCCCAGGACGGGTGGACCGCGCCGCGCACGCCCGACGGCCAGCCCGACCTCCAGGGACTCTGGACCAACTCGACCACCACCCCCCTCGAGCGCCCGGACACCGTGGCGGGTCGGGCCGTCTACACCGACGAGGAGGTCGCGGCCATCGACGCCGCCAACGTCGGCCGCAACGACCGCCCGCCCCCGCCGGGCGACCCCGGCACCTACAACGACTTCTGGTGGGAGCGCGGCACCGCCCTCGCCCGGACGTCGCTCGTCATCGACCCGCCCGACGGCCGCCTGCCGCCGCGCACCCCCGCCGGCGAGACGCGGGCGGGCTGGAGCCGCGACAGCGACCACTGGACCGGCCGCACCATGGCCGAGCGCTGCGTCACCCGCGGCGCCCCGAAGCGGCCCGGCGGCTACAACAACCACTTCCTCGTCCTGCAGACGCCGGGATACGTGGTGATGCTGCAGGAGATGATCCACGAGCCGCGCATCATCCCCCTCGCCGGCGGTCCGCCGGTGGACGACCGCATCCGGCTCTGGATGGGCGACTCGCGCGGCCGCTGGGAGGGCGACACCCTCGTCGTCGAGACCACGAACTTCCGCGACGAGATCTACACCAACTCGTTCAACTGCTGCCCCGGCGCGAGCGGCGGCCTGACCCTGGTGGAGCGCTTCACCCGGGTCGACGCCGACACCATCGAGCACCACTACACGGTGAACGACCCCGACACCTACACGCGCCCGTGGACCGCGTCCGTCCCCATGCGCCGCTTCGCCGGCCCGATGTACGAGTACGCCTGCCACGAGGGCAACTACGGGATGGAGAACTTGCTGCGGGGCGCGCGCGTGCAGGAGGCAGCGGCCGGGGGGCGGTAGACGGATCGAACCCCGGTTCCACGGGGCCAGACGACCCGGAAGGCAAGCGGGCCGTCGACGTCAGCCATGACGATGGCACGGTGGTCGCGAAGGAACTCGACCATCGGCGTTCAAGAAGCAGTACTCGACAGGCGCGGGGGGTGGCGATAGTCGTCGTGCCACCGGCCCCGGCGCAAGAGCCTGCGTGTGGGTCAAGGCTGCGCGGACTTCCACAGTCTCACCGTGAAGCGCTCGTCTTCTTCGAGCAACTCCGGCTCGGTGCCGTTGTGCTCCCGCATGCCGCGCACGATCTTCCGCGGTACGCCCATCCCCATGTGCTCGACGTACCCGTAGTCCCGCATCACGTCCTTCAAGAGCTCGTTGCGCGCGCTCCGGCATCCGCTGCGCATGCGGGTCGGCGTGATGCCGTTCGCCAGGCGGCCGGGCGATACCACCTCGAGCCGATCCGAGTAGATGGCGAGCTCGATGTCGGTGCCCGACAGGAGGTAGTCGCGATGCACGACCGCGTTGACGACCGCCTCGCGAACCGCATCTTCGGGATAATCCCATCGCGCCTGCCGCCGGACGCCGTCATCGAGAGCCACCGTTTCGATGTTCCGCCTGACGAATTCCACCGCCTGTTCCACGAGACCGGGTTCCAGCGCGGCGCCGTCCGCGTCTTGCAGACGGACAATCGGCCCCCGCAACGTGCGGCGCTCCCTGGCGTCGTAATCCTGCTCCCGCCCGAAATAGGCGGCCGCATCGATCTTCGCCTGGGGCAGGTACCGGCTCGGGCGGCTGCCGAAGAGAAGCAGTCCGGCGACGGTCGCCGGCTGCCGGTCGCTGTCGTCGAGGAACTCCGTATTGACGAGGAGCGACGTCCATTCGGCGTCCCGCGCCGCCAGCCACTCCTGCTCCCGCAGGTCGACCAGGGACCTCCAGTGCGTCTCGTCCTCGTTCCTGGCCCACGCCGCCTTTGCCCGCCACCATTCGTCCGACGGGCTCGACGCGGGCGTTTCCTGCTGCCGCACCCGCCTGAAGTAGTCTTCGAGGCGCCGTCGATCCAGATCCGCGATCGAGGTGCCCGACACCGGTCGAAGCTCCGGCCGGAAGGCCCCACGCTGTTGAAACAGGCGCGCCAACTCCTCCGGGCTCGCCTCGCGGCTTACGCTGCCGACCCGCACGTAGTACGTGCGCCGCTGGTTGTGCCAGACGTGGTGCACGCTCCATCCGCGCTCGACCTGAACCACCGCCACGTCCCGGCCCGGCTCGACGTCCCGGAAGATCTCGAAGTAGGGGATAATCTCGGGGCGTATCTTGTCCCGGCAGGCCTGCATCACCCATTCTTCCAGGCGCTGATGAGTACGCGACGCCGCATCGTCCGTCGCGCCGGCCGGCGAATCGCCCCTGGCCAGCCCGCGAACGCTCCCGTCATCATCGACCCCGAGCAGGACGCATCCACCCTGCAGATTGGCGAACGCGACGAGTGCCTTCGCCAACTGGCGATTCTCGATGACGTCTCGCTTGAAGTCGACGCGTGAACTCTCGCCGTTCGCGATCAGCTCGCTCAGCTCCGTCTTCGTCACCGTCCCACCTCAGAATCCGTACTTGCGGCGCCGCCGCTCGAACGCGTCCTCGCCACCCTCGAGCAGCTCCTGGATCAGCTCCCGCACCGGCCGCGCGTCGATGGAGCCCATATGCTCGGGGACGGCTCTTGCGCTCCCCGAGTCCGCTTCACCCGATGCGCTGAGGCCGAGAATGAGCTCGGCGTCTCCCAGCACGGGGATGTTCGCGTTGTGGGTAGCGAAAAGGAACTGACGGCGGCGCTTCTCCTCGCGCATGCGCGGCACGACGCCCTCGGTGATGAAACGATTGTCGAGATCGTCCTCGGGCTGATCAACCACGAGCGGCGCGGCGGACTCGAGCAACAGGAGCAGTAGCACGGCGGTCGCTTTCTGGCCCGTGGACAGTCTATCGAGCGCCTGCCAAGTCGCCGGCGCGTCCGGAGCCGCGGTGTTGAGTTCGATCTTCGTCGTGGACGGAATATCGAGCTCCTCGATCCGCATCAGGACCGCGGGAGACGCCTGCGCCAAGCGTTCGGCCTGCGCGCCGACGATGGAGAACTCCTCGGTGAGAGCACCGGCGCCCTTGCGACAAGCCTGCACGAACGCGCCCAGCGACAGGCTGTCGGCACCGCGCAGGGCATTGATCGCCTCGGACAGCCTCCCCCCGACTTCGTCGCGGAGTAGCTGAAACAAAGACTCACGATTTCCGGCAAACTCGATCCGCACGCGCACCCGGCCTTCAAGCTCGCGGGTAACGCGCTTGCCGGCGCGCTCGAGTGCCCGAAACTCGCTAGCCTTGGCGTCCTCCCATTCGGCCAGCAGGCTCCGGCGAGTTTCCCCCTCGTCCGCCTCCGTCCGCGTCAACGCCGACTGCCGCTCCTTCAGCGGACGCAGCTTTTCGATGCGACGCCGGAGCCGAATGAACTCCTCGCCGTCGATGCGGGCCTTCTGAAGCTCCCGGAGCTTCTTCTCGTATGTGGACTGCAGCGCGCCCCGGCGCGCCTCGAACAGTTCTCGAACGCCCTCGATACCCTGATCGGCTCGCTGAATCGCCGAGTCCAGCGCCCTCACTACGTCTTCGATGTCCCTGTTCAGCTCCTCCAGCACGCCATCGGCGCGGGCGAGTATGTCTTTCCCGGGGAGATCCTCCAGCGCGCGGGCCGACACGAAGGTCCTGTCTATCGGCAGCGCCTGCCGCAATTCTTCCAGACACGAGCGGAACGGCCGTAGACGCTCCGGCACCGTGTCGAGCACGCGCTCCTCCCGCACCAGCAGGCTCTGCTCCCTGAGGCTCTCCTCCAGGCCTGCGTCCCGGTATCGCTTCAGCGTCTCTTCCAGTCCCGGCAGGGCGGCCAACCGTTCGTCGATTCGAGCGCGCTCCTCGCGGGCGGCGAGTATCCGGCGGCGCGACTTCTCCAGCGCTTGGCGCAATGCGTGCTTCCGGGTGCCCACGGTATCGTCCCGCTCGACGAACCGCTCGAGCAGCCGGGTGAGCTTCTCGGGACTCCCGGTGAGCTCCGAGATCTCGTGCTGACCGTAGATCTCCACGCCAGGAAAGATGTCCGCCGCGGTCACGTTCAACACTTCCCCCGTCTCCTGGTCGCGAACGACAGGGGGATTCGGGATAGTGCGCTCGATGCGGTAGTCCCGAGGCGCCGGGCGATGGCAGCGTACGAGGAGCGACACCTTCGTGCCGCTTCGGAGCACGTGGCGGACTATTCCCCGGTGAATCGCCCGAGCGTCCTCGCCCAACGGCTCCAGCCCGAGCACGTGGCGCAGACTCTCGACGACCGTCGACTTGCCCGCGCCCCGGCCGCCGACCAGTACGTTCAGATTCCGATTGAAGCGAACCGCGGTGTTGTCCAGGAAGCCTCCCTCCCAGGCCATCGCAACCAGCTCGGCATGCTCCTCGATCGACGGATCGGAGTGCAGACGAATCCGCGACCCCGGATCCAGGAACGCCTGCCGAAGACCTTCGACACCGACGTCGGACATCTTCACCCAGCACGTCGCGCCCGGATCGTCCAGATCGGCCGGCGACTGCACGTCGCCAGCGTTCAAGACCGCGATGGCGAGGTTCGATTCCGGCGCATGTTGGCGGCGGTAGTCGGGGTTGCCGTTCTCGATGATGGGTCGTACGTCCTCCGGAAGGTCCTGCACCCCGCCGGGAATCTGAATCGCAAGCAGGTTGTCGTCCCTCCAAGCACGGATCCGGGCCTGTCCGTGGAGCGCCTTGAGCAGCCCGTTCTTGTGGGTGACGTGCGCAGCGATCGAGATGCCGCCCTGGTCGCGCACGCAGGCGAGCAGATCCGAGAACGACTTGTCGCAGACCTCGCTGGACGCCGCCGTCTCGCGAATACCGAACTCTCCGAGACAACGTCCCAGTCGCTCCTCCGTGAAATCGGGAGGATAGAGGCAGAGCACGTGTATGCCCTCGGTCGAGGCCAGCTCGAAACCCGGAAAGACATGGATCGCGCGGTCGCTTGCCGCGGCCCGAATCGCCGCGACCCCGCCCACGTGATTGTGGTCGGTCACCGCGAGCACCGTGATCCCCAGCGTCACCGCCTTCTCGACGAGGCCCCGGGCATACGCCGCATCGTCCGCCGCCGCTTGCGGCTGGCCGCGGTACGTGCCCGAGTAGTGGCGCGGATTCACCTGCAAGGCGCACAGACGGAACTCGGCGCCCACCGGTTGGCGGAGCGCGACCGCGATCGAATCGTCCCTGCTCACGCACTTCCTCCTGCGACCGGCCGCTCCGCCCATCCGCGAGCGAGAGTCCGCCGTCTGGCGTCGTCATCGAGGCGCACGACTCCCCAGGCCACGCGCTCGACCTCACGATACCCGAGATCGAACGGATGCCGCTCGGGCACGGCGTCGATCGTCTGGCGCGCCTTCTCGACCTTGCCGAGCGCCAGGTGAACCCACACGTCTTCCAGCGTGTCCGGGAACTGGCCGAGGAGGAGCGCGGCAACAGCGTGCGGAAGAACCCGGTGTTCTGCCGCTTCCAATCGGTTCACACAAATCCTCCGCTGCCTGGCACCATTCGGGCTCCGCCACCGCTCCGGCGGCACGATTACCTTGATGGAGTCGGATCAGCCGTTCCGGAACGTGGGGCGTCAGCGACCGTCACTCCGCCGGAGGGCCGGCGGCAGGCGCGCCCGAAGGGACCACGTGCCGCGAGCGCGCCTTCCTCGCTGCAGGCCACTCCCGCAGCGCTGGCGGCGTGACCCGCCGGGCGGCGCGCAGCACCGCGGCAGCCGACCGCAGCCTCCTGGCGTCCTCGGGACGCCACGGGAACCCGTAGGCGTCGCGGATGAACGCGGGCAGCAGCCCCACGGTGGTGAGCCGGCCCAACCACAACGCGGGAGCGACCCACCGCCTCCCCGGCGGTGCGAGCAGCGCCCCCGCGAGACGCCGCGCGCCCTCGCCTACCGCGAGCCGATCCTCCCGCTGCATCCGATCCAGGTAGCCGGCGAGCCGGTCCCTCGTATCGGGCAACTCGCTCGCGGGAACCCCGAGCAGCGGGCCAATCCGCGCGGCCTCGGCGCAGTAGCGGTCCTCCTCGTCGGGCGCCAGCGGTTCCACGAACAGGGCGTAGGTGCGAAGCTGGCTGTCGATGAGGGTGCAGTGGACCCACGTCAGCAGCGCCGGGTCCGTGGCGTCGTACGGGATGTCCGCCGGGTAGCCGCCGACCGCGCAATCCAGCCGGCCATGCACGCGGCGGTGGATGGCGTTGATTCGGTCCGTCGTCTCCCGGACCTCCGACTCGGTGCCAAAGGTGAGCGAGAGCATCGCCCCGATAGTGCTGCGCATGCGCCGGACATAGGCCAGCGCTCCGGCGTCGAAGCCGCTGTGGGCGCCGACGCCGGCCGCCACGAGGGGATGCGCGAGCTGCATGAGGATCGCCCGGCCCCACCCCAGCACCACCACCGCCTCGCGGTTGACACGGTGGGAGATCGGCATCGGACCGGAGCCCATGGGCACCACGGGTCCCAGGGTACCGGATTCCGCAGAAATGCAGTTAAGATGCCGGCGTGTCCAGACTCCTGCGCGTCATCACCGTCGCCATCGTCCTCCTCCTGACCGCCGCCGGCGTCGCCGCCGCGCAGTCGGCGGAGCGGCCCAACGTCGTCCTCGTCATCGCCGACGACCTCGGCTGGGGCGACCTCGGCAGCTACGGCAGCCCCATCATGCGGACACCGCGGCTCGACCGGCTCGCCGGCGAGGGGGTCCGGTTCACCGCCGCCTACGTCGCGGCCGCGGTGTGCAGCCCGTCGCGGGCGGGGCTGATGACCGGCCGCTATCCGCAGCGCCACGGCTACGAGTTCAACACCTCGGGCCGCGACGTCAAGATCGGGCTGTCGACAGACGAGCGGACCCTCGGCGACCTCATGCGGGGGGCCGGCTACGCGACGGGTTACGTCGGCAAGTGGCACCTCGGCCGGCGGCCGGCCCAGCAGCCGCTGTCGCGGGGCTTCGACGAGTACTTCGGCCTGCTCACCGGCGGGACGACGTACTTCGCGGGCGACCACCCCGAGGCGGTGCTCGACCCGGACCGGCCGGCCGGCACCCGCGCCGGGCGCGAGATCTACCGCGGGCGCGAGGTGGTCGAGGTCGAGGAGTACCTGACCGATGTCTTCACGCGGAAGGCGGTCGACTTCATCGACCGTCACGCCGGCGGCGAGGCCCCGTTCTTCCTCGTGCTCTCGTACAACGCGCCGCATACCCCGCTGCAGGCGACCCACGAGTACATGGACACCGTCGCCCACGTCGAGGACTTCCGCACCCGCATCTACGCGGCCATGGTGTCGTCGGTCGACCGCGGGGTCGGGGCGGTGGTCGACCGGCTCGCCGCCCACGGCGTCGACGACGACACCGTCGTCGTGTTCATGAGCGACAACGGCTGCGTCGGCTACGCGGCCATCGCGTGCAGCAACGGGCCGTTCAGCGGCACCAAGCGCTTCCACCTCGAGGGCGGCATCCGCATCCCGTTCATCATGCACTGGCCGAACGGTCTGGAGGGCGGACAGGTCTACCGCGAGCCGGTCATCAGCCTCGACCTCTTCGCGACCTTCGCGGGCCTCGCCGGCGCCTCCGTCGACGACGGCGTGGTCCGCGACGGCGTCGATCTTGTCCCGTACCTGACCGGCGACGCGGACGGCCGCCCCCACGACGTCCTGTACTGGCGGGCCGGCCCCAACCGCGCCGTCCGCATGGGCCGGTGGAAGCTCTTCGAGGTCAACCGCGCCGACCCCGCCGCCACCCACGGACGAGGCCGCCTCCTCCCGCTGCAGGACTACCCCGACGCCTCGCCCCACGGGCAGGTCTCGCTGCTCTACGACCTCGAGGACGACGAGGCCGAGCGCGTCAACCTCGCCGATCAGCTCCCCGAGCGGATGCGCGACCTCCAGGACCGGCTCGACCGCTGGGAGTCGTCACTCGCCCGACCGGTATGGCCGTCCAACCGGTCCACAATCACCGAGATCGACGGCGAACTGGTTCAACTGTTCTTTTGACGCCCGGTCGGGTATTGCCGTCGGCCGGAGCTTACGCGTCACATCCGGTGGCGATCGCCAGGGCGCGGCACAGCCGGCGCATCTTGTCCGGACCAAGGGTGCCGACGAAGCCCTGCAGTTGACTCCGGGGTACCGTGAAGAGATTGCACAGGTTGACGCACGACGCCTGCTTCAGGCCCTCCTCCACGCCGACGGGCACCTCGGTGGGCGCTCCACGCGAGGTGGACGACACCGAAGCCACGATCACCGTATGCAAGAGGGGTATCAGATAGGGCCGACTGATGACCACGACCGGACGGCGCTTGTCGGGGCGCGGCCGGTGCAGACGCCAGATCTCGCCGCGATTCACTCTCGCGGCCATTCCTGGACGTCCATCAGGTCGCTGATCTCCGCCAGCAGCTCGTCGGCGTGTCCGGCGTAGGCGTTCCTGAGCTGCTCGTCGATCTCCCGTCGCTGTCGGGCGCGCAGGTACATCTCGATCGCCGAGCGGATGAAGACGGACCTCCCCCGTTGGCGGACCTCGGGGTCGGCGTCGATGCGTTGAAGAAGCTCCGCATCCATCGAGATCTGAACGGGTCGAGCCGGCACGTTGAGATACTAACACATGTTCTTGATGGCTGGATTGTTGGCTTCCTTCGGTACTTCGTCCCCGGAGCGCGCATCCGCGCCCTCCAGGATCAGACGGTCAGGGCGAGCCGCCGCACGCGGTCCATGCTGCGTGCGGCACATCGGGCGAGCGCGTTCTCGTCCAGGCCCGACCGCGCCAGGTCGTCCGCGACCCCCTCGGCCCGTTCGAGCGCCAGACCGGTCAGCTCCCCGACCCGCCGCCGGACGATGGGCGCGCCGAGCCCGACGCCGCCGGCGAAGCGGTCCCAGTCGCCGCGCCGCAGCTCCTCGAGGGTGCCGCGCCGCGCGACCTTCATGGCGAACACCGGGGACAGCTCGGGATAGGCCACCGTGGAGAGCAGGTCGTACAGCGGTGCGAGCACGATGCCGTCCTCGCGATACAGGAGGCTGTAGTTCTTGCCGTGCGCGTCCGCATTCCCCAGCAGCACCTGCACGATGGCCGCATCGAGCAGCTTGAGCAGCTCGACGGCCGGTCTGGAGCAGGCCCGCCGGACCAGATCGAAGCACTGCCGGAACCCGGGTCCGCCCTCGGCGGCGTACTTCCGGCCGGCGACGACGCCGAGGGCCTGGCAGAAGTCCTCCTGGTGCAGGCGCCGGACCATGCCGTCCGGCCCTCGCCGGCGGTCGTAGCGGCCAATCAGCAGACAAGGCGGGCCCTCGCCGACGCGATACGGGTCGACCGGCGCCGCGTCGAGTCCGAGAGCGGCGGCGAGACGCATCGCGAACGCCTCGTTCTCGGTCGTGGCCTCGAAACGGGCGATGGGCGGCTTGAGGATGTGCGTCGTCGGCTGGCCGGGCGCGGGGAGCGCAATTCGGCCGTCGACCAGGACCACGGGCAGCTTCGACTGCGCCCCCGCGAGGGACAGGCGAAGGCCCCGCGTGCCGGCCAGGAAGGGTCGCGCTTCGAGCCTCGCCAGGAGGCCGGCCAGGTCGTCGTCCGAGAGCTCCGCCGGCGGCGCCGTCACCTCCGACGCAGGCGGCGTCTCGCCGTCGGGCCACAACGTCAGGGCGCCCGCCACCTCGCCCCCCAGCCGCTCGAGCAGCGCGAACTCGTTGGCGGGCGAAACGCCGAGGGCCGCCGCCACCGCGTCGCGTTGCGCGCCCTCGGGCAGCAGTCCTTCGAAGAAGGGGCGGCACGCCCGGGGAGAAAACGGCTCGAGCCGCTTGGGCAGCGAGACCGAGAGCGGCGCCGCGGACGGGTCCGCGACCCAGCCGCCATCGTAGGCGAAGCGCATCGCGCCGTGCCGGTCGACGGTCAGCGAGCCGACGACGGCGCCTTCCCACCAGACGGTGAGCGCGCGCATCACGTCGGCCGGTCGCCGTCCGCGGGGCCGGGCGGCGGCTCGATGCGCAACGTGCAGCCCAGCGCCGAGAGCACCGCGAGCGCCTTGCCGATCTGGGCCGTCGCCTTGCCGGCCTCCAGCTCGACGAGGAACCTCACGCCGACGCCCGCGGCGCCCGCCAACTGGTCCTGCCGGAGCCGTTGAGCGCGGCGCGTCCTCCGCACGAGTTGCCCGATCTGTGCCGGTGTCATGGCTCGATTTCCCGATCGGGAATATAGACCGATCGACGGGACCTGACAAGCGGTATTGTCCCGATCGGTAACATCAGAGGTCCCGGATGACCCGGATGAGGCCGACCTCACCGATCGGGAATGTCACCAACGGCGATCAGCCTGCGAGCCCCCCGCGCTCAACTCGTTGTGCGACGCCAGCACGGGGTCGAGCCTCGACGCCCGCACAACCGCCGGCGGGCACGTCAGTGCTCGTCGTAGGCGCTGCCCGGGGCGCGGGGGTCCGCCTCGCGCAGGCGCTGCCGCAGCAGGTCCTCGGCGAGCTCGTGCTCTTCCTCCTCCTCCCAGCGGCGGCGCTGCTCGGCGCGGCGGCGGCGGTGGGCATAGATGGCGCCGAGGGCGAGCACGGTGATGAACATCCACTGGTACAGCGGCCGGCCCGCGAACGCCACCCACCGGACCCAGATCGGCCGGCGCCGCCAGAACCGGCCGACGGCGGCTTCGAGCGGCTCTCCCGTCGCCTCCTCGAAGGCGCGGGGGAAGGGCCGATCCTGTCCGAGGCGGGCGAGTATGCGGCCGGCGACGGCATCGCCGTGGCGCTCGAGCACGTCACCGACGAGGGCGCTCGAGATGGCATAGGCGCGGCGGGTCGCGGCGGGGCCACCCGTGAACAGGCGCTCGAGGTCCGACAGGGGGATCTCGCCGTGGCGGATCCGGGTCCAGGCCACCCGGGAACGGTCCTCGAACCCCACCTGCCGCTCCGCCGCGAGGGCCAGCCCCTCGTTGAACCACCGGGGCAGGGGGCGCCCCCGGGCGGCGCGCGAGAACAGGACGTGGGCGACCTCGTGCTGCAGCAGGGCCTCGAGCGAGTCGGTCGGATACAGGCGGGTGCGCTCGGGAAAGAGCACGACGAGGCTGCGGTCGGGGTCGGCGAACCCCGAGATCCAGGATGGGGTGCGGCGGGCCAGCTCGGAGCCCTCGGCGATGAGAAGGACGTCTATCGGGGGGCCGGGGTCGATGAGCCCCGCCAGGTGCATCGCGTAGGCGAGCCCGCTCAACGGGAACCGCGCGACCCGTTCGGCGACGGTCCGCAACGAGGCGGGAGCGTCGATCTCGAGCACGGGCGCGCGCGGCTGGACGGCGGGGCGTGGCTGCGCGGCCGGGCGGGCGGCGCCCGCGACGAGCATCGTCAGGGCGAGGGCGACGGCGGCGGGCCGAACGCGTTCGGGATGCACCGGGCCTATTGTGCACCGGCGGGCGCCGGCCGGTCCGGCTCGGCTCACCGAAGTCGGGCCGTGCGGGAGTCCCGATGGTGCGCCCCAGCGACACCGCGCCGGGCCGGCACGGGACACCTTCGGCTCATCCACCGCCCACAGAGGCGGTCGAACCGCTTGCTGGTGACGATACGACCGGACCCGTCTCATCGACGGCTCACGACGGTGTCGAACGGCTTGCGGGTGATGGCGGGCACGGTGGCGCCGGGGGCGGGATGGCCCACGACGAGGATCAGGAACGGCCGCTCATGGGCCGGGCGGTCGAGGATGGCGTTGAGGAACCGCATCGGGCTCGGGGTGTGGGTGAGCGAGGCGAGGCCGGCCTGGTGGAGGGCGCTGATGAGCATGCCGGTGGCGATGCCGACCGACTCGTGCACATAGTAGTGCTTGCGCTTGCCCCCCTCCGCGTCGACGTCGTAGAGCTGGGCGAAGATGACGATGAGGCACGGGGCCTCCTCGAGAAAGGGCTTGTGCTCGTCGGTGCCGAGGGGGGCGAGGGCATCGAGCCAGTCGTCGGGGGCACGCCCCTGGTAGAACGCGCGCTCCTCCGCCTCGGCCTCGGTCCGGATCCGGCGCCTGGTCGCGGGGTCGGTCACCACCACGAAGTGCCACGGCTGGCGGTTGGCCCCGCTGGGGGCGGACGCCGCCGCCTGCAGGCAGGCGTCGATGACCGCCATCGGCACCGGACGGTTCGAGAAGTCGCGCACGGTGCGGCGGGTGGCGAGCTCGTCGCGAAGCCGGGTGGCCCGCACGAACATCTCGCCGTCGTCGACGGCCGGCCGGGCCGGCAGCGGTACGCGGCCCGGCGGCACGGAGTCAGGCGGGCGGCTCATCGGCTTCGGGGGGCGGGCCGGCCCCGCGCCCGGCCGGCGTCCCGCCGCCCGCGAGCCGGGCGACGGTGGCGCCGAGGCGGGACTCCGGCGCATCCCACAGCTCGACGACGAGGGGATGCCGCTCGAGCACCGCGTGCACGGCGCGGCGCTGCACCCCGATGCCGCGGCCGTGGATGAAGCGCACCTGGGTCAGCCCGTGCCGGTACGCCTCGTTGACGTACTCCTCCACGACGGACGGCACGTCGCGCGGCGCGAACGTGTGCAGGTCCAGGGCGTCGCCGATGTCCACGCGATGGGGCGGTGTCTCCACGGCAACCCTGCCGGCGTCCGCGCCGTTCTACCGCGCAGGCTCCGGCGGAGACGCCCGCCCCGCCGAGGACCCGGGCACCGGCTGCTGGTACCGGGCGGTGACGGTGGTGGTGATGCCGCCGCGCGCCGAGAAGTCGCCCACGACGACCATGCGCCGCGGCGCGCACGCGGCCACGAGGTCGTCGAGTATCCGGTTGGTCAGGCGTTCGTAGAAGACCCCGCGGTCGCGGAACCCGAGGAGATAGTACTTCAGGGCCTTGAGCTCGATGCACCGGGCGTCGGGCACGTAGGTGATGCGGATCTCGCCGAAGTCGGGCAGCCCGGTCTTCGGACACAGGGACGTGAACTCGGGACACCGGATGACGATCTCGTAGTCCCGGGACGGCTCGGGGTTCGGGAAGGTCTCGACGGGCTCCGCCATGATCGGGCGAATTCTACCAGCCCGAGGCGGAAGCCCTGCCCCCTTCGTGCGAACACCGCACGGCTGGCGGGAGTGGTTCCCGGCCGGGGAGGCCGGCCGGCGAGCGTGCTTCGCGAGGGTCCGGCCGGACCGCTCCGGCCGGCGGCGGGCGCTGCGGTCACTCCCCGGCAGGCGGGGCTGCGGGTCGGGGCTGCGGGGCGGATATCAGCTCGGCGCGAGGGCGGGCACGACGGGCCGAATTCCCCTATAATCGAATGCCGCCACTGGCGCGCCGGAAGCGGACGGTACCATCCGCCCCCACTGGCCGCCCGCGGTCGACATCCCGCGCTGAACCGGGATCCCGCCGGGTCGAAGCCGACAGGCCGACCACCCGCGACGGGGCGTCTGCCCGCGGGCAGACGCCCTCTACAGCCAAACGCCCGGCGCGGTTACTGGCGGGACGCCGTGCCGGTCGCAGAACGCGGCGGCGCCCGCGGTGCGGCGCTGCCAGGGGAGAACGCCGATGCCAGAGACTCGAAGGATGGGCAAGACCGAGCTGTTCGCGCACTTCGGTGACCGGTTCGGGATGAAGCGCACCGAGGTGCGCGACCTCTTCGAGGAATTGCAGCAACTGTCGGAGACCGAGCTCAAGCGCTCGGGCGAGTTCACCCTGCCGGGCATGGTCAAGCTGGTGCGGCAGGAACGGCCGGCCCGGGTCGGCCGGAACCCGGCCACCGGCGAGCAGATTCAGATTCCCGCCAAGACCGTCGTCAAGGCGCGCATCGCCGCCCGCCTCAAGGACGCGGTGCTTTGACGCCTGGCGGCTTGTGGTAAGGCCCCGCGTTGCCCAGCGCCCGAAGGGCGCCGGCGACGGGCCGAGGCGCCCGCCTGACAAGGCGTGAGAGAGGGCGCATATTGGGTATGCGCAACCGACGAACAACGCAGTCAGGTGGAGTGCATCGCCGCTCGAATGCAGCGGGGACTTTCGCCACGGGCTGCTGACCCGGAAACCGTCGCAGGGCGGTTCCGCTTGCCGCCCGACCAACCCTGCCGGAGGTCCGCGCCGTCGAACGGCCCAGACTCCCGGCCAGCCGTCCGGTCGTCGCCGGACCGCTCTGGAACCTACTGAATGCCTACCGACGTGCTGATGCCCCAGATGGGCGAGTCGATCGCCGAGGGGACGATCGTCCGGTGGATCAAGAGTGTCGGCGAACCGGTCGACCGGGACGAGCCGCTGTTCGAGATCTCGACGGACAAGGTCGATGCCGAGGTGCCGGCGCCGGCCGGCGGGGTGCTGTTGCAGATACGCGCCGGGGCCGGCGAGACGGTGCCGGTCAACTCGGTCGTCGCGGTCATCGGCGCGGCCGGGGAGGCCGCCGTGGCCGGGGAGGAGGCGGCGGCTCCCGCCACGCCGCCCCCTCCCGCGTCGACGGAGGCTTCCCGGGTGGGAGCACCGGGTCCGGCGGCCGATGCTCCCGCCCCCGCCGCTTCCCGGGTCCGGCTGTCGCCGGTGGTGCGGCGGCTCGCGGCCGAGCACGGCGTGGACCTCTCGGCGGTCACCGGCACGGGAGAAGGGGGCCGCATCTCCAAGGCCGACGTGCTGGCCCACGTGGCGGCCCACGGGCAGGCGGGCGGTGCCGGGGCCGACGCCGCCCCTCCCGAGACCTCCGCCGCGGCCGGCGCCCGCGTCGAGCCGATGAGCGTGATGCGCCGGCGCATCGCCGAGCACATGGTCGAGAGCCGGCGGACGTCGGCCCACGTCCACACCCTGTTCGAGGTCGACTTCTCGGCCGTCGCCGCGGCCCGGGCCGGGCGCCCCGAGAGGACCGCCCCGGGCTATCTTGCGTACATCGCCCGCGCGGTGTCGGAAGCGCTGGCCGCGACGCCGGTGGTCAACGCGTCGGTCGACGGCGCGAACGTGGTGTACCACGAGCGCATCAACCTGGGGATCGCCGTCGCCCTCGATCGGGGCCTCATCGTGCCGGTCGTCAAGGACGCGGACCGGCTGGCCGTCGGCGCCATCGACGCGGCCGTCAAGGACCTCGCGGCGCGGGCGCGGGCGAAGCAGCTCGCGCCGGAGGACGTCGAGGGCGGCACCTTCACCATCACCAATCCCGGCAGCTTCGGGTCGCTGCTCGGGATGCCGATCATCAACCAGCCCCAGGTCGCGATTCTCGGGGTGGGGGCGGTGGAGCCGCGGCCCGCCGTCGTCGACGGCGCCGTCGTCCCTCGGCTCCGCGCGTTCCTGACCCTGGGCTTCGACCACCGGCTGATCGACGGGGCGGTCGCCGACCGGTTCCTGGCGCAGGTGAAGGCGGCCCTGGAGGATCCGCAGTGGCTGGAGGCGGCGCACCGGTCCTGACCGCGGACCCCGGGGCCGCGAACGGGACCGGCGACGCCCGCGGGCTGCCCGTGCTCGAGGTGCGGCGATGGGGGACCGTCCCCTACCGGCGGGCGCTCGACCGGCAGCGGGCCCTCGTACGGTCGCGCCAGGCCGGGGAGATCGCCGACCAGCTCGTGCTGCTCGAGCACCCTCCGGTCATCACCGTGGGGGTCAGCGGACGCGGCCGGACCGGCCACGTGCTGGCCTCGGCGGCGGGGCTGCGCGAGCACGGCATCGAGGTGATCGACGTGCCCCGCGGGGGCGACGTCACCTACCACGGCCCCGGCCAGCTCGTGGGCTACCCCATCCTCAGCCTGAAGCCCGACCGGTGCGACGTGCACCGCTACGTCCGCGATCTCGAGGAGGTGCTCATCCGCACCGCCGCCCGCTTCGGGGTCGAGGCGGGCCGGACCGAGGGGCTGACGGGAGTCTGGGTGGGCCGCGAGAAGCTGGCCGCCATCGGCGTGCGCCTCTCCCGCTGGGTGACGAGCCACGGCTTCGCCCTCAACGTCGCCACCAACCTCGACCACTTCCGGCTCATCGTGCCGTGCGGCCTCGCGGGCTACGGCGTGACGTCGCTCGCGCGCCTCCTCGGGGCCGCGCCGCCGTCGACCGAGGTCGAGGCGGCGCTCGCCGCCGAGTTCGCCCGGCAGTTCGACCGACGGCTCGTCGAGTGACGGCGAGCACCGCCACCGGCCGCAGCTCCGCCGGGAGGAGACGGGGCCTCGGCGCCCACCCCGGCGCACGGAATCGTTCCAGCCCGGGAGAGCGTCGCCTACGGCTCCGCTCGCCGCCCAACCAACCCTGCCAGGAGTCTGCACCGTTCTACGGCGCAGACTCCTGACCTTCGGATTGTGCGGCCCGCCGCCGGCGGGCGGTGTCGAGGGCGAGGGCGAGCCCCGCCCGGGGGCTGAACCCGAGCGGCGGGTAGCCCAGCTTCGAGGCGGCCTCGTCGCCGTGCAGGCAGGCGACGACGGTCGGCCGATCGGACGCGGCCAGATACGGCCGGATGACCTCCCGCGTATAGGCGAGGTCGTCCCGGTCCAGCGCCGGCTCGACGCAGCCGGCCGCGGCCATCGCCTCCCCCTCCTGCTCGAGCATGGCGGCGAGCGTCGTCGCGGGCCCGCGGCGGCGGACGTGCGCCAGCCGATGGATCGAGGTCAGCACCTCTTGGCGCACGGCAGTCTCGGTGGGGGGCTCGCTGGTCCAGAGCAGGCCGACGATCCAACCGCGCCGGTAGAGCGCCCCGCCCTCGAAGCGGTGGCCCAGCTCGACGCAGTGCCGGTCGGTCCAGCCGCCGCGGGCGTCGTCGGCCACGACCAGCCCGACCCGGTAGGCGCCCGCGACATCCGCCGTCGCCGGCCGCGCCGCGGCCGCGGCGGCGGCGCCGACCGCCTCGGCGTCCAGCGCGAGCAGCCGATCGAGCAGGGCCGGCAGGTGCTCCTTCCCCATCGGGTTCATGTCCACCAGGGGAAGATCGAGGTCGCCGGTGCGCGGGTCGACCATCGTCCGCAGGTACGCCTCGAAGCGCTCCCGGCCGCGGGGCAGGCGGTAGAGGTCTCGCTGAACCCCCAGCAGGGGAACGAACTCGAGCTCCATCAGGGTCTCCGGCGCGGGGCCGAACGGCGAAGCGCGGCGGGCCGGCTCACGGCGCCGGCTCCATCGCGTTGTCGAGCAGCACGCGCTCCGACGGGCTCAGCGACGGCTCGACCACCTCCCCCACCCCGCCCGCGTGCAGGGTCACCGCGGCGGCGGACGCCGACGCCGGCCGGCGGGCATCGTCGGTCACGAAGCAGGTGAACACGCGCCGCGAGCCTCCCGCCGCGAGCGCCTCCACCACCCGGGCCGCGGCCGACGCCAGGGCGTACGGACCGGGCGGCCACAGGCGCTCGACCAGTCGGCGCACGCGGGCCCGCGCCGGCGGCGAGAGACGTTCCTCCAGCGGAGCCCCGGCGACCGACGCGCTGCTCCAGGCCACCACGGGATGCTCGGGCGGGGTCCCCAGCGCCTGGACCGCCACCTGGGCCGGCGAGACGTCCGCCTCGAGGGCGATCAACGCTCGGAGGCCCGCGGCCAGCGCCTCGGGGGCGGAACCGACGATGCGGGTGCGGCCGATGCCCAACTCGCGCACGGACCAGGCCACGAGACCGCGGGCGGCGGCGTCCGCGCAGACGATGGGCGTGCTCCCGGTCAGTCCCGCGATCCGCGCCATCAGGGCCGCCGGTCCCGCCGGGGGGCCGCCCGACCCCTCTCCGTCCGCCGGCGCGGCGGGGTCGGCCACGACCACGACCCCGGCCCCGACGACCGCATCGATTGGCCCCGCCGTCACCCCGGTCCCGAACCTCTCGATGGGCCCGGACTGCCGGATGTCCAGCGCCTTGCCGGCCGCGACCCCGCATGACGCGTCGATCAGGCACACGGAGCCGACCCGGTCCCGGGCGGCCAGCTTGTGCGCCAGCGCCCCGCCGAGCTCGCCGGCCCCGACAATCGCGACCCTCGCCATGCCCACCGTATTGTAGTGGCCCCCGGCCGGCCGGGACGTCGCCGCCGGCCTGCTAGAATCGCACGCCATGACGGACGCGAACTCGGGGTTCCTGGCCGGCCGCGCCGCCCTCGTGACCGGCGGCTCGCGGGGAATCGGGCTGGCGACGGCGGAGGCGCTGCGGGCGGAGGGCGCCGACGTCCTGGTGTGCGGGCGGTCCCGCCCCGCCCTCGACCGGGCCCGCTCGCGCCTGGAAGCGGCGCCCGGCCCGGGACGCGTGGCGGCGGCCGCCGCCGACGTCCGGCGCCACGACGAGGCGGAGCGCCTCGTGGCGGCGGCGGTCGAGGAGCTCGGCCGGCTGGACATCCTCGTCAACAACGCCGGCGTCGGCCGCTTCGCGCCGATCGGCGAGCTCTCCGTCGACGCCTGGGTCGAGACGATCGAGACGAACCTGTCGGGCGTGTTCTACTGCTGCCGCGCCGCGGTCCCGGCGATGAAGCGCGGGGGCGGGGGCTGGATCGTCAACGTCAGCAGCCTCGCCGGCAAGCACCCGTTCGCGGGCGGGGCCGCGTACTGCGCGTCCAAGGCGGGCCTGAACGCGTTGACCGAGTCGCTGATGCAGGACGTCCGACGCGAGGGCATCCGGGTGAGCTGCGTGCTGCCGGGCTCGGTGAACACCGAGTTCGGGGGCGGCCGGCCGTCCCCGGACCAAGACTGGAAGCTCGCGGCCTCGGACGTGGCCCGGGCCGTCGTCGACCTGCTGCGCCACCCCGCGCGCAGCCTCCCCAGCCGGGTCGAGCTGCGGCCGTCGACGCCGCGGAAGTAACCCGGAGCGCCGTACTACGGCACTCGGTCACGCCGGGGACTGCGACCGTCGACGCCGCGGAGCAGCCCGGATCGGCGCAGGTAGCCCGGGTCGCCGTATTACGGCACCGGCTCACGCAAGGTCGATCGGGCGCGAGTCGGGGTCGTCGGGGGTTACTCCGGCTTGTCCTCGGGGGCATCGCCGGCCGACACGACGAGCTCGATGCGACCCACCCGCAGGCGGTCGCCCGCCTTCAGCACCGCCCGCTCGATCCGGTCCCCGTTGACGAAGGTACCGTTCGACCGGCTCAGGTTCTCGACCGCCAGCTCGCCGTCGGCCACGGACAGCGAGCAGTGGAAGCGCGAGACGAGCACGGCGTCGAGCATGAAGTCGGCATTGGTGGAGCGGCCGAGGGTCCGTGCCCGGCCCGCGGTGACGCGAAAGCGGTAGGGGCCGCCCTCGGCGTCGCTCTCGGCCAGCAGAAGCCAGTTGCGGTTCGCCTCGAGCGGTTTCACCGGTCGTTGGTCCTCTGGTTCAGCCATGTGGTCAACGTGTCGACGACGGAGGGACTGATGGACGGCGCCGTCAACGCGGCTTCCGCCGTGGAGGCGTCCGGCCCGGCCGGGACGAGCCGGTGGTCCAGACCTTCGAGAATCGTCCGCTGCGGCGGCGGGGCGCCGCGGCGGCGCCGGGCCGCCAGCTCGACGAGCCGCTGCGCGTGGTGCGGACCGACATGCGTGTCGCGGGACCCGTGCAGGATCAGCAGGGGTTGCCGCGTCCTGCGCAGCGCGTCGGCGACGTCGAAGTCGAGGAAGCTGCGGAACCAGTACGTGTCCGCCTGCCTGCGCATGTCTTCGGGCACGTCGTCCCAGGACCCCTCGTCCCGGACCGCATCCACGATGCGCCGCTGCAGGCCGATCCTCTCGGTGCGCTCCTGCTCCGGGACGTTGTCGCGGTCGAGCACGGCGCGCTGCTGCTCGAGCACCAGCTCGGCCCCGCTCGTGCCCGGCGCGCCGATCAGCACCAGGTTGTCGGCCCGCCGTTCCCGCGCGGCGGCGAGCATCGCCGGCCATCCGCCCTCGGCGTGTCCGACCACCGTGATGCGGTCCCGGTCGACGTCGTCCCGGTCGTCCAGATAGCGGACCATCCTGCGGGCGTCCTCGGCGTACTCCTCGACCCCCGCCGATTCGGGGCGGCCGCCGCTCTGCCCGGTCCCGCGCCGGTCGTAGCGCGCCACCAGGAAACCGGCGTCGGCGAGGGTCGAGGCCAGTTGCCCGAGCACGGGCACGCCGGCGAAGGTGCCGTCGCGGCGGGGAGCGCGCGGTCCCGAGACCAGCAGCACCGCCGGCCACCCGTCCGGGGGCCTCTGGCGATCCACGGGAACGGTGACCGTCACGGCCAGCCCGAAGCCCTCCGACCGGACGCTGGCCGTCTCGTCGCCGGGGTGGGCGGCGCCGCGGATCCGGCTGCCCACGCCGGCGATGTCGTCCCGCACGAGGTCGACGGCGGCCTGGAGAATGGAGACCCGGAGCAGGCGGTGGCGGGCGTCGGTCCACACCTCCGCCGCCACCGTGCCGTCATCGTGCACGAACGAGATGTCGTGCACCCGGGCGTCGATGACGGCGGCCGACCGCGTCTCGATCTGCTGCCGCCGGACCCGGTCCAGGCGAGCCCGGGTGAGGGTGAGCGGCGCCACGTAGACCGGTATTTCGTCGCCGGGGCTCGCGTCTGCCAGCCGCCGCGCCAGCGCCTCGTAGCCGCCGAAGAAGAAGTCGACGAGGACGACGGCATCGGGGGGCGCCGCGATCTGGAACCTCGAGAGCTGCCCGTTCTCGTCCAGCTCGGCGGCAACGGTGCCGGAGGCGAACGTGGTCGCGAGGGAGAACCGGAGGTTGCGGCGCACGCCGCCGACCCGCAACGACCGCGGGCGCAACCCGGCGTCGTACTCCACCTGGAAGGCCTGGTTCCGGATGTCGATCGGTTGCGACAGGTCGCCCAGCGACTCGATGACCCAGCCGGCGGCCATCCGGCGCACCTCGGTGCGCTGGAAGCCGACCGGGGCCGACTGCAGGAACACGCTGAAGGTCGCGGGCCCGGGGGCCAGCTCGAGGCCGCTCTGCGGCTGCGGCTGCGCCGGCGCCGGCGTCAGGCCCAGGACGACGACGAGCCCGAGCCAGAGGCCCCGCCGCCTGCCGATGCGGGAGCCCCCCGGGGCCGCCCGACCCGCGGAGTTAGAATAGGGGCCGATGCCCATTCACATGAGCATACCACCCCGGACCGAATCCCGATGACGGCCCTCGAACCCTATCGCGCGGCCCGGCGCGGAGCCGCCTTCATCGACCTCTCGGCACGCGGCCGGCTCGTGCTGACCGGGGCCGACCGGGCGTCCTACCTGCAGGGGCTGCTGACGAACGACGTCGCGGCGCTGCCGCCCGGGGAAGGCTGCTACTCCGCGTACCTGACGCCGCAGGGCCGGATGATCGCGGACATGGCGGTGGTCAACCTGGGGGACGAGCTGCTGCTCGACGTCGACGCCGGCGCGACGGCGTTGCTGCTCGAGCGGCTCCGGGAGTTCGTGTTCACCGAGGACGTGGAGGTGGAGGACCGGACCGCGGCCTGGGCCGCCGTCGCCGTGCACGGCCCCGAAGCGGCGCGCATCGTCGCCGACCTGGACCGGCCCGTCGAGGACGGGACCCCGCTGGGGGCCGACGCCCTGGGCCGGCTGCCCGAGTACCACCAGCGCCGGGGCCGGTTCGGCGACGCCCCGGTGACGGTGGTTCGCAGCGACGAGATCGGCGAGGTCGGCTTCGTGCTGTACGCCGACGCCGCGGCCGCCCGCCCCCTGGCCCGGGCCCTCGCGGAGGCCGGCGCGGCCGAGCTCGACGCCGAGACGTTCGCCCTGCTCCGGCTCGAGGCGGGCCGCCCCGCGTTCCCCGCCGACATGAACGAGACCACCATCCCCCTCGAGGCGGGCATCGAGTCGCGCGCCGTCAGCCAGACCAAGGGATGCTACGTCGGCCAGGAGGTCATCGTCCGCATTCTCCACCGCGGACAGGGGCGGGTCGCCCGGCGCCTCGTCGGCCTGGAGTTCGGCGACGGCGCCCCGCCGCCGGAGGCCGGCACGACATTGTCCGCGGCGGACGGGCTCGATGCCGAGCCCGTGGGCAGGGTGACCACCGCGCGGCGGTCGCCCGCCCTCGGAAGGACGATCGCCCTCGGCTACGTCAAGCGCGAGCTGGCCGCGGCGGGAACGAAGCTCGTCGCGACCGACGGCGACCGGCCCCTCCCCGCCGTCGTCACCGAACGGCCGTTCCTCCCCTGCCGGCGGCCCGGCGGCGGCTGACCGCAGGGACTCGACGAAGCTCGTCGCGACCGACGGCGACCGGCCCCTCCCCGCCGTCGGCGGCGGCCGTTCCTCCCCCTGCCGGCGGCCGACGGCAGGGGCTCACCGCCGGAACCCGAAGCGGAACGCGCCGGCGCATGCCGGCGCGAGCGATGGACCGAGGCGTGCATCAGCGCGCGGCACCCGGCGCGCCCGCGGTGTCCTCCGGGCCCGCCTCCCGCCGCTCCATGTCCGCCTTGACCGCGTCGAAGACCGCGCGCGCCAGCTCCTGGGAGACGCGTTCCCGCACGCTGCCGCACTCGACCAGGACCTCGCCGGCGTCGGTCCCGATCACGACGTCCCAGCGGTCGTGGGCTATCCCCTCGGGGCGATCGAGGGCGGCCGGGTCGATGTCGCCGGCGTCCTCCGGCCCGTGGCCCGGGGCGGCGTGGGTGGCGAGCGGCACGCCGTTGATGAGGATCCTGACCAGCCGCACCGTCGGCTTCGCGATCGGCCGGTCCTTCCAGTAGAAGTTGGCGTCGTCGGTCACGAACAGGTCCAGCCCGTCGGCGGTGGGTATCTCCGCCAGCACCCGGCGACCCGCCGCGCGCAGCGCGCGCCGCTCCCGCTCGCGGGCGCGGTGGTGGTACCGCAGGGTCGAGATCAGCCCCAGCGCGAACAGGAAGAGGCCGAGGGCGACGACGCCGGCGACGAGATCACGCATACCGACATGCTACCGCGGCGGCTCGTCACCCGCGGGAACGGATGGCCCGGGCTCGCGCGCCGCGCATGGCCCGCGGGACTCTCCAGGCGCGGATGCGGGTTCACGCCCCCCCGACGGGACGATCGACCCGCGCCGTGTCGCCGTCACCCGTCGGCTCCTTCGGCCGACTCCCGCTCCCCGCCTCGCCGCGGAGCCGGGAGACCGGCGGCCAGCGCACGGAACACCAGCGAGAGAGCCGAGTCCCCTCTCGCGACGAGACTCCCCAGCGTGATGACGGCGCGAACGGCTCTCCGCGATATCTTCACCTCGCGCCCACTCCCGAAACCCGGTGTCGCGTGGATGCGGCGCAGGGTCAGCAGCGCCATGCCGAGGGCCCAGACGCAATGGCGGCGGATGCCCGCCTCCCGGGCCGGAACGAGTTGAACGAACCGCGACGCATCGGCCAGATGCCCGCGGGCAATCCCGACGAGGTCGACCAGCCCCCGGCCGAACGCGGGATCGCCCCGGCCCGCGGGAAGCGCCCGCAGGTCGAAGCCGTGCCTGGCGAACACGTCGCGCGGGAGCCAGCAGGCTCCCCGGTCCAGATCCTCCCAGACGTCCTTGAGGATGTTCGTCATCTGAAGGCCCTGGCCGAACGAGACCGCCAGCGGCATCAGCTCGTCGCGCCGTTCCCCCATCTCGTCCGAGTAGTCGCAGAAGAGCTCGGTCAGCATCTCGCCGACCACGCCCGCGACCACGTAGCAGTACCGGTCCAGCTCCCGCAGGTCCCTGAGGCCCCCGGAGGTGTCGAGCTGCTGGAACTCCGACATGCCCCCCGCCATGATGCGGACGCACCGGGCGAGGGCCCGCCGCTGGGCGTCGCCGAATCCCGTCGTGATGCGGACGACGGTCGGGGTGTGGGCGACGAGGTCCCGCTCGCCGGCGGTGGTCGACGGCGACAGCAGGGCGCCGAGCTCGCGCGCGAAGTCCTCCGCGTCCGCCCGGCCCTCGACGACGTCGACGAAACGGCTCGCGAACCGGCGCTTCTGCGAGGGGGTCAGTCGCGGCTCGTCCTCGATGCTGTCCGTGATGCGGCACAGCAGGTACGCGTTGCCGACGACGTCGCGCAGCGGCCCGGGAAGCTGGGGAATCGTCAGGGCGAACGTGCGCGACACCCCGCGCAGGGCCTCCGTCTGGTAGGCGAGGTCGGGGTGCGTCTCTCTCTCCACGAGGCCCTCGGTCCAACCGGCCGGCGCGTCCGCCGCCGTGACCCTGCCGCGACACCAAGGCCGACATCGGGGTGCTCGCCGAGCCCCGCCGCGCAGGTACGCGCCCGCGGACACCGGCGCCGCGCCCGAATGGCGCTGCGTCCGCGAAACGCCGCCCCCGGCGCGACGGCCGGCGCGCAGGCCGCAAGGGGCCGCGGCCGGTAGGATACCTCCAGTCCGTTCCGGTAAGATCGGAATCGTCACGTGCCCGCGCGTCTCCGGCGGCTCGCGACCGCTGCCGCCTCCGACCGCTCTCTCATCATCGAGCCCGGTCGTACCCGTCCCGGATTCGCCATGCCCTCGGTCATCGTCCACTACCAGGAGATCGCCCTCAAGGGACGCAACCGCCCGTGGTTCGTCGAGCGGCTCGTCACCAACATCCGGGCCGCGATGACCGGGGTCGACGGGGTCAAGGTCCGCGCCCTGATGGGCCGCATCGAGCTGCGGCACGCCGCGGACGGCGACTGGCCCGAGGTGCGCGAGCGGCTGTCCCGCATGCCCGGCATCGCCAACTTCCTGCGGGCGGTGCCCGCCGCGTGCGACTTCGACGCCATCACCGAGACCGTGCTCGCCGAGCTCGACGGGGTCGAGGCCGACAGCTTCCGGGTGACGGCGCGGCGCGCCGACAAGCGGTTTCCCCTGACGTCGCCGCAGATCGAGCGGAACCTGGGAGGACACATCAAGGCGGCCAAGGGGTGGCGGGTCGACCTCGACCGGCCGGCCCTGACGGTGCGGGTGGAGGTGCTGGCCGACCGGGCGTTCTGCTGCCTGCGGAAGGAGCCGGGGGCCGGGGGCCTGCCCAGCGGGGCGAGCGGCCGGGTCGCGTGCCTGCTGTCGGGGGGCATCGACTCGCCGGTGGCGGCGTGGCGGATGATCAAGCGCGGCTGCCGCGTCCGCTTCGTCCACTTCCACAGCTACCCCATCCTGTCCCGCACGTCCCAGGACAAGGTGGCGGAGATCGCGGCCCTGCTGACCCGCCGTCAGCTCGAGTCGCGGCTCTACGTGGTGGCTTTCGGCGAGATCCAGCGCCGGGTGGTGCTGGCCGTGCCCCCGCCGCTCAGGGTGGTCGTCTACCGGCGCCTCATGCTCCGCATCGCCGAGCGCATCGCGCGGACCAGCGGTTCGGCCGCCCTCGTCACCGGCGAGGCGGTCGGCCAGGTCGCCTCGCAGACCCTGGACAACATGGCGGTCATCGACGCCGCGGCGTCCCTGCCCGTCCTCCGGCCCCTGGTGGGCATGGACAAGGACGAGATCGTCCACGAGGCGCGGCGCCTCGGCACCTACGAGGTGTCGATCATCCCCGACGAGGACTGCTGCACCCTGTTCACCCCGAAGCACCCCGCCACCCGCGCCACCGTGCGGCAGCTCGACGAGGCGGAGGCGGCGCTGCCCGTCGAGGAGCTGGTGGAGGACGCCGCCGGCGCGGCCGAGCGCCGCGACCTGCGATTCCCGCCGGCCGCCGACGCCTGACGTTGCGCCGCCGCGTCAGCGGCAGTGGCGGTGGAGCACGCCGGCGTAGTACCTGCGGTTCCCGCCGGCCACCGACGCCGACGCCGACGCCCGACGTTGCGCGGCCGCGTCAGCGGCAGTGGCGGTGGAGCACGCCGGCGTAGTACTCGCGGAGCGCCTCGCGGGTGCTGCGGAAGGCCAGCTCGTCCCAGGGGATCTCCGCCTCGCTGAAGGTGCGGATCTCCAGGCTCTCCTCGTCGTGCCCGAGCACCCCGCCGATCGCGGTGGCGGCGTACACGATGATGACGGGAGGCCGCTCGGGGTAGGAATAGATGCTGACGAGGCCCTCCAGCCGGATGTCGAGCCCCGATTCCTCGCGCGCCTCGCGGATCGCGGCGGCCGCGACCACCTCGCCCCGGTCGACGTAGCCGCCGGGGAAGACCCAGCGCCCGTAGCCCGGCTCGATGGCCCGCCGCACCAGCACGATCCGGCCGTCCTCCACCGCGATGATGGTGCCCGTCGCGACCTTCGGGTCCAGGTAGAGGACGCCGCCGCACCCCGAGCAGACGGGCCGCTCGGGGTCGCCCGGCTTCAGCCTCTTGGGGACGAGCCGCTCTCCGCACGCGTGGCAGAAGCGGTAGACGCTGGCGATGGGGTCGACGTGCATCCTGCTCCCGGCCCCATCGTCGCCCTGGCGGACCCCGCCGTCAACGTATAATCGCGCGAGATGGCCATCCTCAAGGTCGCGCGCATGGGCCACCCCGTGCTCCGGAAACGGGCGGAGCCGCTCGAGCCGCGCGACATCGCCACCCCGAGAATCCAGCGGCTCATCGACGACATGTTCGAGACCATGCACGACAGCCGGGGCATCGGCCTCGCCGGCCCCCAGGTGCACGAGAGCGTCCGCCTCTTCGTCGCCGGCGTCGACGACCCCGACGGCGGCATGCCCCCGGTGGTCGTCATCAACCCCGAGATCACCCCCGTCGGCTCGGCCATGGAAGAAGACTGGGAGGGCTGCCTCAGCATTCCGGACATCCGCGGCCGGGTGCCGCGGGCCGCGAAGATCCGGCTGCGGGCCCTCGACCGGCACGGGCGGCCGCTCGCCCTGACCGCCGACGGCTATCCCGCCCGCGTCCTCCAGCACGAGACCGATCACCTCGACGGCGTGCTCTTCTTCGACCGGATGACCTCGTTCGAGAGCATCACGTTCCTCGAGGAGTACGGCCGCTACTGGGCGCGGACGGACGACGACTGATCGCCGGTCCCGGCCTGCCCGCGCTCCGCCCGCCGCCGCTCGCTCGCCCGCTCGCCCCCCAGCCGCTCCAGCTCGACCGCCGAGTGGTCGGCGAAGCGCATCGCCTCGGCGATGGCCCGGTGGCCGGCCTCGTCGGCGATCAGCCGGTGCATCGCCTGGCAGACCCGCCGGTACGACGGGTGGCCCTGCGGCGTGGTCCGCAGCTCTATCACGTGCATCGCCTCGCGGGCGTTCAGTTGCATGCGGTAGCGGATGCGGTAGGCCATGGCCACCGCGTACTGCGCCGCCGACGGGGAGGTCTCGCGGGCCATCGCCGCGTGGAGCTCCCGGCTGCGCGCCATGACGCGGCGCCAGTCCCCCGCCGCCCCGATGTCCTCGAGGGCGGCCGGCTCGACGCACCCGTGGTCCGCCGTCAGCTCCTGCCACTCGATCGTCAGGAGCCGATGCCGCTGCAGGTCGCGGAACGCCCCGTAGTCGGAGAGCACGTCGAAGCAGTAGCCGGTCCGCTCGAACGCGCGCCCCGGCCGGTGGCGGCGGTTGGCGCGGTCGCCGACGCAGGCGCGCAGCACCGCGGCCCGATCGGCCGCGCTCAGGCCGCGGGCCGTCTCGAGGAGCTGGCTCTCGGGCTGCCGGGACGACTCGTACAGCGCCGCCGCGACCACCTTCACCTCGCCGTCCGGGTCGAAGTCGGTCAGCGCCACCTCGGGCGCGGGCGCGGGCGCCGTCCCCCCGAGCAGGCGATCCGCCGCGGCGGCGGCCTCTCGTCGCGTATCGGCGAGGTAGCGGCTCCACCGCACGCCGCGGTCCTCGCGGTCGACCCGGGTGAGGAAAGCGGGAATCAGCCTCCGCAGCTCGGCCAGCATCCGGTCGCCGCACGTGCGCGCCTCGGCCAGCGGGTGGGCCCGCATCCGCAGCAGCAGGGCCTCGAACGCCTGTCCCGAGGCGAAGATGCCGACGTTCGACCGGGTGGCGGCGGGCAGGAGCCCCCGCAGCGTGTCGAGGGCCTTGGCCCGGATGACGGCGCGGTACACGCCCTCCGAGTCGCCCGCGGTGTTGGGATACCGGCGGCGGAAGTACTCCTGAGCGGGCTCGAGCCAGCGGCGATAGGTCTCGAACGCGAGGTCCAGGGTCGAGACGTACCGCTCCCGCAGGGGCAGCCCGTCGAGCTCGTCGGGAACCAGGTACTTCCATCGTCCCCCGGGCCGGTCCGTGTACGGCACGTAGCGGGTCGACTGCTCGAGGTACGCCGCGAGCCGGCCCCGCTCGATCACCTTCGTCAGCAGGTTCGAGACCCCCTCGCACGCGATGTGGGCGGCCCCGAGCTGGGCGACCGAGTCGTCGCCGTAGTCCCCGAGCACCCGCTCGTAGAGGCGGTCCGCCCGCTCGACGCCGACCGCCGCCTCGCCGACGCCGACCGCCGGCACCGCGTCGAGGAACTCGTCGAGGAAGAGCCGCCGCAACGACTTCGCCGAGCGCGAGTAGCGGGCGAACAACGCCCCCTTCACCACCTCGGGCAGGTTGCGCAGGGCGAAGACGTCGTCGTCGAGGTTCGTGAAGTAGGGGGAGAGGGCGCGCCGCTCGTCCGCCGTGAACCGCTCGGCCGCATCGTGGGCATCCGACACGACCGTCATTGTCGCCGGTTTCGCCGGCGCCCGGCAAAGAAAGCGCGGCCGACGACCGCCCCTCGGGGACGGCGAGCGAGTAGAATCGAATGAAGCGGGAAAGCGGACCCGCGAGTCGCCGTCCAACCTCTGACCGCACCGTGCGCATCACCCGCATTCCCGGCTTCAACCCCGGCCCGATGACCGGCGCCGGCAACAACACCTACCTGCTGGCGGGGAGGACGCCGACGCTGCTCGACGCCGCCACCGGCGAGGCCGCCCACCTGTCGGCGCTGGCCGAGGCGCTGGGACCGGGCCGGCTCGCCCAGGTGCTCGTCACCCACGCGCATCAGGACCATGCCGACGGCAGCGAATCGCTCGCCGGGCGATGGCCCGACGCCGCCTTCCGGAAGATGCCGTGGCCGGAACGGGACCGGGCGCACCGCGTGCCGTGGGCGCCGATCGCGGACGACGAGCTGATTCCCGCCGGCGACGGTTCCCTGCGCGCCCTGCATACCCCCGGCCACGCCCCGGACCATCTCTGCTTCTTCGACGAGGCCGGCGGCACCCTGTTCTCGGCCGACCTCGTCGTCCCCGGCACCACCGTCGTCATCCCCGCCTCGCACGGCGGCAGCCTCTCGCAGTACCTGGCGTCGCTGCGGCGGGTGCAGGCGCTGGCCCCCGCCCGCATGCTGCCCGCCCACGGCGAGCCCATCGACGACCCGCAGGCCATCCTCCGGGGGTACATCGAGCACCGGCAGCGCCGCGAGGAGCAGATCGTGGCGGCGCTCCGGGCCGGGGTCGGCCGGCCCGAGGACATCGTCGACCGCCTGTACGACGGACTCGCGCCGGTGCTGCGGGGCATGGCGCGCGAGAGCGTCGTTGCACATCTGATCAAGCTCGCGGAAGAGGGCCGGGCCCGTTCCGACGGGCCGGAATGGGAGATCGCGTGACATGGATTTCGATGTCGAAGGCAACCTCGGCGCGCTGGAGCGCTCCGTGTCGTCGCTGGAGCGCGACGGGCAGCCCGCCCGCGCTTTGACGCTCTCCCGCGGCTACGACACGACGGTCGACGACCTGTGGGACGCGGTGACGAGCCGCGAGCGCATTCCGCGCTGGTTCATGCCGGTCAGCGGCGATCTCGAGATCGGCGGCCGGTACCAGTTGGAGGGCAACGCCAGCGGCGCGGTCACCGCCTGCGAGCAACGCTCTCGTTTCGCCCTCACCTGGGAGTTCGGCGGCGACGTGAGCTGGGTGGACGTTCGCGTCTCCGGCGACGGGGCCGGCCGCGCCCGACTCACCCTCACCCACACCGCGCGCCTCTCCCCGCACTGGGACGAGTACGGGCCGGGGGCGACCGGCGTCGGCTGGGAGATGGGCCTCCTGGGGCTCGCGGTCCATCTCGCGGACCCGACGGCGCCGAAGCCGGACGAAGAAGCCTTCGCGGCCTCGCGGGACGGCAGGGCGTTCATCGCAGGCAGCAGCGACGGTTGGGGGGAGGCGGCGGTGGCGGCCGGCGAAGACCCCGACGCCGCGCGGGCCGCGGCGGGCCGCACGAAGGCCGCCTACACCGGCGAACCGGCCGATCCGGCCTGACGCGGTATTCTGGGCCGGCGACCACGGAGGAACGCCAGGTGACCGACAACCCCAAGGGCTACGCCAACCCGCAGCTTCTCATCACCCCGGCCGAGCTGGACGACCGCCGGGGGGCGGGGGCCGACGCCCCGCTGCTGCTCGACCTCCGGCAGGCCGAGGCGTTCGCGGTGGGGCACATCCCCGGAGCGGTCCACCTCGATCTGTTCGGCATCAGCCTGACCGACACCGACCCGGCGCCGCTGGCCGCGTTCCTCTGGATGATCGGCCACCTCCTCTCGTCGCGGGGCGTCGACCCGGGGCGCGCGGTCGTCGTCTACGACGAGAAGTCGGGCATCCGCGCGGCCCGCGCGTTCTGGTTCCTCGAGTACTTCGGCCACCCCGACGTCCGGCAGCTCGACGGCGGGTTCGGGGCGTGGGAGCGCGAGGGACGCGAGGTGACCCGCGACGCCGCGGCCCCGAAGCCCAGCGGCTGGATGGTGGGGCGGTCGGACGACCGGCTGGCGACGTGGCGGCGGCTCCGCGACCGCCTGGGGGCGGCCGACCTCGCGGTGCTGGACACGCGCACCGACGGCGAGTACTGCGGCGCGACGGTCCGCGCGAAGCGGGGCGGCGCGGTACCGGGAGCGGTGCACGTGGAGTGGATCCGCAACCTCGGCGAGGACGGCGCGTTCAGGCCCGCGGCCGAGCTGCGGGCGATGTACGAAGCGGCCGGCGTCACCCCGGACAAGGAAGTGATCAGCTACTGCCAGGGCGGCTACCGGGCCGCCCACGGCTACCTCGCCCTGCGCCTGCTGGGCTATCCGCGGGTGCGGAACTACATCGGGTCGTGGAAGGAATGGGGCGACCGGGAAGACCTCCCCATAGAGGTCCCCGAGCCGCCCGCCGGGCCCCGATCCAGCCCGCCCATCGTCACCTGACGGCTCCGCCGGGCGCCCAACCAAACTCCAGGAATCCGCGCCGTTCCACGGCGCAGACTCCTAGTTGAGGCTCGCCATCCGTCGGCGCAGCGCCTTCACGTGTCCCCAGATCTCCTTGCGCTCTTCCTGCCGCTCGGCGTCGTCGTCGGCGCCGGGTGACGAGTACCGCAGGTACGCCTCGAGATCGCGCAGGGCCCCGGCATAGTCGTTGACGTAGTACGACAGCAGCCCGCGGTCGCGCAGCTCCTGCAGGGCGGAGGGCTCGATCGCGAGCAGGAGATCGGTGATGGCCCGGCCCTGGGGAAACGACCGCATGCGCACGTAGAGCCGCTTCAGGTTGCCGAGCATGCGCACCAGAATCTGCTGCTTGGTGGCCGGCGCGAGGAACCGGGGATCGAACTCGACGCCGTCGCCGGCGTGCCGCCGCAGGAGCGAGCGGCAGTCGGTCTCCGACAGGATGGAGCCCCCGTGGAACGGGTCCACGAACACCGCGCTCCGATGGTCCTCCTCCGGTGACAACGGATACCGCAGCAGGAAGTGGCCCGGGAAGTTCACGCCGTCCACGCGGATGCCGGCGCGGCGCGCCACCTCGATGTACACCACGGCCAGGGTGATGGGGATGCCGGTCCTGCGGTCGAGCACCTGGTTCAGGAAGCTGTTTCGCGGGTCGTCGTAGTCGCCGGTGTTTCCGGAGAAGCCCTCGTCCTCGAAGAGGAACCGGTTGAGGGCGTCGATCGTCCCCCGGGGGCCTTCTCCCCGGGACGACGCCAGCCGGTCCGCGGCGGCGCCGCCCATCGCCTCGAGGCGCGCGACGTACGGGTCGGGGTCCAGACCGGGATAGCCCAGACGCGCGATGAGCAGGGCCGGCGCCGCGAGGTCCGGGTCGGCACTGGACGCGGCGTCGGTGAACCGCTGCACCACGTCGGCTGGCAATACGCTCATGGCGATGTCTACGCGGTGGGCATGGACCGAGGGCGACTAGTCAGCACCAACAGGAGAGGAAGGGCCTGGCCAGTCCCACGCCGATCCCGGCCGCAACTCCCATTCCGGCGAGGATTCCTCCCGGGACCCATGCACGAGTGGCGACGTGTCGCATCTCGGTGGGCTGATCTCGACCACGAGCTTTTTCACGTCCGCCATGTGTCTCGTGGTTGTCAGGATAACCGATTCCGCCCTCCTCCATCGTGTCGGGCGTGTCGGGCGTCTCCGACTCGGCAGCGGCCGCGGCGCGCTCAGCCGCAGGCCGCGCGGAGGGTCTCCGGCGTGACGTCGGCGATGGTCGGGACCACCACGTGGGCGGTCCCGAGCCGGCTCGCCGGGTAGGTCTGCGCAACCCCCACGCAGCGCAGCCCCGCCGCGAGGGCCGACTCGATGCCCCACATCGAGTCCTCGACGGCGACGACGCAGCCCGCGGGGTCGCGCCCGGCCGCGGCGACGTGCGGACGCAGCAGCTCGAGGGCGCGCAGGTACGGATCGGGGGCGGGCTTCGACCTCGGCGTGTCGCCCGATGCGACGACGGCCCGGAAGTGACGGCGCAGATCGCCGGCGGCGAGCACCGTCTCGATCTCGGGAGCGAGCGCGCCCGATGCGATGGCGACCGGCGCCTCGGCCGCGACCCGCCGGATGCACTCGGCAGCGCCGGGGAAGAGGGCCTCGCCCTGTCCGGCCAGCGCCTCGAATCGCTCGCCCTTCACCCGAATCAACTCGACCAGGGTCTCGTCGTCGAGGGCGAGCCCCTGGTCGCTCCACACGGTGCGGAAGACGCCGTCGTCGTCGAAGCCCAGGTAACGGTCGTAGTAGTCGGCGGCGCCGAGGGTCATGCCGCGCTCCGCGAGCACGTCCTGATAGGCGCGCAGGTGCAGCGGCTCGCTGTTCGCGAGCACCCCGTCGAAGTCGAAGATGACGCCGGCCAGCGCCGCCGCACCTTGGCCGCGGGCCGTCAAGGGGTGGAGACCTCGTCCTCGGGCGGCGGCGGGATCACGCCGATGCCGAACCCCGTGTAGCCGGGCGCGAGGCGTTCGCCGGCGAGCACGGGCGCCGTCAGCCAGTTCTCGCGCGGCGGGTACGGGCAGTCGTACTCCTCGTTGTAGTAGCAGTACGGGTTGTAGGCCTGGTTGAAGTCGAGGTCGTAGAGGCCGCTGGCGGTGCGCGCCAGGTCCATGTAGCGGCCTCCCGCGTAGGTGTCGGACTCGTTGGTCGGGTCCTTGAACATGATGAACAGCGAGTCGATGGACCGCACCGGCGCCTCGGCGAGGGCCGACAGCCGCATCGGCTCGCCGTTGAGGGCGAACTCGAGCACGCCGACGCGCTGCATCGGGCGGATGACCCCGGTCGAGGTCGGGATCTCGTAGATCGGCTGCTCGGGCTCCACCGCGAGGGCGGCGGGAACGCGATAGGCGCCGTCGGGGTCGTAGTAGTGGAGCGGCAGGAGCTGCCCGCGCCGCTCGATGCGGATCGGCGAGTCGGGCGCCTCGCGGAAGAAGCGGTCCTTCAGCTCGCGCGACTCCACGAGCTCGGTGAGCCAGAGCGACTCGTCGGGCGGCGGCGCCGAGCACGCGGCGAGGGCGGCGAGGGCGGCCACGACGAGAGCGGAGCGCAGGGTGTCTCTTGCCATCATCCCGATACCATCACGCGGCTGTCTCTTGCGAGCACACGGTACCGCCGTGCGAATGCGCGGTCACGCGGAGCCCGCCGCCCGGGTACGCGGCGCGGTCGTGCGGATGCACGGTCACGCGAGTCCCGCCGTCACCCGGGTACGCGGCGCGGTCGTGCGGATGCACGGTCACGCGAGTCCTGCCCGTCACCGGGTACGCGAAGCCGGTACGCGCCGCCGCACGAACGGACATCGTCACGCGACGTCGGTCGCCACGCAAGACCCGCCGTCACGCGAATACATATCCTGCCCTGTCGACGAGGGCGTCCGCAAGTCGCCGCCGCATGGCGACGGTGTTGACGGGGGTGACCCGGAGCAGGCGCCGGAGCCCCGCGAGGTGCATGCGCAGGGTGTCGCCCTCGGCCATCGCGGCGAGCGCGGTGCGGGCCGCGGAGCCGATGCGCTCGGCCGCGCCGTCGACCTGGACGCAGGCGGCGTCGGCCTGCAGGGCGGCGGTGCGGGGCGCGTCGTCCGCCGCCTGGAGCGCCCGCACCACCGCGCTCTCCGCCGCGAAGGTGTCGATGACCACGTCGGCGGCGCACGACAGCACCTCCTGCTCGTCGGTCAGCTTCTGCCCGTAGCGCTGCATGGCGAGGCCGAGCACCATCACCGCGGTCTTCTTGAACGCGGCGACCGCCGCGAGCTGCTCGCCGAGGGGCGCGTCGGCGGGCGCCGACAGCGCCGGCGGGCTCATCAGCTCGTCCTGCAGCCCCTTGGCGGCGGCGACGAGGGGGATGCCGCTCCCCTTGACGGCGCGGCGGATCAGGGTGCCGGGAATCAGCAGGCGGTTGATCTCGTTGGTGCCCTCGAAGATGCGGTTCACCCGCGAGTCGCGGTAGTGGCGCTCGGCCGGGTAGTCCCTGACGAACCCGTTGCCGCCGTGGATCTGCACGTTCTCGTCGAGGACGTAGTGCAGCATCTCGCTGCCCGCGACCTTGAGGATCGACGACTCGACGGCCAGCTCCTCCAGCGTCTCGCGCAGGGGACCGGGGTCGGCGGGGTCGTGGTCGGCGAGGGCCGCGTCGAGGAGGCCGGTGGTGCGGAAGATCATGCTGTCGACCGCGTAGGCCCGCGCCGCCATCTCCCCCAGCTTGTGCCTGATCGCGCCGAAGCTCGCGATCGGCACCCCGAACTGGTGCCGCTCGGCCGCGTAGCGGGCCGCCTCGCCGATCGCGAGGTGGGCGCTGCCGGCGGCCGACACCGCGAGCTTGAAGCGCCCGTAGTTCAGGGTGTTGAACGCGACCTTGTGCCCCTGGCCGACCTCGCCCAGCACGTTCCCGGCCGGCACCCGGACGTCCTGCAGGATGACGGGGGTGGTGGACGAGCCGTGCAGGCCCATCTTGTGCTCTTCCTTGCCGGTCGACACCCCGGGCCAGGACCGCTCCACCAGGAACGCGGTGAAGTGCTCGCCGTCGACCTTGGCGAAGACGACGTAGAGGTCCGCGAAGCCGCCGTTGGTGATCCACATCTTCTCGCCGGTCAGCGAGAAGCTGCCGTCGGCGTTCCGGGCCGCCCGGGCCTTGGCGCCCAGGGCGTCCGACCCCGAGCCCGACTCGCTGAGGCAGTAGGCGCCGACCCACTCGCCGCTCACGAGCCGGCCGAGGTACGCCTCCTTCTGGGCGGGGGTGCCGAAGCAGTGCAGGGGCAGGACCGCGAGGCCGGTGTGGGCCCCGAACGTCGACCCGAACGACCCGCTGTGGCCGATGCGGGTGCCGACGACGACGGTCGAAGCCTTGTCGAGGGCGAGGCCGCCCCAGGCCTCGGGCACGTCGGTCCCCAGCAGCCCGAGGTCGCCGGCGCGGCGGACGAGGCGCCGGGCGAGCTCCCAGTCCTTGGTCTCGAGCTGGTCGTGGTTCGGCGCGATCTCGTTGTCGATGAACTCGGCCGCGGTCTGGTCGATCAGCCGGTGCTCGTCGCTCAGCCGCTCGGGGGTGAACGCCGAGCCGGGCGCGGTCTCCTCGAGCAGCCAGGAGCCGCCGGTGATGCGGGAAGCCGTACTCGCGACCGTGGTCATCGAAAACCCTCCTACGCGGCGCGCTCGAAGATGCCCGCGGCGCCCATGCCGCCGCCCACGCACATGGTGACGAGGCCGTAGCGGCCTCCGCGCCGCTTCAGCTCGTGAAGTAGCGACGTCGTCAGCTTGGCGCCGGTGCAGCCCAGCGGGTGGCCGAGGGCGATCGCCCCGCCGTTGACGTTGAGCTTCCCGGGGTCGATGGGCAGCTCGCGGAGGCACGCCAGCACCTGGGCCGCGAACGCCTCGTTCAGCTCGACGAGATCGATGTCGTCGAGGGTGAGCCCGGCCCGCTTCAGCACCTTCCGGATCGCGGGCACCGGCCCGACCCCGAAGCGCTCCGGCTCGACCCCGGCGGTGGCGTAGGCCACGAACCGGGCGAGCGGCTCCAGGCCCGCCCTCTCGGCCCGCTCGCGCGAGGTGAGCACGACGGCGGCGGCGCCGTCGCTCATCTGCGACGAGTTGCCGGCGGTCACCGAGCCCCTGACGTGGAACGCCGGCCGCAGCCCGCCGAGGACCTCGAGCGAGGTGTCGCGGCGCGGCCCCTCGTCGGCGGTGAACGCGACCGTCCGCACCGTGGGGCGGCCGCCGTCGCCGGTGGCGGGCTCGGCGACCCGCACCTCGATCGGGACGAGCTCCTCCTCGAACCGTCCCGCGTCGAGCGCGGCCACCGCCCGCTGGTGGCTGCGGAGCGCGAACGCGTCCTGCTCGTCGCGCGAGACCTGCGCCTCGCGGGCATGGTTCTCGGCGACCAGCCCCGTCGAGAGGTAGACGTCGGGATAGTCCTTCATGAGGCCGGGGTTGGGCGCGACCTTGTGCCCGCCCATGGGGATGAGGCTCATCGACTCGGTGCCGCCGGCGACGACGGCGTCGGCCCCGCCCACCATGATGCGCTCGGCCCCGTAGGCGATGGCCTGCAGGCCCGACGAGCAGAACCGGTTGACGGTGATCGCCGACGCCCCGATGGGGACGCTGGCGCGGAGGCTCGCGATGCGGGCGACGTTCATCCCCTGCTCGGCCTCGGGCATGGCGCAGCCGAGGATGACGTCCTCCACCTCGCCCGGCTCGATGCCGGGGGCCCGCTTCAGCGCCTCGGCGATGACCGTCGCCCCCAGCTCGTCGGGCCGCGTGGTTCGGAGGGTCCCCCGGGGCGCCTTGCCGACCGGGGTGCGAACCGCCGACACGATCACTGCGTCAGTCACGGGCCTCTCCTTCGCGGCGCCGCCGCCTATGAGATGAGACGCTATCGGACCGCGTCTGGTTTCTGCGCGTCTTCGCGGTCTGACGAGACCGTATCGGGTCGCGTCCAGTGTCCCTGAACCGTGGTTCGTGGAACGGTCTTGCGCGTCATTGTTCTTGTGTCTACAGGCATTCACCGCGATTCAGAGCTTCACGACTTCACGGCCGGGTCGCTAGTTTCTGAGCGTCTTGCCGGTCTTGAGCGTGTGGCGAATGCGGTCGAGGGTCTTCGCCTCGCCGCACAGGCTCAGGAACGCCTCGCGCTCGAGGTCCAGCAGGACCTGCTCGGACACCGTCGTGGCGTGGGGCAGGTCGCCGCCGGTCATGATGCGGGCCAGCGCCCGGCCGATCCGCGCGTCGTGATCGCTGATGGCGCCGCCGCGCCACGCGAGGTGGATGCCCAGCTCGAGGGCGGCGCGGGCCTCCTCGCCGCCGACGGGAATCGCGGTCCGCCGGTCGGGGGCCCGGTAGCCCTCGCGGACCCGCTCGAGCACCATCGCCTTGGCGTCGGCCATCAGCCGCTCCCGGTCCATGGTGACCCCGTCGACCTCGCGCAGCAGCCCGAGTTGGCGGGCGTGGGCGGCGCTGGTCGACACCTTGCCGAACCCGATGGTCTCGAACGCCTGCCGCAGGCGGGGGAGCGGGTCGGTCCCCGGCAGGGTGGCGTCGAGGGCGCGGACGGTGAGCTCCTTCGTGCCGCAGCCGGCGGGAATCAGCCCCACCCCGACCTCCGCCTGCCCCATGTAGGTCTCGGCCGCCGCCTGCACGCGGTCGCCGTGGAGCACGATCTCGCAGCCGCCCCCGAGGGTGAGGCCGGCCGGCGCCACCACCACCGGCACCGGCGAGTACCGCAGCCCGATGACCGCGTTCTGAAAGCTGCGGACCATCAGGTCGATCTCGTCCCAGTTGCCCTCCTGCGCCTCCAGGAGCACGAGCATGAGGTTGGCGCCGGCGCAGAAGTTCACGGCGTCGTTGCCGACCACGAGGCCCGCGAACCGCTCGGAAGCCTCGGCCACCCCGCCCGTCAGCATCTGCACGGTGTCGCCGCCGATGGTGTTCATCTTCGAGTGGAACTCGACCGCGAGCACACCGTCGCCGAGGTCGACGAGGCTCGCCCCCGCGTTCCCCTTCACCACCCCGCCCTGCCGCCTCGCAACGGTCAGGATCTGCAGGTCGGGCGCGGACGGCGGCAGGGGCCCGGTGCGGACCCGCCGCGGCTCGTCCGACCGGGCGGCGAGCCCGGCCCACTCGCGGGCGGCGGGAGACAGGTCGGTCGCCGCGTCCGGCGCGCTGGCGTCCAGCACCGCGTCGACGCCGATGGCGTCGAGCAGCTCGAAGGGGCCGAGCTCCCACCCGAACCCCCACCGCAGGGCGCGGTCGACGTCGTCCGGCGAATGCGCGACCTCGGGCGCGACCTCCGCCGCGTACAGCAGCGTGCGCCCGAGGGTCGCCCGCAGGAACTCGCCGACCCGGTCGCGGCCGAGGAACAGGGTGAGGACGCGCTCGCCCGCGTCCTCGATGGCGCGGGCCGCCTCGAGGGCGCCGAGCCTGGCCGACTGCCGCGGCCGATAGGCCATCGTGGCGGGGTCGAGGGTGAGGATGGCGCTGCCCCCGGCCCCGCGCTCCTTCCGGTAGAAGCCCTGCCCCGCCTTCTCGCCGATCCAGCCGCGCTCGACGAGGTCCCCGACGAGCGGCGGCAGCTCGAACGCCTGTCGCTCGTCGGGCCGCTCGAGCCTGGCCACGAGATCGGCGCCGACGTGGGCGAGGATGTCGATGCCCGCGATGTCCATGGTGCGGAACGTGGCGCTCTTCGGGCGCCCGATGGCGGGGCCGGTGATGGCGTCGATCTCCTCGATGGTGTAGCCGCCGTCCGCGAGCTGCGCGAGGGCCGACGCGACGCCGTGCAGGCCGATGCGGTTTCCGATGAAGCCCGGCGCGTCGCGGGCGACGACCACGCCCCGGCCGAGCTGACGGTTGACGAACGACGACACCGCGGCGACCGCCGCGGGATCGGTGTCCGGGGTGGGGATGACCTCGACGAGGCGCAGATAGCGGGGGGGATTGAAGAAGTGGGTCCCCAGCCACCGCCGGCGGAACCCGGCGCCGCGTCCCTCGGCGATGGTCGCGATGGGGATGCCGGACGTGTTCGAGCTGACGACGGCGTCGGCCCCGAGGCACGCCTCCACCCGCTCGAGGAGCGCCCGCTTGGCGTCGAGCCGCTCGACGATCGCCTCGACGACCCAGTCGCAGTCTGCGATGGCCGGCAGGTCGGCGTCGAACCCGCCGAGCCGGATGCGCGCCCGGACGTCCTTCGTGAAGAACGGGTCCGGCTTGAGGGCGGCGGCGTGCCTCAGCCCCCGGGCCGCGGTGTCCGCGTCGAGATCCAGCAGCCGCACCGGCCAGCCAGCGTTGGCGACCTGGGCCGCGATCTGGGCGCCCATGGTGCCGGCCCCCAGCACCGCGACGGAGCGGATGGTCTGCATCACGGCTTCATCCCGTCAGGAGAACGAGCAACCGGCCGGCGCCGGCCAATCGAGGAGAGGGCGGTTGGAGGAGAACCCCGCCGGGCGGTGAGCGCCCGGCGGGGTTGCACACGGCAGTCGGGCCGGACAAGCCGACGTCCGGACCCCGCGGCGACCGCGAACGGGCTACGGCAACTGGCTGAGCACGGCCTGGGCCTGCGCACCCTCCGGCGAGCTCGGATCGAGCTCGACCGCCCGCGCGAAGTGGGCCTTGGCGCCCTCGATGTCGCCCTGGTTCAGCCTCACCAGCCCAAGCTGGAACACCGGCAGCACCCAGTCCGGACGGGCCGCCGCCGCCCGCTCGAACCACTCCGCGGCCTGGTCCGTCTCGCCGCGTGCGAACGCGGACGTGCCCTGGTTGTAGAAGTCCTCGGGGGCGGCGTCTCCACTGTCGATCAGGGCCTGGACGGCGTCGGGATCGCCCGCCTGGGCCCGCAGCCGGGCGATCTGGGTGTCGATCTGCGAACGCATCTGCGGAGCCGCGGCCGCGGCCGCCTCGTAGGACTCGATGGCCTCCTCGAACCGCCCGAGCTGGGCCTGGGCCGTGCCGACGTCCAGGTACAGCCCCGATATCGTCGGAAACCGCTGCTGCAACGACTGCGCGCCACTGAGGGCGGTCTCCCAGTCGCCGCGGCCGCGCGCCTCGTCGAGCGCGTCGAGCTCGGCCTGGATGCCGTCGAGGAACGCGTTCCGCTCCGCCCGGCTCATGCCCTCGGTCACCTCCGGGCCCATCTCGGCCATCAGCGGATGGGGGATGCCTTCCAGCGTGATGTTCACCGGCGCGTTGCGGCCGAACCGGACGGTCACGGTGCCGGGCGCGGCCTGGTAGCCCTCGGCCTCGACGGTGATGTTCCAGGTCCCGCTGGGAAGGCCGAGCAGCGTGTACTCGCCGCTCTCGCTCGTCGTCTCGTCCCGCGGATCGTCGGGCTCGGCGTTGCCCAGCGGGGCGTGGCCGTCGAGGCGGACGACGGCGCCGGCGACGGGGTCGCCGGTCTCGGCGTCGGTGACCCGGCCGAACAGAATGCCGCCCTGGGCGAACGCGGTGGGAACGAGCAGGGCCATGCCCACGATGACGGCCAACGACGAGAAGATCATCTTGCGCATCTGAAACTCCTGACTCCGGCGTGGAACCCCCGCTCCAGCCGGCACGATCCACGGCACGAAGCCGTCGGGGTCGCGCGTCCCCCGACGGCGCAGACTCCTATTGCCCGCCGTCGAGCGCGTCGATGGCGGCCAGCGCTTCCCGATTCGCGGGATCCGCGGCCAGCGCGCTGCGGTAGGCGGCGAGCGCCTGCTCCGGCTCCCGCTTCGCCCGCCAGGCGTGGCCGATGGACAGGTTCACGCTGGTCAGGGCCGGCGCCAGCTCCAGCAGCTCCTGATAGGCTTCGATGGCGCCGTCGTAGTCGCCCCCGTCGAAGAGGCGCTCCGCCCCCCGGAGGCGGGCGAGGATGTCGACGGACTTCACCCCGGCGAGGACGCCGACCCCGGGCGCGACGGGGTTGAACGGATCGGGCTCCAGGTTGAACTCCACCCGCGCCGGCTCGCCGGAACGCCGCACCGCCGAGTAGCCCTGCTCCTCCCGGAAGCCGTCGGCCTGGACCACGAAGAGCCAGTCGCCGCCCGCGAGGCCGATGAAGGCGAAGCGGCCGGAGTTGTTGGTCGTCGTCGTCCGGGTCTGCGAGGTCTCCAGGCTCTCGGCGATGATACGGGCGCCGGGTACCCCCTCCCCGCCGTTGTCCCGAATCACGCCGCGCACGCCTCCCTGCGCCGCCGCCGTCGAAGCCATGCCGCCCAGCAGGAGGACGGCGAACACCGAGCGCAACGAATACAGTCGTCGATCAACGGTCATGACAGACTCCCCGGCATGAGGTTCAGGGTCGGGCCAATCAGTATAATCCAAATCCGTGTCCGGCAATTCCCTCTCCTCGTCCCTGATTCGCAGACCCTCGCCCGCGGTTCGCGGGCCCGTGCGCCTGTTCGCAGCGGCGTGCCTGTTGCTGGTTTGCCACGCGTCGGCGATTTCGGCCGCCGTCGACCCGGTGCGCCTGTCGCTCATCGATGCCGCGGTCGAGCAGGCCATCCGTGACGGGCGACTCCCCGGTGCGGTGGTCCTGGTAGGGCACGAGGGCGAGATCGTGTACGAGCGGGCCTTCGGGGCACGGTCGCTGGCGGAGACGCCCGAGCCGATGACCGCCGACACGGTGTTCGACCTCGCGTCCCTGACCAAGGTCGTGGCGACCGCGACCAGCGTCATGATGCTCGTCGAGGAAGGGCGTCTGCGGCTGCGCGACCGCGTCGCCGACCACGTGGCGGGGTTCGGCACCCAGGGGCGGGAGGCGGTCACCATCGCCCAGCTCCTGACCCACACCTCCGGTCTGGCCCCCGACCTGCCGCTGGAGGAGGCCTTCGAGGGGACCGGGACCGCGATTGCCCGCACCATCGCCCTGCCCCCCGCCGCGGCGCCCGGCGAGCGGTTCATCTACAGCGATCTGAACTTCATGCTGCTCGGCGAGATCGTCAGGCGGGTCAGCGGCCTGCCCCTGGACCGGTTCGCCCGGGAGCGGATCTTCGCGCCCCTGGGCATGGCCGACACCGGCTTCGACCCGCCGGCGGAGCTCGTGCCGCGGATCGCGCCGACCGAGGCCTGCGCGCCCCTCGCGTGGCCCTGCGGCGGTCCCGGCGCCACCATGCTGCGGGGGCGGGTGCACGACCCGACGGCGCGGCGGATGGGCGGCGTGGCCGGCCACGCCGGGCTCTTCAGCACCGCCCGCGACCTTGCGCGGTTCTGCGCGATGCTGCTCGGCGGCGGCGCCCGCGACGGCGTCCGACTGCTCGCCCCGCTGACGGTGGCCCGGATGACCCGCATCTCCACCCCGCCGCACCTCGCCGACCGGCGCGGCCTGGGTTGGGACATCGACTCGCGGTACTCGTCTAACCGCGGCGACCTGTTTCCCGTCGGCTCCTACGGCCATACCGGCTTCACCGGCACGTCGCTCTGGATCGACCCCGCGTCGGAGACCTTCGTCGTCTTCCTGTCGAGCCGTGTCCACCCCTCGGGCAGCGGCAACGTGACGGCGCTGCGGGGCCGGGTCGCGACGGTGGCCGCCGCGGCCCTGCGCGATGCGCCCGCGCCGCCCCGCGGCCCGGTGTGGGCCGGGGTCGACGTGCTGCGGGAGGAGGGCTTCCGGCGGTTGTCCGGCCGGCGGGTCGGCCTGCTCACGAACCGGACCGGCCGCGCGAGGGACGGCGCGTCGACGATCGACCTCCTCGCGGAAGCGCCCGATGTCGAGCTGGCGGCGCTGTTCAGCCCCGAGCACGGCATCCGGGGCGAGCTGAACGGGCCCGTGCCGTCGGGCCGCGACGCCCGCACGGGGCTGCCCATCCACTCCCTCTACGGCGAGAGACGCCGCCCGTCGGAAGCGATGCTGCGGGGCCTCGACACTGTCGTGGTCGACCTGCAGGACGCCGGCGCCAGGTTCTACACCTATGCCACCACCATGGCCTACGTGCTCGAGGCGGCGGCGCGGCGCGGCCTTCGGGTGGTCGTGCTCGACCGGCCCAACCCCATCGGCGGCGCCGCCGTCGAGGGACCGCGTCTCGACGAGGAGGCGCTCGGCTTCACCGGCTACTTCCCGTCCCCCGTGCGGCACGGCCTGACCATGGGCGAGCTGGCGCGGCTGTTCAACGGGGAGCGGGAGATCGGGGCGGACCTGGAGGTCGTACCCCTGCGCGGCTGGACCCGAGCCCACTGGTTCGACGAGACCGGGCTGACGTGGGTCGACCCGTCGCCGAACCTGCGCAACCTCCACCAGGCGCTGCTGTACCCCGGCATCGGCGCCGTCGAGGGCGCCAACATCTCGGTCGGGCGCGGCACCGACACCCCGTTCGAGCAGATCGGCGCCCCGTGGATCGACGGCCCCGCCCTCGCCCGCGAGCTGAACCGCGCCGGCCTGCCGGGCCTTCGCGTCTACCCGGTCTCGTTCACCCCCGAGAGCAGCCGCTTCGCCGGCGAGCCCTGCCACGGCGTGTTCTTCCTGGTCACCGACCGCGACGCCCTGCGGCCGGTGCGCCTCGGCCTCGAGGTGGCGGCGGCCCTCCACCGGCGGCACGGCGACGCGTTCGAGCTCGACGCGGTGGCGCGGCTGTTCGGCTCGCGGGCCATGCTGGATCGCATCCGCGCCGGCGACCCCACCTGGCAGATCGCCGCCGGCTGGGACGACGGCGCCGCCGCGTGGCGGCGTCTGTCGGCGCCCTACCTTCTCTACGAATGACGGCCGCCCCCCAAGCTGCACGGGCGCCCGGCCCGGAGAGCGTGGCCTGCGGCTCCGCCTGCCGCCCGACGGCCCCTCCCGGAGTCCGCGCCGTTCCTCGGCGCCGAGTCCCGGCTCGCGGCGGGACCCAGTGAACCGGGAGCACAGGAAGACGTCCGCCGTCGGCGCGGGCCGGCGCCGCGCGGCGGGTGCGGCCGTCGCCGGCATGCTGCTGCTCGCCGTCGCCGGCACGGTCCGGACCGAGGTGCCGGCCGTGGCGGCGGCGGTGCCGGCCTGGATTGCCCTGGCCCTCCTCTGGCCCGGGCTCGGGCGGCAGCAGCACGTGCAGGCGCTCGCGTTCATCGCGGCCGGCGCGACGGCCATGCTCTGGGCCGCGAGCCGCGGCGCGCCGCCGGACATCGAACGCGTGCTGTCGCAGAACCAGCCCATCCTGTCGATGCTGGCCGCGGTCACGGCGCTGCGCCTGCTGAACCCGCCGCCGCGCGCCGACGAGCCCGAGCTGCCGCAGGGCGTGGGCGCCTACCTGCGCAGCATGCTCGGCGTGCACGCCTTCGGCGCCATCATCAACGTCTCGGCCGTGGTCATCGTGGCCGACCGGCTGGCGCGGGTCCGCCCCCTCGAGCCGAACCAGGCGCAACTGCTCAGCCGGGCGTTCAGCGCCGTCGCCTTCCACTCGCCGTTCATCGGCGGCGTCGCGCTCGCCCTGGCCTACACACCCGGCTCGAACCCGCTCGTGCTGATGGCCTACGGCGTGCCCCTGGCCCTCGCCGCGTTCCTGCTGCTGGCGTGGTACGCGTACAGCGGCCGTTGCGAGGACATCGCCCGTTTCCGCGGCTACCCCGTCCACCGCGAGGATCTGCGGGTGCCGGTCGCCCTGGGCGCGACGGTGCTCGGCGCCGCCGTCCTGACGTCCGGCTACTCGGTGCTGTCGTTGATCACGGTGCTCACACCGGTCGTCGTGGCCGACGCGCTGCTCCGGCGGGGCGGCGTGCGGGGGCTGCGAGCGGCCCTGGACGACTACGTGCGCACCCGCGCACCCGAGATGGGCGGCGAGCTGGCGCTGTTTCTCGGCGCCGGGGTCATGGCCGCGGGCCTCGTGGCGGCCTCCTCGGCGGCCGGGGGCTGGATGTTCTTCGACCGTCTGGACGCCTTCCACGCGAGCCTCCTGGTGCTCGCCTGCATCGTGACGTCGGCGGCCTGCATCCACCCCGTGGTGATCGTCGGCGTCGTGGCGCCGCTGGTGGAGCAGGTCGATCTCGACCCCACGTTCCTCGCGGTGGCGCTGGCGATGGGCTGGGGCCTCGGCTGTGCGGTGAACCCGATGTCGGGCGTCAACGTGATTCTCTCCAGCCGGTACGGGGTCGGCAACTGGCGGCTGGCCCGCGGCAATCTCCCCTACAGCACCGCCCTCTACGGGGTCGCGGTGGGGCTGCTCTACCTCTATCAGGCCGTCCGCCTGTAGGTTCGCGCCAGGAGCCCGGGGCGAGAATCCCCGCTGCGTTCGACGGGCGATGGCACCTGCCCGAGCCCGGCAAGCGCCGCCTTCGGCGCCGACGGCCTACCGACCGACCAGGCCTGGCGCGCCTGCGTCGTGACCGGCGCAGACGCCCGGTCGCGCCTGCTCGACCTGCTCCTCGTCACGCCTTGCCGGGCGGGCGCCTCGCCCGTCTCGATGCAACGCGGGATCTCACCACGGGCTCGAAGGGGAACCGGACCACAACGTGTCAGGCCGGGTAGAGGTGATAGAGCATCCAGTACACCGCGACGCCGGTCACCGAGACGTAGAGCCAGATCGGCAGGGTCCACCGGGCGAGGGCCGCGTGGCGGGCGTCGTCGCGGCGCAGGCCCCGGCGCAGGGTGACGATGGCCAGGGGCAGAATCGCGGCGGCGAGGACGATGTGGGAGACGAGGATGGTGAAGTACGCAACGCGGACCGCCCCCTCCCCCGTGAACGGACGCGAGCCGACCTGCGCGTGATAGACGACGTACGAGACCAGGAACAGCGCCGAGGTCGCGAATGCGGCCAGCATGCAGCGCCGGTGGAGGTCGATGCGGCCGCGCCGGATGCAGGCGTAGCCGGCCGCGAGCAGGACGGCCGCGATGCTGTTCAGGGTGGCGTTGACGGCGGGAAGCTGGGTGACCTCGAACATCGGCTTGGGCTGACGGGAGCGCCTCGGGACGGCGATGCGGCTCAGGCCGGATCGGCGAGCAGCAGCACCCAGACCAACGGCAGGTAGACCAGCGTGGCCCGGAACAGCACCCGCGCCGCCTCGGTCGTCGGGTGGGCCGCGAACCGGCACGCGAGGGCGAGCAGGCCGGCCCCGAGCAGGCCCGCCCCGGCCGCGTAGCCGGCTCCCGCGACGCCCAGCCAGGCGGGCGCGAGGCTGACCGGCAGCAGCAGCACGCTGTAGGCGATCAGGTGCCGCGCCGTGCGCCGCCCGGTGGCGTCGATGACCGCGAGCAACGGCAGCCCGGCCCTCCCGAAGTCGTCGCGGTACAACCAGGCCAGCGCGAGGAAGTGCGGAAGCTGCCAGACGAAGAGCAGGGCGAACAGCGACCACGCCCCGGCCGACAGGGGTTGCGCCGCCGCCCAGCCGATGACGACCGGGAGGGCGCCGGGAACCGCGCCCACGAGGACGGCCCAGTGGGTCTTGCGTTTCAGCGGCGTGTACACCGCCGCGTAGCTGACCAGCGTGACGAACGCGAGCGCGGCGGCCAGCAGATTGGCCCCGGCCCCGAGCTGCACCAGTCCGGCCAGCGCCAGCAGCAACGCGAACCCCGCCGCCTCCGCCGGCTGCAGCCGACCCGCGGCCAGCGGGCGCTCCCGGGTCCGGGGCATCCGCTCGTCGAGGTCGCGTTCTGCGATCTGGTTGAGCGCGGCGGCCCCACCCGCCACCAGGGCGGCGCCGATCGTCGTGTGCGCGAGCACCGCCAGGTCCACGCCGGCGCGCGCCGCGAGATAGCCCACGCCCGTCGTCACCACGACCAGCGAGTTCAACCGCGGCTTGGTGAGGGTGACGAAGTCGGCGAACCGGTGACCGGATGCAAGGACGGCCCCCGTGCTCGCCGCCTGCCTCCCGCGCATCATGCGGTCGCTCTCGTCGTGGCCGCGCGGCCTTGCGCAAGTGTGGGAGAAATCCGCGGGAAGCCGGCCGGCCGCCCGTCAGGGAGGGGCGTCCGACCGGCCGACAAGGCGAGAATCCGAACCATCGGCCCCCGAGCTACGTCGCGAACCCGGACCCGCAGACCCAGGGCCGGGGCAAGACCCGCTGCATTCGACCGGTGTCGCGCCCCGTGGCCCGGCGGCCTGCCGGCGCCGTCAGGAGGCGGTGCAACGCTCAGGTCTCGAAGCGGGCCGCTAGGACACCGAGAACGTGAACGACACCTCGGCGGTCCCGCCGGTGGTGACGGTCACGTTCTGGGTCTGGGTGCCGAGCTCCTCGTGCCACGCCTCGATGACGTAGTCGCCGGGGGGCAGCGAGCTGATGTCGAACATGCCGTCCTCGCCGGTGACCGCGAAGTACGGATGGTCCAGCACCCCGACGTACGCGTTCATCCAGCCGTGGACATCGCACCGGAACGGCACCATCACCTCGACGTTGTCGAACGTCCGGTCGAACTGCATGCCCTGAATCGGCTGCCCCATGTTGAACTCTTCGTTCGCCGCGGGGATGGCGTGGATGTTGTGCAGCGTGGCGTCGCTGTTGACGATGTTGAGGGTCTGGCCGACCTGGATGCCCAGAACGTGCGGGATGTAGCGGCATCCCTCCTGGTTCAGGGTCACGACCTCGCTCGGCGTCGGGAAGGTCATGTCGCCGAGGCCCTCCCGCACGTACACGAAGACGTTGCCGAGATGGCCGTCGCTGCCGACGTAGGTGCTCGACATGGTGTTGGTCGCGGCCATCACGCAGTTCGGATCCGAGTTCATCATGAGCTCTTCCGCCGCCGGGAGCTCGCCGTCCACCATCACCATGCCGGAGACGTTGCCCGCGGTCGACGGATCGAAGGCCGGCGCCGCCGGCTCGGCCACCGCCGCCGGCGCGCTATCCTCGCCGCCACCGCCGCCGCATGCCGCCGCCGCCGCGACGGCGAGAATGGACAGAATCGACCACAGTCTTCGCTGCTGCATTTGCTCTGACTCCTGCAAACCCTCGTGTGAATTGCGGATTGAAGCGGGCCGCACCGCATGCGCCCGATCCGGGAAACACTGGAAGAATGCTCCACGCCGAGGCGCCCGGCACCCGCACTCCGGGCGCCTCCGAAGCGCCTATTTTGTATCACAGGCTACCGGGCGGCGTAAACCGGCGGCAGCACATCCGGCCGGCCGCGGAGCGCGTTCGAAAAGGAGCGTCCGGGCCGCGAGCCCGGCAGAGCGCCGGCGCCGGGGTCAGGACGCGTCCCGCAGCTTGCGGTCCACCCGGTCCTCGATCCAGTGCGGGTCCCACCACTCGACCGGGGTGACGGGCTCGCCGTGCAGGAGCATCGTGAAGTGGAGGTGGTCGCCGCCGGCGAGCCCCGTCATCCCGCTCCGCCCGAGCTCGTCGCCGAGGGCCACGGCGTCGCCGACGCCGACGCCGATCGACGACAGGTGCGCGTAGAGCGACTGCACCCCCAGGCCGTGGTCGACGATGACGCTGTTGCCGTAGATGCCGAGATAGTCGGCCCAGATCACGCGGCCGACGTTGGCGGCGACGACCGGCACGTTGGCGGTCACCGAGAGGTCGAACCCGAGGTGCACCTGCTGGTCCACCTCGCGCCCCTCGTACAGGTAGGTGCGATGGTCGCCGAAGCCCGACTCGACCTGCGAGTTGGCCAACTGCCGGAACGGCTCCGACCAGAGCCGCTCGTCGGCGGTGTCCGCCGCCAGCTCCCGGATGCGCTCGGCGTTGAGGCGCCGGAGCGGGCCGTTGATGGCGAGGTACTGCTCGAGGAGCCCGGCGTCGGGCGGGAGGGGGATGGAGGCGAACTCCTCGCTCCGGGCCACGATGTCCGGCACCACCCGGGCCAGGAAACGGTCGCCGACGGTGAGGCGCGAACGCCGGAACCGGCGCGGGAAGACGCGATGGTCGAAGTCCGCCTCGGTCTCGTTGCCGGCCCCGTCCCGGGCGTACAGGCGGATCGGGGCATCGAGCTCCTGCTCGTGAAGCAGCGCGAAGAACGCGACTCGCAGGGTCTCGTCGGGGCTGTCCACCCCCGCCGCCGACGCGGGATAGCCGCGATAGGAACGGTCCCCGACCCGGACTCCGGACTCCGCGTCGGGCGGATTGACGCGATAGACGGCCAGCTCGGCCCCGCCGTGGTACACGAAGTGGAACGTGGACGCGATGGACAGCCGGGGCGGGGTGAAGCGCGCCTCGACGTCGCGGCGGGCGGCGGCGCTTCGCTCCCGCAGCCCGAACAGCCGCGCGTGGGTCGCCTCGACGGAGATGGAGGCCGGCCCCTCCGCGAGCTCGCGGTACGCGTCTCGCGACAGGCTGCGGCTGATGCGGATGCGGGTGTCCGTTTCCTGCGTGATCCGGGCGTCGTCGGGCGCCGACAGGGAGAAGATCGGCACCGTGACCCCGCCCTGCTCGATGGCCGCGGTGACCGCGGTGAGCTCGGCGTCGCCGGGGTCGATCGTTGCCGCGAACTCGACCTGCCGGCCGATGAAGCGGACGGGCTCGTGAATCTCGATGGCCGGCCCGGGGCCGCGGCCGGCCCCCACGTAGAGGCCGGCGCCGAGGGCGGCGGCGCCGAGGAGCACGACCGCGACGACCAGACGAATCACGGCAGCATTATAGGGCAGAAGTGTGCAATTCCGCGCAGAAACGTGCGGCCGAACGGCCCGGCGTCGCCCAGGAGTCTGCGCCGCAGAGCGGTGCAGACTCCTGGCAGGGGTTGGTTGGGCGCCAAGCGGAGCCCAGGCGACGATCGGCGGGCCAGGCGACGGCTCCCCGGGGCGCGCCGGGCCCCGAGGCCGATGGCGTTCCGGCCCGAAGCCGTTTGACCCGCCGCGATTCGCGTTGGTAGGATATTGGAGAGCCTCGTTCGAGGCGGCCCCAAGTGTGTGTGGCGGTATCGTCTAGGGGTTAGGATACGTGGTTCTCAGCCACGGGACCGGGGTTCGAATCCCCGTACCGCTACCAATCCTCAACTCGACCTGAACCCTCGCTGCCTGAACCCGGCTGCGCGTCATGGCGATCCACCGGATCCGCACCATCGACGCCCATGCCGCCGGCGAGCCTCTGCGGCTGGTGACGGAGGGGTTCCCCACGCCGGCGGGCGCGTCGATGCTCGACAAGCGCGCCTGGGTCCGCGAGCACTGCGACTGGCTCCGCACCGCGTTGATGCACGAGCCGCGCGGGCACGCCGACATGTACGGCGCTGTCCTGACCGAGCCGTGCAGCGACGGGGCGCACGCCGGCGTGCTGTTCATGCACAACGAGGGTTACAGCACGATGTGCGGGCACGGGGTCGTCGCGGTGTGCACCATCGCCCTCGAGCGCGGGCTGATCGGCGTGCCCGGAGAGCCGCCGGTCGTCGCGCTGGAGTCGCCGGCCGGCCTCGTGCACGCCCGCGCCGTCCGGGCCGCTCCGACCCGGGACGCCCCGACGCCGTGCCGCGTGTCCGCGGTCGCGTTCGAGAACGTGCCCTCGTTCGTGTACCGGGCCGGGCTGCCGGTGGCGGCGAACGACCGGACGGTCCCGGTGGACGTGGCCTTCGGCGGCGCCTTCTACGCGATCGTCGACAGCGAGGCGGTCGGGATTCCCCTGCGGCGCGATTCGCTGGCGGCGCTGCGCCGGACCGGCATGGACATCGCGCGGGCGGTCGAGCGCGTGCTGCGGGTCGCCCACCCCCTGAGCCCCGGTCTCGAGGGCATCTACGGGACGATCTTCACGGGGATGGCGGAGGGCGAGGCGGATCTGCGGAACGTCACCATCTTCGCCGACCACCAGGTCGACCGCTCCCCCTGCGGGACCGGCACCGCGGCGGTCATGGCGGTCCTCGACGCGATGGGCCTCCTCGACGAGGAACGTCCGTTCGCGCACGAGAGCCTCGCCGGCACCGTGTTCCACGGGCGACTGCTGCACCGCACCACCGTCGGAGACTTCGAGGCCATCGTCCCGGAGATCGAGGGCTCGGCCTGGATCACCGGTGAGCACACCTTCCTGATCGACGACGCCGATCCCCTCCGCCACGGGTTCCTGCTCTAGCAGGCCGGGCCGGTACCGCGCCAGCGCGCGGGCGACGGAGAGAAAGCGCTTCAGCCGCCGGCGATGCTCGTTCAGGATCCGGTGCGACCACGTGTCGGTGAGCATCCGGTGCACGGACTTCTGGTACCAGACCATCTCGTCGATGCCGGTGGTGAACGCGTCGAGGAACGAGGGGCCGCGGGCCTCGACCCCGGCGGCCAGGCTCGCCAGGTTGTGGATCTTGTCGGCCGAGGCCACGGCGCGGGCGGCGTCGCGCGGGCTCGCCCGCAGGCGCTCGATGTACGCCTCCTTGCGGGCCCGCCACGGCCGGGTCCGGGGCGGCTCGGTGACGTCCTCGACGACCGCCAGCACGTGGTCGCCGAAGCGGCGGCGGATGACACCCGGCTCGAGGGCGGTGTCCTCGAGGGTGTCGTGCAGGATGGCGGCGATGACGGTGTCCTCGTCGAACCCGAAGTCCTGCACGATGAGGGCGACCGAGAGCACGTGGGTCGCCTCGAACCCGCGTCCCGCCTTGCGGAGCCCGAGGCGGTGCGCCTCGAGCATCGTGGTGATGGCCGACTCGACGCGTGGGGTGTACATGCAGATGTCGTGGCGGGACCGATCGGGGGCGCCGGCCGGAAGCCGCGCGGGCCGGCGCGGTCAGTCGCCCGGCGCGATGTAGCTCCTCCGGGCGCGGACGGAGGTGCCGCGGCGCTTGACCCGCACGTCGATCTCGTGCAACTGGCCGTCGCGGGTCGGGGGCACGAAACCCAGGACGTACTGGCTGTGCAGCTCCTGGGCGACCCGCGTGAACGTCGGCCCGAGGTCGTCGGTGTCCTCCAGCTCGAAGTACCCGCCGCCGGTCTCCTCCGCGAACGTGCGCAGGCGCCGGTCGGGCCGGCTGCGCACCCGCCGCACGCCGTTGAAGTAGTCGCTCTCGAGGCCGATGGTGTAGATCATCACCTCTTCGAGCTGGGCCATCTCGAGAACCTCGCGCCAACCGATGTCGTTCTGGGTGTCCTCGCCGTCGGTGAAGACCAGCACGACCTTTCGGCCCTCGATGCCGGCGAGCTCCCGGATGCTCGCCGCGACCGCGTCGTAGAGGCGGGTCGGGTTGCCGAACTGCAGCCGGTCGAGCTCGCGGATCAGCGCGTCGCGGTCCCCGATGAAGTCCGACTCCGGCAGGATCTGGATCTTGTCGTTGAAAGCGCCGACCTTGGCGCGGTCGTCCGGGAGCATCCGGATGATGAACTGCTCGGCCCCGGCCATCAGGAGGTCGAGGCTGGGGGTCATGCTGGCGCTCGTGTCGAGCATGACGACGACGGTGATCGGCCGCACCTCGTTCTCGAAGAGGACGATCTCCTGCTCCTCCCCCTCGTCGACGACCAGGAAGTCGTCCTGGAGCAGATCGGGCACGAGGCGCCCGTTGCGGTCGGTCGCGGTGACGTAGAGGTCGACCAGCTCGGTGCCGGCGCGGAAGACGGGCAGATCGTCCTGCTGGGCGGCAACCGGCGCCGCGCCGAGGAGGACCGCGAGAGTCAACGCCAGCGAGATCCTTGCAACCATGAAGCGAGCTTACAACCTAACTCGAAATCGCACAAACCGCGGCGGGCCGACGCGTGCGCGGAACCGTCGCCGGGGGGCCATGCTACAGGAACGGTCCTGCGCCCGGTCGGGCACGCTCGCCAGCTCTGCAGCGCACCACCGTCGCCGACGTGTCAAGATGGATCGTCATGGGCGGAACGGCGCAGCGATGACTCGCGGCGGGACCGGCGTATCTCCCGGATCTCGGCCACCACGCTCTCCCGCGAGCGCGTGACCGGCTCGTCGCACAGGCGGTCGAGCACCTCGAGCATCCGCCGCCGCTCGGCGGCCCTCAACCGGTCGGCTTGCGCGTCGAACCCGCGGGCATTCTCCACCATGCTTGACGACGCTACCACGAGCGGCCCGGTGCCGGACGACGGTGAACCGCAAGAATCGAGTGATGAAGAGACGACGATGAACGACGGGACGAAGAGAGACAGAACGGTGGACGGGTCGGCGACAGAGCCGGCGGGCGGCGGCGTCCGCGCCCGGCTCGAGGCCCTGCTCGACGAGCGCATCCTCATCCTGGACGGGGCGATGGGCACCATGATCCAGCGCCATGGGCTCGACGAGGCGGCCTTTCGCGGAGCCCGGTTCGCCGGGCACGGACAGGACCTGAAGGGCAACAACGACCTGCTGGTGCTGACCCGGCCCGACGTCATCGGCGGCATCCACCACGCGTATTTCGAGGCGGGCAGCGACATCGTCGAGACGAACACGTTCAGCAGCACCGCCATCGCCCAGTCCGACTACGGGCTCGAGGGGCTGGCCTACGAGCTGAACGTCGAGGCGGCGCGTCTCGCGAAGGCGGCGGCCGACGACTGGACCCGGCGGACCCCGGACCGGCCCCGCTTCGTGGCGGGAGCCATCGGGCCGACGAACCGCACCCTCTCGATCTCGCCCGACGTCAACGACCCGGGCCTGCGGGCCAGCACCTTCGACGCCATGCGCGACGCCTACGCCGAGCAGGCGCGCGGCCTCCTCGACGGGGGCTGCGACATGCTGTTCGTCGAGACGATATTCGACACCCTGAACGCGAAGGCGGCCCTCGTCGCCATCCAGGACGTGTTCGACGCGCGCGGCGCCGCCGTGCCCCTGATGATCTCGGTGACCGTCACCGACCGCAGCGGGCGCACCCTGTCGGGGCAGACCATCGACGCCTTCTACGTCTCGATCCGCCACGCGAGGCCGCTGAGCGTGGGCATCAACTGCGCGCTGGGGGCCCGCGACATGCGGCCGTACCTGGCGGAGCTGGCCGCCATCGCCGAGTGCCGGGTGAGCTGCTACCCGAACGCCGGTCTGCCGAACGCCTTCGGCGAGTACGACGAGACGCCGGACGAGACGGCGAGGCTGCTGGGCGAGTTCGCGGAGAGCGGGTTCGTCAACCTCCTCGGCGGCTGCTGCGGCACCACCCCGGAGCACATCGCGGCCATCGCGCGCGCCGTCGACGGGACGCCGCCCCGCGCGGTCCGCGCCGCCCTCGCCGACAACCGGGTCGACGGCACGGCGTCGGCCGCCGACGGGACGCCGCCCCGCGCGGTCCGCGCCGACCTCACCGGCAACCGGGTCGACGACACGGCGTCGGCCGTCGACGGGACGCCGCCCCGCGCGGTCCCCGCCGCCAGGAACGGGGCCAGCCGGTTCAGCGGGCTCGAGACCCTCACCGTGCGGGACGACGGCACGTTCCTGATGGTGGGCGAGCGCACCAACGTCACCGGGTCGGCCCGGTTCGCCCGCCTCGTCAAGTCGGGCGACCTCGCCGCCGCCGCCGACGTCGCCCTCGACCAGGTGCGGGGCGGGGCCAACATCATCGACGTCAACATGGACGAGGCGCTGCTCGACTCCGAGGAGACGATGACCCGCTTCCTCAACCTCGTCGCCACCGAGCCCGAGATCGCCCGGGTGCCGGTGATGATCGACAGCTCGAAGTGGTCGGTCATCGAGGCGGGGCTGAAGTGCGTGCAGGGGAAGCCGATCGTCAACTCGATCAGCCTGAAGGAGGGCGAGGACGACTTCCTCGACAAGGCCCGGACCCTGCAACGGTATGGCGCGGCGGCGGTGGTGATGGCGTTCGACGAGACCGGACAGGCCGCCACCGCCGAGCGCAAGGTCGAGATTTGCCGGCGGGCGTACCGGCTGCTCACCGAGCGGGCGGGGTTCGACCCCCGCGACATCATCTTCGATCCCAACATCCTCGCGGTGGCGACCGGCCTGGAGGAGCACGACGACTACGCCGTCGACTTCATCGAGGCGACGCGGACCATCAAGCAGGCGTGCCCCGGCGCCCTCGTCAGCGGCGGCGTCAGCAACCTCTCGTTCTCGTTCCGCGGCAACGACCCGGTGCGCGAGGCGATGCACTCGGCGTTCCTGTACCACGCCATCGCCGCGGGCATGGACATGGGCATCGTCAACGCCGGCCAGCTCGTGGTCTACGAGGACATCGAGCCCAAGCTGCTGGCCCACGTCGAGGACATCATCTTCAACCGCCGCCCCGACGCCACCGAGCGGATGGTGCGCTTCGCGGAGACCGTCAAGGGCAGCGGGACGACCCGCACCGAGGACATCGCCTGGCGGCAGGGCACGGTGAGCGAGCGGCTCTCGCACGCCCTCGTGCACGGCATCGCGGACCACGTCGAGGCCGACGTGGAGGAGGCGCGGCAGGCGCTGGCCCGGCCCCTCGACGTCATCGAGGGGCCGCTGATGGACGGCATGAAGGTGGTCGGCGACCTGTTCGGCGCCGGCAAGATGTTCCTGCCGCAGGTGGTGAAGAGCGCGCGCGTCATGAAGAAGGCGGTGGCGTACCTCGAGCCGTTCATGGAGAAGGAGCGGCTGGCGACCGGCGCCGCAGCCGCCTCGAAGGGCAAGGTCGTGCTGGCCACCGTCAAGGGCGACGTGCACGACATCGGCAAGAACATCGTGGCCGTCGTGCTGCGGTGCAACGGCTACGAGGTCGTCGACCTCGGCGTCATGGTGCACTGCGACACCATCCTGCAGACCGCGGCCGACGAGGACGCCGACGTCGTGGGCCTGAGCGGGCTCATCACGCCCTCGCTCGACGAGATGGTGTTCGTGGCGAAGGAGATGCAGCAGCGCGGGCTGGAGCGGCCGCTCCTGATCGGCGGCGCGACGACGAGCCGCCAGCACACCGCGGTGAAGATTGCCCCCGCCTACGACCGGAGCACGATGCACGTGGCCGACGCCTCGCGGGTCATCGACGTGGTGTCGGGACTGCTCAGCCCGGCGCGGCGGGACGAGCTCGACCGCGCCAACCGGGCGGACCAGGCCACCCTGCGGGAGCAGTACGCGGCGCGGCGGGACAAGCCGCTGCGGCCCTACCCCGAGGCGCGGGCGGACCGGTTCCGCGACGACTGGGCGGCGGCCGACCTGCCGGCGCCGGCGTTCCTCGGGGCGCGGCGGCTCGACCCGATCCCCCTCGCGGAGGTGACGCCGTTCATCGACTGGACGTTCTTCTTCGCGGCGTGGGAGATCAAGGGGCGCTTCCCCGCCGTGCTCGACCACCCCGCGTACGGCGAGCAGGCGCGCGCACTGCACGCGGACGGGACGGCGCTGCTGCAGCGTATCGTCGACGAGCGGAGCCTGACCGTCCGTGCCGTGTACGGGTTCTGGCCGGCGGTGAGCGACGGCGACGACATCGTCCTCTTCGAGCCGCAGGCGGCCGACGGCGGCGCCGGGCGGAGGCGACGGCAGCCGGCCGGCGGCAGGGACGAACCGACGGGTGGCGCGGCGGCCCACGGCGGCGCCGAGCGGCTGCGCCGGCCGCCGCCGGGCGACGGCGTGGACGAGCCCGCGGGAGACGCGCCGGCCGCCGGGGCCGAGCGGCTGCGCCTGCCGATGCTGCGCCAGCAGGAGCCCCAGCCCGAGGGCCGGGCCCACCGCTCGCTCGCCGACTTCGTGGCCCCGCGCGGCAGCGGGCGGCTCGACCACGTCGGGGCGTTCGCGGTCACCGCCGGGGTGGGCGCCGACGCCCTCGCGGCCGAATTCGAGCGCGACCACGACGACTACCGCGCCATCATGGTCCAGGCGCTGGCCGACCGCCTCGCGGAGGCGGCGGCCGAGTACCTGCACGCCGAGGCCCGGCGCCAGTGGGGCTACGGCGGGGACGAGCGCCTGACCCACGACGACCTGCTGCGCGAGCGGTACCGCGGCATCCGCCCCGCGTTCGGGTACCCTGCGTGCCCCGACCACAGCGGCAAGTTCGCCCTGTGGGAGCTCCTCGAGCCCGGCGCGATCGGCATGGGCCTGACCGAGAGCGCGGCGATGACCCCGGCGGCCAGCGTCAGCGGGCTCTACCTCGCCCACCCCGGGGCGCACTACTTCTCGGTGGGGCGCATCGGCCCCGACCAGGTGGAGGACTATGCCCGGCGCCGGGGTATCACGGTCGCCGAGGCCGAGCGCTGGCTGCGGCCGCTGCTGGGGTAGGCATCAGCGCGCCGCCGCGTCATCCGCCGCCGACTTCGAGTAGAGCCGAAGCTCGCCGGCCTTGAGCCTCACCCGCAGGTCGTGCTCCCCGTCGCCGCGCCAGTCGAGCGATCGAAAGAGCCCTCCCGTCCTCCTCCGGAAGGGCTCGGCCCGCAGCTCGCCGGCCCAGACGGAGCCCCGGACCCGCCGGTAGGCCGCGGGGTCCCCGACGTCGATGCGGACCTCGCCCGCGTGGAGGCGGATGTCCTTGTCGCCCACGACGTCCTCGATGGACAGCTCGCCGGCCGACAGCCGAAGGTGGAGGTCCGATCGCGCCGGCACCTCGATGACGGCGCGAAAGTCGTTGGCGGGACCGTCCATGACGATGGTCGCCTCCGCGCCGTCCACGTCCGCGTACGCCTCGACCTCGGAGAGCTGGCTCTGCCGCCGGACGCTCCACCGCAGTCGGATCCGATCGTCCCGCCCCGCCGAGATCCGGTACCCGCCCGCCGACAGCTCCAGCGAGATCGTCCCGTTCGCCGCGAACGGCGTGTCGAGGGCATCCGACGGCCGCGACGGCGCATCGGATTGGGCGGCGGGGGCGGCCACGAGGGCCCCGGTCGCCGCGAGCGCGAGGGCGAAAAGAAGCAGACGCATGGCGTGATCTCCAGGCTGGCAATGGCAGCGGCGGGCGCTCGGTCTCTGTCCGACCGTCCGCCGGGTGGTTGCGTGCGTAACTCGAGCACCTCCTTGCGGTCGACGCCGATGACGAGCTGTCCGACCGTCCGCCGGGTGGTAGCGTGCGTAACTGCTGACATGGACGGAACCGTCGGGGCTCCGGTTCCCCCACCGGGGTCCCATTCCCGCGCGGCCCCGCGGACGAGCCGAGGACGGATGGCGCCCGGAGACGGGTCGAGAGCCCCGTTCGGCGCCGCCGCGTGGGGAGTCTGTTGCCGGCTCCCGGCCGTTCCGGAACCCAAGCCCCGCCCCGCGCGGCCGCGCGGGGAAGCCGAATACACGACACAAGGTCCGCCCGCGCCCTCGCTCGCCGGGTCAGGTGGAGCCCGGTCGAGGCGGGCGGCGGGACGCGGTCAGCTCGTCCAGCTCGTCGAGCGAGCGCGGCCAGTCGCTCCCGAGGAGCCGCGACAGCGAGCGGTCGGCGAGCAGCCGGCCGCCGGTCTGGCAGCGCGGGCAGTAGTTGGCCTCGTTGCTGGCGTAGACGATGCGCTGGACCGGCGCCCCGCACGCGGGGCAGGGCCGGCCGAAGCGGCCGTGCACGGCCATGCCCTCGTGGAACGCCGTGACCTTCTCGGGAAAACGGTCGCCGATCTCGCGCCGAAGCCGTTCCGTCCACCCCGCGAGGGTCTCGCGCGCCGCCTCGAAGAGCCGCGCGATCTCCGCATCGGTGAGCCGGCGGGTCCACTTCAGGGGCGAGAGCCGGGCCGCGTGCAGGATCTCGTCGGAGTAGGCGTTGCCGATGCCCGAGAACAGCCTCGGGTCGGTCAGGGCCCGCTTGACGGTGTGGTTCTCGCCGGTCAGCCTCGCCCGAAACGCGGCGGCGTCCGCCTCGAGCACCTCCAGCCCGCCCGGGTCGTGCCGGCGCAGCGCGTCGGCGCCGCCGGCCACGTGCAGCGACGCGCGCTTCGTGCCGCCCTCCTCGGTGAACAGCACCGTGCCGCCCGGGAAGTCGAACGCGGCGAGGCCCCGGCGCCTCGGAATGGGGGCGCCGGGCGGCCGCCAGCGCAGCCGGCCCGCGATCATCAGGTGGATGACCAGCGACAGGTCCCCTTCGAGGCCGATGACGATGCGCTTGCCGAGCCGGGCCACCGAGCGCACCCGGCGGGACTCGACGGCGTCGAGGGGCGGGTCCACCGAGCGCAGCACGAAGGGACTGCCGAGCCGGACCCGGCGCAGCGGCTCGCCGGCGACGCGGCGGCGGAGTTGCTCCACGTACACGGTGACGTCGGGCAGCTCGGGCATGGGGATGTATGATCGAGGATTCGCCGCCGATGGAGTATCACATCAGACAGTACGGGCTGCAGCAGGGGGCGCTGGAGATTCAGTACATTGAGGAGTTCTTCGGGGAGTTCCCGCGCCGCAAGACCTCGTCCGAGGTCGTGGCGAGGCTCGGCGACCGCGACCACCAGATCGTCATGGCCGAGGCGCCGCTGCCCGACGATCCCGGCACGGTGGTGCCGGTGGCGTTCAAGGTGTCGCACGAGCTGCGCCGCCGCGAGACCGACGCCAAGCTCGCCGACCTCGTGGCCCGGCTCGCCGACTGCGTCCGCTTCGACGGCCGCAAGGTCCTCTACAGTTGGATCGGCGGCACCCGCCGCGACTGGCGGGGCCAGGGGTTCTTCCGGGCCCTGACCGAGCAGCAGGAGTCGTGGGCCCTCGACAACGGCTTCGACGAGGTCGTCGTGAAGACGAAGAACCGCTTCTACGCCATGCGCAGCACCCTCGACCACCTCGAGTTCGACGTCATCAAGCTCGAGATCCACCCCGACGACCCGGCGGCGTCGAAGGTGTACCTGAGCAAGCGCCTCGGCCGCGAGGTCGTCGACCGCCACCGCAGCACCCGCGCCGTCGTCAACGTCGGGTAGGAGTCTGCGCCGTAGAACGGCGCGGACTCCTGGAGGGTTGGTTGGGCGCCAAGCGGAGCCGTCAGGCGACGATTGGCGGGCGAGCCGAGACTCGCGCCGAGGGCGGGCAGGCCGGGAGGACGCGGCATGAGGCTGCTGCACTATCTGGAGATTCAGAACTTCAAGCGCTTCGGCGACCGACAGCGCGTCGAGCTGGATCACCCCGCCGTCCTGATCGGCCCCAACAACTGCGGCAAGACAACCGCCATCCAGGCCATTGCGCTCTGGTCGCAGGCGGTGAAGACCTGGTACGACAGCAAGGGCAAGGCGCCCCCGAAGGAACGCACCTCGACGTCGATCAACCGGCTGAACATCGTCGCGGTGCCCGTGCAGCGCACCCGCTATTTCTGGCACAACACGAACGTCCGGCGCGGCAACCGGGATGTCCCCCTCGTGATCACCGTCGGCCTGTCGCACGGGAACACCGTCGAGCCGGTCACCATGCGCTTCCGCAACCAGGGTGACGAGCTGATCTACTGCACGCCGGACGAGGCGACGCTCGACCGACCGGAGCTGATCGCGGCCGCGGCCAAGCTCGGCGTCGAGCTGCTGTACCCGATGTCGGGTCTGGAGACCGAGGAGCCGATCCTCCAGCCGGGCCGTATCGACGTGCTGCTGGGTCAGGGGCAGACCGCGCAGGTGTTGCGGAATCTGTGCCTGCTCGTCGACAAGGAAGCACCGGAAGACTGGGACCGCATCACGGCGCTGATGGAGCGGCTGTTCGCGGTCCGCCTCGGCCGGCCGCAGGAGACCACGCGCGGCAGCATCAACCTGTTCTATCGCCAGGACGACGTGAAAGAGTCGCTCGACGTCGCGCTCGCGGGACGCGGCCTTCAGCAGATGCTGCTGATCTTCGCCTGTCTCCATTCCCGTCGGCGCAGCGTGGTGCTGATAGACGAGCCCGACGCCCATCTCGAGATTCTCCGCCAGAAGCAGGTCTACGTGCTGCTCCGCGAGATCGCCGCCGGGCAGGGGTCGCAAGTGATCCTCGTGACGCATTCCGAGGTGCTTCTCGACGAAGCGCTTGACCACAACCTGACGCTGCTGTTGCAGGGGCGGGCGGACGACCTCGCGGCGAATACCGACATCCGCAACGCCCTGAAGCACTACGGCGCCGAGCACTACTTGAGGGCGAGGCAGCGAGGCTATGTGCTCTACGTCGAAGGACGCACCGACCTCGACATGCTGCGCGCGCTCGCGCGCCGGTTGGGTCACCCCGCGGACGACGACTGGGACGAACGGACCAACGCCTTCTACGTGCAGGACAACTTCCCGGGTCCGGACCTCGACGCCGAGCTGGAACGGGTCGAAGGCGGGTTCGGCGTGACCCCGAGCAAGCACTTCTTCGCGCTGCGCGCCATCGTGCCGGGTCTCGTCGGCCTCGCCGTCCTGGACAGCGACGGCCGGGAGCGGCCCGACGTGGACGAGGGCGGACTGCGGATCGCCTGGTGGCGTCGCTACGAATGCGAGAACTACTTCGTCACCCCCGAAGTCCTGAGAGCCTACGCCGCGGGCCAATACTCGGACATGCCGTCGTTCGGACGGTTCGAGAACGAGATTGACGCGGTTCTCTCCGAGCTGATCCTGGAACGCGTATTCTCGAGCCGCACCCAGGACTTCACGACCTGGCAGGGTCTCGACGCCGACGCGTCGCGTCTCGTGTGGGCGTCCAGCACCGGCCGCATCAAGCTCAGCGACTTCGCGGAGGAGTTCTTTCGCCGGCTGGCCGACCGGCTCGGCCATGCCATGTTGCTGCGCAAGACCGAGCTGCATCGGCTGGTCGATTTCGCCGATCCCGAATCGATCCCGGATGAAGTCACCGAGAAGCTGGACCTGCTGGCCGGGCTCTTCGCGGCGGCCAGACCGGGCGAGGAAGCTTGAACAAGCCCGTGGTCCCTTCGCGCCTCGTCAGGCGGACTCCCCGCCGCTCACGGAAGCTCCCCGCGCCTTGTCAGGCGGCCGCCCCGCCGCTCACAGGAGGTCGGGATGAAGGCCGCGGTCGTGTCGGTGCTCCCGCGCCCTGTCAGGCGGGCGCCCCGCCGCTCCCGGCGCAGCGCGCGGTCTCGCCACAGGCCGCGAAAGCGAGATCTGATTGACGAGTCGCCCCTCCCCCGTCGCCCTCGTGGCCGCGTTCGCGGCCGTCTACGTCATCTGGGGCTCGACGTATCTCGCCATCCGCTGGGGGGTGGCCGAGATCCCGCCGTTCCTGATGGCCGGGGTGCGCTTCGTGGCGGCCGGGCTCGTGTTCGCGGCGTGGGGCGTGCGGCAGGGAGCGGCGCGGCCCACCGCCCGCGACTGGGCGATGACCGGCCTCGTCGGGGTGCTGATGGCGGCGGGCGGAAACGGCGGGGTCAGTTGGGCGCTGCAGCGCGTGCCGTCCGGCCTCGGCGCCCTCCTCGTCTCGATGGTGCCGTTCTGGGTGGCCCTCGGCGACTGGTGGCGGCCCGGCGGCGAGCGCCCCGCCGGCCGCGTGGTCGTGGGGCTCGTGCTCGGATTCTCCGGCGTCGCGCTGCTCGTCAACCCGGCCGGGGCGGCGGGCGCGGGCGGCCTCGACCCCGTCGGCGCCGGCGCCATCGTCGTCGCCACCGTGCTCTGGGCAGCCGGCTCGGTCTGCTCGCGCCACGTCCCCCAGCCGCACTCGCAGGCGCTGTCGTCGGGCATGCAGATGCTGGGCGGCGGCGCGGTGCTGCTGGCCCTGTCGGTGGCGGCGGGCGAACCGCGGGGACTCGACTGGGGCGCCATCTCGCCGGGGGCGTTCGCGGCCTGGGCCTACGTCGCCGCCTTCGGCTCGGTCGCCTACGGCTGCTACCTCTGGCTGCTGAAGGCGTCGGTCCCCGCCAAGGCCGCCACCTACGCCTACGTGAACCCGGTCATCGCGCTGGTGCTGGGGTACTTCCTCGCCGGCGAGGCCCTGTCCGCCTGGTCGCTGGGCTGCTCGGCCGTCGTGGTCGTCGGGGTGCTGCTGGTGGTGTCGAAATAGCGGGACCGTGACGAAGCCGGGCGCCCGTCAGGAAGCCAGTTGCTCCCACCTGAAGCAGTCGACCAGGTGGTCGTTCACCAGGCCCGTCGCCTGCATGAACGCGTAGCAGATGGTGGGGCCGACGAAGCGGAACCCCCGCCGCTTCAGGTCGCGGCTCATCGCCCGCGACTCTGCCGTCTCGGCGGGCACGTCGGCCATGGTGCGCCACCGGTTCTGCCGCGGGCGTCCGTCGACGAAGCGCCAGACATAGCGGTCGAAGCTGCCATGCTCGTCCTGCACGCGAAGGAAGGCGCGGGCGTTGCCGACGGCCGACTCGACCTTGAGCCGGTTGCGGACGATGGCGGGGTTCCCGAGCAGGGCGACCACGCGTCGATCGTCGTAGCCGGCCACCACCGCGGGGTCGAAGCCGTCGAACGCGTCCCGGTAGCCCTCGCGCTTGCGCAGGATCGTGATCCACGCGAGGCCGGCCTGGGCCCCTTCGAGGACCAGCATCTCGAAGAAGTGCCGGTCGTCGTGGACGGGGACGCCCCACTCCTCGTCGTGGTAGCGCAGGTAGAGCGGATCGGAGCCGGGCCAGGGGCACCGGGTCATTCCGCGTCCGCGAGGCGCTCGCGGGCCCGCTCGACGTCGCGGTGGAAGACGAAGAGGGCGTCGGCCGTCTCCTGCTCGTCGGTGAAGTTGTACGTACGCCCGCCGCGCCGCTTCACGGTCAGCGTGTGCTCGAGGTAGTCCACGGCGTGCTCCTCGAGCTCGGCGAACGGGATGGAGAACGCGTCGTCGCCGTCGGTCTCGTAGTGGAGGCCGGCGAGGTCGGCGCGCAGGGTCCCGCTGCACGAGCCGAACCGGTGCCGGTGGACGACCGCGACCCGGGCGTCGAGCCGGACCTGGCGGAACCGCACGTCGACCGAGACCGGCTCGTCGTCGATCTCGATGTCGCGGGCGAAGCCCTCGTAGCCCTCCGCCGAGACGTTGAGCCGGTGGCGCCCCGGCTCGAGCTCGACCGCCTCGAACGGCGTCGTCCCCAGGAACCGCCGGTTCAGGAAGACCGACGCGCCGGGCACGTCGCTCGACACCACGAGCAGCGGCTCGAGCCGCGACGGCGGGGGCGGCGGGGCCGGCTCCGGGTCCGGCTCGGGTTCCGGCGCCGCGGCCGGCTCGGGCGCCTCCGCGACGAGGGCCGGCTCGGGTTCCGGCGCCGGCTCGCGGGCGGCGCGCCGCGGCGGCGGGTCGGCCGCGCGCTCGGCGGGGGCGCCCTCCCCGAAGAACGACGTGAGCTCGGGCAGCCAGTCGGGCGGCGACGTCCACACGTAGTAGCCGCCGCCGGCGAGCGCGAGCAGAGTAATCAACACGAAGCGCCCCTTGCGGGAGGGCGCCTCGGTCTCCGGTTCTTGCAGCAGTGACATCCGAACAATCCTATCCGAGTTGGCCGCGCGCGCACTATCCCGAACGGCCGCGCGATCGATGATGTCGGAGGTGACCCGCGTCCTGTACAGTTGCGGCATGAAGCGCGGACGAGAACCCGATCGCCGGCGGCATCGACGTCGATGCCTCTCGGCGATGGCGCGGCGTGGCATGCCGACCGGTGACACCGGCACCCTGACCGGTGACGCCGGCACCCCCGCGCCGCGCCGCGCGCGCCGCCTCCCGCCTGCGTCGACCGGCATCCTGCTCGCCGTCGTCCTCGCCACCGCCGCCACGGCCGCCGCCCAGTCGCTCGCGACGGTGCAGGGCTTCGTGAGCGACGACACCGGCGCGAGCCTGCCGGGGGTGAGGGTCGAGCTCGTCGACCTCGAGCGCGGCCAGACCAGGACCGCGGTCACGAACCAGGGCGGCTTCTTCGCCCTTCGCGCCGTTCCCAGCGGGGAGTACGACCTCGTGGCGTCGCTGGCCGGCTTCCGCACCGCCCGGCGCGAGGACGTCCGCCTCCTCGTCGGGCAGAGTCTCGAGGTCGACCTGCGGCTCGGCCTCGCCGCGGTCGAGGAGACGGTGCTCGTCACCGGAGAGGCGCCGCTCATCGAGGTGGGGCGCTCCGGCGCCGCCGGCTACGTGACCGAGGACGAGATAGCCAGCCTGCCCATCTCGGGCCGCGACTTCGTGCGGTTCGCCCTGCTGAAGCCGACGGTGCAGGTGGACGCGCGCGGCCGGCTCTCGCTGAGCGGACAGCGCGCCGTGAACTCGGGGCTCACCATCGACGGGGCCGACGCGAAGAGCGCCTTCTTCGGCTTCGGGCGCGGCGGGCTGGCGCGGGAGGGCGGGGGCGCGCTGGTCGCGCAGGAGTCCGTGCAGGAGTTCCAGGTGGTCACGAGCGGGTACTCGGCCGAGGCCGGCCGCTCGGGCGGCGGCGCCATGAACGTGGTCACCAAGAGCGGCACCAACGACCTCGCCGGCTCCGGCGTGTTCTTTCTGCGGGACGACGACATGGCGGCGCGGCTGCCGCGGTCGCCCCTCGACGCCGCGCGCGGGGTGCCGGCCGGCGACGCGCGGTACGAGGTGGACGAGTTCCGCCGCTACAACTGGGGCGGGTCGCTCGGCGGGCCGATCCGGCGCGACCGCACCCACTTCTTCCTCTCCTACGACCAGACGGCCCAGGGCCAGCCCTTCCTGCGGGACATCCGCGGGCGCGGTCAGTACGACGCGGTCCTCGCGGCGTTCCCCGAGCTGGTGGCGGGATACCGGCCGAACGACGACGGGACCGCCGCCGCCGACCCCGAACGCGGCCGCACCGCGAGCGGGCGGTTCCTGCGGGAGACCGACAACCTCATCCTGTTCGGCAAGCTGAACCACCGCGCGAGCGACCGGCACGCGCTCGCCCTGCGCTACAACCTCACCGACTACGCGCGCGTGTCCGACTTCGTCGGGGAAGAGTCGCGGCGCTTCGTCGAGAGCCACTCCACGGTGGGCTCGGTCGTCTCCGTCGTCGGCGAGAGCGGGGTCAACGAGCTGCGCGTCCAGTACGCCTACGACGACTTCGACCGGCGCTCGCACCTGCCGGCGAGCGCGCTGCAGGCCCACTTCCGCATCTACAACCCGTCGTTCGGCGCGTTCGGCAAGCCGTGGTGGCTGCCCGTCACCAACGACGAGCGGAAGCTCGAGATCCAGGACCGGTTCTCGTTCCTCTCGGGCAACCACGAGCTTCGCGCCGGGTTCACCCTGAGCCACGACCACCTGAGCGAGTTCTTCGTGGGGAACGCCGACGGGAGCTACGACTTCGACACGCTCGACGACTTCGCGGCCGGCAACCCCGCCCGCGCCGTCATCCTCTTCGGAAGCCTGGAGAATCCCAACTTCGTGGTCTCCCAGCAGATTCTCGGCGCCTGGGTCCAGGACTCGTGGAGCCCGAACCGGCGCCTCACCCTGCAGGTCGGCGCCCGCTGGGACGGCACCTTCAACCCGGGCGAGATCGAGCACGTGCTCCCCGAGGGACGGCGCATCCCCGACGACCTCGACAACTTCTCGCCCCGCGCCGGGCTCGTCTGGTCGCCCGACCCGGCGAGCGTCGTCCGGGCCGCGGGCGGGGTCTTCCACGCCCGCACGCCCACGCTGCTCTTCTCCACCGCCCACACCGACACCGGCGTCCACCCGCGCCTCGGAAACGCGATCGTGTCGCCCGGAGAGGCCGGCTTCGTGCCGCTGGGCGCCCCCATCGACAACGACCGCCCGCCGGCCGGGCTGATACCCGCCCTCAGCCACTTCGACCCCGGCTATGAGGACCCCCGGACCGTCCGCTTCAACCTGGGGTACGAGCGCGAGCTCGGCCGCGACCTCGCCGCCTCCATCGATCTGCTGCACGCGCGGAGCGACTCGCTCATGTCGAACTTCGACGCGAACGTTCCGCCCCCGGCTCGCGACGCCTTCGGCCGCCCGGTGTACTCGGGACGGCGGATCGACCCGGCCTACGGGCCCATCCTGGTGCGCGCCTCGCCGGCCCGCTCCGACTATCTCGCGCTGACCGCCGCCCTGCACCGGCGCTTTCGCGGCGGCGTCCAGTTCCAGGCCCACTACACGTGGTCGCGCGACCGCTCGAACGACGACAACGAGCGCTCGGGCAGCCTGACCCTGACCGACCCCACGGACCCCGACTACGACTGGGGGCTCTCGATTCGCGACGTCCCCCACCGCTTCGTGGCGAGCGGGGTCTTCGCCCTGCCCTTCGATGTCAGCGCGAGCGGCATCTTCACCGCCCAGTCGGGCTCTCCCTGGACCGCCCTCGACCCCGCGACGGGCTTCCACAACCACCCCGGCTTCGCCGTCGGCCCCCACGGCGCCCAGGCCCGGGCGGTGGTGGACGGCGAGCTGGCGCCGATGAACGGCGAAAGGAACGCCCCCTGGACCAACCTCGACCTGCGGCTGACCCGGCGCTTCCGCCTCGACGGGGCGCAGGTCGAGGCGCTCTTCGAGGTGTTCAACGTCCTGAACACCGGCGCCTTCCGGGTGGGGCACGCCGACCAGCAGGAGGTCTTCGGGGACGACGGGGTGACCCGGAACCCGGAGTTCGGCCTCGCCAGCCTCCTCGTCGGCGCCCCGCGGCAGGCCCAGCTCGGCCTGCGCGTCGTGTTCTAGTGTCCTGAACCGTGGTTCGCGGAACGTTCTTGCGCGTTACTTATCCTGTGTTTACAGACACTTACCGCGATTCAGAGCTTTCACGAACTTCACGGCCGGGACACTAGCGGCATCCGAGCGGCGAGGGCTTCCCCGGGACGCTGCGGCCCCGCGCGGTTGCCCCTGGAGGGCGATCGGAACCACCGACAAGACTTGGCGGATCGCTCTGCCCGGTCCGTTCAGACTGCGACCGGCCCTGCGGCCGCGCTGCCGCGTGCCGCGCGTTCGTGCATAATCCCAGTCGTCGCGACGCTCGCGTGTGGCGGACGGTTGCGAGCCCGTGTGACGTGGGGAGAGGAAACGTGAGACGAGCAATCCTGACGATGGCGCTGCTCGCGCTGGCGGGCCTGCCGGCCGCGGCCGGGGCGCAGCCGGCGCAAGAGCTGTTCGTGACCCCGCTCGGCCTCGACGAGATGCGGGACAGGCAGGCGGTGGTGGAGACGACGGCGGGGACGTTCGTCATCGACCTGCTGCCCGAGGCCGCCCCCAACCACGTCGGGCTCTTCCTGCAGACGGTCGAGGAGGGCACCTACGACGGCACCGCGTTCCACGCGATGGTGGCGCGCGGCATCGTCCAGGGCGGCGACCCGATATCCGCGGACCCCGCCCGCCGCGACGAGCACGGCCGCGGCGGCCTCGGCCTCGTGGCGTCCGAGCCGAGCGACGAGCGGCACACCCCGGGCACCGTGTCGTCGGTGGGGGTGCCCGGCAACCCCGCAAGCGAGGGGCTGCAGTTCCTGATCTGCGTGGTGGCCCAGCCCGGGCTCGACGGCGCTCACACCATCTGGGGCCGCGTGGCGGAGGGGCTGCCGGTGGTGACCCGCATCTCCGAGACGCCGGTCGACGCGCAGGGCAAGGCGACCGAGCGGATAGAGATCGTATCGCTGTCGGTCCGCGACTGGCAGCCGCCGCCTCCGCCGCCGTTCACGACCGAGACCGCCGACGAGCTCGCCGCATACCGCGCGGTGCTCGAGACGAGCGCGGGCCCCATCACCCTCGAGCTCTTCCCCGACCGCGCGCCCGGGCACGTGCGCAACTTCCTGCGCCTGTCGCAGGCGGGGGTCTACGACGGCATGGCGTTCCACCGCGTCGCCCCCGGGTTCGTCATCCAGACCGGCTTCGTGCCGAGCCGCGGCACGCCGCTGACCGAGGAGCAGCGGAGCCTGATCGCCAACCTCGAGCCCGAGTTCAGCGACACGCCGCACGTGAAGGGCATCGTGTCGATGGCGCGCGGCGACGACCCCGCGAGCGCCGACACGTCGTTCTTCATCGTCACCGGCCGCGCGGCCGAGCTCGACGGCGTCTACACCGTGTTCGGGCGGGTCGTCGACGGCATCGACGCCGTCGACCGCATCGAGGCGACGCCGGTCGACGGGGAGACGCCGCTCCAGCGCGTCGACCTGACCCGCGTGCGGCTCGAGCAGGCCGGGCGGCCCTGATCCGTCGGCGGATCCCAGCCCGAGCCCGACAAGCCGGGGCCGGACGAGCGGGAGCGGCGCGCGGCGATGAGGGCAGCACGGTGGCTGCGGCCACTCGGCGACGTGCGTGCTGCCCGCCAGCGTCCGTCAGGCGCCGGAACGGCGCCCGCTGGATTGAGGCGCAACGCGCACGGCAACGTCCGGTCACTTGCGACGGCTGACCCGCCTCCATCGCGCACCAGGAGCAGATTTGCGGCCAGCCCGGGTCGTACCCGACGTTGCCCGCGCCCGTTTACGCGCGCACCTCCGGCTGCGGCTCGAGCAGGGCCGTCGCGATGCTCGCGTAGTGGCCGACGGCGGCCCGCAGCTCGTCGATCTCCACGTACTCGTCGGCGGTGTGGGCCAGCAGCACCGACCCCGGCCCGAAGAGGAGCGGCCGACCCCACGCCGACAGGAACGGAATGTCGGTGGTGAACCTGAAGGCCGCGGTGTCGAAGCCCGGCACCGTGACCAGCTCCACCGGCGGCACCTCGGCCACGTCTTCCAGGTCTACCCATCTCGCCAGCGGGTCGAGGGCCGCCCGCACCTCCGCGGCGGGTCCGACGGTGCGGAAGTTGACCTCGGCGCTCGCCACCGGCGGCACCACGTTCGGCGCGATCCCGCCGTCGAGCAGGGTCACCGTGTAGCTCGTGGCGCCGAGCATCGGGCTGGCCGGCAGCGGCAGCGTCCGCAACGCCACCAGGGCGTCGACCAGCTTCTCGATCGCCGACACCCCCTCCTCGGGGTGCGACGAATGCGCGGTCTTGCCCGCCGCAGAGAGCCGCACCCGACAGACCCCGCGGGTTGCGATGCCCAGCCGGCTGTCGGTGGGCTCGCCGTTCAGGAGATAGCGCGAGCCCCGCGGGGTGCGGTTGGCGGCGTGCGCGCCGTGGCTGCCGCGCTCCTCCCCCACCACGAGCAGCAGCCCGACCCGGGTCTCGCCGGCCGCCCGCAGCCGGTCGAGCGCCCCGATCTGCGCCGCCGCGATGCCCTTCGCGTCGCAGGCCCCCCGCCCGTGCAGCCGGCCGTTCTCCTCGCGGCTCGGAAAGTGCGGCGGCACGCAGTCGAGATGGGTCGACAGCACCACGTCCGGCGGCCCGAGGGCGACCCAGAGGTTGATGCGGTCGCCCTCGACCGGCTCCTCCTCGACGTCGTACCCGCGCTCCCGCAGCCACCCCGCCAGCCACCGCGCCACCGGGCCCTCCCGGCCCGTCGTCGAGTCGAAGTCGATGAGCGACCGCGCCAGCTCGACCACGTCGAAGGGGGACGCCGAGGCGGCTCCGTTGTCAGGCGACATCCATCTGCTCCGTGCTGCTGTCCGATGACCGGGGATTCTGATTCCGTCGCCGGTCCTGCGAGAGCGAGGGTACCATGGCGGGCATGGCGTCGCTGCTGTCGAAGACCTACGATGCCCTCAGAGCAGCCGGCGCACCCGACGACAAGGCGCGCGAGGCCGCGGAAGAGATCGCAGGTTTCGAGGATCGCCTGACCGCGGTCGAATCGGACATGAAGCTGCTCAAACGGATGGTCGGTTTCAACCTGGCCATGTCGATGGTCATCGTCGCCCTTCTGCTTCGCCTCGCGACCTGACGTCGCGGTCGCTCACCCACTCGTCGCGTTCGGTGGCAACCGAGCAGGCACTCACCAGGGTGCAATCGCCATCCATTCGGTACGAACCTGCGCCGCAGGAGTTCTGCGCCGGCGAGACTCCCGACGCGACGCATGTCGCTCCGCCCACCGTTGTCGGCGACGCTCCGCGGTCCGCGTGGTACGATGCGCGACCCGCGGACTGAGGTCCCCGGAGACGGCCACCCTGGAGCGGCCCGTGAGCCCCGCGACGACCGACCCCCTCGTTCCCCGCACCGGCATGCTCGCCACCGTCCGCAACCGACGGGGCGTGGTCGCGGCGGTCGAGCCCTTCGACGGCGAGACGGGGCGCCTCCACCTCGTCCACCTGGAGTACACCGACGACCACGCGCCCGCCGAGGAACGTCTCCTGTGGGAACTCGAACCCGAAGCCGGTCGCCATCTGCTCGAACCGAACGCCTTGCCGGACCCGGCGCACGCCGGCGGCCCGATGCCGGCGAACGACTTCGACGCGCTGGTGCGGGCGGCGCGCTGGACGGCGCTCTCGCCCTACCTCGACCCCGGCGACGGCGACGGACGCGCCCGGCGGGAGCCCATCGCGAGCCCGTTCCATGGCGGCGTGCGCATCGAGAGCTACCAGCTCGTGCCGCTCCTCAAGGCGTTGCGCATGCCGCGGGTCAACCTGCTCATCGCCGACGACGTGGGCCTCGGCAAGACCGTCGAAGCGGGCCTGATCCTTACCGAGCTGCTGCTCCGCCGCCGCATCCAGCGGGTCCTGGTCCTCACGCCGGCCTCGCTGCGGCGCCAGTGGCGGGAAGAGCTGTGGGACAAGTTCTCGCTACGGTTCGAGGTGGTCGACCGGCAGCGGACCGAGCGCCTGCGCCGCGGGCTCGGCATGGACGCCACGCCCTGGCGCTCGTTCAGCCGCATCGTCGCCTCGTATCACTATCTGCGGCAGCCCGATGTGCTCGAGCAGTTCCTGGCCGCCAGCCGCCCGCGCGACGACTCCCCGCACCTGCCCTGGGACCTGCTGATCGTCGACGAGTGCCACAACCTGATGCCCTCGCCTTTCGGCGAGGACAGCGAGCTGTGCCGCATGCTGAGGGTGGTGGCGCCGCGGTTCGAGCATCGCCTCTTCCTCTCCGCCACGCCTCACAACGGCCACACGCGCTCGTTCACGGGGCTCCTCGAGATGCTCGACCCGGTGCGCTTCTCCCGCACCAGCGAGATGGGCCCCGCCATGCGCGGGCGGATAGAGGACGTGGTGGTCCGCCGGCTGAAACGCGACATCAACGCCGCGAGCCTTCAGCGGGGGAGCGCGAGGGGGAACCCCTCGCAGGAAGAAGACTCGAGTCCACGCTTCTGCATCCGGCACCCCCCGGAAGCCCTCCTCCTCGACCCCGACGCCCTTGAGGCCGAGCTGTCCGCCGCCTTCGACGCCTTCCGCGCCGCCGTTCGCGCCCTCGTGGCGAAGGGGCCCGCGCCCCAGCGGCGAACTGGCGCATTCGCGGTCGAGATTCTGAACAAGCGGCTGCTGTCGTGCCCCACGGCCTTCGCCGACTCCTGGAGCCGGGCGCGGCAGGGACTCTCGAGCGCGGAGCCGGCCACCGACAAGGACGTGGCGGCGGCCGAGCGCACCCTGCGGCAGGAGACCGGCGACGACCGCGAGGCCCAGCAGCGCGAGGCTACCGCCGCAACCCTCGCCGGCGCCTGGCTCCGGAACTTCGCCGACGAGCTGCATGCGGAGATCCGCGACATCGAGGACACGCTCGACGCCCTCGGCTTCGACCTCGACGCGCCGATCGTGGAGCAGACGCCAAGCGCCGATGCGCGGTTCGACGCGCTCGTGGCCCTGATAGAACGCCTGCTGATGGAGCCCCCCGGCCGCACCCGCGGTGGCGCGGGGAACGCACCGGCGTTCCGGTCGGATGAACGCCTGATCGTCTTCACCGAGTACAAGACCACCCTCGACTACCTGACCCGCCGACTGCGCGAGCGGTACCCCGCCGACCGTGTCCTCACCCTGTTCGGCAGCGGCGGCCCCGACGGGATGGACCAGGCCGACCGGGAGAACGTCAAGACCGCGTTCAACGACCCGGCGTCGCCGGTGCGGGTTCTCGTCGCCACCGACGCCGCGTCCGAGGGGCTCAACCTGCACCGCACGGCGCGCTACCTGCTCCACTACGACTGCCCGTGGAACCCGTCGCGCCTCGAGCAGCGCAACGGCCGCATCGACCGCTACGGCCAGGCCCGCGACGTGACCGTGCATCACTTCGCGAGCACGGCCGACCCCGATCTGGCCTTTCTCGCCCACGTGATACGCAAGGCCGACGAGATGCGCGAGGACCTCGGCTCGCTGAACGAGGTCTTCGACCGCGCCGTGCACCGCCGCCTGGTTCGGGGCGAGGACGCGGCGGCGGTGCGGGCAGACCTCGACCGGAGCGCCGCGGCCGGCCGCGGGGGCACCGACCTCGCGGCGGACGGCACGGTCGCGGCGGCGGACGAGGAGGCGCGGGAGGCGGCGGTGATCGAGGCCATGGCGGCGGAGATCGATCTCGACCCCGGCGCGATGCGAGACACGCTCGAAGCCGCTCTCGCCATTCCCGCCGGCCGCCCGCAGCTCCAGGCCGACGGGGAGCCCGGCTTCTGTCGGTTGCTGTACTCCGACCTCGCGGGCTGGCGCGACGTCATCGACGAGGCCGTGCGCCGCCCTGCGCCCGGCGGGGGGTTCGGGCCGATGCCGCGGCTCGCATTCAGCACCGAGCCGTTCATCGAGCGCCTCGGCCGGTTGAGCGTGTTCCGTCCCCGGCCGGACGCGCTGCTCGTGCACCTGGCCCACCCCCTGATGCAGCGGGCCCTCGGCGTCCTCACGCGCAGCCGCTATCCCAGGCGGAACGAGACCGGAACATCGCGCTGGACGGTGCGACTGGGGCCGGTCCCGGCCGGCACCGACGCCGTGATCCTGCTCAGCGTCGAAGAGCTCGGCGTCAACGAGCTGCGCGAGACGTTCCACCGCTGGGTGCGGACGCTGGCCCTCCCTGTCCGCGACGGCGTTCCCGGCAAGCCGCTGCCCCACGCCCCCGCGCAGACCCTGCGCGACGCCCTCGGCACGGACGACCCGACCGCGCGGGCGCGCGCGGGCGACATCTTCGACGATGCCCGGGCCGGCCTGCAGAAATGGCTGCGCCGCTACCGGGACGACCTCACCGAACGCCTGCGGCGACAGCTCCAGGTCGACGGCGAGGCCGCGCGCACCCGCGAGGACGAGCGGTACCGGCAACGTCAGGGCGAGGTGTCGGCGCTGATCGAGCAGTCGACGGCGGCGAGGCTGGCGCGCGAGCTGGAGGACCTGACCGAGAAGGCGCGCCAGCGCGGGCTCTTCGACGAGGACGACCGCCTCGCGGCGCTGGAACGGTCGATCGAAGAGAAGCAGGACGAGCTGGCGCGACGCCGCCGGCACTACGAAGAGATCCGCGACCAGTTGCAGCGCGAGCGCGAGCGCATTCTCGACCACCTGTTGCCGAAGCGCTTCACCCTCGCCGGCGAGGCCCAGGTGTTCCCGGTCGCGGTGGAAGTCCGCCTGCCGGAAACGTCACACTGAGCGGAACGATGCCCAGGCCGAAGTCGAACGCAACCGGAGGGCAGTCCCGCGAAGCCGGCCTGCCCGGCTGGGACCGCCTGCGCCACGGCGGGCTGCTGCTCGACGGCACTCGCCTCGCGGCTCTCGCCGGTCATGCGCCCGCTCCGCTCGACGCGTGGACCGAGCGCCAGCTCCGGCAGCGCGCCGGTGCGATGCTGGACGTTGGCGCCGACGCGTCGGCCTTCGTCGCCTTCGTGCTCGAGCAGGTCTGCGGCCTCGACGCATCGAGCGGCACTTGGACGCGCGGCAGCCACGTGCCTGCCGCGTGGGGGCGGCGCGCCGTCACCGGCGAGACCGTCAAGCCCCGCCAGCTTTGGCAGGGGCGGCGCGGCGCCCGGCTGCCGGTGTTCCTGGACGACGGCAAGCAGCTCGGCATCGGCCGGGGCCGCCGCGTCGTGAGCCGGGTGCTCGGCTGGCTGCGCGCCGGCGGCGACCACCTGGCGCTGGTGACGAACGGCCGGCAGTGGCGACTGGTGTTCGCGGGGCTCGACTACGACGCCTGGTGCGAGTGGGACCTCGATCTCTGGTTCGAGGAGGGCGAGCTGTCGCCGCAGGTGACGGCGTTGCGCACGCTGCTGCTGCACTCTCTCTGGACGCCCGAGGCGGAGGGCGCCGAGCCGCCGCTGCTGCAGGCCATTCGCGACACGCGCAAGGGGCAGGCCGAGCTCTCGGAGGTGCTCGGCGAGCGGGTGCGCGAGGCGGTCGAGATCCTGATCCGCGCCCACGGCGACGCCCTGTCTTCCCTCGGGGAAGCGGACGACGTCCGGGAGTTCGTCGGGTCCCTGGCCGAGGATGCCGGCGCCCCCGCGCCCGACGCCGACGAAGTCAGGGAGATGTTCGGGGCCAAGCCCGCCGAGATCTACCGCGCCGCCTGCCGGGTGGCGATGCGGCTGGTCGTGATCCTGTTTGCGGAGTCGCGCGACCTGCTGCCGCGCGACAACCCCCTCTATCACGAGAGCTACGGCCTGCACGGACTGCTCGAACGGCTCGAAAAGGCTGCCGCCCGAGGCCGCAACCTCGGGAGAAGCTTCGGCGCGTGGCCCCACGTCCTGGCTCTCTTCGCGCTCGTCCGGGAGGGTTCCCATCATCCGGATCTGCCGGTGACCGCCTATGGCGGCGACCTGTTCGCGCCTGGCGCCGTGGAGGCGAGCGACGGCGTGTCGCGCGCGCTCCGCGTGTACGAGCAGGCCTGCTTCGAGCACGAGGTGATGCCGGACCGCGACGTCCACGAGATGCTGGAGCTCCTGACGCGGACGACGATCCGGATCCGCCAAGGCAAGTCCAGCGTCCGAACCCCCGTTCCGGTGAGTTTCTCCGATCTCTCCTCCGAGTACATCGGCATCCTCTACGAGGGGCTGCTCGACTACGAGCTGAAGACCGCGCCCGCGGGCGACCCGGTGATCTTCCTGTCGGTGGGCGACCAACCGGCGCTGCCGCTGTCGCGCCTGGAGGCCATGGACGACCGGGCGCTCCGGACCCTGTTCGAGAAACTGAAGGAGAAGTCGGGCGGGGCGGCCGAACGACCGGACGAAGAGGCAACGGAAACCGACGCGTCGGACGCCGAAGACGACACCGCGGACGCCGCGGCGACCGAGGAAGAGCCGCCACTCTCCGGGCTCCCGGACGCTTCCTCCGAAGGCGTTCCCCCGGACGACGTCGCCGTCGCACTGGACGAGCGCCAACGGAACCGCACGCGCGCCGAGCAATGGGCGCGCCGCGCGGTGCAGGCGGCCCGTCTGCTCCCGAAGCCCCGCGGCCGCGAGACGCCCGAGCGCCGCCTCGCGTTCGAGCGCCGCCTCGCGGCCAAGGCCCGACAGCTCGTGGCCCGCGTCGTCCTCCCCGGCGAGTGGTATCTCGTCCGCTGGGGCGGCACGCGCAAGGGCTCGGGCAGCTTCTACACACGCCCCGGCCTCGCGGTGCCGACCGTGCAGCGCACGCTGCGCCCCCTGGCCTACGACCCGCCGGCCGGCACCGACGGCAAGACCGACCTCGACGCGCCGGCCGCCCGCTGGACACCGAAGCCGCCCGAGCGAATCCTCGACCTGACCGTCTGCGATCCCGCCTGCGGATCCGGCACCTTTCCGCTGGCCGCGCTGCGCTTCCTGACCGACGCGCTCTACGCGGCGCTCCAGCATCACAACCGCCTCCAGCCGGACGGCGACCGTGTACTCGTGCGCCTGCTCGGCATCCAGGACGCGAACAACAACGCCGACGACTCCCGCCTGGCCGACGAGCTGATACCCTGCCGGCCCGACGACGACAGCTTCGAGCCGCGTCTCAAGGCGGTGCTGCGGCGCCACGTCGTGGAGCGCTGCATCTACGCCGTCGACCTCGATCCCCTCGCGGTGGAGCTCTGCCGCCTGTCGCTCTGGATCGAGACCATGGACCGCACCCTGCCGTTCGGGTTTCTCGACCACAAGATCAAGTGCGGCAACGCCCTGATCGGCGCCTGGTTCGACCAGTTCGAGCACTACCCCGTGATGGCCTGGAAGAACCGCGAGGGAGGAGACAAGAACCACTCGAACGGCGTGCACTTCGAGCAGAACGCCCGCACCCGCGCCATCAAGAGGTTCGTCAAGGAGACTCTGACGCCGGACCTGCGCCAGTTCCTGCGGGGCGCCGACCTCCTTTCTCCCGATCTGCTGGAGCAATCGGCCGCCGCCCACGACAGCGCCCTGGCGGTTCTCGAGCGCATGCACGCCATGCCCGTGCGGGACGCCGCCGAGCGGGCCCGGCTGTACCGGGAAGAGTTCGCGGGATCGTCGGCGTGGCGCGCGCTCAAGGACGCGATGGATCTCTGGTGTGCCTGCTGGTTCTGGCCGGCGGACGACATCCACCACGCGCCGCTACCAAGTGCCTTCGCACACCCGCCCAACGAAACCCGCGCCACGGCCCGCCGCATCGCGACCGCGATGCGGTTCTTCCACTGGGAGCTGGAGTTCCCCGACGTGTTCCGCCAAGCGGGGAGCGGCTTCCACGCGATGCTCGGCAACCCACCGTGGGAGACCCTTCAACCGAGTTCCAAGGAGTTCTTCTCGAACCTCGATCCTCTGTACCGTTCGTACCGCAAGCAAGAGGCGCTCGCGAGGCAGGCCGAGTACTTCGCCGACCTGAACTTGGAGCGCGCGTGGCTCGACTACAGCAGCAAGTTCGCAAACGACGCCAACTGGATGAAGCGCTCGGCGAGTCCGTTCGGCAACCCGCAGGCGAGCGACAAGGGGCAGGATCACTTCGCATTCGGCCGCAGGCAGCAGAACAAAGAACTGCATGCCCGATGGCGAGAGGCGCGGGATCGTTCGTCAGGCTTCGGAGACCCGGAGCACCCGTTCCGCCATCGCGGTGGCGGGAAGCCCTATACGTTCAAGCTCTTCCTTGAGACTGCCCACGCGCTCCTGAGGCCACCACCCGCCAGTGGGGGCGCTGGCGACGAGTGCGCCAGTGGGCGGAAACCCACGCGCGGGAACACCACCCACTCGCGTGGCGGCCGGCTCGGGTTTCTCGTCCCCTCTGGACTGTACTCCGACCACGGCACCGGTGCCTTGCGGCAATTGTTCCTCGAGCGGTGCCGCTGGGAATGGCTGTTCGGCGTCGAAAACCGTGACAAGGTCTTCCCGATCGACAGTCGATTCAAGTTCAACCCGGTCATCATTGAAAAGGGTGGAACCACCGAGGCGATTCGCACCGTCTTCATGCGCCGCAACCCCGACGACTGGGAGCGCGCCGAGGACCTCGCCACGCCCTACACTAGGGCGCAGGTCCAGCGGTTCAGCCCCAAGAGCCGCGCCCTCCTCGAGATCCAGTCACAGCGCGACCTGGAGATTCTGGAGAAGATCTACGCCAACTCCGTCCTGCTCGGTGACGACGGCCCCGACGGCTGGCACGTCCGTATTGCGCAGGGCGACTTCAACATGACGAGCGACTCCAAGCTGTTCCCGCCGCGCCCGCAGTGGGAGGCGGAGGGCTACCGGCCGGATGAGTACAGCCGGTGGTTGCTCGGCGACTGGCGACCCATCGAGGAACTGTGGGAGGAGATGGGCGTGGCCCCGACGCGGCCCGAACCGACAGGCATCGATCTCGAAGACCGGCTGTTCGCTACCACCGCCGATCCTGAACGCCGGGAGCCCGACGTGCACTTCGTGCACGGCCATCTCTTGAAGCACGGTGACGTCGCCCGAACTAATTGGCGCGTCCGTTGCGCGCAACCGCCCTATGATCGGCTCCCTATTCCGCGGGCGGAGATTCCGGCAGGCGTGATTCTCTCGCGGAACGCAGATGCGTGGATTCGGGAGGGAGCGATCGAGGAGTTGGCGTTGCCGCTATTGCAGGGTGCAATGATCTGGCAATTCGACCCCTTTGCCTCCGTGTATGCCGGCGGTTCTGGCCATGCTGTCAAGTGGGAGAGGATCGACTGGAACTACAAGCGCATGCAACCACAATACCTGCTCCACGCCAGGAGCGTATCCCAACGATTGACCAACGGGTCTCCTTGGGACCGCCGCCTCGTCTATCGCTATCTGGGCAATTCAACTAACGAGCGCACGTTTGTAGCCACTACAGTACGCGGGGTGGGATGTGGGCATACCATCGGCGTATTGGCACGACAACACGACGAAGCTCTATTGGAATCGATGTGTGCGTCGGTCAATTCGTTGTGCTTCGATTGGGTAGCCCGATTGCGATTCGGTGGGAGTGGTGGGGTCACTGCTTTGGATCCTAGCAAAATTGTAGAGCTTCCACTTCTGCCTCGCCGTCGGGCACCCATGTCTATACCTATGCTCGTAAACCCCATTAGTAATGCTTCAGTTCTGGTAGCTGATGTCTGGTGTGACATTTTGGGGCGGCATCCACGTCGGCCCATTAGAGCAATGTGGGCACTAACTGACGCCGAGCGGCTTCGTACCCGGATTCAACTTGACTCAATCTGCGCGGCCTTGATGGGATGCGACCATGACATGCTTTGCTACGTCATGAGAGATTGTGATTTGACGACTTCTCAACTGCAGCCCGGTAGCACTCGACGGTTGGACCCAAAAGGGTTCTGGCGGGTTGACAGAGACAAGGATCCTGAATTGCGCCACACCATCCTGACCATCGTCGCCTTCCACAATCTCGAATCGAAGATCCAGGCCGCTGGCGGCGACCACCAGCGGGGCATCGAGGCCTTCCTCACCCAGAACGACGGCAAGGGCTGGATGCTGCCCGAGACCCTGCGTCTCGCGGACTACGGCCTCGGCCACGACGAGCGCGCTCGCGAGCCACAGCCGGTGGCCAGCCGGCTCGGCCCCCGCTTCTACGACTGGCAGCTCGTCCAGAGCGCGGACGAGTCCTGGCGCGAATGCCTCCTGCACGCCCGCAACGTACTGGGCGAGCACAGCTACGCATTGCGTGTCGTCGACCAGATCGCACATCGGACGACCGGCGGCGAAGACTACCGCGGCCTGCTCACGGACCCGTTCACGCGCGACCTGACCGGCGACGACGGCTACGTGACGGTGCTGGCCGAGATCCGTGCGCGAGACATCCTGTACGAGGGCGCCTACTGGTCGATGGTCGCCGACCTCCGCCGCGCGGGTCATCTGCACGACGATGGCTACGCCCGGCTGCTTGACCAGTTGCACGCGCGCGAGCTCCTCGACACCGACGCCTATCAACGCCGGGGGGGACGGGCCACGCCCTCGCCGGATGCCGGCCTGCCGGCGCAACGGGTCGCCGAGACCGGGCCCGCTGGTCAGCCCGAGCTGTTTCCGACACGCCGTCAGCGGAAGCTGTTCGAGTAGCCGGACGAGGGTAGGCAGGAGGGCCGCCTGCGGCGCGGTCCGAATGCCGATGGAAGTCCCCGACGACGGGAGGGTGGAAGCAATGAGTCATTCCGAACTGCTCAAACGCATCACCGTGCGACCGGACGTCTTCGGCGGCAAGCCGATCGTGCGCGACATGCGGCTCTCGGTCGAGCTGATCCTGAGCCTGTTGGCCCAGGGCGCCACGCCGGAGGAGATCCTGGACGACTACCCGAGGCTCGAGGCAGACGACATCCGGGCGTGCATCGCCTACGCGCACGCGGCGATAGCGGACGACACGCTGGCCGCCGTCTCGGTGGCGAGACGGTGAAGTTCCTCGTCGACCACTGCGCAGGCCGACGGCTGGCCGAATGGCTGCGCGCCAAGGGTCACGACGTCTTCGACGCGGGAGAGGAATCCGATCCAGGTGATCGTACGCTGCTCGAACGCGCCGCCGCCGAGGGCAGGATTCTGGTCACGCTCGACCGGGACTTCGGCAGACTGGTGTACGTCGGCGGCGCAGTGCACGCAGGCTTGGTCCGGTTGCCCGATGTGCCCGTTCGCGACCGCCTCGCCCTGATGACCCAGGTGCTTCAGGAACATGGCGAAGCGCTGGACCGGCAGGCGCTCGTCACCGTGCGCGGCGGGCGGATCCGAGTCACCGGCCCGCAACGGTGACGGCCCGGGACCCCAACACCGGACTGGGCAGCTGAAAACCGTCCTGCGGTTTACTGACCAGATTCTCGAGTACGCGCTGTTCGGCGACGAGCTCCCGGCTGACGCTGTGGAGCAGAACGGGCCAGCGGCCGACTGACGCCAATCACCGCGGCACGACAGACGCCTGGCCCCACATCCCTTGCGCCCGTTAGGCCCGTCAGGCCCCACACTCGCACCAGAGCATCAGGCCAGACTGACAAAGCACTTCACTCGCTCTTTTGGCTCTCCGCCCAGTGATCTCCACCCATGCTCGATGTGTCTTATGTGTGCCGATCCGACCCAATCCCGACCGCACTGCTGACAAGCGTTGGCCAAATATGGTATGTTCCCTGCATATGGACACTACTGAACTCCTCAATCGCATTGTCGAAAATGCTTTCGATTTCTTGACTCACTCAATAGCGGAATTGGATGTCTATCCCAAATACTCAATAATACACTTCCACGCCGCCGTAGAGCTTTTCCTGAAGGCCCGGCTCTTGTCGGACCACTGGTCACTAGTGGTGTGTCCGCGAAATGGCTTTACATCGCACCGCCGTGGTCGAAAAGGCCGAAAACTCCCGATTTTCGGGCACGAACCGGGCGCAGCGGCGTCTGGCCCGCGGATGCTGAACCGTAAGATCATTCTTGGGACACACCACTAGTCGTCGCTCATGGACAAAAGGCGGATCGGAGCAAATTCAACGCCGGTGACTTTCGGTCAGTCTCGTTGGATGAAGCCGCAGAGAGGCTCGACAAAGTCTGTCAGGATGAAATAGCTGGATCTGAACTGGCTGCACTTCGAGAAATCACGAGGCACAGAAATAAGACAGTGCATTTTTTTCATGATGCAGACTACGCTTCGCCCTAAAAGAGTCTACGCCAAAAAGTCGCCAAAGAACAGCTACGCGCCGGGTTCTTTCTTCACCGCCTGCTAAGGGAGCAATGGCGAGACACTTTTGCCCCATGGTCTGAACAGATCGACAACACTTATGAGAAGCTGAAAGAGCATCGCGCATTTCTTAGGACAGTGACCAAAATTATATTGCTATCTCTGGGCTTTTCTGACATACTCGCGGCGTGAAGCGGAACGTGGAGCTGGAGGCCACCCTCGTTGCGAAATACGTCGCGGTGGCACCCGTGCTGGACGAGCGCAGTCGCCGGCGGTGGGCAGCGGCGGAATCCATGGCCATCGGCTATGGCGGCGACGCGCTGGTGTCTTCGGCCACCGGTCTGGCGCGCGAGACGATCCGCAAGGGACGCCGGGAGATTGCCGGCGGCGATGCTTCGACAGGCCGCATTCGAGCGGCGGGGGCGGGGCGACCCCGGATTCAGGAGGACCAACCCGGCATTCTCGGCGCCCTCGAGGCGCTCGTGGACCCGGTGACGCGCGGGGACCCGACATCGCCGCTGCGCTGGACGTGCAAGAGTCGCGCGAAGCTCGCGGCGGCGCTGACGGAGCAGGGCTGGCGGGTGAGTTCGACCACCGTGGGTCGGCTTCTTCGCCACCTGGGTTACCGGCTGCAGTCCGTGCGCAAACGGCAGGAAGGCGCGGTTCACCCTGATCGGAACGCCCAGTTCGAGCACATCAACGCGACCGCGGACGAGTTTCTGACCGCGGGACAGCCGGTGATCTCGGTCGACACGAAGAAGAAAGAGCTGGTCGGGAACTTCAAGAACGCAGGCCGGGAATGGCAGCCGAAGGGCACCCCGCAACCGGTGCGCGTGCACGATTTCCCGACCGACGCCGAGGGCAAGGCAATTCCCTACGGCATCTACGACATGGCCCGCAACGAAGCGTGGGTGAGTGTGGGGCGCGACCACGACACCCCGGCTTTTGCGGTGGCGTCGATTCGGCTTTGGTGGCGTCGGATGGGTCAGGCCGCCTACCCCGACGCTCGAATTCTGTACATCACAGCCGATGCGGGTGGAAGCAACGGGTATCGTTCCCGCGCGTGGAAGCACGAGCTCCAGCAGTTCGCCGATGAAACGGGCCTGACCATTCACGTGAGTCACTTCCCGCCCGGCACGAGCAAGTGGAACAAGATCGAGCACCGACTCTTCTGTCACATCACCGCGAACTGGCGCGGGACACCGCTGACGACCTTCGAGACCATCGTCGACCGCATCGGCAACACGAGGACGGCGGCCGGTCTGCGAGTTCACGCGGCGCTGGACACGAATCCCTATCCTACGGGCGTGAAGGTGACTGAGGCAGAGATGGACGCGCTCAGCTTGGAGCGCGACGAATTTCAGGGGGACTGGAATTACAAACTCGTTCCCCGGTGAAGCTGGCAACCTTATATCGATCACTGTCCTTAGGACAGTGACCAAAATTATATTGCTATCTCTGGGCTTTTCTGACATACTCGCGGCGTGAAGCGGAACGTGGAGCTGGAGGCCACCCTCGTTGCGAAATACGTCGCGGTGGCACCCGTGCTGGACGAGCGCAGTCGCCGGCGGTGGGCAGCGGCGGAATCCATGGCCATCGGCTATGGCGGCGACGCGCTGGTGTCTTCGGCCACCGGTCTGGCGCGCGAGACGATCCGCAAGGGACGCCGGGAGATTGCCGGCGGCGATGCTTCGACAGGCCGCATTCGAGCGGCGGGGGCGGGGCGACCCCGGATTCAGGAGGACCAACCCGGCATTCTCGGCGCCCTCGAGGCGCTCGTGGACCCGGTGACGCGCGGGGACCCGACATCGCCGCTGCGCTGGACGTGCAAGAGTCGCGCGAAGCTCGCGGCGGCGCTGACGGAGCAGGGCTGGCGGGTGAGTTCGACCACCGTGGGTCGGCTTCTTCGCCACCTGGGTTACCGGCTGCAGTCCGTGCGCAAACGGCAGGAAGGCGCGGTTCACCCTGATCGGAACGCCCAGTTCGAGCACATCAACGCGACCGCGGACGAGTTTCTGACCGCGGGACAGCCGGTGATCTCGGTCGACACGAAGAAGAAAGAGCTGGTCGGGAACTTCAAGAACGCAGGCCGGGAATGGCAGCCGAAGGGCACCCCGCAACCGGTGCGCGTGCACGATTTCCCGACCGACGCCGAGGGCAAGGCAATTCCCTACGGCATCTACGACATGGCCCGCAACGAAGCGTGGGTGAGTGTGGGGCGCGACCACGACACCCCGGCTTTTGCGGTGGCGTCGATTCGGCTTTGGTGGCGTCGGATGGGTCAGGCCGCCTACCCCGACGCTCGAATTCTGTACATCACAGCCGATGCGGGTGGAAGCAACGGGTATCGTTCCCGCGCGTGGAAGCACGAGCTCCAGCAGTTCGCCGATGAAACGGGCCTGACCATTCACGTGAGTCACTTCCCGCCCGGCACGAGCAAGTGGAACAAGATCGAGCACCGACTCTTCTGTCACATCACCGCGAACTGGCGCGGGACACCGCTGACGACCTTCGAGACCATCGTCGACCGCATCGGCAACACGAGGACGGCGGCCGGTCTGCGAGTTCACGCGGCGCTGGACACGAATCCCTATCCTACGGGCGTGAAGGTGACTGAGGCAGAGATGGACGCGCTCAGCTTGGAGCGCGACGAATTTCAGGGGGACTGGAATTACAAACTCGTTCCCCGGTGAAGCTGGCAACCTTATATCGATCACTGTCCTTAGAGTCATTTTTGACGAGAAATTTGGCGAAATCGAGGACAGGAAGAAACATGGCGCCCTGTTTCGTAAATGTCCCGCCTGCGGATTCGAGACGCAGGAACACTCAAGTGTACTGGAGCAAATCGGCACATCTCGGTGTCTGGTCTGCGACTTTACCGAAAAGCACTTCATGATCGAGTGTACCGAGTGCGGTAATACCGTCCACTTTGCCGGCGATGGATTTGCCACATGTGAATCGTGCGACGAGAGTTACGAACCGAGCGACCTTACGGACCACGTCATTGACGAGCGCGCGGCCTATGTGGCTGCCAAAGACGGGGATGATTCGTATGAGCTGGGAAACTGCGGAATCTGTGATGGGCACCATACTGTCGCGCGAACGAGAAACGACGACTACGTGTGCATGAGCTGTTTTGAACGGTTCGAGTACGTGACCAGATGCGCTTGGTGCAACGAAGCCAACACGGGCGACATGGACGGCAGCTACCTCTCTGGTTGCATTAGCTGTGAAGGACTCATTGGACACGAGAGGGACTGAACTAGTGTCCTGTCCTGTCCGTCAACGGCAAGGTAGCCAGGTAGCCCAGCCGTTCCCGTGGACCCCGGCGAACCGGGACTTCGCGGCGTTGTGGTGCACGTGGTAGGGCCACATGAGCGCGATGAGCACGTTGACGTCGAGCAATCGAGTCACGGCCACTCGTCGAGCGCCCTCTGAACGTGCTCGCGGGTGATCGGCGGTGCATCGGGCGGCACCGGGAACACGGGAACGCCGTCGTCTTCCGGGACGGCTGCGCCGGTCCCCCTGAAGCCGCGCCGCGCCAGGTCCGATACCGCGCTCCCGAGGCTGACGCCGCGCCGGGCAGCCAGCGTTCGCGCGACGGCGAGCACGTCATCGTCGATGGTCAACGTGGTCCGCACAGTGCCATCATAGCATCACGTCATCCGACATTGGATGGATCGACATCGAGTCGACTCGCACCTGTATCGCCTTCCCGGAGGTCGGACACAAACGGAGCGCCGGCCCCTCTCAGGGCCACTCGGGATTCCAGCAGGCCCAATCCGGGGTGGAGATGCGCCACCAGACGTGGGCGTCGGATGACCGCCTCGGTCAGCAGCTCCACGGTCGGGCGGGCGCCCGGTCGAACCGGAACATGTCGCGGCAGGCCGCCAGCACCGTCCGCGTCTCGCCTCGCCCCCACAGCGCCACGAGGGACTCGCCGCCGAGCGCCGGGATCGGCCGTCGCACCACGGCCGGGATGCGGTCACGTTCGAGATGACGCACCAGCAGATCGGTGGCGGCGGACAGGTCCGCCACCGCGCCCGCGCGGTCGGACGGCGCGCCTTGTCGCAGCCACTTGCCGACGGCCTGACGGCTCACGCCGAAGAAACGCGCCGCCTCGGCCTGGCTCAGGCCCCAGACCTCGATGGTGCGCGCGAACGATGCGTCGGCGCGCAGGCGGTCGAGACGTCCGTGAACGCATCTAGCCAGCCGCTGTCGTGTTCGTGCGCTGCGAACGTCCGGTCGGCCGCCTCTTCGGGGCTGAGGGCTCGGTTCGGGTCGCTCATGTCGACGGTGCGCATGCCTCGCCTGCAACCGTATGTCGGCCGCTACCAGATATCAACTTCCCGTTGCCTGTCGCTCCGCTGACGAGTGTCTCCGCCAGCCGCCAGCCGACACGTCATCATTGCCCGTCGTCCATCGAACCGCCGAGCGGGGCGCCGCGCAGGAAGTCGGTCAAGGACTGGTGCCGCACACCCTCGGGGTCGGCCGGCTGGTGCGGGTCAAGCGAGAGCTGCACTCGGGGGTAGGCGTCACGAACCGCGGCGAAGGCCGCGAGCTCGCGCTCGATGGTGGCGGGCGACTCGAGCAGGTTGGCGACCTGCACGTAGCGGCGCCCGGACCGCCGTTCCGCGACGAAGTCGATCTCTCGCGATCCCGCCACGCCGACCGTCACCGTGTAGCCCCGGCGGCGCAGCTCCAGGAAGACCAGGTTCTCCAGCACGCCGCCGATGTCGCTCTCGCGGTAGCCGACGATGCCGTTGCGCAGGCCGATGTCGCCCAGGTAGTGCTTCCGGTTCACCTGCAGCAGCCTTCGGCCCTGCAGATCGAAGCGGGGAACGGGCGTCAGCAGGAACGCGTCGCCCAGGTGCGCGAGGTAGTTGAGCACCGTGTCGACCGCCGTCGCTCGGCGCTGGCTCTTCAGGAAGTCGGCGATGCGCTTCGCCGACACCAAGCTGCCGACGCTGTCGACCGCGAACCGGGTGATCGCCTCGAACAGGGCCACGTCGCGGATGCGGTGGCGCCGGACCACGTCGCGGATGACGATGATGCTGACCATGTCGGCCAGCATCTGGTCGACCACCAGGTCGCTCAGGTCGGTGTGGAGCAGTCCGGGCAGGCCGCCGATGCGCAGGTAGAGCCGGAACAGCTCGGCGTCGTCGGCCGCCGCGCCGGGACGCTGCCGGTACAGCTCGCCGAACTCGGCCAGCGTCAGCGGAAACACCTGCAGCGTGACGTAGCGGCCGGCGATCAGCGTCGCGAGCTCGGCGGACAGCAGCGTGGCATTGGAGCCGGAGATGACGACCTCGGTGCCGTCCTCGCCGTTCAGCGAGGCGACCGCGCGTTCCCAGTCGGCGATCTGCTGCACCTCGTCGACAATCACCACCCGCGGCTCGCCTCGCCGCGTGGCCGACTCGACGTGGTCGATCAGGTCGCGGGCCGTCTGCACCGATTCGAACGCGAACGACTCCTTGTCGACGTAGACCACCTTCCGTTCGTCGCGCAGCGAGGCCGCGAACTGCCGCAGGAGGACGCTCTTGCCGGCCCGCCGGATTGCCCGTCACCGCGGTGACGGCGGGGGCGTCCAGAAACTGTCGGAGGCGGTCGAGGTAGTGGTGGCGTCGGATCTCCATTATTCGACTACAGGCGAATCAACAACGAGCCCACCGACAGATTTCGATCATAGACGAAATTTGTCGTTCCGCGCCTGCGACCGGATCGGATCGCCGCCACGCCTGCGACGTGTCTCCGTTCTTGTCCCGGTACTCCCCGCTACCGCGAGGTGATGCGGTGCGGGCCCTGCAACAACCACTCGCAGGCGCTCTGCATCTCCACGCCGGCCGGCGGATCGACGGGTAGGCCGTCCTGCGTCAACGTCAGCAGTCGCCGGCGGGCGCGCGGAAACCGCTTGCCCGCCGCCGCGAGCGCCCGGCATTCGCGCTTCGCGGTGCCCGGGTCCGAGAGGTCGGCGCAGACCTGGATCAGTTCCGTCTCGCCGGGCGCGACCCGAGCCAGGAAATCGACCTCGTTAGCCCTCGGGGGTGCGTACGTAGGTCACCTCGCAGCCCCGGCGCTCAAGCTCCAGGAGGACCGCCGTCTCCAGCGCGTGGCCCAGGTTGGCCCGGCCGGTCCGGTCGAAGACGGGGATCACCTCCGCGCGTTCGGCGTCGAGGAGCCGCCGGACGACTCTCAGCCGGGGACGACGTGGATTTCGTCGAAGTGCCAGACCACCGGCGCGGCGTCGTCCACGTCCGGGAACTCGCGGCCGTGCTCGGACACGAGCAGGTCGAGGTCGGCGGCGTCGAGGTCCGCAAGCCGCTCGTCCTCGAACGAGACGTACGGGCGCGAGGACTTGACCAGCAGGCAACTTGGTCATATTCTGGACTAAGCTATTCCGATCAAGGGACCCTCCATGCTCACCGTAAACGTCCACGAAGCCAAGACCCAACTGTCCCGTCTGCTGACGCAGGTCGAGGCCGGGGAAGAGGTCGTCATCGCCCGCCGGGGGGCACCGGTCGCACGGCTCGTCGCGTGCAAGCCGAAGGGCAAGCGACAGCCGGACGTCCTGAAGGGCAAGATCGCAATCACCGACGCCTTCTTCGAGCCGCTTCCGGAAGACGAGTTGAAGCTCTGGGAAGGTGGTTAGTTAGGACACCGGCCATGCGAGTACTGCTGGACACGCACGCGCTGCTCTGGTGGGTCGCGGACAGTCGGCGTCTGTCCGAACGCGCCCGCGCCGCCATCCGCAACGAGGCGAACGATGTCGTGGTCAGCGCCGTCTCGGCCTGGGAAATCGCCACGAAGCACCGCCTCGGGAGACTCCCGGGGGCCGACGGGCTCGCGGGCGACATCCGCGGGGCCATCGTCGGGCAGGGCTTCAGCGAGTTGCCGATCAGCATCGCCGATGCCGAACGTGCCGGACGATTGCCCGGCCCTCACCGCGACCCCTTCGACCGCCTGCTCATCGCGCAGGCCCTGGCGCACGACCTGGCGATCGTGTCCAACGAGAAACCCTTCGATCTGTATGGCGCCCCTCGGCTGTGGTGACGGGCGGTTCCAACCCGGCTGCCGTCGACCCGTTCGGATCGACGGCATGAAACCGACAACGACACGGCCTGCGACATGGCGCTGAACCCTATCGCCTACACCGAGCACGTCGTCCGCAGCTTCCTGCGCTACCAGCTCACGGCGTACCCCTTCGCCGACCCGCACCTGCACGCGCAGATGCGCGAGTTGCTGTCGCTCGACGAGACCCGCCGGTCCCCGCTGCTGAAGGGTCCCTACGTCAGCCTGTCGCGGCCTTTCCGGCAGGGCGCGGCCGTCGACACACTGGTCGGCGAAGGGCTCCTGCATCCGCATCTGCGCGACCGCATCCCCGAGCAGCTCACCCACCTGTACGGCCACCAGGAACGCGCCCTGCGCGCGATCGGCCGCAGCCGGACGACCCTGGTGTCCACCGGCACCGGCTCGGGCAAGACCGAGTGCTTCCTCTACCCCATCGTCAGCCGGTGCCTGCACCTGCGGGACGACGATGCCCCGCCGGGCATCAGCGCCGTCATCGTCTACCCGATGAACGCCCTCGCGGAAGACCAGCTCATGCGGCTGCGCGGACTGCTGGCGGGCACGGGGATTCCGTTCGGCATGTACGTCGGCAAGACCCCCGAGCACGAGGCCGAGGTGGCCGGCGTCAGGCTGCGGCCGGGGTCGTCGCGGGCCGACTACGAGGCCCGGCTGGCGCAGGTCCGGCGCGACGGGAGCGGCGAGACGGTCTGCCCGGCCGAGGAGGTCTGCTCGCGCGAGGTCATGCGCACCGCCGGGCGGCAGCCGCGCATTCTCCTCACCAACGTCAAGCAGCTCGAGCTGCTGCTGACGCGGCAGCAGGACGTCGAGCTCTTCGCGGGCGCCCGGCTCGACTTCCTGGTCTTCGACGAAGCGCACACGTTCACCGGCGCGCTGGGGGCCGAGACGGCCTGTCTCGTCCGGCGTCTCCGCACGTTCTGCCAGGTCGATCCAACCGGCACGACGTGCATCGCGACCTCGGCGACCATCGTCGACCATGACGATCCGCAGGCGGGACGCAGCTTCGCGGCGCGTTTCTTCGGCGTGGCGCCGGACTCGGTGACCACGGTCGGGGAGGACTACGAGACGGAAGTGTGGACGGCGCCGCGACGCGTTCCACCGGCGCTCCGGGAGGACGCCGCCGCGATCCTCGAGCGGACGGTGCGCGCGGTCGAGGACGACGCGCCGGACGGGCAGGATCAAGCTGCGCACCCTCCCGATGACGATGTGGCGCACGCCGCGGGGAACGACAGGCCGGCCGAACAGGCCGTCCGCGAGGTCTATCGCGCGCTGGCCGGCGAGGACCTCGGCTCCGGCGACTGGCCCGAGGCGCTGCACGCGGCGCTGTCCCGCAACGAGATCGCGTTCCGGCTGAACGAGGCGCTGGCGACCCCGAGCGCCCTCGAGGAGCTGCCGCCGGCCCTCGAGGCCCAGGTCGGGCGCGCGGTGACCGAGGCCGAGATCCTGGCCTGGCTGACCCTCGCCGCCGCGGCGCGCCGCGACGGACGGCCGCTGCTGCGGCCCGTCGTGCACGGGTTCGTGCGAGGCATCGGCGGGGCGGTGGTGTCGTTCCCGGACGACACCGACCGCCCGCGGCTGTGGCTCGCGGCCGAGGACGACGGCGCGGCCGGGGACGGTGACGAACGACTGGCCCAGTTTCCGGTCGCGACGTGCACCGTGTGTGGACAGCACTACTACATCGCGTTCCTGAGGGACTTCACCTACGCCGGGCGCGTGCCGGGCGGCGGCGACGCCGGTCGGGGGGGACTCTGCTGGGAGCGCCAGGAAGAGAAGCTCGGCGGCCGGCGGGTGGTGCTGGTCGACTCCCTGATCGGCGATAGCGACGAGGACGAGGAAGCGACGCCTCATGCCCGCACCGCGCCGCTCCACTTCTGCCGGGGCTGCGGCGCGGCCCACCCGACGGCGGTGCCGCGCTGTCGCGCCTGCGGCCGCGGCGGCGACACGGTTCGGCTCTACGCCGTTCGCCAGAACCCAAACCGTCCCGGGCGGCTGACGAGCTGTCTGTCGTGCGGATCGACGGGCCGCACGCCGAGCGCCGGCCGGTACCGCGAGCCGGCCCGGCCGGTCCGCGCCATCAACGTGGCCGACGTGCACGTGCTGGCCCAGGACATGGTGCACCACGCGGAGCGGCCGCGGCTGCTGGCGTTCTGCGACAACCGGCAGGACGCCGCGTTCCAGGCCGGGTGGATGAAGGACCACGCGCGCCGGTTCCGGCTCCGCGCCCTGATGGCCGAGGGCTTCAGCGAGTCCCCACAGTCGATCGGCGATCTCGTCGCGCGCCTCGACCGCTGCCTGGACGCCGACGAGGCCCTCTCTCGCGCGCTCATTCCCGAGGTCTGGCAGGTGGCGCGCCGCGAGCACTCGGGGGGGAGCCACGAGCAGGAGCGCCGCAAGTACCTGCGGTTCCAGGTGCTGCGCGAGCTGACCCTGGCGTCGCGGCAGGCGCTGGGCCTCGAGCCCTGGGGCCGGATGAAGGTCGACTACGAGGGTCTCGATGCCTCCCTGCCCTGGATGCAGGAGCGCGCCCACCTACTTGGCATCTCGGCCGAGCAGTTGCGGGAAGGCGTGGCGAGCGTGCTCGACTACGTGCGGCGCCGGCGCGCGCTGCACGACCCCGAGTACGAGGTCTTCACGAAGGGCTGGATGGACGGCGACCGGGAGGTGCAGCAGGGCTACCTGCCGAATCTCCGCGGGCCCACCGGTACGAAGCTGCGCCGGGAGGCCGCCGAGAAACCTGCGCTGGTCTTGCAGTGGTTGAGCGAGGCCGGCCAGACCACGATGCGGCAGGTAGCCAGGAAGTGGGAGGTGCCCGCGGACGTCACCGGCCCCTTCCTCGAGAGCCTGTTCGCATTCCTGGTGGAACGCGGGCTGCTGGTGCCGGTCCGGCTCAAGGGGTCGAGGGGACGCACGCTGCCGAACGTCAGCGGCGTCTACCAGGTGAACGCAGACCGGCTCCGGCTCTGTCGCCACCCAGGCGTGTGGCGGTGCCGGCGCTGCCGGCGCACGACCACCCGTGAGGCGCCGCACCGCCGCTGCATCGCCTGGCGCTGCGACGGCATCCTCGAATGGAAGCGGAGGGACGACGACAACTACGACCTGCAGCTTCTCGACGGCGCCTACTCGATGCTGCGCCCCGAAGAGCACACGGCGATGGTGCCGACCGACGAGCGCGAGCGGCTGGAGAACCTGTTCAAGGGCGAGTCCGAGGCGGTGAACTGCCTGGTGTGCACGCCGACGCTGGAGCTCGGCATCGACATCGGCCGGCTCGACTCGGTGCTGATGCGCAATGTGCCGCCGCTGCCGGCCAACTACCGCCAGCGCGCCGGGCGCGCGGGCCGGCGCCATCGCATGGCGGTCGATCTGACGTACTGCCGGCCCGTGTCGCACGACCGCGCCTACTTCGCCGACCCGCTGAAGCTGCTCGACGGGCGCATCGATCCGCCCGCGTTCAACCTACGCAACGACGTGATGATCGCCAAGCACGTCCACGCGACCGTCATCGGCGCGTTGCACGCCTACGGACGCGACGCCGGCCGGACGGAACACGAGCGCGGCGCGATCCGCGATGTGCTGCACCGCTGCCTCCCGCGGCGGGTGGAGCCGTACCTGTTCGAGGACGGCGAAGTCCGGCGCTCGCGGTTCGACTTCGGCGCCCTGCGCAATCTGGTGCGGCGCCATGCCGACGACTTGGCCGCCCGCGTGGAGCGCGTGTTCCGCCAGGGCTGGCCACAAGAGGACGCCGGCGTCGCGACTTCGGACGCGCTGCGCGCCCACGTCGACTCGTTCACCGACAGCCTGGAAGGGGTCGTCGGCCGCCTGCGCCGCCGCCTCGATTGGGCCATGGGGCAGATCTCGCGCCTCAACGCCCTGCGCGAACGCCGCGGAACGCTGGAACCGGACGATGAGGCGTTGTTCCGCCGGTGCGACCGGCTCGTGAAGCGGCTCAAGGGGACAGACCGGCGCTCGCGCCGGCAGGCAGAGGGCCACGACGACGTCAACACCTTCAGCGTCCTGGCCGCCGAGGGATTCCTGCCCGGCTACGGCCTCGAGGTGGGGTCGGTGGTGGGCTGGGCGGAGATTCCGTTCTGGCGCACCGGGGCCATGGACTTCAGCCTGCCGCGGCCGGCGGCAACGGCGCTCCGCGAGTACGTGCCCGGCAACCTCATCTACGCCAACGGCCACCGGTTCGTCGCCCGGCGATTTCACCGCGACCTGCAGGGCGCCCCCGGCCCGGGGTCGCAGGCGTCCGGGGGCGACCGGGCCGAGATGCCGTTCTACGAGGTCTCGGTGCAACGTCAGGCGGTCAGGGAGACCCGGCGGGGCGAGGCATCGTCGCTGGGCGGGGCCGTGCTGCAGACGATGGCCGTCTGCGACGCCGACCTGATCCACACGTCGCACATCTCCGACGAAGAGGACCTGCGCTTCCAGTTGGGCGTCGCCATCTACGGGACGGAGCTCGGGCAGCACAGCGGCGGGCGCGCGTTTCGCTGGGGCCCGCAACCCGTGCATCTCCGCCAGGGCGTCCGGCTGCGCCTCGTCAACGTGGGCGCAGCCAGCATCGTGGGCAACCCATCGCAGGGCAACAGCGCGAGTGGAAGCCCAGCAGGCAGGGCGACCTCGCAGGGGAGCGCGTCGGCCACCGTCTCGCGGGGAAGCGGCGCGGGCGGCACCCCCGCGACGGGAAGCGACGCACGCGGGAACACCGCGCGCGAAGGCAGGCGGCCCCAGCTCGGCTACCCGGTGTGCACGGTCTGCGGCCAGAGCGTGTCGCCCCTCTCTTCCGACCGACAGCGCGAAGCGTTCCGGCAGACGCACACTGAGCGTTGCGGGCGCATGCCGGAGGGCATCGGGTTCCACGCCGACGTGACTGCCGACGTGCTGTCGCTGCCCGCCTGCGACAGCGCCGAAACCGCGTACAGCGTGCTCGAAACGCTGCGGATCGGGGCCGCGCAGGTCCTCGACATGCACTTGGACGACCTGCAGATCCTCGTGATCGGCCACGTCGACCGCGACGACGTCGACGCGCTGCTGTGGGATCCCATGCCCGGCGGGTCGGGACTGCTCGACCAGTTGTGCGAACGCTTCGAGGAGGTCGTCGAGACAGCCCGCGAGGTGGCCGGCGCCTGCCCCGGCCGATGCGAATCCTCCTGCATCGATTGCCTGGAGACGTTCCGCAACGCCTACTACCACCGGCATCTCGATCGCGGTACGGCTCACGAACGGCTCGACGAATGGGGACGGCAGCTCGCATTCGACCACGAGATACCGCGGCAACAGCCGGACGCGCCGCCTGGAGACCAGGCCGCGCCCGTCAACGACGCCGAGATCAAGCTGCGCCACCTGCTGCTCGCCGCCGGGTTCGGCGAGGGCGTGCGGGGCGAGCAGATCCGCCTCGGCGGCACGCTGGGCACCACCACGCCGGACGTGATCTATCGCGCCGAGGACCACGATCCCGACGAGGGGGTCTGCATCTACCTCGACGGGTTGAGCGCCGAGCTCCATGGCGACCCGCAGAGGGCCGAACACGATCGCGAGATCCGCACCTGGTTGCGCAGCCGGGGATACGAGGTCATCGAGATCGCCGCGAACGAGCTGGACGACGAGGACGCGATGGCGCGTCACTTCCGGCGGCTCGCCGGCTACCTGAGCATGCCGGATGTCCGCTCCCGCATGCGCGAGGACCGCTCATGGTTCCGGCAGGCGGCGGCGCGAGCACGGCCGGGACGCCCGCGCCTGCGGCTGGTCACCCCCGCGGCCGATGCCCGCTACGTGAGCTGCGTGCCGCTGGTGCCCCTCGAGGCGGCGGCGGGAGCGTTCGGCGATCCGCATACCGTCCCGGACGAGTCCGCCTGGGATTGGGTGGAAGTCGATACGGCCCGCTCACTGGAGCCGGGCATGTTCGTCGCGAGAGTGGTCGGTCAGTCGATGGAGCCGCGGATACGCGACGGTGCGTACTGCCTGTTCGCCGGCCCCGTCACCGGCACCCGCCAGGGGCGAATCGTGCTCGTGCAGTTGCGCGACGAGGTCGATCCGGACACCGGAGAGCGATTCACGGTGAAGCGGTACCGGAGCGAGAGAACGACGGACGAAGGCGGCTGGCGACACGTCCGAATCGCGCTCGAGCCCATCAATCCCGAATTCGGACCGATCGTGTTGACAGCCGACGAGGAAGACTCCGTGACCGTGGTCGCCGAACTGATCGAGGTCATCGATGCGGCGGCGCCGGAGTGACGCGCGTGAGCGCCGGACTACATGAAGGGATGAACCCTACCGCAGCCAGGCCTCCAGCTCGGCGCCGGCGTCGGTCTTCTCGTCTCGGTACTTGACGATGACCGGGGTGGCGAGCGAGAGCCCCCACTCGCGGCCGGCCTCGGCGGTGACGGCGCGGGTGCCCGGCACCACCACCGCGCCCTCGGGGATGACCACCGGGACGCCGTCGCCGGGGCGGATCACCCGGCGGCGGGGAAGGTCGTAGACCGGCGTCGACCCGGTGAGGACGGTGCCCGCCCCGATGACCGCGCGCGACTTCACCACCGTCCCCTCGTAGACGCCGGTGCTGCCGCCGACGAGCACGTCGTCCTCGATGATGACGGGCATGGCCCCGATGGGCTCGAGCACGCCGCCGATCTGGGCGGCGGCGCTCACGTGCACCCGCTCGCCGACCTGGGCGCACGAGCCCACGAGGGCGTGCGAGTCGACGAGGGTCCCGGCCCCGACGTGGGCCCCGATGTTGATGAACATCGGCGGCATGCAGATGACCCCGGCCCCCACGAAGGCCCCGTCGCGGATGGACGATCCGCCCGGCACGAGCCGGACCCGCGACGCCGCGTCGAGCCGCTTGAGGGGCAGGGTGTCCTTGTCGAGGAACGGGACGTCGGGGTCCGACCCCGGGAACGCCGCGATCCCGCCGCAACGGAAGCCGACGAGGATGCCCTGCTTGACCCAGCCGTGCACGCGCCAGCCGGCCGGTGCGGCGGGGTCGGGGGTGGCGGCGCGGACGCGGCCGGCGGAGAGCTCGGCCCGCAGGGTCGCGAAGGCGGCCCGCGCCTCGTCCCGGTCGGCGTCGCCCCCGGCCGCGTGCAGCCGCTCGATGGTCGCCTGTAGCGATTCGGTATCCGTCGTCACTGTCGGTGGTCTCCGTGTGTACCGGGTCCGGCCGGGTCAGGATGCGCTCCGGCTCGTCACGCCGACGCCTCGCCGGCCGGGGTCTCGCCGCCGACGCCCAGCTCTTCGAGCACGCTCACGATCTTCTCGAGCGACGCCGGCCGCGGGGGCGCCATGGGCAGCCGGTAGTGCGGCTCGAGCAGCCCGAGGTGGGCCATGGCCGCCTTGACGGGGATGGGGTTGGACTCGACGAAGTTGACCTGCATCAGCGGCAGCAGCCGCGCGTGGAGCCGGCGGGCGGCCGCGAAGTCGCCGTCCCCGGCCAGGGAGGCGAGGCGGGCCATCTCGGCCGGGACCTCGTTCGAGGCGACGGACACGACCCCCGCGCCCCCCACCGCCATCAGGGGCACCGTGAACAGGTCGTCGCCCGACAGCACGCTGAAATCGTCGGGCAGGGCGCGGCAGACCTCGCACATCTGCGCCATGTTCGCCGAGGCCTCCTTGACGCCGACGACGTTGGGCAGCTCGGCGAGGCGACAGAGGGTGGCGGGGTCGACGTTGCACCCGGTCCGGCCCGGCACGTTGTAGACGACTATCGGCAGCTCCACGCCGTCGGCGATCGCCGCATAGTGGCGGTACAGCCCCTCGGGAGTCGGTCGGTTGTAGTACGGCGTCACCGACAGGATGCCGTCGGCCCCCGCGCGCTCCATCTCGCGCGCCTGCTCGACGACCTCGCGGGTGTCGTAGCCGCCGGCCCCGGCCAGCACCGGCACCCGGCCCGCCGCCGTCTCCACCACCAGCTCGACCACCCGCCGGTGCTCGGCCGCCGACAGCGTCGGGCTCTCCCCGGTGGTGCCGCACGGGCACAGGAAGTGGACGCCGCCCTCGATCTGCCGGGCCGCGAGCGCGCGCACCCGGGGCTCGTCGACGGCGCCGCCCGCCGTGAACGGCGTCACCAGGGCGGTGCCGCAGCCCGACCAGTCGCGTCTCATCCCTCGAGCCCCAGCACGTCGCGCATCGAGAACCAGCCCTGCCGCCCCTGCACCCAGCGCGCGGCCTCGAGGGCCCCGCGGGCGAACGTGTCGCGGTCGCGCGTGGTGTGCGTCAGCGCGATCGACTCCACCGGGCCGTCGAACGCCACCGTGTGCATGCCCGGGGCCGAGCCGGCCCGGCTCGAGGCCATGTCGATCGGGGCGCCGTATCCGCGCCCGGTCATGGCGTTCCGCATCGCCAGCGCGGTGCCGGAGGGGGCGTCCAGCTTGGCCGCGTGATGCAGCTCGTGGATGTAGGCGCCGAACTCCGGCCGGTCGGCGAACAGCTCCGCCGCCCGCTCCGTGAGGGCCAGGAACAGGTTGACCCCGAGCGAGAAGTTGGCGGCGGCGACGACGCCGATGCCGGCGTCGGCCGCAACGCGCCGCATCTCCCGCTCGTGCGCCGCCCAGCCGGTGGTGCCCACCACCACGTTCACGCCGTGGCCGGCGAGGCGCGGCAGGTTCTCGGCCACCGCGTCGGGCACCGAGAAGTCGACGGCGACGTCGACGCCCGCCACCGCGTCGGCGGTGATGCCGCTGCCGCCGGCGTTGTCGATGTCGAGCCGCCCCGCCACGGTGCACCCGTACGACTCGCTCAGGCGGTCGACGGCCTTCCCCATCCGGCCGTAGCCGACAAGCAGCAGGCGCATGGTCTACCGCCCCGCGTCGTTTCCGTCCGAGCCGCGGATGACCTTGCGGATGATCGTCACCGCCTTGGCGGCGTCCGCCTCGCTGTCGAAGGTGAGGGTCGAGGAGAAGCGGCGGTCGACCACCCCGGCCTCGTAGTCGCGGACCCCGATGCCCGCCCACGCCACCGCGTTCGCGACCTCGTAGGCGAACCCCGGCCGGTTGTCGCCCTGCAGCAGCACCGCGGTGGCCGGCGTCTGGCTGAACCCGGCGGCCCGGGCCACCATCGCCGCCCGCTGGCCCTCGCCCGCGTAGACCTCGATGACGTTGCGCTTCGTGCGGCCGGCCGCGGATCGGACCCGAATCACCTTCAGGTCGGCCCCGTGCTGGGCCAGCGGCTCGAGGGCCGCCGCCAGCGCACCGGAGCGGCGGGACACCTCGGTGCGCCAGAGCCTGACCTTCCTGACCTTGATATCCATGCGGTGCATGACGCCGGGCGCCCGTCGGAACCCCGACCGCCGCAATTATAATCCCCGTGACGTTCGGAGGGCGGCCGGCCGCAACGAGGGACCCGCCGCCAATCTCCCGCGCACGTGGGCTGGACCGGCAGTTCCGCCGACAGGCGTTGGCCGCCGGGCCAATCCCCCCCGTGCACGTGGGCCGAACCTCGCGGGCACCAGCCGCTTCCAGCGGTGCGAGCCGAAACCCCGCGTAACACGTGGGCCGGACATGTCTGGCCGCACCTGCCATGCGGGCGCTCCGGGGGCGCCGTCCAGGGCCAAGGGCCGATGCGGAGTTCCGCAAGCCGGCCTGCGGGTCGCGGCCGCCTCCGGACAGCGGCGTCAGGGTGGTTTCGGGACGAGGACATGAGCGAGTTGCCGGATCGGATGCGCGTGATCGAGATAGCGGAGCCGGGCGGGCCGGACGTGCTGGCCGTCGGCGAGCGGCCGGTCCCGGCCGTCGGCCCCGGGGAGGTGCTCGTGCGGGTGGCGGCAGCCGGCGTCAACCGGGCCGACACCATGCAGCGCCGCGGAAACTACCCGCCGCCGCCCGGCGCCTCGGACGTGCTGGGCCTGGAGGTGTCGGGGACGGTGGCCGCGGTCGGGGACGCGGTCCCGGGATGGGCGGTGGGCGACTCCGTCTGCGCCCTGCTGGCGGGCGGGGGCTACGCGGAGTACTGCGCGGTGCCGGCGCCGCAGTGCCTCCCGGTGCCGGCCGGCGTCGAGCTCGTCGACGCGGCGGCGCTGCCCGAGGTGGCGATGACGGTGTGGACGAACGTCTTCGAGCGCGCCGCCCTGCGCCCGGGCGAGGCGTTGCTCGTGCACGGCGGCTCGAGCGGCATCGGCACCATGGCGATCCAGCTCGCGGCCGCGCTCGGGTCTCCGGTGTTCGCGACCGCGGGGTCGGCGGAGAAGTGCGCGGCGTGCACCGCCCTCGGGGCCGCGGCGGCAGTGAACTACCGCGAGGCGGACTTCGTCGAGGCGATCCGCGCGGCGACGGACGGGGAGGGGGTCGACGTCGTTCTCGACATGGTCGGGCAGGCGTACCTGCCGCGTAATCTCGCGGTCCTGAAGACGGAGGGGCGGCTGGTCATCATCGCGTTCATGAGCGGGCCGGCCGCCGAGATCGACCTCGCGACGCTGATGACGCGCCGGCTGACGGTCACCGGGTCGACGCTGCGGGCCCGCAGCGTCGCGCAGAAGGGCGCGGTGGCGGCCGCCGTCCGCGAGCGGGTGTGGCCGCTCGTCGAGTCGGGCCGGGTGCGCCCGGTCGTGCACCGCCGTTTCCCGCTGGCGCAGGCGGGCGAGGCGCATCGGCTCATGGAGTCGAGCACCCACGTCGGCAAGCTCCTGCTGGTGCCCTGACCGCCCGCGGTGAGGGCCCCGCGTTGCATCGGGCCCGGAGGGCACCGGCGGATCGCCGAGGCACCCGCCCGACAAGGCGTGTCGACGCAGCGGGGCCTTTCACCACGGCAGCGGAACCGGTCGGCCCATGCCGTCGGTGCCGGGCCGCCCCATGACAAGGCGTGTCGAACGCGGCGGGGCCTTTCACCACGGGCAGCCGAACCCGCCGGCCCATGCCGTCGGCGCCGGGCCGCCCCATGCCTGTCGCGTCGCACGGGTTCCGGGCCGCCGGGGGGAAGGCGGCGTGCAGTATACTCGTCGGGTTCACTGCGGCACCGCGAAGAGGGGACTTCAACGATGGCGCGTGTTTCGAGAGTCGGCCGGAACCAGCCATGCCCGTGTGGCAGCGGCAGGAAGTACAAGGCATGCTGTGAGCGCAAGGAGCGCCGGCTCAGCCCAACCGCGTGGCTCGCCATCGTCGGCGCCGCGGCCGCGGTGCTGGCCGTGCTCGTCTTCAGCTTCTCCTCCGCCAACCGGGCCGCGAGCGGCATCTGCCCGCCCGGGCAGGTCTGGTCGGTCGACCACGGCCACTGTCACTAGGCGGTTCGCACCGGCGAGCTCCCGACGCGGTCCCAGGGTGGCGGTGGCAGCCCGCGGCGCAGTTGCGAGCCGCACCGGGACCGGCACCGGCGACCGCGAAGACACAAGACGCGGGTGACGGGGGGCGCCGCCGGCCCGCTGCCCTTGCTCTCGCGCCGGGGAGCGCCTCCGGACCCTGCAGGAAGCGGCCCGCTCGCACAGGATCGCCATGGACTACGTGTCGCTCGGCCGCACCGGCCTGAAGGTCTCGCGCCTCTGCCTCGGCATGATGACCTACGGCTCGCCGAGCTGGCGGGACTGGGTCCTGCCCGAGGAGGCCGGCCGGCAGTTCGTGCGGCAGGCCCTCGACCACGGCATCAACTTCTTCGACACCGCCGACATGTACTCGCGCGGCGTGAGCGAGGAGATTCTCGGCCGCGCCGTCCGCGACCTCACCCGCCGCGACCAGGTGGTCGTGGCCACCAAGGCGTACTTCCCGATGGGCGACGGCCCCAACGACCGGGGCCTGTCACGGAAGCACCTGTTCGACGCCGTCGACGCTTCGCTCCGGCGCCTCGGCATGGACCACGTCGACCTCTACCAGATTCACCGCTTCGACCCCGAGACACCGCTCGAGGAGACCCTCGACGCGCTGAACGACATCGTGCGGTCGGGCCGGGCGCGCTACCTGGGGGCGTCGAGCATGTTCGCGTGGCAGTTCGCGCGGGCGCTGCACACCGCCGACCGCCGCGGCTGGGCGCGCTTCGCGACCATGCAGAACCACTACAACCTCGTCTACCGCGAGGAGGAGCGCGAGATGCTGCCCCTCTGCCGGGCCGAGGGCGTCGGCGTCATTCCGTGGAGCCCCCTCGCCCGGGGGTTCCTCGCGGGCAACCGCACCCCGGAGGCGGAGAGCCCGGGGCCGTCGAGCCGGGCGCGGAGCGACGACTTCGCGCGTAAGCTCTACTTCGCGCCGGCCGACTTCGAGATCGTCGAGCGGGTGAAGACGCTGGCCGAGCGGCGAGGCGCCGCCCCCGCCCAGGTGGCCCTCGCGTGGCTGGTCCGGCAACCGGGGGTGACCTCCCCCATCGTCGGCACCTCCCGGCCCGAGCAACTGGACCAGCTCGTCGCCGCCCTCGACATCACGCTCGACGACGACGAGTGCCGATTCCTCGAGGAGCGCTACGTCCCGCACGAGGTGCTCGGGCATTCGTGATCGGCCCGGACCGGCGCCCCTCGCGCCACGGGGCGGCCCGCGGACCCCGCAGGACCGGAGAGGAGCCATGCCGACTGCAACCCGCCGCATCGGAATCCTGACCGCGGGCGGCGACTGCCCGGGGCTGAACGCCGTGATTCGCGGCGCCGTCAAGTCGGCCGCGCGGCTCGGGTCCGAGGTGGTCGGCTTCCGCCGGGGCTTCGAGGGCCTCGTCGACCCCGTGACCTACATGCCCCTCGACACGAAGAACACGTCGGGAATCATCAACCGGGGCGGGACCATCCTCGGGTCCACCAACACCGGCCGGTTCTCGGCGCGGGTCGGCATCGAGGACCGCCAGGAGCTCGACCCCGAGCTCTTCGCCGAGGTCGAGCGCACCATGAGCCAGCTCGGCCTCGACGGCCTGATCTGCATCGGCGGCGACGGCTCGCTCTCCGTCGCCCAGCAGTTCCACGAGCACGGCATCCCCGTCGTCGGCGTGCCCAAGTCGATCGACAACGATCTGTCGGCCACCGCCTTCACGTTCGGCTTCGACAGCGCCGTCGCCTGCGCCACCGACGCGATGGACCGCCTGCACACCACCGCGGCCAGCCACGACCGCACCATGGTGCTCGAGGTGATGGGGCGTCACACCGGATGGATCGCGCTGCACGCGGGCATCGCCGGCGCGGCCTCGGTCATCCTGATCCCGGAGATCCCGTGGACCTGGGAGAACGTGTGCCAGAAGATCCTGGAACGGGACACCCAGGGCAAGCGGTTCTCCCTCGTCGCGGTGGCCGAGGGGGCCGAGCTCCCGGGCGGGGGCCTCGTGACGCGCGAGGAGCCGACGCCGGGGCAGCAGGTCCGCCTGGGCGGCATCGGCCAGATCGTCGCGCGCGAGCTCGAGGAGCGGCTGAAGCGGGAGACGCGGGTGGTCATCCTGGGCCACCTCCAGCGCGGCGGCCCCCCCACCAACTTCGACCGCGCCCTCGCCACCCAGTTCGGCGCCCACGCCGTCCGGCTCGTCTTCGAGCGGCGGTTCGGGGAGATGGTGGCCTACCACCCGCCGGCGGTGAAGGCGGTGCCGATTCAGGACGCCGTGAACCAGATCTCGCGGGTCACGGCGGACAGCGCGGGGGTCGTGGCGGCGCGGGCCCTCGGGGTCAGCTTCGGCGAGTACCCGCCCAACACGTCGCCCGTGGTCAAGTCGCTGCGCCACACCGAGGAACGGCCGGCGCGCCCCGGCGACCCGGCGTCCCTCCGCTCGGCCTGACGGCGGGCATCGAGGCCGGCGCGACCCGGAGCGCCGCTCGCATGCCGCGGAGGGCTTCAACACGGGCCGCCGGCCCCGGCTCCCCCAGGCGACGATGGGTGGGGCCAACGCCGCCCCGCCGGCCTCACGACCGCAGGTACGAGGCGCCGTTGACGTCGATGATGGTCCCGGTGGTGAACTCCGCGCCCTCCGACGCGAGAAAGCACACCGCGTAGGCCACCTCGTCGGGGGTCGCCACCCGTCCCAGCGGGCTCTGCCCGCGCACCGCGTCTCCGTCCGGGCCGTCGAGGAACGCCGCGGTCCGCTCGGTGGTGACGAACCCCGGCGCGACCGCCCCCACGAAGATGCGGTGCGGGGCCAGCGCCTTGGCCAGAGACTGGCTCATCGCGTTCATCCCCGCCTTGCTCGCCCCGTAGGCGGGGGCCTCCGGCTCGCCCCGGAACGCGCCGCGCGACGAGACGTTGACGATGCGCCCGCCCCCCTGCCCCATCATGTGCCGCGCCGCGCACCAGGCGGCGTTGGCCGCCCCCAGCAGGTTCGTCTCGAGGGTCCGGCGCCAGCAGGCCTGCCACTCGGCGTAGGACACCTCGGCGATGGGATGGGGCTCGTGGATGCCCGCGTTGTTCACCAGCACGTCGAGCCCGCCCAGCTCGGCCGCGACCGCGTCGACCATCCGCTCGACCGCGGCCCCGTCGCCGACGTCGGCCTCCACGATCAGGTGCGGTCCCCCCCGCAACGCCGCCCGCGTCCGCTCCGCCGCCGCCCGGTTCCGGTGGCAGTGCACCGCCACCCGCGCCCCGCGGGCCGCGAACCGCCGGGCGACGGCGCGCCCGATGCCCTGCGACGCACCCGTCACCAGCACCGCCTTGCCGGTGAAGTCCATGTCCTGCCTCTCCTCCGACAGCACCAGGCTACGGTCGCCGAGCCACGGCCGCGTAGTCCTGCTCGGCGAACATCAGGCCGTTCAGGCGGTCGGCGTGCTGGTTGAGCGTATCGGCGAGCACGCAGACCGCTCGGCCCGCCGGCGTGGCGGCCAGCTCCGGGTCCACGGCGGCGCGCTGGAGCTTGGCCGCGTCGGGCACCGGGGCCCGGTAGACAATCGCGACGTCGACGAACCCGCTCGCCCGCAGGAGGTAGGCCAGCGTCTCCGGGTGCAGCGGGTGCCGGTGCGTGATGTCCCGCACGTAGGCGCTGAAGAACGCGCTCCACGACGCGGGGTTGATGGTCTCCAGCACGATACGGGAGCCCGGACGCAGGGCGCGGTGGGCGTTTCCGAGCATCTGCATCAGGTAGTCGGCCTCGAGGTGCTCCACGACCTGGGCCGAGAACAGCCCGCCGATCGACTCGTCGGCGAGGGCCCGCAGATACGCCAGGGCGTCCGCCCGGGCCGCCTCGATCCCCCGTTCCCGGCAGCGCTCCACCGCCTCCGCGTTGAGGTCGACGCCGCGGGCGGCGATGCCCTCGCCGCGCAGCAGGGCCAGGAACTCGCCCCGGCCGCAGCCGATGTCCAGCACGTCCGACGCGCCCTCGAAGTACGGCAGGTAGTCGCGCTGCCGCGCCGCGATTTCCTCGGGGTCGCCGCGGAACACGTCCTCGAAGCAGACGTACTGGTAGGCGTCCAGATCGGTCTCCGCAGGAATCGGGCGGAGAGCGGCATCGACGGTGTCGGCGGCATCGGCGGAGACACGGCCGGCGGCGGCGTCTCCGGCATCGGCGGCATCGGCGGAGACACGGCCGGCGGCGGCGTCTCCGGCATCGGCGGCATCGGCGGAGACGCGGCCGGCGGCGGCATCGGCGGCGCTGGCATCGGCGGCATCGGTGGAGACGCGGCCATCGGCGGCGGCGTCTCCGGCATCAGCGGCATCGGCGGAGACGCGGCCGGCGGCGGCATCGGCGGAGACGGAAGGCCGACCGGGGCGGCCGGCGGCGGGGCCGACGGGCAGTCCGGATCGGCGCCGCAACCGCTCGACCTCACGCTTCAACCCGTGCGCCGCCGCGGTGGCGAGGTCGACGGATTGACGAAGATCCTCCGCGGTGCGCTCCTGGGCGTCGACCGACTCGCGCAAGCCCTCCGTCGTGTGCCGAGTAGCCTGCTGCAGGGCGTCGATGGACTGGCGCAGGCCCTCCGTGGATTGATCGAGGGACTGGCGCAGGCCCTCCGTGGATTGATCGAGGGACTGGCGCAGGTGCTCCGCGAATTGATCGAGATGCCGGAGGAACTCAATGACATGAGACTGAAACGTGGCGAGGAATCCCAGGTGGCGGTCGAGCGTCGCGATGACCGCGGCGGCGGACTCCCGGCTCTCGGACGCGGCCCGGACGTTACCGTCGAAGTGTCGGAGGAGCAGCATGTTGAACTGCTGCTGGCGTTGAAGGATGGGCCGCAGCATCCGCCACGCGATGTCCCGGAGCCAGCGGCGCCACCCCGTGCCCAGGTCGATTTCGTTCTCGACTTCTGCGGGGAGCAGGCGCCAGGCCCGGCTCAACGCGGCGAGCTGCCGGTCGTCGAAGCCGGCGGGCGGTTGCGGCAGCTCCGGCTTCGGCGCGGCGGCGTTCCGAATCGCGGCGAGCGCGACATCGCCCGGGCGGGGGCCGTCCGCGGAGAGAGGGGCTTCTTCGGGCGCCGGGTCGTCGTCTCGTTCGTGCATGGCGCGGGCTCCTGGCCCGACACGAATATCCGGCCCCCGGGTAAGTGGCGTATCGGCAAACCGGCGTCCACGTTCCCGTGCCGACGGGCGTTCCAGGCGAACGACTCGGAGCAGCGGCCGGGCCGGAAGCTCAGCGCGGGCGGCGACCCGGCCCCTCTCCGCCACGTCCCGCGCAACCAGCTCCCGGTCAATCAGACTTCGCGTGCCTCCCGGCCAACCGTCGTCGTCACTGACTGCTATCGGTCAAATCTCGCCTGCGCTTTACGTTCCCGCCCGGTCCCCCGGTTCTGACGGACACCGGTCCCGCGTCCCGACCCCGAGGTCCGGCAGTGGACCGCCCACCGGTTCCCTGGCGTCCCGGCGGACCGCGTCGACATCCGCCTCGCTGCCCCGATTCGGGAGCGAACAGGTCATCGAGGGTACGAACGGTTCCCCGTGGAGACACAGTCGCCAAACGCCCGCCGTCACCCGGTGCGGGCGCCGCCGCCCAGCCTGGCGTCCAGCTCCCTGGGTGATTTGACAACCCTCGCCGGCGCCGATACCGTAGGCGGACCCTGCACGGCGCGGGACGACTCCATGGCGCTGGCCGCCAGTCGGGCGCGGGTCGCTGGCTCGGCCTCGGGCGAGGCAGCGTTCTTGATGTTAACGGATGCCTGCGCTTCCAGCTCGGCCCGACGAAGTCGACGTGGAGCGGATCATGGAGCAGGTCCGCGCCCGCGTCGAGGCGCGGATCCGCCGCGAGGCAGCGGCACGCGAGGCAGCGGCACGCGAGGCAGCGGCACGCGAGGCAGCGGCAGAGCGGGAACCCGAACCGACGCCGGCCCCGGAGCGGAAACCCGAGCGGGTTGCGGCGCAACCGGAACGCGAAAGCACCTCGGTGGCGCTGCCGCCCTCGGAGTCGTTCTCCTTCCACGGCAACAGCATCTACTGGTCGTCGCGCGGCGGCGGGGTCGGGAAGCTGCTGCACGCCAGCCGGAGGCTGCTCGCGCCGCTTGTCAAGTTCGTGTTCAACATCGACCCGATGGTGGACGCGCTCGCGATCCAGGCGCGGCGCAACGCGCAGCAGGCGGCGTTCGACGACGACGTGGCCCGGCGGCTGGCGGCCCGGGAAGAGCAGGACGCGCTGAACCGGCGGGCCATCGAGAGCCTGACAGTGCAGATGGAGCGGCTTGCCGCCGACACGAATGGCCACCGGACGCTCGTGGCATCGGCGATCGAGCGGCTCGACGCGCTCGAGCGGGCCCGGGCCGGCGAGCATGCGGCGAAGCCGCAGGGAGACCCGACGCCGCTTCCACCTCGGGACGCCGGGGGTCGGAACCGGGCCGGCAAGCATGCCGCGAAGCCGCAGGGAGACGGGCAGGCCATCGAGCGCACCGACGACGCTCCGCCGCACGCGGCCGACACGCCGTCGAGTGGCGGGCAGGCCGACGACGCTCCGCCGCCCGCGGCCGACACGCCGCCGAGTGGCGGGCAGGCCGACGAGCACCCCGACGACGACGCTCCGCCGCACGCGGCCGACGCGCCGTCGAGCGGCGGGCAGGCCGACGAGCCCCCCGACGACGACGCTTCGCCGCCCGCGGCGGCGCCGCCCACGCCGAATCGATGAGGCTGGCCGTCATCGTCCAACGCTACGGGCTCGAGATCAACGGCGGGGCCGAGCTGCACGCGCGCTACATCGCCGAGCGGCTGGCCCGGCACGCCGAGGTCGAGGTCCTCACCACCTGCGCCCGCGACTACGTCACCTGGCGGAACGAGTACCCGGCCGGCGTCGAGACGATCGAGGGCGTGCCGGTGCGCCGGTTCCCCGTCGCCCGCGAGCGCGACCCCCACGACTTCGGCCTGCGCTCCCGCCGGGTGTTCGAGCAGCCGCACTCTCTCGCCGACGAGCTGGGGTGGCTGTCGAGCCAGGGCCCCACCAGCCCCGCCCTGCTCTCGTACCTGACCCGGCACGAGCAGCGGTACGACTACTGCATCTTCTTCAGCTTCCGCTACTACCACGCCTACCACGGCATCCGGGCCGTCGCGGGCCGCGCCCTCCTGGTGCCGACGGCCGAGCGCGACCCCGCCGTCGGCCTGTCCGTCTTCGGCCCGACGTTCCGCGGCGTGCGCGGCATCCTCTACAACTCGTTCGAGGAACGGGCGCTGATCCAGCACGTCTCGGGGAACCAGGCGGTGCCGGGCGTGGTGGTGGGCGTCGGCTCGGAGGTGCCCGACGAGGCCGACGCGGCGCGGTTCCGGGCGCGGACCGGCATCGCCGGCCCCTTCGCCCTCTACGTCGGGCGCATCGACCCCAACAAGGGATGCGCCGACCTGTTCAGCCACTTCCGGGGCTACGCGGCCGAGGGAGGGCGGCTCGACCTGGTTCTCGCCGGGTCGGCCCGCATGCCCGTGCCGGACGACCCGCGCATCCGTGAGCTCGGGTTCGTGTCCGAAGAGGAGAAGTACGACGCCCTCGCCGCCGCCGACGTGCTGATCATGCCGTCGCCGTACGAGAGCCTGTCGATGGTGACGCTGGAAGCCTGGGCGATGGGGCGGCCGGTGCTCGTCAACGGCGACTGCGACGTGCTCCGCGGTCAGGCGGTCCGGAGCAACGCCGGCCTCTACTACACGAGCTACGCGGAGTTCGCCGAGACCCTGCGGCTCCTCGAGGACGACCCCCGGCTGCGCGCCGGCCTCGGCGCCAACGGCCGCCGGTACTTCGAGCGGCACTACACCTGGCCGGAGATCGACCGCAAGTACCTGGACCTGCTGGACCGCCTGCGACAAGAGGATGGGGCCGCGCGGGGACGGGCGATGGAACCCATGCCGGGATGGTTCGGACGCCGCCGCCGGAACCTGCCGCCGGCCGCCGAGGTGGTCGATCACGCACCCCGCGGGCCGGTCGCGCCGCCCGAGAGCCGCAATGGCTGACTCCGGTCCGAACGCGGGAGGCGCACGAGCGGGCGCAGCGGGGAGGCAGATGCCCGCCAAGGGGGTCGCAACCGCATGCGGTCCTGAGCCGGATCGCCGATCGTGTGGAAGGGTACTGCCCGGTGACCCGGAAGCGACAGTCCTCGCAACCGTGCTCCCGGGGTCGCGATCCCCTCGACCGAACTGTTCCCGGGGCCGCCGGAGCTTGCGGAGCTCTCAGCGTGTCCCCTCACTCGTCTCGGGGTCGACCTCCGCGTAGCGCGCCGTGAAGTGCGGCAGGCTCGCCGGCGCGTCGACGACACGGAGGCCGCGGATGGCGTCGCGACGGGCGTGGAGCTCGACGAGGGCCTCGATGACGTAGTCGAGGTGGGAACGGGTGTAGACGCGCCGCGGCATCGCGAGGCGCACCAGCTCGAGCGGGGCGTGGCCGCCCGCCCCGACCATCGCCGAGCCCACCTCGCTCGCCCGGATCCCGGCCAGCCGGTAGAGCGCGACGACCACGGCCTGGGCGGGAAACCGCTCCGGCGGCAGGTGGGGACAGAAGCGGCGCGCGTCGATGTAGACGGCGTGGCCCCCCGGCGGCTCGACGATCTGGATGCCGGCGGCGAGCAGCCGTTCCCCGACGTAGGCGGCGGTGCCGATGCGGTAGCGGAGATAGTCGGGGTCGAGCACCTCGCGCAGGCCCACCGCCATCGCGTCGAGGTCGCGGCCGGCCAGCCCCCCGTAGGTCAGGTAGCCCTCGGTGGTGATGAGCACCTCGCCGGCGCGGCGCCGGAGGCCGTCGTCGCGGACCAGCAGCAGGCCGCCGATGTTGACGAGGCCGTCCTTCTTGGCGCTGATGATCGCCCCGTCGGCGGCGTCGAACTGGTCGCGGGCGATGGCGGCGACGGGCCGGCCGCGCTGGCCCGGCTCACGCTCCCTGATGAACCACGCGTTCTCGGCGAAGCGGCAGGCGTCGAGGAAGAAGGGCACGCCGCGCCGCCGGCAGACGTCCCGCGCCGCCCGCAGGTTCTCGAGGCTGACGGGCTGGCCGCCGGCGGCGTTGCTGGTGATGGTGCAGAGGGCGAGGGGGACCCGCGTCCCCTCGGCCGCGAGCAGCGCCTCGAGCCCGGCCAGATCCATGTTGCCCTTGAAGGGATGCCGGCTCGTCGGGTCCGCGGCCTCGGGAATCGAGAGGTCGACGGCGCGCGCCCCCGTCCGCTCGATGTTGGCGCGGGTGGTGTCGAAGTGGGCGTTGTTGGGGACCACCTTGCCGGCGCCGCCCGCGACCTCGAAGAGCACCCGCTCGCTCGCCCGGCCCTGGTGCGTGGGCAGGGGCTCGTCGAAGCCGGTGACCTCCCGGACCGTCTCCCGAAGCCGCTCGAAGCTGTCGGCGCCGGCGTAGCTCTCGTCGCCGCGCATCATCGCCGCCCACTGCGCCGCGCTCATCGCCCCGGTCCCGCTGTCGGTCAGCAGGTCGATCACGATGTCGGCCGCCGCCACCCTGAACAGGTTCAGGCCGGCGCGCTGGAGAATGGCCTCGCGCTCCTGGGCCGAGGGCAGCCGGATGGGCTCGACCATCTTGATGCGGAACGGCTCGAAGTCGGCTTTCATGTCGTTGCGTTTTGCGCCCGTCTCCGGGCGGGCGGGGCCGAGAGAGCGTGCGGATGGGCGACGGGCTCCGAGCGGCGAGAGGCGGTTCGGGGACTCCTACCGGCAGTCCGGATCGAGAGGCTGGAACGACGTGACGTTGAGTCGCAACTCCCCGTCGCGGGCGAAACGAAGGCCCTTGACCTGCACCTTGTGCCCGTCGTGGTCCCCGACCGCGAACTCCCCCACGCCGAGCAGACGGTAGCTCAGCGAGCCGAGCCCCCGCCGCCGGGAGTCGTCGAGCTCGTCCTCGCTGGTGAACGCCCGCTCGGTGGGCTCGCCCTCGGTGGCGCGCTCGAGCATCCAGCCGCCGCCGCTGCTCGCCACACACCCCACCACGGTCCGGAGCTCGACCGCCGCCTCCTGGCCGACCTGCGCCGAGGCCTCCGTGACCAGCCCGGCGAAGAGAAGCGGACCGCGGGAATCCGGTAGAAGCGCATCATGACGTGATGACGGCGCCGGGAACCGCCGCGAACCGTCGCGACGCCCCCGGGCCGCCAACTTGTACCATGGCCCCGATGTGCAATCAACTCTGGGACGCGGACTGTGCGAGCGGGAGGATTGGCGCAACGGGCAATCAACCGGCCGCGCCCTACCGGGAACGCCTCCGGCGCATGCGAGCGGCTCTGGTGCAACGGGAGCCTCGACACACGCGATTGCCGGGGACCGAGCGAACGGCGTGTGGTGGGGCGCGGGACCTGGGTGCAACGGGGGGGCCTCGACACACGCGATTGCCGGGGGCCGTCCTCGACATTGACACGCGTCATGCGAGCGGCTCTGGTGCAACGGGGGCCTCGACACGGACCCCGGTCGGTTCCGTGGCGCACGATTGGCGCCTGGGAACCGAAGCCCCCTCCGGCGGGACCGGCGACGACGCGGTCGATGGAGCCCGCCGGAGCGGGCCAGCCCCCGCTCTCACCCCCGGAGCACCGAGATCCACCCCAAGCCGGGCGAAGACGGGATAGAATCCCCGCATGAGGCAGTTGCTTCCGGTTCTGCTGGCGATGGCCGTCGCCGCGGGGGCGGCCGTGTCTCCCCTGCACGCCCAGCGGCAGCAGCCGGGGGCGACGCAGGGCGGGCCGACGACCGGCGACGAGATGATGCCGCCGTTCGACCTGCGGTACTTCCTCGGCGACTGGGAGATCGAATGGTCTCCCCTCGACACCCCCCTCCTGCCGGGCGGCAGCTACACCGGGGTCGAGCGGGTCCGGCACATCGCGGACGGCCGCTATCTCGAGGTGACGGTCGAGCTCGAGGGGCAGGACCGGTCCCTGCGCGGCCAGGGCATCCTGTTCCTGGAGACCGGGCCCTTCGGCGCCCACCTCACGAAGTACGTGGTGTACGACGCGGGGTTCGCGCTGCTGCAGCCGGGACCTCTCGGCGGGGACCTCGGCGGCTACTACAGCCAGTTCTGGGAGACGCCGGCGCCGATCCGCCACGGCGGCGCCGAGCTGACGATCCGGGGCCGGAGCTATCTCGTCTCGCCGTACGCGTACCGGGTCAACCAGGAGGTTTCGGTCGACGGCGAGCCGTTCGTCAACTTCGGGGTCATGTGGTACACGAAGGTCCTCGAGGAAACGGGGCAGGAACGATGACGTGGAGACGGACACTGACGGCGGCCCTCGCGGCGCTCGTCGCGGGCGCGGCGGGCCTGTCGCTCGCGCACGCCCAGGGCGACCTGACCGGCGACTGGGAGATCCGGCTGACGACGCAGACCGGCGTGACGACGTGGCAGGCGCGGTTCGAGCAGGACGGCGACCGGCTCGGCGGCGAGATCGACCTCGGCGACAACGAGATCCTCGACGTGGACGGCACCGTCGACGGCGCGAAGCTGGCGTTCGTCATCGTCGTGCCGGACCTCGACGGCGACCAGCCCATCGACTTCGCGGGCGAGGTGACGGGCGACACCATCCAGGGCGCCCCGGGGAGCTTCAGTTGGTACGGGACCGGAGACTGGGAAGCGTCCCGCAAGTAGGCCCGGAGAGCTTGCGGGTCGTGCGGTGACCGCGCAGAGAAACGGAAGGCAGCCATGAGAAACCGCTTTGCAGGTGCGTTGGCCGTTGCGTTGCTCGTGTCGGCGGCGCTCGTCTCGTTCGCCTCGTTCGTGCGCGCCGCCGAGGACGACATCGGCGGCGTCGTGACGAGCGCGAACGGCCCCGAGGAGGGGGTCTGGGTGATCGCCGAGACCACCGGGTTGCCCACGAAGTTCGTGAAGAGCGTGGTGACCGGGGACGGCGGCCGCTACCTCATTCCCGACCTGCCGGACGCCACCTACGACGTCTGGGTGCGCGGCTACGGCCTCGTCGACTCCGCCCCGGTGCAGGCGTCGCCGGGTGACACGGTCGACCTCGCGGCGACGGTCGCGGCGACCCCCGGCGAGGCGGCGGCGGTCTACCCCGCCAACTACTGGTACTCGCTGATCCGGCCGCCCGCGCAGGACGAGTTCCCCGGGACCGGGGACGAGGGCAACGGCATCAGCACCAACCTGCAGCACCAGGACCAGTGGCTCGACGTGCAGAAGCAGGGGTGCATGCTCTGCCACCAGCTCGGCAACCGCATCGTCCGCGAGATCGACAACCTCGAGCAGTTCGACTCGAGCCTCGAGGCGTGGAACCACCGGGTGCAGATGGGCCAGCGGGGCGGCCAGATGACCAACGTCATGAACCGGTTCGGCCGGACCCGGGGGCTGCAGATGTTCTCGGACTGGAGCGACCGCATCGCGGCCGGCGCGGTGCCCGAGGCGCCGCCGCGCCCGCAGGGCGTCGAGCGGAACGTGGTCGTCTCGATGTGGGAGTGGGGCACCGACATCGACTACATCCACGACGAGATCGCCACCGACAAGCGCAACCCCGAGATCAACGCGAACGGCCCCGTCTACGGGGTCAACATCTCGAACGACGCGCTGACCATTCTCGACCCCGTCACCAACGTGGCGACGAGCCTCGACGTGCCGCTGCGGGTCGACCCGGCCACGGTGCCGGGCATGATCGCGATGTCGATGCCGGCCCCGTCGCGGTTCTTCGGCGACGAGCTGATCTGGAACGACCCCGCCAACCCCCACAACCCGATGATGGACCAGAAGGGGCGGGTGTGGATGACCTCGGCCATCCGCAACCGGGCCAACCCCGACTACTGCCGCGAGGGGTCGGACAACCGGTTCGCCGGCTACTTCCCCCTCGACAACGGGTTCCGCTCGGCCGTCTACTACGAGCCCGACACCGGCGAGTTCGTGATGGTCGACACCTGTTTCGGCACTCACCACCTGCAGTTCGCCGAGGACGACAACGACACGCTGTACTTCAGCGGCGGCGGGCAGGTCATCGGCTGGATCGACACGAAGATGTGGGACGAGACGGGGGACGAGGTGGCGTCGCAGGGCTGGTGCCCGACCGTGCTCGACACCAACGGCGACGGGGTGATCACCAAGCCGTGGAACGAGCCGCCGCGCGGCCGTCAGGCGGCCGAGGTCGACCCCGCCCTCGACACCCGCGTGGTGGTCGGGAGCTACGGGGTCATCGGCGACCCGACCGACGACAAGGTGGTCTGGATCAGCTCCACCCGGTTCCCGGGACGGCTGGCCCGCCTGCACGTGGGCGACAACCCGCCGGAGACCTGCGTCACCGAGATGTACGAGGTGCCGTCGGCGCTCGACCCCGACGTGCCCAGGGACAAGATCGGGTTCGGCTCGCGCGGCCTCGACATCGACCGCGACGGCGTCGTCTGGACCGCCCTGTCGGGTTCGAGCCACCTCGCCAGCTTCGACCGCACGAAGTGCCCGGTCCACAACGGCCCGGAGACGGCCGACGGCCGCCACTGCGTCGACGGCTGGACGCTGTACCCGACCCCCGGCCCCGTGATCGCCGGCACCGACCCCCCGGTGCGGTCCGACTACCACTACTACAACTGGGTCGACCAGTGGGACACGCTGGGCCTCGGCCGCGACGTGCCCATCGCCACCGGGTCGAACTCGGACTCGCTGCTCGCCCTCGACCCGGAGACGGGCGAGTGGACGGTGCTGCGGGTGCCGTATCCGCAGGGCTTCTTCACCCGCGGGCTCGACGGCCGCATCGACGACCCCGACGCGGGGTGGAAGGGCCGCGGGGTGTGGGCCACCTACGGCGCCGCCGCCACCTGGCACATCGAGGGCGGGCGCGGCGTGAAGCCGGGCATGCTCAAGTTCCAGGTGCGCCCCGACCCGCTGGCGGACTAGTGCTGCGTCATGACCGAGTGTCCGGGCATGGGTGCCTTGATCCGTCAAAGCGATTGCGCGCTGTGAATCCATGTCCGTGCCCGAAGACTGGCACGTGACGCACCACCAGGAGCCGTGGCGGAACCCCGCTGCATTCGACCGGCGATGCACGCGGGATTCCGCCACCGGCTGCCGGTCGATTCTCCGTGAAAGATCGCCCGCGCCGTGGTCGTCTATTCTTGTGCGGCCAACTCCGTGGGCAACGTGCGTCCAGGACGAACCACCCGCCCGCTGGGCGGCGGAACGGCTCTGATCCTGGCGGGACGATTGGACGCCGGGCGGAGCCGCGGCGACGATTGGCCGGCCGGCGCGGCACGGAGCCGCCAGACGGACGCCGACCGGGCCGACCCGATCCCGGCGCGGACCACCCCGAGAGCCCTCGCGGACCGGCGCCCGCGAGGGCTCTCTTCGTCATGCCGACAGGTTCGTCACGCCGGCGGCGACCGCCGTTGGGACGACCCGGAGGGCGACCGCCGTTGCGACCCGGAGAAGGAAGCGAGAGGGCCATGAGGGACCGGAAACAGCCGAACTGGCCGCGGTGGATCGCACACCTGGGTGCCGCCGCGTTGATGCTGCTCACCGTCGGGGCGTCGGCGAGCCGGGCGGGACAGGACTCGGGCGCCATCGCCGGCGTGATCGTCGACGAGAGCGGCGGGGTGCTGCCGGGCGTGTCGGTGACCGCCGTGCCCGAGGGGGGCGGCGCCGTCCGCGCCGGCGTCAGCGACGGGTTCGGCGAGTACGAGATCGCGAACCTCCCCGCCGGCCGCTACCAGGTGCGCGGGGTGCTGCCGGGCTTCAGCAGCGAGATCGCGTACGTGGCGGTCGAGGCGGGGGCCGTCGTCACCGCGAACCTGCTGCTCGGGCTCGCGCCGCTGACGGAGACGGTCACCGTCACCCGGGCCGATCAGGACCTCGCCGCCGTCCCGCAGTCGGTGGCGGTGGTCGCGCGCGAGCAGATCGAGTTCGCCCAGCGCCGCTCGTCGCTCGACGAGGCGCTGCGGGGCATTCCCGGGCTCTTCGTCCAGAACCGCCGCAACTACGGCCTGTCCGGAGGCATCGGCCTGAGCATCCGCGCCCCCGAGCCGCGGTTCGGGCTGCGCGGGCTCGCCCTCATCCAGGACGGCATCCCCATCACCACCGCCGACGGCACCACCGAGCCGGGCAACGTCGACCTCGGCTCGGTCGGCCGCATCGACGTCATCCGGGGGCCGAGCTCGGTGCTGTACGGGAACTCCGCCGGCGGCGTCATCAACCTGACCACGACGTTCGACACCTCGCGCCCCCTCGTCATCCGGCCCGACGTCCAGTTCGGCAGCTACGGCTACAACCGGCAGCAGGTCCGCGTGGACGCCGGGGGCGACGGGCCCACCCAGTTCATGACGAGCGTGAGCCGCTTCGAGACCGACGGGTTCCGCGACAACAGCCACGCCGAGATCACCCAGGCCAACTTCGTGGTGCGGCGCGAGCTGGGCGACGCCACCGAGATTCGCGGGGTGTTCAACTACTACGACAGCCCGTTCGCCGAGAGCGCGAGCTTCCTCAACGAGGAGGACGCCCGCGACCCGGTGCGGCGGCGCATGGCGCGAGGCGTCGCGGCCGCCCGCAACTGGGGCGAGGGCGCGAACCAGGGCCAGGGCGGGGTCACCCTGGAGCACCGCTTCACCGAGACCCAGCTCTTCCGGGTGACGGGCTGGGGCATGTGGCGCGACCTCGACGCGGTGGGCGCGTTCCGGAACGTGAACCTGAGGCGCAACGGACGCGGCCTGAGGTCGGAGTACGTCGGCGGCGCGTCCGCCGGAACGGCGGGCGTCGACTGGGCGGCGGGGGTCGACGTGGCGTCCCAGAACGACGACCGACGGGAGTTCGGACAGGTGGCGCCCGAGGTGAGCGGCGAGCGCGCGACGAGCGGCGCCCTGCAGATCGACCAGACCGAGGACGTCCGGTCGGCCGGCCCCTTCGCCCAGATCGGCGTCTCGCCGACCGACCGCATGCGGTTCACGGCCGGCGTGCGCTGGGACTACTACGACTTCCGGGCCGGCGACCGCAAGCTCGACGACGGCGACCAGTCGGGCGACCGCAAGATGGACGCGTTCAGCCCCTCGATCGGCATGACGGTGGCGGCGACCCCCAACGTCAACTTCTTCACGAGCTTCGCCACCGCCTACGAGACCCCCACCACCGTCGAGCTGTCGAACACCCCGACCGGCGAGGGCGGGTTCAACCAGGAGCTGGGGCCGCAGGACCTGCGCAGCTTCGAGGTCGGCATCCGGGGGCTCGCCGAGGCGGCGCGGCTGCGCTACGAGGCGGCGGTGTACGTGTCCACCGTCGACAACGCTCTCGTCTCGTTCCAGAGCCCGACCGAGGAGGTCTTCTTCCGCAACGCCGGCGAGTCGTCGCGCGACGGCGTCGAGCTGCTGCTGGAGTGGATTCCGGACCCCGCGTTCAGCACCCGGCTCGCGTACACGTACCAGAACTTCAAGTTCGTGCAGTTCGCGCCCGGCGGCAACGACTTCGCCGGCAACATCGAGCCGGGGTCGCCGCCGCACCGCGTCTTCGCCGGCTTCAACCACACCGCGCCGTTCGGCCTGCGCTCGGGCATGACCGTCCGGTGGGTCGACGACTACACCCTGAACAACGCCAACACCGTCTTCAACTGGGCGTACACCGTCGTCGACCTGCGCTTCGGGTTCGACGCGACCGTGGGCGGCGTCGAGGTCCGGCCGTTCTGGGGCATCGACAACCTGTTCGACGAGATCTACAACTCGTCCACCATCACCAACGCGTTCGGCGGCCGCTACTTCGAGCCCTCCCCCGACCGCGAGTACTACGTGGGGCTGACCATCGGCGGGGGCCCGCGGTAGCCGCGGCGGGACCGCGCACCGCAGTGGGAGGCCGCGGACGCGGCGTCGGGGCCGGACACCGAAGGCGTGTGCGAGGAGGGCGAGGCCGTCTCGGCAAGGGGGCTGCAAGCGCCGGCAGGCCGTCCGGCGCCGGCAGACGCCGACGACGCGGACGGCGGGGTGGTGCGGCCGGCCGCGGAGAAGCCCCGGCCGCATGTGCGCCTTGACGCGGGGCGGCGGTGCGGACAAACTTAGGGGCTTGCTTCACGACATCGGCGTGAAACCGGCGCCCCTGGCGGCGCCGGCAGCCGGCGGACCGGGCGTGTCAGGCTCGTCGGCCGGGTGACCGGGGGCCCGCCTGCGCCGCGGCATCGAAGGGAGACCAGAACAGACTCATGGCCGTGCAACCGACGCGCGAAATCGACTTCGACCGCGCCAACGAGGTGGTCCAGCGGTTCCAGAAGGAGTCGACCAAGTGGCTCTACGGCCTCGACGATGCCGCCCGCATCCTGTCGTGGGCGTTCTTCACGCTGCTGCCGTACACCGACAAGCTCAGCCAGAGCAAGCTGCTGCGCCAGCCCCACGTCATGTTCCGCGGGCCGACGGGCACCGGCAAGACCGACCTCGTCAGCGCCTGCGCGATGGCCATCGACGCCAAGTTCGAGCGCATCCAGGGCCTGCCGACGTACATGCCCGAGGACATCCTGGGCTACGAGACGATCGTCGAGGAGACCGACGGCTCGCGCAAGCTCGTGTTCAAGCCCGGCAAGCTGATGGCCCACATCGTCCTCATCGACGAGGACAACCGGCTGTCGGGCAAGACGAAGGCGGCGGTGCTCGAGGGCATGGAGGAGAGCTCGGCGACCCTCGCCTCGGACTACGGCAACCTCGCCGAGGGCAAGATGCTGCCCCTGTTCCCGCTGTCGTGCGACTTCAGCGACATCGAGGGGCCCCGCTTCTTCATGGTCATCTGCACCGAGAACATCTTCGGCGAGGAGGAGGGCACCTTCGCCAACCCGGTGGCCCAGCTCGACCGCACCACCCTGTCCATCAACATGCTCGACCCCGAGGACGAGGAGGACGAGCTGAACATCAGCGCCCGCAACGTGGTCGGGCGCAAGGTCGAGAAGCTGACCGACCTCTACGAGGTGCTCGACATCGCCCAGTACATCTTCGACAACGTCGGGATGTCGGACTACGCGCAGCAGTACAAGGTGCGGCTGATCCGGAACACCCGCCCCCACCGCGTCATGGGGCGGGCGGCGCGGACCGTCAAGGAGTACATCCGGGTGGGCATCTCCCCCCGCGTGCACTTCCACCTCGAGGCGGTGGCCCGCACCTTCGCCTTCTTCAACGGCGACATGACGATCACGCCGGACCACATCAAGGCGGTCGCGGGCCCCGTGCTCGCCCACCGCATCGTGCTGCGCGAGGGCATGGAGTTCTCGGTCGACAAGGACGACCTGCTCCAGCAGATCCTGCGGGACATGGAGGTTCCGCCGTGGAAGTAGAGGAGGTCTACGCCCGGTTCCGCGACATCAAGCACGGCATCCGGGCCCGCAAGACCTCCAACAGCATCCACTTCGGCGAGCACAAGAGCGGGTTCAAGGGGACCGGCTACGACATCGTCGGGGTCGACCAGTGGCGGCCCGGCCAGCCCCTGAAGGACGTGGCGTGGAGCCTGAGCCTGCGCACCTACCCCGAGAAGCTGTACCGCATCGAGCGGATGGAGCCCAAGGAGCTCCGCACCCTGATCGTCTGCGACCTGTCGTACTCGACGCTGTTCCAGGTGTCGCAGGAGACCAACAAGGCGCTGCTGATGCTCGACCTCCTCGGCAACATCGGGCTGACCCGCGCCAACCTGCGCGACCCGGTGGGGCTGCTCGGCTACTCGGACCGCATCGAGCTCTACCTGCGCCCGAAGCTCGGGACCTCGCAGGTCTTCTACATGGCGTACAAGATCTTCGAGAAGCTGAACCTGGAGCGGGAGCATCCGACCCGCCGGAAGGCCCACCTGAAGGTCGCCGTCGACTTCATGCTGGCGCGGCTGAAGACGCGCCACTCGATCATCCTCCTGACCGATCTGGTGGACCTCGTCAACGACCCCGACGCGGTCGACTTCAAGCAACTGAGCACGCTGGCCGCGAAGCACGATATGATCGTGCTCGTCCTCGACGACCCCGACGAGTTCCGGGTCAGGAGCCGGCTCGGCTACATCCGGATCTCGGACATGGAGACGCGCAAGCAGACCGTGATCTCGGCGCGGAAGGCGGGCGCGATTCGGCGGCGCATCGAGGAGACGCGGGCGTCGTTGCAGTACAAGCTGAAGCACCAGGCGGGCATCGACTCGACGGTGCTGACCGAGCAGAACCACATCGAGGAGCTGCCCAAGTTCCTGATGTCGCGATTCGCGCGCTAGAGGCGGCGCCGTGGAACGGCGCGGGCTCCGGCAGGGTTGGTTGGGCGCCAGGCGGAGGCCGCGGCGCGATCTTGCGGTCGCGTTCAGCGACGATTGGCGGACGCGACCTTCGCAGACTGGCAGGGAAGATCGGGTGACCATGACACGCCTATTCGCCGCCGCCGCTGGCCTCCTCCTGATCGCGCCGCCGGGGTCTGCCGCCCAGCCGCCCGACCCCGGGCCGCCCGGGGCGGGGCTCGTGCGGGTCGAGACGCTGGAGCTCGAGCCGACCGTCGTCAAGACCGGCGACCGCATCACCCAGCGCTACCGGCTGCGCTTCCCCGACCTGATCCCGAGCGGCCAGGAGATCATCGTCCTCGAGGACCGCATGACCCCCGAGGCGCTCCCGGTCCACCCGTTCGAGGCCACGGCGCTCGTGGTCGAGAAGGACCGCATCGACGACACGCACATCTGGGACTTCGTGTACGAGTTCCGGCTCGTCGACCCCAACAAGATGACCTACGCCCTGCCGAGCTTCAGCTTCTACTACCTGGTGCGGGACCTCGGCGAGGACATCGAGGACGCCGAGGTCCAGCAGGTGGACGGGGGGCAGGGGCTCGTGCGGTACGTGACGTCGATCACCGACGAGCCGCTGCTCGACATCCGCGACACCATCGAGCTCGGCACCTTCTCCGGCCTCGCGACGGCCTTCCGCGGCTTGGCGTGGGTCGTCGCTCCCCTGCCGCTGCTCGTCTGGCTCGTCATGCTCGTGCGGTTCGCCCGCAAGCCGAAGGCGGTCTCGATAGAGAAGCAGCAGGAAGAGGACGAGCTGGCCCGCATCGAGGCGGAGATCCCCGTCCTCCCGTCGATCTGGGAGGCCCGCCGGGCGGTGGGCCGCGAGCTCGCGGCGCTGCGGCGGCTGCCCCGGGACGCTGGCGCGGACCAGCTCGGCGACCGCCAGCGGGCGCTCGTGCTGGCCCTGCGCGACTATCTGCAGGCGGACCTGCCAGGCCTGGTTCCCGGCGACACCGCCCTCGACATCCAGCGGCACGTCGACGGGCTGAAGGACAGCTACCGCAAGGCCGCGCTCGGGGTGCTCGCGGGCCGGCTCGTCGCCTATCAGCGCGGCCTCGAGACGGGGACGCCGGCGCCGGTCGAGCACCCGGCCGGCGAGGCGCGCATGCTCGGGGAGGCGCTCTACCGGCTGCGCCCGTACGTGCGGATGATGAACAACCTGAAGGCGCTGGTGGGGGCCGCGGCCCCGCGTCCGGCGAAGGGGTAGCGAGCGGCGGCGGCGCCGCGGAACGGTGCCGCTCCCGGCAGGCCCGGTTGGGCCGCGTTCGAAGCTCACCGGCGACGTTTTCCGGGCCGGGACGGTGCGGACTTCGGTAGGATTGGCTGGGCGGGCAGCGGCGCCGCAGGGCGGCGGTGTCCGGGCTAGCGGGTGAACGACATGCTGATGCCCTGGTCAGAGTTCGTCGTGTTCGTCGACGGCGGCGTACGCGAGTTGATCGCGACCGACTTCGCGGCGATCCGCTACGGCGACATCGGCATCGCGATGGGGATCGCGCTCGTGCTCGGTGTCGTGCTCGCCCTGACCCTGGTGCGGCTGGCCGCGGTCAGCAAGCGCCACGTGCGCGAGCACTCCGGGCACGCCATCGAGCCGGGGCACCGCAAGCGGCTCTGGATACGCGTCCTCCACACCGCGCCCAAGGCGCTGGCCGCCGGCGCCCTCGCGCTGCTCGTGTTCTCGGTCGCCGACCCGTTCCTCACCGCCACCGAGGAGGTCAGCGGCTACGTCGAGTCGCGGGTCCGCGTCGATCTGGTCGACACGTCGGGCTCGATGGCGTGGGAGTTCCCCGACACCAACAAGTCGAAGGCCGAGGTCGCCCGCGACGCCCATCTCGAGTTCCTCGAGATGCGGCGCGAGAAGAACGACCGCGTGTCGCTGTGGCTGTTCTCCACCTACCCGTACAAGGTGGACGACTTCGTCATGGACGACGAGCTCTACTACTACCAGGTGTGGGACGCGCCCTACGTCATGACCCAGCGCCTCGACAAGGCGATGGTGGTGCCGCGCGACAAGGTCCGCATCGTGCCCGCCGAGGGCGACACCAACATCATCCGGCCGCTGCAGGACATCGTGAAGTACTTCGACCAGGACGAGGCGGCGGTGGGCCGCGGCTCGAACCAGAACCGGGCCGTGCTCATCATCACCGACGCCGCCGTCGACGAGTTCCCCGACGCGGAGTTCGCGGAGCTGAACCGGCGGAACATCGTCCCCTACATCATCTACATCAACACCAGCGACGCGCGGACCGCGAGCTTCCTGCACCCCACCGTGCCGCAGCTCGTGGGGCAGATTCAGGAGTACGGCGGCGACTACTTCGACGTGACCGACGAGGACAGCCTGCTGCGCGCCTACCAGGCCATCGACGAGCGCGAGGCGGTGCGCATGGAGCTGAAGCACCGGGCCCTGAAGGTGCCCATCTACTCGCGGTTCCTGCTGGTGGCGATGGGGCTGCTGCTCGTGGGCATCCCCGTCGGGTTCGTGTCGGAGCTGCTGTGGGGGACCACCCCGTAGGGGGCCGCCCTGCGGAACGGGGACGGGCGGGCGCCCGGCCGGCGCCGCCCGCCGCGAGACACGCGGCGTTCGAGAGAGAAGTGACATGCGACTGACAGATCTGCTCGACAAGGAACACTCCTTCCGGTACCTCGTCGGCTTCGTCCTCGCCGTGCTCTTCTTCGGCCTGGTGTCGATACCGGCGCGCAGCCTGTCCGCGTTCTACACGAACCTGGAGGGGCTGAGCGCCAGCGTCGAGCGGGGCGACTTCGAGACGGCGGAGACCCAGCTCGCCGAGGTCACCGCCTTCTACGAGGGCAGCCGGGCGTGGGGCATGCAGTGGTTCGCCGACTCGTACCTGTTCCGCGACACGTTCCTGCAGCAGGCGTCCTACAACTACCTGACCGGCAACTACGAGACGGTGGTGGCGGACCTCGCCGACGAGATCGACGACCCGCGGGCGTCGCACCTGCTCGCGAGCGCCAAGTTCATGCTGGCGCGGCAGCGGTACCGGGCCATCAACCCCGAGGCCCCCGACGCCGCGACCCAGCGCGAGGCGATCATCCTCGAGGTGATGGAGACGGTGAACGCCGACTACGAGCGGGCGTTGCGCGGCGACCCCGGCGACCGCTTCGACTACAAGTGGAACTACGACCTGACCAGCAACGCCGAGGCGGTGCGGCGCGCCCTCGAGGCGCCGCGCGAGATCGAGCCGCCCGAGCTCGAGCAGATGAAGGGCGAGGGCACCCCGGTGCGCCGCCGACGCGGGTAGGCGTCAGCGCACCGATGGAGGGCGAGGGCACCCCGGTGTGCCGCCGCCGCGGGTAGGCGTCGGCGCCGTGGAACGGCGCGCGCTACTGTAGGATTTGGTTGGGCGGCAATCCGAGCCGCGGGCGACGATTGCCGGGCGAGCCCCTCCCCGCGAAGTTCCCGCCGGCGGCGGGCTCCGCCTCGATCATCGGCGGGGCCGCCGCGGGGTCCCGCGCCCGTGAGGGGCGCCGCGCACGCACCAGATGGACACCATCAGCCGCCTGCTCCAGGAGAGCGTCGAGTTCGCCAACCCCGAGTACCTGGCGATTCTCCCCCTCGCGGGCCTGCTGCTCGTCTTCGGGCTCATCGTCTTCGCCCTGCGGCTGCAGCTTCGCCCGGCCCGCACCGAGGGCTCGAAGTACCCCTTCTTCGGCCACGTCAAGTTCTGGTTCCTCGCCATCGTCGCCCTCGCCCTCGTGGCCGTCGCCGCCGCCCGGCCGTTCTGGGTATACGGCGGCCAGACGTTCCGGCGGGGCGACGTCGACGTCGTCGTCGCCATCGACGCGTCCGCCTCGATGTGGGTCAGGGACCTCGGGCCCTCGCGCCTCGATCTCGCGGTGCGCGAGGCGCTTGGCCTCTACACGCAGGACATCCTGACCCCCGGCGACCGCACCGCGGTGTACGTCTGGGGCACCACGACGCTGCGCCGCGCCCACATGGCGTCGAACGCCGAGCGGTTCATCGAGGAGGTGGGCCGCATCGCCCCGCCCGTGAGCCTCACCGGCGACGCGTTCCCGTGGGACAGCGACATCGCCACCGCGTTCGAGTCGATCTACCTGTCGCTCGACAACCAGGACCGCTTCGAGTCCGGCGACGACGACTGGCTGCCCGAGGAGCGCAACGACCGCGTGCTGCTGCTGTTCACCGACGGCGACTTCCTCATCGACGCCGAGCAGATGAGCCGTCTCGACACCGCCCTCGCCGAGTTCCGCCGCCGCGGCCTCGTCATCTACACCATCGGCATCGGCAGCCGCACCGGGGCCAACGTCGACTCCGTCCTCATCGACTACGTGCGCGGCATCGACTACGACGAGACCCTCGAGCAGGACCTCGCCGGGCAGCGCACCCAGCTCGGCTTCGAGGGCATCAACATGGTCGAGCAGCGCACCGGCGGCCGCTCGGTCATCGTCGACAGCCCCCAGGTCGACGCCGCCACCTTCCTCCGCAACGTCATCGACTCGCACCGCAGCATCTCCTTCGAGCTCGTCCCCTCGGACGACCAGCAGGAGATCTGGCAGTGGTTCGTCATGCTCGCCATCGTCGTCTTCGTGCTGGCCATCGTGTTCTATTGACGTCGAGCGTCAGCCGGTTCCGACGCCCGCTTCGTCGCTCTCGAACACCGTCAGCATGGCCTCGGCGCAGTAGAGGCGGTTCCGCCGCGCGCCGCCGACCGGGGCGACGATGCCCGCGGCCTGGAGCCGGTCGATCGCGCGGGCGGCCGTCGTGTACGCGACGTCGAGCCGCCTGGCGACGCGGGTCGTCGTCCAGAAGGGATTCTCGGCGAAAAGCACCAGAAGCGCCTCGGGCAGCCTCGACTTCTCTCCCCCGAGCAGTCTGCGCCACTCGGCCATCAGGGCGTCGACCTGCCGGATGCGCCTCGTCGCGTCTTCCGCCTCCACGGCGACCCCGCGGAGGAAGTAGATCAGCCATTCCGTCCACTCGCCGGCCCGGGTCGTCCCGAGCAGACGCGCGTAGTACTCCGATCGCGTCGCCTCGAACCAGGCGCTGAGGTACAGCAGGGGCGCCGGAAGGACGCCACGCTCGATAAGCAGGAGCGTGATGACGAGCCGTCCGACCCGGCCGTTGCCGTCCAGGAACGGATGGATGGCCTCGAACTGCACGTGCGCGAGTCCGGCGTGGACCAGCGCCGGCAGGGTCCTGTCGTGGAGGAACCGCTCCCAGTCCTTCAGGCAGTCGGCCAACGCGTCCGCGGGCGGCGGCACGTACGTCGCGGTGGACGGCGTGGATCCCGGCGCGCCGATCCAGTTCTGCGTCCGTCGAAGCTCCCCCGGCGCCGCAGCGTTGCCCCGCACGTCGGACATGAGCAGCTCGTGCGCTTCGCGGACGAGACGCAGCGACAGCGGGAGCGTCCCCAGCCGCTCGACCGCGTACTCGAGCGCCCTGACGTAGTTGGCGACCTCCTGCAGATCGGCCGCGTTCCGGCGGACTCGCGCGCCCGCCTCGGCGGCCAGCAGATCGCCCAGGCCCGAGACCGTGCCCTCGATCCGGCTCGACAGCACCGCCTCGCGGCGGACGAACGGGCGTATCAGCAGATTCGGGTTCGGCACGCGCCGCCCCTCGCCCCCGAGGCGGCCAATCGCGAGGTCCGCGGCGGAGAGCGCGGTCACGATCTCGCCGTCCCACGCGATCGGCGGCGGAAGCGGGGCCGGCACGAACGCTTCATGCCCGCCCGGCTGCCGCACCAGGCGCCCGTGGGGTCGCCGTTCTGGCTCGTTCATCGTCCTTGTTTGCGGGTCCGCAAACGCGACCCATCGCTATTAGCGAAAACCTCTATTTTTGAGAATAACAGACAGCCAGCGGGCGCGGTAGACGAATCGGTGTACCGATTCGTGACCGGCACCCGCCGCGCCGGTGAGGACGGCCTGGGCGAAGGGGCTGGATGGAGCCGATGGATGGTAGCGTAGACGCCTGATGGATGGTAGCGCAGACGCCTGATGGATGGTAGCGCAGACGCCCGATCGAATGCCGCCAGCTCTGGCGCTGGCCGCGCGCCTCGGCGGCCGCCCCGCACCGGTGGGCCGGTCCCCCCTGACCGCGGTCGGGGGCACGAACACCTCCGACTACCCGACCGTCCTGGCCGCGAAGCGGGAGATGTCGTCCTGGCGCATCCTCCATCTCGAGCCGAGCGCGATGAGGAACACCGGACACCCGCTCGGCACCCGCCAACGTCTCCGCCTCGGGCGGCCACATCCCCGCCACGCTCCACGCCCTGGTCAGCAGAGACCCAATGCCAGCGCCGTCGTCTGAAGGAGCTCTGCCGAGCGTTCGATCTCGACGATTCGGGCCGGAAGAAGGGCGACCTCGTCGAGCGGCTCATCAGCCGCACCGCCGCGTCGAGGAAGACCCGCGCCGCCGCGAGGACGGAGCCGTCCGCGCCCGAGGTCGAGACGGCCGACCCACTGGCGGAGACGCTGGGCGTCGAGCAGCTCGAGCGCTACCTCTGGTCGGCTGCCGACATCCTGCGCGGCTCGATCGACTGCAGCGACTACCGACCTACATCTTCGGCCTGCTCTTCCTCAAGCGGCTGTCCGACCGCTTCGAGGAGGAGGCCGAGAAGCTCGTCGCCGACGGCGTGTCCCCGAGTATCGCGTGGACCGACCCCGACGAGCACCAGTTCTTCGTGCCCGACCGCGCCCGCTGGGGCGCCATCCAGAGACCGGCCACGAACATCGGCGAGACCCTGAACAAGGCGTGCGCGGCCCTCGAGGAGCAGAACCCCGCCCTCGAAGGCGTTCTCGCCGGCATCGACTACAACGACGAGCGCCGGCTCGGCGACGCGAAGAACCGCGACACCGTGCTCGCGCGCCTCGTCTAGCTAGCACTTCTCGCAGGTTTCGCTGCGCAACGACCGCATGGCCGACCTGCGGGCAATCCCATCGGCCAGACCCTCGACCTGGTCTTCGACCGCGTCTTCGCCGACCGCAGCGAGGATGAGCGCGCCCTCATCCAGCAGCGGTTCGCGACCGAGCAGGCCGTCGCCGGCGCCCCGCGCCGCATCGAGGCGGTCTGCCTCGATCTGATCGACCACTTCACGCGGTTCATCGCGCCGAACCGGTTCAAGGCCCAGGTCGTGGCGGCGAGCCGCCACACCGCGGTCACCGTCAAGGAGACGCTGGACCGGCTGAACGGCCCCGAGTCGGTCCTCATCATGTCGGCCGGCCACAACGACGAGGCGCGGCTCGCCCGCTGGCGCCTGCGCAAGGACGAGCAGGACCAGGCCATCGAGCGCTTCAAGGACCGCGACGACCGGCTGTCGGTCCTCGTGGTCTGCGACATGCTGCTCACCGGCTTCGACGCGCCGGTCGAGCAGGTCCTCTATCTCGACGCGCCGCTCAGGGAGCACACGCTGCTGCAGGCCATCGCGCGCGTGAACCGACCGCTCGGCGAGGAGAAGACCTACGGCCTCGTCGTCGACTACTGGGGCGTGTCGGCGAAGCTGCAGGACGCGCTGGCCGTCTTCTCGACGACCGACGTGCAGGGGGCGCTGACCCCGAACGTCGACGAGCTGCCGCGACTCGAGAGCCGGCACGCGGCGGCGATGAAGTTCTTCGGGACGGTCGCCGACGCCGACGACCTCGACGCGTGCGTGCGGGTGCTCGAGCCCGAGGACGTCCGGGCCGCGTTCGACCTCGCGTTCCGGCGCTTCGCGCAGTCGATGGACATGCTGCTGCCCGACCCGCGCGCCCTCGCCTACCACGCCGACCTGCGCTGGCTCGGCAAGATCCGCGGCACCGCGCGCGCCCGCTACCGCGACGACCGGCTCGATCTCTCGGGCTGCGGCGAGAAGGTGCGCGCGCTGATTGCCGACGCGGTGGCCGCCGACGGCATCCAGGTCCTCGTCAAGGAGGTCCAGCTCTTCTCGCCCGAGTTCGACGAGAAGGTCGACGCGCTCGGGACCGACGACGCCAAGGCGAGCGAGATGGAGCACGCCATCCGCCACGAGATCAGCGTGCGCGCCGAGGAGAACCCGGCCTTCTACCAGTCGCTGCGCGAGAGGCTGGAGGAGATCATCGCCGAGCGGCGGCAGGAACGGCTGGACGCGGCCAGGCAGCTCGAGCTGCTGAGCAGCCTGCGCGACGAGCTGAAGGGCGAGCAGGCGCAGGCCGACAACCTCGGGCTCGACGCGCGCGGCTTCGCCATCTACGGCCTGCTCGAGCAGCACCGCCCGATGACCACGCGCGAGGACGCGCCCGCCTACGGCGAGGCCAACCGCGACCTCGCATCGCTCATCGACGAGGCGGTCGCGCCGTTCACCGACCTCGTCGACTGGTGGCAGAAGGACGACGTGCAGCGGCAGATGCGCAGCCGCATCAAGCGCCAGCTCCGCGCCAGCGGTATCGGCGGCGACGCGGTGGAGAGCCTCGCCGCCGACATCGTCGACCTCGCCAAGGTGAGGACCGACCGATGACCCCGCCGCAGACCTCGGCCGTCGCCGCGACCCGTTCGCCCTCGCCTCGTCGAACCACGAGGACGATCGATGTGACCGCGCCCGAGACCTCGGCCGTCACCGCGACCGGGATCGGCATCGTCTCGTCGGAGTACGGGGACGACCGATGACCGCGCCCGAGAGCTCCACGGTCACCTGGGGCGGCCGACGACTGCCCTACGCCATCCGCCGCAGCGCCCGGCGGAAGAAGACGGTGGCGGTGACGGTGGACCCCGGCGGGAGCGTCCTGGTGGTGGCCCCGCTGCGCCTCTCCAGCGCCCGTCTCGACGAGATCGTCACCCGCAAGGCGCCGTGGATCGTGCAGCGCCTCCGGCACGCCGAGCGCCACGGCCCGATCCCCGCGCCGCGCGAGTTCGTCAGCGGCGAGAGCGTGCTCTACCTCGGACGGCACTACCGCCTGAAGGTGCAGCCGGGCGACACCGGCGTCGCGAGGCTGCGCGGCGGCTGGCTGCACGTGCCCGCGCCGGTGGGGGCGCAGCAGGCCGCGCACGTGCGGGCGGCCCTCGTCGCGTGGCTCCGGCGCCACGCGGCCGAGCGCCTGCCCGAGCGCGTCGATGCGTGGCGGGCGAAGGCCGGCGTCTCGCCGTCCCGCGTCGTCGTCGCCGACCAGCGCAAGCGGTGGGGAAGCTGCGACCAACGCGGCACCATCCGCCTGAACTGGCGCATCGTCCAGGCCCCCATGCGCCTCGTCGACTACGTCGTCGTCCACGAGCTGGTGCACCTGCGGCACCGCGGCCACGGCCGCGACTACTGGCAGGCCGTGGGCCGCGTCATGCCCGACTACGAGCGGCGTCGCGAAGATCTGCGGCGTTGCGGGTCTGCGTTGGCGTGGTGACCCGTCAGAGGCCGCCCGCCCGTCTCGATTGGTCGCGGCGATCGCTCCGGAACACCGGAAGCCCGATGCGCGTCACAATGACCTGATGAAACGAAAAAAGTCCATCGCCCTCTTTCTGGGCGGCGCCGTCCTTGCGATCCTGGTTCTCGAGCTCACCGGCGGGGACAGCGAGACCGAGGTCGAGCGACTGGCGCGCGTGCTCGACATCCGGCCCGGCGACACCGTGGCCGACGTCGGGGCCGGCGACGGGTGGCTGAGCATCGAGGTTGCGGGACTGGTCGGCGAATCCGGCCAAGTCTTCGCCACCGAGCTGTCGGCGGACCGCCGCGACGACATCCGGGCCGCCGTCGCCGCCGCCGGCCTCGACAACGTCACCGTGGTCGAGGCGGGCGAGCGCGAGACCAACCTGGCCACGGAATGCTGCGACGCCATCTTCCTGCGCCGCGTCTACCACCACCTGACCGACACGGCGGCCATGAACGTCAGCTTCCACGCCTCGCTCAAACCCGGCGGGCGGCTGGCCGTTATCGAGCTGGAGTTCGAGGGCCTGCTGCGTCCTTTTCGCGGATCGGAGCACTGGATCGACGACGCGCAGGTCGTGGCCGAGGTCACCGCGGCCGGCCTGACCCACGTCGAGACCTTCGACTGGCCCCTCGGTGCCCACTACGCGGCGGTGTTCCGGAAGCCGGAATAGCTGGTGCCCTTCCGGGACCGCACCGGGCGACGGACGCGACTTGGCAGGGAAATGGTGTGATCTGGAGCCGGCGGGCCAACGAGGGCAGACGCACTCGGCGCCTACTCCACGAGATGCTCGCCGAGGAACGCCAGGGTGCGCGGCCACGCGTCCTCCGTCGCGCGCCGGTTGGCGTCCAGGCCCTCCTGGGCCTTCAGGAAGACGGTGGCGCCGTCGTAGACGATGCCCTCGAAGGACTTGCCGGCGGCGGCCATCGCCTCTCGCGCCCCGGGCATCGTCGCGGCCGTCTCGAGCTCTCCGCCGTACAGGCCGAGGACCGGCGCCTCGATCCGTCCGTAGTCCGACGGCACCCGGGGAGCATCGCCGTAGAAGACGACCAGGGCGTCCAGCTCGGGCTGCTCGACCGCGTAGGCGAAGCCGGCCGACCCGCCCCAACTGAAGCCGACGAGGCCGAGGCTCTCGCCGGCGGCCGGCAGCTCGAGGGCCCAGGATCGAACGGCGTCGAGCCGGCGCGTGCGGGTCCCCGGCCCGATCAGCGCGACGGCGGGGACGAGCCCGTCCTCGCCGCCGAGGATGCTCCCCTCGGGGGTCAGGCCCGAGGGGAGGTCCGGGGCGACCGCGAGGAACCCCTCGGCCGCGAGGGCGTCGGCGATGCTCCGCACCCAGCTCCCCAGCCGGTAGAGGTCGTGAACGACGACCACGACCGGCGCGGGCGAGCGCTCGGGCTGCACCACCCAGGTGCGGACGGGCACATCGCTTCCTGGAACCGGGACGTCGACGAACTCGCCGCGCCGCGGCGACGCCGCGAGGTCGCCCTCGGCCGTGGCTCCGCTCGGCGGCAGGTGGGCGGCGGAGACCGGAGCGGGCGTCTCGCCGCGGGCAATGGTGCCCACCACCGTCAACAGGCAACCGATCTGGAGTCCGGCGACGGCGAGGAGAACGGCGAGAACGGCTCGTGACATGGGAGCGCCTCCCTATCGCCGTAGACGCGCCGAACAGCCGCGTCGTTCCGCCGGTCGTCCCCCTTTCAGAACCGCGACGCCTTGATCCAGGTGTCCGACCGCGCCCAGCTCGCGTCGAGGTCGGCGTCGACCGCGGCGTCGGTGCGGCCCTGCGCCTCGACGGCGGTCTTCAGGCCGAGCAGCGACCAGCCGTTGTGGGGGTGGTCGGCGATCTCGTCGCGGTACACCTGCTCGGCCTCCGCGTGGCGCCCGAGCTCGAGGAGGAGGGCGCCGAGCCAGTGCCGGGCCGCGAACGGCAGCGGCTCGGGCTCGTCGTAGACCAGCGCGTCGTCCAGCTCGACCGCGCGCTCGAAGGCGGCGACGGCGCCGTCGGTGTCGCCCCGCTGCCGCAGCAACTCGCCCTCGAGGATGCCGGCCACGACGCCGAGCAGCCTCTCGGCCGGATGGAACCGCATCTGGGCTTCCGACGTCTCGGCCAGGTGCTGCACGCGCTTCAGGTAGACCTCGGCGAAGTCGGCCGCGCCCGTGCGCAGGTGGGCGTAGCCCTGGGCGAAGTCCCACAGCCCCGAGGAGACCTCGTTCTCGGGCCGGTCGGTCACCGCCAGCACCTCGTCGAACCGCCCGAAGCGCAGCAGCGTCAGCACGTGGTGCACGCTGTCGCCGGTCAGCCGCTGGTAGTCCTTGCCGGCCTGGATGGCGACCGCGCCCTGCCCGTCCATCGAAGCCGCGAAGAGCAGCATGTGCAGGTTGTGGGTCGGGTAGATGGCGATGCCCTCGCCGCCGCCGTCGGCCGCCTTCAGGTCCGAGTGCCAGGCCCGGAGGTTGGCCCGCACGCCGTCCGCCCACCGGCCGATCTCGTTCCAGGTGTGCGACGGCATGTGGTTGATGTGGCTGGCGCCGGGGATGGCGGTGCCGAGATGCTCGGCGCACGCCTCGGCCTTGCCCGGCTCGACCGTCGACTCGGTGGCGTGGATGTAGAGGTGGCAGGCGCCGGGGTGCTCGATGTCGCGCGCGAGCACGCCTTCGAGGACGCCGTGCAGCCGCTGCACGTTGGGGTCGTTCAGGTCGCGGGTGCCGCGGCGCGGCTCGAGAAGGAACAGGGCGTCGCCGTAGAGAGCCGCGGCGTCGAGGTCGTCGGGGTAGCGTTCCGTCAGCGCCTTCATCGCCTCGGCGTAGGCCTCGTCCTGCTCGCGCCGTCTGGCCACGTCGAAGTCCTCGACGTAGCGCACCGACAGCGCGTCGATGTAGGCGCGCTCGCGGGCCGTGCCGTGGCCATCGGCGGCGAGGGCCAACGCCTTCTGGAGGGCGGCGTACGCGTGGGGCGCCTCGGGCGGCCGCATCGGCCCGTTGAGGTACGAGCCCCAGGCCCAGGCCTCGCCCCAGTAGCAGATGGCGCAGTCGGGGTCCTCGGCCCACGCGGCGCGGAACGACCGCACGGCGTCGACCTTGGCGAAGGCGTACATCAACTGCATGCCCTGGTCGAAGAACTGCTGCGCCTTCTCGTTGTCCGAGGAGATGGCGAAGGAGTAGGGGCCGAGCACCGCGGGCTGGTAGGAGATGGCCTCCCGATACGGCTCGGGCAGCTCCGGCCCCTCCTGGGCGGCCATCGGGGTCACCGCCAGCACTCCCGCGACCAGCGTCGCGGCCACGGCGCGGATGCCGCGCCAACTCTGTCTCGTCATGCTCTTCCAGCCTCCTCCGAATCGGTTTGCATCGGGGATCATACGGGACGGGGCCGGCCGGCGCGAAATCGCGCGACGATAGGCAGGAGCGGTGCGACGGAGCCGCGAGAAGACCGCCGAGACGTCGGAGCCGGAAGGGCTTCAACCTGGTCGGCCGCGTCGATGCTAGACCGAGACTTCCGGCACGTCGCCGTCGACCAGCAGCTCGGGCTCGGTCGCGGCGCGGATCTCCTCGACGGACACGCCGGGGGCCCGCTCGAGCAGCCGCAGCCCGTCCGGGGTCACCTCGATGACCGCGAGCGAGGTGACGAGCCGGTCGACCACGCCCTTGCCGGTCAGGGGCAGGCTGCACTCGTCGAGGATCTTCAGGTCGCCCCGCTTCGACACGTGGTCCATGACGATGAGCACCTGCTTCGCGCCGCTCACGAGGTCCATGGCCCCGCCGGGGCCCTTGACCATCGCGCCGGGAATCATCCAGTTGGCGAGGTCGCCGGTCCGCGAGACCTGCATGGCGCCGAGGATCGCGAGGTCGATGTGCCCGCCCCGGATCATCGCGAAGCTCTGGGCGCTGCTGAAGTAGCTGGCCCCGGGCACCGCGGTCACCGTCTCCTTGCCGGCGTTGATCAGGTCGGCGTCGATCTCGTCGTCGGTCGGGTACGGCCCGATGCCCAGCAGCCCGTTCTCGCTCTGCAGCTTCACGTCGACGCCGGCCGGGATGTAGTTCGCGCACAGCGTCGGCATCCCGATGCCGAGGTTCACGTAGTAGCCGTCCTCGATCTCGCGGGCGGCGCGCGCCGCCATCTGCTCGCGCGTCAGTGCCATCGTCGACTCCCCCAAGCGGGACAGCCTAGCAACCCGGCTTCCGGGGCGTCAACTCCTGCAGCGAGGTAGTCCGGCGTCACGGCCGGGTGCGCCAAGCGTTTGGCGTTCAACCGCAGCCCCGCTAACATGTTCACGTAGCCAAACTGCCATACACCCGCCGATTCAGCGATGAGCATTCGATGGAACGTCGTCGTCTCCGACGAGACCGACCGCAGCCTTCGCAGCTACCTGGCCAGAACGGGAGGCGGGGAAGGAGACCTGTCCCGGTTCGTCGACCGTGCGGTCCGACAGGCTGTCTTCTGGGAGACGGTCGAATCGATCTGGGAACGCAACAGGCACCTCTCGGCCGAAGCGGCTCTCGCCCTCGCCGATCGAGCGGTAGCAGAAGCTCGTGCGGATCGTGCTTGACACCAATGTCCTGGTCAGCGCGCTGATCTCGGGCGACGGACCGCCCGGCCGCGTGCTGGCAGCCGTCAAGCGCGGGCGGCTGATGCTCGTCACGTCCGAGGCTCAGCTCGCCGAGTTGAGGACCGTCGTGGACCGCGAACGCCTCCGTCCCTACATCCGTGCTGAAGAGGCGGAAGATCTGATTCGCAACCTGGCGGCGATCGGTGAAGTCGCTGGGGACCTTCCGACCGTGAGCGTCTCGCCCGACCCGGACGACAATGTGATCCTCGCGACGGCGATAGCGGGACAAGCCGACTTGATCGTCTCCGGCGACAAGAAGCACATGCTGGCCCTCGGCCAAGTCGATGGCATCCCCATCGTCCCCGCCGCCGAGGCGGCGGATCGGCTGGCATCGCGTATCGCCCGGTAGCGACGCACTGCACCGTCCGGAGGCCGCGGCGCCGCTCGCAATGAGCCCGCCGGCACTGCCTGCCCGCCTACCCCGCCAGCTCGACGAGGGCCGCCGTGTACATCCGCAGGTTCAGCCGCAGGCGGTCGGCGGTCATGAACTCGTGGTCGCTGTGGCCGGTGTAGGGCTCGTCGGGCATCGCGGGGCCGAAGTTCACGCCGTTGGGCAGCAGACGGGCCTGGGTGCCGCCGCCGACCGAGATGGGTCCCGGCGCGGGGCGGCCGGTGTAGTGGCGGAACACGTCGAGCAGGACCGGGACGTGCGGGGCCGACTCGACGTAGTAGGGGTCGCCGATGTCGGCGGTCCAGTCGAGCGAGAAGCCGGTCTGCCGCCGCCAGGCGTCGAGGGCGGCCCCGATGGTCTTCTCCACCGCCGGGCCGGTCCGGCCGGCGGGGCGGCGGATGTTGATGGCGGCGACGAGGCCGCCGCCGTCCGCCGCGGTCAGGGTCGCGAGGGTGAGCGTCAGCCGGCCCATGACGTCGTGGGCGTAGGCGAGGTCGCCGAAGCGCTCCGCGTGGTGCCCGGCCCCCACGAGGTCGTTGATGAAACGCACCGTGGTTCCCGCCGCGGTCGGCGGCCACGGGTGGCGGCCGAGCAGGGCCGCGAGCTGGGTGATGGCGTTGCGCCCGGTCCACGGGGCGGACGAGTGGGCGGCGACGCCGTGGGACCGGATGCGGATGGCGCCGCCGTCCCGGTCGACATCGAACCACCCGGCCTCGGCCCCGGCCGCGTCTCGATCGAGGGCCTCGGCCAACCGCTCGTCGGCCCCGGCGACGACCGCCTCGGCGGAACCCGGCACCTGCGAGAGATAGCCGCCGCCGGTGAACGACACCAGCCGGGGCGCTCGTGGGGAGACCGCAGGGGCCTCGTCCCGCAGGGTGACGCGGATGGCGCCGGCGCCGAACTCGCCGGTGACCACCGGGTAGAGGGCGTCGAGCGCGACGTTGAGCGGCGGGGGCGTCCAACCAGCGAGGAACTCGCGGAAGGGAGTCCAGTCGGACTCTTCGTGCAGCGAGACGATGAGCTCGACGCGGCGGCGGGCCGGCAGACCCTCGTCGGCGAGCGCCCTCAGGCTGTAGAGGGCGGCGGCGACGGCCGCCTTGTCGTCCTCGACCCCGCGGCCGAGCAGCCGCCCCGGCTCGGAGTCCAGGTCGAGCTTGAACGGGTCGGTCTTCCAGGCCGCTGCGTCGGCAGGACGCACGTCGGCGTGCGTCAGTAGGCCGAGGCGGTCCGGCGACCGGCCGATCCCCAGCACCAGCGCCGCGCCGTGATCCTCATGGTCGAGCCCCAGCCGAGCCGCCGCGGCGGCCATGTAGGCCTTCAGCCTGACGAACTCGGGGTTCCGGGCGTTGGGTACTCCGCGCTCGATGACGGTACGGAAGGCCACCAGATCGGCCAGGGTGTCGACGACGGCATCGAAGTAGTTGGCGGCTGCGCGGTCTGCTGCCGCGCGCGCCCGCGCGGACGGCGGAGAGTCGGAGGACGGAGGCGCGAGCCTGGCTTCGGTCATGGACAAAGGAGCCTTGAGATTATGTTCCGAACCGCGCGCCAAGGAGCCGGTCGCGCCAATCGGAAGGGTGAGCCGAACCGGGTGATAGTAGGATGTGCCGTTTGCCGTAGCCCGATGCCCTGCACCACGCCCGCGGCACGGCGCACGCCGGGACGAGGAATGACAGCACGAGAGATGGCCGTTTCGCCCGACGGCCCGGCGCCGACCTCGGAAGTCGCCGCCGGGCGGCCCGGGGCCCGGGAGGAGCGCAACCGTGCCGCCTGACCGCCCGGACCGCGCTCCGTCCGACGCCCCCGAATCGGCGACGTACCGCCGCATCTGGGCCCTCGCCTGGCCCACGCTGCTCTACAACGTGCTCGAGCTGAGCCTCGGGGTGGCCGACCTGCTGATGGTGCGGGGGCTCGGGTTCGAGGCGACGGCGGCGATCGGGATGACGCGCCAGATCGCGTTCCTCGTCGAGGCGTCGGCGCTGGCCGTCGCCACCGGGGTCATCGCGCTCGTCAGCCAGGGGGTCGGAGCGGGGGACCGGCGGCAGGTCGAGGGCGTCATGCACCAGGGCACGCGCCTCGTGCTGCTGCTGAGCCCGCCCATCACCCTGGCCGGCTACCTGCTGAGCCGCCCCCTCCTCGTCGCGATGCAGGCCGACGAGGCGGCCCTGGGCCACGCCGTCCCCTACCTGCACATCTACTTCCTCGGCACGGTGTTCCTGTGGGGCACGGTCATCCCCGCCGCGATCTTCCGGGGCGGCGGCGACGCGAAGACGCCCCTCAAGCTCGCCACCGCCGTCGCGGTGCTGAACGTCCCCCTGAACTACCTGTTCATCTTCGGGGCGGGGCCCTGGGCGCCGATGGGAGTCGCGGGGGCGGCGGTGGGGACGGTGGCGGCCCGGGCCATCGGCGCGGGCCTCTATCTCGTGCTCCTGACCCGCGGCACGCGGCACGGCCGGGTCCGCTTCCGGCCGCTGCTGGGGCTGGACTGGCCGCTGATCCGGCGCATGCTGCGCATCGGGATGCCCCCGGCCCTCGCCAGCGTCGCCCGCAACGGCGCCCGGGTGGTCTACCTCGGGCTGCTGGGGGCCGGCGCCCTCGGGGCGTCGATGCACGCGGCGGCCGGCATCGGGCTGCAGGTGCGGCTGGTCAGCGTGCTGCCGGCCCTGGCGTTCCAGATCGCCACCGCCACCCTCGTGGGCCAGGCCGTCGGGGCCGGGCAGCTCGACCGGGCCGAGGCGCTGGGGCGCCGCAGCGTGCAGCTCCTGTCGATGATCATGGCCGGGGTGGTGGCCCTGACGTTCGCGTTCGCGCGGCCCCTCGCGGCCCTCTTCATCGCCGACGCCGAGGTGGTGCCGCTGGCCGCGACGGTGCTGCGGTGGTTCGCGGTGACCCAGTTCTTCAGCTCGGTGAGCATCTGCGTGCAGGGCGCCCTGATGGGGGCCGGCGACACGAAACCCATCCTGACCTACACCATGATCACGCAGTGGGGGCTGCTCCTCTCGCTGACGTTCATCGCCGTGGTCGGGTTCGGCTGGGAGCCGGAAGGGCCGCTCGTGGCGTGGGCGGCGGCGCCCCTCGTCCAGCTCTTCCTGATGCAGCGGCTGTTCCGGTCCGGGCGCTGGAAACAACGGCACCGGAGCTGACGCCCGGATTCGACCGACGGCATCCCGACCGGCCGACCGCGACCCAGCTCCCCCGCTTGCTTTCGAGGCAAGTGCTCGGGTTGGTCAGATATCCGCCTCGACCGCGATCCGGGAATCCGCGGCGAAGGCGTCAAGGAGCGGCCCATCGGCCGACGCGCGAATCACGCGTCCGGGGTATACTGGGTCCGCACTGCTTTTCTGAGAACTGCCGTCGGCGCTCTGCCGAGGCCGAAAGCCACAGCCCTCACCAAAGCTGAACTCCGTTGGCGGAGCATGTCAGTGCGCGTTCCGCCGGTACCCGAGCGGCGTCTTCGGCAACCGCCCGAGTCGAGTCCTGCCCGTCGCCGGGCGGCCGGCTCGGCGCCCAGCCTCAAGCCGCGCCGATCTCGGCCGGGAGAAACGACATGTCGACATGGTCTCGGTTCCGGGTGTCTCTCGCCACGTGGTCGGTGCTGACGGCGGCAGTCTGGACTCTGTTCGTACCCGCCGCGGTCTCGGTCGGAAGCTGGGCCTGGCTGAACGCCGGGACCCTGGCCCTGGGGCTGACCGTCATCGTGCTCGTCGGGAATCTGCAGCCGGCGCGAACGATGTCGCCGGTGCTGCCCAGGGAAACCGGACGGACGGGCCCGCGATGGTCATGAACCGCGTGACCGCCGCGAAAGACGGGCCGCATCGTTCGGGGTCGCCCGGGCGCTCCGGTCCTCGGCACCGCATCCCGTTGCCGCCCTCCCCGGCGCCCCGCCCGGTCGAGGGGCCGGGGGCCACCGCCCTCCCCGGCCCGCGTCGGGCCGGCGCCGGGCATCGGCCGGTCCCGCGTACAGCGCGGTCGCCGAACCCGGCCCGGCCGGGACGACGCAAGTCGGCCATCGTCTATTGCGAGGCCAACTTCGGGGGCGCCGACGGCAAGACCGCGAACGGGCTGGTCCGTCATTCGGAGCGGTACGAAATCCTGGCCGTGATCGACAGCGAGAAGGCCGGCCTCGATGCCGGCGTCGTGCTCGGCGACGGGCCGAACGATGTTCCCGTCCGCCGCGACGTCGCCGAGGCGCTGGCCTGCGCCGGCTGCACGCCGGACTACTTCATCATCGGAATCGCGCCGGCCACGGGCCTGCTCTCGCCGCGGCAGCGCCGGGTGGTCCTCGGAGCGATGGCGCTGGGGATGAACGTCGTCAACGGCTTGCACGAGTTTCTGAACGACGACCCGGAGTTCCGCGCGATGGGCGCGGCGCACGGCGTGGAGATCGTCGACGTCCGGCGGCCGCGCGCGAAGAAGGACCTGCGAATCTTCAGCGGCCGCCTCGCCGAAGTGACCTGCCCGCGCATCGCCGTGCTGGGAACCGACTGCGCCATCGGCAAACGGACCACGGCCACCATTCTGACCCGCGCCCTCAACGATCGGGGCGTGCGAACGGTGCTGGTCGGCACCGGCCAGACCGGCCTCATCCAGGGGGCCCGCTACGGTGTCGCGCTCGACGCGATTCCCTCGCAGTTCTGCTCGGGCGAGCTCGAGGCGACGATCGTCGACGCCTTCGAGCGAGAGCGGCCCGACGTGATCGTCATCGAAGGCCAGGGCGCGCTCAGTCACCCCGCGTTCTCGACGTCGAGCCTCATCCTCAGGGGCAGCCATCCCGACGGGGTGGTGCTGCAGCACGCACCCGGACGACCCCACCGCTGCGACTACGAGCAGATGCCGATGCCGACCGCCGCCAGCGAGATCGACCTCATACAGACATTCTCGGACACGACCGTCATCGGGCTCACGATCAATCACGAGAACATGACCGGGGCCGAGGTCTCCGCCGCCATCGCGGGCTACGAGCGCGAGCTCGGCATTCCCGCCACCGACGCGCTGACGCGGCCACCCGAGCGCTTGGCGGACATGGTCTGCTCGGCGTTCCCTCACCTCGCGGAGACGCTGATCGCCGGCGTGCGATGAGCGCGCCGCGACTCGAGATCGACCTCGACAAGCTCCGCCACAACGCGCGCACGCTGGTGGCGCGGCTGGCCCGCCGGGGAATCTCCGTCACCGGCGTCACGAAGGCGACCCTCGGATCGCCGGCCGTCGCCGGCGCGCTGCTGAGCGCCGGCGTGCGGGCGCTGGGCGACTCCCGCATCGAGAACATCGAGGCCATGCGTCGGGCGCAGGTCCCGGCCTCGATGACCCTCCTGCGCGCGCCGATGCTCAGCCAGGCGGCCCGCGTCGTCGCCCACGCCGACGTGAGCTTCAACACCGGGATCGACTCGATTCGCGCCCTCTCGGCCGCCGCGCGGGCGGCGGGCCGGCGGCACGGCGTCGTCCTCATGGTCGAGCTCGGCGATCTCCGGGAAGGCATCATGCCCGGCGATCTCGATCAGGTCGCGCGCAAGACGCTCCGCTTCCCGAACATCGTGCTCCGGGGCATCGGCGCCAACCTCGCCTGCCGCAGCGGCGTGTCGCCCGACGCCAGGAACATGTCGGAGCTGTCGGCGCTCGCGGACGCGCTCGAGACGATGCTCGGCCGGCGCGTCGACATCGTGTCCGGAGGCAACTCCGCCAACCTCGCCTGGGCCGTCGACGCCGCGGACACCGGACGGATCAATGACCTTCGCCTGGGGGAGTCGATTCTGCTCGGTCGCGAGCCGCTGCGCCGCAGGCCCATCGAGGGGCTGCACCGCGACGCCATCACCCTCGTGGCCGAGGTGATCGAGTCGAGCGTCAAGCCGTCGCGGCCCTGGGGCACGATTGCCGAGACGGCGTTCGGCGCGGTGCCGCCGGGGGCGGACCGGGGCGCTGTCTCGCAGGTGATCTTCGCGCTCGGACATCAGGACATCGATCCCGGCGGGCTCCACCCGCCGCCGGGCATCGAGCTCCTCGGGGCGAGCAGCGACCATCTCGTCGCGGCCTCCGTCCGCGACCGGCCGCCCGTCGGCGCCGAGACCCGGTTCCAGCTCGACTACAGCGCCCTGCTCCGGGCCATGACCTCCCCCTTCGTGGCCAGGATCATCCGGCCTCCGGCCGCCGCCGGCCTGTGCGTCGGGCCGCGGCAGGCCTTGCGGTACTCGGCGCGTCTCCGAGGCCGAGCGGTTGCCGCGGGGACCCCGGGGCGGCCCGCGACGCGGCGCCGGGCGCTTCGCCTCTGAAGGGTCTGCCGATGGTGACGCCGCGAGCGGGTCCGGGACGCGGTTCGCCGCTCGAACGGGCCTCGCCCCGGCCGGCGACCGTCACCGGCCCGGATGCTGTGCCCGGTAGTCCCAGGCCTCGGGATCGCCGACCCACTGGTCGATGCCGCGCTCGCACCGCACGCGGCCCGCGGCGATGGTCTCCCGCAGGATGCGCTCGTTCTCGCCGAGCCGCCCGCGGGCGCCCTCGCCGTGGTGGAGATGGCAGGCCAGGGCCACCCCCCGCAGGTTGCGGCGCAGGCGTCCGTGGTTGCCCAGCCGCACCGCCAGCTCGTTGTCCTCGCGCCCCCAGCCCCACATCGCCTCGTTGAAGCCGTTGACCGCGAGAAGGTCCCGGCGCCAGAAGCCCTGGTGGCAGCCACGCACCGTCATCGGGTTGCGGTGCGGGCGGTTGAGCAGTCGCGCCGCCGCCACCGGCAGGCGAACGAGCCTCGCCCGGCGCCGGACGCCGGGGCTGAGCACCGAGGGCCACCAGCCCGGCCGCTTCGTCATGAGCGCGCTCGCCCGCGGCCCCAGCGGAATGCGCGACCCCTGGCAGAAGCAGCCCGGGTCGCGCAGCCGGCCGTGGTCCTCGACGCACCGCGGGTGGCACACCATGTCGCCGTCGAGGCTCACGACGTAATCGCCGGCGGCCCGCGCCATGGCCTTGTTGCGGATGGCGCCCAGGCGAAACCCCTCGTCGGGGTGCCAGACGTGGTGCAGGGGACAGGGGCTCGACGCCTGGTGCCGCTCGACGACGGCGCGGGTGTCGGGTCCGCTGCCGTCGTCGGCCACGATGATCTCGAGCGGCGCCTCGGTCTGCCGGCGCAGGGCGTGGAGGAAGGCGTCGAGGGCAGCCGGCCAGTCGTAGGTGGCGACGACGACGGAGACGGTGGTCATGAACGACTTCGTCCAGCCCCCGGGCTGGCGCCCGGCGCGGATGCGGCGACGACGGAGGCCGTGGTCAGGACCGCCTGGTCCAGCCGCAAGGGCCGGAACCCGGCGCAGATGCAGCAGCGACGACCCGGACCGCGAGCATCGACGACCGGCCCCGGCACCATCGCCTACCGGCTCCGTTTCCTGTCGACCGGCGCGCGGGCAGTGCCCGTCGTGTCCCGGCGCGAACTCCCGGCGTCCCGGTAGAGCTCGTACAGACGCAGGCGCTTCATCACCGTGCTGTGGACGGTGATCCACGCGGCGATGACGCCCGGCCAGCCGTCGAGAACGCCACGCCGGAGCACGAGGTCGCGGACCAGGTACGCGGGCAGCGACAGGAACGTCGCGAGAAGCCTCGGCTTCCTCCCCCGCTCGAACGCCTGCCGGGCCCACAGGTCGATGTAGCGGCAGGCCTTCTCCTGGTGATGGGCGACGCTGGCGTAGCTGTCGTGGACGAGGGGCGCGGTCAGGCGGTGGGTGCGGCAGCCGGGGGCCGGCCGCAGGCGCTCGTGCACCTGGTCGGACGTCCACGCCGCGCGGCCCTTCCGGTAGCAGCGCCAGATGTGGTCGCGCGCGAACGGGCGATAGTGGTTCATCGTCCGGCCGCAGTAGCGGGTGCGGCGCGAGAGCTGCAGGGCGTCGGCCCGCTCCAGCAGCCCCGGCAGCTCGTCGCGGCACTGCCGCTGCAGCTCGTCGCTCATCCACTCGTCGGCGTCGAGCATCAGGATCCACTCGTGGGCGGCGTCCGCCTCGGCCCGCTGCCGCATGGGCCCGAAGCCCAGCCACTCGCGGTCGACCACGGCCGCGCCGTGCGCCGCCGCCACCGCCGCGGTGCCGTCGGTGCTGCCCGAGTCGACGACGATCTTCTCGGCCGCGAAGGGGACGCTGTCGAGGCAGCGGCCGATGTTCGCCTCCTCGTTCCTGGCGAGGACGATCAGCGAGACCGGCAGGACGCCGTCGGCTGTCTCATCCATGGCGGCAGCGGTCGCGACGGGCCGGCCCGCTCGCGTCACTCGACGTTGTGGTAGGGCGGCCGGTTCTCGACGTAGGCCATCCACATGCAGTCGAGCATGGTCCACAGCACGTCGAGCTTGAACTGCAGCACGTCGAGCATCGCCTCCTGCTGCTCGCGGGTGCGGCAGTAGTCGAGGGTGATGTTCAGGCCGTGCACCACGTCGCGCCGGGCCTCGGAGAGCCGCTTGCGGAAGTAGTTGTAGCCCTGCTCCGAGATCCACGGGTAGTGCTGCGGCCAGTTGTCGAGCCGCCGCTGGTGGATCTTCGGCGCGAAGAGCTCGGTCAGCGACGACCCCGCCGCGACCTGCCACGGCTGCCGCCGCGCGAAGTTCACGTAGGCGTCGATGGCGAACTTCACGCCGGGCAGCAGGTGCTTCTGGGCCCACAGGTCGTCGCGCGAGAGGCCCACCGCCTCGCCGAGCTCCAGCCACGCCTCGATGCCGCCCTCGGCCCCGCCGCTGCCGTCGTGGTCGACGATGCGCTTGACCCACTCGCGCCGGACCTCGCGGTCCGGGCAGTTCGACATCAGGGCCGCGTCCTTGACGGGAATCGAGACCTGGTAGTAGAAGCGGTTCGCCACCCACCCCCGGATGGCCGGCCGGTCGAGCTCGCCGGCGTGCATCCGGACGTGGAACTCGTGGTTCACGTGATAGTACTTCTCCTTCGCGCGCAGCTTCCGCTCGAACTCCTCGCGCGACCACGGCGCCCTCTCCACGTCGCTCACCTGCTCGGCCTCCCCGGGTTTCCGCTGGTGGGCGTCAGGCTAGCACGATCCGGCCGGGGCTGTCTGCGGGCCCGGTCGGCAGGCAGGCCGGCACCGGTTGGCCGGCGGCGGCTCGGGGCGGCAATGCGACGCCGGCCGAATCGCCGGGCCGCGGCGGCAACCGGTCGCCGCCAGCCCGCGGGCGGCCGATTCGCCGGGTCGAGCTCGCCAGGGCCCGTCGAGGCGCTTCGGCCGTGCCGCTCCGGGCGGTGCATTTTTTTCTTGCACGGTCCCCTCCGGCTGTGTATAGTCTGATTTTCCGGTTGACCCCTTTTGACAGAAGGAGCGAGAACATGACCTGGACCAAGCCCGAGATCAGAGAGATCGCCCTCAACATGGAAGTGACTCTCTACGTCACCGCTCGCTAGACCCGGGCGGAGCGCCCTTGCGGCGCTCCCGTTCGCGTCTTGGGGTATACGACGTTCTCTGGTTTCGAACCAGGGATTACGTGTTCCCCGGTTCTGTTGGCGCGTGCATGGCTCTGCCGTGCACGCGCTTTCTTCGTACGCGCACGCGACTGTACTCGCACGCGACGCGGGCAGTCGCGGCGACCTTCCACCCACCTCCGGCGCGCGTCACGGCGGGCCGCGGGCGCTCCTCGCACCGCGCGCAACCGCCCCATGCGCGACGGCAGACTGCAGCCAGCGTTGCGCGACCCCGATGTCGCGGGCGGACAGCGCAACCGGCCTCGCCCGGCCGCTCACGGCGACGTAGGTCTTCGCCGTCGGCGAAGATCCGAGAGTCGCCGCCTTCGGCTCCGACCCCCGCCTCCGATCCGGCGATCCGCTGTTCTGCGGCGCCGACTCCGGCGACAGCACGAACGTGCTACGACGCCGACCCCGGCGACAGCGCGAACGTGATGATGGTGTCGGTCGCGATCACCGTCACGTACTGCCTCCCGTTCACCGCCCAGGTCATCGGGCTCGACCGGATGGGCCGGGGCGCGTCGTACCGGAAGAGCTGCTCGCCCGTCGCGGCGTGCAACGCGTAGAACGCGCCGTCGTCCGCCCCCTGGAACACGAGGTCGCCGGCCGTCGCGAGATTGCCGCTCGCCCCGATGTGGGTGAGGGCGGGGAACACCTGCTGCCACGCCTCCTCGCCGCTCGCCGGCTCGTAGGCGGTCAGGGTGGTGGTCGGGGTGAACGCGGGCACGCGGCTGATCTCCTCGAAGTTGCCGCTGTGGCCGAGCCCGTGCGGCCCCGGCCGGAGGGTGTCGCCGAGCGGCTTGACGATCATCGAAACGGCGGCGTTCTTGCCGGTGACGTAGAGCAGGCCGGTCCGCGGGCTGAACGCCGGCGAGCCGAAGCTCGAGCCGCCGTGGGCGACGATGAGGTGCTCGTTGATGGAGTAGGGCGTGTAGATCTGCCGGGTCTGCGCCTGCAGCTCGGGGTCGTCGAGGTGCACGAACGTGGCGCAGAACGGGGTCATCGGAATGCCGCGCGCGTTGTGCGGAATCGGCTGGGTCGGGTAAACCACCTCGCCCGGCACGTCGGTCTCGGTGGGCACCGCGGTCTCCACCATCGGGTTGATGGGCACCCCGGTCTCGCGGTGCCAGAGGTAGAGCAGGCAGTTCTTGCCGGCGGCGCCGACGCCCCGGATGGTCTCGCCGTTGCGGGTCACGTCGAAGAGCACCGGCCCGGTGACGTGGTCCCAGTCCCAGAGGTCGTGGTGGATGGCCTGGTAGTACCAGCGCAGCGCCCCCGTCTCGAGGTCGAGGGCGACCGTGGCGTTGGTGAACAGGTTGGCCCCGGGGCGGGCCGAGCCGTCGTAGTCGGGCGACGGGTTGCCGGTGTTGAAGTAGACGAGGCCGAGCTCGAGGTCGATGGCGGGCTGGGTCCACACCCCGCCGCCGGCCATCTGGCCGTCGCCCCACGTCTCGCGCGCGACGTCCCACCCGTCGTCCTGGGGCCGCTGGGGGATGGTGTTGAACACCCACCGGATGGCGCCGGTCTCGGCGTCGGTGGCGATGACGAGGCCGCCGGGGATGTGGTTCTCCGAGTTCGACGTGCCGAGATAGAGGGTCCCGTCGTGGTAGGCGGGGGCGCTCGTGATGCGGTAGCCGATGTCGTGGGGATCCAGGTCCGGCGGATAGGCGTCCGGGTACTTCGCCTGCAGCGCCATGGCGACGACCGGCAGCACCCCGCCGTCGCCGTACGACTCGACGAGCTCGCCGGTGCGGGCGTCGACCGCCACCAGGTTGGGCCCGGTGTAGGCGTAGATCTTCCCCTCGGCCCAGGTCGGCCCGCGCGAGCGGGCCTGCCGGGCCGAGTCGAGCTCGAGGGTCCACACCGACTCGCCGGTCGTCGCGCTGATGGCCATCACGTTGGCGCCGGCGTGGAAGTACATCAGGCCGTCGACGACGAGCGGCGTCACCTGGCCGACGTTGACCCCGGCCGGCACTGCGACCGACCACAGCTCCGTCAACTGCCCGACGTTCCCGGTGTCGATCTCGTCGAGGGCCGAGTAGCGGCTGTTCGCCAGGTCGAGGTTGTGGCTGGTCCAGTTGGTCTGACCGCCCGCGGTGATGTCGGGCGGGGCGGCCCCGCGCGTCGTCGTGCCCTGCGCCGCGACCCCGCCCGCGCCCGCCGCACCGACGGCAAGCGCCACGATGGCCGTCGCCAGCCCCTTCGTGCGGTTCCCTGAAGTCATCGGTCTCCTTCCGGTCGGTTCCAACAGAGCGTAGCGAAAGCCCCCTGCATTCGAGCGGCGATGCGTCCCGCCAGAGCCCGGCAAGCGTCGCCTACGGCTCGGATCGCCGCCCAATCACATCCGCAGGGAGCCCGCGCCGTGACCGGCGCCCATTCCCGGTTGCACCGTGCACAGGCCCAATCGCCAGGGCTCGGATCGCCGCTCAATCACATCCGCAGGGAGCCCGCGCCGTGGCCGGCGCCCATTCCCGGTTGCGCCGGGCACAGGCCCGAACCGTCATGATCGGGGCCGGGTCACCCCCGACATCACGAAACGCGAGGTGACGCTCCCCAAGCAGCATGCGCTGTCGTCACGCCCTGTCAGGCGGGCGGCTCGGCGTCCGCCGGCGCCTTCCGGGCGCGGTGCAACGCCGGGTCCACCACGGCTGTCAGAGCGTGATGTCCATGCCATCGTACGCGATCTCGATGCCCGCCTCGACGAGGGCCGCGTGCTCCGCCGACTCCTCGTCCAGGATCGGGTTGGTGTTGTTGATGTGGATCACGATCTTCCGCGGGCAGTCCAGCGACACCAGGGTCTCGACCATGCCCCCGGCCCCCGACTGGTTCAGGTGCCCCATGTCCTGCGCCCGCTTGTCGCTGATGCCCTCGCACGCGAGCTCGTCGTCGGTCCACACCGTGCCGTCGACGAGCAGGCAGTCGGCCTCCTCCATGTAGCGCCGGACGTGCGGCTCGATCTCGCCGAGGCCGGGGGCGTAGAACAGGTTCCGGCCGGTCGCGGTGTCGGCCACCCGGACCCCGATGTTGTTGCCGGGAACGGGGTTGTGCCGGTGGGGTGAGTACGGCGGCGCCTCGCTCTTCAGCGGCACCGCGGTGAAGAGCAGCCCGTCCGCCTTCGGGATGGAGAAGGGGACCTCGTCCAGCCCCACCTCGTGCCAGTTCACGCCCTTGAAGTGGGACAGCACGTTCAGCAGGGGGTAGCCGGTGGTGAGGTCGTCGTGGACCACCCGCGTGCAGTAGATGTCCCACGCCTCCGTGTGCTCGCGCAGCACCACGAGCCCGGTCGTGTGGTCCACCTGCGAGTCGACGACGAGGATGGCGCAGATGCCGGTGTCGCGGACCGCCCGACCCGGCTGCAGCGGCGGGAACGACGCGAGCTGCTGCCGGATGTCCGGTGACGCGTTGAAGAGCACCCAGTCGACCCCGTTGCCGCTGACGGTGATCGACGACTGGGTGCGGGCCCGCCCCTTGAGGGTGCCCTCGCGAAGCCGCCGGCAGTTGCGGCAGTTGCAGTTCCACTGGGGGAACCCTCCCCCCGCGGCCGATCCCAGCACGTGTATCTGCATCGATTGCTCCGATGTCTGGTGAGGATTGTCGTTCACGGCCCGGGCATCGCCACCCCGCGGCCCGCAGGTCTCCATGCGGCCCTGCCGCCCCGACCGACCCACGCCACGGCCCGACGGCGTCTCGCGGTGCCGACTCCTGCCACTGAACCCCGTTGTCCGAGACGCACCGGCCTACCGGCGGAGCCGGCGCCGCGCATCCCCCGGGCATCGCGGCCACGGCGTCGATTTCCGGACCGCGTCGGCGGCGCGGGGACCCCTGGCGGCGTTCGTTGTATCATCACTGCGGCGTTCGCCGCCACAAGCAGCCATGGCGCAGCCGATCACCACGCCAGTCCTCGCCCCCGGCACCCGGTATCGCTGGGACAAGGTGCGCAGCCAGCACCAGCTCGTGTTCCCCGAGGGGATGATCGTCCTCAACGAGCCGGGGAGGGCCATCGTGCAGCTCTGCGACGGGCGCACCACCGACGAGCTGATCGCGGCGCTGAAGGAGCAGTTCCCCGGCGCCGAGCCCGACGACGACGTCCACGATTTCCTCGGCCACCTGGCGCAGCGGGGGCTGGTTCGCGAGGGAGCCCCGCGTGACTGACACCCCCCTGCCCCGCCCGCTCGCCCTGCTCGCCGAGGTCACCTACCGGTGCCCGCTGCAGTGCCCGTACTGCAGCAACCCGCTCGAGCTGAACAAGTACCGCGACGAGCTCGACACCGAGATCTGGGCCCGGGTCTTCCGGGAGGCGGCCGACCTCGGGGTCGTCCAGCTTCACCTGTCGGGCGGCGAGCCGCTGGTGCGCCGCGACATCCTCGATCTCGTCCGCGCCGCCGCCGACGCGGGGCTCTACTCGAACATGAGCACCGGGGCCACGGTGGTCGACGCCAGGCGGATCGGACAGTTGCAGGCGGCCGGGCTCGACCACTTCCAGGTGAGCGTGCTCGACACCCTGCCCGAGTCGAACGACCGGCTCGCGGGAACGCCCTCGTTCGACAAGAAGCGCGAGGCGGTGCTCGAAGCCAAGCGCCTCGGGTTCCCGGTGACCCTCAACGTGGTGCTCCACCGGCAGAACCTCGACCGCATCGGCGAGGTGATGGCCCTCGCCAAGGAATGGAAGGTCGACCGGCTCGAGCTGGCGCACACCCAGTACACCGGCTGGGCGTTCAAGAACCGGGCGGCGCTCATGCCGACCCGCGAGCAGCTCGACCGCGCCCACGCCGAGGTCGAGCGGGTGCGCGCGGCCGGCACCGACGGGCTCGACATCCAGCACGTCCTGCCCGACTACTACTTCGAGCGCTACCCGAAGGCCTGCCTCCAGGGCTGGGGCATGGTGTCGATGAGCGTCGCCCCCGACGGCTTCGTCCTGCCGTGCCAGACCGCCCGCGAGATTCCCGGCCTCGAGTTCCCCAACGTGCGCGACCACTCGCTGGAGGACATCTGGGAGCGCGCCCCCATCTTCCAGCGCTTCCGCGGCACCGACTGGATGCCCGAGCCGTGCCGAAGCTGCGACCGCCGCGAGATCGATTTCGGCGGCTGCCGCTGCCAGGCGTTCCTGATGACCGGCGACGTCACCGCCACCGACCCCATCTGCGAGCTCTCGCCCCACCACCACCTGGTGGCGGCGGCGCTGAAGGAAGCGCAGCAGGGCGACCCGCCCCTCGTCTACCGCGTCATGCCGCGCGACGCCGGGGCCGCCTGACCACCGAGAAACGGTCGAAGGCCAATCCGCTCCTCGTCTACCGCGCCATGCCGCCCGGCGCCAGCGCCGCCTGACCATCGAGAGGACGGTCGAGACTCTCCACGTGTGTCGGCACGTGGCGGGGCCGCGTGACCATCGAGAGACGATCGAGGCCGTCCACTTCGGCCGGCGTTCGTTCCGCGCCGTTCGCCGCCGCGCCGCCCGCCGGTACAATGGTCCGCGGGAGGGTAGCGAGGCGCGATGAGCACGGCAGCACAGCGGCGCGATTCCGGCCCGCGGCCGCGGGCGACCTACCAGGACGTGCTCGACGCCCCGCCCCATCGCGTCGCCGAGATCGTCGACGGCGTGCTCCACACCAACCCGCGGCCGGCCATGCGCCACGCGCGCGCCAGCTCGTCGCTGGGCGTCAAGATCGGCGGCCCCTTCGACCACGACGCCGGCGGCCCCGGCGGCTGGTGGATCATCGACGAACCGGAGCTGCACTTCGGCGACGACGTCCTCGTGCCCGATCTCGCCGGCTGGCGCCGCGAGCGGATGCCGGACTTTCCCGACGCGGCGTACTGCACGCTGGCGCCCGACTGGGTGTGCGAAGTGCTCTCGCCCTCGACCCGCAAGCTCGATCTGCACGGCAAGCGCCCGATCTACGCGCGGGAGGGGGTGGGGCACCTGTGGCTCGTCGACCCGGTGGATCGCACCCTGGAGGCGTTCGAGTTGCGAGAAGGCGAATGGGTGCTGATCGCGACCGCTGAGGACGACGCCCCGGTCCGGGTCCGCCCCTTCGACGCGGTCACCTTCAGCCTCGGCGATCTGTGGCCCTGAGTCGCTCGGGAGCACCGCGAGAGCGCGCGCCCCGTCGCCATCCGCTACATCCTCAAGACGGACCCGCCCGGCGTCAATGGGATCACCGCAAATCGGGCGCGCAGCCGCCATCAGGGCGTTGCGCCGCCACCCGAAAAGGCCGGGCGCTTCCTCGATGCGGCCCTGCCGTCGAGCGACCGCTTGGCGACGCCGGCCGAACGGCCGGCCCGATCCGTCGACCCCGTCGACCGCCCCGCACGGTCACGTACAATGGGCCGTGGGAGTAGCAACGCGATGGCCAGCGCAGACGCCGCGGCACGCTGGCGGGACACCGCCCCGCCGCGACGACGGGCGACCTACCAGGACGTCCTCGACGCTCCGGCGCACCAGGTCGCGGAGATCATCGACGGCGTGCTCTACACGCAACCGCGACCGGCCTCACCCCATGCACTCGCGACCTCATCTCTCGGGTCCGATCTCTCCGGCCCTTTCCAGTTCGGCCGCGGCGGCCCCGGCGGCTGGTGGATCATCGACGAACCCGAGCTGCACTTCGGCGAGGACATCCTCGTTCCCGACCTGGCGGGCTGGCGCCGGGAGCGGATGCCGGACTACCCCGACGTGGCGTACTTCACGCTGTCACCCGACTGGGTGTGCGAAGTGCTCTCGGCGTCGACCCGCAAGATCGACCTGCACGGCAAGCGCCCGATCTACGCGCGGGAGGGAGTGGCGCATCTGTGGTTCATCGACCCCGTTGACCGTACCCTGGAGGCGTTCGAGCTCCGCAACGGGGAGTGGGTGCTGATGGCGACGGCGAAGGACGACGATCCGGTGCAGGTCCGCCCCTTCGAGGCGATCAACTTCAGCCTCGCCGACCTGTGGCCCTGAGCCATCTGCGGACCCGAAGCGGGCGGCCGCGGTAGAATCCGAGGAAGCGCCCCGCCACTATCGGCGGCCCGCCCAACCCCGAACGACCGATGAGCGAAACAGCGATCCGACTCCACATCGAGAAGCTGGCCGGCGACCGATTCCTGGCCACGAGCCCCGACGTTCCAGGCCTCGTGGCCGAGGGGCGCAGCATCGCCGAGGCCACAGAAATCGCCCAAGGGCTCGCCCGGAAGATCGCGGAGTCGTGCATCGAGCACGGGGACCCGTTGCCGCCCGCATTGACCCATCTTCACGAGCCTGAAGTCGGGATCGACTTGTTCGTGCCCGTGAGCGTGCCGTAGTAGTGCTGGACGCGCCGCGACGCCGCTATCGAATCCCCCCGCACAACGCTATCGGGCGGCCAGGAAGTCAGCCACGTCGATGCGCGCCTCGCGGAGGATCGCACGGAGGGTCCCCTCCGCCATGTCCCCGTCATGGCGCGGCAGCGTCACCTTTCGGCCCGTACTCTCGTGACGCCACACTTCGTGACTCCCCGGCCCCGGCCGATCGAACCGATAGCCTGCACGTCTCAGCCGACGCGCAACATCCCGGTACCCGAAACCCGCAAGGCGTCCCATGGTGTGTCACGGTCAGTGCTGCAGACGCTTCCTTGCGAGCACGTCAGAGTCTTCCCGCTCCGCGTCGCGGTCGTAATCCTGGGCGATGCGCTCGAGAATGTTTGCAACGTAGGGATAATCGAAGACCGATCGCTCGGCCCACGCTCGATACCGCGCCGACAGCTCCCGCTCCTGTGCGCCGCCCTCGTCCAGGCTGCGCGAAACGGCACCGCGAGCGTTGTACACCCCCAGCTCGAACCCCCGGGCGATATCGTGAGAGGCGACCGTCTCCAGCACCTCGCAGACCGCCCGGCAGGGCCACGCACCGTTCTCCTCGGATGGCGCTCTGGACAGGAGCTGGCCGATGCGGTTGTCACCAATCCCCGCCCGGCCATGCTCTCCGCACAGACGTCGCGCCTCACTGACCCATCGACTCAGCACGTACGAGTCGATCCTCCCCTCGTCGTCAGCGCCGGGCAAGCGACTGACGTTCTCCAGCAATCGATACGCGGCCCGGCCCACCGCCGCCCTCCGCTCCCCGTCGTCAACCCGCCACGCCACCGGATCCTCCCCGTCATCGTCACGGATCGAGAAGAGAGCCAGAGCCTGAACGAAGAGTGCCGGCGACTCCACAACCCTGCGTTCGAGATTCGGAATGCCGTGCTCACTGCGCTCGAGCGCCTCCATGAACGCAAACTCGAGCTGGGCCATCTCGTGCACGGTGACGCCGGTGCGGCCGTCGAGTGAACTCATCGCTTCCGAGAGAGAATAGGGTTCGATTTCGAAGTCACCGGCCGGCTCGTCGCTGCCTTTGACGACGGCCATGAGCATCCGCTCCAGGCGTGACGTTTCCACCTTGTCCCAATCGAATCGCACCGCACAGAAGGCCGCCCGCGGGCGCTTGGCTTCCAGCAGGCGATCGACGAGCTCCGACATCTCGGACTCTGTCAGTCCCGGCTTTGCAGGGTGGACGAGGCGCCAGTATTCGTCTCGCACAGCGCGGTCCTGCTGGTCGAGGAGTCGCCAGGTGCGTTCACAGAACGGGGCGCACCTGAAGAGGCGAACTGTCTGTCCGGCTGCGCCGGCCTCCGCCAGGCTCGCAATGAGCGTGGCCCGCAGGTCTTCGTCGACAGACCCGAGGAAGCCACGCACAAAGTCGTCGAGCTTGCCGTCAGGTTCCGCGCCGGATGACAGACAGGCTCCGAGAACCGCGATGGCAGTGCTCTCGCCGCCTGCGCAGGGAGCCGCGTAGCGCCCGAGGGTCCAGCCGTCGCAATCCGTGAGAAGCTCCAGCACTCCCTCCAGCCCGCGCGCGGACCATATGCTCTCCATCGCCTCGGAACGAAGTTGATGCATGCGCGTCTCGCGCTCCGCGAAACCGACATCCTCATCGTCGAGTTCGTCCGTGGAACATTCCACCCAGGCTCTGGCAAAGAGCCACGCGTGGCACCGGACCGGGTCCTGTGGAGTGAGCTTCTCCCAAGTCTCGCGCGCCCTGGTTCGGTCGGTGGCACTCAGGCCGCGGACGAATCCCCGACGCGTGAGAAAAGTGAGACGGATCTTTTCCCGCAAGGTTGCTCTTGCCTGTTCGTTCTCCTCGGTTGCCAACCACGCGTCGACGCAGCCCCACACCGACAGCCGCTTCTCGTCCGCCATGATGCCGACGCGATCGAGGAGGTCGCCAAGGGTCGTGCTGGTGTGGGTGGGCCACCGGATGGCGAGATCAAGCGCCTTGCGGGCAAACCGGAATGGTTCTTTGCCGGTTCGCGGTTGACCGGCTCCCACGGCGTCGGTTCGCCAACGGGGTCGGGCGCTCGAGCTGCCGATCTGCTGTCGGTTCTCGAACTGCTGAACGCAGATTCGCCAACCCACGTCCGGGAATCTCCCGCAAAGCGCCTCCAACGCCTTGATTCTGTCGTTCAGTGACGCGGCGGTCTGAGGCATCCAACAGCGAAACATGGCCGACAGGCTGTTGATTGGCCTGTTGACCCAGTTGTCGTCGATTTCCGTCTCCGAGAGTCTGGCGAGGATGAGGACGACGCGCGGGAAGGTCCTCGGATTCCAGGCGAGGCGCTCCAGTGCCCAGAGCAGCCCCGTTCTCCAAGGGTGCTCGAATGGGCCGTGACCGACCGGTGTCAGGAGTTCTTCCAGGGCCGGGTTGGGCCGCACGAGGTCCGCTTCGAGCAACGCGAGGAACTCGTCGGGAGCCGCCTCCGCGTAGCCGGGAAGATCACGGTCCTGGGATCGCAGCGTGTCGCTCGTAAGGGGAGACAGGAGACGCTCGACGAGAGCCGCGACGAGAGCGGCCGGGTCGATACCCAGCCCATCTCGCAGCAGGGCGGCCCCGTGAACCGAGAGCAGGACCAGCGTCTCGCAGACACCGTTCCGCAACGCGCTCGAGTGCTCGCGTACCTTGCCGTAGAGAGCGGCCCACCGCCGCCGATCGTCCGGGAGGTCCAGCGCCGGATCGGACTCGGACAGGACGTACTCGGCGAAGTCCACGAAGTCGGTGATGTCCCGCTGCGTCATCCACGGGCTGATCGCGAACAGCGCGTCGATCTTGGAGACGACGCCGCGGTACTGGTCGACACGCCAGACGGCGCAGTCATCCCGCTGGAGAAGGTCGGCGACGTCCTTCTCGACCTCCTCGTACCGGCGACCCGAAAGGGCGGCAAGGACCTCGCGATCCGCCGGCGATCCGTTGTGCCATGCTCCCACCAGGGCCATCGGGATCAGACTCCGCGCGACGGCCGCGTCGCCGGCCCATGACGGCGTTCTGGTCTCCGGGATCGGCGACAGCCGCCGTCGCAGCACGGTCGGCGACTGCCCCGACTCGCCCGCCAGCCGGTCCACGTGGTCGCGCTCCGTGACGCCCATGTCCGCGAGCGCCTTCCCGAACGCGTCGTGACCCAGCAGCTCGACCGCCATGTCGGGTTCCCGATCCACCGCGTTGCGGGGTCGTACGGCGATGCAGTGGCGTTGGCGATAGTGCGAGGCGAGTTCGCGTTCCGTCTCCTCGCCGTACACGATCGGAATGAATGGAGACCGCGAGCCCGACAGCGTGCGCAGCGTGCCCGCCGACTCGAAGACGACGGCGTGGTCGCGGGCGGACACCGGGGGGTCGCCATGCCGAAACAGGCACGCGAGAAACGCTACGGCTTCCTCCCGGGAATCGGCGGCAACCGTCAGCGGGCCGTCGCCGGGGCTTTTCTCGAGCCACGTCTTGAACCGCTCCGCGTGAGCCGCCACGGACGGCGCGAAGATCGCGTCGGTCATCGGAGGGTTGCTGCCCTGGGCCCACCAGTCCCAGAAGCGGTCGAGAGTCCGGAAGCCCTCGGTTGGAATCCCCAACTCGCCCGCAAGCCAGATGCGCGGGGAGATCGTGTTCTCCAACCACTGCTCGAGGTCGCTGGCGTCGACCGCCCTCACCGCCTTCCAGTGCCCGGCCGCCTCCTTGCCGCGCACCCAGTCGTCCTTGCCCGACCAGTTGCGCGGCGTCACGAACACGAACGTGCACTTCGCCCGCTCAGGGGGCGGTAAGGCGCCGAGGCGGGCCCGATAGTCCCCGTCGGCCTTCGCCTTCGGGCGCTGATCGACCCCGAACTCCCAGAACGACCTGCCCTCCGGCACCCAGAGCGTCGCGGCATCCGCCTCGACTCTGCCGTCCCAGCCGTGCCGCTGGGCATTGTCGTAGCCGGGAAAGTCCACACGGCGCAGCTCGCGTCCTGTCGCGTGAACCAACCGCCGCAGCAGCACCGGCAGACGGTCGCGGGCCTCGAGGTTCCCCGCCGCCCATTCCTCGATCTGCCGCGCCTTGATCGTGAGGAAGCTCGGCGCGTACGTCCTCACGGCCACGGCCCGATCCTCGACGCTTCTGCGATCGCGGTCCCCGGCGGCCTGCAGCGCCAGCAGCCGCGCCCGGTCCGCCCCGAACGTCGCCTCCAGCCGCAGGGCCATGTTCGGCGACAGCCCTGCCCTCCCGTTCAGCAGGTTCGACAGCGCCGGCCTGCCGACGCCCAATCTCTTGGCGGCTTCCGTGACCGTCATCCGCGGGGGAATAACCTGCTGCCGGATGAAGCGGCCGACGTCGGTGGAGCCGTGTCCTGATCTCGCCATCACGAGATTGTATCGTGACGCGCTACAGACATCAACCCATAGAGAAACCAGTAACACTCCATCAATCGTGCCGCAAATTGGGGGAGGGTCAGCCTCAGTGTGTTATCCAGGAGTCACCCACTACTCGCGTGGTAGCATCAAGCATCAGGCCCTGCCATCGGATCCTCATAGGGATTCGCGGCTCGTGGTCGGACGCAGGGATTCGAAGACCGAAGACAGAGGAACCGATGGTGGACGAAGCGTTGCGCCGCCGCATCTGGAACGAGATGATTGCCGCGGACACGCGTTGTCGGTACTTCAACCAACTGGCATCCCGAACGGAAACGCTCGACCGCGTTCTGCGAATCGCGCTGATCTTCTTCTCGAGCGCGACGGCCGCGACGGTGCTCGGGGTCTTCCCGTCCGGGGCCGAGTGGCTCGCCGTCGTCTCAGCCGTTCTCGCCGCCGTTTCCGGGACGATGCAGCACGGCCGAGCCGCGTTGAAGTTCGCCGAGTTCTCCGTCTTCTGGGGACGTCTTCACCGGGACTACGAGGAGTTGTGGAACGACGTTGAGACGTACGCGATTACGCCCGCCGAGGCTGTGCGCCGGTTGCGTTCGTTCCAGGACAAGCCCGAGAGCATCGATCGGCAAGCCAGCACGTCCCGGACGCGCAGGAAGCTGATGTTGGACTGCCTGGCCGACGCAGAGAAGATGGCGCTTGCGCGATGACGCGCCCGAACGAGAGCCCCCGCCTCCCGACGATTCCCGGTGGGGGTTCTCCATTCCGCCGCTGCCGCGTCCGCCGAAGCCGCCACCACCGCCACCGCCGCCGCCGGACCAGAAGTAGTCGTGTCCTGCCCAAGGGGGGCGAGCCCAGGACGCCTGCAACCACACAGCCGGCGAGTAGTGCGTCAGAAGGAAACGTTCACCCGCTCGGACGCGTCTTCCGCCGCTCGATGACCTTCTCCTGGTGCTCGCCGACCACCACCCGGTCGACGTAGATGCCGGGGGTGTGGACCATGTGGGGGTCGATGGCGCCGGCGGGGACGATCTCCTCGACCTCGGCCACCGTGACCTTGCCGGCCTCGGCCATCGGGGGGTTGAAGTTGCGGGCGGTCATCCGGTAGACGAGGTTGCCCTCCTCGTCGGCCTTCCACGCCTTGACGAGGGAGACGTCGGCGTGCAGCGCGGTCTCGAGGACATACCAGCGGCCGTCGAACTGCCGGGTCTCCTTGCCCTCGGTCAGGGGGGTGCCGTAGCCGGTGGGGGTGAAGAAGGCGGCGATGCCGGCCCCGCCGGCCCGCATGCGCTCGGCCATGGTGCCCTGGGGGTTCAGCTCGACCTCGAGGATGCCGTCGAGGAACTGCCGCTCGAAGAGCTTGTTCTCGCCGACGTAGCTGGCGATCATCTTGTCGATCTGGCGGGTCTCGAGCAGCAGGCCGAGCCCGGCCCCGTCGACGCCGGCGTTGTTGCTGATGCACGTCAGGTGCTTCACGCCCGAGTGGCGCAGCGCGAACACGAGGCTCTGGGGCACGCCGCACAGCCCGAACCCGCCGACCATCAGGGTCATGCCGTCGCGGAGGAGCCCGTCGAGGGCTTCCTTGGAGCCGGGATAGACCTTCTTGCTCATGACAGTCCGCCTATCGTCGTCTGCGGCGGCGCCGCCCTTACTCGCAGCGCCGCCGTTCGCATCAAGCCTACGGTCCCGGCGAGAGTCGGCCTGCATTCGACGCGGGGATTCTCGCCTGGGCCGGCTGCGAAAGCCGTGCCGCCACGGCCCCTCGAATGATCCGCCCGCGGCGCCAAGCCCCTCTGGCGGCGCGGAGGACCCGGCCGACCCCGTCACGACCCACACCGTACCGCCGACATCCAGCCGCGAGCCTGCACCATTCCGCGGCGCGGGGATCAAGGGCGCAGCCCTACCCCTTCATCGGACCGTCCGGCACCCCGGCCCCCTTGCGCACGCAACGCGCGAGGTTCGACATGTCCTCGTCGCCGTAGCCCTGGGCGATGAGGCCGTCCTCGAGGGTGGCGACGAGGCTGGCGACGTGCACCGGCACCTCGAACGTGCGGGCGGTGTCGAGGGCGATGCCGAGGTCCTTGCGGTGCAGGCGGGTCCGGAAGCCGAGGGGATAGGTGTCGTTCAGCATGTTCCCCGACCGGTTCTGAAGGATCCAGGACCCCGCCACGCCGCCGCCGATGGCCTCGACCACCTTCTCGGGGTCGGCGCCGGCGCGGTGGGCGAGGGTCAGGGCCTCGCCGAGGGCGAGGAAGGTGCCGGCGATGACCACCTGGTTGGCGACCTTGGCGATCTGCCCCGCCCCGACGTCGCCGATGCGGGTGATCCTGGCCCCGAGCACCTCGAGCACGGGCTTGGCGCGCTCGAAGTCGGCCTCGGTGCCGCCGCACATGATGGCGAGGGTGCCCTTGATGGCGCCCTCCGAGCCGCCGGACACCGGCGCGTCGACGTAGCCGATGCCCTTCTCGCGGAACCGGGCGGCGATGTCGCGGGTGGCGGCCGGCGCGATGGACGAGCAGTCGATGACCAGGCCGCCCTCGCGCAGGCCGTTGATGGCGCCGATCTCGGGGTCGAGGAGCACGCGCTCGACGTCGGGGGTGTCCGAGACGCAGCTCAGCACGATGTCGGCGCCGCGGGCGGCCTCGGCGGGGCTCGCGGCGCGGGTCGCGCCCTCGGCCGCCAGCGGCTCCTCGCGCTCGCGCGTCCGGTTGTGCACCACCACGCTGTGGCCGGCCTTCAACAGGTTCCTCGCCATGGGGGCGCCCATGGTCCCCATTCCGATGACCGCGATGCTCATTGCTGACTGTCTCCTTCGAACCGTGTGGATGGTGATGTGATCGGCCCCCGCTTCCGTCGACGATGCCGCAACCCGGTCGCGGGCGGGTCGTCAGCGGGGCCGACGCCTGCTTCCGCCAAGGTCGTCTCCGTCTGCCCGGAGCCGTCCCGTCTCAGACCATCGGCGACGAGCCCGTCGACCCCGGCCTCTCCGTCCGCCAGGAGCCGTCCCGCCATCGGCGACGAGCCCGTCGGCCCGGCCTCGCGTGCACGATGCCGCGACCCGACTGCGGGCAGGTCGTCAGCGGGCGCCGGCGCCTGCTTCGCCAGGGTCGCCTCGGTCCACCAGGCACCGCCTCTCTCAGACCATGGGCGACGAGCCCGTCGGCCCCGGCCTCGCGTGCACGATGCCGCGACCCGACTGCGGGCGGGTCGTGACGAGGGCCAGCAGCTTCTTCCAGTAGCGGAACGACGGCCGGTACTTGACGTCCGCCGAGGCGAACCCGGCCGAGCGCAGCATCTCCGTCAAGGCGGTCATGGTGGGGATGCCGCACAGGTCATGGGTCTGCTCGTCGACCCGCTCGTCGCCGGGAAAGAACGGCACCAGCGGGTACCGCTCGTGGATGAACGGCAGCAGGACGTGCGTCTCGCAGATCAGCAGCCGCCGGGTCACGCGGGCGATGCGCTCGAGCGCCGCCAGCGGGTTGCGCAAATGGTAGAACACGCCGAGCAGCAGGACCAGATCGAACTGGCCGAGGCGGTCGGCGTCGAGGTGGTGGACGTCGAGGCGCTCGTACTCGACCCGCGACCCGAGGCGCTCGCGGGCCGCGAGGAACTCGTCCATGCCGTGGCGGTCCCACGCGAACCGGTCGACCGCGAGCACCCGCTCGGCCCCCCGCCGCTCGCACTCGAACGAGAAGTAGCCGTGCCACGCCCCGATGTCGAGGACGCTCCAGCCGGTGAGGTCGGCGGGGATGCCGAGCAGCCGCAAGCGGCGCCGGAACCGCCGCCGCACCCGCCACTCCTCGGACAGCGGCGCCGCGCCCGGGTCCGGTTCGGCGATGTACTGGTGGGGTTGCCTGGCCATCGGCGGATGTGCGCGGTCGCCTCCCGCTGCTTCAGGATGCCCCCGGCTCACTCGCCGTGGAGGTCGTGGGCGTGCGGATGGGCCGACGCCGGCTCGAGCCGGGGGTCGGCCAGCGGCAGCACCGGGAACGTCTCGAGAAACGCGGTGTACGACCGGAAGAACAGCCCCGCCACCCCGGCCCCGACGAGCAGCTCGACGAGGCCCAGGGGCACCCCATCGCCGTGCCACAGCGACGGCGAGACGAGCAGAAAGCGCTCGAGGCACATGCCCGCGAATGCGACCACCGCGATGGCGGTCAGCCCGCGCGGGCTCGTCTTCACGGCCCGGCTCAGGAGCACCACGAACGGGATGACGAACGCCATCGCGAACACCGTCCACGCCACCGGCGCCCACGCCCCGTGCATGCGGTGGTAGATGAACTCGGTCTCCTCGGCGAGGTCGCCGTACCAGATGACGAGGTACTGCGACCAGAACATGTACGCCCACAGGATGCAGAACCCGAACAGCAGCTTGCCGATGTCGTGGAGCTGGTGGGGGCCGATGTACTCGGTCAGGTTCAGCCGCTTCTGCGCCCACACCGCGACCACGGACAGGAACGCCAGACCCAGGAACAGGTTGCCGATGAAGTAGTAGCCGCCCGCGAGGGTCGAGAACCAGTGCGGGTCGAGCGACATGAAGAAGTCGAATCCGACGAGGGTGAACACCCAGCCGTAGGCGATGAGCACGGCGGGGGCGAGGCGGCTCTGCGCCCGCTGCGCGGCGTCCCGCTCGTGGTGGATGCCGCGCCATCCCGCGACGAGGCGGCGGGTGAACCCGGTGGCGGGGTGCTGGCCCGACTGGTGGAGCAGCCCGACGTCGGCCCGCAGGGACCGGTAGACGTACCAGAGGCTGAGGCCGGTCAGCAGCAGGAACGCGCCGATCTGGCGGCTCACGAAGAACGGGACGTTGAGCCACGCCGCCTTGGCCTCGACCGGCTCGTGCACCCAGGGGGCCCAGCCCTCGACCCCGACCAGCAGGATCAGGAGCAGCCCGAACGCGATGGGCAGAAACGCGGCGGTGGCCTCGGCCATCCGCTTCAGGGCCCGGCCCCAGCGGGAGGAGGTCACCTGCATGATGGCCGAGACCACCACCCCCGCCTGGGCGAGGCCGCCGAAGACGAGGAAGCTGACGAGCAGCGACTGCCACGCGCGGATGGGGTCGCCCAGGAACAGCGCCTGCAGGAACGCCAGGGCGCCGAGCACCGCGGCGATCGCGCAGAGGCGCCGGGCGCCGTCCGAGACGAGGGGAGTTCCGACCGCAATCATGTCCGGTGTCCTGAATCCATGGTTAGCGGCGTGCTCGATCCATGGTTAGCGGCGTGCTCGAAGCGCTTCCTCATATCCGTCTTCCCGGGCCCGGTTCCGCGGCCGACGGCGTTGAACGACTTGCCCGAACGCGACCCTACGGCGCGTCCGGCTGCGTGAACGTCTTGACGTAGCGCACGAGGGCCCACCGTTCGTCGGCGCTCATGGAATGGGCGAACGGGGGCATGCGGAATCCGCCGTCGCCGATGATGCTGAATATCCAGCCGTCGGTGTAGTTGTTCTGGACGTGGCGCGCCGCGAGGCTCGGCATGCGCGGGTAGTGGCCCGCAATCTGCCCGTCGCCCAGCCCCTCGGGGCCGTGGCACATCGCACAGTACACGTCGTAGAGCCACTCGCCCTCCGCGAGGACGGCCGGCGTGTCGGGCACGGGGTTGGGGAGGTCGCGCGACTCGAGCCGGTCGCGCTGCCGATCGCCGTCCACCGCGATGGTGTCCTCCACCGGCACCCGGGGATCGACCTGGGGCAGCACCACCGGGCCGGTGTACATGTTCCGCATGAAGGCCGGCTGGGCCAGGGCGACGGCGCCGGCCGCGGCGACGAGGACGCCGACGAGGATGCCGCGCGCGCTCCGGCGCCGGGTCGGGAACCGGCGGGCGGGGCCGCGGGCGGCGTTCTCCGGGCTGCGCAGGGTCATCCTCTAATCTCCACGGCCTCGTGGCGCTCGAGACAGGCGCGGACCGCCGCCGCGTGGTCGCGGGCGCAGGTCACCGCGATGCCGGTCATGTCGTTGGTGAAGCGGGGGTCCGGCGCCGGGCGGCCGAAGACGCGCGGCAGGCCCGACAGGACCAGGAAGCCGATCATCCCGCCGATCGCGCCGAGCAGGATCGTCAGCTCGAAGGCGATGACCACGAACGGGGGAATCGAGATGAGCGGCTTGCCCCCGGTGATCATCGGCCAGTCGAGAACCGTGTAGATGGGGAACGCGAAGCCGAGGAAACAGCCGAGCAGCCCCCCGACGAGGACGAACACCCGCACCGGGCTCACCGAGACGTGCAGGGCCTGGTCGAGCGCGTGGTCGGGCACCGGCGAGTAGGAGACGACCTCGCCGAGCCCGCCCTCCAGGATCTCGCGCGTCGCCGCCGCCGCCGTCTTGCCCCGATCGAAGATGCCCAGTATCTCCATGGCGTGCTGTCGCCCGCGTTGAAACTCGCCCGAATCGTCGCCCCTGGCCCCGCCATCTGGCGGCGTCGCCACCCTCAACCTCCCGCCGTCAGCGTCCTGGCCGGAGACGGCGCCGTTCTACGGCGCAGACACTACACCGGCTCGGGCCAGGCGCTGGCCGGGTCGGCCTCGGCCGACCGGTCCATCGTCTCCTTCATCTCGGTGATCGACACCGCCGGGAAGTTCTTCACGAACAGCAGGAACAGGGTGAAGAAGAGCCCGAACGACCCCACCGTGATCGCCGCCTCGACCCACGTCGGCTGGTACACGCCGGCCCAGTTGGCGGGGTCGAAGTCGTGCGAGAGCGACGTGACGATGATGACGTAGCGCTCGAGCCACATGCCGATGTTGACGAAGATCGAGATCACGAAGAGCACCGCGAGGTTGGTCCTCACCGCCTTCCAGAACAGCGCCAGCGGGATGATCACGTTGCACGCGAACATCGTCCAACTGTAGGCCCGGTACTGGCCGAACATGCGGTCGAAGAACGTGCCCTGCTCGAACGGGCTGCCGCTGTACCAGGCGATGAAGAACTCCGTCAGGTACGCGTAGCCGACGATGAGCGACGTCGCCAGCATCAGCTTCGCGAGGTTCTCGAAGTGGTGCACGGTGACGTAGTGCTCGAGCCGGAAGATGCGGCGCATCGGCACGAGTAGCGTGATGACCATCGCGAGGCCCGAGAAGATGGCCCCGGCCACGAAGTAGGGCGCGAAGATGGTGCTGTGCCAGCCGGGCAGGATGGACACCGCGAAGTCCCACGACACCACGCTGTGGACCGAGATGACGAGCGGCGTCGCGAGGGCCGCGAAGAACCCGTAGAGGGCGGTATAGTGCCGCCACTGCCGGTCGGTGCCCAGCCAGCCGAACGAGAGGAAGCGATAGATGGGGCGGCGCCAGTCCTTCACCTTGTCCCGGGCGGCGGCGATGTCCGGCATCAGCCCCAGGTACAGGAACATCGCGCTGACCGTGAGATAGGTGGTGATGGCGAACACGTCCCAGATGAGCGGCGAGCGGAAGTTCACCCACAGCTCCCGCTCGTTGGGATACGGGATCAGCCAGTAGAAGAACCACGGGCGGCCGATGTGGATGATGGGGAACAGCCCCGCCGTCATCACCGCGAACACCGTCATCGCCTCGGACGCCCGCGCCACCGCCGTCCGCCACTTCGCCCGGAACAGGAACAGCACGGCCGAGATGAGGGTGCCGGAGTGGGCGATGCCGACCCAGAACACGAAGTCGGTGATGTAGATGCCCCAGAAGATCGGGTGCTCGTAGCCGGCGACCCCGAGACCGGTCTGCGCCTGGTGCAGAAACGCCGCGGTCCCCGTGGCGAGGGCCGAGAGCGCCAGCGCCAGCCCCACGTAGTACAGCACCCCGGGGGGCCGGAGCGTGCGCAGGATGTCGTCGTTGATCTTCGCGAAGCTCATGGCGGAGGCGTCACCCGTCGCGGTCGACCTTCTTCAGGTACGTGACGGCGGGGCGGGTGTTGAACACGCTGAGGGCGTGGTAGGCGCGGGCGTCGGCCGAGAGCTGCGTGACGCGGCTCGCCGGGTCGTTCAGGTCGCCGAAGACGATGGCCTGGGCCGGGCAGCTCTGCGCGCACGCGGGCGAGACGTCGCCGTCGCGCACCGGACGGTCCTCGTCCCGCGCCCGCTCCTTGCCGTCCTGTATCCGCTGGACGCAGAAGCTGCACTTCTCCATGACCCCGTCGCTGCGCGCGGTGACGTCGGGGTTGAGCTGCAAGTTGAGCGGGGCCTCGAACTCGGGCATGAACCAGTTGAAGCGCCGCACCTTGTAGGGGCAGTTGTTCGAGCAGTAGCGGGTGCCCACGCAGCGGTTGTAGATCTGCGCGTTCAGCCCCTCGTCGGTGTGGTAGGTGGCGTACACCGGGCAGACGCTCTCGCACGGCGCGTGGTCGCAGTGCTGGCACAGCATCGGGAGGAACCGGACGTCCGCCCCGTCTCCGCCGGCCCGCGGCTCGTCGAACCGCTCGATGCGCAGCCACGACATGGTGCGGCCGCGGCGCATGCGGTCGGCCCCCATCACCGGGACGTTGTTCTCGGCGTAGCAGGCGGCGACGCACGCGTTGCACCCGTTGCAGGCGTCGAGGTCGATGGCCATCCCCCAACTGTGCACGGGGTGCTCGTGCTCGGGGTACAGGCTGAAATGGTGCTCCTCGGGGTGGACGTCGCCGGCCGCGAGAGCGGCGAGCGACACCGACTGCGCGAGGCCCCGCCCCTCCTGGTCGAAGTTGCGCTGCAGCCGCGGGATGGGGCGCGACAGCTCGCGAGGGGTGACGTCGACGCCGGTCCCGACCCAGCGGACGCCCCCCGAGGGCGCTTCCGGAGCGGGGTCGAGCAGCGCCATCGGACTGACGCCGCGCCCCGTCGCGTAGCGCCCGAAGTCGGTGTGCCCCTGGCCGATGGCGATGGCGACCACCCCGTCGGCCAGGTGCGGATTGACGATGACGCTCGCGTCGACCTGTCCGTGGTCCGACTCGACGGTGACGAGCTGGCCCTCCTCAGCCCCGAGGGCCTCGGCGGTGTCGGGGGTCATCTCGACCCCGGTGCCCCAGGTGGTCTTGAGCAGGGGGTCGGGTATCTCCTGCAGCCAGGGGCGGTTGGCCCCGCGGCCGTCGAAGAAGTGCAGCGACGGATAGGCGACGAGGCCGAGCCGCCGCCGGGGCGCGGGGGCGCCGAGCTCGGCGGCGAGGTCGGCGTCGAAGACGCCGGGACGCACGGCCGCCTCGACCGGGTCGGCGGGGAGCGTGACGCCGCCGCGGCGCAGGGCGTCCGCCCACCAGGTCTCGAAGTCGGGCGGTTCGGGGGGCGGGGCCTCGACGGCGGGCTCCTGCGGCTCGGCGGCGGACTCCGCGGCGTCGCCGGAGACCGGCACCCCCGCATCGGCCGCCGCAGCGTCCTGATTGGTGGCCGGCGCCGCGGTGCCGTCGGCCGCCGCAGCGTCCTGATTGGCGACCGGCGCCGCGGCGTCGCCGGAGACCGGCACCCCCGCGTCGGTAGCCGGCGCCGCGTCCTGAACGGCGGGCGCCCCCAGGTCGGCGGCGGCCGTCACCGGATCCGCTTCCGCGCCCAGGTCGGCGGCCGACACCTCCGCGACGGGCTCGGGAACCGGCTGCATCGCCTCCCACGCGTCGCGCAGGTAGCGGTAGAAGTCGCCGCGCCGGGGGAGAAAGGCGGTCATGTCGCCGCCCAGCGCGCGCGCCGCCTCGATGAGCAGGTCGCCGACGTGGCGGGTGTCGAACACCGGCCGCATCGTCGGCTGCATGAGCCCCCAGACGCCGCGGCGGGGGTTGCTGTCGCCCCACGACTCGAGCGCCGTGTGCACCGGCAGCAGCAGGTCGGCCTCGGCGGTGGTCTCGTCCGGCAGGCTCGACAGGGCGGCCACGTACGGCACCTCGGCCAGCGCCCCCCGGAAGTCGGCCGCGGCGGGCATCGCGAACACCGGGTTGACGTCGTGGACGATGGCCAGCTCTATCTCGCCCGCCCGCATCGCCTCGGCCAGCCCCTGCATCTCGGCGTAGGTCGCGGGGTCGGGGGTGGCCGCGGCGTCGAAATCGACCGTCGATCCGACGTTGCCGGCCACGTGGTTCAGGAGCGAGACGGCGACCTGGGCCGCCGTCGCGTTGGCGCCCGACACCCCCACCCCGCCGCCCACCGCGAGGGTCCGGCCGGGGCCGAGGGCGGGGTCCGAGAAGGCGCGTGCGAGCTCGCGGATGCGGTCGGCGGAAAGGCCCGCGGCGCCGCTCACGGCCTCGGGCGACACCCCGGCGACGAGCTCGCCGATGCGGGCGGCCTCTTCCGCCGGCACGCCCTGCGCCCGCTGCTCGCTCACGATGACCTGCACCATCGCCGCTGCCACCAGCCCCTCGGTCTGGGGGGCGACGGCATGCCAGGCGTCGGCGCCGGCCCCGGTCATCGAGAGACGGGGCTCGATCTGCACGAACTGCGTCGTGCGGCCGTCGCGGACCCGGCGCGCCCCCGCGTGGTCGCGGGCGAACCCGGCGGGAGAGGCGAACGTCTCCAGGAAGTCCGCCCCGAACGAGACCACCATCTCGGCCCGGGCGAAGTCGTAGTGGGGCACCTCCGCGCGCCCGAAGACGCGCTCGTTGGCGGCGCGGATGGCCTCGTAGCCGAACGGCTCGTAGCGGACCCATCGCGCCCCGAGGGCGGCCGACCAGCTCGAGACCAGCCCGCCGAGGGTGCCGGTCAGCGGCGGCGTGATCAGCGCGACCCGGTCGCCCCGGCCCGCCTCGTGGAGGGCCTGCAGCCGGTCGACGAGGTCCTGCTGCGCCTCTTCCCACGCGACCGGCTCGAGCACGCTTCGCCCCGCCTCCGCGTCGGTCACGCGGCGGCGGTGGGGCCCCGTGATGCGGTCGGGGTTGTAGAGCCCCTGGAGCGAGGCCTGACCCCGCACGCAGAGCCCGCCGCGGTTGACGGGGTGCTCGGGGTTGCCCTCGACCTTGACGGCCCGACCCTCCCGGGTGCGGACGCGGATGCCGCAGCCGGCCGGGCACTCCCCGCACACGCTGGCGTACCACGTGGCGACGCCGGGAACGACGTCGTCGGGAGGAACCACGAACGGAATGATCCGCTCGGGCGGTACCGGCGAGCAGGCGGCGGCCGCCGCCGCGGGGCCGGCGCTGCCCAGCACCTTGAGGAACGTCCGGCGGCCGACCCGGTCGACGAGCGGCGACGAAGCGTCAGTCACTGCACCCTTTCTCCGGCGGCGCCCGGCGAGGGGTCCGGGCGGATTCGATGGGACATCGCTACCCCCGGGACCCGGTCCGTCGAACCGGGCCGTGTGCATCCCGGCATGGGACCGGACGTCAACGGGCCGCCTCGGCCGACAGCCGCGCGCACCGGTGTCGCCAACGCAGGACTCCGCCGCGCACCGACAACCGCCGCGCGCCGTCCCACGGCGCGTCCCGTCAGTAGTGACATGCCAGGCAATCCCGGGTCGCGCCCCGGTCCTCGTGGCAGCTCACGCACCAGCCCATGCTGAGGCTCTCCACCTGCACCGCCGCCTCCATCGCCGCCACGTCGCCGTGGCAGGTCTCGCAGGCCACCCCGGCCCGGACGTGCGCCTTGTGCGTGAAGCGCACGTGGTCGGGCAGGTCGTGCACCCGGACCCACGGGATGGGCTCCTCGTTCTCCCAGTACTCGAGGACCTTCAGAATCTCCGGCTGCTCGCTCAGGACCACCCGGTGGCATCCCGCGCAGCGCTGCACCGACGGGATGCCCGCCACCGGGCCCCGCCGCGCGTAGGCGTGGCAGAACTGGCAGTCGATGCCGATCTCGGCGACGTGATGTTCGTGGCTGAAGTCTATGGGTTGCGCGGCCGGGTCCACCGGCGCCGACCCGTCCTCGGCCCCGCCGGCGACCCCGGCGAGCGGCTCCGGCGAGAGCTCCGCCTCGGCGGGCTCCGGCTCCTGGGCCACGAAGACGGTCAGGACCCCGGTCCCCAGGAAGATCGCGAACGCGGTCGCGAGCACGACGGCGGACGGGCGGACGGTTGGCGATTGCAGAGTCATCTCCCGTCGCGGACCATCACGGGTCCGCCTTCCTTGGTGCCTGCCTCGTCTCCGGAGTCGGCGCGCGAGCTGTCTGGCAGGGTGGGCACCGGCGTGCGGGACAACCCGGTATCATACTCGAAATCCGGTACCCGGATCCGAAAGCGCGCCGCGCCCTTGCGTCGGCAGGAGATCTCGCGCCGGCGACGCTCGCCGGCGCGCCCGGTCGGGTTCGCGCAAAGCGCGCTCTCGCGTGCCCGAGGCTTGGCCCCGTCCGCAGGTGGCGGGCGCCGAGCCGGGTGGGCCGGTGGTCCGTGAAGCGGGCATCGGGCGCCGGCGGCGCCCACGCGTCGGGTTGCCCGCCGCCGCACGCCGTCCCCTCACCCTCCGCGATGCTCGGGCGTCGGGCGGCGACGCCCGAGGCGTTGACCTCTCCCGGACCTCAGGGTAGAGTGAAGGGCTCATTTTGCACTCGTGCGCCCTTGCACGCGTGCGCTTTGAAGCGGGGCTGGAGTCTGCGCCCGTCAAGACCGCAAGACCGCGCGGACTCCTGAAGGGTCGGTCGGGCGAAGAGCGAAGCCACGGGCGGCGCTCTCCGGACCAGGTGTCTGCGCCGTAGAACGGCGCGGACTCCTGCAGGGTTGGTTGGGGCGCCCAGCGGAGCCGAAGGCGACGATGGGCAGGCCAGGGACCGCGCCGTGAACCGCGCGGGCTCCTGGAGGGTTGGTTGGGCGGAGAGCGGCGCGGACGCCGGTCTCCGGGCCACGGCAGGGAGGTAGAGAGAATGCGCATCGATATCCGCAGGGCCGTGTCGCTTGCGCTCGGCGGGCTGCTGGTGGCCGGAGTGGCCACCTGGAGCACCACCGCCGGGGCGCGTCAGGCCGGCATGGCCGACGGCGTCATCGCGGGCAGCGTGGCGAGCGCCAACGGCGCCGAGGCCGGCGTCTGGGTCATCGCCGAGACCGACGAGCTCGAGACCAAGTTCGCGAAGATCGTCGTGACCGACGACGACGGCAACTTCGTGCTGCCGCAGCTTCCGGACGCCACCTACGACGTCTGGGTGCGCGGCTACGGCCTCGTCGACTCCGAGAAGGTCCGTCTCTCCACGGGCGACGAGGACGTTCAGCTCGCCGCCGTCGTCGCGCCGACCCCGCGCGACGCCGCCCAGTACTATCCCGGCAACTACTGGTACTCGCTGATCGAGCCGCCCGCCGCCAGCGAGTTCCCGGGCACCGGGAACAGCGGCAACGGCATCAACCCCGCCATGCGCACCCAGTCGCACTGGGTCGACAACATGAAGCAGGGCTGCCAGCTCTGCCACCAGCTCGGCAACACCGCGACCCGCGTCGTGCAGGAGCGCGACGAGTTCGACTCGACGGTGGCGGCGTGGGACCACCGGGTCACCACCGGCCAGCGCGGCAACCAGATGAGCAACGCCATGAACCGGTTCGGCCGCGAGCCGGCGCTGCAGATGTTCGCCGACTGGACCGACCGCATCGCCAACGGCGCGATCCCCGAGGCGCCCCCGCGGCCCGACGGCCTCGAGCAGAGCGTCGTGGTGACGCTGTGGGACTGGGGCGTGGACACCTCGTTCATCCACGACGAGATCGCCACCGACAAGCGGAACCCGCAGATCAACGGCAACGGGCCGGTCTACGGCGTCTCGGCCGGGCACGGCACCATCACCTTCGTCGACCCGGTGGCCAACAGCGCGACCGAGGTGACGATTCCCGTGCGCCCCGACCCCGAGACCATGCCGACCCGCTTCCCCGACGTCCAGGTGCCGTCCTACTACTGGGGCGACGCGGAGCTCTGGGGCGTCGGCGCCCACGAGCGGTCGGACCCCCACAACCCGATGCTCGACCACAAGGGCCGGGTGTGGATGACCTCGACGGTGCGCCCGTTCCAGAACCCGGACTGGTGCCGTGACGGCTCCGACAACCGGTACGCGCAGTACCACTCGATCGGCCGCGCCGGCCGGCACGCGTCGTACTACGACCCGTCGGCGGAGGGCGACGAGCAGTTCGTGCTCGTGGACACCTGCTTCGGCACCCACCACCTGCAGTTCGGCGAGGACGAGGACGACACCCTGTGGTTCAGCGGCGACGGCAACGTCATCGGCTGGCTGAACACCCGCCTCTACGACGAGACCGGCGACGAGCAGGGCTCGCAGGGCTGGTGCCCGACCGTGCTCGACACCAACGGCGACGGCGTCATCACCAAGCCGTGGAACGAGCCGCGGGACGACAACCCCGACCCCGCCCTCGACACCCGGGTGGCCGGCTTCGGCTACGGCATCATCGCCAGCCCCGTCGACCACGCGGTCTGGATCACCCGGACCGGGCCGTTCCCCGGCTCGATCGTCCGTCTCGACCGCGGCGACAACCCGCCCGAGACGTGCATCGCCGAGATGTACCAGCCGCCGTCCATCGAGAACGCCGACCTCGACCCGATGGAGACCGGGTTCGCCCCCCGCGGCATCGACGTCGACCGCAACGGGGTCATCTGGGCCGCCCTCTCGGGCAGCAGCCACATGGCGAGCTTCGACCGCAGCAAGTGCGCGGTGACCGGCGGCCCGGACGCCACCGGCCAGCACTGCCCCGAGGGGTGGACGCTGTATCCGGTGCCCGGTCCGCAGATGCAGGGCGTGGAGGGACGCGTCGGCGCCGACTTCCACTACTACAGTTGGGTCGACCAGTTCAACACGCTGGGCATGGGCGAGAACATCCCCATCGCCAACGGCTCGACGTCGGACTCCCTCCTCGCGCTCGATCCGGACAGCGGCGAGTGGGTGGTCCTGCGCGTGCCGTACCCGATGGCCTTCTACTCGCGCGGCCTCGACGGCCGGATCGACGATGCCGACGCCGGCTGGAAGGGACGCGGGCTGTGGGCCAACTACGGCTCGAACTACATCTGGCACACCGAGGGCGGCCAGGGGACGAAGAGCAAGATCGTGCACTTCCAGCTTCGTCCCGAGCCGCTCGCGCGGTAGCCGGGTAGCCTGAGATGCCCGTGGCCGCCGCCGGCAATCGCCGCGGCGGCGCGGGTTGGAAGCCCGGGGCGCCGGGGACCGATGTGGTCCCCGGCGCCCCCCTGCTCAGCCGGCGGCGGTCCCACCCGGACGGTGACGTACCACACCCATCGCATCTCGGTCGACGCCGGCGGCAGTGCCGCGCCGTTCCCCGACGAATCGCGCACGTGATCGCCTCCGCGGCAGGGTACATGGCGCCGGTCGGGGCCGAAGAGGCGTCCCGCACGACGGTGACGAGAATCACCTTGCCCCCGTGTCAGGCGCACAAGGCCGCAGCAGGCGGGGCGCGCCTGAGCGCAGTTGGCAACCCCATGTCGCTCACCGTCCTTGCGCCGGCACTGCCGAGCCTGCACCCCGCGCAGGTCCACGGGGCCGGCGGCGCCGGCGCACCGGTGGGGCGGCGAGCGCGCTCGACCGATACTCGGGCCGGATGAACATCTCCTGACGGGATGAACGTCTCCATTACTGAATGAACATCTTCCTCATCCCCGTCGATCGGACCCGCCACGAGCTCTACTGCGAGCCGAACGACGCCGACCATCCCCCCGGCGCCGTCACCGGGAAGCTGCTGCGGCGCGCCCGCGAGGTGCTCGCGGAAGAGCAGGAGGCGCGCCGCGACCGCCGCACCGCGCGGACGGCCGGCGCGGAGGAGACCGGCTGGGGGGCGCGGCTGCGCACCGCCCTCACGCGCGGCCTCGCCGCCTGGATCTCGCAGCACCGGCTGCTGTGGCACATGCGCCACGTCCGGGAGGGCGTCCTCGTCCACTCCGGCGACCTGGACGCGGAGCAGGCGCTGGCCATCGCCCGGGGCCGCCTGCAGCGGCAGAGCGATCACCACCGGTTCTGGATGGTCATCGACGCCATCGCCACCGCCATCTTCGGACCGCTTTTCTTCTTCGTCCCCGGGCCCAACCTCATCTCGTGGTACTTCGCCGCGAAGATGGCCGGGCACTGGCTGGCGTTCCGGGGCGCGCGCCGCGGGGTGTCCGGCGTCGAGTGGTCGTCGCGGGTCAGCCCGGCCCTCGACGAGGTGCGCGAGGCCCTGGCCCTCCCGGCCGGCGAACGCCGTCCCCGCCTTCGAGAGCTCTCGCGCGAGCTGCACCTGGAGCACCTGGCGACGTTCGTCGAGCGCACGACGCAGGCCTGACCAGACAAGCGACGCCGTAAGGGCGCCGCCTCGAGCGAGTCCGCGGAAACGGAGCGAGCCGCTAACGAGACCGCCGGGTCCTTTGCGGCGCCCGCGGCGCGCGAGGCGGTCGGCCGCCCCGATACGCGACGCGAACTCGCCGTACGTGCGAGTTCAGCAGCCCCCAGTAAGGTTCCATTCGATCTGGTATAACATGTGCGGGTATGCCCAATACGAGCGTTCATCTGCCGCAAGCACTCCTGGCCAGCCTGGATCGGATCGCGGTGGAGCGCGGTACCAGTCGGAACCGGCTGATCGTGGAATCATGCCAGCGTGTGGTCGAGGAACGCTCACGCTGGCCCCCGGAGCTGTTCTCGAACGAACACCTGAGCGACGCTGAGCTGCGGGAGCTCCGAGAGGGTGAAGAGGACTTCCTGGATACCATCGAGAACGCTCGGCAGAGCCGCACGCGCCCGCCATTTTGATGATCCTCCTCGACACGAGCGCCGTCTCGGCGTTCATGCACCGGCGCCCGAACGCCCTTCACCGGTTGCGCGAGCAGGATCCGTCGACCGTCTACCTCTGCTCCCCCGTCGCGGCCGAAGTCCACTTCGGCCTGTCGCGCCTTCCGACCCATTCCCGTCGCCGGCGTCTTCTCGCGAGCGAGTTCGAGCGCCTGCGAGTCACATTGCGCTGGATCGACTGGAACGAGGCGGCGACGCGGGCGTTCGGACACTGGAAGGCCACGCTGCAGCAGCGGGGAACGCCGATCGAGGACATGGATCTCGCCATCGCGTCGATTGCCCTCAGCCTTCCGGCGCAACTCGCCACCGCGAATATCCGCCACTTCGCGAGAATCGACGGCCTCGACATCGTCGACTGGCCCGGGCCTGGACCGCGCGCTACGAGCCCCGGTGGTCCACGGCGGGTGTGATGCGAGGTGTGATGAAGACGGCAACCCCGACGGAACAGCAGGATCACGCGGACCGCCTGCGCCGCGACACCTGCGTGATACGCTTCCCTGTCTTGAAGCTTCGTGACTTGGCGGAGCGTCTCGACTGCCGCCTCGACGGCGACGGCGATGTGGAAATCCGTCGTGTCGCGGGCATCGAGACGGCCGACGCCGGCGACCTCACGTTCCTTGCCAACCCCCGCTACACGACGGCTCTGCGATCGACGCGGGCGGCGGCGGTGATCCTCGCCGACGAAGCGCCGGCCGCCCCGTGCCCGATGCTGCGCACCGCAGAGCCGTACCTCGCGTTCGCCAGAGCCGTCGAGCTGTTCACGGACGCCGCTTCCCCTGAGCCCGGCATCCATCCCTCAAGCAGCGTCGCGGACGACGTGAAGCTGGGAGAGGGCGTCTCGGTCGGCTCCTTCGTGTCGATCGGCACCGGCGCCGCCGTCGGACCGCGCACCGTCATCCATCCCCACGTGACCATCGGCGCCAAGGTGATCATCGGCGCCGACTGCGTGATCCACGCGCAGGCGGCGCTACGCGAACGCGTGGTGCTCGGCGACCGTGTGGTGGTGCAGAACGGAGCGGTCATCGGCAGCGACGGCTTCGGCTTCGCCCGCCGCCCCGACGGGACCCACCAGAAGATCCCCCAGCACGGCGCGCTCGTCCTCGAGGACGACGTCGAGATCGGGGCGCTGGTGGCCATAGACCGGCCCGCCCTCGGCGAGACCCGCATCGCGACCGGGGCGAAGATCGACAACCTCGTCCAGATCGGGCACGGCGTCAAGATCGGCCGCAATGCGCTGCTGGCCGCTCAGGTGGGGATCGCCGGCAGCACCGTCATAGAAGACGACGTGACGCTGGCCGGCCAGGTCGGCGTGAACGGCCACATCACGATCGGCAAGGGCGCCCGCGCCACCGGCCAGACCGGCATCACCAACGACGTGCCGCCCGGGGCGTTCGTGTCGGGGCTGCCGGCCGTCGAGAACCGCGCCTGGCGGAAGGCGGCGAGCTCGTTCGTGCAGCTCCCCGCCCTGCGCAAGCGGGTGGCAGCCCTGGAGCGACGTTGCGCCGAACTGGAAGAGCGGAGCCGGCCCCATCGGCACGACGGAAAGGCGGGCGAATGAACTGGCTGTTACATTGACTTTCGCCTTTTTTATGCTACCATGGCGTGTCATGGACGGTTCGAACCGGTCTGGCCCCTTTGGAAGCCCGTCCGATGACCAGATCGACCGGCTTGGGCAACGGTGTCCGGCGGATCCCGCAGACCTCGTCGGCGTGGCCGCCCACCCATCGATGGCCGCGCCGACCTGCGCCGGCAACGGCGTCTGATGGCGACCGCACGACGCCGGGACGACCGTGATGGAGACCGTCGCCTCGAACCGGCCGGACTCGGCGTGGAAGGCCAGCCTGGGTCTCTCCACCCGCCGACCGCCTGAACTCTACGAAACGTCGGAACAGGTCGGGAACGCGCCCCATGCCGGCGCGTTGCGGACGGCGTTCGACGACCTGGGCCTTTCGGCGGTCTTCTGCGTCGAACAGGTGCCGACCGTCGCGATCCTGGTCGGCGAGTACGAGCGGGGGGCCGCCTCGACCCTGCACGCCGCGCTCTGGAATCAAGGTCTCGCGAGCCTGCTCGTGGTCGTCTCCGGACAGACGGTCCGCCTCTTCTCGTTGAGTCGATCTCCAGGCTCCGGGGACGACTTCGACCGGTGCCTGGTCGACGAACTGAACGCCGTCACCGACGCACTGACGCTCCGGAACTTCGCCTACGCCGCCGAATCGGGCCGGTTCTGGGAGCAGGAGAAGTACCGCGAGTACTTCGACCCGCGGGAGCGCGTCGACCGCGTTCTCCTCGACAACCTCACTGAATCGCATCGCCTGCTCTGCGATGCCGATCTGCCGACCGAGGCGGCGCAGGCGCTGCTCGTGCAGACGACGTTCATCGCCTATCTCGAGGATCGGGAGATCATCGACGCGGAGTACCTTCGGGACGCCGCTAGCTCAGACGCCGAGACGTTCGAAGCGCTGCTGGACGCCGGGGACGGCGAGGGGCTGGAACGCCTCTTCCAGACCCTGCGGAAGGACTTCAACGGCGACCTGTTCGTCGCGCCCTGCTCGTTCGAGACGGACGAACGCAGTCCGCGCGTCGACGCGTCTCACCTGACGGTCCTGGCCCGTTTTCGGGCCGGCCGCGAGGCGATGCACGGACACATCGGACAGTACCGACTCTGGAAGTACGACTTCAAGTACATCCCCATCGAGCTGATCAGCGCCGTCCACGACCGGTTCCTCGCCGAACGAGGCCCCGATCGGCGCACCAGCGGCGCGTACTACACGCCGATGTTCCTCGCCGACACGGTGGTCTCCCAGGTCTGGGACAGGCTGCCGGCGGGGACTCGGGACAGCGGGCGTTTTCTCGACCCGGCCTGCGGCTCGGGCATCTTCCTGGTGCGTGTGTTCCAGCGCCTCTGCGAACATCGACGCAAGACCCGGCGCGGCCGGACGACGATTCCCTGGAGCGAACTGCTCGACCTCCTCTCGAGGGTGCGGGGCTGGGACGTGGACGGCGGCGCCGTCCGCGTAGCCGTCTTCTCGCTGTACGTCGCGTTGCTCGAAGAGGTCAGGCCGCCGGACATCCGCAAGCTCATGGCACGCGGCAGGGTCCTCCCCCCGCTCCACGGGAAGACGCTGCACCACGGCGACTTCTTCGCGGTCGCGCCCGACGATGCGCAGGCCGATGTCGTCGTCGGCAACCCGCCGTGGTCGAGCCGCCGCGGCGAGCGCCATTCCGCCCTGGAGTGGTGCAAGTCAGAAGAGTTCCCCGCGCCGGGCGGAGAGCAAGCGTGGCCCTTCGCCTGGAAGACGCTGCGACATCTGCGGGACGACGGCGTCGCCGCCTTGCTGCTGCCGGCCATGGGCTTCCTGCACAACCATGCCCGGCCGGCCGTGGAGGCGCGCAAGCGCCTGCTGCGCGAGGCACGCGTCTCCAGCGTCGTCAACTTCGCCGACATGCGGTTCCAGTTGTTCGACAGGGCCGTACGCCCCACCGCGCTGATCATTTTCAGTTGGCCGCAAGCGGAAGCCCCCTACCGGTTCGACTACCTGACACCCAAGGCCGACCTGAACCTGAAGTCCCGCCGCCTGATCACGATCGGCAGCGGTGACCGCCGCCGGCTCGATTCCCGCCAGGTCGACGCCGACCCGTTCGTCTTCAAGAAGCGCCTGTGGATGACTGAGCCTGAAGGACGGCTGTTCAACTACCTGTCGCGGTTTCCCCGCCTCGGCGACTTGGCGGTCGAGTTCGGAACGCTCGCGCGCAAGAAGAAGTCCGCGCAGAACCGTTGGGTCGTCGGGCAGGGCTTCCAGCCGGAGACCGTCGAGCGAATCGACCGCGCGGGTCAGGAACTCAGACACAGCAGCATCGTTGCTACGACTCCCTATCTGCCGGTGGACGAGTTCCGCATTCCGGTCCTCGATTCCACGGGATTGCCGCCGTGGAGGGACGGCTTCGTTCGCAGAGACGGTTTCGAGGCGGGATTCTCGGGACCTCGCGTACTGGTTCCCCACGGGATCGCTGTCGGCCCCGGCGGGCCGCGGATGCGCGCCGCTTACGTCGAGGACCCGCTGACATTCCGGCACATCGTACAGGCCATCACGGTCCCACCGGGCGACGAGCGCCGCGGCCGGCTGCTCGCGGGGCTGTTCAACAGCAGAATGATGCTGTGGTTCGCGTTTCATGGCACGTCGTCGTTCGGCGCGGATCGTCCCAAGGTCCAACAGGCGGAACTCCTGCGCCTCCCGTTTCCTGCGCCGGAGAACCTGCCGGATCCGGAGCGGTCGCAACGGGCGGCGGATGCGCTTGTCACCGTGATTGACCAGCAGGTTGGGCCGGCCGGTCAGCCCCCCGTGCCGCGACCGGATGAACGCACAGTGCTCGAGAAGATCGATGCTCTGACGTACGATTTCTTCTGCCTGTCCGAGGCCGAGAGAATCCTCGTCGAAGACACGGTGCAGCACACGATTCCCTCCGCGCAACCGAACCGCGGCAGCCTGCCGGAGATCTGGTACTCGTCGACCACGTCCGACCGGCGCGCCTATGCCCGCACGCTCGTCGACAATCTCATGGACTGGCTCGACGACGACTGCGCCATCGGCACCCGGCTCGTGGCCCGCAACGACGACCTAGCCGTCCTCCAGCTGACGTTGCGGGACGGGAGCAGCGCGTTCGACTACGCCGAGGACGACAAGACGCCGGTCGGAGCAGCACTGGGCCACCTCGCTCGCAACATCGAGCAGCCGCTTCCGGGCAACTTCCAGTCGACGCCGGACTTCCGGGTGTTCCTGGACCGCGATCTCTTCCTCGTCAAGCCCGCCGCCAAGCGGTTCTGGCTCCGATCCGCAGCCGTGGCCGACGCCCACGCCATCGCCCTCGACTTGCAGGGTTGCGTCGGACGCCAGCGCGACGATCGTCCGGGTCCGTACTGATGCTCGCCGGCGACCCCACCGCCTGGGCCGACCGATTCCGGTCGTTCGACGTGCGGTTTATCGAGCGTGTCGCGACCGTCTGGCGCCGCTGTGTCGACAAGTTGCCGAAGCCTCCGCATGAGGACGCCATCACCGCCAATCTGGTGGATCTCCTGAACGGAGATCCAGAGGCTCGCCGGCAGTTCTACTGGATCGAATTCCAGTACGAGCCCTTCGGCTACACAGCGGAAGGCACCGCGTACAGCACGGGCAGCGTGGACATTGCGGTCCTCCTGAACCAGGACCGCAACATCTACCTCGCGTACGAGTGCAAGCGGCTGCACGACGTCCGCAAGGACGGCAGGAGGAGGTCGTTGGCAGGCGACTACGTGACGCACGGCCTGTCGCGCTTCGTCGTGGAGCAGTACGCGGAGGGCCTCCCCCTCGCGTGCATGCTCGGCTACGTTCTCGACGGCGATCTGGAGTACGCGGAATCGAGCGTCAGAGCGAAAATCGCCGAGCTGCGCGAGGAAGTCGGCCTCGTCACCGAACCGCGGGGCGCCACACCCATCGGCGAGTCGAGACGTTTCTCCAGCCGCCATCGCCGGCACTCGGGCGGCGAGATCGAGGTTCGACACGCCCTGTTTCCGGTCGGGCCACGACTCACGGCAGCAGGGCAAACGGCAGAGCCTGGCCGCAGGTTCAGGCTGACGTAGCTCAAGCTGAAGTAGGACCGATCGGAACAGCGGACTGACGATCCCTGGTCCGGTACCGGTGAACGACGCGCGCCGGGATCAAGACCGGCATTCGGCCGACCACCGCCGGCCACCGCCCCGGCTGTGCCATAATTCGGCCCATGTTCCAGACGATTCTCCCCGCGATCCGGCGGCGGCGCGGCGGCTTCGGCACGAGCCCGCCCGTGTCCGGCCGGATGCTCCTCGTCGTGCTGGCCGGCCTGCTCGCCGTGTCGTCCACCCTGGACGGCGCGGTGCGGCCGACCCCGCTCGACTACGAGATGCACACGCTGGACAACGGCCTGCGGGTGATCCTCTCCGAGGACCACTCGACGCCCATCGTCCACCTGCAGATGGTCTACCACGTGGGGTCGAAGAACGAGCGGCCGGGCCGCACCGGGTTCGCCCACCTGTTCGAGCACATGATGTTCAAGGGCTCGAAGAACGTGCTTCCCGACTCGCACCTGACGATGATCTCCCGGGTGGGAGGCGACGGGAACGCCTACACGACCGAGGACGCCACGACGTACCTCCAGACGGTGCCGTCCCAGTACCTGCCCCTGGTCCTGTGGCTCGAGGCGGACCGCATGGCCACGCTGCGCATCGACCAGCGGACGTTCGAGGCGGAGCGGGAGGTGGTCAAGGAGGAGCGCCGCTGGCGCTACGAGGACGCACCGTTCGGCCTGCTGTCGGAGATCCTGTACGACCAGGCCTACACCGCGCACCCGTACAAGCACTCGGTCATCGGCAGCATGGAGGACCTCGAGGCCGCCTCCATCGAGGACGTTCAGGAGTTCTACGACACCTACTACGTGCCGGAGAACGCGACCCTGGTGCTGGTGGGCGACTTCGACCCCGTGCAGGCCCTGGCCCACATCAAGCTGTACTTCGGCCGGGTGCCGAAGGCGAAGCACCCCGTGCCCCGCGACATCCCCCGCGAGCCGCCGTCCACCGCCGAGCGCCGGGTGACCCTGACGCAGTCCGAGAACTGGCCCCTGCCCGCGGTCATCGTGGCCCATCACATCACCTACGACGGGCACCCCGACGCGTATCCCCTGCACATCGCCACCAAGGTGCTGTCCGACGGGGAGAGCTCGCGCATCTACCGCCGGCTCGTCTACGAGGACCAGCTCGCGGTGTCGGCGGCCGGCGACGGCCTGCTCATCGAGGACCCGAACCTGTTCTACGCCGTGTCCATCGTCCAGCCAGGCCGCACGCCGGCCGAGTCGGAGGCGGCGCTCATCGAGGAGCTGGAGCGGCTGAAGACGGAGTTCATCAGCGACCGGGAGCTGCAGCAGGCCAAGAACCAGTTCGCCCGCGACTACGTGTTCGGCCGCCTCACCATCGAGCAGAAGGCCTCGCACCTGGTCCACGCGGCGGTGGCGCACGACGACGTCACCACCGTCGACGCCGAGTTCGACATCTTCATGAACGTCACCCGCGAGGACGTGCAGCGGGTGGCCAGGACCTACTTCACCGAGGAGAACCGGCTGGTGCTGACGATTCTGCCCGCCCCGCCGCCCGGGCGCTCGTTCTTCCGGCCCGGAGACGACCAATGAGACGGGGTCCACTCTCGACGTCCGGCGCGGGAGCTACCGGCTTGCCACGCCCATCGTCGGCCCAGGAGTTTCGCGCCGGCGAAACTCCATCGCGAGCGTCAGGTCGCGCCGCGGCCTCCCCCGGGCGCCCAACCACGCCTGCGGGAGCCCGAGCCGCAGGACGGCCCGTGCTCCTGGCCCTCTGCCTGTCGATGATCGCCGCGGCCGCGGCCGGCCAGCCGCCGGTGGACTGGCCGCGGGAGAGCCCGCCGCCCCCGCTGCCGTGGCACCAGGCGACGTTCCCGCCCTACGAGGTGCGGACCCTGGACAACGGCCTGCGGGTGGTGGTGGTGATGCACCACGAGCAGCCCGCCGTCAACCTGCGGCTGCTCATCGGGGCCGGATCGGCGTACGACCCGGCCGGCAAGCCGGGGGTCGCGACGTTCACGGGCGCGCTGCTCGACCAGGGAACGACGAGCCGGAGCGCCACCGAGGTCGCCGACGCCATCGACTCGATCGGCGGCATCCTCGGCGCCGGGGCGGGCACGGACCTGACCTTCGTCAACGTCCTCGTCATGACCGACAGCTTCGAGTTCGGGCTGGACATGGTCGCCGACACCGTGCGGAACCCGGCGTTCGCGCCGGCCGAGATCGAGCGCGAGCGGCAGCAGGTGCTGTCGGGGTTCCAGGTCAGCTACGACGACCCGGAGTACCTGTCGGGGGTCGTGCTGTCGCGGCTGATCTACGGGTCGCACCCCTACGGACAGCCGTCGAACGGCACGCCGGAGTCGGTGCGGCGGATCACGCGGGGCGATCTCGTGGACTTCCACGCCGCCCACTACGCGCCGAACAACGCCCTGCTCGCGATCGTCGGCGACATCGACGCCGAGTCGGCGTTCGCGGCGGCGGAACGGACGTTCGGCGACTGGGCGCCCCGGACCGAGGCGGCGGCGCCGCCCGTCGGCGAGATACCCGAGCCCACCCGCCGGATCGTCGTCATCGACAAGCCGGGCTCGCTGCAGACGGCCATCCGGGTCGGGCACGCCGCCCTGGAGCGCGCCAGCCCCGACCACCTGCCGTTCGACTTCGCCATCAAGATTCTCGGCGGCGAGGGGGGGAACCGGCTCGGGAGCGTGCTGAGGACGGAACGGTCCCTCACCTACTCGGCCTCGGCCGAGATCGGCAGCCGCCGCTACGGCGGCGACTTCATCGGCAAGACCGACACCCGGACCGAGGCGACGGTCGAGGCGCTGCGGCTGATGGTCGGCGAGGTGGGCCGCCTGCGACGGGAGCGGGTGAGCCGGCGCGAGCTCGAGAACGCCCAGGCCTACCTGGCCGGGAACTTCCCCCTGACCATCGAGACGCCCAACGCCATCGCCTCCCAGGTGCTCGAGGCGCTGGTGTACGGCCTCGACCTCGACGACCTCCCGAACTACCCGAACCGGATCAACGCGGTCACGGTGGAGGACATCCGGCGGGTGGCCCGCACCTACCTGCGTCCCGACCGCCTCGCGATCGTGCTCGTGGGCGAGGCCCGCGCCTTCGTGAACGACCTCCGGCGGGCCGGGTTCGGCGACGTCGAGGTCCTCTCGGTGGCCGAGCTAGACCTGTCCCGCCCCGACTTCCGGCGTTGACCGGCCGGACGGAGGGCGAGGCCGCGAGCAACCCGCGGCGGCCACCCACCATGCCGGCGCCCAGGGTGATGCTCTCGTGCGGCGAGCCGTCGGGCGACCTGTACGCGGGCGCCCTGGTCCGCGAGATCCGCCGGTCGAGCCCCGGCGCGGAGGTCTTCGGGCTGGGGGGAAGGCAGCTCGCGGCGGCGGGAGGGCGCCTGACCGCCGACTACGCGGGCCTCGCGGCCACCGGGCTGACCGAGGCCCTGTCGGTGCTGCCGCAAACCTGGCGGACGTACCGGCGCCTCGTGCAGGCGGCGCGGGCGGAACGCCCCGACGTGTTCGTGGCCATCGACTTTCCCGAGGTCAACTTCCGGATCGGCGCCGCCGTCGCGGCCCTCGGCATCCCCGTCGTCTACTACATCGGGCCACAGGCGTGGGCGTGGCGGAGCGGCCGGTTCCGGACCATGCGGCGGTTCGTGACCCGGGCCCTCGTCATCTTCCCGTTCGAGACGCGGCTGTACCGCGAGGCGGGGATCCCGGTCTCGTTCGTCGGCCACCCCCTGCTCGACCTGGCGCCGGCCGCCGCGGGCCGGGAGACGTTCCGTCGGGATCACGGGCTCGAGGCGAAGGCGCCGGTGGTGGCGCTGCTCCCCGGCAGCCGACCCAACGAGCTGCGCCGCATCCTGCCGGACATGGCCGCCGCGGCCCGGCGCATCCGCGACCGCGTCCCGTCGGCGCAGCTCGTCGTCGCGCGGCCCCCCGGCCTGTCCGATTCCCTGTTCGAGCCGCTGGCGGCGCTGCGGGGCGCGGGGGCGCCGCCGCGCGTCGTCGAGTCGCAGACCGATGCGGTGCTCGCCGCGGCCGACGTCGTGCTCACCGCGTCGGGCACCGCCACCATCCAGACCGCGATACACGAGCGCCCGATGGTGGTCGTCTACCGCCTCTCGCCGCTGACGTACTGGATGGCGCGGCGGTTCATCAAGGTGAACGCGTTCGGCATGGTCAACCTGGTGGCGGGACGGACCGTCGTGCCCGAGTACGCCCAGGCCGCGTTCACGCCGGCGGCGGTGGCGGACGACGCGGTGCGCTTCCTGTCGGACGAGGCGCACGCCGCCCGCACCCGGCAGGCGCTGCGCGAGGTGCGCGAGAAGCTGGGGGGCCCCGGGGCCAGCCGCCGCGCCGCCCAGCACGTCCTCGCGGTCGCGGCCGGGGGACGTAGGTCGTCGGCGTAGGGGCGGCCGGGCGCAAGCCGGAAGAGCCGGGGGCAGCCGCCGCGCCGCCGGGCGCGCTTTCGCGGGTCGCGGCCGGCCGGCGGGAGTCTGCGGCCGTCCGGTGTTCGAGGCGTTCGAGTCGTCAGACCGGCCGCCCACTCTATAATTGAAGGATGCACCGACACGAACTTCGATGGCTGTCGTGCCGGCGGAGCGCCGCCGGCCGGGCCGGTGCAGCCGCCGCGCGGCGAGACCGGACCGTCTGCACGAACCGGGCGCGATCGTGGGCCAAGTGGGCCACGGCCCTGCTGGTGCTGCTGGCCGCGGCCAGCGGCGCCGCCCAGACGAACACCGCGGAGCTGCTGGGCGTCGTGGCGGACGAGAGCGGCGCGGTCCTGCCGGGCACCCTCGTCGTGGCCACCCATCCCGCGAGCGGGACGGTCATCGAGCGGGTCACCGACGGCGAAGGCAGGTTCTTCCTCCCCGGCCTCTCCACCGGCGAGTGGACCGTCACCGCCGAGCTGCCCGGCTTCCAGCGCTCGACCCAGACCGGCATCCGCCTCGAGGTCGGCCGCACCCTGCAGCTCGAGTTCACCCTGGCCCTCGGCGCGGTCAGCGAGGAGGTGACGGTCGAGGTCAGCGCCCCCCTGCTGCAGACCACGACGGCCGAGATCAGCGACGTCATCGAGACCCGCGAGGTCGAGACCATCCCCCTCAACGGGCGGCAGTTCCTGCAGCTCGCCCAGCTCAGCGACGCGGTGGTCATCCCCCCCGGCGGCACCCGGGGCGGCGCCCTCCAGCAGGCCGGCCCCCTGCCCAACGTCGGGGGCCAGCGGGCCGGCCACAACATCTACATGCTCGACGGGTTCAAGGTCACCGACGAGCTCTTCAACAACCTCGTCATCAACCCGTCGGTCGACTCCATCCAGGAGTTCAAGATCCAGAAGTCGATGTACCCGCCCGAGTTCGGGGGGAAGGCGTCGGCCCTCATCAACGTGGCCACCCGGTCGGGCGCGAACAACTTCCACGGGAGCCTGTTCGAGTTCATGCGCGACGAGCGGTTCGACGCGCACAACTACTTCGACGACCGGAGCCTGCCCGTGCCCCCGCTCGACCAGGACCAGTACGGCGGCACCCTCGGCGGCCCCATCGTCCGCGACCGCACGTTCTTCTTCGCGAGCTACGAGCGGCAGGACACGCAGCGATCGATCACCAAGACCTTCTCGGTGCCGGACGCGGCGGTCCGGGGCGGCGACTTCTCGGGCTGGGGCCCTATCTGCGACCCGCTGACCATCGACGCCGCGACCGGCGCGTGCAGCGCGTTTCCCGGCAACCGGATCCCGTCGGACCGGCTCGACCCCATCGCCGGCGAGTTCCTCGCGAACGTGCCCCTGCCGACGGCCGGCGAGCGGTTCCAGAACCTGACCTCGGTCGAGCCGCAGGACAAGGACGTGCACCAGTTCAGCGTGCGCGTCGACCACCGGCCGGCCGAGGCCGACCACCTCTTCCTGCGGGTCAGCACCTTCGACGCCGACGAGATCCAGCCGTTCGGCACCGGCGTCCAGCAGGAGTCCCTCGTGCCGGGGTTCGGCCGCACCCTCGACACCACGACCCGCAACGTCGGGGTGAGCTACACCAAGGCCATCGGCCGGAACAAGCTGAACGAGCTCCGCTTCGGCTACATGTCGGTGAACGGCGGGCAGCACAGCCAGAACGCGGGGGTCGACTTCGCCGACCGGGTCGGCCTGCTCGGGGTGAGCCGGAACCCGCGCGACGTCGGGTTCCCCCAGATCTCGACGGCGGGGCTGTTCAGCACCATGGGCGACCCCACGACGTTCGTGTCGCGGAGCAACGAGCACTTCGAGGTCTACGACAACTTCCTCATCGACCAGGGCAACCACCGCTACAAGTTCGGCGGCTACCTGTTCCACCTGCGGTTCCGCCCCGTCAACGCCGACACCGCGCGCGGCGCCTTCACCTATACGGGGCAGTGGAGCGGCAACGCGATGGCCGACTTCCTGCTCGGGTACCCGACCTCGGCGCGGGCCGGCATCGGCGGCGGCGACCAGGACTCGCGCACGACGTGGCTGCACCTCTACGCCCAGGACGACTGGCGGGCGCGCGACAACCTGACCATCAACTACGGGCTGCGCTACGAGTACAACGCCCACATGAAGGACGTCGACAACCGCCTGTCGTCGATCGACCTGTCGGTGCCGGGCGGGCGCTTCGTCGTCGCCAGCGACGACGCCGGCAACATCTCGCCCGCGGCCGAGGCGCTGCTGCCGCTGATGCCGATTCCCTGGGTGACGTCGGCCGAGCTCGGCTGGGACCGCAGCCTCCTGCGCCCGAGCCGGGTCCGCCTCGCCCCCCGGGCGGGGTTCGCGCTGCTGCTCGGGGACCAGCGCTCGGTGGTGCTGCGCGGCGGCTACGGGGTCTTCCTGAACCAGTGGGCGTACAGCGTGCAGACCGCGTTCACCCGGAACCTGCCGTTCTTCTTCCTGAAGCAGATCGACACCCCGTCGGACCAGCTCGCGCCGACCCACCAGACCCGCGACATCCTCACCAGCGACGCCACCGGCAGCATCGGCGGCTCGATCATGGACAACGACTACCGGGTCGAGTACACGCAGACCTGGAGCGGCGGCGTGCAGATGGAGGCGACGCGGCAGACGATGGTGGAGTTGGCCTACATGGGCTCGTACACCATCGGGGCCGACAACTCGACCATCCGCAACGTGCCCCTGCCCGGCCCGGGCCCCATCGACGAGCGCCGGCCCGTGCCCGAGCTGAGCGGCATCCGCGCCATCCGCTTCGACGGCGAGTCGATCTACCACGCGGTGACGTTCAAGGCCGAGCGGCGCTTCGACGGGCGGCACTCGTTCAACGCCGCCTACACCCTGTCGCAGTCGAAGGACGACGCCTCGAGCCCCGGCGCCACCGCGTTCGAGTCGAACGTCCCCCAGAACGTCAACGACATCTTCCCCGGCGAGGTGGCGCTGTCGAGCTTCGACCACCGCCACCAGCTCGTGGCCAGCGGCACCCTGCAGCTCCCGTTCTTCGAGGGAGCGGCGGGGGCGGCCGCGCTCCTCTCCGGCTGGCGGGTGAACGGCATCGTCACCGTGCAGTCGGGGGCCCCGTTCACCGTCAACCTCGGCATGGATCGCGCCAACATCGGCTCGGGCCCCGCCCAGCGCCCCGACCAGATCGGCGACCCCAACCTCCCCGCCGGCCAGCGCTCCCCCGACCGCTGGTTCGACACCGACGCGTTCGCCCTGCAGAGCCCCTTCACCTTCGGCAGCGCCCTGCGCAACAGCGTCTTCGCGCCGGGCCTGGCCAACGTCGACGTCTCGCTGCAGAAGGACTGGTTCGTCGGCGACACCGGCCGCCTGGAGTTCCGCTGGGAGATCTTCAACGTGCTGAACCGGGCCAACTTCGACGTGCCCAACCGCATCTTCGGCACCCCGAACTTCGGCCGCATCTTCAGCGCGTTGAACGCCCGGGAGATGCAGTTCGGCCTGCGCTACAGCTTCTGAGGCGGCCGCCGCGACGCGGATTCACACACGGAGAGAAACAGACGAGCGTCGGCCATCATTGGCCATTGCAGGACAATTCGTCTTGTCATGGCCAAAGGTGGCTGACATGAAGGATTCAGGCCAGTCCAAGCCGAGACTTGTCCGGCGCTACAGCGACGGAATCGTGCAGGCGAAGCTGGCCTCGTCGCTCGGATCGCCGACCCCGTCATAGACCGCGACCTGCGGGTACGGGCAGACGGGGCGGGTCATCGTGACCTCGCCGTCCCCGTCCAGCTTGGTCGCCAGCAGGCGCTCGGGGACCCGGCCGTCCTCGACCCAGGCGCGGATGGCCTCGACCCAGTCGACGCGGTCGGGGCCGGGGCCGCCCGCGCAGTGGAGCACGCCGGGCAGCATGTAGAGCCGGGCGTAATCGCGGGCCGCGGCGTCGTCGGCCGCGAGCCGCACGTAGTAGTCGATGGTGCCGAGGGGCGTGAGGGCGAGGTCGGACCAGCCGGTCCAGTAGATGATGCGGCCGCCGCCGTCGCGGAACCGGCCGAGGTCGGTGCTGGTGGCGTTGAGGATCGCGCCGGTCGGGGCGACGTCCTCTTCCCAGGTCGAGAAGTCGTACTCGGTGTAGTCCCAGTCGGGGTCGCCGAAGACGAAGTACTTGAAGAGCTCGGTCCCGAAGCCGTACTGCGCGCTCGCGGTCCCCGGCGGACCGACCACCCACCCGGGCCAGCCGCCGTTCTGGTGCTCGCCGCCGTAGTTGAACCCGTGGTAGAGCGGCTCGCCGTTCGCCTCGGGACCGTCGTAGACGGTCCGGATGGCGGCGAGCTGGGCCGCGGTGACGCAGCCGTCGGCGGGGCGGTCGCCGGTGCAGCGCGGCAGGTCGGCGGGGTCGAAGCCGCAGTGCCGGGGGTCGGTCATCATGCCGTCCTCGACCCCGTCGTCGGCGTCGCAAGCGGCGAGGATGCTCGACCCGAGCAGCTCGAGCGCGGCTGCCGTGAGCACCGGGGCGTCGAGGTCGCCGTCGGGGTAGATGGCCTGCTGGTTCTGCACGAACCCGGCGGTGATGCCCGTCCAGTCGTAGGCGGGCGCGGCGGCCACGATGCCGTCGAAGTCGTCGGGGTAGCGCTGCGACGCCATCATCGCCTGCCCGCCGCCCCGCGAGCAGCCGACGAAGTAGTCGTAGTCGGACGGCCGCGCGTAGTAGTGCGAGATGATCGACTTGGCGGTTTCCGCCGTCAGGTGGACGGCGCGGTGGCCGAAGTTCTCCTGCCGCTCGGGATGGTCGAGGGCCCAGGCGGCCGAGCGGCCGGGCCCCGCGTGCCCGGTGTCGGTCCCCGCCGTGGCGTAGCCGCGCTCGAGGGGGCCGCCCCCGTGCGCGTAGAGCGAGCGCGCCTGGTTCTGGACGCTCCCCACGAAGCCGCCCCCGCCCCCCATCAGGAACCGGCCGTTCCAGTCGTCGGGCAGCAGCAGCTCGAAGTTGATCTCGGTCTCGATGACGCCCCGCACCCGGCAGTGGGCCGGGACATCCCCCTCGGCGACGTGCTCGGCCGAGCCGATGCGCATGTCGATGAGCTCCAGCGCCGTCAGATCGGCGCAGGCGCCGGGGAGGTCCGCGGGATTCGCGGCGGGGGCCGCGCACGCGGAGGCCGCGGCGAGGCCGGCCGCGGCCACGCCGTTCACGAAGAAGCGCTGGATGCGGGACATGGCGGTTCTCCTTCCCCGGGTGTCCGGGCCGTCTTCGTCGTCTTCCCGCGGCCGCGCGGCTTGCCCGTGAGCACCGTGTTGCCGCCGGCGCCTGCAACCGGGTGTCCGGGCCGTCTTCGTCGTCTTCCCGCGGCCGCGCGGCTTGCCCGTGAGCGCCGTGTTGCCGCCGGCGCCGGCTATCGGGGACACCAGCGCGGTCGCGAGGGTGATGCCGGCCGACGTGGGCGCCGTGTTGCCGCCGGCGCCGGCTATCGGGGAGTCCAGAGGAAGACCTGCCATTCCCTCAAGGGCTCCGATTCGCCGACGATGACACCGCCCGACAGGGTGCGGTCGAGGTCGGGCCCACCCCACCGGCGCAGGTAGGGGTACTTCTCCTCGCCGAGCACCTCGGTGGCCGTCATCGCGAACGTTGCGTCGCCGAGCCGCGCGTAGCCGTCGGGGGCGACCTGCGCCCGTCTCGACCAATAGCCGCCGTCCGGCCTCGTGGCGGTGATGAACCCACCCTCGAAGGGAACGAGCGACACGTGCACCACGAACGGCGGAAAGCCACCGGTCTTGATGGTCCCGATGCCTCGTTCGAGGGCCGTGAAGTCCGCCGGCGGCGGCGTCAGGCTGCCACCGATTCTCACCCCGGCAATGCGGTTGTAGGGTGCGACGAAGACATAGGTGGTCGTGGCGACGATCAGCACGCCTGCAACGGCGATACCGGCGATTCTCGTCTTGCTGGCCATGGAGTCGTCGTTCCCCCTGTCGCACGACGTTGCCCGATGACGGACCGCCCCGACCACAAGGGCCGTGGCGTCGGACGGTTGCAGGAGCGGACGGCGGCGGCGTCCGACGCGCGGGCGCCCGGCGCCCTGCACGAGCGGCCGATCGACCGCCACGGGCCGGTCGCCGGAATCGAGCCGGGCGTGGGCGAAGCCGCAAGGCAACGCTTCCGGGCTGTCCGGGAGCTCGTGGCGAACGCCTCGCCGGACCGCCTCAACCCTACCAGCGTCCCGCTTCGCCCGCAAGCGCACCGAGGCCGACGCGCGGCGGGCCGACACGGTATGATGGCGGCTTGCGGCGGCTTGGGAGGGCACGATGAATCGACTGCTGATCGCGGCGTGGATCCTGGCGGCGACGAGCGCGCCGGCGGCGCAGGCGCAGGAACCGGTGGACCTGCTGCTGCACGACGGCAAGGTCTTCGCGGCCGACGAGCTGCTCTCGACCTACTCGGCCATCGCCGTGCGCGACGGCCGCATCGTGGCCCTCGGCTGGGACGAGCTGACCGATCTCTACCGCGCCGCGCGCACCATCGACCTCGAGGGGCGGCTGGTGCTGCCCGGGTTCATCGACACCCACATCCACATCCGCGGCGACGCCGAGCGCTGGGTGGATCTGGCGGGGCTGGAGAACATGGCCGAGCTGAAGGGGCGGGTCACCCGGAAGGCCGAGCAACTCGGGGCCGGGGAGTGGATCACCGGGTACGGCTGGTCGGAGGACGAGCTGACCGAGCAGCGGCGGCCGCTGCGGTGGGACCTCGACGATGCCGCACCCGCCAACCCGGTGGTGCTGACCCGGGCCGGCGGCCACAGCTCGGTGGCGAGCTCGCTCGCGCTCGAGGCGGCGGGGCTCGCGCCGGACAGCGAGGTCCCGCCCGGCGGCATCATCGAGGTCGACGACGCGGGCCGCATGAACGGCATCCTCCGCGAGGGGGCGCAGGGGCTGGTCAGCCGCGTCGTGCCCGATCCGACGCGGGACGAGCTGCAGGCGAGCTTCGTCGAGAACCTGCGCGACCTGCTCGGGCTCGGCGTCACGAGCATCATCCACGCCGGGGTCGGCATCGAGGGCTTCGCGGACTGGGAGGCGGCCTACGCCGCGCACCGCGGCGAGCTGCCGCGGGCCGCGGTGCAGCTCCGGGTGCCGCCGGACCCGGAGCGGGCCGTCGACATGCTCGACCGGTTCGGCCGGAAGACCGGCGACGGCGACGAGTGGCTGCGGGTCGGGCCCATGAAGTTCTTCGTCGACGGCGGCTACACCGGCGCCGCTGCCTGGACGCTGGAGCCCTACAAGGGGCAGCCCGGCTACCACGGCAGCGGCCCCCTGATCGACGAGGCGGGGCTGTTCGCCATCTCCAGCGCCGCCCACGAGCGGGGCTGGCAGATGGGGTTCCACACCATCGGCGACGCCGCCATCGCGATGACCGTCGACGCGTGGGCGCGCCTGCTCGAGGCGTCGCCGCGCGCCGACCACCGCCACTTCCTCAACCACTTCACGGTCCGGCCCCCGGCCGAGACCATGCGGAAGATGGCGGACTGGAACATCCACGTCGCGCAGCAGCCCAACTTCACCTATACGCTCGACGGGCGCTACGCCGAGCACCTCGAGGGCGAGCGCTACCAGACGAACAACCCCCTGCGCTCGCCGATGCGGCACGGGGTGGTGGTGGCCCTGGGCAGCGACATCCTGCCCATCGGGCCGATGGTCGGGCTGCAGGCGGCGGTGACCCGCCGGGGCATGGGCGGCTCGGTGGTCGGACACGGCGAGGCGCTGACGATGCCGGAGGCCATCGTCGGCTACACGCGCATCGCCGCCCACCTGACCTTCGAGGAGGACGAGAAGGGCACCCTCGAGGTCGGCAAGCTCGCCGACCTGGTGGTGCTGTCGCAGGACCTGCTCACCATCGACCCCGAACGGACCGTGGACACCGAGGTCGACCTGACGGTGCTCGGCGGGCGGGTGGTCTTCGAGCGCTGAGGGCCGGACCGACTCCGCCGTCAGGAGTTCCCGGGTTCGAGCAGCGGATTGACCGCCCGGACCGTGCCGTACATGCGGCCGTGCTGAAAATCCTCGGACCACAGCTCGCTCAGCCCGAAATGCTCGGCGTACGCCCACAGGTGCGCATCGAACCACGACAGTCGATACGCCGCCGCCCCGCGCAACGCGAGACGCACGACGGCTTCGTTCGGGTAGATGACGGGAAACTGCGTCACCATCTCCTCCGCCTCGTGCAGGGCGTCGGGATGGACAGCAGCGGGCCGCCCGGGCGGCGAGGGCGAGTCACGGCCGCGACGAACTCGATGATGGCCTGATGCGGAACCCGTACGATTCCGTCAGCCAGCCCCCCACGCAGTGCCGCCGTCGCCCGGCGCTGCTTGTCCGGTGACCGCGGGTCGATCCGGTAGACCAGGATGTTGGTGTCAACGAGTGCGGTCACGGTCGTACAGCTCCTCGCGCGTCCATCCGCGGTCGCCATCCGCCGACATCACCCGGACATCCCGCTGGCGGCGGCGTTGGCGCTCCGTCGCCTCGTCGAAGAGGCGGAGTCGGGTTTCGAGATCGAGGGGTTGACGGCGATCCTTCGAGGGCGTCAAGTGGAGGCTGTTGCCGTTGATTGTCCAGTCGACCTCGTCGCCGGGCCGAATGTTGAGCTGAGCGGCGAGCGCCTTCGGCACCGTGACCTGGAGCTTGCTGGTGACCTTGGCCATGTCCTTACCATAGCACGGACAGATTCCTTGTTTCGGGCCAGGGAGTCTGCGCCGCAGAACGGCGTCGTCCCGTCGATGCCTCGAGTGCCGCGCCAGGATCACCCCGACCCGTTCCGGCCGTGTTCGGCGACGCATCCGGTCACGGCTTCCGGCATCCATCATGACTGAGCCTCCGGTCCACCTGCACCGGTTCCTCGGCCGCGGCGACGTGCTGGCCGTCGCGTTCGGAGCGATGGTCGGCTGGAGCTGGGTGGTGCTGGCCGGCGAGATGATCGTGCGGGCGGGCGCGGTGGGCTCCATCCTGGCGTTCGGGGCGGGCGCGGTGATGGTCTGGCTGGTGGGGCTGACCTACGCCGAGCTGTCCGCGGCCCTGTCCCGCGCCGGCGGCGAGCTGAGCTTCACCTTCCTCGCGATGGGGCCCCTCGGGGCGTTCGTCTGCGGGTGGACGCTCGTGCTCGCCTACGCCGCGGTCTGCGCGTTCGAGGCGGTGGCCCTGCCCACGGTCCTCGGCTACCTCCTGCCGGGCTTCGGGGCCGGAGACCCGCTCTACACGGTGGCGGGATGGGACGTGCAGCCGGCGTGGGTGGCGGCGGGGGTGGCCGGCGCCCTCGTCATCGGCGTCGTCAACTATCGCGGCATCCGGTTCGCGGCGTTCGTGCAGCAGATCGCCGTCGGCGGCCTGCTGCTGGTCGGGCTGGCGTTCTTCCTGCCCGGCTCCGTGCGCGGCGACCTCGGCAATCTCGCACCTGCCGTCACCGGGTGGGAGGGCGTGCTGCGGGTCATGATCATGACCCCGTTCCTCTACGTCGGCTTCGACGTCATCCCGCAGCTCGCGGAAGAGATCGCGCTGCCGTTCCGGACCATCGGCCGCATCATCCTGCTGTCGATCGTGATGGCGTTCGCCTGGTACGGCCTCGTGCAGTGGACGGTGGGCCTGTCGCTCGACCCCGCCACCCTCGCCGATCGGGCCCTGCCCACCGCGGACGCCATGAGCGCGGTCTGGGGCAGCCCGTGGGGCGGCCGCGTCCTCGTGCTCGGCGGCGCCGTCGGCATCCTGACGAGCTGGAACGCGTTCTTCCTCGGGGCGTCCCGCCTGCTCTTCGCGATGGCCCGCGGCGGGATGCTGCCGCCGGTGTTCGCGCGGCTCCACCCCCGCTACGGGTCGCCGGCCGCGGTCGTCGTGGTGCTGACCGCGCTCACCGCGATCGCCCCGTTCTTCGGGCGCCCGGCCCTGGTGTGGCTGGTCGACGCCGGATCCCTGGCGACGGTGGTGGCCTATCTGCTGGTGGCGGTCTCGTTTCTCGTCATCCGTCGCCGCCATCCCGGACTGCCCCGCCCCTACCGGGTCGCCGCCCCCGCGCTGGTCGGCTGGCTCGCGGTGGCGGCCACGGTGTTCTTCGTCCTGCTGTACCTGCCGGGCAGCCCGTCCGCCCTGGCGTGGCCGGAAGAGTGGCTGATAGTGTTGCTCTGGGTGGGACTGGGCGCCGGGCTCGCAGCCGGCATTCGCAGGCGCATGGCCGCCCTGGGCCACGCCCGGCAAGCGCGTCTGATCCTCGGCGATCACGCGAGTCTGGTCGCACCGAGCACGCCTGGTAGCGGTACTTGACGGGTGCTTGATCGGACGGCCGCGACGTGCCCGACGACCCGACCGCTGCGCCCAGGGTTCATGCGCCAGCCGCCGGAGCCGGGCGGGGCCCTGAGCGCATGTCGGTACTTGACGGGTACTTGATCGGATGGTGACATTGCGCTGCCCCAAGACGGCAAACAGGACAACAAGTCCATTTTCTGCAATGATTTACAATTACGAACTTTACTTGACGGGTAGTTGATGGAACGTCCGATGACGACCGACGACAAGCCGAAGAGCCCGGAAGAGGAACTTGTCGACGCGGCGCCCGTCCTCCCCAAGCTGGTCGGCCAGCGCGTGAAGCGGCGCGAGGACCCGCGGCTGGTCCGCGGGCGGGGCACCTACGTCGACGACGTGAAGATCCACGGCCTGCGGCATCTCGCGTTCAAGCGGAGCGACGTCGCCCACGGCCGCATCCGCTCCGTCGACACCCGCGCCGCCGCCGCGATGGACGGGGTCGAGGCGGTGTTCACCGGGACGGAGATCGCCGGGTTCCTCGACCCGATGCCGATCGGGACGCCGTTCCCCTCGCCCGAGCACCGCGCGGTGGCGGTGGACACGGTGCGGTTCGTCGGCGAGCCGGTGGCGGTGGTCGTGGCCGGCGACCGCTACGCGGCGCGGGACGCGGCCGACGCGGTGATCGTCGACGTCGAGCCCCTGCCCGCGGTGGTCGACCCCGAGGAGGCGATGACCGGGCAACCCGCCGTGCTCCACGCCGACTATCCGACCAACGTCGCCCTCGGCCCGCTGTCGCGGGGGACCGGCATCCGGCGCCGCGAGCCGACGGACGACGCCGCCGTCGACGAGGCGTTCGCCGCCGCCGACGTCGTGATCTCCCAGCGGATGATGAACCAGCGGCTCGCCCCCAACTCGATCGAGGCGCGCGGGGTGGTGGCCCACTACGAGGCGGGCAAGGACGAGATGACCATCTGGTCGTCGACCCAGAACCCGCACATCCTGCGGACGTTCGTGGCGCGGATGGTGGGCCTCGGCCAGGATCGGGTGCGGGCCATCGCCCCCGAGGTCGGCGGCGGGTTCGGGGCGAAGATCAACATCTACGGCGAGGAATACGTGGCGGCGGCGCTGTCGAAGCGGCTCGACATGCCCCTCAAGTGGATCGAGGACCGGTCCGAGGCGTTCCTCGCCACCGTGCACGGCCGCGACCTCATCGGCTACGTCGATCTCGCGGCCCGGCGCGACGGCACGGTCCTCGGCCTGAAGCTGCGCCTCGTCGCGGACATCGGCGCCTACAACATGCTGCTGACGGCGGGCATCCCCACCAACAGCATGACGATGGCCAGCGCCACCTATGCGATTCCCGCCGTCCGCGTGACCCTCACCGAGGTCTTCACCAACAAGACCCCGACCGACGCCTACCGCGGCGCGGGGCGCCCCGAGGCGACCTACTTCGTCGAGCGGGCGATGGACATGCTGGCGCGCGAGCTCGCCATCGACCCGGCCGAGCTGCGCCGCAAGAACTTCATCCCGTCCGACCGGTTCCCGTACCGAACGCAGCTCGGCGCGGTCTACGACTCGGGCGACTACGAGAAGACCCTCGACCGCGCGCTGGAGGCGGCGGGCTGGGGCCAGCTCGGGGCCGAGCGCGACGCGGCGCGCGCCGACGGCCGGGTCGTCGGACTGGGGCTGTCGATGTACGTCGAGAGCTGCGGGCTGGGGCCGTCATCCATGGTGTCGCCCGGCGGCTGGGAGCACTCGCAGGTCACGGTCGAGCGCGACGGGCGCATCAGCGCCACCACCGGCGCGTCGCCGCACGGCCAGGGCAACGAGACGACCTTCGCGCAGATGCTCGCCGACCAGTTCGGCGTGCCCATCGACCACGTGACCATCCGCCACGGCGACACCGCGGTCGTGAAGCAGGGCATCGGCACCTTCGGCAGCCGGTCGCAGGCGGTCGGGGGGACGGCCCTGCACAACGCGGGAATCAAGGTGAAAGCCAGGATGGCCCGGTTCGCGGCGTTCCTGCTCGAGGCGCACGAGGACGACCTCGTCTTCGAGAACGGGACCGTCGCCGTCCGGGGCGTCCCGTCGTCGGCCCGGTCGTTCGCCGAGGTCGCCGCCTACGCCTACAAGCCGGTGAAGCGGCCCGAGGACCTCGACCCCGGCCTCAGCGACGAGGCGTTCTTCGAGCCGCTCAACAACACGTTCCCGTTCGGGTGCCAGATCGCGATGCTCGAGGTGGACCGTGAGACCGGCGAGCCGCGGCTGCTGAAGCTGGTCGCGGTCAACGACGCCGGCCGCCTCATCAACCCGCTCATCGTCGAGGGGCAGATCCACGGCGGGCTCGCCCAGGGCATCGGCCAGGCCCTCGTCGAGGAGGTCGTCTACGACCGCGACGGCCAGCCCCTGACGGGGTCGTTCATGGACTATGCCCTCCCCCGCGCGACCGACTTCCCGCGGTTCGAGCTCGAGCACACCGTCACCCCGACCCCCGTCAACCCGCTCGGCGCGAAGGGCGTCGGCGAGGCCGGGACCATCGGCTCGACCCCGTGCATCGTCGCCGCCGCCGTCGACGCCCTGAGCCCGTTCGGGGTGCGGCACGTCGACATGATGCTGCGGCCCGAGAAGCTCTGGCGGCTCATGCGCGAGTCCTCTTGAGGACATCTTCGAGCGAGCCCGGGCTATCGCGCGGAATCGGCATCGCCTTTGCGTGAACAGCGGCACGATGCCGACCATTCTCCGCGACGGCCCTTATCGCTTTTTCTTCTACTCCGGCGATGGACATGAACCACCGCACGTTCATGTCGAGCGAGACGATTCCGTCGCCAAGTTCTGGCTTCGCCCGGTGGGGCTGGCGAGCGGAGGCGCGTTCAGTCAGCGAGAATTGGGGCGGATTCGCGCGCTGATAGAATCGAGGGGCGCGACGTTCGCGGAGGCATGGCATGACTACTTCTCCAGTTGACGCGCCTGCGGCGGCGCAACGAGTCGTCATCACCGACCATGCACTCACCGTCGAGCTCGCCGACGGGCGAAGCATCTCGGCGCCGATCGAGTGGTACCCCCGCCTTGCGCACGCCACACCGCGGGAGCGCGACAACTGGAGGCTGATTGGCGGCGGCCGTGGCATTCACTGGGGGGATCTCGACGAAGACATCAGCCTCGAGAGTCTCCTGGCGGGGCGTCGGTCCACGGAGAACCGGACATCGTTCCAGCAGTGGTTGGCAGCGCGTATCCGAGCTGCCACGCGGGCCTGAGATCCTGGCATGGAACGTGCGATGGCGGTGAAGCAGAGCGCCCGCTACGTCAAGATCGTGGAATGGTCGAAGGACGACGGCTGCTACGTGGGAAGCTGCCCCGGGCTCTTTCTCGGCGGCTGCCACGGAACCGACGAACGCGCGGTGTTCGCGGAACTGTGCGAGATCGTCGACGAAACCATCGACCTCTACCAAGCCGAGGGCAAGCCCCTTCCTCCCGCCACGGCCGGTCGCAGCTCGGAGCACGTCGCCCAAGCCGGCCCGACGCCGGCCGACCCCGTCTTGGGGCTGCGTGGAGTCGGCCGCGAGCTGTGGGCGAAGGAAGAAGCCGACGCCTACGTCTCGAGGCTCCGTGAGGGAACTCTTACCGGGAACCGTCGTTGATGCTCGTGGCGCCGAGGCGGCGGAGCAGCCGCTCGGTGTCGGGGTGCAGCGGACGGGACACGGTGCCGACGTCGAGCGGAGTGAGGCCGCGGCCGTCGGCGATGTCCACCCGCGCGCCGTTCTCGGCGAGCACCTCCACGATCGCGTTCTTGGCGAGCCGGGCCGCGCCGTGCATGGCGGTGCGGCCGCGCCGGTCGACGGCGTCGACATCGATGTCCATGCCCACGAGCAGGCTCACCAGCTCGAGCGATTGCTCGTCGGTGGGCTGCCGCGCCTCGTTCAGCACCACGCCGACGGCGGCCATCAGGGGGGTGGTGCCGTCGTCGGCGGGCAGGCCGGGGTCGCCGCCGGCCGCCGCGATCGCCTGCAGGATCCCGGGGTCGGGCACCCGCGCCGCCGCGGCCAGCCAGAGGGGGGTCGCCCCCACGTAGCGGCCGTAGGAGATGAAGTCGCCCTTGAAGACGAACGGGGCCCGGGTGAGCCGGGCGTTGGGGTCGGCGCCGTGCTCGAGCAGCGCCGTCACGAGGTCGGCCTTGCCGGTCTCGACGGCGGCGTGCAGGGCGGTCCGGCCGATGCTGTCGGGCACGTTGGGGTCGGCGCCGCGCTCGAGGAGGAACAGGGCGAGGGCCTCGTGGGTGCTCGGCGCGACGTCGAGGTGGTACTCCCAGCCACTGGTCGCCACCTGGCTGGCGGCCGCGACCACGAGCGGGATCCGGCCCGAGGTCTGCGACTCCTCGACGTCGACGCGCGCGTCGAAGGCGAGGTACGGCTCGCCCGCGTTCACGTCGGCGCCGCCGTCGAGCAGCACCCGCGCGGTCTCGACGTCGCCGTTGCGGGCCGCGAGAAGCAGGGCGGTGGTGCCGTGCACGGACCGGGCGTGCACGTCGGCGCCGGCCTCGATGAGGAGCCGCGCGACGCCCGCGTGCCCTTCCGACGCCGCCCACATCAGCGGGGTCTGGGCTCGGAAGTGCGCGGTGCCACGCACGGAGGCGCCGGCCGCGACCAGCGCCCGCACGACCTCGGGGTTCCCGGTGCGGGCGGCGGTCATCAGCACCGTCTCGCCTCCCGGACGCGTTGCGTCGGGGTCGGCGCCGGCGCGCAGCAGGACGTCCGCCATCTCCGCGCTCGCGTTCAGCGCGGCCAAGGCGAGAGGGGTCACGCCGAGATCGTTCGCGGCGTTCACGTCGGCCCCGCCCGCGACGAGCAACCGGGCGGTCTCGACGTCGTTCCAGTGGGCGGCCCAGTGGAGGGCGCTGGCCCCGTCGGGCTGACGGGCGTCGACAGCCGCCGACGCCGCCAGGAGCGCCCGCACCGCACCTCCATCCTGCCGCTCCGCGGCGTCGGCGAGCGGCGCGTCCTCGGCCGCCGCGGTGACCGGCAAGGCCGCGAGCGTCATGACCAGCCCGGCCACCAACGCCCGCCGGAACGCACGCCCGCGAGAGACTCCGGCTACCGTCCGTCCCTGCATGCCCATCACTCCTGGTGGACCGTCACACCGACAGCGCGTTCACCCGGCCGGTGCTGTCGCCCATCGTCTCGATGGGCACGCCCAGCTTGTCGAGCATGGCCAGGAACAGGTTGGTGTTCGGCGTCTCCTCGGCCACCCGCACGTGGCGCCCGCCGCTGAGGCGGCCGCCGGCGCCGCCCACGAGCAGGGTGGGCAGGTCGTGGTGGTTGTGGCGGTTGCCGTCGCTGAGGCCGCTGCCGTACATCACCATCGCCGAGTCGAGCAGGGTGCCGTCGCCGTCCTCGGTCGCGGCGAGCCGGTCGATGTAGTAGGCGAACATCTCGGTGAGGTGATGGTCCACCTTCTTCAGCCGCTCGATGAGCACCCGGTCGCCGCCGTGGTGCGACAGCGCGTGGTGGGCGTCGGGCACGCCGATCTCCGGGTAGGCGCGGTTGCTCGTCTCGTGCCCCAGCATGAACGTGGTGATCCGGGTCAGGTCGGCCTGCCAGGCGAGCACCTGCAGGTCGAACATCAGCTTCGCGTGGTCCACGAAGCGGTCGGGCACGCCGGCCGGCTGGTCCATCGCGGGGAGCTCGCGCACCGACTGCTGCTCGGCAAGCTGGATGCGCCGCTCGACGTCGCGCACCGCGCCCAGGTACTCGTCGAGCTTGACGCGGTCGCGCGGGCCGAGGTCCTTGCGGAGCCGCGCCACCTTGGCCGTCACCATGTCGAGCAGGCTGCGGTCGTGCCGCCGGGCCGCGAGCCAGGCCGCGGGGTCGGTGGTGCCGCCGGTGCCGAAGAGCCGCTCGAAGACGGCGCGGGGGTCGCTGGCCATCGGCAGCGGGGTAGTGGGGCTGCTCCAGCACAGGGTGTTGGCGTAGGCGCAACTGTAGCCGGGGTCGCACGACCCCGCCCGGTCCGCCGACTCGAGCGACAGCTCGAGCGAGGCGAGCTGGGTCTCCTGCCCGAGCACGCGGGCCGCGATCTGGTCCATCGAGACCCCGGCCCGGATGTCGTGCCCCTCGGTCTTCTTGGGGTGCACGCCGGTGAGGAACGCGCCGGCCGCGCGGGCGTGGTCGCCGGCCCCCTCGCCGGGGCGGGCGATGCCCTCGTGGCTGCACAGCCCGCTGATCATGACCATGCGCTCGCGGTGCGCGGCGAGCGGCCGCAGGGTCTCGGTGATGTCGAGGGCCCCGGCGCCGGACGGCGTCCAGTTCTGCATGTACATGCCGTTGGGCACGTACACGACGCCGAGGCGGCGCACGGCCTCGGCCGCGCCGGCGCGAAGGCCGAACGCGGGCACCATGCCGTCGAGCATCGGCAACGCCAGGGTCACGCCGAGGCCGCGGAGGAACGTACGACGCGGGAGGTGCTTCCTGGTGACAATCATGGCTCTCGCGATCTCCTCAGTTGAAACGGAGTGCTCTCGACGACGCCGAGAATCATCGACGACCAGCGGTAGTCGTCGGCCGCCGCGCTGCGCGCGATGCCGCGGACGGCAGGCCCGTCGAAGTACTCGACCCCCCGGCCCAGGGCATAGGTCAGGAGCTTCTCGGTCACGGTCTCGACGAAACGCTCTTCGGCGCCGAGCAGGATGTCGCGCAGCCCCGCCGGCCCGTCGAACCGCGAGCCGTCGGGCAGGGTGCTCGACACGTCGATGGGGGCGCCCTCCTCGGTCGTCCGCCACGCCCCGATGCCGTCGTAGTTCTCGAGCGAGAAGCCCAGGGGGTCCATCAGCACGTGGCAGCTCGCGCACACCGGGCTGATGCGGTGGACCTCCATGCGCTCGCGCATCGAGAGCCGGCGCGCCTCCTCGGGGTGGTTCGCGTCGGGCAGCCCCGGCACCTCGGGCGGGGGCGGCGGGGGCGGCGTGCCGAGGAGGTTCTCGAGCACCCACAGCCCGCGCTTGGTCGGCGAGGTGCGGTTCGGGTACGAGGTGGCGGTCAGGATGCTGCCCTGCCCGAGCAGCCCGCCGCGCCCGCGGCCGGCCACCTTCACCTGCCGGAAGTGGTTGCCGTAGACGTTGGACACGCCGTAGTGCCGGGCGAGCCGCTCGTTCAGATAGGTGTAGTCGGCCCGCAGGAGGTCGAGGACGCTGCGGTCGCCGCGCACCTGGCTCTCGACGAAGAGGGCCGTCTCTTCCTCCATCGCCTCGCGCAGGTTCTCGTCGAAGTCGAGGAACGCGTCGGGGTCGGGGGCCACCGTCCGCATGTTGCGCAGCAGCAGCCACTGCCCGAAGAAGTTGTCGACGAACGCGTCCGAGCGCGGGTCGCCGAGCATGCGGGCGATCTGGCCCTCCAGCACCCCCGGCTCGCGCAGCCGGCCCGCCGCGGCGACGTCAATCAGCTCGTCGTCGGGGAGGCTGCTCCACAGGAAGAACGACAGGCGCGAGGCCAGCTCGAGGTCGCTGACCGGATGGGCCTGGCCGAGCGCCGCCCCGGCCGGGTCGCGCTCGATGCGGAACAGGAACTCGGGGTCGATGAGCACGCCCCGCACCGCGAACTGGATGCCCTGCTCGAAGCCGCCCTCGCGGCGGCCCTCCTCGTAGAGCGCCAGCAGCGGCTCGACGTCGGCCTCGACGACGGGACGGCGGAACGCGCGCCGGGCGAGGCCGGACAGGATCTCGGCCGCGCAGCCGGCCTCGTCGGCCGCCGCCTCGGGGTAGCACGAGAACACCCGCCGGCGGCTGGGCGTGTCCTCGGGGGTCGCCCCGCCGTAGGGGCCGCTGATCTCGATGCTGCCGAGGGCCATCGCCGCGTTGCGGTCGCGCGAGTAGGCGAGGCTCGACACTCCCGGCACCGGCTCGAGGACGCCCTCGGCGACCGCCGCCCGGTCGAGGAACGCGGCGCTGACGAGCCGCGTGCCGGCCTTCACCTGCAGCCGCACCTCCATCCCCTCGTCGGCCGTCTGCTCGTAGAGCGAGGGCCGGGACACCGCGTTCCACGGCGCCCGCACCCCGTCGCCGCCGACCGTGAACTCGCCGATGCGGGCCCGGTCGAGGCGCAGCTCGATGTCGTTCGGCTCCTGCAGCCCGCGGATGTGGTTGCCGTAGGCGCGCTGCAGCTCGATCTTGATGACGTACTCGCCGTCGAGGGGAAAGTGGTGGCGCACCGCGAGGCCGCCGCGCGAGCCGAACGGCAGCTCCTCGCTCATGCGGCCTTCCTGCCACTTGGTGTAGGGGACCGTGTAGGTCTCGACGGCGGGCCGGATCGAGGGGTCGCCGAGGGCGAGCCGGCTGATCTTCTCGGCCGCCACCATGTAGCGGTCGAGCAGCACCGGCGAGATAGCCAGCACGTCGGCGATGTTGTCGAACCCGTAGCCCGACTCGTCGGGCGGCAGCAGCTCGCGCTCGTCGATCTCCAGGGCGAGCAGGTCGCGGATGGCGTTGCGGTACTCGACGCGGTTCAGGCGGTGGATGGGGGGACGGCCGGGATTGGGGTCGGCCGCCGAGGCGGCGTCGAGGGCGGTCTCGATGACGTGCGCGGCCGCGTCGTAGGCCTCGGGCTCCGGCCGCGGGCGGCCCGGCGGCGGCATCGCCCGCCCCCGCAGCTTGCGCACGACCTTCTCCCACGCCTCGACCTCGCCGGCGACGTGGCCGACGCGCTCGGTGTCGATGGACTGCAGGGTCAGGCCCGCCTGAAGGGTGCGGTCGTTGTGGCACGCGACGCAGTAGCGGTCGAGCAGCGCCCGCGGCGTCGAAGCGGCTTCCGGCGCCGACGCGGTCTCCGGCGCCTGTGCCCAGGCGTGACCGGCACCGCCGGCCGCGAGCACGAGACCGAGCAACCCCACCAAACTCCTGGCCGTCATCGCAGTCCTTCCTGCCCGTTCCGACGCGGCCGGAACGCGCCCCGCGTACGCTCAGATCCAGTCGTGCATGGTAACCCAACTGTCGCCGCGGACCAACCCGGCCGCGCGCCGAACCGAACGCTGCGCTTCGTGCTCGTTCACGTCGGATCAGCGCGCGCCCATTTGTCGGTCGCGGGGGCATCATCCCGCTTGACCGCCTCCAACCGGGCGAGCTCCTCGGCGTCCAGGACGGCTCCACGTTCCCGGCAGATGTCCAGGAACGCCCTGCCGGTCGTCGTCTCGGGCCAGCTCGCTCGCAGCACGACCGCGCCGAACGACTCGCCCGGATAGCGGCGGGCCGCTCGCAACCGTTCGTACGCCTCCCTGAGCGATTTGGTCTTGCTCGACATGCAGACAGTCTGCCCGATGCGTGCGTTCCGGGTCCAGCAACACCCGTCGGCCGGTTGGAACCCGTCGCAGAGCCGAGGGCAAAATGCTCTCCCTCACCGCCGCCGGGCGGCGCGGGTCAACCCGTGGCCGGCCGGAAACCCGTCGCCGAGGGTGATGGGGAGGCGGCCGCCGATGGCCGCCTCCCCCGCGATCGCACGGACGGCGGTGGCCTCGGCCAGATCGTAGAGGTCGTAGGTCAGCAGCATCGCCGGCAGCTCGGGCAGGGCGGTCGCGACGTAGGGGTTGCCGAAGAACACGGTGACGAACGGCTGGTCCCGCCGCGCGGCGCCGCGGGCGACGTCGCGCAGGAGCCGGACGACGGCGGGGGCGAGGTCGAGGCGTCCGCTGAACGACGCGGCGCGCACGAAGACCGACGCGACGACCGCGTCGTAGCGGCCGGCGCTCGCCTCCACGAGGTCGAGCTCGTCCTGCGAGGTGTGGTCCGACACCTCGACCGCGGTCACGTTCCGCCACCGGGTCCGCAACTCGGGGATGAAGGTGCGGCTCGGGGCGCCGTTGCCCCAGCCCGAGGGATAGTCCAGCACCGACAGGTAGAGGACGGCCGCGGACCGGGGCAGCGTCAGGGGCACGTCGCCGCGCTCGTCGCGGAGGAGCGTCAGGCCGCGCCGGCTCACCTCGGCCGCCACCGCGCGGTGGCTACGGGCGCCGACCACCCGCGGCAGGTCGTCGAGGCTGACCGCCCGCGTCCGGTGCAGGCCCAGCGCCGCCTTCGCGGCCAGGATCCGGCGCACCGAGGCGTCGACGCGGGCCTCGGTCAACGTCCCCCGCTCGACCGCCCGGCGGAGGCCGGCGAACGCCGCCGCGTCGTCGGGAGAGTGCACGACGACGTCGTGCCCGGCCGCCACCGCGGCCACCGCGGCCCGGCCCGGCGACATTTCGTTCGTGATGCCGCGCATGCGCATCGAGTCGGTGTACACCAGCCCGTCGAAGCCCAGCTCGTCGCGCAGCAGGCCCGTCACTATCGGCGGGCTCACCGTGGCCGGCCGCGTCGGGCCGGGGTCGAGTCGCGGCATGGCGACGTGGGACGTCATGACCGCCCCCGCCCCGGCCGCGATGCCCGCCCGGAACGGCGGCAGCTCGACCCGGTCGAGGCGCGCCCGGGGATGCGCGATGAGCGGCAGCCCGCGGTGCGAGTCGACGTCGGTGTCGCCGTGCCCCGGAAAGTGCTTGAGGGTGGCCACCACGCCGCCCGCCTGCAGGCCGCGCACCCAGGCCGAGGCGAGTCGCGCGACCACCGCCGGGTCCTCGCCGAACGACCGCGTGTTGATGACGGGGTTGCGGGGGTTGTTGTTCACGTCGGCGACCGGTGCGAAGTTGACGTGAACGCCGAGGGCCCGCGCCTCGACGGCGGTGATGCGGCCCGCCTCGTACGCCAGCCCCTCGTCGCCCGCCGCCCCGAACGCCATCGCGCGGGGGAACGTGGTGCCGCCGCGCAGGCGGAACCCGATGCCGGTCTCGAAGTCGGCCGCGTTGAGCAGGGGCAGCGCCGAGAGGGCCTGGAGCCGGTTGTTGATGGACGCCCCGGCCATCGGCTGCCCCAGGGTCGTGCGCGCGTAGGTCGGGTTGAGGAGCACGTCGGGGGCGGGGTCGCGTCCGCCGAACATCAGGAACCCGCCCGGGTGCTGCTCGCGCACCAGGGCCGCGAGCCGGTCGAACTCGGCGCTGTCGGTGCTGAGGTACGTGGACCGGAACGACGGCATGACGAGCTGGCCGACCTTCTCGTCGAGGGTCATCCCGGCCAGGGTGGTCTCGACCCACCGGCCTGCCTCGGGCTCGAGCTGCGCGGCCGGGCTGGCGGTCAGGAGCGCCGCGGCGAGCAGGCCGGCGGTCGCGGCGAAGAGGGCGGGCGCGGGGCCCGCCGCCGGGGAACGCCGCGAAGGCCGCTGTCGCGCGCACGGCGATGAAGTCGAAGCCGAGGGACCCGTCGTCGCCGGGGGACGCCGCGAAGGCCGTGGTCGCGGCGCGCACGGCGGTGAAGTCGAAGCCGAGGGACCGGCCCCGGCCGGCGAACGCCCGGCAGGCCGGTGTCGGGGCGGGCACGTCGCCCAAGTCGCCGCCGCGGCCCCGGCCACCTCGCTCGGACGGTGCCATGGGGTACGCATGCCGGGATGGTAACAGGTATCATCACCGCCATGAGCCACGAGGAGCACCGGGCCGCCGCGCCGGACGCGGTCGGCTGTCACGTCATCACCGTCAGCGACACGCGGACCGAGGAGACCGACACCGGCGGACGGCTGCTGCGGACGCTGCTGGCCGAGGCCGGGCACCGGGTGCTGGGCCACGAGATCGTCCGCGACGAGCCCGTCGACCTGCGGGCCGCGATCGAGCGCCAGCTCGCGGCGGAGGCGACGCAGGCCGTCATCACCACCGGCGGCACCGGCATCAGCCGCCGCGACGGCAGCTACGAGGTGCTCGCGGGGCTGATCGAGAAGCGCCTCGACGGCTTCGGCGAGCTGTTCCGGGCGCTGAGCTTCGAGGAGATCGGCCCCGCCGCCATGTTGTCGCGCGCCGTCGCGGGGGCGGCGCGCGGCAAGATCGTCATCGCCCTCCCCGGCTCGTGGGCCGCGGTGCGGCTGGGCATGACCCGGCTCGTGCTGCCCGAGCTGGGCCACATGGTGCGCGAGGTCTCGCGGTAGACGCAAACACCGGTGGCAACCGCGCGGAAATCCGACGGTTGGTTGCGGGGGCCTGTGCCCCGGGAGCGGCCCGGGCTGGTGGCAGGTCCCGTCTGATTGGGGTGGAAACCGGCGCGGATGGGCGAACTGGAACCATGACCGGAACGAAGATGCGGCCGATACGCAAGACCATCCCCGTCGAGGAGGCCCTGCGGCTGGCCGACGAGGCCGCCCGGCCCCTCGACCGGACCGAGCGGGTCGAGCTGGACGCCGGGGTGGGCCGCGTGCTCGCCGCCCCGGTGGCGGCCGGCCAGGACGTGCCGCCGTTCGACCGCGCCGCCATGGACGGCTACGCGGTGGTCGCCGAGAGCACCTTCGGGGCCAGCCGAACCAGTCCTCGGCGGCTCGACTGCATCGAGACCGTGCACACCGGCGACGTCCCCACCCGGACCCTCGAGCCGGGCCAGTGCACGCAGATCGCCACCGGGGCGCCGATGCCCGCGGGCGCCGACGCCGTGGTCATGGTCGAGGAGACCGACCGCCGCAGCCCCCGCGAGGTCGCCGTCTTCACCCCCGTCTATCCCCGGCAGCACATCGGGCGCAGGGGCGCCGACATCACCAGCGGCACCGAGCTGCTGCGGCCGGGCGACCTCCTGACCCCGAGCCGGCTCGGGTCCATCGCGGCCCTCGGCATCGCCGAGGTCGAGGTGTACGCCCGGCCGCGCGTCGCCCTCCTGTCGACGGGCAGCGAGATCGCGCCGCCGGGCCGGCCGCTCGGCCCCGGCCAGATCTACGACATCAACCGGTTCACCCTCGGCGCCGTCGTCCGCGAGCACGGCGGGGTCCCGACGCCGCTGCCCACCGCCCCCGACAGCCTCGACGAGCTGGGCCGCACCGTGGACGCCTGCCTCGACCACGACCTCCTCGTCTTCTCCGGCGGCAGCTCCGTCGGCGAGCGCGACCTGACGCTCGACGTCATCCGCGAGAAGGGCGAGCTGCTGTTCCACGGCATCGCCGTCAAGCCCGGCAAGCCGACGGCGTGCGGCGTCATCGACGGCACCCTGGTGCTCGGCATGCCCGGGTACCCCACCTCGTGCCTGTCGAACGCCTACATGCTGCTGGTCCCGGTGCTGCGCAAGGTCGCCCGCCTGCCCGCCCACCGCTTCCGCACCGCCTCGGTGCCGGCCGCAAAGCGCTTCGTCTCGACCCCCGGGCGGCACCAGTTCTACACCGTCCGCGTCGTCGACGGCCGGGCCGTGCCCGCGTTCAAGGCCTCGGGCGACATCACCAGCATGTCGCAGGCCGACGGCTACATCGAGATCCCGGCCCGCACCGACATCGTCGAGGAGGGCGAGACGGTCGAGGTGAAGCTGTTCTGACGTGATTTGCGCGCGCAGTGCCGGCCGGGTCGAGATGCACTGCGAGCGTCGCGGCTGGCGGAACGGCCTGTTGTCGGGCGTTCGAGCAACCCGGCGATCGGGGACCGTCGCACTCACTCATCCAGAGCCTTCGAGGTCTTGGGATGGCGGATTGACAGGTGCCCCGGGTAGACGATAGCGTGGACATCATGATGCGTATATGGATATAGACATGCCTCAACACATGACGAAGAAGGCGACGATCCTCTTTCCCCCCGAGCTCTACGGGGAGCTGGCCGAGGAGGCTCGGCGTCAGGGACGATCGGTTGGGGAACTCGTGCGCGAAGCGGTGATGATTCGGTACGGCGCGGGCGGCGAATCGAAGCGAGTCGCGGCCGTAGAGAGGCTCGTGGGGCTGAACGGGGAGGTCCCCGACGATCCCGCGCAGCTCGAGGCCGAGATCATCCAGGGTGCGATCGAGCCGTGAGCCTGTTCGTCGACGCCAACATCCCGATGTACGCGGAAGGTCGCGACCACCGCCTCAAGGCGCCGTCCGCCGAATTCATGCTCGCGGTCGCCCGGCGCCAAGTCGATGCCGTGAGCGATGTCGAGGTGCTGCAGGAGATTCTGCACCGTTACCGCGCGGTCGGTCGGCAGTCGGAGGGCTTCGTCGTGTTTCAGACGTTCGCCACGACCATCCGCCTCTTCCATGCGATCGTCCTCGACGATCTCTGGGAGTGCCGAGCGATCCTGCGGCGACAGCCCGGCGTGCAGCCCCGCGACGCCATCCACGCCGCCGTCATGCGGCGCAACGGGATCCGGACGGTCGTCAGCTACGATCGCCACTTCGACGCGCTTCCGGACATCGAGCGGGTCACGCCTGACGAGGTGCTCTGAAGCAGGGCGCTCGCCGTCCATTGCTCACAGAGGGAACATCACATGGCGCTCAGTCGCTGAGCCCTCGTTTCCGTGCGATCTTCCGGACGGCCTCGACCAGCTTGCCGTGCCCCGCTTCGATCCTGGCGTCCACGTCCTGCGTGGTCCGGTCCCGGTCGAAGCTCATGCTCATGGCCGCGCCGCCGAGCACGTAGAGCTGGACCCGCGCTAGGGCGGACCTGAGCTCGTCCGCGAACTCCTCGAAGAGCCGCTCGATCGTCGCTCGATCAAGCAGGGGCCCACTCATCCGTGTCTCCCGCCCGTTCGTTGAACTCGTCCGGATGCGGGACGGCGCCGTGCCGCAGAAACGGGCCGGGAGCGTACATCAGGCACCGCCGCCGGTTCAACGCGCCCTGGGCGAGCACCCACGTCTCGTCGAGGAACCGTTCGGGCTCGTCGATCCAGGCCGGTACGGGGAGACCGTGAGTCAGCGCGAGCTGCTCGCTCACGGCCGCGATCAACGCGTCCCAGCGCGTTCCGGTCACATCGCCCCCCCGTTCCAGCTCCCGTTTCTGGGTTTCCCGGTTCAGGGCGTGGAACTGCCGCGGGAGGTCGCGCAGGATGAAGCGTTCGAGCTCGCCGTCGGTCCATCCCGCTCTGATCATGTTCGTGTAATTCGACAGTCGAAACGGCGGGAGGCGCCAGTCGTCGGCGTGGGTGCGCGCGTTCATGATCGTCTTCATTCTACCGTTGTCGCCCGGTCGTCATCTCGATACCGCTTCCTCGCACCGCGCGCACGCCGGGGCTCAGCGTCCGTTCGGGGGACACTGCGGGGCCGTGGTCTCCGAGACCGGCACGATGCCGCTCGACTATCATTGACGGGAGCACGGCATGACACCCACCGACCACGAGCGGTTGCCCAACCCTCACCCCGGGGAGATTCTGCTCGAGGACTTCCTGAAGCCGATGGGGATCAACCAGTCCGAGCTGGCGCGCGCGGTTGGCGTTCCACCGCGCCGCATCAATGGGATAGTGCTCGGCAAGCGCGCCGTGACGGCGGAAACGGACATGTTGCTCACGCGGTACTTCCGCCTGTCGGAAGGACTGTTCCTGAGGCTGCAAGCGACGTACGACCTGGAGAACGCGAAGCTGTCGCTGCGCGACCGGCTGACCGCGACCCGGCCGCGCGACACCGCCTGAGCGCGCGACGCCCCTCACCGGCCCAGGCCGCGAACGCGATCCGGCTCCTCGTCCCACCACCACAGCGGTGCCGGCGGGCGCTGGAGCGCGGGTCGTCCTCGTCGAGGGTGTCGTCGTCGCCGGCGCGGCCGCCCGCCTCGACGACGGCGGACACGAAGCGTGCGTGGCGCTCGAAGACCTACGGCCCCAGCGTCAGGTCGAAGCGCACCCCGAACACCCCGAAACGGGATCTTCCCGGCCGCCCCGCCCTCAACCGGCACCCTCCACAGGCCGCCGCCTCAGGAAACCACGACGTGCTGCGAGTCCGGGCGTCCACCACATGCCCGGCAGCACGTCCAGCGTCGCCCGCGACTCCTGGTCGTCGTGCTGCACCGCCGACTGCGCCGACGCCGGGCTCGGCCCGAGGGGCTCCGTGGCCGTCACGCCCGCTGCGCCCATCCATGCCCACAGGACGAGCAGCAGGAGCAGCACCGCCGCGGAACCGGAATCCGCGCCGCTCGCGATGCGGAAGAGGTTGCGGAAAAGGCCGGACGCGGAAGAGCAGCGTCAGCATGCGCATCGTCGCGTTCTCCTCCCGTGTCGAGGCATGATGTCAACCCCAACGGCCGGAACGACACGCCTCGCCGAACCCTGACACCCTGTTCGCCAAGTCGAATGCCATAGGCGCCGCCGACGTCCCGGGCGGCAACTCCCTTGGACGCGACCTGCAGGACAAGAATCGATTCAGTTGCCCACCGCGAACACGAAGCCCGCGCCCACCACCAGAGATGACGTCACAGTTCCTCCCGAGAACACCGACGGGAGATCGATCTGTAGACGCACCGCCACCCGTTCCGCCACGCCAACGTCAAGGCCCCCCCCCGGAGTGAGCGCAGGTCCAGACACGGAGAAGATGGCCCGTTGGTCACTGCTCCAGGTCGTCAGATCCAGGTCGCCTAGCGCCCCGACCGCCGCGTCGGCTGTGCTGTAGCCGAACAACACTTGGAAAAATGGCCGCACCCGCGACGATCGGTCCCCGTGCACGCGCACCCCTCCCGCGAACCCCAGCGTATCGAATGTCACGCGAAACGGCACCGAACGCTGGGCCCGGTCCTGAACCGGGAATTCCCCATCCACAGACTGATACAGCCCAGACATGGCTCCGACCACCGACACGCGATCAGTCGCCTGCACCGCGAACGATCCGTTCCATCCCCAGCCCCAACCGCCTACTTGGGAAAGATCTCCCCCCACAATCTCCTTGCCGACAAGCAACGTTCCCGCGACCTCGCCCCGTGGAGCCTGGGCGTAAGCTTCGGACGAAATGACCACGCCGAGTACCACGAATACAGCGCGCAGGCTTCTCATCGTGTCTACCCTCCCATCGAACTCCAACCTCAACCGCCACTTCATAAGTTCCCAAACTGGCAAAATGGCCCCGCGCCTCCGGCCCCCGCGGCTTTCCGAGTTCCCGTCACCTCTCGTCGATCGACTCCCAACCGAAGCGCATGGCCCGCACCCGCTGTGCGGCCCGCAACGATCGTCATTTGCCGGACTGCCCAAAGCACCCCGGAGCGGTTCTGTCCAATCGCAGCGCTCCCGTGACGACCCACAAGTCGAACGGGTGCTTGCCCAAGGGCAAGCACCCGGCAAGCCCCCGTCCGCCTCAATCGACGAGGATCGTCCCATCACCGCTACTTGACATGGCACTATGCGCCTCATCCGCCGCGAGCGGACCAACCTGCAACGCCCAACCGCGCGCAGAAACGCAATCCACAGACCGCCACGAGTCACCAGCTCAACGTCCACGCGCCGCCAACGCCCCTGCCCGATGGAGGCAACGATATCGACATCACGCTCTGTCGCTCCGCGCCTTCGGCCTTACCCTTGAGCCTGCGTCCCATGATCCCGGTTACGACCGCCCCAACGCCGGCTGCCAACCCGACGCGCAGCCACGTCTCGTCGTAGCCCCGCGCCTCGCCGGTCAACGCCAGCGCCGAAAGGGTCGCCCAGCCCACCTCGCCGATTCGGATCATCCTGTTGGCTGTCGTGAAACGGGCATCCTTGACAGACGCACCGGCCTTGGCGGGCTCATCGGCCGCCTCCGTGCCGACCGGCACCATCAACAACATCAATGCCAACATCGCGACGGTACTCCTCATCATTTCAACCTCCCCACAGAACCGCCCTCCGCTACGCAATTTCAGCACGGAGGTCCATGCAACACACCACGACTCCCAACGCCGACACGCCTTCCCGACTACCGCCGCGCCCTGACAGCCTGTGGCGCAAGTCCCCGCTGCATTCGAGCGGCGATGCATCCCGCCTGACTGCGTTGTTCGTCGGTTACATATGCCCAATATGCTCCCTCCTCACGCCTTGTCAGGCGGGCGCCTCGCCCCTCTCGATGCAACGCGGGGCTTTCACCACGGGCTGCTGAGTCTACCGCCCCTTCCTAGCCAACCGCGCGCCACCAGCAACTCCAAGACAATACGGCACATCGCCGACACGGGGCCGCGTGAGCAAAGGAATCTCGAGTCAGCGGCGCGGTGAGTACCCTGCTACTCGTCGGCCATTCATTGCCGCGCCGCCGACCCAAGACCACTCTGCCATGGCAGCAGAAAAGCCGCCTTACAGAAGGTAATCAGCCTCCACAAAGGAAAAAGTCAGGAAAGTGCCGGCAAGCGATGCCGAGAATCCCTCCCACTCGCCCGAGCCAGCACCAAAAGCCGCAACCGCTCGGGGGCGTGTGGGGCTGGGCATTGCATTCTGTCGTGTCGCCGTCATCTCCGACTTCGCACTCCTCATGGCCGTGCACGACCGCGTAATCCGCCACGAACCGAGCCCACCCCTCATCGGCGGGATCAGCGGGGTCGACAAGAACGCTCGGCAGTCCGGCCATGAACACCGCGAGCATCAGTGTCACCGACGTACGCACAACGCGAGTCCTCAACATGATGGTCTCTCCTTACTGAGTATTCCGCCTGAACTCTGATGACGCCAACACTCTGCTCACGTCCATGGTGAGTAGAGCTCTGCGCAAATTTCGCCGGACTACATGGCCCTGAGCGTCATCCATCGCCATCGACCGCGTGTTCCGAGTTGCCTCATGGCCCCATCTTTACCTCCTGTTCCCTCAGTTGGCTAGAACAATAGCCGCTGAACGACAACTTGAAGAACCGCGGGAATCCCCAGGAACACGCCCCCCATGGTGAATCCCGCGGCCCAAGTACCGACGGTAGTGAATCCGGAAACGACCCTCAACACAGTTGCGTGCAGCGCGACCAGCCAGATGCCCGCAAATTGCTGCGTCTGGGCCACGACGATCTGTAGCGGTTCCAGCCCCACGATTTCACGGTAAGCCATTGCCGGCGTTATGACATCCATGTTCGACGGTGGGGTGAACGGCTCTGGGTCGAAGTATAGCCACGTCACCAGCAACGCTGGTGCGGACCAGAGCACTTGAGACCAGTACGCCAACCCCGACAGCTCAACCAACCGCGCCCGGAGGCCGGATTGCGTCATCATCGCATCAAGCGCGACCACCGTGCCCGCGTGTGCCGCGAACCCGACCAACCCGAACATGAGCGACAACGGCAACATGACATACATTGGCGGCGGAGGCGCGACAGCCTCATCAAGTGAGATGAGGGCCACAGCGAACCGTCCAGACGTGACGATCCCGGCGCCACCGACAAGCAGTGCGTTGGTCGCTACGGGCAGGAGCGCCCAGGCCAACTGCGGTGCTGCGTCCAACCGGGCCTGCATACACCTGACCGGGCTGTCAATCAGGCGCCACGGCCAATCAAGCTTCTCCGTCAACGTCTTCTCTCCGCGCTGAGTTGAGGTTCGTTGGTCAGCTCTGGTAGCTTTCCGGTGGACAGTTCGGAAGCGGCCACGTGCAGGGACGGAAGACCTTGATGCAGAGCGTGATCGTGCGCCCCTGCCAGATGAAGGTGATGCACTCGATGTCGAAGCAGTCCGGCGGCGGACCGTCATCGGCAGAAAGCGGCGGAACGACGGCTCCGAGCAACAGTGCGACCAGGAAGACAAGGGCTGCTTTTCTGAGCTTCATCATTCGCACCTTGGATTCCTGTCCAGAACTGTGACCATCATCAGAGTTGCCGAAAGCACAACCGCCGAGAACCGCCGAAGAAGCTATTCTCACCAGTTTCTTTCCGTTGTTTCCGCGGATGTCCGCGACGCGACGAATGGCACTCGAGCCGGCGTGAAGGCTCGATAGAGGTGAGAAGGGCGCGGTCCACGTGGCTCTGCATGGACAGATCGGGCTGTCGAGCGACCGCGCCGGGCCGTGTTGAAGTGCAATCATCGATCGTCGTCAACTCCTTTCGCACCTGCCGTTCGCGGTATGCCGGCTCCCTGTGTCGTGGCGCGCGTCGTCGCCGGGGTAGGGCTTGGATGGCCCGTCGCCCTCGACGTCGTCCTCATGGAATTCGAACCGCGGCGGCGTGCACCCGAAGTGCTCGTCGCCAAGCCACGGAAGCCCCAGGACGACATTCTTGGCATCACCGATGGGCAGCAGGGCCGGCGCCTCGAACGCGGTAGCCTTTGTCGAGGCGGTCGTGAGGTCTTCGCGATTGTTCATGTTGATCTCCTCCGGATGGGTGTTGCGGCTGGACGCGGGGAAAGGCGAGAGTCTCACGGCTCGCGGTTGCGTAGCCAGTACTCTAGTAGAAGGATCCGTCTCAGTTGGTGCTGATTGCACTCGAGCCCGCGAGTCAAGCGCTCGAGGCGCGAATTCAGACTCGGGCGTTCGATCCACCCGCGCTCCACCACACGCCACCGGCATGCCTGGAGGAGCTTGGCGGCCAGCGGCCTGAACGCCTTGAGATACGGGGAGCCGAAGAGGCCCTTCGATCGGCGCCGGCGGAGCGCGGCGGGCCACATCGCCGACAGCGCGCGGCGCATCAGCCGACGTGGCTCTCCCGGCCGGCATACCACTTCGGCCGGGACGCTCAGCAGGAACTCGACGAGCGGTCGATGCATGAACGGGTGTCCGTAGTCGAGTTCGTCCATCGTCTCGGGCGCCTCGAGCAGACGAAGTTCCCGCATCACTGTCAGGGCCCGTACGTGCGGGCGCCGCCAGGGTCGTGCCGTCATCCACTCGTTGGAGACCACCGTATCCAGCTCGGAGAGACCGGCTCGGTGGAGGAACGAAGCGCGCAACGATGTGTCGCCCTGGTCGGTCATGCCTTCGAGCTGGTACAGCGAGGCGGCGCGACCGAGGTATGGGAGCGCCGCTCGAGAGGCGCGAGACAGAATCCACGCCGCAGGCACACCGGCCGCCCGGCTCCAGGCGAGAGCGTCGCGGGACGCCTGCAAGAGGCGGCCGCGACAGAGCGGACGCGCGACCTGCAGGCTGTCATCGAGCCAGTTGCCCGTGACCTGGTCGCCCGCCTGCCCGGTGAGGAAGGCCGTCGCTCCCGCGTGCCGGGCGACGGCCGCCGCCGACTGCTGGAGTCGGGATCGGCTGTGGGGGAGCGCGCCGAGAATGTCGGACTCTGCGAACAGCGGAATGTCGTCGACCGACAGACGCACGCTACGGAGTCCGCAGTGTTCCTCGACCTTCCCGATGAACGGCACGTCGCGGGAGCTCCGGTGCACGTAGCTGATCGCGGTGAGGCCGGACGCAGCGACGTCACCCCGGCGGATCAGGTCGGCGGCCAGGCACACGATAGACGACGAGTCGAGGCCTCCGCTGAGCTCCGCGGCCACCGGGGCGCTTGCCTGAAGGCGCGAGGCGACGGCGTCGCGGAGGAGCGCGCGGAACCGCTCCTCGTACTCGCGCTCGTCCTGGCACCGGACCCCGTCGGACGTCGGCGGGCGCCAGAACGCCGACAGGGCGGAGCCATCGACTGTCACGCGCACCGAGTACCCCGGCACCACCGCGCGGACGTCCGCGTACGGCGTGCGGCCCGGATACCCGCCGACCGTGAGGTAGCCGGCGACGTACTGCTCGTCGAGCGCATTGGCGTCGACGTGACCCAGTAAGGCCTCGAGACTCGGCGACCACAGGACGTCATGTCCCCGGTAGTGATAGTAGAGAGGGCGTACGCCGGAGAAGTCGCTCGCCAGCACGATCGCGCGACGTCGAGGGTCGGAGAGCACGGCGCTCCAATCGCCGATAAGGCGGCCGAGCCCGGCGCCCCCCCATCGCTCGTAGGCCGCGACAACGAGCGCTCCGTCGCTCGGCACCTCGGCAGCGGAGCGGCCGAGGTGCCGCACCAGATCACCGCGGTTGTCGAGACGGCCGTGCCACATCAGCAACTCGCAGCGCGAGCCGCGAACAGCAGCAGCGGGAAGACGGGCGCGCTGGGCGTTGTGTCGCATGGGCCGCTTCGTGTCAGTCCGAGTAGAGAACCGACAGACGCTGGCGGTAGATGGGAGAGTCGTTCACCACGCGGTCGTCGACCTCGACCCAGGCATGAGAGAAAAACGGGTCCGGGCGGTATCCGATCACGAGACGGGCCGCCACCCCGCGTGCGCGGAGAAGCCGGGCCGCACAGACCGAGCGCTGCAGGCACATGACCGGTTTCCAGTACAGACAGGCCGCCGTGGCGACCGCGTTGCACACGGCACTCGTCCGTTCGGCGTCAACCGCTTTCTGGCCCCGCGGGGCGACCCGCCGCAGGCACAGCGTCGAGCCGGTCGACAGGGCGCGGAGCAGGTCGAAGCGGGCCAGTTCGCACCAGGCGCTGACGACCAAGCCGACGTAGCGCAACCGCGCCGTCATGGAAGACGCCTTTCTACGAGCCCGGCACGCTCGAGCTCAAGGATGAACCGGATGACGTGCGCCCGCGTCGTTTCGCAGGGCGCGCCGTACCGCTCGTGAAGCTCGGCGGCGATGGCGTCCGAATCGAGCTGCCGCTCAATGCCCTTCCAAATCTCGGTGCCCACGGGATTGGCGGCGAACAGCCGGGCGTCCCGGACGTGCAGGAAGACGGCGCCCTCGTCGTGCACCGATATCCTCACGTAGGCGTTGGGTTTCATTCGATGCGTCATGTCGTACCCGCTCATGGACGTCCACGGTTGACGTTCGACCACGTGAGGGCGAATCGTAGCCCGGTATGACCGGGCGCGCGTCCCTCGTTCCGGCACGCGTCGCGTACCGCTGACGATGTGGGCGGCACTGCTACTTTCGGGGTAGAGGAATCGGGATTTCCTTCCTGCCGAAGAGGGAGGCGTCGATCGAGTAGGCGCCAGGTCCGAGGAACACGAGGCTGACGGCCACGACCGTCGTCATCAGCGCGAGCGGCCACGGGACCTCCAGACCGGTAGCTGCCGGCGGCGGCCGCATCGCATCGATCAGCGTCATCAGCCCCCCCGCCGCCGACAGGCTCTGCGCGATCGGCGTGAGTATGCCGACGACTCCCAGGGCACCGCCGAGGAGCATGGCAAGCGCCGTCAGCGCGGCGAGGATGGTCGGGGGCGTTCCGGTGGTCACGAGTGGCGCCGTGATTCGCACGCCCTGCGCGATCAGATAGACACCGAGCGTCAGGCGAAGGAGCAGGAGCCCCGCGCCGGGTACGCCTGCCGGAAATCCCGAAAAGAGGCGTTGCACCGATTGTCAGGTTACGCCCTGACTGTCGCGGGCCGCATCATCCGTGCGTGGAATGGCGGGCTACCACTATAGAGGTATTTCGATGATTCCGCGCCGGACACCGATCCTGACCGCGTCGGTGCGATCGGCGGCGCCCAGCTTGGCCATGACGTGCTTGACGTGGACCTTGACCGTGCCCTCGGAGATCGACAGGATGTGGCCGATGTCGCGGTTTCCGTTGCCGGCAGCGACGAGACGCAGCGTCTCGACTTCACGCCCGGTGAGCTGGTCGTCGGTGATATAGTCGGCGATCTCTGACGCGACCTCGGCGGGGATGCACTTCCGGCCGGCGTGGACCCGGCGGACGGAGGCGGCAATCTCGGAAGGTGGCATGGTCTTCAGCAGAAACCCGCGCGCGCCGGCTTTGAGCGCGCGTTGGATCTCGACGTCGCCCCGGAACATCGACAGCATGACGACCCGCGCGTTCGGCGCCTCGCTGCGAATCGCCATGAGGGCGTCGATGCCGTTCATGTCCGGCAGACGGACGTCCATGAGCGTGATGTCCGGCTTCTTCTCGTGGTACTCGCGAATGCCGTCGCGGGCGGTCGCGGCCTGTCCCACGAGGCACATGTTCTCCTGGGCGCCGATCGTCACGGCAATCCCTTCCCGAAGGAGCGGGTGGTCGTCGATGCTCAGGACACGAATCGTGTGGGCAGCACTCACGGGGGCCATTATATGTCATGCATGTCCGTCGAGTGTGCTCAGCGTGTCTCGTGACGTCAGCCGGTACGGGCACGCTAGGTGGACCCTGCGCGACGGCGGCTTGCCGGGGTATCCGCGGTCCATCGCTCAGACCCGCGACGGCTTCCTGTGGCTGGCCACCGACTTCGGCCTCCAACGGTTCGACGGCGTCCGGTTCACCTCGTGGGAGCCGCCGCCCGGCTCGTCGTTGCCCGGCGTCGCGGTCAGGCTGCTCGCGACGCGGGATGGCAGCCTGTGGATCGGTACGAACCAAGGCTTGGCGCGCTGGAACGACGGCGTGCTCTCGGCCTATCGTGAGCTCGACGGTGAGGTGGTCTCCGCGCTCGCGGAGGATCGCCACGGAGCCGTGTGGGTGGGTACCCATGCCGGGCAGGACCACGCGAGACTCTGCTCGATTCAAGGTGAGAACGTCGACTGTGACGGCGTCGGCGGCAGGCTGGGGCGTTTTGTCCTCGCTCTACACGAAGATGCAGCCGGCGAACTCTGGGTCGGCGCGGACACCGGCCTTTGGCGCCGGGGGGAGGCGACGCCGACGCAGCACGCGGTGGCGAGCCCCTTCAGCACGATCAACGCTCTCGCCGAGGACGGGCGCGGAGCGATCGTGGTGGCCACGACCCGGCAGCTCGAGCGTCTCGTCGATGGAACGCTCGAACCGTTTCCCGTCGACAGCGGTCTCGAGGAGGTGACGCCGACCTCGCTCCTGCGCGATCGCCGTGGTGGACTCTGGATCGGGACGCAGGACAACGGAGTCCTCCACGTCCACGAGGGTGAGACGGATCGATTTGGGCGCGTGGACGGATTGTCGGGAACAGCCGTAGGCGATATCTTCGAAGATCACGAAGGAAACGTCTGGGTGGCGACTCTGGGAGGCCTGGATCGATTCCGCGATATTGCCGTGGGCAGGCTTTCGACCAGGCAGGGGCTGGACAACGACGCAGTCCTGTCCGTGCTAGCGTCCTCCGACGGCGACGTTTGGATGAGCACCCTCAGCGGCCTGAAGCGGTGGAGCGACGGAGTCGTGCGGGGCTACTCGCTTCCGGGCGCTGGCGCCAACGGGGACGTCGGCTCGCTCTTCGAGGACAGTCACGGCCGGATGTGGACATCGTCGTTGCTGGGGCTGTTCTCGTTCGAGCCGGGAGAGCGGCCTGTGCGCGCGAACCTGCCCACGCGTTACGTCCAGGCGTTCGCGGAGGATGCCGGCGGCACCCTGTGGGTCAGCGACCAGACGAGTGGTCTCTTCGGTCTGCGCGGCGGCGACGACGTCGAGGTCGTGCCCTGGTCGACGTTCGGCGGGGAACACGCGCGGGCGCTCTTCGCGGATCGGTCCGGCGGGCTGTGGCTCGGCTTCGTCGGAGGCGGGGTGTCCCGTCTCGAGAACGGGCGCGTGCAGCGCAGGTATACGAGCGCCGACGGGCTGGGTGCCGGCGACGTCAACAGCATGCACGACGACCGGCAGGGTGCGCTGTGGGTGGCGACCGAGGGCGGGCTGAGCCGAGTCGTGGGAGGGCGCGTCGACACGTTGGACGTGCGCAACGGGCTGCCGTGCGACGCCGTGAAGTGGTCCATTGAAGACGACATGGGCGCCTTGTGGCTGCAGACGGACTGCGCGCTGGTCCGCGTCGAACGAGACGAGCTGGACGGGTGGATCGCGGACCCGGCGTCCAGTGTCGACCTCATCGCCTACGACGCGAGCGACGGCGCCGTGGGCTACGCCGATCTCGGATCCTACGGTCCGAAGGTGACCAGGGCCGCCGACGGACGCCTGTGGTTCGCCGGCTTCGACGGCGTGGGGATCGTCGATCCCCGGGCCCTGCCGTCGAACCCGATTCCGCCGCCGGTGCACATCGAGCAGATCGTCGCCGACGGCGTGACCCATGCACCGCTGTCGGTCGCGCGCCTGCCTGCCCGCGTGCGTGACGTCAGCATCGAGTACACGGCCCTGAGCCTCGGCGCGCCCGAGAAGGTGGCGTTCCGCTACCGGCTGGAAGGGAGAGACGAGGACTGGGTCGAGGCGGGAAACCGGCGGCAGGCGTTCTACACCGATCTCCCCCCGGGGTCGTATCGGTTCCGGGTGATCGCCGCCAACGATCGGGGGCTCTGGAACGAGGACGGCGCAGCTTGGCAGTTCTCGATCGCGCCGGCCTACTACCAGACCAACGCGTTCAGGCTGGCCGTCGTCGCGAGCGTGCTCCTGGGCCTGACGCTGCTGTATCGACTGCGCCTGCGCCGTGTGACCGCCCAGCTCCACGCCCGGCTCCAGGAGCGGCTGGACGAGCGTGCGCGTGTCGCCCAGGCCCTGCACGACACGCTGTTCCAGGGGTTCGTGAGCAGCTCCATGCAGCTTTATGCGGTGGCCGACGAGATCGTCGACGAAGGGGCTCGATCGAAGCTCACCCGCGTGCTGCGGCGCATGAACCGAATCATCGAGGAGGGCCGCGAGAGCGTCAGCGGGCTCCGCGTCCCGGACGACGACGACAGCCTCGAGAGCGCCCTCGCACGCGACGCCGAGCACTTCAAGGGCGAGCGGCAGATCGACGTCCGGCTGGCCGTCAAGGGCAAGCCGCGGCCGCTCGATCCGCTCGCCCGCGACGCCGTCTATCAGATCAGCCGCGAGGCCCTCGCCAACACGTTCCGCCACGCGCAGGCGAAGCACGTTGAAGTCGACGTCGAGTACTCGCGCGACGAGTTGACCGTCCGCGTGCGCGACGACGGCCGCGGCATGGCGCCGAACATCGTCGACGCAGGGCGCCCGGGCCATTTCGGGCTGCCCGGCATGCGGGAGAGGGCCGAGCAGATGGGCGCGGTCCTGCGGCTCTGGAGCCGCGTGGGCGCCGGCACCGAGGTCGAGATTCACGTGCCCGCGAAGACGGCGTTCCCCGACGCGTCGCCGCGCCGCGGCCGCTGGTGGTGGCGGGCTCGCGAACGCCGCGATTCCTGAAGCGGCACCCTGCGCCTGGGTGTCTCCGGCCAATCTTGGAATTCGTTGCCTGAAGAAGGGCGCCGTGGCGCTCGTCGACCCGTGGATCCCGCTCGATCAAGGCGTGTAGAGCGTGTGATCGAGATCGGGGATGCGGGAGTAGTCGCGATCGAAAGTCAGCAGATGGCCGTTGCACTCCACCGTGGCGGCCGCGATCCACACGTCGTTGATGGGAATGGGAGTACCGGCCCGCCGCAAGGCCGCGAAGATCCGCGCATAGTGCCGAACCGTCGTGGCGGTCACGTCGAGGACGTTGACGAAGGGCTCGTCGAGAAACTCGGCGAGAATGCGCCGGTTTTCGAGAGCGCGACGGCCCAGCTCGAATCCGGCATCGAGCTCCCCGAGCACGGTCACCGGCACGATGACGACGCGCGCCGCCGCCACGCACTCGAGCACCTGGGCATGACCGGCACGAAGGTGGGAGTACGCGCTGGTGTCCAGGACGATCTTCGCGGCTGACGTCATTCCCAGGACCGTGCGTCGACGACCCGCTGAGCTTGCATCGCGGTCGTGAACTCTTCGAGATCGTCGGCGGTCCAGCCCGTGTAGCGGCGAAGGCGCTCGCGACGCGCGTTCAGCCCCACGGCGTCGCGCAGAAGGCGCAACACCGTACTGTTCAAGCTGTCGCCGCGTTCCTGACTGATGGCGCGTAGCCTGTTCGCCAGCTCCGGGTCGACGTTGCGTAGCGTCAGTTGCGTCGAAGGCATGACATCATGAAAGTATCTTCATGCATGCACACTGTCAAGATGTCGTCCAGCTTCGGCCGCGACCGAAACGCGCTCCCGGACCGACCGGACGCTCAACCCCGGGCGTCATCAGCCCTTTTGCGCCGGCGTGAACGTGTCCCGAGGTCGCCGGGCCCCTCGACCTATTTCGGCGGCCAGAGAGCGCCGAGGCTGAAGGTGACGGCGTCGAATGGTCGGATGCGGACGGGAGCGTCATCCTGCGCGGTGGCGATCAGCACCCATTCGCCCTCGCGCAGCTCGAAGGCCTCCAGGGTGCGGTCGGCGGGGTCGACGAGCCACAGATGACCCACCTGTTCGCGCCCATAGGCGGCGCGCTTGCCGTGGAGGTCGAGCTTGCGGGTCGAGGGCGAGAGCACTTCGCACACCCAGTCGGGGGGCAGCGTGGCGTACGGCGCGTCGGGAAAGACGGGCATCCGCTCCCGCCGCCAACCGGCGAGGTCGGGTACGAGGATGTCCTCGCCCAGATGCAGCTCCGGTTCGTCGATGATCCACCAGCCCCCGGGGCCACCCGCGTCGTGGTGAAATGGACCGCCGATCTTCGTGCCCAGCGACGAACTGGCGTGCGCGTGGCGCATGGCTGGCCGCGGGTTCGTGTGGAGCACGCCGTCAACAACCTCGGCGACTCGATGGGGAGGGGCATCGAGCACGTCCTGATAGGTCGCCCGACGGCGCTCAGCCGAGTCATGCCGCAAGGCCGCGGTGACCGCTTCGCTCATGTCGCCTCCTGCGACGATTCTATCGCCCAGTGCGAATCTTGACGCCGCCGTCACCTTCGATCCACCTGCCCGCAGGCCACGCCGTTCGTGTTGTCCTGTGCCGTAACGACCGAGTAGCGGCTAGAACTGCACCCGCACGCCGCCGTTGACGACGCGGCCGTCGAGGGGCGCCCAGGCGTCGACTGTCCAGCGGCCGTCGGGGGCGCGGTCGGGGCGGAGGACGGGGTCCCACCGGTGCTGCCGCACGTCGGTAAGGTTCTCGAGGTTGACGAAGAGCCGGAGGGGGCCGAGCCGCCGCTCGACCAGCATCCCCATCAGGGTGTAGGGCTCGCCGAGGCCGCGGTACGGGTTGGCCTCGAGCCGCTGCCGCCCCGTGTGGTACAGCTCGAAGCCGATGCGCCCGTCCTCGTTCTCGGCCATGGCCACGAGGCCGAGGCCGTGCCGCGGAGTCTGGGCGACGTCGGCGGCGATGCCGTCGACCTGCTCGCGCGACCGCACGTAGGTGTAGCTGGCGGTGAGGGCGAAGGGCGGCCGGCGGAAGGTGCCCAGCAGCTCGGCGCCGAGGTTCGTGGTCGGGCGGTCGAGGTTGCGCAGGACGTAGGTCGCGCGGTCGACGTGCACCGGGTCGGCGATGCGCGAGCCGAAGACGGTGACGGTCCAGGCGGCGGGGCCGTGGGTGCGGGTGAGGTCCATCGAGAAGCTGCGGCCCCGTTCCGCCCGGAGCGGGCCGTCCACGGTGAGGCGGGTCAGGCCGGCCGCCTCGGTCTCCTCGGTGAGGGCCGTCGGCCCGAAGAACCCGGTCCCCGCCGACAGGCGGGTCGACCAGTCGCCCGACCGCAGGAGGGCGGACACGCGGGGGCTGAGGAACCAGCCGTAGGCGCTGTGGTGGTCGAGCCGCCCGCTCGCGGACAGGGCCAGCCACGACCGCACGTCGACGTCGTCCTGAATGAACAGGCCGGGGGTGGTGAAGGCGAATCCGAAGCGGGGAACGTCGTCGGGACGGTAGGCGTTGTGCTCGACCGCGGCCCCCGCGACCAACGTGTGCCGCCCTGCCGCGCGCCGCACCGCGATCTCGGCGAAGGTCGTATCGTGGCGGTCGCGCTCGAGAGTCTCCCCACGTCGATGCTCGTGCCACTGGCGCGCGAGGGCGGCGCGCGCGGTCACGACCGAGCGCCCGGCCAGGGTCTGCCACAGGACGCCGAGGTCCTGGCGGCGCGTGTCGAGGGCTTCCCGGTACGGCGCTTCCACCGCGGGGAGCACGCGCCCCGGCTCGGTGCCGCCGCTGCGGGTCTCGCGGGTCGCGCCGGCCGTGAAGAAGAGCGACCGGCCCTCCCCGTCGTCCCAGAAGAGCCGCGGGCGGACGACGCCGCGATCGTAGCCGGCCAGGTCGGTCCACCCGTCGCCGTCGACGTCCGCCCGACTCTGCCGGTGGCCGCCGCCGACCAGGGTCATGCCCCACGTCTCGGACAGCGGCGTCGACAGCCACAGCACGCCGTCGGTGGCGCCGCGGGTCGACTGGTTGAGCAGGATCTCGCGCTCGGTCTCGTCGCCGGGCCGGCGCGACAGGAGGTTGACGACGCCGCCCATCGCCCCGGCCCCGTGGAGGGCCGACGCGACCCCCTTGACGACCTCCACCTGCCCCAGGTCCATCGGCGGGATCTGGAGCAGCCCCAGGCCGCCGGGCTGGCTGCCGTAGAGGGGCAGCCCGTCGGAGAGGATGCGGGTGTAGCGGCCCCGCATGCCCTGGATGCGGACGCTCGCGGCCCCGAGCGACGGCGACGTGGCCTGCACCCGCATGCCGCCTATCTCGTTGAGCATCATGACGATGTCGCCGGGCGTCATGAGCATCTTCTCCTCGATCTCCTCCCGGTCGAGGGCCTCGACCCGCATCGGCTGGTCCTCGATGCGGCGGCCGGAGCGGGTGGTGGCGACCACCGTGACCTCCTCCTCGACCGTCAGCTCCGGCTCGAGGGCGACCCGGACGACGCTCTCCTCGCCGGGGGCCACGGTCACGGGGACGGTCACGGGGACGAACCCCTCGCGCACCACCGTGACCTCCACCTGCCCGGCCGGCGCCGGCAGGAGCGCGACCCCGGCCGCGTCGGTCACACGCGTCGTCCCCGCCACGACCACCGTCGCCCCGACCACCATGTCCTCCCCGGTCCGCACCTCGACCCGAACGCGCCCCGGCTCCTGGCCGGCCGCCCCGGCCGACACCGTCGCGAGCAAGACGATCAGGATGAGGAGGATGCGGTTCGACATGGCTCTCGATGGCGCAAGGCGGCTCGACTCGTGAACGGCCACGGCGGCGCGAGCGGCCGCTGCCTCGACACCGGCCCTCGGCCATCTTACGCGGTTCCCCTCGCGGCGCCGGAAGCGGCGGCGCACGGCGGCTCGACTTCGGCCCTCCGGCCGCCCCCATGCCGGGACGCCGCCGGGAATCGTCGTGTGCCAGGCAACGTGAGCCGCGGAACGGGCCGCGGCCGGGTGCGGTCGGCCGCCCGGGCGCGGTTGGCAGCTCGATGACGACAACCTGTCCCCCACCTTGCGGCCGGCGTCCGACGCCGGCCCGCCGACCCGCACTTCACCCTGTACCCCGGTTCGGGACGCCGGCCACGTGGTATAAGCAGCCTGGATTCACCCAAGGAGCAGCCATGACCTCACGACGCCGCGCAATCCACCTGCTCGCCCGGCGGCTGCCCGCGGCCGGCCTGCTCGCCGCTCTGGCCGCCGCCGCCTTCTGGATGGCCGTGCCGGAGGCGCAGGCGCCGGCCTCCGCCCCCGAGTACCGCGTCGATCCCTTCTGGCCGAAGCCGCTACCCACGACGACCGACGCCGACGGCCTCGCGCGCCAGTGGGTGACGGGCATGGTGGGGGCGAGCTGCATCGACTCGCACGACCACGTCATCACCGTCAACCGGGGCTTCCTGCCGGGCGGCCTGCTGCCGCAGGAGGGCTCGCAGTCGGTCCCCTCGCCGCCGGTCATCCTGTACGACACCGACGGCGACGTGGCCGGAAGCTGGGGCGACCCGACCCTCACCGAGGCGGGGGCGGCGGCGGTGCTGCCCCACGGCATCCACGGCTGCGCGACCGACGAGATGGACAACATCTGGATCGCGGGAAACTCGGACGGGGTGGTGCAGAAGTGGACCCACGACGGGTCGGAGATGCTGCTGCAGATCGGCACCAAGGGCCTCTGCGACGGACCGCCGACGCTGAACCCCAACTCGCCGCACCCCACCTGTGGCGAGCCCGGCAGCAACAGCAGCCGCACCCTGCTGAACGCGCCGGCGGACGTCGCCGTCGACCCCAACCCCGACCCGGTGACCGGCGAGCCCGGCTCGGTGTACATCGCCGACGGCTACGGCAACCACCGCATCGTGGTCTTCGACCGCGACGGCAACTACCTGCGGCAGTGGGGCTCGGCCGGCAGCGGCGACGGGCAGTTCGTCGAGGGGGGCGGCGGGCACCCGCACTGCGTGGTGCTCGGGAACGACGGCCTCGTCTACGCCTGCGACCGGGGCCAGAACCGCATCCAGGTGTTCGACCGCGAGGGCAACCTGCAGCGCATCGTCCGCATCGACCCCGCGGACTACGGCGAGGCGACCCTGCGGGCCACCGACATCGAGCTCTCCCGCGACCCCGAGCAGCGCTTCATGTTCGTCGTCGACCTCGGCAGCAACCGCATCTGGATACTCGAGCGCGAGTCCGGCGACATCGTCGGCAGCATCGGCGGATCGGGGCACATGGCCGGCGAGTTCACCTTTCCCCACACCGTCGTCACCGACTCCGACGGCAACCTCTACGCGGCCGAGACCATCGGCGGCCGCCGGAACCAGAAGTTCGCCCTGGTGAGCGACTGACCGGCGGCGGTGTTGTTCAACGCGATATGAAGACCATCTCCATAGCCATCGACGAGCCGCTGCTCGACCACCTGGACCGTGCAGCAAGGACCGCCCGCAAGACGCGGTCCGAGCTGTTGTGCCTGGCGCTTCAGGAGTGGCTGGACACCTGGAGGCGCCAGCAGATCGCCGAGGACCGGGCGGGCTACGAGACCCATCCGGTTCGCCCGGACGAGTTCGAGGGCCTGGTGGCGGCCCGGGCGGTTCCCGGTTTCGACTGACGGCGACCTGGCGGCGACAGCCCGGGCACAGCCGCTTGCGGCTGCGATTCGCCCACTCATCCAACCCGCCCCCAGAGCGCGTACCGTTCTGTGGTGGAGGCTCCCGTGATCGCGTTGTCCGGCCGATCGCGATGCGATACGATGGCCCCGTCCATGCCTGTCACGGGGGACTCCGGAGTGCTCTTCGAGCGCCGGAAGACGTCTGGCAGTCATGGACGCTTTGCGCAGGAGGCCGCGCCGACACCGTTGCCCGCACCGCGGACTTCCCGACTGACGGCCACCCGCCATGAGCACCCGCTATGAAGAGCTCGCCGCCAGGCTGAACGGGACGGACTTCTACACGCACGTCCTGGCCCTGGCGCGCAGCGGCGTCGACGCGCTCCCCGCCGTCCACGCGGCGATGAGCCACTCCGACTGGCGCATCCGCCGCGGGTGCGCGGCGGTGCTCGGCTACACCGACGACGTCGAGTCGCTGCGCCGGCTCGCGCTCCTGACCCGCGACCCCAGGAAGAAAGTGCGCAAGATGGCCGTCCTCTCGCTCGGCCTCGGCCGGATGCTGCGCAAGGACGACCGAGACCCCATCGACCCCGTGCCGCATCTCGCCCACAGCGCCCTGCACGACCCGTCGGTGCGGGTCCGCCGCGTCGCCGTCCTCACCCTCCTCCTCCAGCCGCCGGCGCGCCGCGTCGCGAGGCTCCTGCGCAAGGTGCTCGCGACCGAGCAGGACGAGAAGGCGCGGCGGGTCGCGGGGTGGGGGCTCCGGCAGCAGGAGAAGCGCGCGTAGGCGCTCGGCGCCCCAGGGGTCTCGCGCCGGCCGAACTCCCGCAGCGACCGCGCGGTCGCGCCGCCAGCGAGATACCGGCAATGCAGATCCCCTCTCTTGACGCACAACGATTCGTCGTCTGAGGGTCGTGCATGAAGACCATCGCTGCAAGGACGCTGGCGACGAGCCCCGGGCAGGCGTGGGCCGCACTCGAAAGAGAGGGCGCGCTCGTGGTCACCGAGGACGGGGTCCCGCGAGGCATCATGGTGCCGACCAGCGACGCCACGCTCGTCGAGGACATCCAGGAGATAGTGTCCGCGCGCGCCCGCAAGGCGGTCCGCGAGATTCGGACGCGCGCCGCCGAGACCGGCGCCGCCGACGTGACGCAAGGCGACATCGAGCGGGAGATCGAGGCGGCCCGGCAGGCGCGCAGGCAGAGGGTCCGGCGTGGATGACCCGCCCGTCCGGGTCGTGAACACCAACGTCCTGGTTCCTTCCGTCTGTCACCCTTCGGGCCGCCCGGCCGCGGCTACCACCACCACGAGATGCCGACAGCGAGCCGGACCGAGGCGGCGTCGAGATCGAGCGGGGCGGCCGGCCGGCCGTGCGCCCCGTGCACCGGGACGCCGCCCGCGGGAACGTCCTCGAACGTACCCTGACCCCACTTGACGTTCACATCGAGGGCCCGCGCCTCGGACAGGTAGATGAGGAGCCCGCCGCCGACGCCGAGGATCGGCATGCTCCTGAAGTCGGCAGCCCGTTCGTCCTTCTCGATTACGTCGGTCACCGGCCAGAGCGTCAGGGCGAGATCGCCGTAGGGGACCCACCGGCGGGGACCGCGGGCCAGGTGCAGCCTCACGCCGAGGTCGACGTAGCCGAAGGTCACGCTGTCGAACGCCTCGAGCCCGCGGGTGTCGATGGCCGCGTAGGCCACCCCCACGTACGGGGCGACGACGGGATTGAGGCCGTGACCGATCCGGGCGCCCACGAGCGCCGCGCCGTCGGCCGGATCGCTCCCGAACGAGACGGCCGCCGCGCCGGAATGCACACCCGCCACCCATCCTTGCGTCCTGGACGGCTGGGCGCTGCCCTCGACCACGCACCCGAGGCAGAACAGGACCGGCAACCCGATGCGGCCGAATCGCGAGCGGCTCGAAGGGAACATGCTCACCTCCCGTCTGGCGGCCGCCGAGGCGGCCTCACGAGCGAGAGCCGCCGACGGCGGCGTGGCGGCCCGAACCCGGCGTCGAGCAGGGTCTGGCGGATCGTCGCCAGCGACTCCGAACAATGCATGGATGATGCCAGCCGCGGATGTGCACGCGGGCGCCGGCGCCGCAGTCTCTCGAGCCGACGACAGGTCGGCCGAAGAGAAACGGCCACCCCCGCGTCGGAAGAAGCGTCGTCGCGAACCTCCGGCGGGTCGTGGCGGAGCTGCGGCCACACCCGCGTCGGAACAAGCGTCACCTCGGCCCGACGACCGGTCGGACGACGACCAGCCGGACGAAGAAGTAGACGGCGGGCATATCGCGCTCGCTGGCCAAACATTTCATGTACACCCCACGTGCACGGCACGTACGACTGCGGCGGCCTCCCTGGCGCCGAGCATTCATGCGTGCGGCCACTACCCTTGCCCCCATCCCTCGGTCGACCGTGCGGAGCACGAGCGTGAGCGGCGCCGGGTTCGGACTCCCACACTCTGGCATCCCCATTGCAAGACTCTCATCGGCCGGGGAGCGCCAGGGATCGTTCGGGAGGCGCGCTTCCACCGGCGAAGGAGGAGCAGGATGCAGATTGGCCACATCGTTCGGCGCGCCGCCGCCCTGATGGCGGTGACGGGGGTCGTGGGCGGATCCGCGGCCGACGCGCAGTCGCTACCGGCCGGCGGCCGGAAGGGGGTCGTGGATGGATCCGCGGCCGACGCGCAGTCGTCACCCGCCGACGCGTGGAAGGGGGTCTCGGCCGGATTGTTGCCCCCCAACAGGGAGGAGCTGCCGGGCGGGCGGGCGACGCGTCCCGGTCGCGCCCCGGTCGAAGCGCGGGGCGGGAGCCCGGAGCGAAGCGCGCAGGGCGACCAGCCACCGCCGGCGACGTACTTCGACGGCGGGGGCCTCCATCTCGCCCGCGGCGCCGCGTCGTTCTGGCAGCGGCCGACGGCCCAGCCGGAGGCGGCGACGTTCCTGTCCGCGGGCGTGCACCTCAGCCGTTCTCTGGCTGTCGTCGGCGAGATGGGGAGGGGATGGTGGGCGGACGGCCGCCTGGAGACGCCGGGCAGAGCCGGACCGGCGGCGGCGTGTCCCGACATCCGGGCGGGGTTCCACACCTTCATGGGCGGCGTGCAGTACCGGCTGCCCCGCGTCCGCCGCAGCACGCGGTTCGTCCGTGTCCTCGCCGGCCGCGCGTCGTTCGCCGGGACGGCGAGAGAGCTGCACGACGGCGTTTACACCGGCTGCCTCGACGCCTTCTCCTCGGGATGGGCCCTGGCCGCCGGCGCGGGAGTGGACTTCCACCTCACCGATCGACTCGCGCTCCGCGTCGCGGCGGACTACCGGCGGGTCGCCATCCCGTCGCTCGAAGGGACGGAGCAGGTGTTCATGAGGAACGACGCCGATCGTCATCTCGGCATGATGCGGGTTGCGGTGGGTTTCGCCCTCGGCATCTGAGTGGTTCGGAGGCGCGGGAACCCGATGCGGCGCATCCGACGGGCCCCACCTGCAAGGAGACGCCGACGTTGGACCGACGTGCCCGGCGGGCACAAGCCCCGGTGCCCACAACGGAATCCGGTCGACACGTGCGCCGCCAACTGGCTCGCGCACACCGATCCGGGATTGCGACGGCCTCCGCCACGCGCGGGTCATCGGATGCCGACGCCGCGGCGGGCTCCCGGTCAGGGCGCCTTCGGTATCAGCTCGAACGGCACCGTCGCGTGGCGGATGCGGCGGCGGTTCCACGTGTAGGTGATCTGAAGGTCCCCGTCCGCGTCCTGGATCATCGCCGGGTACGAGAGCTCGCCGCGCTCGCCCTCGGCGAGGGCCTCGACGACGAGGAAGTCGCGCCACGTCACCCCGTCGTCGAACGACACGGCCAGCGAGAGCGGCGTGCGCCGGGTGGTCGACGGGTTGTAGAGCAGGATCGACCGCCCGTCGTCGAGTTGCAGCGCGTCGATGCCGGCGCCGGGATGATCGAGGTCGGTGAGCCGCAGCGGCTCCCAGGTGCGGCCGCCGTCCCGCGAGAGCGACGTCGCGATCTTCCCCATGCGGTTCGTCCGGAAGAACGCGCGGACCACGCCGGGGGCGACCTCGAGCAGGGTCGGCTGGATGGTGCCGCGGCGGTCGCGCTCCCGGTCGCCGAACAGGATGGGACCGTGCTTGCTCCACGACTCGCCGCCGTCGCGGCTGATCTCCATCCACGACGACCACGTCCGGTAGCTCTCGAGCGACGTGCCCGCGAGGATGTCGCCGTTGGCGAGCCGGATCGGCTTGGCCCGCACCGGCCCCAGCATGCCCGCGGGCAACCATACCGGGTCGGACCACTCCTCGCCGGACGTGGTCGAGGTCATGTACGCCCCGCTCCACGACCGGGGGCTCGGGCCGATCTTGAAGTAGAGGTGGATGGCGTCGCTCGCGCCGCGGAAGAGCACGGGGTTCCACGCCGGCTGCTCCGGCTCCTTGTAGAGCTGTCGCGGGGGCGACCACGCCCCGCCCTTCGGCCGTCGCGAGGACCACACGCCGACGTCGGGGCGCCCTTCGCCCGAGCCGCCGAACCACGCGGCGACGAGCGAGCCGTCGGGCGCCTCGACGATGGTCGAGGCGTGGGCACGCGGAAAGGGAGCCTCGTCCCAGATGAAGCGCAACGTGTGCTCAGGAGGCTGCGCGCCCGCGATCGCTGCAAGGGCCAAGCCGGAGACGACGAAGGCAGCCGGCATCCGCATGATCTCACCCGTCCCCTCCTGCCGGCGACCCCGCCTCGACGGGGACCGTCGCAGAGCACTCTCGCTGCCAGGTCGAAGCCGACTGCCCGCCCGCATGACGACCGGCGGGACCGGCGGCCGGGTTCTCGGCTTTCTCCACCGAATCATAGTCGAAGCGGCGCCACGGAACCTTCCGAATCCGGCGGCATTCCCACCGCACGTCCCGGCCCGAATCCGCAGACCCGCGCCGTGGTACACTGCACCAGAGGCTGATCGATGGGGGAACGCCTCCGACTACCGAAGAGCATCGCATGGTTGTGCGTGTTGCTGTTCGCCGGCCTTCTGGCGATAGCGCAACCCCCGGCATCATCAGAGCAACCGGCCCGCCGGGCCGCCTCGGCGCGCGGCGGCGGCGACAGCAACATCGCGGATGACCCCGAGAAGCAGACCCGACAACAGATCGTGGCGAAAAAGGCGGTGCCGATTCGATTCAGCCCCCCGACGCCCTGGTTGTTCGGCCTTGCCGGATGGGAGGTCGCGCGAACGGAGCTGTCAGAGCGCTACAGCCTGCTGCGCACGCTGGAGATCGACGTGTTCTCCACCACGCATGCCTGGGCGGAAGTCGAGCTGCCGGGGGTGGCGGGACGCGGGGGCGGCCCCAGATCGGGATGGGTGTACTGGGGAGAGTCGTTCACGACCGACAGCCTGCACTTCGCCTGGGACGACACCGCGGCCGACGCCGACACCTCTCCGACGCGGGAAGGCCGACCTTGACGTCTCCCCATGGCCATCGAGTTCATGAGTCATCCCGTCGTGGCCTTCGGCCTTCCCTACGCCGCCGGCTTCTTCGGCACGTTCATTGCCGACATGCTGTCGTTGTACCCCGACGTGAAGCGGCTGCACCTCTATCTGATGTCGGTTCCCGCCACCCTCGTGACGGTCGGTGTATTGCTCTCGGCAACGACCGTGTCGGTCCCGGTCGACAGCCCGACCGGGACAATCCGGGAGTACTGCTGCGGCCACACCCAGTCGATTCCCGGGTTCGGTCTCTTCGTCGGAACGATGATGTTCTGCGGGACGTTGGCGCCGGACCTGTTCGCAAAACGTCGCGATGGCGTGCGCTGAAAGAGGCCCGGACGCGGGACGGCAGGCTCAGCCCGCCGTCAACCGGCTGCCCCGCCACGAGCTGCCGGGCGACGGCGGACACGACCCACGGCCCGGCGGCGGCCTGAAGACCCGCAACGGCATCCTCGTGTCCCAGGGCGCTCGGCCGATCACGGCCGAGACCGTGCGCCGGAGCGAGACCGTGGCTCTTCTCGACACCGGAGCAGACCAATGACACGAAGAATCGCGCTTGCTGTCGCCCTCGCCGCAATCCTCGCTTCGGGAACCGCCGTGCTGGCGCAGCCGCAGGCCCAGCCTACCCCGCAGCAGCCGGCAGCGCCGCCCCTGCCGCCACCGCCACCCGCGCCGCCGGGAGCGCCGTCCTCCGACGTGGGCGTGGACCTGAGCGTGGAGGTGACCATCTCGCGGTATCAGGGGGACGACCTGGTGAGCAGTCTGCCGTACGTGCTGGCGTTGACGACCGACCGCGATGGTCGAGGCAGCCTCCGCATGGACGCGGAGATTCCTGTGATGAACCGGCCGATGCCCGCGACCCCCGCAAACGCCGCAGACCCCGACCCGGCTCGGTTTCTGCCCGGCATGTCGTACCAATATCGGTCCGTGGGCACGCAGATCGACAGCTCCGCGCGAAGTGTCGGCGGCGGCCGCTACAAGGTCACCGTCGTCATCGAGGAGTCGTCGGTCTACGGGGAGGACGCGACGGCGATGGAGGCGTTCAGGGCGCGCGGCGTGCCGGTCTTCCGCTCGTTCGGGTCGAGCAACACGTTGGTGCTGCGAGACGGGCAGTCCCGCCGGTACACCGCGGCGGCGGACCGCTTCACCGGCGAGAGCATCCGGGTGGACGTGGCGTTGACGGTGCTGGACTGAGCGCTTGGGGATACCGTGCGTTGCGCCGAGACCGCCGAGGGCGCGCGGGGCGGGGCGCCGGCGCGAAGATGCCGCGAGTCGGCACTCGGCGGCGGTCGCCGCGGCTCGCGCCAAGCCGCCGACGAGGTAAGAGCCGATGGGGGGCAGCCCATCAGATGGGCTGCCCCCCGGCAGGTCCGATTCCCGGCTACTTCAGAGCCGAGAAGTCGCTGGCGCTCATCCAGAAGACCTCGATGCCCTCGAGCGGGGCCGGATACTTCCCGATCAGCTCATCCCAGTCCGGGTCCTCGCGGAACGCGGCCCACACCTCGTCCCGGTGCGCGCGGTCGCGATAGGCGAGCATCCAGACCAGGGTGTTCGGGTTGTCGAGCCGCTGCCAGACCGCGACCACCTCGGCCCCGTGCTTCTCGAAGATGGCGACCTCGCCGTCGCGGAACCGCTGGTGCAGCTCGTCGATGCCGCCGCTGCCGTCGTCGGCCTGCGGGCGGGCGGTGTACATGCGGACCTCGAAGCAGCGCGAGTCGGCCGCCACGTTGTTCGACAGATCGGCCGACAGGTCGCCCTTCGGACCGCACGCGTCCGGCGGCCCCTGGGCGGCGGCCAGGCCACTGACACCGAAACCGATGACGACGGCGAGCACAACTGTTCGAATCACTGTTCTCCTCCTGGACTGGTTCCTTCCGCCGAGTGTCTCTCGTCGCGCAGCGCGACCGGCCCACGGTACACCGTCCGTTCCCGTTTCGTCCACCGTCGCGAAGCGGGCGGCGTCATCCCGGACCGGTGACGCACGGTGGTCCCGCTCCCGGCGGCACCGGAGCGACGTCGTTCCAGGCCGTCATCACGTTGTGGCATACTGGCCCGATGATGGTCCAGGAGCGGACGAACCGGACTTGGCGACGGCGTCTCGCGCTCGCCGTGACGGCCGTAGCGGCGCTGGGGATCACCCTCCTGACGCCGACCCACGTACGGACGCAGGGCGGCGCAGTCATCGATCTGCCGCCGGGCGCGGACGTCGAGACGGTCATCATCGATCCCACGCAGGTGACCGCCGGCGTGGGTTTCGGCCATGCCCTCGAATGTGCGTTCCCGCCCCCCGGCGCCATCGAAGACTGCCGCCCCGTTGTCGTCGCAGCGCGGATCTTCCACTAGAGGCGGTGCGCTTGCGCGGTGGTTTCGCGCCAGACTGACTCCCAACGCCACAGCCGGATCACGCCAGGGGTCTGCCGCGCAGGAATTGCGTGTCGGCGCGACTCCCAACGCGACCCCCGGTCGCGCGGCTACCGCTTGCCGACCTGCCGCTCGTACTCCGGCTCGAGCAAGTCGGCCGTGTGCAGGTCGAAGGCCCCCGCGGTGCGCTCGTAGGCGCCGCGGAACTCGGCGTGGCACCGGTAGCAGACGGTGAGGTCGCTCAGCCGGCGGTAGATCGCGAGGTCGATCAGGGTGGCGGCGGCGAGGATGCCGTAGGCGACGAGGTCGAGGCCGAAGTAGTAGAAGCCGGCGCTGATCAGGGCGCCGATGACCACGATGGTCACCCCGAGCTTGGGGTCGAAGTCCTTCCGCAGGTAGAAGTCCCCCCCCTTGCAGACCGGGCACCGGTCCACCCCCCGGTCCGCGCGGACGTCGTCGGAGAACCTCAGCATGAAGGCCTGACCGCAACGGCCGCAATCGATCTGCGCCGACTCGGCGTCAGGCCGCAACGGCAGCGCGCTGTCGCACTGGTGGCAGCGAACGGTGACTTCCATGGTGATCAGACCGGGACCGAGGTCGCGACGAGCAGGTACTTGGCCAGCACCTCACCTACGATAACCGTGAAGAACCGGCCGCGGTCGATCTGCGCCGACTCGGCGTCGGGCCGCAACGGCAGCGCGCTGTCGCACTGGTGGCAGCGAACGGTGACTTCCATGGCGAATCAGACGGGTTCGATGATCGGACGGTCGTCGCCGGTCCCGCCCCCGCGACGCACGGTGACTTCCATGATGAATCAGACCGGGACCGAGGTCGCGACGAGCAGGTACTTGGCCAGCACCTCGCCGACGATGACGGTGAAGAAGTCGACGTAGAGGATGCCGGTGGCCGACTGGGTGGACCTGATCTTGGCGGTCTCCCACGTCAGGTACGCCAGCACCACCGGCCCGAGCAGGCCGAAGAGCACCCGCTGCCAGAAGAACACGCCGTCGATCGAGAGGATGTAGCGCTCGAAGGGGACCCCCGGCAGCTCGGCCAGCGCGATCCCCCACCACACCGCGGCGGCCACGACGAGGATGCGCAGCGCCGTCGAGCCGATGTGGAAGCGGACGACCGACTGCAGCAGCGACACGTCCATCGACGGCAGCACCAGGTACCAGTGGCCCAGGATCATCGCGGTCGACGTGCCTCCCAGGAGGGCCGCCGAGGTCACGAAGCTCGCGGCCGTCAGGGCCGCCGGGAGGCCCCCGCCGCCGGCTGCGGCCAGTCCCTGCGCCACGAGGGCGGCGCCACCCGAGAGCACCGCCGTCCACACCCACAGCGGCCGCAACCGCGCCCACACGCGCCCGATGGTCGCCCAGTAGACGAGCACCGCGCCCGTCGCGGTCAGCAGCAACGCGAGAGCAACGCCCTGGGCGTCGGTCCCCAGCCGCACCGCCTCGGGGCGCATGGCCAGCGCCACGAGCAGCAGCACCGCCGCGAAGCCGGCGTTGAACCGGAAGAACTTGACGCCGGCCTCCTTCCCCACCAGGACCAGGGTGAAGACGATGCCGACCCCGAGGTGGGCGAGAAACAGAAACAGGACGAAGGAGAGGGTCATCTTGACGCGCCGCGCACGACGGTGAACCGAGGCTGCCGCGAGCCCCGGCTCCCCCGCGCGGAACTCCGACAGGCGGCGTCACCCTCGCGGCTTCGCCGCCCGCCCAGCCAATGCTACCCGGAGTCGGCACCTACGGCGTGGGTGGCGCTCCCTCCGGTTGGGAGGCGGCACCGTCGTCGCGGGTCGGGCTCTGGTCGACTGTACCTGGAACGAACCTCCCGTCCGGCCGCCGACGTGAGCCCGCAACCCGGCGTAAAGAGGGCGGCGGCAGCACGGAAGCCCTCATGCAGGTCCGTCCGTCAGCCCAGCCGGCGGTTGACCTCGTCCCAGCTCACGACGTTCCACCACGCCGCGATGTAGTCGGGGCGCCGGTTCTGGTAGTTCAGGTAGTAGGCGTGCTCCCACACGTCGAGCCCGAGCACCGGGACCCGGCCGCTCATGAGCGGGGTGTCCTGGTTCGGGGTGCTCTCGATGGCCACCGACCCGCCGTCCTTGACGAGCCACGCCCACCCGCTGCCGAAGCGGCCCACGGCGGCCGCCGCGAACTTCTCCTTGAAGGCGTCGAAGCCGCCGAAGGCGCCGTTGATGGCGTCGGCGATGTTCCCGGAGGGCGCGCCGCCCGCGCCGGGGGCCATGACCTGCCAGAACAGGGTGTGGTTGGCGTGCCCGCCGCCGTTGTTCCGCACCGCGGTGCGGATGCCCTCGGGCACCGCGTCGAGATCGCCGACGAGCTCCTCCACGCTCCGGCCCTGGAGGTCGGGATGGCCCTCGAGGGCGCCGTTCAGCTTGGCGACGTAGGTCGCGTGGTGCTTGCCATGGTGAATGCGCATCGTCTGCTCGTCGATGTGCGGGGCGAGAGCGTCGAAACCATAGGGCAAACCGGGAAGCTCGTGCGCCATGCGGAATTCTCTCCTTCGTGTGTTCCTTGGGGTTGAGGGTGCGACGGTTCGGGTCGAGCCGCTCGGACGCGCATCACCCGACGCGCGTGGCCGCTCGTCCGGAGCCGGGTGGCCGGCACCCACTCGAGCGATCGAACGCGAGGGCGCCGGGGCTGCCCCGCCGTGTGTGCCGGGAGTGCAGGTCCGCGGAAACGGACTGCGCTCAGGGTGCAGTTGGCAATTCTGTGTCGATCACTTGTCCCTGTTCGTGCTCGATCCGGACCCGAGCGGCGCGGGTTTCACGCCGAGACGACGTTGTAGAGCGTGTCGCGCTCGACCGGGTCGCGGCCCGCGACCCGGATCAGCCGGCTGATGTCGCCGGTGGTCATCGCCTCCGGCGTCCGGGCGCCGGCCATGTGGTAGATCTGCTCCTCCTGGACCGTCCCGTCCAGGTCGTCGACCCCGAACCACAGGGCCGTCTGCGCCGTCTCGACCCCCGTCGCGATCCAGAACGCCTTGATGTGGGGCACGTTGTCGAGCACGAGCCGCGCCACCGCGTGAACCCGCAGGGTGTCGGCCGCGGTCGGGGCCGGCAGCTTCCTCATCTGGTTGTTGTCGGGGTGGAACGCCAGCGGGATGAACGCCTGGAACCCGCCCGTCTCGTCCTGCAGGGCGCGGGCCCGCAGCATGTGGTCGACCCGCTCGTCGTCGGTCTCGATGTGCCCGTAGAGCATCGTCACGTTCGAGCGCATGCCCAGCCGGTGCGCGGTGCGGTGGATGTCGAGGTAGCGCTCGGTGCCGCACTTGTCGTGGCAGATCTTGCGGCGGACGCGCTCGGCGAACACCTCGGCCCCGCCCCCCGGCAGCGAGTCGAGCCCCGCCGCCATCAGCTCGCGCAGCACCTGCTCGTCGGTCCTGCCGTAGAGGTCCGCGAAGAACGCGATCTCCACCGCCGTGAAGCACTTCAGGTGCACCTCGGGGCGGATGCGCTTGAACCCCCGCAGCAGTTCCAGGTAGTAGTCGAACGGCAGGTCCGGGTGCAGGCCGTTCACCACGTGCACCTCGGTCAGGGCCTGGTCCTGCCGGGACCGCAGCTTGTCCCACACCTGCTCGAGGGTCAGGGTGTAGGCGCCGTCGTCGCCGGGCTGCAGGCGCGCGAAGGCGCAGAACAGGCAGCTCGCCACGCAGACGTTGGTCGCCTCGATGCGGATGTTGTGGTTGAAGTACGTCCGCCCCGCGTGCCGCCGCTCGCGCTCGCGGTTGGCGAGCCACCCCAGGGCCAGGAGGTCGGGGCAGGCGAACAGCTTCACGCCGTCGTCGTGGCTCAGCCGCACCGCGGCGTCGAGCTTCTCGGCGATGTCGAGGAGCCCGGTCCGCGCGAGGCGCGACGGCGACGGCGGGGCGACGGCGGCGTCCGGCACCCGACTATCGTACGCCGGAGCGCCCGCCGCAGGCAACCGCGCACCGGTGCCGGCAGAGGGTGATCACGCGACACCCGCGGCCGGCGACGCCGGCTTCCCCACCGGCGGGGCCGGCGCCAGCGGGAGGGTGATTCGGAACCGGCTGCCGCGGCCGTCGATGCGCTCGTAGGCGAGCCGGCCGTGGCTGGCCTCGACCGCCCACTTGGCGATGGAGAGGCCCAGGCCGCTGCCCCCGGCGGCCCCGCCGTGCGCGCCGCGGTAGAACCGGTCGAAGAGCCGCGATCGGTCGCGGGCGGGAATGCCGGGCCCCGTGTCGCTCACCTCGAGCACCGCATCGCGGGACGATACGGCCACGCGGAGCCGGATCTCGCCCTCGGCCGGCGTGTATCGAATCGCGTTGTCGACGAGGTTGATCACCGCCTGCCGCAACGCGATCTGGTCGCCGAGGCATCGCGCCCGGGCCTCGTGCTCGACCGTCATCGACTGCCGCTTCTCTTCCGCCAGCACCCCGAGATGGGCGGCCACGTCGTCGGCGAGGGCGCCGAGCTCGACCGGACGGTGGGCCAGCGCGAGCTCGCCGCGGTCGGCGCGCGACAGGAGCAGCAGCCGGTCGACGAGGCGCGTCAACCGGTCGGTCTCCTCGAGCATGCTCTGGATGACCTGCTCGTAGGCGCCGGCGTCGCGGTGCTCGCGCAGGCCGACCTCGCCCACGCTGCGGATGGCCGTCAGCGGCGTCCGCAGCTCGTGCGACACGTCGGACGTGAACTGCCGCATCTGCTTGAACGACGACTCCAGACGGCCGAGGGTGTCGTTGAACACCGTGGCGAGCCGGCCGAGCTCGTCGCGCGGGCTGTCGACGGGGAGCCGCTCGTCGAGGTTGGCGGCGGTGATGGCGCGGGCCCGCTCGGCCATGCGGTGCAGCGGCGACAGCGCCCCCCGGGCCAGGACATAGCCGCCGGCGCCGGCCACCGCCACCGTCAGGGGCAGCCCCAGCAGCAGCAGGACCGCGAGCTCGCGCACCTCGAGCCGCGTGAAGGCCTCGGAACGGCCGACCTGAATCACCACCGGCCGCCCGCCCACGGTGGCCCGGTCGCCCAGGATCCGGAACGGCGCCGGATCGTCCGGCAGCGAGCGGATTCGGCCGTCCGCCTCGTCCACCAGCGATTCGCTCGCCGGCACCGGCAGCCGCGCCGCCACCGACGTCCGGTAGATGAGATCGCCGCCGGGGGTCCACACCTGGAGCCACGGGCCGTCCGTCCACGGCTCCCCCTCGAACCACGTCAGGGACCCGTCCGGGCCCTGCTCGGCCATCTCCGCCGCCCACCGGAAGTCGCTGCGCAGGCGCGCGTCGAGGGCGTCCGACAGGTTGCGGGCGACCAGGACCAGCACCACCGAGACGTAGACCCCCAGCACCGCCACCATGACCGCCATGTACAAGAACGTCAGCCGCGCCCGCAAGGTGTGCGGGCCCCAGCGCCGGCTCATGGCTCACCTGCCCGCAGCATGAAGCCGACCCCCCGGACGGTGTGAATCAGCCTGACGGAATGGTCGAGGTCGATCTTGCGGCGCAGCCGGGAGATGTGGACGTCGATGACGTTGTCGAGGGTCGTGCTGCGGGCCGTCTCGCGCCAGACCTCGCGGGCCAGGGTGTCGCGCGAGACGACCTGCCGGGCATTGCGGGCCAGGTAGTGCAACAGGTCGAACTCCTTGGCGGTCAGCTCGATGGCCTGTCCTTCGCGCGTGACCCGGCGGGTCGCCCTGTCGATCTCGAGCGTGTCGACGGCCAGTCGGTCGGCGTCGCTCACCCGTCCTCGCCGCGCGACGGCGCGGAGACGGGCGAGGAGCTCCGCGAACGCGAACGGCTTCACCAGGTAGTCGTCGGCCCCCGCGTCGAGCCCGACGACCCGGTCCTCCAGGGTGTCGCGCGCGGTCAGCACCACCACCGGCGTGTCGAGCCCCTGCTTGCGCAAGGCCGAGAGAATCTCGAGGCCGTCGCGCCCCGGCAGCATCAGGTCGAGCAGGATGACCTCGAACCGGTCCCGCGCGAGGCGGAAGAAGGCGCCCTCGCCGGTGGTCTCGAGCACGACGTCGTACCCCTCGCCTTCGAGACCCTGCCGCAGGGCGAGGGCGACCTTCTCCTCGTCCTCGACGACGAGCAGGCGGCCGGCCGGGGCCGGCCGCGGCCCCTCGGCGGCCCCGCTCTCCGACGAACCCGTGGTGGTCGGCGGCATCTGTCGACGGTCTCCGATCTCGCGCCCGGACGTTCAGACGAACTTCAGGAATGAACCGCAGGGGCTCTCGCAGTATGATAGCCACTGGCCGCCGAGGCCGCAGGCCCGCGGGGCGGCGAGGGGAGGGAACGATGACGCGCTACCTGGCCGTGCTGATCGTCGCGGGCGCCAGTCTGCCGAGCCTGCCGGCTCACGCCCACCGCCTCGCTTCCGAGGTGTACGACCAGGAACGCACGATCGTTCTCGAAGGCGACGCGACATCCTTCCTGTTCGGCAACCCGCATCATCCGACCTCCGAGGTCTACGACCAGGAGCGCACCATCGTCCTCGAAGGCGACGTGACGTCCTTCCTGTTCGGCAACCCGCACTCGATGGTGCACCTCCGGGTGGCGGACCGCGACGGCGACCTCCACACCTGGGCCGTCGAGTGGCGCGCCGCGAGCCGGCTCCGCCGCATGGGATGGACGGCGGCCGACATCAACGTCGGCGACCGCGTGAAGATGTGCGGCAACCCCGGGCGCGACCCGGGCGCCTACCGGCTGTACCTGCTGAACGTGACCCGGGTCCTTCCCGGCGCGCCGGCGCCGGATGCCGAAGACAACCTGTGCGAGCCGGCGCCGCCCGCCACGCATACCGCCGGTTCCCATGGCCGATCCGGGTCGTCCCGTACCACCCGGCGCTGACCGGCGGTCTCCGGACTCCCGCACGGGCGACCCGACCGCATTCTCGTCGGTAGCGGACATCGCGGAGGCCGCCCTCGCGGGCGGCCCGTCCCGGCTGCTCCTGCTGAGCGATTTCGACGGGACGCTGTGCGAGTTCCGGAACGACCCGGAGTCCGTCCGGTTGACCCGGCCGCGCCGCGCCGCCCTGTCCACCCTCGCCCGCCGGCCCGCGGTATGCGTCGGCATCGTCAGCGGGCGGCGGGCCGCCGATATCCTGGACCGCACCGCGCTCGACGGGCCGGTCTACTACGCCGGCCTCCACGGCATGGAGATCCTCGGACCCGACGGCGGGTTCACGGTCGGCCAGCTCGCCGACTACCGCGGCCGGCTGCAGGAGCTGAGGGCATCGCTCGCCGCCGCCGTCCGCCACCTCGACGGGGTGTTCCTGGAAGACAAGGACCTGTCGGTGGCCCTGCACGTCCGCGCCGCCGCCCCGGAGGACCGGGCCCGGGCGGAGGAGACGTTCTGGACGCTCGCCTCCCCCGCCCTCGAGGCGGGACGCGCGCGGGTCCAGCGCGGGCACTGCGTGTTCGAGCTGCTGCCGGACATCGCCTGGAACAAGGGCAACGCGGTCCGCTGGATAGAAGCCGACGCGACCCGCCGGCTCGGGTCGACGGTGCGGCCCGTCTACCTGGGGGACGACCGCACCGACGAGCACGCGTTCGAGGCGGTCGGCGACCGCGGCGTGACCGTCATCGTCGGCCGGGCCCCGTCGGCCGCGGCCCATCGCCTGCCCGACCCCGCCGCCGTCGAACGGCTTCTCGACCGCCTCGTGTCCCTCACCGCGGATCGCTGACCGCCAGGTGCTACACTGGCCGCCATGACCCCAGGCGATGTGGTGCGGCACCCGATGCGCGCCTACTACTTTCCCATCGGGGCCGGCCTGCTGCTCGGCGCGAGCGCGTTCATGCCGTGGATCGAGGTCGGCGAGCAGCGCTTCGGCGGGGTGCCGGACCTCGCCGGGCTCTGGGTCCTGGGGCTCGCCGCGATGGCGATCGGCCTGGCGGTTGCGAGCATCGTCACGCAGAAGAACTCGCGGCATCCGCTGCTCCTCGTGGGGCTGCTCGCGTTCGGCATCCTGCTCCTCTCGGAGCGGCTGATGGAGCGGGCGGCCAGCCAGCAGGGCTGGGTCACCTCGCAGGCCCGGGCCATCGTCGAAGGGGGAAGCGCGGCCCCGGTCGTCCCCCCCTCGATGGGGCGGGGCGCCCGCCTCGGACTCGCCGCGTCCACCCTCATCGTGCTCTTCGGCCTGACCGTGGTGGTGAAGCGGGCGCCCCAGGTGTACGCGGAAGCCGAGGACGACGACGCGTAGCCCGCCGGTCGTCACCGGGGACCGTCTGGCGCCCAACGCTCATCGGCCACGCTTCGAGTGGCCACCCGCGAACGCATGAGAATACGGCAGGATGTCGGCGCACGCGGCATTGGCCATCGAGGCCACATGGGACAGCAGAGGCCGAACGTCGCTACGAGCGCATGAACCGCCGTTCCCCTATGAGACCTCCATCGCGGGGGAATGGCGCGTCGTCGCCACGTTGCACTCTCGCGGCAACCAACCCTGCGGGAGTCGGCTCCGTGCCACGGCGCGGCCGGGGCGGTCAGCGCCGGCCGGGCAACCGTCCGGGGGCGGGGGGAAGCGAGCGGGGATCGAGGTTCTCGAGCTCTTCCAGAATCTCGGTGGCCCACCGGAAGACGTCGCGGCCCGCCACCACCCGCCGCAGGGCCCGCATGCGCCGCTCGCGCTCGTCGTGCTGCATGTCCAGCGCAAGCTGCAGCCCGTCGGCGAACCCCTCGACGTCGTAGGGATTGATGATGACGGCTTCCGTCAGCTCCTGGGCGGCCCCGGCGAGCTCGCTCAGCACCAGCACCCCGGCGAGGTCCTCCCGGGCCGCCACGAACTCCTTCGCCACCAGGTTCATGCCGTCGTGCAGCGAGCTGACGATGCAGAAGTCGGCCAGCCGGTACAGCGCCGTCAGCCGCCGCATGCGCAGGGCCGACTTGCGGTAGCGAATGGGGCCGACGCCGTCCGCCCGCGCGTGCTTGGCGTTGATGGCGGCCACGCGCTGGTCGATGTCGGCCTCGACCGCCGCGTAGCTGTCGAGCGTGGACCGCGACGGCACCGCGATCTGGACGAACGTCAACTGGCGGTTCAGCCCCGGCCACCGCGTGAACAACGCGTCGAGGGCGCTGAGGCGCTCGGGTATCCCCTTGGTGTAGTCGAGGCGGTCGACGCCCACCCCGACGAGCGCGGTGTCGATGCGCAGCTCGCGGCGCAGCCGGGTCTGCTCGGCCTCGAAGCCGGGCGCCCGCGTCACCGCCTGGATGCGGTCGTAGTCCACCCCGATGGGCACCGCGCAGACCGCCATGGTGCGGCCCCCGACCTCGAGCCCGCTGCCGCTCCTCGTGGCCCCGAGCTCGGCCCGCGCCGCCGCCAGGAAGTTGCGCCGGTCGCGCTCGAGCTGGAACGCGAGGAGGTCGCAGTCGGCCAGCCCCTCGAGGATCTCGCGGCGATAGGGGCAGATGCGCAACTGGTCGGGGTGGGGGAACGGGATGTGCCAGAACAGCGCGACCCGGGCTTCCGGTCTGAGACGTCGCAGGAACCCCGGGACCAGGGTGAGATGGTAGTCCTGCACGAAGATCGGGGCGGCAACGTCGGGCAGCTCGGCGTGGACGGTGTGGGCGAAGCGGCGGTTCACGCTCTGGTAGACCCGCCAGTCCTCGGTCCGGAACACCGGCTTGACGTGGGCGACGTGGCAGAGCGGCCACAGCCCCTCGTTGGCGAACCCCTCGTAGTAGTGATGCTCCTCGGCCTCGGTCAGCCAGATGCGCCGCAGATCGTAGGCCGGCGCATCGGGGGGAACCCGCACCCGGTCGTCGTCATCGACGGCCAGCCGGTCGGCGTCGCCGGCCCCGTGGGCAATCCAGACCCCGGCGCGCTCGCGCATCAGGGCGTCGAGGGCCACCGCGACGCCGCCGGTGGTCGGCGACCACGTGACGCTCCCGTCGTCGGCGCGTGAATGGATGTAGGGCTCGCGGTTGGACACCACGACCAACGGGCGTGTGAGAGCCGTCTCGCCGCCGCGTCGGTCGGGCTGCACCATCAGGTCTGGTTGTGGGGTGCTCCGGTGCTCCTAGACGCCGAACGAGAGACCGCAGCCGCACTCGGCCTTGGCGTTGGGGTTGCGCAGGACCAGCGACTGCCCGAGCATGTTCGGGTCGCAATCCAGCACCGTGCCGTCGATATACTTGAAGCTCTTCGGATCGACGTAGATCTTCGCGCCGCCGGGGCTCTCGAAGACCTCGTCGCCGGGGGTCGGCGACCGCTCCCACTTGAAGACGTAGCTCAACCCCGAGCAGCCGCCCGCCTTCACGCCGACGCGGAGGCCCCCGTCGGTGATCCCCTCCTGCCGCATCGCACTGTGGATCCGCTTCGCCGCCGCCTCGGTGATCTCGATCATGGCGCCCTTCAGTGTACCTCACTCCGCGGGCGCACCCGCGGCACTCGCGACTCGGACGCACGCGGGGCGGCAAGTCGGCCGTGCCGACGGTGGTGGAGACGCTTGCCTTCGCGGCGGCCCGCGGCCACCGCACGCGGGGCGGCAAGTCGGCCGTGTCGTCGACTGGGAGCTCGCCGCAGTCTACGGCGAGGGGCGAAGCCCACTGCACGCGGGGCGGCAAGTCGGCCGTGTCGACGGACCCGGCCCGCGGGCGCGTCGGCGGCACCGACCGGTGCATTCGCGGTATAGTCATGAATATCACGATGGGTGTCACACATATCGACGTCACCGTCCGCAACCCTGCCGACAGGACCCGCAGTTGGGAGGGCCGGTTCCTCGTGGACACCGGCGCCATCGACTCTCTCGTGCCGAGACCGCGCCTGGAAGCGATAGGCATCGAGCCGATCGCGCAGCGCGTTTACGAGCTGGCGGACGGTACCGAGATCACGATGGACATCGCCGGTGCGCAACTCGAGTTGATGGGAGAGGTGACCGCCGGCCTCATCATCTTCGGCGACGCCGATGCCGAGCCGCTGCTCGGCGTGACGGCGCTGGAGTCCGCCGGCATCGAGGTCGATCCGCAGAGCCAGCGTCTGAAGAAGCTGCCCGCCGTGCGGTTGAAGAGCGTGCGTCGCCGCGCGCGGGCGTGAACGGAGGTCGACCGGCAGGCGGCTCCGCGGACGACTTCGCGTCTGCGCACTGGAGAGGTTCAGATGCGCGGCAGGGCGATCGGGACCAGCGCTGCGTCATGACCGAGTGTTCGGGTACGCGGGCTCTGATTCGTCAACGATTGCGGGGTCCATACCCATGTCCGTGTCCGAAGATTCGGACGTGACGGACCATCAGCGCCACTCGGCCGGCAGGTCGTCGTCGTCGACCTCGAAGACCGGCGCCGGGGCGCGCAGCCGGTCGACGAGGGTGCAGACGGCGTCGGCCACGCGGTCGACCTCGGCCTCGGTGTTGAAGCGGCCGAGCCCGAAGCGGATCGACGCCCGGGCGAGGGCGTCGTCGACGCCCAGCGCCCGCAGCACGTGCGACGACTCCTCGCGGAGCGACGTGCACGCGGCCCCCGACGAGACCGCGACGTCGCTCAGCCCCGTCAGCAACTGCTCGCCGTTCACGCCCTCGACGCTGACGTTGAGGTTGTGGGGCAGCCGCGCCGTCATCGACCCGTTCACGGTCACGCCGCCGAGCGACCGCTGCAGCCTCTCCCACAGCCGATCCCGCAGCCCCCGCAAGCGGACCGCTTCTCCCGCCATCTCCTCCCGGCAGATGTCGGCGGCGCGGCCGAAGCCCACGATGGCGGGCACGTTCAGGGTCCCGGACCGCAGGCCCGCCTCGTGACCGCCGCCGTCCATCATCGCCGCCACCGCCACCCCGCGGCGCACGAACAGGGCGCCGGCGCCCTTCGGGCCGTACAGCTTGTGGGCGGTCAGCGACAGCAGGTCGACGCCCGCGGCCCCGACGTCGATGGGCACGAAGCCGGCCGCCTGCGCCGCGTCGGTGTGCATCGGCACCCCGCGCGAGCGGGCGACCCGCGCGAGGTCGGCGATGGGCTGCACCACCCCGATCTCGTTGTTGGCCAGCATCACCGACACCAGCACCGTCTCGGAGGCCAGCGCCGCCTCGAGCGAGGCCGGCGTCACGAGGCCGTCCGCCCGAACCGGGAGGTACGACACGCGCAGCCCCTGCCGCTCGAGCCGCGCGCAGGGGTCGAGGACCGCCCGGTGCTCGGTCGCCACCGTGACGACATGGTTCCCGCGGTCTCTCGACGCCTCGGCGACGCCCTTCAGGGCCAGGTTGTTCGACTCGGTGGCACCGCTCGTGAAGACGAGCTCGCGCGCCGACGCCCCGATCAGCTTCGCCACCGACGCCCTCGCCGCCGCCACCGCGTCGCGCGCCCGCCGGCCGAACCGGTGATGCCGGCTCGCGGCGTTGCCGTAGTGCTCGCCGAAGAACGGCAGCATCGCCTCGACCACCCGCGGGTCGACCCGGGTCGTCGAGTGGCCGTCCATGTAGATGGGCAGATTCATCGCCTGCACCGCCGCGTTCGGGCCCAGGAGTCTGCGCCGTAGAACGGTCCAGACTCCTGGCAGGGTTGGTTGGGCGGTGAGCGGAGCCGCAGGCGACGCTCTGCGGGCCAGCGCATCGCCCGCCACCGCGCATGCCGCCGGCCGCCCGCTCGGCGCCCCCCGCGCTGCGACGGCAAGGGCGGAACTCGTGGCGGGTGGCCCCGTCGTGACCCGCGGCCGGCCCTGCGAGGGTCCGTGAAGGCTGGCCGTCAGTGGTCCGGAACCGCAACCGGGTCCAGGGCCATCTCGCGGGCCGGGGGCCGCCTCGCCACCGATATCGGCACGAGGGGCGGCTCGTCGGCGGCCAGCGCCTGCAGGCTGTAGGAGTTCAGCGCGTGGACGATCTGGTCCTTGATGCGCCACAGGGGGTCACGAATGTTGCAGGTGGCGTACTGCTCGCAGTCGTCGTCGGCGCTGGTGCAGGCGGTGACCATCACCGGACCGTCGATGGCCTCGATGACGTCGGCCACCGAGATGAGGCGGGCCGACCGCGAGAGCTGGTAGCCGCCACGCGTCCCGTGGTGAGAGGCCAGCAGGTCCTGCCGCACCAGGCGCTGCAGCACCTTCGCCATCAGCTCGATGGGGATGCCGTACCGCTCGGCGATCTCGCGCGCGCTCGCCGCCTCGGCCTCGGGACGCGAGGCGAGATCCTTGAGCGCCATCAGCGCGTACTCGGCCTTCTTGGAGAGTCGCAGCATGGCCGTCCCCCGGGCGTCCCGGCCCTCGCATCCATCCGCGCCGGATCACGGAACGCGGCGCCACGGCACCGCTGCCCGCATTGTACCGGACCGTCCCGTCGCGGGCTACCGCGTCAGGTCGAACGCCGCCATCTGGCGGGCGTTCCGGACGAGGATGCGGCCGCCGGCGAAGGCCGGCACGTTCCAGGTCTTGCCGTCGATGGCGCGGAAGCGGGCCGCCTCATCGTGGCGCTCGGGCGTCGCGCGCACCAGCACGAGGTCGCCGCGCTCGGTCAGGACCACGAGGTGGTCCCCGGCCGCGAGCAGTTGCCCGGAGCCGTAGCGGCCGCCCTTCCACAGGAGCTCGCCGGTCTCGGCGTCGAGGCAGGCCAGGATCGAGTTGTCGAGGCCGTAGATGTAGCCGTCGATGAGCACCGAGCTGCTGAACCGGTTGCGCATCCGATGCGTTTCCCAGACCGTGGCGGCGGTGAACCGGTCGCCGTCCGGCGTCAGCTCCATGAGGGCCGCCCCCTTGCCGTAGCTCGCCGACAGGAACAGGCGGTCATCGCCGACCACCAGGGGCTGGGCCATGTTCGGCACCGTCCGCACCCGCCAGGGGTATTCCCAGAGCAGGGCGCCGTCGTCCGGCCGGAGGCCCGCGGCGCGCGCGGCGGTGACGACGAGAATCTGGCGCACCCCGCCCAGGGTGACCAGCATCGGAGACGTGTACGACTGCACGTCGTCCAACCCGTGCCAGACGACGTCGCCGGTCAGCCGGTCGTAGGCCGCCACCGACCAGCCGTCCCGGCCGCCCGGCTGCACGACCACCACGTCGTCGACGACGAGGGGGGCGCCCGACATCGCCCACGTCAGGTTGGACGCGTCGGCGTCGTCCAGGATGTTCCGCGCCCAGACCTCGTCGCCGGTGGCGGCGTCGAGGCAAACGAGCCGGCCCGTCGCGCCGAGGGCGTAGACCCGGCCGGCGTGCCACGTCGGGGTGGCGCGCGGACCGGGGCCGCCCATCGACTCCCGGAAGTGCGCCGGCCAGGTGTGGGTCCACCGCTCGACGCCGGTGTCGATGTCGTAGGCGGCGACGACCTCGTCGTCGCGGCGCTGCTCGATGGTGAACGCCAGCCCGCCCGCGACCGCGAACGACGCATAGCCGCCGCCGATCGGCTGGCGCCACAGCGGGTCGAGCCCGTCGGCAGGCCAGTCGGTGCGGATGGCCGGCCCGGTGTAGCGGCCGTCGCGGTGCGGCCCGCGGAAGTCCGTCCAGGCGGCGGCGTCTCGACCGGCGGCCGCAACGGGTGGGGCCGGCGGGTCTGACGGCGGCGCGGCGCCCGCGGCGACGGCCGCGACCCCGGCGGCGGCGCTCGGGGGCGTCGCGGCGTCACCCGCGGCACGCGTTTCCGGCGGCGACACGAGTCCGGAACCGGCCACCGCGTCCGCGGCGCCAACAGGCCCGGCGGCGGAGTGCTGGCTCGCACGGCTCGCGTCGAGCCCGGCGAAGTGGTCGGCCGGATCGCCGAACGAGAACATCGGCCGGAAGCCGTCGCCGGCGAGCTCGATCTGCAGGTCGAAGACGCCGATCAGGAAGGCGGTACCGGCCGCCGCCAACGCCGCGACGATGGCGAGGCCGGCCAGCCCACGCAGAAGCAGTGTTGTCATGAGTGGTTCCTGGACCACGTTATCACGGGCGCGGCCCAGCGGTCGGTCTCACCGCCCTGCTGGCCGCTGGCGGGCAGGCCATGAACGACCACGTCGCGAGGGTCCTCATCGGTTACCTCCCGGCGTCGCGCCGGCCTTCTGGCGCCACGCCACGTGCGCGTCGTCGGCCGCTGGCGCCGATGGCGCGTCCGGCCAGCGGCCGCGAGCCGCCGGGGTGGCCGTCGGCGGACGCTCGCGGCGCGCCGCAAGAGCGCCCGACGCCTGAGCGAGCCGCAAGGCCCTCCTCCAGCCAATCCAGCCGCTGCTCTGCCGTGGCGGCGAGCCCGGCCTTGAGCTGCGCCTGCCTCACTGCATCCCAGGAGGCGACCCAGCGCTCGTCCTGCCCTGCCACCCTGTTCGTTTCAGCGTTCGCCATCCGACACCCGACGATTCCCTCGAGGGCCGGCAGCTCTCCCTCACGGCATCGTCAGCCGCGGCTCCAGCCCCGCCGGCAGGTGCTGGTCGAACGCGATCAGCAGGGTGGCGTCGGAGACGTGCTGCGCCATCAGGTCCACGAGGTCGACGAGGTTCGTCGTCCCCCCGACCGCCTCGAGGGCGCTCGCGTAGGTCGCGGGGCTCACGGTATGCGGGCCGAAGAGCTCGCGGCCGAAACTGATCACCGCCGCCTCCTCGTCGCTCAACCCGGTGACCGGCCCGCCGCCGCGAACCACCTCGATGACCGCGGGGTCCAGACCGTTCTCGACCGCCGCCGGCTCCGTGAGGGTCCAGGCGTACTGCACGTCGTAGGCGCGGGCGGTGACGAGGACGGCCAGATCGAGCAGCGGCCGCGCGACGTTCGCCTCGAGCGACGCGCGCCCGGCGCCGTGGCCCCGGATCTGTCCGGGCCCCGTCCCCTGGGGAGAGAGGGTGCGGCCGTAGAGGCTGGGGGTGGCCCGCGTCGTCCGGGCCGGGGCGGGCAGCGACGGCAGGCGGCTGCGCGAGCGCGGGTCGACGTCGTCGGGAGGCGTGAACGGCAGCGGCAGGAACTGCGGCCAGCCGGGCGGCATCTGCTGGTTGAACGCCGCGAGCCGGGCCGCGGTGCCGGCGTACCGCGCCATCAGGTCGACGACGTCGACGAAGTTGGCCTCGCCGAACAGCGTCACCGCGCGCCGGTAGGTCTCGGGGCTCAGGCGGTGCGCGCCGAAGATCTCGCGGCCCGCCTCGATGATGACCGCCTCCCGATCGCCGAGCCCGGACAGCGGCTCGCGGTTCCTGACCACGTCGATGACGTCCGGGTCGAGGCCAACCGCCACCGCCTCCATCTCGTGCAGCGACCACTCGAAGGGGGCGTCGTGCTCGCGCGCCGTGATGAGGATGGCGAGCTCGAGGAGCGGGCGGCCCACCGGGGAGTCCCAGCGCGCGTTCACGCCCGTCCCCGCGCCCCGTATCGCGGCCGCGGCCGCCGAGGGCCCGCCGCCTGGGTCGGGAGCGGGGGTGGCGAGCCGGTTGCGGGACTCCGCATTGACGTCGGCGGGGAGCGGGGTCCCGGTCTGCGCGCCTGCACTTGCCGGGGCGAACAGCGTGGCCAGGCACAGGGCCGCGGCGGATATCGGAACGATTGGCAGTCTCGTGGATGCGTGCATCGGCTCAACTCCCGTACGACCAGATTGGCCGCCGCTCTCACCTCGGGCCACCGGCCTCGGCTGCGCAGAGGCGGTGGCTGCGGCGCGGGCGCTCGCCACGCCCCTCGTCAGCGCCAGTATACAGGGGCATCGGGCGGCGGCGGCCCGTCTGCGGAGCCCCGCCCGCTACCCGGCTTCCTGTCGCCGTCGGACGGCGATCGGCGTGGTGGTCCAGACCGCCGGCCGGCCGGCGCGCCGGCCCCGCGATGCCGTTGAACGCCCGGCGGCAAGGTGATAGTGTGTCGCTGCTATCGGAAGGCGCATTCTGCCCCTATCGTGCGCACCTGCCGATCACGGCGGCCCCCTCGTAGCGGCTCGACGAGGGGCGGCCGGAGCGGCAGGTGGCTCGTGCGGGAGGGCAACCGCCGGGATTCGCCGGTTCCCGCACGTGGACCGGAACAGTCGAGATGAGGGCGAGACCATGAGAGACGGAAGAGCAGCCCGGCGGCGGTCGGCTTCCCCGGTCGCGGTCTTCGCGGCCGCCATCGCCGTGCTGGCCCTGGCGCCGGCGGCGGCGGCGCAGAGCGGCGCATCGGGCGACGTCACGTTCACCCGGGACGTCGCGCCCATCCTCTACGAGTCGTGCGTGGTCTGCCACCGGGCCGGCGAGATGGCGCCCATGTCCCTGACGACCTACGCCGAGGTGCGGCCGTGGGCCCGGTCCATCAGGAACCGCGTGGTCGCGCGCGAGATGCCGCCCTGGCACATCGACAAGAACATCGGCATCCAGGCCTTCAAGGAGGACATCTCGCTCGCCGACGAGCAGATCGCCGCCATCGCGGCCTGGGTCGACGCCGGAGCCCCGATGGGCGACCCCGCCGACCTGCCCGAGATGCCCGAGTTCCCCGACTGGTCCGAGTGGCAGATCGGCCAGCCGGACCTCGTCGTGCGCTATCCCGACTACCTCGTGCCGGCCGAAGGGCCCGACCTGTTCGGCTCGCTCTATGCCCCCTTCGGCCTCGAGGAGGACCGCTACATCAAGGCCATCCAGACCCGGCCCGTGGACGAGCGCTCGCGGCAGGTCGTCCACCACGCGCTGTCGTACGCGGTGGACCCCGACTACGACGACCTGACGAACGACGGCACCCAGGACCAGGGCGTCTTCCTCGTGGAGTACGCCTCGGGCAAGGGCGCCGAGATCTACCCCGAGGACTCGGGCAAGCTGCTGCCCGCCGACATGAAGGCGCGGGCCAGCTATCACCTGCACTCCATCGGCGAGCCCGTCGAGGCCGGCATCGAGCTCGGCATCGTGTTCCACCCGAAGGACGTGGTGCCCCAGTACGTCCGCTGGTCGAAGCAGCTCGCCCGGCACAACACCGACCTCGACATCCCGGCCGGCGCCGTCGTCCGGCAGGACGGCTACGAGCGGCTGAAGAACCCCGCGAAGCTGACCGCGTTCCAGCCCCACATGCACATCCTGGGCAAGTACCAGTGCCTGGAGCTGATCTACCCGACCACGCCGATCACGAGCGAGGTCGTGAGCTGCGCCAACTTCGACTACAACTGGCACCTCGTCTACAACTACGCGGACGACGCGGCGCCGCTCGTGCCGGCGGGGACCATCCTGCACACCATAAGCTGGCACGACAACACCGAGGGCAACCGCGCCAATCCCGATCCGACCAACTGGACCGGCAACGGCGGCCGCACCATCGACGAGATGGGCTTCGCCTGGATCGGCTGGTACGACCTGACGCAGGAGGAGTACGAGCAGGAGCTGGCCGCCCGCAAGGCGAGACGGGAGGCCGCGGCCACCGACGACGACGAGTAGCCGCTTGCGCCGTCGGAACGGTGACGCCTCCCCCGGGAGGCGCCGACTCACCGGCGGGGTCGGTTGCGGCGGGAGCGGAGGCCGCAGTCGACGCTCCCCGGATCAGCCTGCCCGCGGCCGACGGAGAGCGCCGGTTTCCGAGAGCTCTGCCGGGCCGCCGCCCGGCAGGGCTCGATTTCTTGAAGGGGCCGACCACGGCCACCCCGAGAACGCCGGCGGCAATGACCCCGCGGTGCCAGGTGCGCAGGGTCGCGGCAGACGGGCTGGCCGAGTGCGGTCGGCAACCTGTCGGTGATCGACTTGCAGGAAGGTGCTGCCATGACGATGAGTTTCCCCCGGCGTCTCGGAGCGGGCCTGATCGGGTTGGCGCTGACGGCGGCGCCCATCGCCGACGCCCAGCCCAACCCCTACAACCTGAAGTACCGCACCGGCCAGACGGTGCAGCCGATCTTCGAGGGCTGGTCGCGGAAGGCCGACGGCGGCTTCACCATGCACTTCGGGTACTTCAACCGCAACTTCGTCGAGCAGGTCCACGTCCCGGTGGGACCGGACAACCACTTCGACGATCCCGGCCTGCCCGACGCGGGGCAGCCCACGTTCTTCTACCCGCGCGCGAACCGCCGCGTGTTCAGCATCGACGTGCCGAGCGACTTCGGCGACCGGCGGCTGGTCTGGAACCTCACCACGCAGGGCGAGACGCTGCGGGCCATCGGCTGGCTCGAGCCGACGTGGGAGACCGCGGCCCGCTCCGCCGGGGGCCGGCGGCTCAGCCCGGAAGCCGCAAGAAACACCGCGCCCGAGATTGGCGTCGACGTGCCGGCCGCCGTCACCCTCCAGACCGGGGCCACGCTGGTGGCCCGGGTGACGGACGACGGTCTGCCCGTCGTGCGCGAGCTCGACCCGAACCGCCCCCGGAGGGGCTCGAACGATCCCCCCACGCTGCAGCGCGGCCCCGACGACATCGAGCCGCCGCACAACGTCCCGAGCGTGCCGAACCGCCGCGGCAGCGGCGTGCAGCAGCCCCGCGTCCGCGGCCTCCGCGTGTCCTGGATCGTCTGGCGGGGACCGGCCGGGGTGTCGTTCGAGCCCGCCGCGACCGTCGCCGTCGAGGACGGACAGGCGTCGGTGACGGCGGCGTTCACGGTGCCCGGCGACTACGTGCTCCGGGCCACCGCGAACGACAACCTGCTGACCACCGAGCACGACGTCGCCGTCAGCGTCCGGTGAGGAAGGTCGCTTCCGCCGGGTCCGCTCCGCTCCGGCGGTTCTCGACGACTCCTCGATGCGCCGCTTGCGCGAAGCGAACGAGGTCCGGCCTCGGCTCCCCAAGCCTGGGCCAGGAGTGCAGTCGCGAGCTGATTCAGGCTGACGCCCTCGATAACGGCCCGCCGGGCCAGTTGCATGTGCAGGCTCTTCGGGATGCGCTGGAGGAACTGCCCGCTGCAGGTCTCGGCCGCGGGAGGTCGTGGCCGTCCTCCCGTTCGGCCATGGCCCAGGCCGCGAAGACGTCGCGCGCCTCGTCGATCGCCTCCTCGCTGGTGCCGCCGTCGGCCATGCAGCCCGGCAGATCCGGGATGAGGACCAGACAGCCTCCGCCGTCGTCCTCGGGCAGGGGCGTCACGGTGAGCGTATAGTCTTCAAATCTCATGGGTCTGCGCGTCGATCGGGGCCACGCGTAGAATCGGACTGTAGCCGGAGGATCACGTCCATGAACCGATACGCGAACACAAACGCCGCCGCGCGGCTCACGCTGTTGCTGCTGGTGACGACCGCGCTGGCGCCCGCCGCCGCCCAGGCCCAGGCGCCGGCCGACGACTTCGTGCCGGTCACCGACGCCATGCTCCAGGACCCGGCGCCGGAGGACTGGCCGATGTGGCGTCGCACCCTCGACGGCTGGGGGTACAGCCCGCTCGACCAGATCGACCGCAGCAACGTCGGCGACCTCCGCATGGTCTGGTCGCGCGGCCTCGCCCCCGGCAGCAACCAGGGAACGCCGCTCGTCTACCGCGGGGTGATGTACATGCCGAACCCCGGCGACGTCATCCAGGCCCTCGACGCGGTCACCGGCGACCTCCGCTGGGAGCACCGGCGCGACCTCCCGGACGATGTCTCGGACCACGTGTCCGGACTGTCGCGCACCAACCGGAACGTCGCCATCCACGACCGGTTCATCATCGACACCAGCGTCGACGACTACGTCTTCGCCCTCGATGCCGCGACCGGCGAGCTGGCGTGGGAGACCGAGATCCTCGACTACCGCACGCTGCCGGCCCACCAGTCGTCGGGGCCAATCGTCGCTGGCGGGAAGGTGGTGTCGGGCCGCGGCTGCATGCCCGAGGCGGGGCCGAACGCCTGCGTCGTCACCGCCCACGACGCGGCGACGGGCGCGGAGCTTTGGAGGACGCGGCTGATTCCCGCCCCCGGCGAGCCCGGGGACGAGACGTGGGGCGGGGTGCCGTTCGAGGAGCGCCGCCATGTCGGCGCTTGGATGGTGCCGAGCTACGACCCCGAGCTGAACCTCGTCTACATCGGCACGTCGGTCACCTCGCCGGCCCCCAAGTTCCTGATCGGCGGTATCGGGAACACCCACCTCTACCACAACTCGACCCTGGCGCTGGACGCCGACACCGGCGAGATCGTCTGGTACTACCAGCACCTGAACGACCACTGGGACCTCGACCACCCCTTCGAGCGGCTCTTGGTCGACACCGCGGTGGCCCCCGACCCGGCCGCCGTGACCTGGATCAACCCGCGCCTGCAGCCGGGCGAGCGGCGCCGGGTGGTGACCGGCATCCCCGGCAAGACCGGCGTCGTCTACACCCTCGACCGCGAGACCGGCGAGTTCCTGTGGGCGCGGCCCACCGTCGCGCAGAACGTCATCAGCGCCATCGACGGCGCCACCGGCGCGGTGACCGAGAACGCCGAGGTGGTGTTCAGGAGCGAGGGCCAGGAAGTGATGGCGTGCCCGACGTGGCACGGCGGCAAGGACTGGGAGGCCGGCGCCTACAGCCCCCTGACCAACCTGATGTACATGCCCCTGCGCCACACCTGCGGCCGCATGCTGGCGACGGCCGGCGTCGGTTGGTACGCCCTGACGGTGCGCACCGAGGTCACCCCGGGCGAGGAGCACCTCGGCACCATCGAAGCCATCTCCGTCGAGACCGGCGAGACCGTCTGGATCCACGACCAGCCCGCGTTCACGATGTCGCTCGTCGCCACCGCCGGCGGCCTCGTCTTCGGCGGCGACGCCAACGGCCGCTTCAAGGCCCTCGACCACGAGACCGGCGAGGTGCTGTGGGAGATCAACCTCGGCTCGCCGGTCACCGGCTTCCCGGTCACCTACGCGGCCGGCGGCCGGCAGTACGTCGCGGTGAGCACCGGCCGCTCGCTGAACACGAGCGGCCTCCGCCGGCTGACCCCCGACCTGCGCCCGAGCGACGGCAACACGCTGTTCGTGTTCGCGTTGCCTTAACGCTAGGCTGGCCGATACGACCGCAGGAAGCTGCTAACGTGGCGCACCGCCAGCGGAATCTTCTCCGGGGTGTCTTTCCAGGGGTACATGCTCAGTTGTCCGTTTGGCGCCAGCATCGCGCTCTCGATCGCGGCATCGTACGAATGTCCCGGGGTATCGTCCGGCAGGACGAGAACCGGCGTCTGACACTGCCTCACGAAGTCCCGCGTCACCGTGAACACGAAGTCAGGGTCAGTGCGGAACAGTCGGTTCAGGAATTGGTCGGCCATTTGCGTCGTGACGTCGGGGTCCCGCTCGACCACTTCTGCACCCCACGAGTTGCTCTGACTCTCATACATGGCGTTCGGCAACTCCGGGCGGAACCCGACCGGCTGCACCGGCACGGCCGCGACCACGCGATCCGGCGCCCGCTTGATGAGGTTCCAGATGAAGGGTCCCGCAATGCAGAAACCGAGCACCATGAACCTGTCGATCCCCAGGTGATCCATCAGGCCGAGGTGGTCGTCGGTGTAGGCATCCCACGGCCGGTCGACCTCGAGCGGGCCAGTGGACTGCCCGGCTGCGTGGCGCAAGTCCGCGTAGATACAGCGGAACTCTCCGCTGAACGCCTCGATCGTGTTGAAGGGATTGCGGCGCCGGATGCCCTCGATCGTCGAGCCGTTCAGCCCCCCGCCCGAGATGAGCAACAGCGGGAAGCCCGACCCTGTCTCCTCATAGCGGATGCGGACATTCCCCCTTTCGTAGAAGCGTCCGCCATCGTCATTGCCGCCCTGCCGCGCGAACAGCGCCCCCGGCGTAGCGGCCATTGCCGCCGCAGCGGCGCCAGTCTTCAGCAGCTTGCGTCTGATCGGGTCCACCATATCTCCTCCTCTCGGCCGTGTTTCGCCTCGATGACACGGCGATCGTCATCGGGGACCAGTGTAGCCCATAATGCGGCCCCATCCTCGGTGCCGAGTCGCCAACCGGGAGCTAGCCGTCCCCGTGCCGGCTCTGACCGGCCGGCTTCGCAGGCTGGGATGATCCGCGATCTGCTCGACCGGCAGCACACGGAACCGGCGATGTCGAAGGGCGAGGAACGCTCGCGGGCCGTGCTGGCGCTGGGCACGCTGCCGTCGGGCGTGGCGGCGGGCAGCCCATCCTCGGTCACGGTCACGATCACCGACGACGACACCACGGGAAGGACGCTGATGGAGCGGTGCGCGTCGTATCTGCCCGCCAACGCGGTGAGCGTGGCGGAGGTCACCGGCTGGCGCGGTCCCGGGGGCGCTCTTGTCGCGCTTTGGGCGTGCGACGGCCGAGCAAGTGGTGACACCGATCGAGGAGCGGATGGCGGCGCCGCGGCGGCGGGGCTTCAGGGCGCGCTTCGCGGGCCGGGAGCTTCGGGCACCGAAATTGGTTCCTGACCGAGAGACAGAGGAGCGAGTGATGTCCTTGAGAACAGAATCCCCGTCGACCCCGTTGACCAGCCAGTCCGGATCATTCCCGCACGTCGGGGCCCGCGCTTGGAGCGTGGGGCTCGCCGCGGCGCTGCTCGTCGGTTGCGGCGCGACGGACCCGCCGGAGCCGGCCGCCTGGACGGTGACGGTCCTGGCGCAGGGCGGCCCCCTGCACGCGACGAACGGCATGTATTTCGGTCCCGACGGGCGCCTCCATGTGGTCAGCGCGTCGAGTGCGGAGGTGTTGGCGCTCGACCCCGAGAGCGGGGAGGTCCTGGAGCGCTGGGGCCCCGAGGACGGCGTGCAGGGCCCCGACGACATCATCTTCGGGCCGGACGGCTCGTGGTACTGGACCGAGTTCGCCTTCGGCGACGTCGCGAAGCGCACGCCCGACGGGACCATCACCGTGATCGCCTCGCCCGGCCCCGGCGTGAACCCCATCACGTTCTCGGACGACGGCCGGCTGTTCGTGTCGCAGTGCGCGCTCGGCGACCACCTCTTCGAGCTCGATCCGGACGGCGGCGAGGAGCCGCGCCTCATTACCGACCAGCTCGGTCCGGGCTGCGGCCTGAACGGGATGGACTGGGGCCCGGACGACCGGCTGTACGGTCCGCGGCCGTCCGCCAGCGAGGTGGCGCGGGTCGACGTCGATCGCGGCACGTTCGAGACCGTCTCCTCGGAATTCGACCGTCCGGTCGCGCTCAAGTTCGACTCGCAGCACCGGCTGCACGTGCTCGACAGCGGGACCGGCGAGCTGTTCCGGGTGGACATCGCGACCGGGGAGAGGGAGCTGGTCGGCCGGACCGGGGCCGGCAGCGACAACCTGGCCTTCGACGCCGACGACCGGCTCTTCGTGTCGAGCTACGCCCACAGCTTCGTCGTGGAGGTCCTCGGACCCGAGACGAACCGGACGGTCATCGCGGGCGGCGTCAGCTTCCCGGGCGGCCTGGCCTGGCTGCCGGCGGCCGACGGCGGCGGCCGGCTGTTTCTTGCCGACAGGCGGGCGCTGCGGGAGCTGGATCCCGAGACCGGCGCGGAGGTCCACACGGTGACCGGGGTCGGCTCCGACCTGGGCGAGGCGCTGTCGGCGCACCCGCTTGGCGAGCAGTTGCTCCTGTCCGGCGCCACCAGCGTCAGCATCTGGGACCCGGACGAGGATCGCCTGGTCAGCCGCTTCGAGGGGTTCGCGCAGGCGGTCGACGCCGTCCCGCTGGACGGCGACATCGTCGTGAGCGAGTACGAGACGGGCAGCGTCGTGCGCTTCGACCCGGCGGCGCCCGACGCCCGCACCGTGCTGGCGAGCGGCCTCGAGGCGCCGGCCGGTCTCGCGGTCCACGGCGGCGACCTGTACGTCGCGGACCGGCGCGGGACGCTGCTGCAGGTGCTCGACGACGGCGAGCGCCTCGACCCGCCGCGCCTGGTGGCCGACGGTCTGGCCGCCCCCGAGGGCGTCGCCGCCGGCGAGGACGGGACGCTGTACGTCGTCGAGCAGGAAGGGGGCCGCGTGACGCAGATCGATCCGGAGACCGGCACGGCGACGCCGATTGCCGACGGCCTCACCCTCGACAGCCTGGAGCAGAAGAGCATCGGGGGGTCGACATCGGTCGGGTTCCTGTCCGCCATCGCGGTGGGCGACGGCAGCCTCTACGTGTCGAGCTACGCCGAGAATCGCGTGTACCGCATCAACCCGTAGGGATGCAGTCGGCTGTGCGAGAATGAGCGTGGCGCTACGAGCCAGCCCCGGTCCGGGCCGGTCCGAAGTGCGAGCGGATGATGGTCGTCAGGTTCCGGGAACTCGGCTTGCGCCCGACGGACTACGGTTCGTCTTCTTCTGTCACCGTCCACTCAGGCAGCGGGTCGTCCCAGGAAGCCCACCGGGAAGCGTCGGCGGCCATCTCGGCGTCGGTCAGCAGACAGTCGTCCAGCGCGGCCTCGATGGCCTCTTGCGGCATCTCGATTCCGATGAAGACGAGCTCCTGACGGCGGTCGCCGTGGTCGGGCTCCCATACCCGGCCGACCCATTCCAGGGTCTCCGGGTCGTCGGCGATCTCTGCCGGGTCCAGTGCGGCGAACCAACGGCCTCCGGGCTCCAAGGTCAGCGAGTCGCCGGCGATCGATAGCGCGCCGGCCACCTCGTGGCGGGTGGCCAGCCAGACGACGCCCTTCGCCCGCAGCACGCCCTCGAAGCAACCTTCGAAGAGCGCCGCCAGCCGCGCCGGATGGAAGGGCCGCCGCCGCCGATAGACGAAGCTGCCGATGCCGTACTCCTCGGTCTCTGGCGTGTGACCGCCCTGCAGCTCCTGAAGCCAACCCGCCGTTTGCTCGACGCGTCCGAAATCGAACAGGCCCGTATCGAAAACCAGGTCGAGCGGAATCCGCCCGTAGGTCGCCTGGGCAAACGTCGCCGTCTGGTTGAGCTTGCGCAGGATCCCGGTCAACCGTGCGACTTCCTTCTCGCTCATCTGGTCGGTCTTGTTGAGCACGAGAACGTTGGCGAGCTCGACCTGATCGACTAGGAGCTCGGCGATGGAGCGGTCGTCTTCGACGTCGACCCCCAGCCCGCGATCCAGCAGGTCTTCTCCGGAGCCGAAGTCGCGAAGAAAACGCGGGCCGTCGACGACGGTGACCATCGTGTCCAACCGGGCCAGCTCGCCAAGCTGGGCGCCAAGCTCGTCCGACAAGGCAAAGGTGGCCGCGACGGGAAGCGGCTCGGAGATACCGGTTGATTCGATCAGCAGATAGTCGAAGCGACGTTCCCGCGCCAGGCGTGCAACCTCATCGAGAAGGTCCTCACGCAACGTGCAGCAGATGCAGCCGTTGGACATCTCGATCAGCCGCTCGTCGACGCGGTTGAGCTCGGCGCCGCCGTTGCGAACGAGCTGGGCATCGACGTTGACCTCGCTCATGTCGTTGACGATGACCGCGACGCGGCGGCCTTCGCGGTTGTGCAGCGCGTGGTTGAGCAACGTCGTCTTGCCGGCGCCGAGGAAGCCGGAGAGCACGGTTACGGGAAGGCGCGGGTCGTTCACTTTGATTTCTCCACGGGATCAACGTGACGGCCGACCAGCGTGCCGTGCGACCGAGGACAGTATACCGCGCGGCAGCCGGCGGCCCATGCTGGCCGCCATGGAGCCTTCCCTTCACGTCGGCCGCGCCCGAACGCGGTCAGGACCTGCGCGACCACTGCGGCGGCCTCCCGCCATTCCGACGAGCTTCCCTCACGAGCTCTCGCCCGGCAGCCCCTCTGTCCGCTGACCTGCTTTCGAGAGACGGTCGAACGGTCGGGCGGGTTCCCCGAATGACGGCCGTCGCGCACGTGCGGCATCGTCCGCACCCGGTTCGAGGCCCAGGAAGGGATCCCGGTCCCTCTGAACGGCGACAACGTCGTCCTGGTCGAGGATGTCGACGATTCCGCCGGAGCGCGGGTGGTCGGCACCCTGCGCATCGATCCGCGGTTCGCCGTCCGGTGTCTCGACGAACCGCCGTACCTCCTCGACGGCATCGAGACCCCTCCTGCAGCGATCCGAAGAGCTGCTTGCCTTTCTGCGTTGCGACATGCCGCTTCCAGCCGATCTGTATCTCGACAGTCGTTCGGTGTCGCGCACGCAACGGTACATGGATGAGGCATGCGCCCGGATTGCCCCGGCGACTGCCGGACCGGGGCGATAGCCGGGTTCCGCCGCGAGCCGGGCGGCCTGCGTTCCGTCCGCCGGCAGGTCTGCGTTTCCGTGGTCGTCTCGATTGAAGCCAACGCACCAGGGCGAGATGCGGCGGGGGACACTGCTTCAACGGCGCCGTGACCCGGGAGGCGTCGGCGCGGTCAACTCTCGGGCCAACTCGCCGAACGCGTTTTCGGCCCGACGTATCGCGCCGTCGTTGGTCGCGAACGCCAGCACGCTGTTCCTGGCGGGGACGAGCACGAGCAGCGCGTACCACAGCGTGTTGCTGCCGTTGTGCAGGGTCACCGGACCGCCGAGCCGGTCGCTCTGGTAGCGCAGCCAACCGCTCGCGTAGCCGTCCCGGAACGGCGTGTGCAACCGTTCCCAGGTCGACCGAGGAAGTAGCGACGGCCCGGTCCCCGATTCCCCCTCCAGGTGAGCCGCGCCCCAGCCCGCCAGATCGCCAATGGTCATGTGGACTCCTCCCGCCGGAGCCATCACCGGGGAATTGTCCGCACGGGTCTTGAACGGGTCCATCCGGAATCGGAGCCAGCGCAACAGGACGACGTGCCCAATCGGCTCCCGGTCGGGGGCATCGCCCCGAGGCGGACCGAATCCCGCGCTGGCGAGGCCGAGCGGCGCGAACACGCGCTCCCGCAGCAGGGTCTCGTAGGGCGTGCCGGTGACCGTCTCGGCGACGTGGCCGGCGATGGTGTAGCCGACGTTGGAATAGGCGAAGCGCTCGCCGCAGGGGGACCTGGGTTCCCTCGCGAGGATGTCCGCGATGAAGCGGCGCCGCGCCGCGACCAGCTCGTCGGGCGCCTCGGGCCAGACGCGCTGCATCCTGCTCGGGAAGTTCGCGCGGGCGCCGGCGGTGTGGGTCAGCAGATGATGCGGCGTACAGGCGCTCCAGCCGCCCGCCATGGCCACGCCGGGCAGCAATGCGGACAACCTGTCGTGCAGGGAGAATCGTCCCTCGTCCTCGAGCACGGCCAGCAGCGTGGCCGTCATCGACTTGGTTATCGACCCGACGTGCCAGCGGTCGTCGACGGTCACCGTAATGCCGGAACCCCGCCGGCGCTCGCCGCGGGCGGCCGCCCCCGCCAGCCGCCCGTCGGTGATGACGGCCGCCGCCGCCCCGGTGAGCCCGGTGACGGCCTGCAGCCGCGCAACGCGGGCCTCGAGGCGCGCCTGGAAGTCCTCATCCACCTCGGCCCCCTTCACGTCGACCGCGCCTGAACGCGGTCAGGACCTGCGCGACCACTGCGGCGGCCTCCCGCCATTCCGACGAACTTCCCGCACGAGCTTTCGCCAAGCAGCCCCTCCGTCCGGCGGCCTGCTTTCCAGAGAGACGGTCGAACGGTCGGGCGGGTTCCCGAATGACGGCCGTCGCGCACGTGCGGCATCGTCCGCACCCGGTTCGAGGCCCCGGATCAGACAAGGCTCGTCCACGTTGCTCCGGTCGACCTCGTCGACCGGGCTGTACCCCCATCCGTCGAAGATGCGTCTCCCGGCTCAATCAGTGACTGGCATCCCCGGCAAGACGTCGACCGCGAGACCCTCGGATCGCAGCCTTGCGCCTCCTGGTGCAAACGCGCGCTCAGGGGCGAATCCGGGCATTGCGCGGCAAGCTTCACTGGGAAGGCTCGCTCGACGGCATGCGGCGGAACCGATGATCACCGATCCGCGGAAGGGCGAGAAGCTACGTGACCGACGGCGGGACTGCCCATCGGGCTTGGCGGGCGAACCACTTGCGCGTGGACTTCGGCTTCGGCCCGCAGACGATACCGTGCGACGACTCCTCGGGAACGGGGTCCGCGTGGACCGTCTGGTCTCTGGAGCGCACATGACCGGCCGAGACCGACACCAGCGCGAAGCCTGGGTGATTCGCCAGCACGCGGCCCGGCACCCCGCCCTCCTTCTCTATCACGTCCTGGCGGTAGACGGACATGGGATCTCCGTCCTTGTCATCCTCGAACGCCGCCGATGAAGGCCGGAGACAACCGGCGTTGTCGTCGCGAACGAAATGCCACGGGGGAATTCTCCGCAGCAGCCGAACGTCGTCGGCGATCTGCGGATCGTCGGGGAACTGTCTCCTGCATTCCTCCGGGGATGTCACGTGCTCAGTCCGAGGCCCGTCTGAGCCACGTTCGGATCGCTTCTTCGTGACCGGCCAGGGGGGCTTCGAAATCCTCGCCGGTCCGTCGGTCGTCGGCACACCACGACACCGACCCGTCGGGACCAACATCCACTTCGATGTCCACTCCCCCTCGGTGCCATTCGAGCTGCACGCCCCCGCGCACGGTGGGGACGAGGACCGGACCGACTACGCCTTCGACCAAGTATGTCGTCAGGAACTCGATCGTTCGTTCGAACGCCGCATCCGAGACCGGCTCGGCGTCGTACGAGTTCCAACCCTTGCGAAGCTGAAGCAGTTCGCTCGCTCGCTCAAGGGCCTGCACGAGCCGTTCAGGCAGCTCGCGCCTGCGTGCTCTGATTGATATTCTCCGCGCTGGTCGTGCGGGCGCGTCCTGCCACGCTATTCTGACGGATGCACCCGCCAGCGCATCCGGAGACCCCAATGTCCACGTCCCCGACAAGTGACCCAGCACGGCGTCGCCGGCCAACGCGCCTTGACCGATATCAACCACATCAACCAGATCGGGCATCGGCTCTCTCCCAGCAGCGTTGCATGGAGTCGGTGGTCAGGTCTGCGAACCCGCGAACCACCCACACCCGTCCCAGATCGAAGAACTCGAACGCCCCGTCGATCCCGGCCCCGATCGGGGCCCCCCGCGCCATCAGATTCATGACCCAGACGGGTCTCACATCCGCGGCGCTCCACGAGGGTTGAACCGTCACGTGCAACCTGCCAACTGGTCCGCCGCTGCCCGGGATGCGATATCGCCACCGCAGCCCAGCGTCCTCCGGGGCCGGCAGGAACCCGGCGGCCGGCAGGGGAACCCAGTTCTTCAGGAGTTTCTCGATCTCTCCGTGGCTCTCCCATTCCCCCGCGCGCTCGATGTGATTCACGTACGTAACTTCACACTGGTTGACCACCAGTTCACCGAGCCCCTCCTCCTCAATGAACGCCTCGAACTTCGATACTTCTTCTCGGAATCGCTCGCGGATCCGTTCGTACCGCGGATAGGTATCGCCCTCGCCGACCTTGCGCCAGTTGTGGGCAAAACGATCCTGCTGCACCTGCACCAGCTCCGTTTTCTCCTCGTTCACGAACCAGACGCGCGGCACAGGCGGCTTGTCTTCGAAAGCGACCTCCACCCGCGGCGGCGCCGGCGGAGCGAAGCTCTCCAAGGCCGACGCCAGTGGCGGATGCTCCTCGATCAGCGGCAACCGGTCGCGGAACCGGCGCCAGAGCAGGCCGACATGAGCGGTCGTCAGGCTGGGCAGTGAACTGAACTGCAGGGACAGAACAACTTCCGCCACGGGCGGCTTGGCGAAATCAGGCAGGTCCGGCGGCCGACTGGAACTCACAGAGTCACCAGTGTCTCGTCTCCCGAAACGGCCGACGCAGCTTGGTCGACACCGTGGCAGCCATCACGAACTGGCCGAACGGGCTGTCGAGGTCTCGAGATACCCCCGGCGGCGACGCCGGAAGCCGTCGTCCTGACGGCTGGCCCCATCCCTCTAATTGCGCCCGGAAGACGACTCCTCATCACTCGGATTCTACCACGGCCCGCTGGGGCACCTGCCGCGCTCTGGCGCAACTCGCCCCTGCTACCCGACCCGCGCAACTGCCCGACGGTCACGGCAACGCGAACACGAAGACGCCGCTGCCGCCCCGCGGGTTGCGCTGGTCGGGGATGAGGTCGGCGGGGAGAATCGTCGCCCAGCTCGAGCCGCCGATGGACGGGCCGGCCACGAACGCGACGAACTGCCGGCCGTCGACGGCATAGGTGATCGGGAAGCCGTTGGCCATGGTCGGGAGCCGGCTCTGCCAGAGCGGCTCGCCGGTCCGCGCGTCGTAGGCGTGGACGCGCCGCCCCCAGTCGCCGATGAACGCCAGGCCGCCGCCGGTGGTCAGCGCCGACGTGTTGTAGGGCACGCGGAGACGCCGCTGCCAGAGGGTCTCGCCGGTGCGCACGTCCAGCGCCCGGAACTCGCCGAGCCGGTCGGGCGCCTGGGGATGGAAGTGGTTGATGCGGCCGCGCACGGCGCCGCCCCCGCCGCCCCCGGCCCGCCGCTCGACGGGGGCGAAGGCGGCGGTCTCGCAGTTGAGGTTGAGCGGCACGTACAGCGCCCCGGTCCCCGGGTGGTAGGCCATCGCCCGCAGGCTCTTGAAGCCGCCGGTGCTGGGGCAGAAGAAGAGCTCCTCGCCGACGTCGGACAGCATGCCGTCGCGATGGGTCACCTCGCCGGTCCGCGGGTCGACGTCCACAATGTTCTGATAGCCGAGGTCGACGGCGCGCCGGAACGCGCCGGTGACGCGGTCGAGCTCCCAGAGAATGCCGAGCTTGCCCATCGTGAACAGCGACTGCCGGCCGTCGTAGTCGATGAGGATGCGCTCGAACGACTCGTCCATGTCGTGCGAATCGCCGGGGATGTGCTGGTAGTACCAGCTCAGCTCGCCCGTCGCGGGGTCGAGGGCGAGGGTCGAGTTGCTGTAGAGGGCGTCGCCGGCGGTGCCGCGGGCATCGCGGTTGTGGGGCTTGGGCTGCGACGTGCCCCAGTAGACGAGCCCGGTGGCGGGATCGTAGCTGCCGGTCATCCAGGCGTCGGCGCCGGCGCGGAACATGAGCGGCAGGTCGCCCCAGGTGTCGCCGCCGCTCTCGCCGGGGCGGGCGATGGTCGACGTGCGCCAGAGCAGCCGGCCGGTGACGGCGTCGACGCCGACGACGTAGCAGGTGTCGTCGCGGTAGCGCCCGCAGCCGGTCAGCCCGGCGACGACCGTCCCGTCGACGACGATCGGCCCGTTCGAGAAGGTGTAGCCCTCGTGGCCGCCGCCGACCGGCGTGTCCCAGCGCGCCTCGCCGGTCCGGGCGTCGAGCCCGACGACATGCGCATCGACGGTGTTCAGGATGACGAGGTCCTCGTAGACGGCGAGGCTGCGCAGTTGCGCCGCGCTCCGGCGCCGCTCGTCCATCTCGCGGCGGTACTCCCAGATGAAGTCGCCGGTGCCCGCGTCGAGCGCGTGCACCACGTTGCCCGGGTTGGCGACGTACATGACGCCGTCGTGCACGAGCGGCGTCGTCTGCGACACGCCGGGCTCGAGGCCCCACGACCAGACAAGCCGCAGCCCGTCCACGTTGCCCCGGTCGATCTGGTCGAGCGGGCTGTACCCCCACCCGTCGAGGGTGCGCCGCCAGCTCAGCCAGTCGGCGGGGTCGGGGTCCTGCAGCATCGCATCGGTGACCGGGGCCGGCTCCCGGACCTGCGCCCGGCCGACGACCCCGGTCGCCAGGGCGACGCCGACACCGACGAGCAACGCGAGCAAGGCGCGACGATTCATGTCGACTTCCTCCAGAGCATGAGGTCACCGGCCGGGGGCGGCATCGCCCGTCTGCGCCGGCCGGCGAATCGGCCGGCCGGCCAGCGCGCCCGTCGGGGCGCCGTCCCGTACGGCGAACCGGCCGTTGACGAGCACGTGCACGGTCCCCTCGGCGGGCTGCCGCGGGTCTTCGTAGGTGGCGCGGTCGCGGATGCGGCCGGGGTCGAACACCGCGATGTCGGCGGCGGCGCCGGCCCGCAGGTACCCGCGGTCGTCGAGGCGCAGGAAGTCGGCGGCGAGGCCGGTCATGCTGCGGACGGCGAACGGCATGGTGATGACCTGCTCGTCGAGCACGAACTGGCGCAGCTTGCGGGTGAAGGCCCCGAACACGCGGGGGTGGGTGACGTTCTGCCCGGGCGACGGGGTGCGGCCGTCGGTGCAGGTCATCATCCACGGCTGCCGCGCGAGGAAGCGCGTGTTCTCGATGTCGTAGAGGTCGAGGTTCATCACCGCGGCGTTGCCGTCGGCGAGGATGCGCCGCACCGCCGCGGGCACCGGCAGCGCCCATTCGGCCGCCACGGCCGCGAGGGTCCGGCCGTTCAGCTCGGGCCGCGGGTCGGCGAACAGGAGCTTGTCGGCGCCGCCGCGGATGGCCAGCATCTCGAGGGTCTCGACGTCGAGCCGGCGGACGGTCTCGGGATCGCGGAACCGCTCGAGCATGTCCTCGCGGCCGCCGTTCGAGGCCCACCGCGGAATGGCGTAGGCGGCCAGGCTCGACTGGGTCGCGGTGTAGACGTGCTGCGCCGCCGCCACCTCGACGCCCCGCGCGCGCGCCTCCTCGACGAGGCGGGCCCCCTCGGGCGCGCGGCCGTAGTTGGCTGCGCCCTGCGCGTTGAAGTGGCTGAAGATGACGCGCGTCCCCGCGCTCTCGCCGATGCGGATCGCCTCGCGTATCGAGGCGAGGTAGCCGACGCCGCGGTAGCTGGCCCCGAGGTCGCGGTCGTGGGTGTCGTAGATGCCGTCGAACTCGGCGGCCACCCGCGCCAGCTCGATGACCTCCTCGGTCGTCGCGTAGTAGCCCGGCACGTAGAAGAGCCCGGTCGAGAGCCCGAACGCCCCCTCGTGCATGGCCTGCCGGACCAGCGCGCGCATCTCGTCGAGCTCGGCCGGCGTCGGCGCGCGGTCGTCGTCGCCGATCACCCGCCGGCGGATCGCGCCGTGACCCGCGTAGGCGAACGCGTTCACCCCGATGCGGCCCTCTAGCCCGGCGAGCGACCCGGCGACGTCGGGCGTGCCCCCGCCGTCGACCCCGATCGCCACCGTGGTGATGCCCTGATGGAGGAACGGCAGCGCGTCCCGGCCCCAGTCCTCCGCCAGCTCGGCGTGCGAGTGCATGTCGATGAAGCCGGGCGTCACCATCAGCCCGTCGACGTCGACGACCACGGCCGCGTCGAGGCCGGCCGCCGCGGCGTCGCCGACGAAGCTGATGCGGTCGCCCGTCACGCCGACGTCCTGCCGGAGCGGCGGCTGCCCCGAGCCGTCGTGGACGAGGCCGCCCACCAGCAGAAGGTCCGCGGCCGGCTGCGCGTGAAGATCGCCGCTCGACAGGGCGGCCACCGCCGCGGCAGCCAGGAGCCTGGGGTAACGCCGGCGACGGTCACGGTCGGTCCTGATGGGCATGATGCAATCCCAACCAACGCTACCAGATCGACTCGGGCGGCCCTGGACCGCCGTTCGCCCGGATTATGCAGCAAGGCGCCGACCAGGTGGAGGCAGGCGCACCGGAGCCGCCTCACTCGGCCGAGCGTGAACCCACTCAGGGCCACCGCCAACGACAACGTGCCGACCACCGAGCACGACGTGACCGTCAGTGTCCGGTGAGGAGAATCGCTTTCGCCGGATCCCCCCCGCCCCGCGCGGTTCCTCGGCGACTCCTCGATGCGCCGCCCTGCGCGAAACGGGCTACGTCCGGCCTCGGCTCCCCAGGCCCCGAGCCAGGAGCGCAGTCGCGAGCTGATTCAGGCTGACGCCCTCAATGGCGGCCCGCCGGGCCAGTTGCATGTGCAGGCTCTTCGGGACGCGCTGGATGAACTGCCCGCTGTAGGTCTTCGCCTTCGGGAGCTCGTGGCCTTCCTCCTGTTGGGCCATGGCCCAGGCCGAGAAGGCGTCGCGCGCCTCGTCGATCGCCTCCTCAATGGTGGCGCCGTCGGCCATGCAACCCGGCAGATCGGGGATGAGGACCAAATAGCCTCCCCCGTCGTCCTCGGGCAGAGGCGTCACGGTGAGCGAGTAGTCTTCAAACCTCATGAACCTGTGCCTCGATCAAGGCGACGAGATGCCGAATGTAGACGGGCTTGATTGGCTTGTGCATCGGGATGGTCAGATGTTGGCGTCGCGCATTCGTGAGGACGGCGTGGCTCGTGCCGCGCTGACGAACGGTCACCCCGTACGCCCGTGCGAGGATCCTGACATGGTTCGGTGTCCAGTCACCCCTGGGGTTCGCCCTCATGCGGCGAAGCAGGTTCTCGGCTCTGGTCACCGGAATAGATGATACTACATACAGTATCTACAGCACCGGATCCGGGAGCGATCGACGTGCCCAAAGGGATCCATCCCATGAAGACGCTGAGGATCGACATTCCCGACTGCGACTGGATGTACCCGATCGCTGTCACCTTGGCGGTGATCCGCGGTCCGCGATTCGATCCGTCTGGGAGAGCCCCTGGACGCTGGCGGGACGCCGACGTCGTTCGAGGGGCGACAGCGGCCGGCCTTGTCCGGCCGTCAGCCCCTCGGCGACCGGGCTTCGCTTATGATCCACCGGAGGATGAGCGTCAGCGCCTACGCGATGGTCACGACCCTGCTCACGCTGATGGGTCTCGCGGGCCTGCTCTCCCTGCGTGTCGTCGGCCTCTACAGCCACCAGGCGTTGGCGGTGGTGCTGTTGCTCGGGTGCGGTTGGGCGATCGCGAGCCGCGTCTGGCTGGCCTGGAAGGGGCGTCTCCATCCGGGGCTTCTGCGCGGGTTCCGGGGGCTCGACAATCGGCCTCGGCTCCTCCAGGCGGTGGGGCGCGCGGGCTTCTGGGCGGCGACCTCGGCCGCGTGCCTGACGGTGTTTCCCCGGTCGGCGGAAACGACGCCCATGATCGTCACGCTGGCCGGTGTCTGCGTACTGCGAATCGCCGCCTCGTTCCTGACCTCGACGCGGACCAACACCGGCCCCACCCTGGTCATGGCGGCGACGGCGTTGGTGCTGGTCTTCGATCTGGGGCGCGCCTTCATCGGAGGCTCCGCCCCCGTCGTGCGGATTGCCCCGCCGTTCCAGGGGCAGTGGCTCGTGGTGCAGGGAGGCCGCAGTCCCCTTCAGAGCCACCATCTCTCCGCCTACAACCAGCGGTTCGCGCTCGACCTCATCCGGCTGGAGAACGGGCGCATCTCCACCGACGAGTCCGGCAACGCGGCTTTCCATAGCTGGGAGCAGCCGCTCCGGTCACCCGTAGACGGCGAGATCGTCGCGGCGCGCGATGACATGGAGGATGCCGAAGGCATGAACTTCGTGACCGATAATGCGGACGCTGCGGGGAACGTCGTCGTCATCGAGCTCGACACGGGCCTCTTCGTCGTCCTGGCGCACCTCCGGCAGGGGACGCTCCGGGTCGGCGAAGGCGACCGGGTTCGGAAGGGCGATCCGCTGGCCCTGGTCGGCAACTCGGGGAACACGACCCTGCCGCACCTTCATCTCCAGGTGCAGACCCACGTCGACCTCTGGAATCCCGACAACCGGTCGGTGCCTTTTGCGTTCGAGCCCGCCGGCCGCGTCCTAGACCGCAACGACCGCGTCGACGGCGGCTCCTGAACGACCGGATCCTCGAAGAGCCGCCCGCGGGGCCCAGGCGCCGTCAGCGCCCGAGCTGGCGATGCCAGGCGACGAACGCGACCTCGAAGGCACGCGCCAGGGTCCCGAACGCGCCCCACGTTTCGAAGGCGGCCGGCAGCCGGAAGCTCGCCGCCGCTTCCGCCGGCGGCTGCCCCGCCTCGAACGACCGCCGGCCCTCGGCCTCGATCGCGTCGAGCAACGCCCTGTACTCGTCCAGGCCGTCCGCGTCGGGGAGCGGCCCGTGCCCGGGCACCATCGTCGCGGTGCGGCCGGCGAGCATGGCGTCGACGGTCCGGTCGAGGTCGATCGGCGTCGCGTGGACGTAGTTGGGCACGAGGCCGGTCCACAGCAGGTCGCCGCAGAACGTGACGTCGTCGACGGTGGCGATGATGTCGCTGGCGGTGTGGCCGGCGTACGGCGTGATGGCCACCTGCCGGCCGCCGAGATCGATGGTGGTCGGGCCGTCGGCCGCGACGAGGGCGGCGGCCTCGAGTATGTCGCGCGCCTCGTTCCCGTCCTCGGCCAGGACGGTGTCGCGCGTCGACGCGGTCGCCCACACCGTGGGGCGCTCGCCGGGCGCGCCGAAGCCGCTCAGCCCGCCGTGATGGTCGCCGTGGCGGTGGCTGATGACGACGTCGGTCGCCGGCCGCCCCGCCAGGGCCCGCGCCTGCTCGGCCACCCACGCCGCGCCGTCGGCCGAGCCGAATGCCTCGAACACGAGCACCCGATCGCGGCCGGCGACGATGCCGCCGTTGCAGAGGGTGGCGAACGAGGTACGATCGTCGGGACTCGGCGTGGAGACCACGGCCCAGACGCCGTCGCCGACCGCGTCGATTCTCGCCCACACCTCGCGGGCGGCGGTCGCCTGCGCCCGCGCCGGCCCGCGCCGGCCGGCCGCGAGCCAGGCCGCGGCGCCGAGAAAGCCACGAAGAACATCGCGTCTCGTCATGTGTCCGCTCCCTTGGGAGGCACCTGGCGACTGCCGGAGACAGGGCGCCGGTACTCCTGGACGCCCGGCCGGTCCGCGCTCGGCTGGCGCGGCGGCCGGGACTGGCCCGACCATATCCACACGAAAGACGGATCGTCAAGCTGGCGCGGACACGCCGGCGCACCGCCGGCAGGCCGACCGGAGCGCCTGAAGTGATGCGCGACTACTCGGCCCGCGGCGGCGTCATGGGATCGCGCACGCTCGCGGCCCGGCAAGCGCCGAGTCGCGCTCGTCCGAGAAGCTCAGCCCTGCAACCCTCTCATCGGCGCAAGGCCGGCGGCACGGCCCGCGGGAATCATGGCGGCGACGAGCGCGCACCCCGCGACCGAGCCGGCGGCGACGGCGAGGGAGAAGGGGTCCCAGAACGACACGCCATGGAGTCGCGACGCCATGAAGCGGGCGGCGACGACCGCGAGGGGCAGACCGAGAACGAGACCCATCGCCAGGCGCTGAAACGCCTGCCGCAGCACCAGCGCGATCACCTTGGCGCGATTCGCCCCGAGGGCCATACGGATGCCGATCTCCTTCGTCCGCTGCGCGACCATCCAGGCCGTGACGCCGTACACGCCGACCCCGGCCAGTACCAGGGAGACGATCCCGAACAGTCCCGCCAGGCTCGCGACGGCGCGCTCGCGGGAGAACGACCGATCGACCTGCTGCCGCAGGGTCCCGACGCTCGTGATCGCCAGGTTGGGGTCGGCGTCGGCCAGCGTCCTCCTCACCATGGGCTCGAGGCTGCCGAGGGGGGAATCGGCAACCACGAGCATGCCCTGGACGAGGTGGGAGAGACGTTCGACCATCCTCCGGTAGTCGGTGGCGTAATCGACACGCTGAGCGAGGGGAACGAAGAACATCGGCCCCGGCCGTCCATACAGGGCCGGACCGGCAAACCTCGCGTCGCCCACGACGCCGACGATACGGTAGGTACCGGCGCTCTCGGGCCCGTCGACGCCGAACTGCCGGCCGAGCGGGTCTTCACCCTCCGTGAAGAAGCGCCTCACGAACGCCTCGGTCACGATGGCCGCCGGCTCGTTCATCTCGTCGTCCGCCGTCGTGAACCAGCGTCCCCCAACGAGCGCAACGCCCAGGTGCTGAAGATAATCGGCGCTGACGCGGTTCCACGACGCCCCCGATTCACCGGCGGCGTTCGGCGGGCGGCCGGCCACGACGACCGACTCGCCCCAGTTGCCGGCGAGCGGGTTGTGCAGCGCCAGTCCGGCCCCGCGCACGCCGGGAAGGCTGGTGAGCCGCTGCTCGATATCGCGATAGAGGGTCGACAGTCGCTGCGCGGTGTAGGTGGACGGCAGGCGCTTCATGCCTATCAGCACGCGTCCCTGCACGTCGTAGCCGAAGTCCTGGCGCTGGAGGTTCACGAGACTTCGCGCGAGCATCGTGGAGCCGGCGACGACCGCGACGGCCAGCGATGCCTGAACGACCAGCAGGACCGTGCGCGCGCGGAAGGAACCGCCGGCGCTGCGTCCGGAGCCGCGCAGGGCACGGATGGGATCCGTCCGCGCGGCCAGCCACGCGGGCGCGACCCCGGCCAGGACGCCCGTCACGAGCGACAGCCCCGCCGCGAACGACAGCGTCACGAGCGACGGCGTCGTGATCGGCACGACCGACGAGTCCTCGAGAGCCAGCGCGACGAGGAGGCGCGTGCCGCCGACGGCGACGAGCAGCCCGACCGCCCCGCCGGCCACCGCGAGCAGGACGCTCTCGGCCAGGGCTTCCACGACGACCTGCCGGCGGGTTGCGCCGACCGCGAGCCGCATGGCCGTCTGCTCCCGGCGCGCAACCGCGCGGGCCAGCAGGAGGTTCGCGACGTTGGCGCACGCGACGACCAGCACGAGCCCGCAGATGGCGAGCAGAATCCGCAGGCTCGGTCCGTACCGTTCCTTCAGCGAGATGCCCGCGAGGCCGATGCCCGAGCCCGCGGGCACGACCCGGATGGTCTGGTTGGGAAGCTCGCGGACGATGTCCGGCATCAGGTTGGCCGGGTAGTCGGCCTCGAACCGGATCCACCGCCGCAGGATGCCGGTCAGCCGGGGAGCCACTCCCGCGACGGAGGCATCGTCCCGGAGACGACCGATCACGAACAGCCAGGGCGAGGTGGACTGCCGCAACAGGGAGCCCTCGCCGGCAATCGTCGGCTCGTGCTGCAGCGGGATCCAGAGGTCGGGGGGAAACGCGCGGACGGTCTCGCCGAAGAATCCCGGCGCGGCCACCCCGACGACCGTGAACGGGCGGCCCTCCACCACGAGCGTCGATCCGACCACCGACGGGTCCGCCCCGTAGACGCCCTGCCACGTGCGATGGCTCAGCACGACGGCCGGCGGCGCCGACGGCCGGTCGTCGTCGGCCGCGAACACCCGGCCGCTCGACGCACCGACACCGAGCGTGGAGAAGTACGTTCCCGTGACGTAGCCCGCGCGCAGGGGCCTGGCCGCGGCGTCTTCCGCGCCCTGCCGGCGGACGCCCAGCAGCGAGCCGCCCCAGTCGAACGCGGTGACGTCCTCGAACTCCGGGGCCCCCGCCTGCAGCCGCTCGTACAGCGGAAACGAGAACACGCCCCAGCGGCCGTGCCGGCCGGTGACGGTGGTGTCGTCGCCGTCCCCGATCCGGTACAGGCGTCCCGGGTCCGACACCGGCAGCGGCCGGAGCATGACGCTGTCCATGAGGGTGACGATCGCCGTCGTCCCGCCCATGCCGAGGGCGAGGGTGGCCACCGCCGCGGCCGTGAACGCGCGCGACACCCGTAGCCCCCGGCAACCGTGGCGCAGGTGCCGGCGGAGACCGTCGGCGACGGGAGAATGCCGGATGCCCATCACGCCACGCCCGCGTCGCGCAACGCCAGCTCGATGGCGACCGAGACGCGCTTCCAGTTGCCCATCACGCCACGCCCGCGTCGCGCAGCGCCAACTCGATGGCGACCGAGACGCGCTTCCGGATGCCCATCAGGCCACGCCCAAGCGCCAGCTCGATGGCGACCGAGACGCGCTTCCGGATGCCCATCAGGCCACGCCCACGTCGCGCAGCGCCAGCTCGATGGCGACCGAGACGCGCTTCCAGTTGCGGGCCTCCTCCTCGGTATGCCGGCGCCCGGCGGAGGTCAGCTCGTAGAACTTCGCCTTGCGGTTGGTCTCCGAACGCCCCCACTCGGCCGTCAGCCACCCCTTCTGCTCGAGCCGGTGCAGGGCGGGAAAGAGCGAGCCGGGATTGACGCGGAAAGCACCCTCCGTGATCTGCTCGACCCGGCGCGCGATGCCGAGCCCGTGGTTCGGTCCCATCATGAGCGCGCGAAGGATCAGCAGATCGAGGGTGCCGCGCATGAGGTCGGTGCGGGCCATGCGAAGGTGCTCCTAGTGCTGCGTCATGACTGAATGTTCGGGTGCGTGGGCGGTGATTCGTCAACGATTGCGGGCCCTGAACCCACGTCCGTGTCCGAAGATTGGGAGTAGAGTCGACGACTGGCGCGGTGGCGGTAGGCGGTGGGGGTAGCTGTTCCCGGCGGCTTTCGCCCTGTGCCGGTGCCTCACTCCCCGCCCTGACTCCGTTTCCAGTCGCCGCTCATCGAACCGGACATGCGGATTTCCCGCATCCGGCTCTCGGACGAGATCATGCCTTCGCCCACGGGAGGCTCGCCGTTCGCAGTCCAAGGTGCGTGAGCCCGTACTCTTGCCAGAGTCGCATGGCCGAGAAGCGTACTTCCTTCCCGGCCCGCACCTGGTGTTTGCGGCAGAGCCACTGGCGCAACCGCCGCGTCGCGTGCCGGTCGACCGCCTCGTAGGCCGGGCTGACCTGCCCCAGGGTGAAGTAGTTCGCCCAACCCGTCAACAGACGGTTCAGGCGGCCCACCACGACCTCCGGTGGCAGCAGCACGTCACGCGGCGTCGTCAGCGCGCTCACTCGACGGCAGATGCTCTGGACGCTCGCCGGACTCGGACGCGTGCCGATGTAGGCGCGGCCCGTGTCCCGGCGGTAGTTGCGTCCAATCCGGTACCCGAGGAACGTCATCGGCTCCTCCGGTACCCGACAGCATCGGGTCTTCTCGGCGTTGACCGGCAACTTCAGACCCTTCATCAGCCTCTCGACCGCCGACCGCATCTCGGCCGCCGGTGCTCGGCCGAGCACCGCGAAGTCGTCCGCGTAGTTGACGATTTCCGCCCCGAAGCGCCGGGCGTAACCCAGCTCCTTCCAGCCCCGGATGAAGCGGCGCATGTAGACGTTGCTGAACAGCGGCGAAATCGGCGCCCCTTGCGGGGTGCCCTTCCGCTCGCGTCGTGCCCGGTTCGTACGGCGGCGACCGCCCCGACCGTCGTCTTCCTCGACCGCCATCTCCAGCCACGCCTTGACCCACCCCAACAGCCGGCCGTCGCTCACGCGGCGGGCGACCGACTTCAGCAGGTCAGCGTGCGGGATTTCGCCGAAGTAGTTCGTCAGGTCGGCGTCCACCACCTCCCGATGCCCGGTCATCAGCGACCGGTGCACGCGATCGACGGCGTCGTTCGCGCTCCGGCCCGGCCGGTAGGCGTATTGTTCCGGTTCCAGGTCCGCTTCGAATATCGGCGACAACACCAGCATCGCCGCCGTCTGCGCCACCCGGTCCCGGAGACACGGAATGCCCAACGGCCGGAACTGCCCGCGCTGCTTCTTCGGGATGAGCACCTGCCGAACCGCCTGCGGCCGGTAGGTGCCCTCCTTCAGGTCCCGCGCCAGTGCCCCCAACCACCCGTCCACCCCCTGCGATTCGACGTCCGCGACCGTCTCGCCGTCCACCCCGGCCGCGCCGCCGTTGCGCCGCACGGCCTGCCAGGCGACCGCGAGCACGTCGTCGCGCCACACCTTGTCGCTCAAGGAGTAGAACCGGAAATCAGGAGCTCCCTTCGCTTTCGCATGTAGCGCCGTCTGGAGTCGCTGAACACGTTCTGAGGCTGCTAGGCCTTCGCCAGTCCCCACGTCCCTTCCTCCGTCATGCGCTGCTCTCGAACCGAGGCCCCTTCCCTCCGCCGGCGTTACCCGGCCTCCCCGGTACTACGGGCCTCTCCGCCACCCTGAACGGCCCGGCCTGACCCTCGCGGGCTGCCGGTTGGCGCGTGCCACGCCTCCGACAGGGCTTCCCGTGTTGCGTCCGTTCCCCTCTTCCATGCGTGCCGCCGCCACTACCCCGGCGGAACGGGTCGGTGCCTGCGTCGCTCGCTTCCCGGCCCGTCGCAGCCTTCCCCGTGTCATGGGCGGGTCGGCTTCCGCATCGTTGGTTTCGGGGCCTGCTCGGCGTTTACTCGCGTTGCGGCCCGCATGGTCGCTGAGCCGCCGAGGCGGCCCTTTGGCGTCGAAGTGCTTCAGCCGATGTCGTTACCTCCATCGTCCGCTCCGACTGCTTCCGACTGGAGCGACAGTTGCCGGGCGGGATTCGCACCCGCTGAGAAACGGCGCCTTGCACGGCGCACCGTGACGAACCACTAGTGACGATTCATCGAGTTTCGATCAGTCTAGCCTTATTCTATAGATTGTCAATAGGTCGCATGCCCGCGCGGCCCGCCCGGCGCGACGGGGTGCGATTTTCCTTGACCGGAAGGCACGAAGAGGACAAGACTGTTGCCCTTCGTCGACAGCGCAAGAGAGTCAGGGCTGCGGCCCCCCAAGGGGCGCGCAGAGAGTAGGGAGCGTGAGCGCGCCATGCCGCCGCCGCTGCGTCTCGCTCGCCTTGTCTCGTCACTGTCCGGCCCTGCCGGCAGGGGTGCCGGTCTGACTGGCGCTCGTTTCGTCCCGCCTTTACTTCCAGTCTCCGATTCGCCGGCCCGTGCTTCCGCGCGGGCCCGTGCTTCCGCGCGGTCGCTCCGCCGTCGGCGAGAGTCGACAGCCGACCTGTCCAGCCCGGGGCATTCCGGTTGGGAGAAAGGAGTCCAATCCGCACAAAGACGCCGGCTCACGTCGACCGACGGTTCGTCTCACCGGCTCCATGAAGGGAGAGGAAAATGGCAACCAGAGTCATCGTCGGCTTGACCGTCCTCGTCGCCATCGTGCTGGCCGTGGCGCCCGACGCGAACGCAGGCAACGCCCTGACGATCGTGCTGGTCCTTCTCGGCCTGGCCTACCCCGTGGTGGCGATAAACGCCGAGGACGCGACGGGGTTCCTGGTCTTCGTCCTGGCTGTCGGCGCCGCCGCCGGGGCGGACGTGCTCAGCAACATCCCGGCCATCGGCACCTATCTGGACGGCATCGTCGACGGCATGTCGACGTCCTTGTACGCGGCCATAGCCAGCGTCCTGGCGGTCAGGGCGACGAACCGGATCAAGGGCTGAAGCACGGCCCCAGGCGAGGCATCCCCGCCGCCGCCTCGACCGGGCTCGACGCGCACGGCGCCGGCCGGACCCTCCACGGGCCGGCGCCGCGAGAGGACGGGCGCACGCTCGTGCCGCAGGAGCCTGGCCGGCGAGAGCTGCTCGACCCGGCCGGCAGGTCGCTCCGTGACCCACGGGGGTCATAGCGGGCGGCGGCCTGGGAACGGCCGTCTGCGGCAGTGGTTTGCCCGCGGACCGACGTCCGGAGCGTTCCCGACCGGTCACGAGACGACCCGCGGATTGAGAATTCAGTACTTCGGCAGGGTCGGATCGATGCGGTCGATCCAGGCGAGGATGCCGCCCTCCAGGTTGCGCGCCCCCGCGTAGCCGGCCCCGTGCAGCAGGCGCACGGCCTTGCCGCTGCGGACGCCCGACTTGCAGTGCACGATGATGTCGTCGCGCCCTTCGAGCTCGGGCAGGCGGGACGGCAGCTCGCCCAGGGGAATGAGCACCGAGCCGGGAATGCGGCAGATCTCGAACTCGCGGGTCTCGCGGACGTCGAGGAGGAGGAACCCGTCGTTGCGGTCGATGCGCGCCTTCAGCTCCTCGACCGTCGCGGCGCCGGCCGCCACCGGGTCGGCCGCGGCCGGGACCGGCTCGGCCTCAATCGCCGGCACCCCGCAGAACTGCTCGTAGTCGATCAGCTCGGTCACCGTCGGGTGCTCGCCGCAGACGGGACAGTCGGGGTCCTTCCGCACCGTCAGCTCGCGGAACCGCATCTTCAGCGCGTCGAACAGGAGGAACCGCCCCACCAGCGGCTCGCCGGCCCCCAGGATGAGCTTGACCGCCTCGGTCGCCTGCAGCGTCCCGACGACGCCGGGCAGGATGCCCAGCACCCCGCCCTCGGCGCAGCTCGGCACGAGGCCCGGCGGCGGCGGCTCGGGGAACATGCACCGGTAGCAGGGCCCGTCCGCCGTCGCGAACACCGAGGCCTGGCCCTCGAAGCGGAAGATGCTGCCGTACACGTTCGGCTTGCCGGAGAGCACGCAGGCGTCGTTGACGAGGTACCGCGTGGGGAAGTTGTCGGTGCCGTCGACCACGAAGTCGTAGTCGGCGAAGAGGGCGAGGGCGTTCGCGGACGACAGGGCGAGCTCGTGGGTGACCACCTCGACCTCGGGGTTGAGGGCGTTCAGCCGCGACTTCGCCGAGGCCAGCTTGGACCGCCCCACGTCGGGGGTGCCGTGGATGATCTGCCGCTGCAGGTTGCTGAAGTCGACGGCGTCGAAGTCGACGATGCCGAGGGTGCCGACCCCGGCCGCCGCGAGGTAGAGGGCGACCGGCGAGCCGAGGCCGCCGGCGCCGATGCACAGCGCCCGCGCCGCCTTCAGCTTCTGCTGCCCGTCCATGCCGACTTCCGGCATGATGAGGTGCCGGCTGTAGCGGGCCACCTCGTCGTTGGTCAGCGCCGGCAACGTCGCCGCCACGGTCACGACGCCCTCCCGCCGGCCACCGAGGGAATGATGCTGACGGTGTCGTCCGCGGTCACCGGGGTCTTCTCCTTGTCGAGGTAGCGGATGTCGTCGTCGTTCACGTAGATGTTGACGAAGCTCCGCAGCGACCCGTCCGCGGCATACAGATGCTGGCGCAGGCCGGTGTAGCGCGCGGTCATGTTGGCGAGCAGCTCGCCGACCGTCTGCCCGTCGGCCTCGACGACGTCCTGCTTGTCGGTGAAGCCGCGCAAGGGGGTGGGAATCAGGATCCTGGTGGCCATGGTGTCTCGTCGTGCTCGCTCTAGAAGTTCCAGTCCCGCGGTCGCCGGCCGTTCTCGCCGCCTCGAGCCGCCGCCGGCGATTCCCGCCGCCGCCTCGCGCCGTCGCCGTCGCGGCCGACGCGGCCGGGAGGTCCAAGCCAACTCCACCCCGCCCATCGTCGCCCGCGGCGCCCGATCACCTCTCCAGGGGTCCGCGCCGTTCCATGCCGCAGACGCCTGGGCCGCCGACTCCCGGCCTTCGCCGCGCCGGTCACTCGACGACGACGGCTTCCTCGTCGAACCGCGACCGATCCTCGCGCAACCGCCACGACGTCAGGGCCCCGGGCTCGCGATTCGCCACCGCCACGATGACATAGGCGAACGCCGGCCAGGCGTGGTCGAGGTCGTACCGCGACGGCCGCGCCGCCGCGTCGGGATGCGAGTGATAGAACCCGAGCAACTCGCCCCCCTGCTCGGCCGCCCGGCGCTCGGCCGCCCGGTAGTCGACCGGCCGCACCAGAAACCGCCGGCGCGGACCCTCCGCGGTGGCGTTCGGCAACGCGAGCGCCTCGGTCACCAACCCGCCCCGCCCGATCAGGGCCCCGCAGCACTCGTGCGGATACGCGTCCCGGCCATGGCCGCGAATGCCGGCCTCGGCCGCGGCCCTAAGGGTCAACATGACCGGACTCGCCGCTCTCCGATCGAGCCCGCGGGCTCCACTTCCGAGGAGCCCGGGCGCAGCACCACGCCACGTTCGACCGGCCCGACCCGGGTCTCATCGAAGCTCCAGGCCCGCCCATCGCCGCCTGACGGCTCCGCCGGGCGTCCAACACCAACCCTCCAGGAGTCCGTGCCGTTCTACGGCGCAGACTCCTCCGAATCCGTGACGAAGCCCTTCTCGCGCCACGCCAGGGTGCCGCCGTTGATGCTCCGCACGTTGCGATAGCCGAGCGACTTCAGGAACAGCAGGCCCGACAGCGAGGCGTTGCCGCGCTGGCACACGCTCAGCACCGGGGCGTCGAGGTCGCGGGGCAGCACCGCGAGGTAGTCGGCGTTCTCGCCCAGCTCGGCCAGCGGAATGTTGATGGCGCCCGGAATGTGCGCCTCGTCGTACTGGCCGGCGGGCCGCACGTCGAGGACGAACGGCTTCTCCCGCCGCCACTGCTCGTGGGCGTCGTCGACGTCGATGGTCAGCTCCGGATTGCCGCGCACGTTCTCGCGCATGCGCTCGAGCAGCGGGTCGGGCCCCGCGCCGTTGCCGGCGCGCGCTCCCGGCGCGAGCTGCGGCAGGTGCTTGACGACCGACGAGGCGTACTTGAAGGCGCTGTCCGGGAAGATGACGACGACGACGTTGCCGGGCTCGTCGGGCACCGTCGCGAACGCGCCGGCGAGGGCCATGGCGGAGCTGGGCCCGGCGGTGATGCTCTCCTCCCGGTTCAGCCGCAGGCACAGGTCGAACGCCTGCTGGTTCGCGACCTCGACCTGCGCATCGTACTCGTCGGGGCGGTAGAGCTGCGTCTGCTGGAGCTGCCGCAGGCTGCGCACCCCCGGGATGTCGTGCCCCTCGGTCGGATAGACGCCCACCACCTGCACGCCCGCCCGCTGCTCCTTCAGGAACCGGCCGGTGCCGGTGATGGTGCCGCATGTGCCCAACCCGGCCACGAAGTGGGTGACCGCGCCCGCGGTCTGACGCCAGATCTCGGGCCCCGTTGTCTTGTAGTGCGCCTCGGGGTTGGCCTCGTTCACATACTGGTTCAGCATGTGGAAGTCCGGCCGCTCACCGATCTCGGTCGCCTTCGCGATGGCCCCCTCCGGAGCCCCGGGGGCGGGACACAGCGTGTCCTGCAGCTCCATCACGTCGGCCCCGAAGAAGCGCAGCATCGTGCGCTTCTCCAGGGGAATCTCGCTCGACAGCGGGGTGGTCAGCGAATAGCCCCTGGCGTTGGCGATCATCGCCAGGGCCATGCCGGTGTTGCCGGACGTCGGCTCGACGAGCTTCTGGCCGGCGTGCACGGTTCCCCGCGCCTCGCCGTCCGAGACGAGGTTCGCGGCGACCCGATCCTTGACGGCCCCGAACGGGTTGTACCACTCGAGCTTGGCGTAGACCCGGGCGTGCTCGAACGGGGTCACCCGGTTCAGGCGCACGAGCGGCGAGGGATTGTCGGCGTCGCACTGCAGACCGAGAATCGAGTCGTAGACGCGAAGCGCGTGATCGTTCATGACTGTCGCTCAACCCACGCCGGGATCGCGTCCGCCCCGCGCCTCTGCGCCCGCGATCGCGCGGGACGATGACGCGCAGCATCCTGCGAGCCCGCAACCGTTACATGTTAATTCGGCCCCCGGCCGGGCTTCAAGGGGACGTCCTTTCCAACCGGAAACGAGCCTGAAGGCGGAGTTGATTCCAACGGGAAACGAGCCTGACGGGGGGAGCTGATTCCAGCGAGACGAGTCTGACGGCCGTGTACGCGGACTATCGGAGGACGATCGTGACGCTCGACACCCCGGCGCCTCCAGACCGCCACCAGTTACACTGTTCGTGGTCGGGAGCCTGCGCCGTAGAACGGCGCGGACTCCTGTGAGGGTTGGTTGGGCGCCCACCGGAGCCATGGGCGACGATGGGCGGACCAGCCCCCCAGGCGCGAGCCCGCCGCCCGCGCCCCTGAAGCGCACGACATGCACATAGACCCCTTCGAGCTCGAACGGTGGCAGTCGGTCCACGAGCACCACACCGCGATCAACCTGACGGAGAGCGGCGTACACCCGTTGCGCGTCGGCGAGCTCGCGGCCGGCGCCGATCGGGACGCGCTGCTCGACCAGGCCCTGGAGTACACCCAGACCAACGGCACCGCGGCCCTGCGCGAACGCATCGCCGCCCTCTACGACGGGGCGTCGGCGGCCAACGTCCTCGTCACCAACGGCAGCTCCGAGGCGAACCTGCTCGCCTGCTGGCACCTCATCGAGCCGGGCGACGAGGCCGTCGTCGTCCATCCCGTCTACATGCAGATACCGGGGCTGCTCCGATCGTTCGGGGCGACGGTGCGCGAGGTGTGGCTCGAGCCGGGGCCGGCGGGGTGGCGCCTCGACCTCGACGCGGTGCGCGCGGCGGTCGGCCCCCGCACCCGGTTCATCGCCGTCTGCAACCCCAACAACCCGACGGGGGCGCGCCTCGACGAGACGGCGCTGGCGGCGCTCGGCGAGATCGCGGCCCACCGCGGGTGCTGGCTGCTCGCCGACGAGGTCTACCGCGGGGCCGAGCTCGACGGCCGCGACACGCCGTCGGCGTGGGGCGGGGGCGAACGCGTGCTGGTGACGGGCGGGCTCTCGAAGGCCTACGGCCTGCCGGGCCTGCGCATCGGGTGGCTGGCGGGACCCGCCGGGCTGATCGAAGCCCTGTGGGGGCGCCGCGACTACACGTCGATCGCGCCCGGCGCGGTCAACGACCTGCTCGCCCGGCTGGCCCTCGAGCCGCGGCGCCGCGGCGAGCTGCTCGCACGCACCCGGCGCATCCTGCGCGAGAACCAGGCCGTCGTGGCCGAGTGGGCCGCCCGCCATCCCGCCGTCCGCCAGGTCCCGCCGGAAGCGGGGGGCGTGACCCTGATACGCTATCCGGGCGGCCGGCCCTCGGCCGAGCTGGCGGAGCGGCTGCGCACGGAGCACGGCGTGCTCGTCGTGCCGGGCGCCCACTTCGGCCTCGAAAACCACCTCAGGCTCGGCATCGGCGGCGAGCCTGAGCCGCTGCGCGAGGGACTCGCCAGGCTGGGCCGGGTGCTCGACGCCGACGGCTGAGGCCCGCCGGGAGCACGCGGCGAGGCCCGCGGGTGCCTTATGGCGAGCTCCGCCGGAACCGGGGCAAGCCCCGCGCGGCGCGGACCGGCAAAGGCCTCGCCGGAGAGGTGGCGGGCCCGCCGAAACCCCGGGGCAAGCCCCGCGCGGCGCGGACCGGCGAAGGCCCGGCGGGCAGAGCGCACCGCGGATCCCCGGAGCCGCCGGCAATCGGACGCATCGAGGCGATCGTCCCGCGCTCCCGCCACCAGACACATCGCCGACACCACGTGAGCCGCAGCGGCCCGCTGTGGCAGACCTTCGAGAGACGAGACGATCCATGAACGACGATGTTGCGAACGCCGACCCGACCACCGGGGGCCCGCTGGCCGGGTTCACCGTCCTCGACCTCACGCGGGTGCTCTCGGGCCCCTACTGCACGATGATGCTGGCCGACATGGGGGCCCGGGTCATCAAGGTGGAGCAGCCCGGCAAGGGGGACGACACGCGCGGCTGGGGGCCGCCGTTCCAGAACGGCGAGAGCTCGTACTTCATGAGCGTCAACCGCAACAAGGAGAGCGTCACCCTCAACTTCAAGCATCCCGAGGGCCGGGCCGTGCTCGACCGGCTCATCGCCGAGGCCGACGTCCTCGTCGAGAACTTCCGCCCCGGCGCCCTCGAGCGCCAGGGGCTCGGCCACGACGCGGTGTCGGCCGCCCATCCGCGGCTCGTCTACTGCTCCATCTCCGGCTTCGGCCAGACCGGGCCCCGGCGCTCGGAGCCCGGCTACGACGCGGTGATGCAGGGGGAGGGCGGCCTGATGAGCATCACCGGGGCGCCCGACGGCACCCCGTACCGGCTCGGGGTGGCCATCGCCGACATCGCATCGGGCATGTTCGCGGCCTTCGGCGTCGCCATGGGGCTGCTCGCGCGCGAGCGCACCGGCCGGGGAGAGTACATCGACGTGGGCATGCTCGACTCGGTCGCGGCCCTCCTGACCTACCAGGCCGGCATCGCCTTCGCCATCGGTGGAGCCCCGCCCCGCCTCGGCAACCAGCACCCGACCATCGTGCCCTACGAGACCCTCACCGCGTCGGACGGCGACCTCGTGGTGGCGGCCGGCAACGACACCCTCTTCGCGAAGTTCTGCGACGTCATCGGGGCCCCGGAGCTGGCCCGGGATCCGCGGTTCGCCGCCAACAAGGGCCGGGTCGAGAACCAGGACGCGCTGCGCCCCCTGCTCGCGGAACGGCTGCGCACGGGGACGCGGAGCCACTGGCTCGACGGCCTGAAGAAGGCCGGCGTGCCGTGCGGCGGCGTCCGCGACCTCGCCGAGGTGCTGGCCGACCCGCAGCTCCAGGAGCGCATGATGGTGCTGCCGCTGACTCACCCCAAGGCGGGGCCGATCCAGGTGCTGGGGGTGCCGGTCAAGCTGGCCGGGGCCGCCGGCAGCGTGCGTACCCCGGCGCCGGTGCTCGGGCAGCACACCCGGGGGGTGCTCGGCGAGCTCGGCTACGACGCGGACCGCATCGCCGCGCTGGAGCAGGCCGGGGTGATCTGACGGCGGCACACCCGGGGGGTGCTCGGGGAGCAGGCTACGACGCGGATCGCATCGCCGCGCTGGAGCAGGCCGGGGTGATCTGACGGCGGCGGCTCCGCCCGCCGGCGCCAGCCGCCGGCCGCCGGCACCTTGCCCCGACTCTTCGCCCGACCCGCCACATGCCCGCCAAACCCTGACGCGAGACCGCGCGACGACCGCGGCCCTGCTTCCGGCAGCCTCGATGCCGCGCACCGTCCACACGGCGCGCCTCTGGGCTACCGCTCCACGAACACCCGGATCGCGTCGAGGAAGAAGTCGAGGACGTGCTGCTCGGTCAGCGCGTCGATGCCGACGTCGGCGGCGAGGGGCCGCTCCGTGGTCAGGACGCGCCCGCCGCGAACGTGGCTCACCGTGGTCAGGATGGTCACCGCGTCGTCCGTCGCGTCGACCGCGATGTCGATGAAGTCCTCGCGGCGCCGGTCCGACACCAGCCGAACCGCCCCTGCCGGCGTCGACAGGCGGAACCCGAAGCCCTCGGCCCGCAGCACCGACACCACCTGCCGCGCCACCGGGGTGGCGACCCGCGCCACGAAGCGCCGGCCCTGCTCGTCGGCGACGGCGGCCCGGGCGCGGCGCTCGGCCGCGTCGAGCCGCGCCTGCTCTATGGTCTGGCGCACGCGCCGGCGCACCTCCGCGATCTCAGCCATGGTCGTCGCGACGCGGGGCGCCGGCCTCGTCTCGGGGCACGGCCGCAGTCTCAGGCATCGTCGTCCCGGCGCGGGGCGCCGGCCTCGTCTCGGCGCGTGCCCGCAGTCTCAGACATCGTCGTGCCCGCGCGGCGGCGTGCCGACCTCGTAGACGCGAACCAGCTCCACCAGCTTTGTACCCGCGGGTCTGGTACGGCGGGACGATGCGCCCGGTCAGGCATCGTCGTCCCCGCGCGGCGGCGTGCCGACCTCGTAGACGCGGACCAGCTCCACCAGCTTGTACCCGCGGGTCTGGTACGGCGGGACGATGCGCCCGGTCAGGCATCGTCGTCCCCGCGCGGCGGCGTGCCGACCTCGTAGACGCGGACCAGCTCCACCAGCTTGTACCCGCGGGTCTGGTAGGGCGGGACGATGCGCTCGGTCCGCAGGTACTGCAGCATGCCCGCGTCGGCGTAGTCGGGCGGCCCGACCTCCTCGAGCCGGCCCAGGGCCTGCTCCAGGCCGGTCACCGTCATCACCGGCTCGGCGACCGTCCGGGTCACCGGCAGCAGGCCCAGCACCTTCGAGCGGCGCACCGCGTCCCGGGTCCGGAAGCGGACGAACACCTCGTTGCTGATGAAGTTGTAGTCGACGTCGGTCCGGGACGAGCGGGCGTCCTCGACGCGGAGGAAGGTCACCTCGTCGAGGCCGCGGACGGCGTCGATCAGGGTCTGGGTGAACGCACCCTCCCCCGACCAGTCGGTGGTGTCGAGATCCATGGTCGAGTCGGCCGGCGGCAACCGATCCTACCAGCAGCCGCCGATGCGGCGGGCGCGACTCGGAAACCGGGTGGCGGTATTGACGGTTCCCTTCGGCGGGAGCACGATGCAGAATATCAGCCCGCCGCCACCGAGGCGCGGCGCGGTCGGCATCAAGCCGCGAATCCGATGCTCCCTTCCGCCACCGTCGAGAACTACCTGAAGGCGCTGTACCAGGCGGAGACGGCCAGCGACGACCGGCGCCTCGTGCCGATGGGGCAGCTCGCCACCGCCGTCGGCGTCGCCCCGGGCACCGCCACCACCATGGTCAAGGCGCTCGCCGAGTCGGGGCTGGTCGAGTACGAGCCGTACGCGGGGGTCCGGCTCACGCCGGCCGGCGCCAAGCTGGCCGCCATGGTCCTGCGGCGCCACCGCCTGATCGAGCAGTTCCTGGTCGAGATCATGGGCATGAGCTGGACCGACGTCCACGACGACGCGGAGAAGCTCGAGCACGTGGTGTCCGACCGCCTGATCGACCGCATGGACGCCATGCTCGGCCATCCCTCCGTCGATCCCCACGGCGATCCCATTCCCAGCCCCGACGGCGCGATGGAGTCGCGCCGGTACCACTCGCTCCTGAAGTGCCCGCTCGGGAGCCCGGTGACCGTCACCCGCATCGCCGACCAGGACACCACCTTCCTGCAGTTCCTCGAGACGCAGGGGCTGAAGCCGGGCCAGTCGGTGGAGGTCGAGGCCCGCGACGCCGTTGCGGACCGCGTCTGCCTCCGGGCCGGCGGCGAGCGCCGGGTCATCCTGGGAACCCAGGCGGCGGCCAAGGTGCTGATCGAAATCGCGCAGGAGCCCGCGCCGTAGCCGTCATCCAGCCAACGACGGCGTCGCGCTTGGTCGCCGGGCGGTACCGCCTCATAATGGTCTTGCAGGCGCCGCCACCGGTCTCGCGATCTCGCGCCTTCTCCCCATGTGCTCTGCAAACCGAAGACAGGCGGTGCCGACGGCATGACCGAGCGACCCTACCACGAGCTGCTCAAGCAGATGCGGGACGCGTTCCCCGCGCCGGTGTCGGACAGGAAGCACGACGCCTACTTCGTCTTCTCCATCCTGCGCGCCCTCGACGACGTCGACGACCTGAAGTCGAAGGTGCCGCTGCTCGGCCGGCCGCGGGCGCTCGACTACGCGGCGGCGGAGCGGGCCGAGCTGAACGAGGAGGGCCGTAGCGTCGAGGACGTCGCCCACCTGCTCGTCGGCCGGCTCGAGGGCATGCCGATCTGGGGGCATCCGCGGACGCAGATCAACGTCGTGCCCCCACCGTCCATCCCGAGCGTCATCGGATCGCTGCTGCCCGCCATCTACAACCCCAACCTCGTCTCCGACGATACGTCGTACGGCCTCATGCTGACCGAGGCGTCGGTCGCGGCCATGGTCTCGCGGCTCGTCGGCTACGACCCGGCGCGCGCGGCCGGCGTCTTCACGTTCGGCGGCACCGGGACGGTGCTCTACGGGGCGAAGCTCGGCATCGAGAAGGCGTTCCCCGACGCGATGGAGGATGGCGTGCCCGCCGGCGGCGGCGTCATTCTGGCGTCGGCGCAGAGCCACTACTGCCGCCTGAACGTCGCCGGGTGGCTCGGTCTGGGCGAGAAGAGCGTCGTCGAGGTGCCGACGCACCTGCAGAACGACATCCGCATCGACCGCCTGGAGGCCGCCGCCCGCGAGGCGCTCGACCGGGGACGCCGCATCGCGGCCCTGGTGGCGACGATGGGCACCACCGACGCGTTCGGCATCGACAACCTCGACGCGGTCGCCGACCTGCGCGACCGTCTGGTCGAGGAGTACCGCCTCGACTACACGCCGCACGTCCACGCCGACGCGGTCATCGGCTGGGCGTGGTCGGTGTTCAACGACTACGACTTCGAGGCGAATCCGCTCGGCTTCCGCCCGCGCACGGTGCGGGCGCTCGCCGCGGCGCGCCGGCGCATCGCGAAGCTGCACCGGGCCGACTCCATCGGCATCGACTTTCACAAGACGGGCTTCACGCCGTACGTCTCGAGCCTGTTCCTGGCCCGCGACCGCGCCGACATGCAGCTCCTCGTCCGCGGCCGCGAGCAGATGCCGTATCTCTTCCAGAGCGGGGAGCGGCATCCCGGCGTGTTCACCCTGGAGACGTCGCGGGGCGGCTCGGGCGTGCTCGCCGCCTACGGCAGCCTGCTGCTCTTCGGGCAGAACGGCTTCCGCGTGCTCCTCGGCCACCTGGTCGAGATGGCCGAGGAGCTGCGTGAGCATCTCGAGGGGCACGGCTCGACCACGGTGCTCAACGACGACGCCGTCGGCACCGTAACCGTCTTCCGCGTCTATCCCGACGGCGTCGACACCTGGACGATCAAGGACCGCGAGCGCACGGACCCCGCCGCCCGCGAAGAGCTGCTGCGCCACAACGACTACAACCGGCGCCTGTTCCGGCACCTTTACGACCGGGCGATGCGGGGCGAAGGGGTCCACATCTCGATGACCGACTGCTATCGGGAGACCGATTACGGCGAGCCGATGGTCGGCCTGAAGAGCTTCATCCTCTCCCCGTTCATCGACGAACACGACGTCGAGCAGCTCGTCCGCGACATCCTCGACGCGCGGCAGGCGATCCGGGACGCGTCCTGATCCGCACGACCGGCCTCCGCATTCCGAACCAGAGAGCCATGGACGTCGCCATCGCTTTTCGAGACGTCGAGGCCGATCATCGTGAGCACGCGGACGGTCGTCCCCGCGGGGAGGTCGAGCGCCGGCCACCCGGGCGCGGCGGCGTGGCGGACCGTGTACCTCAGACCGGTCAGGGAGCGGGAAAGAGTCTCGAGCGCGCCGGAGAGATTCAGTCCCACGAGCACCAGTGCGACACCGCCGCCCACCTCCGTACCAAACCCGCCCACGTCGCTGCCGCCGTCCCACCGGCCGCCTGTTTCCACCCGCGGACGTATGCGCGTCGACTTCGACGGCGCCCAATCGGACTGCCATTCGATCAGCGTCCGCGCCCGTGTCGCGGTCGCCTGCGCCTCGGGCAGATCCCTCGTGCGCGTCCGATGACAGCCCGACGTGAAACACGCCCGCCTTCACAGCCAGGCCACCCGCCGGAGTGACCTCCTGCCGCACGCCGCCCCCGGCCAGCCGCATCCCGACGCCCGTGTCGATCCTCTGCCAGGCCACCGGAAATCGCGCTGCAGTGCTACTGACCGCCAGCCTCGCCGTAGGTCGCGAACGACGAGGGCGTCTCCCACAGCGTCACCCGCACGACGGGAAGGCCGGCGTCGGCGGCGACGTCGTGGATGAGGCGGGCGATCCGTTCGGCGGTCGGGTTCGTGTCGATCACGTACACCGGCTCGCCGAGCGACTGCAGGGCCTCGACCAGCGGGTCGCCGCGTTTCAGGATCATCTTGTGGTCGAGCTCCCGGTCCACCCAGGCTTCGACGGCCCGCCGGACGTCGGCGAAGTCGCACACCATGTCGCGCCCGTCGAGCGTCGCCGAGCGCACCTCGACCTCGGCCACCGCGTTGTGGCCGTGGGCGTGCCGGCACCGCCCGGGGTGGTCGAGCAGGCGGTGCCCGTAGCAGAACTCGATGCGGACGGCGACGGACCAGACGCGATCGGACATGCCCGTCACTCCTCTCCGGGACTGGCCGCGGGCTCTCCGTCGGCTGGCACGGCAAGCCCGGCGCGGTCGGACATGCCCGTCACTCCTCTCCGGGGCCGGCCGCGGACCGGGCCTTCGCCTCGAGCGCCGACAACAGCGCCTCGCGCCGGTCGAACAGCCGCCGCTGCGGGCGCCGGCCGCGCTCGGACCCGACGACGTACTCGCACAGGATGGGGAAGGCGATGGTGGCGTCGCAGTAGGCGACCACCGCGTCGGGCAGCCGGCCGGGCTTGACCTTGCCCCAGCTCACCGCCTCGGACGGGGTGGCCCCCGACAGCCCTCCCCAGACGACCTGGTCGGTGGTGATCTGGATGAAGTAGTCGGTGCCGCCCTTGGGGATGCCGTAGATCTCCCACAGCGTCGGCTGGCCCTGCAGGTAGAAGTTCTTGGGCGACCCCCCGCCCAGGATCAGGCACCCGTTGGTGGTCCCGCCGAGGATGATGGCCGCCACCTCGTTGACGTCGCGCCCGGGGTCGATCAGGGAGCCGCCGCCGCGCAGGAGCTGGTGCGACGCGAGGTTCATGCCGATGGAGCTGTCGCCCGGCGACGACGTGTAGACGGGCACCCCCGCCGCCGCGGCGGCCGCCACCACCGAGTGGGCCTCGCACCCGGGGGTGCGGGCCATGAGGTCGCACCCGATGGCGTGGTGGAGGGCGGCCGACGACACCGGGCCGTCGACGGGACGGCGGGCGAGGAAGTCGCGCAGGTACGCGTCGGTCTCCAGCAATACCTGGGCCGGGAACAGCACGTCGTAGATGCGGATGACGCCGTCGTCGTGCAGCTCGACGTCGTCGAGGAACGGCGAGCCGCGGTGCAGCGTGAAGTTCAGCGCGTAGTGCAGGTCGTGGTAGAGGTTGGCCCCGGTGCTGACCACGAAGTCGACGAGGCCCCGCTCCATCAGCTCGATGACGCAGCCGCCGAGGCCGGCCGGGGTCAGCGCCCCGGCCACGGTGAGGCCGATGGTCGTGTCGTTCGCCGGATCGAGCATCTTGTCGGCGAAGACGTGACAGGCCTCGCGCAGGCGGCCGGCGTTGAACGCCTGGAACCCCTCGTCGACGAGGCGCCGCGTCTCGGGGCCGCCGCGGGGCCGGTAGTACCGGATGGGCTCGCCGGTCAGGTGGCGGCTGGCCGCGGCCGGGGCGGAGGGAGGCACGGAACGATGGGGCACGGGTTGCCTTCAGGAGACCGCGGTTCCGAACGAGGCGCCCAGGCCAAGGGCCCGGCTGCCCTCGCGAGCAGAGCGATGCGGGGCTGCGGCGGGCTGCAGGCGCGCCAGAATCGTCCCTGCAACTCCGCTCCGGCGGGCGACCAGCCCCGGTGACCCGGGCATCGTGGCCGACGGCTCCGATTGCCGTCCAACAGGAGTCTGCACCCCGCGGCGCAAACCACTAGTGGACCGTCCCAGACCTGACTTTGCCGCCCTGTCGCTGATCTTCGTCGGCAACTGCTGCCGAAACGAGGCGCGCCATGGGCGGCTTTCCACTAGGCCGGATCGATCCAGTCGGGACGGCGCCCCCCCAGCGCGGTCAGGACCAGCGCCGCCCCGGTCGCGAGGCCGGCGAGGCCGAGCCCGTCGGTGAGCCAGCTCTCCCAGGGGTAGTCGGCGGCCATCAATGCAATCGACGGCGCGAGCAGAGCCGAGCCTGCCGCGAACGCGGCCATCCGGCTGCGCGCCAACCGCAGCACGCCGCCCCGCAGGCGTCGGGCCCGAACCGCCCACCGGGACCGCCCTCGCGGGGCGCTTGCCTCGGACCTCTCGGTCACCTCTGTTCCGGTATTCCGGATTCCGGCCGCGTCGGTCTTCCCGCCGCCGCGGCCGCGGTCATCGCGACCGGCTCTTGCCGCGGCTCCGGGACGGGGCCTTGTTGAACCGCTCCGGGCGCCCGTTCCCGTTGCGGCCGGCCGACTTCGACTCGTTCTTGCCGTAGCCGGACCGGGCGAACTGGCCCGGATGGCCCTCTGCCCGGTTCCCGTTCGGCTCGCCGCCGCCGGGCCGCGACCCGTTGCGGCGCCGGCGCGACGGGTTGCCCCGATCGACGTTGCCGGCGCGACCCTCGTTCTCGCGCATCGTGAACACCGGCGCCGTTCGGGACACCACCGCGGGGTCGGGCCGGCCGAGCGTGGCCCGGATCAGCGGACGGCGCACCGAGTCGACGTGCGCGGGCTGGGGGGGACGGCTCACCACCGGGAGGGGAACGTCCGGGAGCGTGGCGTCCGGGGCCGCGACGCCCGGAGGCGCGGCGGCGAGAGGCCTGGCGGCCGGGGGCGCGACGCCCGGGGACCCGGCGGCGAGGGGCCTGGCGGCCGGAGGTGCGACGCCCGGGGACCCGGCGGCGAGAGGCCTGGCAGCCGCCGGGGGCTCGATGCCCGGGGACCCGGCGGCGAGAGGCCTGGCAGCCGGGGGCGCGACACCCGGGGGCGCAGCAGCCGGGGACGCGGCAGCCGGGGACGGCGGCTTCGGCGCCGCCTGCGCCGCCGGCGCGGCAATCAGCCCCCCGTCGGCGCCCGCGTTCGACAGGGCCGCCACCAATCGCGTCTGTCGGCGCGGCGGCACGCGCGCTTCCTTGTAGGGGTGCTCGGTGTCGCACGTCGTGCATCGGGTCAACTTGATGTGGTTGTCGACGATGGCCACGACGGCATGATTGGTCACCCGGCGCTCGCGTGGACAGTAGTCGTCCAGGACGTCACCCAGGCGCACCCGGCGCTGCTCCATGAATCCCTCTCAGGTTGGTTCAGATTGGTGGGATGGTTCGACGGTCGCTCGAAGTGCCAACGACTGATGCGAACAGCGATGGGGACTGCCCCGGGCCCGTGTCATGCACGCCAGCGGCCCTCGCCAAGAGCCCGGCTGCGCGCGGCCGGCGCAACGCGGCCCCCGACCGCGTCGTTCCCCGGTTGCATGGCATCCGGTCTTCTGGTTCCGTCGTTCATCGACGAGGCGGAACGCCGGCCCCGAGGCCGCCCCCCACGCGGCGAAAGGCCCCGCTGCACTCGACCGGTGCAATGCGGAGGCTCACCACGGGCTCCCAGCCCCGTCCGCCGGACGGATGTCCCGAGTTGCGAAAACGTGAACCACCAGTTCCGTCGCTTCAGGAAAGATTCGCGTTGCGCTGCAAGGACGGAAACGCCGTCGGCCGGGCCACGAAACCCTCGTTGCAGGGCGGCTCCGGCGGTCGGCGACGCAGCAGTAGGGCCATTCTACTACTCTCGTCCCCTCGCGTAAACGGCCCCGTGTCTCCTCGCGTGAACGGCCCGTCGTTCGGAGCGGCTCAGCCGGCCGCCGCGTCGATCCAGCGGCGGGTCTCGCCGAGCGCCGCCGCCACCGCCTCCGGCGCCGTCGACTGGGGGGTCCGGCGGGCCTCGACGGAGCCGCGCGCGGTGATCCGGGCCGCGCTGTCCGCGTCGAGGCGCTCGTGGTACCCCCGCCACTCGTCCGGCGTCAGCGACGCGAAGTCGCGCCCGCCCGCGAGGAGATCGCGGACGATGCGGCCCACCACCTCGTGCGCCTCGCGGAACGGGACGTCCCGGGCCACCAGCAGGTCGGCGACGTCGGTGGCGAGGGCGAGCCCCGAGGCCGCCGCGCCGGTGCGGGCCGGGTCGAGGGTGAGGGTGCGGACGACGGCGGCGGCGGCGCGCAGCGAGCCGAGCACGGTGTCCTCGGCGTCGAAGACCGCCTCCTTGTCCTCCTGCAGGTCCTTGTTGTAGCCGCTGGCCAGCCCCTTGGTGGTGGCGAGCCAGCCGGCGAGCCGGCCGATGACCCGACCCGTCTTGCCCCGCACCAGCTCGAGGGGGTCGGGGTTCTTCTTCTGCGGCATCAGGCTGCTGCCGGTGGTGACGGCGTCGGACAACCCCAGGAGCCCGAACTCCTCGCTCGTCAGGATGACGAGGTCCTCGGCGAGCCGGCTCAAGTGGACCATGACGCCGGCGCAGGCGTGCAGGAAGCCGGACACGAAGTCGCGGTCGGCGGTGGCGTCGAGGCTGTTGGCGACCACCCGCGAGAACCCGAGGCGCCGGGCGAGGGCGGCGGTGTCGACGTCGTAGCTCGACCCGGCGATGGCCCCCGAGCCGAGGGTCAGCGCGTCGGCCTCGTCGCGCGCGATCTCGAAGCGCCGGTGGGCGCGGCGCAGGGCGGCGGCGTGGGCGAGGAAGTAGTGGGCCGCGAGGATGGGCTGGGCCCGCCGCAGGTGCGTGTACGACGGCATGAGCGCCCGGCCCGCCGACTCCGCCCGGCCGGCGAGGGCGTCGACGAGGGCCACCACCTCGTGCTGGATGACGGTGATGCGCCGGCGCAGGTAGAGGCGGAGATCGAGGGCCACCTGCTCGTTCCGAGACCGGCCCGTGTGCAGCCGCTTCCCGGCGTCGCCGACGCGCTCGATCAGCTTGCGCTCGACGAAGGCGTGGACATCCTCGTCCGGCCCGTCGACGAACGCGGGGTCGCCGCGTCCCCGGTCGCGGATCTCGACGAGGGCGTCCCGGATCGCGGCCGCGTCCCCGGCCGACAGCACGCCGGCGCCGGCGAGGGCCTCCGCCCACGCGAGGCTGCCGGTGACGTCGTCCTCGAACAGCCGCCGGTCGAACGCGAACGACGCCTGGAACGCGAAGACCTCCTCGTCGGGGGCGCCGTCGAACCGGCCGGACCACAGATGCGTCATGTCGTGGGAAAGCCGTCCAGGAATCTGCGCCGCGACGGCGCGGACTCCGCCAGGGTCGGTCGGGCGCCAACCGGAGCCATGAGCGACGATTGGCGGGCCGGGAGCCTGCGCCGCGACGGCGCGGACTCCCGCGGGACTGATTGGGCGCCAAGCGGAGCCATGGGCGACGAGCTACGAGACCGGCGCGGCCTTGGCCGGCCGAGCCTCCGCGGGCGCCGCCTTCGCCGCCGCGCCCTTCGCCGCCGCGAGCTCGACCGGCAGCCCCCAGATTCGGATGAAGCCCTCGGCCGCGGTGTGGTCGAACTGGTCGCCCTCGTCGTAGGTCGCGAGCGCCTCGTCGTAGAGGGCGTGCGGCGACTTGCGCCCGACCACCCGGCAGTCGCCCTTGAACAGCTTCAGGCGGACGGTGCCGGTGACCCGCTGCTGCACGTCGGCGACGAGGGCGTCGATGGCGCGGCGGGTCGGGGTGAACCACAGGCCGTTGTACACGAGGTCGGCGTACACCGGGGCGAGACCGGTCTTGATGCGATCGAGGTCGCGCGGGACGACCAGGCTCTCCAGCTCGCGGTGGGCGGCGTGCAGCACGACGGCGGCGGGGGCCTCGTAGATCTCCCGCGACTTGATGCCCACGAGCCGGTTCTCGCACATGTCGATGCGCCCGACCCCGTGGGCGCCGGCGATGGTCTCGAGGCTCGCGATGAGCTCGACCAGCGGCATCGCCACCCCGTTGACCGCCGTCGGCACTCCCCGCTCGAAGTCGAGGCTCACGTAGGCGGGCGCATCGGGCGCACCGGCCGGCGACTTCGTCAGCGTGTAGACCTCCTCGGGCGGCTCGGCCCAGGGGTCCTCCAGCACCCCGCACTCGATGGACTTGCCCCACAGGTTGAGGTCGGTGCTGTAGGGGCTGTCGACGGTGGCGGGCACGGGAATGCCGCGCTCGCGGGCGTACTCGATCTCGGCGGGGCGCGACATGCCCCACTCGCGGGCCGGCCCGATGACCCGAATGGCCCGGTTCAACGCCCGCGCCGACACGTCTATGCGCACCTGGTCGTTGCCCTTGCCGGTGCACCCGTGGGCAATCGCGGTGGCCGACTCCATCTCCGCGATCTCGACGAGGCGCTTCGCGATCAGGGGGCGGCCGAGCGCCGTCGCGAGCGGGTACTGCCCTTCGTAGAGCGCCCCCGCCTGCAGGGCGGGGAGGACGTACTCGTCGGCGAACTCGGTGCGGACGTCGAGGACGTGGCAGCGGATGGCACCCACCGCCATCGCACGCTCGCGCACGTCGTCGAGCTCCTTTCCCTGCCCGAGGTCCAGGGTCACGGCCACGACCTCCGCGTCGTACTTCTCGGCCAGCCAGGGAATCGCGACCGACGTGTCGAGGCCGCCCGAATACGCGAGTATCACACGCTCCATCTACTTCTCTTCTCCTCTGCCTCGGCAACCGCCGCCTCGCGGCTCCGCCGCCGCCGACCGCCTCTCACGTCCGCCGGCCCCGGTCGCCCCCTGGATCCGCCGACCACCGCCGCGGGGATTCCCGACAGCGAGACTCCAACGCGACCCCGGCGGCGCGCGCCGGCCTGCGCCTGGCGCCCGGCCCATCCTGTCCGCGCCGATCTACGGCCCGGAGTCCTGCGCCGCAGGCCCCTCGCCGGCCACCCACCGTTCGACCCGACGGCCCACCGTCCGGGCGCTGCCCTCGGTCCGGAGGACGACGAGAATCGTGTCGTCGCCCGCCACCGTCCCCACGATCTCCGGCCACGCCGCGTGGTCGAGCGCGAACGCCAGCGGCTGCGCCTGCCCGGGGTCGGTCTTGAGCACGAGGAGCTGCTGCACCCGCTCGACGCGCCGCAGGTACTCGGCCACCGCCCGGCGGACCCGCTCGTCAGGGATGGCCGGCGCCGCCGCCGGTCCCCCGGCCGACTGGTAGGCGCCGTCGGCGGAGCGCTTGACCAGCCCGAGCTCCTTGACGTCCCGGGAGATCGTGGCCTGGGTCGCCTGGATGTCCATCGCCGCCAACAACCGGCGCAGGGCGTCCTGGCTGCGGACCGGCCGGCCGGCGACGAGCCGGAGTATCGCGGACTGGCGGCGACCCTTCATGTTCATTCACACGTTTGGATTTATATACATCCCCACGATTCGATGTCAAGTGGCGGGCGCCTCCGCGTTGACGGCATGGCCGGCTGCGATGTATAAATATGCACAATGTCGTCTACGCTTGCCGTCGGGGTCGCCGGCGCCACCGGGTACGCCGGCCAGGAGCTGCTCAGGCTGGCCGCACGCCATCCGTCCGTCACCGTCACGGCGGCCATGGGATCGGGATCGGCGGAGGGCGTGCGCCGCCTGCCCGCGCTCGCGCGCATCTGGGACGGCGACGTGACGCCGCTCTCCCTCGACCGGCTGGCGGCGGAGACCCGGGCGGTGTTCCTGACCCTGCCGGACGCGGTCGCGGCCGAGATCGGCCCCGACCTCGTGGCCCGCGGGGTCCGGGTGTTCGACCTCTCCGGCACGTTCCGGCTGCGGGACCCGGCCGAGCGCCGCCACTGGTATCCCGCCACCCCGGACATCGACGAGCCGGTGGTCTACGGCCTCACCGAGCACTGCCGCGCGGCGCTGCCGGACGCGCGCCTCGTCGCCTGCCCGGGATGCTACCCGACGGCGGCGCTCCTGGCCCTGCGCCCGTTGCGCGACGCCGGCCTCCTCGACGACGACGGCGACGTCATCATCGACGCCAAGTCGGGCATCTCCGGGGCCGGCAAGAAGCCGACGGAGCGCACCCACTTCTCGGAGTGCCACGGCAGCGTCGCCGCCTACGGCGTGCTCGCCCACCGGCACGGCGCCGAGATCGAGCAGGAGCTGGGGCGGCCGGTCACGTTCACGCCCCATCTCGTGCCCCTCGACCGCGGCATTCTCGAGACCATCTACGTGCGCACCCACCGGGACGTCAGCGTCGCGCAGGTGGCCGACACGCTGGAGCGGGCCTACGCGGGCGCGCCGTTCGTGCGCCTCACCGGCGACGCCCTGCCCGAGATCAAGCACGTCACCCACACCAACCTGTGCGACATCGGCTGGAAGCTCGACGCCGCCTCGCGGCGCCTCGTGCTCGTGGCGTGCCTGGACAACCTCGTCAAGGGCGCGGCGGGCCAGGCCATCCAGAACCTGAACGTCGCCTTCGGCCTCGGTGAGGCGACCGGCCTGTCATGACCGCGACGGCCAGGGTCGTCCTCAAGCTGGGCGGCGAGCTCCTCGCGGAGCCGGAGCAGCGCCGCGACGTCGCCGCGGCCATCGGCCGCCTCGCCACCGGCGCCGCCCTCGTGGTGGTTCACGGCGGGGGGCGGGAGGTCGACGCGGAGCTGGCGCGGCGCGGCATCGCCAAGCGGGCCGTCGACGGCCTGCGGGTCACCGACGCCCCGACCCTCGAGGTCGTGGTGGCGATGCTCGCGGGGCAGGTCAACACCCGGCTCGTCGCCGCCGCCCGCGCCGCCGGCGTCCGCGCCGTCGGCCTGACCGCGGCCGACGCCGGGGTGGCCGCGGTCGGGCGCGCCGCGCCCTACGCGGCCGCCGACGGATCGGTGGTGGACCTGGAGTTCGTGGGGCAGCCGGAGGGCGACGCGACGCCGGCCCTGCCGGAGACCCTGTGCGCGGCGGGGTTCGTGCCGGTCGTCGCGAGCATCGGGGCCGACGCGGATGGACAGTTGCTGAACGTCAATGCCGATACTCTGGCCGGGGACCTCGCGGTCCGGCTCCGGGCCGACCGGCTGCTGGTCGCGGGCGGCACCGCCGGCGTCCTCGACCCGCAAGGCGACACGCTGCCCTCGATCGACGACGCGATGCTCGAGGCGCTCATCGCCGACGGCCGCGCCAGCGCCGGCATGGTGGCCAAGCTGAACGCCTGCCGCCACGCGCGGCGCCACGGGGTCGGGCGGGTGGAGATCGTCGACGGTCGGCGAACCCGGGACCTGGACGGTCGTCCCGGCTCGGTGATCGCCTAGCAGCGTGACCGAAGAAGAGAGCGAGCAGTCAGCGATGTCGACAGGAACGACGGACGCGGCCGGGGCGCAGGACGTCCGGGCACTCGAGAGCGAGCATCTGCTGCAGGTCTACAAGCGGTTGCCGGTGGTCCTCACCCGCGGGGAGGGAAGCTACGTCCACGACGCCGACGGCCGGCGCTACCTCGACTTCCTGTCGGGCATCGGCGTGGCGTCGCTCGGGCACGCCCACCCGGGGCTGGCGGCGGCCCTCGCCGACCAGGCCCGCACCCTCGTCCACACCTCCAACCTCTACTTCCATCCCCTGCAGGGACAGGTGGGAGCGCGGCTCGCGGCGCTGTCGGGCCTGCCCCGGGCGTTCTTCTGCAACAGCGGGACCGAGGCGGTGGAGGGCTGCCTGAAGTTCGCGCGCCGCTACTGGCACACGCGCGGCGAGACCGGTCGGACGCGGATCGTCGCCCTCGAGCGCTCGTTCCACGGGCGCACACTCGGCTCGCTGTCGGCGACGTGGGAGCCCGGGTACCGCCGCCCGTTCGAGCCCCTCCTTCCGGGAGTCGACTTCGTGTCGCCCACCGACCCCGGGGCGCTGGAGACGGCGGTGGGGCCGGATGTCGCCGCCATCATCCTGGAGCCGATTCAGGGCGAGGGCGGGGTGTGGCCCCTGACGCCGGCGTTCGCCGAGGCGGTGAACGCGGCGTGCGAGCGGACCGGGGCGCTGCTCATCGCCGACGAGATCCAGTGCGGTCTGGGGCGCACCGGCCGGCCCTTCCACTCGGCGACGCTCGGGCTGCGCCCCGATCTGATGGCCCTCGGGAAGGCCCTGGGCGCGGGGATGCCGGTGGGCGCGATCCTGATGAGCCAGGCCGTCGCCGACGCCATCTCGCCCGGCGACCACGGCACCACCTACGGCGGCAATCTGCTGGCCTGCCGCGCCGCGCTGGTGTTCCTCGACGCCCTCGAGCAGGGCGGGCTCGAGCGGGTGCAGGCGGCGGGCGCGCGCCTCGCCGACGGCCTCGAGGCCCTGTCGAAGCGCTATCCGATGATCGCCGGCGTGCGCGGCGCAGGCCTGATGCGCGGCTTCGAGATGCCCGAGGCGGCCGCGGCCCGCGCCGTCGAGCTCGCGCTGGCGCGGCAACTGCTCGTCAACCGCACCGCGGGGCGCGTCGTGCGGCTGCTGCCGCCGCTCAACGTCTCGGACGCCGAGATCGACGAGGGGCTGCAGATTCTCGACCGGGTGCTCGAGCAGATCGTGGCCGAGGCGCCGGCTCGGCAGGAACCGCGGTGAGGCCTTGCCGATGCCGCGGCCGTGGACGCGATCATCGATGACGGAAACACCTGGCCAGGTGCCGGGCGCAGGAAACCCTAGAAGCAGGAAACCGTAGAAGACGGGCTGCGGCCGCACGCAGTCGGCCACTTCATTTCGATGGCTGTCCCGAGGGACCGTCGCCGCCCGAGAACGACCCGATGATCACCACGTCCACCGTCTCAGTTCATCCCGGCACGGAGGCCCCGAGCGCGGCGCCGGCCCCCGCGGCGGTGTCGATTCGCCCCGCCGAGCGAAGGGACGTCGACGCCATCGACCGGCTGGTCTCCGCCAACGTCGGCCCCGGGATGCTGCTGCCCCGCTCGTCGGCGGACATCCTGCGCCACGTCTCCCGATTCCTGGTCGCGACCCGCGGCGGCGAGGTCATCGGGTGCGGAGAGCTGGCCCCGCTCAGCAAGACGATGTCCGAGGTGCGGTCGCTGGTGGTCGTCGCCGCCGAGCGCGGCGGCGGCATCGGCTCGCGGCTGCTCGCCGCCGTCGTCGCCGGGGGACGCCGGCAGGGCGCGGCGCGGGTGTGCGCGTTCACCCACATGCCCCGCGTCTTCATCGCCCAGGGGTTCTCGATCGTGCCGCACACGTGGCTGCCCGAGAAGATCATGACCGACTGTCAGGCCTGCGAATGGTTCAGGCGCTGTGCGCAGCACGCGGTGGTCATCGAGCTCGGCGGCTCGCGGGGCCGCGGGCCGAGGCGGGGGTAGGACCGACACTCATGCTGGAACGCATTCCCAGGGGCATCACCGCGCCGGCCGGCTTCCGGGCCGCCGGGGTCGCCTGCGGCATCAAGGCGTCGGGGCTCGACCTGGCGCTGCTGGTGTCGACGCCGCCGGCCCGGTCGGCCGGCATCTTCACCACCAACCTCGCGGTCGCCGCCCCGGTCACGGTGACCCGCGAGCACCTGGGGCGGTCGGACGCCACCACCGCGGCGGTGGTCGTCAACAGCGGCTGCGCCAACGCGTGCACCGGCGAGCGGGGGCTGGCCGACGCGCGCGACATGGCGGTCACCACCGCCGACGTCCTCGGCTGCCCGGTCGAGCAGGTGCTCGTGTCGTCGACCGGGGTCATCGGGGCGTACCTCGAGCGCGACAAGCTGCGGCAGGGCATCGGGGAGGCCGCCGAGTCGCTCGGCCCCGACGGGCACGCGGCGGCGGCCGAGGCCATCATGACCACCGATCCGTGGCCCAAGGAGGCGGCGGTGCGGGCCGAGGCGCCGTCGGGCCGGTTCCACGTCGGCGGCATCGCCAAGGGGGCCGGGATGATCGAGCCGAACATGGCCACGATGCTCGCGTTCCTGACCACCGACGCCGCCGTCGCGCCACCCCTCCTGCAGCGCGCCCTGCGGGAGGCGGCCGAGACGACCTTCAACGCCATCACCGTCGACGGCGAGCCCTCGACGAACGACATGGTGCTGGCCCTCGCCAACGGGTGCTCCGGCACCACCATCGACGACGCGTCGTACCCCGCGTTCGTCGAGGCCCTCCACGCGGTCTGCCACGAGCTCGCCCTCGCCGTCGTGAAGGGCGGCGAGGGAGCGACGAAGCTCGTCTCCGTCGGCGTGACGGGCGCCCACACCGCGGCCGAGGCGAGGCAGGCGGCGCGGGCCATCGCCAACTCGCCGCTCGTCAAGACCGCGGTCCACGGCGAAGATCCCAACTGGGGCCGCATCGTGGCGGTGGCGGGCCGGGCCGGGGTGCGGTTCGACCTCGGCCGCGCCCGGGTCGCCGTCGGCGGCGTGGAGCTCTTTCGCGACGAGCAGATCTTCAGCGACCGCGAACCGGCGGCGGCCGAGCACATGCGGACGCCGGAGGTGGCGATCACGATCGACCTCGGCACCGGCGGCGCAGGCGCCGCCACCGTCTGGACCTGCGATTTCAGCGCCGAGTACATCCACATCAACGCGGACTACCGGACCTGAGGCGGGCGCATCCCGCGCGCCACGCCGGGACGGAGGCGTGCGGCGCCCCGACGAAGCCATGAGCACCACCGAAACCCTGCCGGACGCCGGCGTGGCCGCCGCGTTCCCCGTGGCCGCCTCGGCCCGAACCTACCTGTCGGTGCTGGACCTGACGCCGGACGGGCTCGAGACGTGCCTGGCCCTCGCGGCGAAGCTGAAGCGCGAGCGAGGCATGGGCGCCAACGCCCCCACGAGCCGTGCGCTGGCCGGGCACTCGCTGGCCCTGCTGTTCGACAAGCCGTCGCTGCGCACGCGCACCGGGTTCGAGATTGCGATGCAGGAGCTGGGGGGCGTCGTCACCTGCCCGCCGTCGGCCGACGCCCTGGGCACGCGCGAGGCCCTGGCGGACGTCGCCCGCACCCTCGAGCGGTGGATCTCGGTGGCCGCCATCCGCACGTTCCAGCAGTCGAGGCTGCGCGAGATCGCCCGGGCCACGACGCGGCTGCGGGTCGTGAACGCCTTGACCAACGAGGAGCACCCGTGCCAGGCCCTCGCCGACTGCCTGACTCTGCGCGAACGGCTCGGCGACGTGCGCGGGGCGACCCTGGCGTACGTGGGCGACGGCAACAACGTGGCCACCTCGCTCACCCACGCCGCCGCGATGCTCGGGGCCCGTCTGCGGCTCGCGTCGCCCGCGGGCTACGCCCTGCCCGCCGCGACCGTGGCCGCCGCGCGCCGGGTGGCGCGGCACGGCGCCGAGATCGTGCTGTGCGACGACCCCGTCGAGGCGGTGCGGGGGGCGGACGCCGTCTACACCGACGTGTGGACGTCGATGGGGCAGGAGGCGGAGGCGACGGGGCGGCGGGAAGCGTTCGAACCCTACCGGGTGACCGGCGACCTGATGGCGCAGGCCGGCCGCGACGCGTTCTTCATGCACTGCCTGCCGGCCCACCGCGGCGAGGAGGTGGACCCCGACGTCATCGACGGTCCGCGTTCCGCGGTCTTCGACCAGGCCGAGAACCGCCTCCACACCCAGAAGGCGCTGCTGATGCTGATGCTCGGCGCCGCGCCCTGGGCGAACCAGGCATCAGCGCCGTAGGAAGGCGCGAACGCCCCCCCGGACCGGCCGAGAAAGCGGTGCTGATGCTCGGCGCCGCGCCCTGGGCGAACCAGGCATCGGCACTGTAGGAAGGCGCAAACGCCCCGCCCGGACCGGCCGAGAAAGTGGTGCTGATGCTCGGCGCCGTGCCCTCGCCGAGCCGGGAATCGGCACCGGCGGACGCGCCCGCACCGACAACGGTGCGGCCCTGCCGGCCGGCCGCCCCCACCGCGCCGCCGCGCTCACACCGGCTCGAGGCCGGCCGCGGCCTGCTCCACCTTCTCGGCCAGCCCCCGGCGGTAGGCGTCGAGGCGCGCGCGGACGTCGGGGTTGCCGAGGGCGAGAATCTGCGCCGCGAGCACCGCGGCGTTCGTGGCCCCCGCCTTCCCGACCGCGACCGTGGCCACGGGGACACCGGGGGGCATCTGCACCGTCGACAGCAACGCGTCGAACCCGCCGAGCGGCGACGAGTCGACGGGCACGCCGATGACCGGCAGCGCGGTATGGGCGGCGACGACCCCCGCGAGGTGGGCGGCGGCTCCCGCCCCCACCACGAAGACCCGCACCCCGCGCCGCACCGCCTCGTCCATCACGCGGCGCACCCGGTCCGGCGAGCGGTGGGCGGACGCCACGGTCATGTCCGAGGCGACGCCCAGATCGCGCAAGGTGCGCACGGTGTTCGCCATCACCCCCGCGTCCGACGCCGACCCCATCAAGACCTGCACCTGTATGTCACTCATCCGACCCTGTGTCTCCCTGCTTTTGCTCTGTCTCGATTCGACCCAGGCGGCCCATGGGCACTGACGGAACGGCACTTGCCACGCGCAACCCGCGGCTCCGCTCGCCGCCCAACCAAACGCTCATGGCCACGCTTCGCGCAGCCACCCCAACCGCATGCAAGAGTGCGGTAGAGCGTCGCCACGCAGCGCATGAACCGCCGCTCCCTTGCGACCCTCCCGTCGTGTCAGGAGTTGCGCATCTGCACCACCCTGTACTTTCACGGCAACCGTGCCGGGAGTCTGCACCGTTCTACGGCGCAGATTCCCGGGCGGGGGCCCCGACCCCACGCGCGTCCGCCAGCGCCTTGCGCCCGATGTCCGAGCGGACGTGCTTGCCGGCGAAGGTGATGCACGCCTCCGCCTCGTAGGCCCGGGCAATGGCCCCGGCGAAGTCGCGGCCGCGGCCCACCACCGTGAGCACCCGCCCCCCCGCGGTCACTACCGACCCGTCCCGTTCCGCCGTGCCGGCATGGAACACCAGCACGTCGTCGAGGGCGGACGCCGCGTCGAGCCCCGCGATCGACGCGCCGGTCTCGTAGCGGCCGGGATACCCCCCGGACGCCAGCACCACCCCGACGTGCGGATCGTCCGAGTGCTCGCAGGCCGACCCGCCCACCGCCCCGCGGGCCGCCGCGTCGAGCACCGGGGCCAGCTCGCCGCGGATCATCGGCAGCACGACCTGGGCCTCGGGGTCGCCGAGCCGCACGTTGAACTCGACGACCTTCGGGCCCTCCGCCGTCAGCATCAGCCCGACGTAGAGAAAGCCCCGGAAGGGATGCCCGGCGCGGCGCATCCCCTCCAGCACCGGCTCCACGATCTCGCGCCGGATGCGGCGGTCGAGCGCGGGGGTCATCAGCGGGCTGGGCGCGAACGCCCCCATGCCGCCGGTGTTCGGCCCCCGGTCTCCGTCGCGGGCCCGCTTGTGGTCCTGCGCCACCGGAAGGCCGACCGCCTCGCGCCCGTCGCAGATGGCGAAGAACGACGCCTCCACGCCGGAGAGGTGCTCCTCGACGACGACGCACCGCCCGGCCTCGCCGAACCGCTCGTCGATCATCGCCTCGCGCACCGCCCGCTCGGCCGCGGCCCGGTCCGAGGCCACCGTCACCCCCTTGCCGGCCGCGAGGCCGTCCGCCTTGACGACGACCGGAAACCCGAACTCGGCCCCGTCCACGGCGGCCAGCGCCTCGCCGGGGCTCCGGCAGACCCGGAAGCGCGCCGTGGGCACCACGTGCCGGGCCATGAACTCCTTGGCGAACGCCTTGCTCGATTCGAGCCTCGCCGCGTACCGGCCGGGTCCGAAGAGGCGCCGGCCGCGCGCCTCGAACAGGTCTCCGACCCCGCGGGCGAGCGGCAGCTCCGGCCCGACGACGGTGAGGTCGACCGCCTCGGCCTCGGCGTACGCGAGCAGGGCCGCCGGATCTGCGACGTCGAGCGAACGCGCCGGTGCGCCCGACCCCGTCCCCGCGTTGCCGGGGGCGCAGATCACCTCCCGGACCGCCGACTCCCGCCCCAGCTTCCACGTCAGCGCGTGCTCGCGCGCGCCGCTCCCGACGACCAGCACCTTCATCGGTCCCGCACCCTCCCGACCAGCCGACGTCCGCGGTCCTTTTGACACGCCGCCGGGCACCTCCTATAATGCCCGTTTGCTCCGTGCCGCACGAGGGCGCCACCCCGATCGCGTGGGCCGGCCGTCGCGCGGCACCATGCTACACGTTTCCGCGACGGCCGGCGCGCCCGTTCAGCGCGAACGGGAGGCGGGACGGCGATGCGGGGCCACGCGCGGCCGCCCGACCGGCGCCGCACCGCGTCGATTCGCCCGACCGCGGCCCCGGCGGGGCTCGCCCCCGGAGCGCCGGTTTCGAATCGCGACACTCGCCACGCAAGGGAGGTGACGGACAGTTTGGCTGAAGTCAAGGTGCAGGAGAGCGAGTCGATCGAGAGCGCGTTGCGGCGGTTCAAGCGCAAGGTGCAGCAGGAAGACATCATCAAGGACATCAAGAAGCACTCGTTCTATCTGAAGCCGGGCGACAAGCGCCGGGCCAAGCAGGCGCTCGCGCGCAAGCGGACCCGGAAAAAGCAGCGCCGGGAGACCGAATAGGACGGGCACGGGCAGCCGGGCCGCGCGTTGACAGTACCCCGGGTTCATAGTACTTTTGCGCGGCTAGGCGACCTCATGGTCACGTTGGGAGTCCCGCCCGGCGCGAGGCTCCTTCGGCGTAGCCCCCCGGGGAACCGGCGAGAGCGCACGGTTCACCCGGTTCTCGCGTCACTTCCGGCGACGGTGTGGAACCGCAGGCGCGGAGAAATCCATGGAAATCCAGGAAAGAACGCTTCAGGACGTCGTGGTGCTCGACCTGACGGGAAAACTGACCATCGGCGAGGGCGACGAGCTCCTGAAGGAGCGGATCAGCAACCTGATACAGCAGGGCCACCGCAAGCTGCTGCTCAACCTCGAGGGCGTTCCCTACGTCGACAGCGCGGGGCTCGGCGAGATCGTGCGGACGTACACCACGGTGAGCCGCCAGGGCGGCAAGCTCAAGCTCGTCAACCTCACCAAGCGCATCACCGACCTCCTCGCGATCACCAAGCTGCTGACGGTGTTCGAGACGTACGAGTCGGAAGACGAGGCCGTGAAGAGCTTCAGCGCCTGACTGACGAAACGCGAGTCACCCATCCGGCGCCCGGTCGCGACGTTCCAGCCGGGCCGCGCCCGGCGGCGGCGACGCGGGGCCGCCGGTCGCGTGGCTGAATTGACCATCTCCTTGCCGCCGTCGGCCCGGGCGATCCGAAGTCCTCGTCTCGTTCATCGAGCCGTCCGCCTTCCAACGACCCTCCGGCCCGGCGACGGCGCAGCCCCGGGCGGGCGCCGGACCCCGGGTCCCGGTCGAGTCCCCGGCCCCGGGAGGGTCGGTTGGACGCCAAGCGGAGCCCCGGGCGACGATTGGCGGACCGGGCCCACCCTGACGCCCTCCGCGACCCACCCATGGCCGAGTTCGACACCCGGACGGATTCCGTCGACGTGACCCGGCTCATGGAGCGGATCCGCCGGGGCATTCGCGAGCAGCGGGGCGACGACTCCGAACGGCAGGCGCGGGAGCTGGCCGAGGTCACCCTGGAGCGCTGCCTGGAGCCCCGGCAGACCCGTTCGGACCTGATCGAGCACAACCGGCGCCTCACGCCTCCCGGCCGGTTCGACCGGGACGGGCAGGGGAGGAGCCTGGCGCCCGAGCCCTTCGAGTTCGACGAGAACACGGTGTACGTCTCGTCGTCCGGGGGAACGATGGGGAAACTGATCTACCTGATCCGGAAGCTCCTGAACCCGATTCTGCGGCTGTTCTTCAACCCCGACCCGATCATCCTCGCCATGGTGAGACAAGCGGAGATCAACTCGCGGCTCCTCGACCTGCTCGATCGGGTGAACGCCGAGTTCGAGCGCACCGGCAAGAAGTTTGCGGCGCGCGAGGAGCTCGACGCCCTGAACTACGAGGTGACCAGCAACCTGGTGACGGAGATGACGCGGCTCTCCGTCGACATGAAGAACCACAGGATGCTGGTAGAGTCGGTCGCGGGAAGGCTCGACTTCGAGGAGCGGCGGTCGCGGGCGCTCGATTCGACCCGGCAGGCCCGATCGGCGCCGCCGGCGGGCGAGGCCGAGGGCGCGGAGGGCGACGGGACCGCGGCCGCACCGACCCGGAGCCGTCGGCGCCGGCGGCGGTCGCGGCGGCGCCCCGGCGCGGGCACGCCGGGGGCGGCGAACGAGACCGCCGGGGAGACGGCGTCGCCGGGCGACGCCGCGACGGGGGACGCCGCTCCGGGCGGGCCGGCGCCCGAGTCGGCGGATGGGACGGCGGCGCCCGACCGCGGGTCGACCACCGCGGAAGCCTCCGCGGGGCCCGCCGAGTCGCCTTCGTCCCCGGCCGACGCGGCCCCCGCGCCCCGCCCCGACGGGCCGCCGGCCGCGGAAGGGAGCCTGCCCGCGCCACCGCCCGACGACACCGGGGATCGATGAAGCTCGCCGTCGTCGTCCAACGCTACGGCGCGGAGATCGCCGGCGGGTCCGAGTACCTCTGCCGCCTGATCGCGGAGCAGCTCGCGAGACGGCACGAGGTCGACGTCCTCACCACCTGCGCGCGCGACGACGACACCTGGAAGAACACCTATCCGGAGGGTGACGACCGCATTCGCGGCGTCACCGTCCGGCGATTCGCCAACGAGCGCACGCGGGACCCCGCCTCGTTCGAGGAGTACTCCGACTGGATTCACCGGCACGACCACTCCGCCGACGACGAGGCGGAGTGGCTGAAGCGGCAGGGGCCGTGGTGCCCGGGCCTGCAGGCGTATCTGGAGCAGCATCACCGCGGCTACGACGCGCTCGTCTTCTTCGACTGCCTCTACGCCCCGACGGTCCTGGGGCTGCGGGTGGACCCGGCGCGCAGCATCCTCGTCCCCGTCGCGCTGGACCGGCCGGCGATGCGCCTCGACCTCTACCGCGACGTGTTCTCGCGGCCGGCCGGCATCGCCTACACCACCGCGGTCGAGCGCGGATTCCTGAAGCGCACGTTCTCGATCGGCGCGAGGGTGGAGGAGACGGTGGGATGCGGCGTCGACCTTCCCCCGTCGCGCCTGCACGAGAAGCCGCCGTCGGAGCCGTCGGCGTCGCCGCTGACCGCCCGCGGCGCCGTCTTTCGCCGGCGCCACCGCCTGTACGGCCCGATTGCCCTTCACGACGGACGGATCGAGGCCGGCCAGGGATGCGAGGAGCTGCTCGAGTACTTCGGCGGCCATGCCGAGTCCGACGGCGACACGTCGCTGGTGCTGATGGGCCTCAAGCTGATGCCGATCCCGGACATCCTGCACCTTCGGTTCGCCGGCATGCTGTCGGAAGCCGAGCGTTCCGAGGCCCTGGAGGCGGCCACCGTGGTCGTGGCGCCCTCCCCGGCCGAGAGCCTGTCGCTGCTCGCCCTCGAGTCGTTCGCGGTCGGCACCCCGGTGCTCGCCAACGCCCGCAGCGACGTGCTGGTGGACCACTGCCAGCGGAGCAACGCCGGCCTCTACTACGCCGACCGGGACGAGTTCCGGGCGTGCCTGCGGCTCCTGGTCCGCGATGACGACCTGCGCACCGCCATGGGACGCCAGGGACGCGCCTACGTTCGCGCGAACTACCGGTGGGAAGTCGTTCTCGGCAAGTACGACCGGCTGATCGCCGGCCTCCCGTCCTCGCGGTCCGCGGGACGGTCGCAGCGCGCCGGCCGCCGCCGCGGCCCGAGGGCGGGCTGACGCCGGGGGCGCCGCCCGTGGCCCGACCGAGGCCGGGCCAGGCGCCACGCCCGGTTCGGCGGCCCCGGGCGGAGGGCGTCACGCCCCGCCGGCGTCCGCCGGCGGCTTCCGCCGCTCCCGGCCGGCGGCGTGCCCCGCCACCGCCCCGCCGCGGCCGTGGGCGCCGCCCCGCTTCCGGCGCGGGAGGATGTCATAGCGCTTGATCATCTCGTTGAGCGTCGTCGGCTTGATCTGCAGCATCTCGGCCGCGCGCTTCTGCACCCCTCCCGTCGCCGCAAGGGTGCGCTCGATCAACTGCGTCTCGAACGCGGCCACCACCTCCTTGAACGGCAGACCCTCCGCCGGCATCGCGAACTGCGGCATCTGGAACGGACGCGGGGTGCGCACCGCGTCGGGAATCAGCGCCGGACCGATCTGCGGGCCGGTCGCGAGCACCACCGCGCGCTCGACGACGTTCTCGAGCTCGCGCACGTTGCCCGGCCAGTCGTAGGCCTCCATGAGATCGAGGGCCTCGGCCGTGAGCTCGAGGGTCTTCTTGTCGTTCTCCGCCCCGTACTTCTCGAGAAAGTGGTGGGCGAGCAGGGGAATGTCCTCGCGCCGGTCCCGGAGCGGCGGCAGCTCGACCTTGATGACGTGGAGCCGATAGTAGAGGTCCTCGCGGAACTTCCCCTCGGCCACGAGCTGCTGGAGATCGATGTTGGTGGCGGCGATGATGCGCGTGTCGACCCTCTTGGTCTCGACGCCGCCGAGGCGCATGAACTCCCGCTCCTGGATCACCCGCAGCAGCTTGGCCTGGGTCTCGACGGGCACGCTGCCGATCTCGTCGAAGAAGATCGTGCCCTTGTCGGCGAGCTCGAAGAGCCCCTTCTTGGCGGCCACGGCGCCGGTGAACGCCCCCTTGAGGTGGCCGAACAGGTTCGACTCGAGCAGGTCGGGCGGCAGGCTGCCGGAGTTCACGGTGACGAACGGCTGGTCGGCCCGGGGCGAGCCCGCGTGCAGGGCGCGCGCGGCCAGCTCCTTGCCGGTCCCGCTCTCTCCCTCGACGAGGATCGTGGTGCGGCTCATCGCCGCCTGCGTGATCAGCTCGAACACCTGGCGCATGCGCGGGCTGCGCCCGATGATGTTGCGGAGGCCGTCGTTCTGGGTGCGCAGGTTCGCGCGAAGGGTGCGGTTCTCGGCGACCAGCCGCCGCTTCTCGGCCGCGTTCCGGACCACGACCAGCACTTCCTCGTTCTTGAACGGCTTGGTGATGTAGTCGAAGGCGCCGCGCTTCATGGCCGCGATCGCGTTCTCGAGCGAGGCGTAGGCGGTGATGAGGATGACGGGCAGGTCGTCGTCGAGGCGGCGCAGCCGATCGAGGGTCTCGATGCCGCCGATGCCGGGCATCATCACGTCGACGATGGCGACGTCGAACCGCCGGCTCCGGGCCAGCGCGAGCCCGTCGTCGCCGTTCACCGCGGTGGCGACCTCGCAGCCCTCCTTCAAGAGCAGGGTCTGCAGGACCTCGCGCATGACCTCTTCGTCGTCGACGACCAGTACGGATGTGTGGCGAAGCATCGGTGTGCGTGCCTGCACCGCTTCCGGCGCAGGCTCCCCTAACCCGCCGACCGCGTCTGCAGATGCGCAGGCACGGGCAGGGTGACGGTGAAGCGGGTGCCTCCGGCTCCCGTCCGGCAGTCGATCGCCCCGCGATGCTCCTGCACCACGCTGTAGACGATTGAGAGGCCGAGCCCGGTGCCCTGACCGACCGCCTTGGTCGTGAAGAACGGGTCGTAGATGCGGGACAGGTCCTCGTTCGCGATACCGGTACCGGTGTCGGCGACCTCGATCACCGCCCGGCCGCCGTCGCCGCGGGAGCTGATGGACAACCAGCCGCCGTTGGGCATGGCGTCGCGCGCATTGAGGATGAGGTTGAGGAACACCTGCTGCAGCTTGCCCTCCACCCCCTGCACGACGGTCGGGGTCGGTGACAGATCGCGCCGGATCCGGATGTTGGACGTCCGGAGCTGATGCTCGACGAGGACCAGCACGTCGTTCATCACCCCGTTGACGTCCACCGGGCCCGCCGCGTCGGACTGTCGTCCGGGCCGCGACAGGTTGAGCAGCCCGTTCACGATGCGGGCGGCCCGCGACACCTGCCGTTCGATCTTCTTCAGCAACTGAAGTCGGGAGTCCTCCGGGGCCGTGCCCTCGATCAGCATCTGCGTGAAGCTCGAGATGCCGGTCAGCGGGGTGTTGACCTCGTGGGCGACCCCCGCCGCGAGCAGACCCACGGAGGCCATGCGCTCGGAGAGCTGCAACTGCTCTTCGAGCCGGATGCGCTCCGTGATGTCCTCCAGGAGGATCATCGTGCCGGCGGTGTCGCCGCCGGGGGTCAACAGCGGCGCCTGCGCGGCGTTGACCAGCAGCTCGCGCGGCTCGCCGGCATGGCGCGAGGTCAGGGGAGCCCGGTACAGCGTCGATCCGGCCGCGTGCTCGCGCCGCTCGCGGGCGAGCCGGTCGGTGAACGACGCGTCGAACAGGGTCGCCAGCGGCCGCCCCACCGCGGCGTCGCGGGGCACGCCGTGCAGACGCGCGATGGCCGCGTTCCACCGGACCACCCGATTCTCGAGGTCGAGCACCACCAGCCCGTCGTTCAGCGACTCGATGATGTTCTCGTTGAACTCCCGAATCCGGTCGACCTCGGCCGCCTTGACCTGCAACTGCGTGTAGAGCCGGCCGTTCTCGACCGCGGTCGCGACCTGCGCCGCGACCGCCGCGAGCAGCGCGACGTCCTCGCTGCTCAGCGGCTCGCCGCTCGTCTTGGCCCCGAGCGCGAGCACCGCGATGGTGCCCTCCTCGGAGACGCACGGCACGAAGTAGTGAATCCCGCGGTCCCGCCAGAACGTGACCTCCGCGTGGGGATACCGCAGCGTGGCCACCGGATCGTCGAGCAGCACCGTCCCCTGGCCGACCACGTGCCCGCCGATGGCCGACGCGGGATCCAGCCCCGGCCACTCGCCCGCCGCCCGCACCCCCGTCGCCCGGATGGGCCGGAACGGGCCGCCGGCCTCGGATTCCGCCGGCGTCACCATCAGGACGGTGTGGTCGACGACGAGGGTCTCCGTCACCCGGGTCACCAGGCGCTCGGCGAGGCGGCCGAGGTCGAGGTCGCTGTTCAGCTCGCGCGCGAAGCCGAGGAGCGCCCGCCGGTAGTCGTACCGGTCGCGGTAATGGGCCCGGTCCAGCATCGACTCGATGGCGTCCTTCACGGGACGCGCCAGCAGCACCACCACCGCCGTCGCGAGCAGGGCGATGATCGAGCTGTGCCCGTCGGACTCGTCGAGGAACATCGCCAGCGCCAACTGCTCGAGGACCAGGTAGATCGCCACCATCGCGAACACGGCCGCGGTGTAGACCAGCCCGCGCTTGACGATGACCTCCACGTCGCGCAGGCGGTACTGGACGATCGCCGACGCGAACGCGAGCGGAATCAGGCTCAAGGGAATCGCGGTGACGTCGAGGGGCACGGTGTCGAACCCGAGCGACCACGGGACCGCGTAGCCCACGACGAAGGGCAGCCCGCCGAGCACCGCTCCCCACACGATCCAGCGGAGCTGGCGCTTCGAGGTCACCGACGGGACCCGCCGCAGGGTCAGGATCATCAGGGCCAGCCCGCCCACGACGCAGGCGGCGAGGTACGCGATCTCCAGCTTCCAGACGCGCTCGATGCCCGTCGTGAACAACGCCGAGCCGGCGTCGCCGGCCAGCGACACCGCCTGGAGCAACCCGAGGACCACGGCCGGGGCGTAGACGATCGGCAGCACGAGGCGCCCCAGGCGGTTCCGTATCGCGCCCGGGGCCCGTTCCGGGAACACGAGGGCGAAGTGCACGAACAGCGGGGCGAGGGCGAGGGTGGCGATGGCGTCCGCCCAGTAGAACACCCAGTCCAGCCGGTCCAGGCGGCCCGTGAACGAGAAGGCGAACATGCCGAAGAACGCCACGCTGAGCCAGAAGAAGTGGAGGGTGGCCTGGGTCCCCGGCCTCCGCAGCCGCACCGAAGCGCCCACCAGCAGCGTGAACACGCCGATGCCCACCAGCACGAAGTAGATCCCGGTCCGGGCCGCCGGCACCGGCTGCAGGGCGACGTCGATCAGGCGCGACTGATCGAGCCGCAGCAGCGTGTAGCCGATGTGGCCGTCGAGCTGCCGCGCATGGAGATGCTCCACGACGTCGCGCGTGGACTGGACGGGAACGCCGTCGAGGGCCAGCAGAACGTCGCCCGCCTCGATCCCGGCCCGGTCGCCGGCCTCGTCCGGCGCCACCTCGGCGGCGATGATGCCGACCGGCCGATCGACCCACAGCACGCCGTCCACCAGCTCGTTCCAGTCGGCCCGGACGAAGACGTTGGCGGCGGCGAGGCAGAGGAGGCCCGCGACCAGGGCGACGGCCAGGACCGGAGGGACCCACGCACCCCACCCGCCGCGCCCGGGGGCGCGCAAGGCATGTCGAGACGGTGGGCGGCTCATGGCATCGACCGGAGGGACAAGGGCGCGCACAGATCCCTATGAATCGTATGCAATCGCTATTCCAGCAACCGCGTCAGGTGCCACGACGCGCACGCCGGGTTCTACGGTGCAGACTCCCGGCCGGCGGCGTGGCACCGCTCCCGTGCGGAGCGGCCACGCCTATCCAAAATTTTGGTCGTCCTTATCCGGTTTTACGTATCAGCCGTCCGGGTCGGGGCGGGAAGGCGGGCACGGGGCGGGCAAGCGGGCGGCGCCCCCACGCTCCACCCGGCGCGGACCGGAATCAGAAATACACCACGACGCCGCCGACGACCTGGCGGGGCGGTTGGATGACCAGCAGCTCGCTGAAGAGCGACGCGGTCTCGCGGGGATCGAAGAACAGGCTGCGGACCGCCAGCAGGGCCTCCCAGCGGCTGCTGCCCACCGGCGTGAACGGCAGGGCCTGCTGAATCAGCAGATCGAAGCGGGCGTCCAGCCCCCCGGGATTCGCGGGATGGGCGCCCTCGAACGCTCCGCTGAGCCGGCAGCGGAAAAACACCCGGGTGGCGGACTCGGGAATCACGGTCTCGATGGTCCCGCTGACGTCGTGGAACTGCTCGACCGCGGGGCGGAGAACGCCGGGGGCCTCCAACGCCGCCACCGGTCCGATGTCGGCCTGCCCCCACTGCGCTTCGACGACGGAGACGTCCACCGACCCCTTGACGCGGCTTCCGAGATCGTGGCGCACGCTGACGGTCCAGCCGCGACTCTCCACCGACCCGGCCCGGGCGACGTAGTAGAAGCCCGCGGGCACGGTCTCGAGGCCGCCCGCCCCGAACAGCGTCACCAGTTGGTTGTCGACGTCCTGGTGGAACCGCCGCAGCCCCACGACGAAGCCCCCGGCCAGGTCGCGCTCAACCCCCACGTCGAAGTGCCGCGTCCGCTCCGATCGCAGACGGCCCTGACGGGACACGGTGGCGAACGCACGCTCGGGCGGAAGCCACAGACCGGGCCCCGTGAAAGGCAGGAAGGTCTCCGCGCCCGGCGCGACCATGTCCTGCGCCCCCGCGACCCGGAAGCGCAGGCCCGGCGCCGCCGTCACGGTGACGGCCGCGCGCGGGCTGAAGAGCCCGCCGTCGATGTAGTCGTACCGCGAGTAGCGGCCGCCGTACTCGAGCGACAAGCGCGGCGACACCGTCCATCGATCGAAGGCGCCGACGCTCGCGGCGACCCGGGTCTCGGGCGCGAGGCTGAGGGCGAGGGGGTTCGCGCCGTCGTAGCGCTGGCGCCCGTACGCCGCCTCGACCCCGAAGGCATGGGCGCTGCCGGCCTCGGCCAGGTACGCCCCGGACGCGAACCACGACGAGACGTCACCGGTGTTCATCGCCCCGTGCGCGGTCCAGTCGCCCCGCCACGCCGGCGCCCCCACCGACAGGTTGGCGAGTCCGCCGGGACGCGTCGACCCCATGAAGGGGCTGGCCGACTCGAACGTGCCGCGCGTCAGCAGATTGACCTCGCCGCTGAGGGGAAGGGCCCCCAACCCGGACGCGAAGGCCGACGGGGTCGCCACGGAACGGGACAACCCCGCCACCCGGCCGTCGTCGGGCGTCGCCGGGGCCGCAGCGGCGCCGCCGGCCGGCGCCCGTTCCTTCTGCTTCAGGACGCTGCGCCGGGCCCGGCGCAGACGCCACGCCTTCTCGGTGTGATCGTGGGTCGGGTCCGCCTCGCGCGCGCTGGGGGCCTCGCGGTCGGCATCGGGCCCCTGCCCCTCGGCCTCCGGGCGGGACAGGGCGAACCCCGCCATGGCCGGCAGCAACGGCGGGGACGACGGCGGGGCCTGGCTCACCGCGATGGCATGGACGACGTGCCGGCCCGCCGTCACCAGCACGAACTCGCGCCGCGACGTGGCGAACCCCGCCACGTGGGCCTGCACCAGGTATCGGCCCGGCGGCAGCGACGGCAGCACGAAGCGCCCGTCGCCGTCCGAAACGACGAGCTCGGCCCCCAGGGGGCCGAATGCGGAGACCATGGCGCCGTCGAGCGGGTGCCCGTGCACGTCGGTGACCAGGCCGGCGATGCGCCCCAGCCGGTCCGGCGCGGGCGTCGCGGCGGCGGCCGAGGGCGGCTCGTGTCCCTGTCCGGCCGCGCCCGCGGGGACGGCCGCGCACGCGAGCAGCCCCGCCGCGAACACCACTACCCGTCGGAACGTGTCCATTGACGCCCTCCCTACCCGATCCCGTTCAGGGACTCGGCGGCCTCGGCGACGGAAAAGCCCACGCTGTGGGTCAGCGACTCACCGCTGGTGTTGTCGGTGACGGTGATCTCGAGGCGGTACTCGGCCGGCGGAAACGAGCTCAACGGCACGGCCTGACCGGCCACCAACTGGTGACCGGCGTTCATGTCGAACCCCTGCGGCAGCGTCCGCTCGTTGAACGCCTGGGGACTCGTCCGGTTGAAGAAATCCTCCCCGGACTCGCCCACGACGTTGAACGCGTACTCCACCATCACGTCCGGCATCCCGGCCGCCGTCACACCCGCGTTGTACACCAGAAACAGCATGGACAGCTCGTCGCTGGTGGAGTACTCGGGGGTCGATTTCGGCGCGATGCGCATCGTGCCGAGGGTGTAGGGGTTGGCCGGCAACTGATCAGGAGGCGGCGGGGCGTTCAACGACTCGATGCTCTCGGCGAGGATGACGCTGCTCGTCGCGAACCCGCCGGTCCACAGGTCGGGAACCGAGAGCGCCCTCCGGAGCATCATCGTCGCCGGCGTGGCCCCGGGCTCGACCTCGCTCTCGCTCAGAGCCACGTAGACGTCGTAGTCGCCCGCCGGCACCCAGAAGCCGCGGCTGATCAGATGGAAGCCCTCGTCGGTCGGCGTGCCGAGCAGAACGTGATAGCCGTCCTCGAACGCGGCCGCCGCGGAACCGGCCCTGGCCCCCTGCGGCACCACGAACAGGTACATCGCGACGGCGGCAGTGCTCAGCTTCGACTCGTCGACAGACAACGTGAACGGCACGAACGTGGTCTGCTCGCTGCTCTTCAGGAAGTCGTTCGCCCAGCCGAACGGCTCCTCCGCGGGGACGATCTCCCCCCGCAGGGCCGCGCCCACCACGTTGGCGAGCGACACGATCTCGCGTTCCTGCGCTTCGACGTCGAGGGGCTGAGCGCCCCCCGCCAAGCCCGGGCCCGCCGCGAGCCCCGCGGCGACCAGACACGCCGACCACGCCCAGCGGATTGTCACCTGCCTCACCCCAAGTTACCCCGCTCCACGCCCGTCGCGCATCGTCCCGCGCCGGGCGCGGCCGGGGCCGCCGCCGCGCCCGGAAACCGCCGTACCCTACCGCCGCGCGCGGCGAGACGGCGGCCCGATCCGGATCGAGCCCGAAGGGATAGTCAACCACAGGCGGGCGCCCCCGCACAAGGCCGGACGGATCGGCCGTGATAGGATGCGCGGTTTCCACCTTCCCCCGAGGACCATGCCGACGCCTCCATCGCGCCGTCCCCCGCTGGTGCTCGTCGTTCTCGACGGCTGGGGCGACAGCCCCGAGCCGGGCGGCAACGCCATCCGCCAGGCGAGGACGCCGGTCTACCGCGAACTTTGCGACCGGTATCCGTCGAGCCGGTTGATCACCTGCGGCGAGGCGGTGGGGCTGCCGCCCGGCCAGATGGGCAACTCCGAGGTCGGGCACATGAACCTCGGCGCGGGGCGGATCGTGTTCCAGGACCTGACCCGCATCGACCAGGCCATCGCGCGGGACGGGCTGACCGGCAACGTCCCGCTGAACACCCTGCTCGATTCCTGCACCCGGGACGGTCGCACCCTGCACCTCGTCGGCCTCCTGTCGGACGGGGGCGTGCACTCGCACCAGCGGCACCTCCACGCCCTGGTGAGGCTCGCCGCGAGACGGGGCGTGGCCCGCGTGCTCGTGCACGCCATCACCGACGGCCGGGACACGGCGCCGAACGGCGGCGTGGAGTACCTGGCCGCGCTCCGGCGCTGCTTCGCCGACGCCGGCGTGGGGCAGGTCGCGACGGTGAGCGGCCGCTACTACGCCATGGACCGCGACCACCGATGGGACCGCACGCGGCTCGCCTACGAGGCGATGACCCGGGGCCTCGGCCACCGCGCCGCCGACCCCGTGGCCCTCGTCGAAGACGCCCATGCGCGCGGCGTCACCGACGAGTTCATCGAACCGGGCGTCGTCACCGACGACGACGATCGGCCGGTGGGGCTGCTGCGCGACGACGACGCGGTCGTCTTCTTCAACTTCCGGGCCGACCGCGCCCGGCAGCTCACCCGGGCCCTGGCCTTCGCCGACTTCGACGGCTTCGAGCGGAAGTCGCCGCCGGCCCTGCGGGTGCTGACCCTGACGCAGTACGACGCCACGTTCGGCCTGCCCGTGGTCTTTCCGCCCCAGACCTTCTCGGGCAACCTGGCCGAGGTGCTCGCCGCGCACGGGCGGACCAGCCTGCGGCTCGCCGAGACGGAGAAGTACGCCCACGTGACCTACTTCTTCAACTGCGGCGAGGAGCAGCCGCCTCCCGGCGAGGACCGCATCCTCGTCCCCTCCCCCTCGGTTCCCACCTACGACCTCCAGCCGGCGATGAGCGCGTCCGCCATCACCGACCACCTCGTCGCGGACCTCGCCGGCCGGCGCCACGACGTCGTCGTCTGCAACTTCGCCAACGCCGACATGGTCGGCCACACCGGCCGGCTCGACGCGACGGTGGCCGCGGTCGAGACGCTCGACGGCTGCCTCGCGCGCATCCTCGCCGCGGCCCGGGCGGCCGGGGCCACCGTCATCGTCACCGCCGACCACGGCAACGCCGAACAGATGTGGGACGCCGAGCGCAACGGGCCGCACACCGCGCACACCACCAATCCCGTCCCCGTGGTCCTGGCGGGCCCGGACCTCGACGCGGGGATGCCGCTCGCCGACGGCACGCTGCGCGACGTCGCCCCGACCATGCTCGGCATCCTGGGCATCGCACCGCCGCCGGAGATGACCGGACGCGACCTCCGCGGCTGGATCGAGTAGGAGCCCGCGGCGAGGTCCCGCGTTGCGCCGCGCCGGAGGCCGCCGGCGCGGGCCGAGGCGCCCGCCCCACGAGACGTGGGCAAGGCGCACGAACTGGCGACAGGCCCTCGACGAACGACGCACTCGGGCGGCAACCATCGCCGCTCGAATGCCGCGAGGACTCTCGCCACGGGCTCCCGGCCGTGCGCGCGGCGACCTCCGGCTCGTGCCGGTTGATGTCGGCAGCGGAGCGACCTCTCGCCACGGGCTCCCGGCCGCGCGCCTGGCGGCCTCGGCGCACCGATCCACTACAATCGCACGATGCCGCCAGAGACGGCCGCTCCGGCCGACGCGCCCGACCGGACCACCGACGATGCCCTGGGAGCGCCCGGCGCGTTTCCGTTCACCCGCGGCATCCATCCGACGATGTACCGCGGCCGGCTGTGGTCGATGCGCCAGTACGCCGGCTTCGGCACCGCCGCCGAGTCGAACCGGCGCTACCGCTACCTGCTCGAGCAGGGGGGCAGCGGGCTGAGCGTCGCGTTCGACCTGCCGACCCAGATCGGCTACGACTCGGACCACGCCCTCGCGCGGGGCGAGGTGGGGCGGGTGGGGGTGGCCATCGACTCGATCGAGGACATGAGCGTCCTCTTCGACGGCATTCCCCTCGACCGCGTCTCCACCTCGATGACGATCAACGCGACCGCCATCATCCTCCTCGCGCTGTACGTCGCCACCGCCCGGCGGCAGGGGGTGGAGCCGCGGGCCGTGGCGGGCACCGTGCAGAACGACATCCTCAAGGAGTACGTCGCCCGGGGGACCTACATCTTTCCGCCGCGGGCCTCGCTGCGCATCGTCACCGACGTCGTCGAGTACTGCGGCGAGGAGCTGCCCAACTGGCACCCCATCTCGATCAGCGGCTACCACATCCGCGAGGCGGGGGCGACGGCGGTCCAGGAGGTCGCCTTCACCTGCGCCCACGCCGTGGCCTACGTGGAGGCGGCGGTCGCGGCCGGCCTCGACGTCGACACGTTCGGGCGCCGGCTGTCGTTCTTCTTCGCCGCCCACAACGACTTCCTCGAGGAGATCGCCAAGTTCAGGGCGGCCCGGCGCCTCTGGGCCCGCATCATGCGCGACCGCTTCGGGGCCGCCGAGCCGCGGGCCCAGAAGCTGCGCTTCCACACCCAGACCGCCGGCAGCACCCTGACGGCGCAGCAGCCCGACAACAACATCGTCCGGGTCGCCCTGCAGGCCATGGCCGCGGTGCTCGGGGGCACCCAGTCGCTGCACTGCAACGGCCGCGACGAGGCCCTCGCCCTGCCCACCCGGACCTCGGCCCACATCGCTCTTCGCACGCAGCAGGTCATCGCGGCCGAGACCGGGGTGGTCAACACCGTCGACCCGGTCGCCGGCTCGCACGTCGTCGAGGCGCTGACCGACGAGATCGAGCGGGAGGCGCGCGCGATCCTCGACCGCATCGACGCCGACGGGGGCACGCTGGCCGCCATCGAGCGGGGCGAGATCCAGCGGCAGATTCAGGAGTCGGCGTACCGCGACCAGCAGACGGTCGACAGCGGCGAGCGCACGGTGGTCGGGGTGAACCGCTACGACGACGACGACGGCGTGAGCATCGACATCCTGCGCATCGATCCCGCCGTCGAGACCGGGCAGCGCGAGCGGGTGGCCCGGCTGCGGGCGTCCCGCGACTCGGTGGGGTGGCGCGCCGCCCTCGACGCGGTGGCCGCGACGGCCCGCGGCAACGGCAACCTCGTGCCCCCCATCGTCGCCGCGGTCGAGGCCCGGGCCACGGTGGGCGAGATCGCCGACACCCTCCGCGCCGTCTTCGGCGAGTACCGCGAGGAAGGAATCTGACGGCCGCCCCTGCCGGAACCCGGCGCCGACGGAGCCCGACCCGGCGTAGCCGGCGGCCGACTCAGTACGCCACCGGAGGAGGCGGCGGCGCCGGCGACGGCGGCCCCGGCGGGTACGGCGGGTACGGCGACGACGGACGGAAGAGCAGCGCGCCCAACATGCCGCCCAGCGTGGCGAAGATCACGCCGGCGATCAGCATGGAGACGAAGCCGATCGCGATGCTGGCAATCATGCCCTCGGTGCCGAAGCTCTCGAGCATCTCCCTGACCTCGGGAGGCACGTCGCTCTGCGAGTCCATCACGAACTCCATCATGCGCCGCTGAAACGGAGCGGTCACGATGCTGATGGGTATCGACACCGCCACGTAGACGACCGAGCCCACGACGCCGGCCAGCAACCCGTTGACGGCTCCCTCGCCGAGCGCGAGCGGCTCGGCCCGATCCCGCTGGAGCAGATACGCGGTCAGCATGCCGCCCCCGACGATCCAGAGGCAGCACGCGCAGTTGCCGAGCGAGACGACCGGCAAGGCCGACAGCACGCCGATGAACAGGCCGCCGAAGACGACCGGCTGAAGCTGACTCTGATTCATGCGTGACAATCCCGCGCCGCCGGGCGCACTACCGGGTTGAACGGGCGACGCTCAGTCGTAGTACTCGAGACCCAGGTGGGTGATGAGGTCCTCGCCCCGCAGCCAGCGCAGGGTGTTCTTGAGCTTCATCAACTGGATGAAGAGATCGTGCTCGGGATAGAGCCCCGGTGCATGCACGGGGCTCTTGAAGTAGAACGACAGCCATTCCTGAACGCCGCTCATGCCCGCGCGCTTCGCGAGGTCGAGAAAGAGCACGAGATCGAGCACGATGGGGGCGGCGAGGATGCTGTCGCGGCACAGGAAGTTGATCTTGAGCTGCATCGGATAGCCGAGCCAGCCCACCAGGTCGATGTTGTCCCAGCCTTCCTTGTTGTCCCCCCGCGGCGGGTAGTAGTTGATGCGCACGACGTGGCAGAGGTCGTCGTACAGGTCGGGATAGAGCTCCGGTTGCAGGATGTAGTCGAGGACCGACTTCTTGCTCTCTTCCTTGGTCTTGAATGACTCGGGATCGTCGAGGACCTCGCCGTCGCGGTTCCCGAGGATGTTGGTCGAGTACCAGCCGGACACGCCGATGAGCCGCGCCTTGAGGCCGGGGGCGACGATGGTCTTGATCAGGGTCTGGCCGGTCTTCAGGTCCTTCCCGGCGACCGGCGATCCGTTGTCGAGCGCGAGCCGGTCGAGCGCGGGGATGTCCGCGCTCAGGTTCGGCGCCGCGTTGGCATAGGGAATCCCCTCCTTCAACGCGGCGTAGGCGTAGATCATGCTCGACGAGATGCTCTCGGCGTTCGCGTCCATCGCCGCCTCGAAGGCCGCGACGGACCCGTGCTCGGGGGTCGGGGTCATGAAGATCTCGGTGCTCCCGCACCAGATCATCACGAGGCGCGCGAGGCCGTGCTCGTCCCTGAACGCGCGGATGTCGGCGCGCACCTGCTCCGCGAGGTCCCGCTTGGTCGCGCCGGTCTTGACGTTGGTGCCCATCAACCGCTTGACGTAGCGCTGATCGAACACCGCGGGCCACGGCCGTATCGCCTCGAGCTCGGGGCGCACCTGCTCGAGCAGCGACGACTCGATGACGCCGGCGGTGGTGGCCGCCTCGAAACCGTCGTCCTCGAAGATGTCCCAAGCCCCGAAGACGAGGTCGTCGAGGGACGCGAGCGGCACGAAGTCCTTGATGAGCGGCGAGCGGCCCTCGTTGCGCTTGCCCAGCCGCACCGTTCCCCGTTCTGCGAGCGAGCCGATGGAGGGCGCGAGCCCTTTCCGGATGAGCAGGGTGCCGGCGATGAACGTGGTGCTGACGGCCCCCATTCCGACGAGAAGAACGCCGAGCTTGCCGTGAGCGGACGCGATTTCGACTGGGCGTTTCACGACCGGCCACTATATCATGGCGGTTTGGGGCTCACTGGGCGCGGTAGGGCGCGGTTTCCGGCCGGCAGGCCGCGGCGCAGGCCGCCGCCGGGCCGGCTCCGTGGTTAATCTCGATCCCGGATGACATGCCGATTCTCAAGAAGCTGAAGGGCGAAACCGACCTCCGGGTCACGATGGCCGGGTTGCGGCTCGGCGACAAGGTGCTGCAGATCGGAAGCGGCGACCCGCGCCTCATCGCGATGCTCGCCGCCAAGGTCGGCATCAGCGGACAGGCGTCGGCCCTCGTCCCGGACGACGGCGGGGCCGCGCCGATCGGCCGCGCGGCCCAGTCGCGGGGGGTGCTGGTCGACGTGAAGGTGGCCCCGCTGCGGACGCCGCCGTTCGCGCAGGGGTGGTTCGACGTGGTGGTCATACCGTCCCTGATCGGCACGATGCGCCCCCACGAGCGCGTGGGGACCCTGCAGGGGGCCCGCCAGGTGCTCCGCGTCGGCGGCCGGTGCCTGATTATCGAGTCGGCGCCGCGCGGCGGGCTGGGGGCGCTCTTCTCCGGTCGCGCCCTCGACCCCCACTATCGCTCGCAAGGGGGGGCCGAGGCCGCCCTCCGCGCCGAGGGCTTCAAGCCGGTGCGCACCCTTGCCGAGCGGCAGGGGCTGCTGTTCACCGAGGGCGTGAAGCCGGATCCCGCGGCGTAGACGGCTCGGACTCCTGCAGGCTTGGTTGGGGGCCAAGCGGAGCCGCAGGCGACAATGGGCGGGCGAGCGCGCGGGCATCGCTCGACCCCGGCGGCGTGCCCGACCCCGGCGGCGTGCCCGACCCCGGCGGCGTGCCCGACCCCGGCGGCGTGCCCGACCCCGGCGGCGTGCCCGACCCCGGCGGCCTTCCCCTACAGCATTGCGTCGACGCGACCGACGAAGGGTACGAGGACGCGGCCCGGGCACGGGCGCCGCAGGGGAACCCGAGAGCATCATGGACGCTACGCTGGTCGTCGTCGCGATCGTGTCGCTGCTGCTGGCGTGGGCGATGGCCCTCGTTTCGTGGCAGCGCGTCCGGGCCGAGCGGCGGCGTTCCGCCGCCCTGATGGCGGAGCTCGCGGAGCTGCCGGTCCTCCGCGGCCGACCGATGGAGCCGCCCGAGCACGCCGGGTCGATGGAGTCCCGAGCGGCGACGGCAGGAGCGTCGCCCGCGCGCGGGCGCGCGCACCTGGAGCCGCGCCTGCCGTTCGCCGCGCCGGATTGGGGGCGGCCCGACCCGGACCGCGGCGCGCCGCCGGCCTCGAGCCGCCCCGAGCGCGCGGGGGGCGACGCCGAGGGAGGGGACGCTCCCCGCGGCGTTCCGCCCCTCTCGCACCTGCGACGCGCGGTGCTCGCAACGATGCCGTCGGCGCAGGCGCGCTGGGGCCACGGCGCCGTCGCCGTCGCCGTCGCCACCGTCCTCGTCACCGTCGTGACCCTGGCCGAACGCACGCCGCTGCCCGCCGACGGCGCGGCGGCGCCGGTCGAGCTGCTCTCGCTCGACCACCGCCGGCGGGGAGACTACCTGGCCGTCACCGGCTCCCTGCGCAATCCCCCGGACGGCAGGGCGCGAACGAGGCTGAGCATCACCGCGACCGCGTTCGACCGAACCGGCGCGATAGTCGGCACCGGCCAGACCCCCCTGCCGGTCGAGGCGCTGCCGCCGGGCGAGGAGACCGCGTTCGACATCTCTCTGCCCGACGCGGATCTGATCAGCCGATATCGGGTAAGCTTCATGGAGGGCCAGTCCGGACTGCCGCATGTCGACCGGCGCGGATCGGATGCCGCGACCCCGGCGGTGGCGGGGCGCCGACCCTGACCAGGAACCCGCCATGACCAGGACCCCGCGGCGGCTGCTCGCGACGGCGCTCGCCCTGGCTCTCGGACTCGGCACGGCGGGCGGGGCCGGCGGGGCCGCGGGGGGGCCCGAGGGGGCCCGGCAGGCCGAGCGGCCCGCCGCGCAGGGCCGTCGGCCCGACGACCCGGACGGCGTCTTTCGCACCGGCATCCAACTGATCAACGTGAGCGCGACGGTCACCGACGCCCGGGGCCGCTTCGTCGACGGACTGACGAAGGACGACTTCCTCGTCTACGAGGACGGCGAGCCGGTCGAGATCACGCAGTTCGACAACGAGCGCGTGCCGGTCAGCCTGGGCATCGCCCTCGACACGAGCGGCAGCATGGACGGCCGCAAGATGGAGGCGGCCCGCCACGCCCTCGACCGCTTCCTCTACGACCTGCTCGGCCCCGACGACGAGTTCTTCCTCTACCGGTTCGACTACACGCCGGTGCTCCTGCAGGACTGGACCACCAGCCCGGACCGCCTCAGCCGCGCCATCCGCGACATCCGGCCCCGCGGCGGCACCGCCCTCTACGACGCGGTGGCCGAGTCGGTGCCGCGGGTCGCGGAGGGGCGCCACCGCAAGAAGGCGCTGCTCATCATCTCGGACGGCAACGACACCAACAGCGAGACCGACGACCGCGACCTGCGGGCGTTCATCCGGGAGACCGAGGCGCTGGTGTACGCGATCGGCATCGACGCCCGCGAGCGGCGGCGCCTCGGGATCTTCGGGGGACCGTTGCGGCCGGGGCTGCCGGGAACGCCGCTTCCGATCCCGGGCCGCGGGCGCGGACCGACGCGGGGCAACCCGTTCCAGAGACTGCAGGAGGAACGGGTCAACGTCGGCGCGCTCCGCGACCTGACCGACGACAGCGGGGGCAGGACCGAGATCGTCCGCGACACCGACGACCTCGACCCCGCCACCGCCGGCATCGCCCGCGAGCTGAGCCGCCAGTATCAGCTCGCGTACCCCGCCCTGCATGCCGGCGACGGCCGCTGGCACGGCATCCGGGTCGAGGTGCGCAACCCCGACTACCGGGTCCGGGCCCGGCGCGGCTACCTCGCGGCGCCCTGACCTCATGCCCGCCCGGCCCTGCGTCCTCGTCGTCGACAGCAACCTCGCGGCGCCCTGACCCGATGCCCGCCCGGCCCCGCCTCTTCCTCGTCGACGGCAACCTCGCGGTACCCTGAGCTCATGCCCGCCCGGCCCCGCCTCTTCCTCGTCGACGGCAACTCGCAGATGTACCGCGCGTACCACGCGATCCGGGGGTTGACGGGGCCCGACGGGCGCTCGACCAACGCGGTGTTCGGCTTCATCACGATGCTGCGCAAGCTGATGGCCGAGCAGTCGCCCGAGCTCATCGCGGCCGCGTTCGACCTCAAGGGGCCGACCTTCCGCCACGAGCTCGCGGCCGACTACAAGGCCAACCGGCGCCCGATGCCCGACGACCTCGTCGAGCAGGTCCCCCGGGTGCACGAGGCCTGCGCGGCCCTCGGCGTCCCCATCGTCACCCGCAAGGGCTTCGAGGCCGACGACGTCATCGGCTCGCTCGCGGCGCGGGCGGTGGCGGCGGGGCTCGACGTCGCCATCGTCACCGGCGACAAGGACTTCTTCCAGCTCGTCGACGACCGGGTGCACGTCTTCAACCCGCGGGACGACGGCGCGTGGTTCGACGCGGCCGGCGTCGAAGAGAAGTTCGGGGTGCGGCCCGACCAGGTCGTCGACGTCCTCGCCCTGATGGGCGACGCCAGCGACAACGTCAAGGGCGTCCCCGGCGTCGGGGAGAAGAGCGCGCGGGCCCTCGTCACCGAGTTCGGCACCCTCGACCGCCTGCTGGACGAAGCGCCCGGGCTGTCGAAGAAAAAGCTGCGGACGGCCCTGACCGAGCACGCCGAGGACGCGCGCCGCAGCCGCGAGCTCGTGCGCATCCGCGTCGACGTGCCGGTCGACGCGGACCCGACCGGCTATCGCTATGCGGGTCCGGACCGGGAGCGGTGCTTCGCCCTGTTCTCCGCGCTGGGCTTCAAGTCGCTCCTCAACGAGTACGCGCCGACGGCGGGGACGGTCGAGACCGACTACCGAACGGTCACCAGCGCGGCCGGGCTCGAGGAGCTCGCGGCGGCGCTCGGCGAGGCCGGCCGGTGCGGCCTGCACGTCCTGACGGTGGCGGGGCCGCCCTCGCGCGAGGGCCTCGTCGGGCTCGCGTTCTCGACCGGCCCGCGGTCCGCCCGGTACGTCCCCCTCGCCGGCGACGGGCTCGACCTGTCCGGGAGCCTCGACGCCGACACCGTCTTCGCGGCCCTCCGCCCCGTCCTCGAAGAGCCGGGGGTCCGGGTCGTCGGACACGACCTGAAGCGGGCGATGCGCTGGCTCGCCGAGCACGGGGTCCGCCTCGGGGGCCTCGAGCTCGACACGATGATCGCCAGCTACCTGCTGGATTCGGCGCGGTCCGCCCCCACCGTCGAGACGGTGGCGCTGGAGCACACCGGGTACCAGGTGGTGACGGCCGAGGCGGTGCGGGGCAAGGGCGTGAAGGCCCCGGACTTCGACCGCATCCCCCCGGAGTCGGTCCTCGCCTATGCCTGCGAGCGGGCCGACCTGCCCCTGCAGGCGGCCGCGCCGCTGACCGAGGCGCTGGAGCGCGAACGGCTCCTGGCCCTGTACCGCGACCTCGAGCACCCCCTGATCCCGATCCTCGACGGCATCGAGCGGGCCGGCGTGCGGGTGGCCACGGCCGCCCTCGCCGAGCAGTCGCGGACGATGCAGGCGCGGCTCGACGAGCTGCAGTCGCGCATCTTCGCCCTCGCCGGCGAGGCGTTCAACGTCAACTCGCCGAAGCAGCTCTCCGTCATCCTGTTCGAGAAGCTGGCCCTGCCGACCCGCAAGAAGACCGGCAAGACGAGGGCCGCCTCGACCTCGGTGGAGGTGCTGGAAGAGCTGGCCCTGCAGCACGAGCTGCCGCGGCTGGTGCTGGAGTGGCGGACGATCCAGAAGCTGAAGGGCACCTACGTGGAGGCGCTGCCCCAACTGGTGCGGCGGGACACGGGCCGCGTTCACACGTCGTTCAACCAGGCGGTGGCGGCGACCGGCCGGCTCAGCAGCAGCGACCCGAACCTGCAGAACATCCCCATCCGCACCCCCCTCGGCCGCGAGATCCGACGGGCGTTCACGGCCCGCGACGGCTGCGCCCTGATTTCGGCCGACTACTCGCAGATCGAGCTGCGGGTGCTCGCCCACCTGTCGGAGGACGCGGCCCTGACCGAGGCGTTCGTCCGCGGCGACGACATCCACGACCGGACCGCCCACGCGGTGTTCGGAGCCGACAGCGGGCTCGACCCGCACGAGCTCCGGCGACGCGCCAAGATCATCAACTACGCGCTGCTCTACGGGAAGACCGCGTTCACCCTCGCCCGCGACATCGGGGTCACCCCCACCCTCGCCCAGGCGTTCATCGACGCGTACTTCGACGGCTACCCCGCGGTGAAGGGGTTCCTCGACGGCGTGATCGACGAGGCGCGGGAGAGCGGCGAGGTCCGCACCCTCTACGGGCGCCGGCGGCTGGTGCCGGAGCTGCGCAGCCGCAACGGTCAGGTCCGGGCCGCGGCGGAGCGGGCCACCGTGAACATGCCGATTCAGGGCACCGCCGCCGACATCCTCAAGCGCGCGATGATCACCCTGTCGGGCGAGCTGCCGCCCACCGTCTCGATGATTCTCACCGTCCACGACGAGCTGGTGCTGGAGGCGCCGCACGGGGAGGCGGAAGCGGCGGCGGCGCTGGTGCGCGGCACCATGTCCGGCGCCGCCGACCTGCGCGTGCCCCTGACCGTCGACGTGGGCATCGGCGAGAACTGGATGGCCGCCAAGGGATAGCCGCAGCGACCGCGCGACCCCGCGGGTCGCGTCGGGAGCTTCGCCGGCGCGAAACTCCTGCGTGCCAAGGGGTGGCCGCTCGACCCTGCGGGCTTGCGTCGGGAGCTTCGCCGGCGCGAAGCTCCCGCGCCCTGCCGCTGGAAACCACGGCAAGAGCCTCCCGCCGCATTCGATCCCCGCAACGTGGGGCTCGACCACGGGGCTCCTCGCGGCCAGTCGGCGGCAGACGGGGCCGGCGGCGGTATAATGGCCCCCCGATGGCGGCGCCGACGAGCATCCCGCGGTCGGAACACATCCTCTCGCGGCGGCAGATCGACGACGACGCCCTCAAGGTCATCTCCCGCCTGCAGCAGCACGACCACGAGACCTACCTCGTCGGCGGGGGGGTGCGCGACCTGCTGCTCGAGCGGCGCCCCAAGGACTTCGACCTCGGCACCTCGGCGCACCCGCAGCAGATCAAGGCGCTCTTCCGGAACTGCTGGATCATCGGCCGGCGCTTCCGGCTGGCCCACATCAGGTTCGGCGACAAGACCATCGAGGTCGCGACCTTCCGCAAGCAGGTGCCGCCGGAGACCGACACCGAGCGGAAGGCGCGGGAGGAGGCGCGGGAGCGCGCCCGCCGGGAGGCGGAGGCGAGGGGCGTCCGCCCGCGGCGGCTCATCCGCGGCGACAACACCTTCGGCACCGCCGAGGAGGACGCCTTCCGCCGGGACTTCACCATCAACGGGCTCTTCTACGACGCGGCGAGCCGCTCGATCCTCGACTACGTCGACGGCATGCGCGACATCCGCAGCCGCACCCTCCGCAGCATCGGCGACCCGAACGAGCGCTTCGTCGAGGACCCCGTGCGGATGCTCCGCGCGGTGGTCCTCGCGGCCCGGCTCGACCTGTCCATCGACCCCGCCGTCACCGCCGCCATCCGGCGTCACCGCGGCGAGATCGTCCACGCCTCGCCGGCGCGGCTGATCGAAGAGCTCTACAAGATTGCGCGCAGCGGCGCGTGCGAGCGCATCGTCCGCGACCTCGGCTCGACCGGCCTGCTGAAGCACTTCGCGCCCGAGCTCGACAAGGCCCGCTCCGACGCCCTGTGGCGCTCGCTGGCCGCACTCGACCGCTATCGGCGCGGGTTCGACGACGCCCCGCCCACCCTGCGCAACCCGCTGCTGCTCGGCAGCCTCGTGTCCCCCTTCGCCGCCGTCGAGGCGCCGCGCCGCCGTCGAGGCGCCGACGGTCGCCCCCAGCGTCCTCCAGAGGTCACCCTCGGCACCCTGCCGATAGCCAGGCGGGACCTCGAGCAGCTTCGCCAGGTCCTCGACCTGCAGCGACGCCTCGCCGACGAGCGTCTCTCCCCCCGCGCCCGGCGCGGGCTGATGCACCGGGCCGCGTTCGAGTCCGCCCTCACGTGGATGACCATCCACGGACGGACGCCGGAGATCGTCGAGCGCTGGCGCGCCGACGCCGAGGGCGCGGCCTCCGACGACACCGAACGGCCGCGCCGGCGCCGACGCCGGCGCCGCCGGCGCCGACGCCCCGGATCGGGGCCCCGTGAGCCCGAAGGCGGCGGTCCCGAGGCCTGACGCCCTGGATCGGCCCCGCGAGCCCGAGGGCGGCGGTCCCGGCCTGATGCAGCGGATCGAGTCCCCGCGAGCCCAGGGGGCAGCGGGTCCAAGAACCTGACACCCTGCCGGAGAGCAGCGGCACCAGCGCGGTCAAACCAAGCGACTCGGCCGGACCCGAGGCAGGTTCGCGAAAAGCCGAAGCCGAGGGCAACCGGGTCCAGTCCGGCCGGCTCCCGCCAATCGCGCCCACCCTCGCCGCAACCGACGCCCCCAGCGGGTCGTACCGCCGGCCGGGGTCACTGCTGCCGCTTCCGCCGTTGCGGCCCCAGGTCGACGCCGACAGGGCAGTGGTCGGAGCCCGTCACCTCCGGCCAGATGAACGCGTCGCGGACCCGGGCCGCCGCCTCCGGCGAGGCGAGCACGTAGTCGATGCGCCAGCCGACGTTCCGCTCGCGCGCCCCGCCCCACTGGCGCCACCACGTGTAGTGCCCCGGCGCGCCGGGATGGCGGGCGCGGAACGTGTCCACCCAGCCGGCGTCGAGCCAGCGCGTCAGCTCGGCCCGCTCCTCGGGCAGGAAGCCGCTGTTGCGGGTGTTCGACGCGGGCCGTGCGAGGTCGACGGGCTCGTGCGCGGTGTTGTAGTCGCCGACCACCACCACCGGCCCCTCGCGCCGAAGCGCCTCGAGACGCTCGAAGACGGCGGCGTAGAAGTCGAGCTTGTAAGGCACCCGACTGTTGTCCCGGTCGCGGCCGCTGCCCTTGGGGAAGTAGACGGACGCCACCGCCAGCCGCCCGAACCACGCGATGACGAGGCGGCCCTCCGCGTCGAAGCGCGGCTCGCCGAGGGCCGTCTCCACCCGCGCCGGCCGCTTCCGCGAGTAGATGGCGACGCCGCTGTAGCCGGCCCGCTCCGCCGGCGCGAACGCCGCGTGCCAGCCCGCCGGCGCGCGCACGCCGGCATCGAGCTGGTGCTCGAACGCGCGCACTTCCTGGATGCCGACGACGTCGGCGCGCGACACCTCCAGGAAGTCGAGAAACCCCTTGCGCGCGCAGGCGCGCAACCCGTTGACGTTCCAGCTCACGATGCGCATCGGCCGTTCCAGCTCACGATGCGCATCGGCAGACGTTCAGCTCACGATGCGCGACAGCAGACGTTCCAGCCACGCTGCGCATCACGCCGCGCCGGCGATGGCGACGAGGTACTTCCGTACCGCCGTGGAGAGGCCGACGTCGAGCGCGTCGGCGATGAGGGCGTGGCCGATGGAGACCTCGGCGATGCCGCCGATGGCCACGAACGCCGCGAGGTTGTCGAGGTTCAGGTCGTGTCCCGCGTTGACGCCGAGGCCGAGGCCGCCAGCGTGCCGCGCCGCGCGCGCATAGGCGTCGAGGCACGCGCGGGTCTCCGGGTGGTCGAGCCCAAGCCGCTCGACGAGGTCCGCGTAGGGCCCCGTGTAGAGCTCGATGCGGTCCGCGCCGCACGCCTTCGCGCCGTCGATCTGCGCCTCGACCGGATCCATGAAGAGGCTGACGCGCGCGCCCCACCCCTGGTAGCGCGCGACGCTCTCGGCCACGCGCCGCGCGCGGTCGGGGTCGGAGAGGTCCCAGCCGTGGTCCGAGGTGAGCTGCGCGTCGGCGTCCGGCACCAGCGTCGCCTGGCGGGGGCGCGCGATCTCGATGAGGCGGTCGAACCCCGGATAGCCGTTGCCGCGCGGGCCCGCGGCGGGGTTGCCCTCGATGTTGAACTCGACCCGCGGATGCTCGCGGGCCAGCAGGTCCGCGAGGGCCTCGACGTCGGCGGGCCGGATGTGCCGCTGGTCGGGGCGCGGATGCACGGTGACCCCGTGCGCGCCAGCGGCAATGACCGTCCGCGCCGCGGCGAGGATGTCGGGCCGGTCGCCGTCCCGCGAGTTGCGCAGCCACGCGATCTTGTTGACGTTGACCGAGAGGGTGGTCATCAGCTTCTTCTCTACTGTATCCCAGGCCACCCGGCCGGGAAGACGGCGGGCTGTCGGGCGCCCGACCTCCGAATCGACCCGCCGGGCGCCCCGCGGGCAGCTCCCACCTCGTCGGGCTGCGGCAGCCGGCCCTCGGAGCGCCGCCGGGTGACCGACCCGCCAGCTTCACCCGACCTGCCACCGGACGGGGACGCGGACTGCTAACATGCATCGGCAGTCCGAGCCCGTCATGACGAACGAGACATCCGCAACGCCGACCCCGGCGCCGGCCCCCGCCGCCCCCATCGTCCACACCATCGCGGCCACCACGCACGGCCGGTATCTCGTCGCCCCGGCCGACGGGCCGGGACCCGCGCCGCTGCTGGTCGGCTTCCACGGCTACGGCGAGCATGCCGAGCGGCACTTGGCCGAGCTCGACCGGATTCCCGGCAGCGCGCGATGGACCCGCGTCGCGGTGCAGGCGCTCCACCGGCACTACAGCGAGGGCGCCCGCCACGTCGTGGGAAGCTGGATGACCCGGCAAGACCGGGAGCTCGCCATCGCCGACAACATCGCCTACGTGCGGGCGGTGATGAACGAGGTTCGGGCCGCGTACCCGACCAACGGCACCCTGGTCTACTGCGGGTTCTCGCAGGGGGTCGCGATGGCCTACCGCGCCGCCGCGCGGTGCGGCCACGCCTGCCACGGCATCATCGCCCTCGGGGCCGACTCGCCGCCCGAGCTGCGCGGGGACACGGCCGTCGCATGGCCCCCGATCCTCATCGGCCGGGGCCGGGCCGACGCGTGGTACACGCCCGAGAAGCTGGAGACGGACCTGGCCGCCCTTCGCGGGGCCGGCGCGACCGTCGAGTCGCTGGTGTTCGACGGCGGACACGAGTGGACGGACGACTTCCGCGCCGCCGCCCGCCGGTTCCTCGCCGCCCTAGCCTTGGAACCCCTCACCGGACCGGGCTTCCCGCAGTGATGGCGCCCGGATCGAGACTCGCCACGGCCACCACCTCGCCGGCCGGCAGGCCGTCGCCGGCTCGACGCCGCGGCCTGCCCTCGCTATTCCTCGCTGATGCGGTCTGTCACCTGGTAGCCGAGCCACCGGTAGAGGCCGGGCCGAGCCGACCCAGGAGCCGGCCAATCACGTCGCTGACCTCGCGTTGGCGCAGTATCCGAGCTTCGCGCTGACTTGACTCGTCATCTTCACCCAGCTCGAAACGCGCGACCGCCACGGGACCGTCCTTCCGGTAGCCCTCAACCCCAGCGTCGCGTGCAAACCGACGGCGGAGAATCCCCAAGGACTCCTCGATCACGATGCCGTGGTCGCCCTTCAGGCTGGTGCGGAACATCTGCGCGGCGCTGTCGAGACCCTCGGGCCAGTGCTCGATGCAATAGACGAGGTCATGCGCGTCCTTGCGCTCGAAGCGCTGATCGAAGGCGAAAGCCTTCAAGCAAGTGAAACTCACGAGATTGGCGTGTTTGACGCGCTCGACGGCGATGCCGGCACCGTCCAGGAGTTCGGCTCGAATCTCCTTGACCTGGTGCAGGTCGAAGACCATGGACGAGTGCGGGATATTGAGCGCGGAGACCGCCCCGTCCACATCCAGCGGCCGAACCCTGCCACCGGCGATCTCGGGGGCGTCGGTGAGCAGTTCCAGGACCATCAGCGCGCCATGTTCGGTGCGGGTCTGCCACCGCCACCAAGCCGGCTGCCTCCTGTCGTTCTTGAAGGGCTCGAAGCTCATCCTCCGCAGGTTCTCCTCGAGCGTGCGGTAGGCTTCCGTATCAGCCAGGATCTGCAGGTCGACGACGATATCGACGTCGAGCGTCCCCGCATGCGCCGGCACGGCCGGTGGCCTGGTCGGCACCAGGTATCTCGGCGTCAACCCGCCAATCAGAAACACCGATTCCTTCCAGGGGCCGAGCCCGCGCAGCAGCGTCACGAGAACGCGCTCGCAATCGGTCGTGTGCCGATCGGTGTAGCCGTCCAGAGTCGCGGGTTTCGGCATCAGAAGCCAATCCGTTCCTGGCGCAGGTGCTGCGCCAATTCCCTGGCGCGGCCCTCACCGCATATGAGATCGAGGTAGACTTGTACGGGACTCGCCAACCAGGTCCCATCCACCAACTTGCGAAACAATAGATCGTCGGGCGATTCAACCTCGATGACCGCAAGGTTGGCGCCTCGGTCGACGGTGTGGGCATCAAGCGCGCCAAGAGCTTCGGTAGCGGCCGCACCGGCCATCAGCCGACAACGTATCTGGGAGACGGTCGACAAGAAGGGCGCATACCGTTGCCCCGCCGCCTCGTGGGTGAGCGCGTATTCGACCCTATGGGTAGCACAGACGTCGGCCAACTGCCGGACCAGCCCCTCTGCACGCACCGAGGGCACGAAGTAACGCCGAATTGCAGAGGGCCGTGTCGCTGCCAGTTGCCGGGCCCATTCATCGAGCAGAGCGCCAGGCTCCTTCAGATCGCGTTCCTTGGTTGGCCCCTGCCCACGCGACGCCACCCAGTCGAACCTCTCCAATTCCGACAGCACCTGCGAGGCGGTTGCGGGCGAGACCCGCGCCTGCTCCGCGACATCCTTGACTCGGCACCACTCGCCATGCCCCATCAAGAGCGCGTGCAGCACTTGCGCACGCCGACCCGAAAACAGCGATCGTATGGCCCTCGACAAGGTCTTCGGGGGGGGCTTGTCCACGTAGACGTAGGCGTTTTGCGCGGGGAGAAACAGGCTGCCGCCGCTGTCGTAGTAGCCGACCCGCGCGTCCCTCAACAGGTCCTTGGCTCCAGGTGAAATCGATTGGGCAACCAGGAAGAGCGCCGTCTGCCGTCCTTGTGACGATTGGGGCCACCTTCTCGCGGATTCCTGGAACTGCCAGAGGACCTGCCGCGCATCGCGAGGGTAGAGGGCCTTCTTCACCTCTATCAGCAAGGTGGCGGCCTGTCCGCCCATGCGGAACTCGACCCGGGCATCATGTCGGCGGCCGGGGCCGCCGGCGTGTAGTGGCGAACCCAGTTCCGCTTGCACGTCGGGCAGCCCCTGCAGCGCTTCGAGGAGGCGGTTGAGCAGGTCTCTCTCCGTAACGGCATGAGGATGCATGGGTATTCCGTTCTCTGCTGTACAGCAAATATCAGCATTCTAGCAGATCGGTAGGCGAAAATCAGAATTATTTTCTGTGCAGTGAATATACTGCCTGCAGCAACGCGTCGGGAAAGCCGCGCGACGCCGACGGCGACGCCAACCGCTTGCGGGACGCGGGTGGCGGCAGGGCCTCCAGGGACGACGCCGGAGGACGGCGTCTCGACCAAGGAGCACCGGCGGGCAGCGCGGCGGGCGGGGCCGATGCGACCGGCTACGGCGGTGGCCGGTGCGACTGCCCGCCGCGGATCGGAACCCGCCGGCCTGAAACGGCGTCCAATACATGGTCATCACCCCACTCGATGCCAACCGGGAGACCCCAATGCACCGACTCGCCCGCACCGCCCTCGTCGTCTGCCTGCTCGCCGCCGCGCCGGCCGTGGCGCAGGAGCCCGTCGACATTCCCTACACCAGGTACGTGCTCGACAACGGCCTGCGGCTGATCGTGCATGAGGACCACAAGGCGCCCATCGTCGCCGTCAACGTCTGGTACGACGTCGGGGCGGCGGACGAGGAGCCCGGCAAGACCGGCTTCGCCCACCTGTTCGAGCACCTCATGTTCAACGGGAGCGAGCACTACAACGACGACTACTTCAAGCCGTTCGACCGCGTGGGGGCGACCGGCATGAACGGCACCACCAACCAGGACCGCACCAACTACTTCCAGGTGGTGCCGACGACCGCCCTCGACATGGCCCTGTGGATGGAGTCCGACCGCATGGGGCACATGCTCGGCGCCGTCGACCAGGCCCGGCTCGACGAGCAGCGCGGGGTGGTGCAGAACGAGAAGCGCCAGGGCGAGAACCAGCCCTACGGCAAGGTGTTCCTGACCATCTTCGAGAACACCTATCCCGCCGGCCACCCCTACGCCCACTCCACCATCGGCTCGATGGACGACCTGAACGCGGCCTCGCTCGACGACATCCGCACGTGGTTCGAGACCTGGTACGGCGCCGCCAACGCGGTGCTCGTGGTGGCCGGCGACGTCGACCCCGAGGACGTTCGCGCCCGGGTCGAGCGCCACTTCGGCCACGTCCCCTCGGGGCCGCCCCTCATCAAGCCCGACGTCGACCTCGCCCGCCGCACCGGGGAGAGCCGCATCGTGCTGCAGGACCGGGTGCCGCAGGCCCGCGTCTACAAGGCGTGGAACGTCGCCGCCCTCGGCGACCCCGCCCTCGACCACCTCGGCCTGGCCGGCGACGTCCTCGCCGGCGGCCGCAGCTCGCGCCTCTACCGGCGCCTCGTCTACGAGGACCAGATCGCCACTGACGTGTCGGCGTTCGCCCTTGCGCGGCAGTTCGGCAGCCTGTTCATCCTCCAGGCGACGGCCCAGCCCAAGCAGGACCTCGCGGCGGTCGAGGCGGTCCTCGACGAGGAGCTCGGCGCGTTCCTCGAGTCGGGGCCGACCGCGGCCGAGCTCGCGCGGGCGCAGACCCGCCGGCGCGCGTCGTTCGTGCGCGGCGTCGAGCGCATCGGCGGCTTCGGCGGCAAGTCGGACGTGCTGGCCCAGAGCGAGGTGTACTTCGGCAGCCCCGACGGCCACCTGCGGACGCAGGAGAACATCATCGCCGCCACGCCGGCCGATATCCGGGCCGCCGTCGTCGAGTAGGTGAGCCGGGGGGCCCTCACCGTCGAGGTGCGGCCCTTCCCCGACTACGCCGCGGGGGAGAGCGACGTCGACCGCTCGTCGGGGCCGCCCGAGGTCACCGACTTCCCCGCCGCCTCGTTCCCCGCCCGCGAGACGACGCGCCTGTCGAACGGGCTCGACGTCATCCTCGCCCGGCGCGACGCCGTCCCCGTCGTCGACTTCAACCTGCTGCTCGACGCCGGCTACGCGGCCGACCAGCTCGCGCTGCCCGGCACCGCCCGCATGACCATGGACATGCTCGACGAGGGCACCGCGTCGCGGAACGCGCTCGAGATCGCGGAGGAGCTCGAGGGCCTCGGCACGACCCTGTCCACCGGCTCGAACCTCGACACGTCGACGGTCCGGATGTCGACGCTCAAGGAGACCTCGACGCCTCGCTCAACCTGTTCGCCGACGTCGTCCTCAATCCCGCGTTCCCCGAGCGGAGTTCGACCGCCGGCGCCGCCAGCAGCTCGCGGCCATCGCCCGCGAGCGGGTCCAGCCCATCGGGATGGCGATGCGCGTCTTCCCCCGCCTCCTCTACGGCGAGGGCCACGCCTACGGCCAGCCCCTGAGCGGCTCGGGCACCGAGGCCACCCTCAACGCGCTGACCCTCGACGGCCTGCGCGAGTTCCACGACACTTGGTTCCGGCCCGACAACGCGACCCTGGTCGTCGTCGGCGACGTCACCCTGGCCGAGCTCCAGCCCGCCCTCGAGGCGCGGTTCGCGGGCTGGGAGCCCGGCGAGGTGCCCCGCAAGAACGTCGGCGACGTCGATCACCAGGCCGCGACCGTCGTCTACCTCATCGACCGCCCCGACTCCGAGCAGTCCATCATCTTCGCCGGCCACGTCGCGCCGCCCCTGGGCGACCCCCGCAACCTGCAGATCGCGGCGATGAACAACATCCTCGGCGGCGGCTTCACGGGGCGCATCAACATGAACCTGCGCGAGGACAAGGGCTGGTCGTACGGCGCCCGGAGCCAGATCATGGACACTGCCGGCCAGCGCCCGTTCCTCGTCCTCGCCCCCGTCCAGACCGACCGCACGGCGGAGTCGATGGCCGAGATCGACCGCGAACTCGGCAGCATCCGCACCGGCGGCGACCAGCCGCCCACGGCCGACGAGCTCGCCCGCGTCAAGGACCAGCGCACCCTGACCCTGCCCGGCCGCTGGGAGACCAACCGCGCGGTCATGGCCGACATCGTCCAACTGGTGCACTTCGGCCTGCCCGACGACTACTGGGAGACCTACGCGGATGCGGTGCGCGAGCTGACCCTCGCCGAGATCCGGGCCGAGGCCGACCGCGTACTGCAGCCCGACCGCATGATCTGGGTCGTCGTGGGCGACCGCGAGCGCATCGAGGACGGCATCCGCGAGCTGGATCTGGGTCCCATCCGCTTCCTCGACGCGGACGGCAACCCCGTCGACGGGTGACACCGTCGTGACGGCCGCGGTCCCCCGCCGGGCGGCGCCCGCTTCGCGCCGCCGCCCCTCCCCGGCGGGGGATCGCGCCCGTGGTACGATGCCGGACGGATGGAGCCTCCGCCATGGCGACCCTGAACGTTCCGGTTCCGTCATCACCCGGCGGCAGAGCCGCGCCCGCCCCGTCTTCCGCGAATGCGCTCGAGAACGGCGACCGCCTGACTCGCGGCGAGTTCGAGCGCCGGTACGAGGCACGCCCCGACATCAAGAAGGCCGAGCTGATCGAAGGGGTCGTCCACATGCCGTCGCCGACACGCTCCGGCAGCCATGCCCGGCCGCACGCGGCCACGATCACGTGGCTGGGTAGCTATGCGGCTTCCACGCCAGGGGTGCAGGTCAACGACAACCCCACCGTGCGCCTCGATCTCGACAACGAGCCGCAGCCGGACGCGGCGCTCCTCATCGACCCCGGCGCCGGCGGACAGGTGCGGCTGAGCGACGACGACTACATCGAGGGTGCGCCCGAGCTGATCGCCGAGATCGCAGCCAGCAGCGCCTCGTACGATCTCCACGACAAGCTCCACGCGTACCGGCGCAACGGCGTGCGCGAGTACCTGGTCTGGCGCACCCTGGAGAACCGCATCGACTGGTTCGAGCTGGCCGACGGCGCCTACCGGCCGCTTCAGCCCGACGCCGGCGGTGTGGTCCACAGCCGCGTCTTCCCCGGACTGCGCCTGGCGCTGGACACCATGCTTCGCGGCAACCTCGCCGCGGTGCTACGCGAGCTGCAACTCGGCCTTGGGGGGAGCGCCCACCAGGCGTTCGTGACTCGCCTTGCGGACCGGGCGCGGTCGGACGAGACGGCCGATTGACCGGCGGCCCGAGCCACCGCGCGAGCATGGTAGGCTACGCGTCTCGCAGACTTCGCTTGGAAACGCGCATCTCACGGAGATGAAGGAGGCAGCTCGATGAAGCGGTTGATCCTCGCGGCGACGGCGGCGGCGCTGATCGTGTCCACCGGCGGGGCGGCGTTCGCCCAGGACGTGACGAAGTACGTGCGGTACGACTTCGACGGGCAGGTCTCGTACGGCATCCTCGACGGCGACTTCATCCACCAGTTGCGGGGCGACATCTACACGTCGGCCGAGAAGACCGGCGCGGTGGTGGCCCTCAGCGCCGTGCGCCTGCTGGTGCCGGCGGAGCCCCGCAAGGTGGTGGCGGCCGGGTTCAACTACCGGAGCCATCTCGGCGACCAGAACGTGGCGGCCGAGCCGGGGCTGTTCGACAAGCACGCGACGTCGCTCGCGCCCCACGAGGCGACCGTCACCTACTACGAGGGCGCCACGAACCTGCACTTCGAGGGCGAGATGGTGCTGATCATCGGCAAGCGGGCCCGCAACGTGACCGAGGCCGAGGCGGCCGACCACATCTTCGCGGTGGCGCCGGGCAACGACATCAGCGAGCGGGTGTGGCAGGGCAACGACCTGCAGTGGTTCCGGGCGAAGGGGGCGGACACGTTCGGCCCCGTCGGCCCGGTGATGGCGCGCGGCGTCGACTACAACGACCTGCTGCTGCAGACCCGCGTGAACGGCGAGGTGATGCAGTCGCAGCGGACCGCCGACCTCATCTTCGGCCCCGAGTTCCTCGTCAGCTACATCAGCCGCTACGTGACGCTCGAGCCCGGTGACATGATCTTCACCGGCACCCCCGGCACCACGTCGGCGATGCAGCCGGGCGACGTGGTCGAGATCGAGCTCGAGCACGTGGGCGTGCTGCGCAATACCATCGGCCAGAAGGGCGCGCGGACCACGAACGATCAGTAGTCGGGCCCACCTCCAGCGACCGCGGACTCGACTTCGCGTCGGGGCCGCGGTCCGGCCTCACCGGTACAGCGGGTTCGGGTGGTCGAAGCGGCAGCCGGCGTCCCACGCGGACCGCTGGTTGCCGTGGGCGGGAATGCCCCCGGCGTCCTTGATCAGTCGGGCCAGGTGCAGCAGGTTCCAGGTCATGAAGGTCGTGTTCCGGTTGGTGAAGTCGTTCTCCGGTCCCCCCGAGCCCTCGTCGAGGTAGGACGGCCCCGGCCCCGCCTCGCCCAGCCACGCCGCGTCGGCCTGCGGCGGAATGACGTAGCCGAGGTGCTGCAGCGAGTAGAGGACGTTCATGGCGCAGTGCTTGGCCCCGTCCTCGTTGCCGGTGACGAGGCAGCCCCCGACCCGGCCGTAGTAGGCGTACTGCCCCGCCGCGTTCAGGTGGTGCGAGGCCGAGTAGAGCCGCTCGACGACGCGCGTCGCCACCGACGTCTTCTCGCCGAGCCAGATGCTGGTGCCGATGACGAGGATGTCGGCGGCGAGCACCTTCTCGAGGATTGCCGGCCAGTCGTCCCGGTCCCAGCCGTGCTCGCGCATGTCGGGGTAGACGCCCGGCGCGATCTCGTAGTCGACGGGCCGCAGCGGCTCGACGCTCACGCCGTTCTTCTCGAGAATGGCGCGCGAGATGCGGATCAGCCCCTCGGTGTGCGACAGCTCGGGGCTCCGCTTCAGGGTGCAGTTGAGGAAGAGCGCCGACAGGTCCGAGAAGTCCCACCGGCTCTCCGTGCAGAGGCGTTCCTGTCTCTCGTTCAGCATCGCGTCTTTCCTGTGGATTCAGGGGCGGCCCTACGGATTCAGGGGCGGCGCGAGGCCGCGATGGGACCACGGCGCCACGGCCGAAGCTGGTTCGGAAACCGCCGGCGGCGGCTCCGATGACCCGCCCGGGCAACGCGCGTCGGCAGTCGCGCCGGTTCCGTGGCGCACGCCGCCAGCCTCGTGATACCGAACCTGGACCGGCGACACCCCCGCACGGTTCGGCGAGAGCCGCACGACGACGCTGCCGGAGCCGCGGACCTCAGCCGAGCAGCTCGGCCGTCACCCGCACCAGCGAGAGGCCGAAGCCGACGACGGTGACGATGATCAGGGCCAGCGACGCCAGGAGCACCCAACTGCTGTCCTGCCGGTCGTCGTCGAGGTTCATCAGGCTCGCGCCGACCCAGCCGGCCGCGAACCCGCCGCCGTGCGCCCAGTTGTTGATGCCGGGCATGAGGAACCCGAACACGCCGAGGATGATGGCCCACTGCCAGAGCTGCTGGGTGACGACCGAGCTTCCCCGGCGGCGCCCGTAGACGATGAGCGCGCCCAGCAGCCCGAAGATGCTGCCCGAGGCCCCGATGGTCGGCGCCCCGCTCATGACGTTGGAGACGAGGAAGCCGCCGGCGCCGGCGAGGTTGAACAGCAGGAAGGCGCGTCCGGGACCGTAGACCTCGGTCACCGCGGGACCGAGGTTCCGGATCCACATCATGTTGAACACGATGTGGAGCAGGCTGCCGTGGAGGTAGATGGCGGTCAGCAGCGTCCACCACCAGCCGAGCCCCAGCGTGACGGCGCCGCTGGTCATGCCGAGCTGGTACAACGCCCTCCCGCCCGGCGACAGGATCGACAGCAGCCCCCGCGACTCGAACAGCGCCTCGGGCTGCAGCAGGCACGCCACCGCGTAGAGGGTGACGCACGTGGTGACGATGGCAGAGAACAGGTCGAGTCGCCCCCCCAGCGTGCGGCGCAGGACGGTGGCCCATCCGAAGAGCCCGGGACGCCATGCCCCGCAGAACGGGCACTGCTGCTCGTTGACGCCGACCAGCCGGCCGCAATTGGGACAGACGACCGAGCCCTCTACCTGTCTCACCGCTTCCTCGCCCGCGCTTCGTCGCGTGGTCGTCCGCCGGTCCGGCGGAATCCGCCGCGGGTTCCGGTTCCCGACCCGTCTCCCGCTGACCTGGGCCCGCCAATCGTCACCTTGCGGGCTCCGCTTGGCGCCCAACCCTCCAGGACTCCACGCCGTTCTGCGGCGCAGACGCCCGAACCGGCCTCGGTCGCGGGTCGCCCCGCCCCCGTTCCCGCCCTGCCGCCGGCGCTTCTCTCCCCGCGGATCAGCCGTGGACCCGCTCGAACTCGGCCATCAAGTCGACGAGGGCGGCCACCCCGGCCTCCGGGAAGGCGTTGTAGATGGACGCCCGGATGCCGCCGACCGAGCGGTGGCCCTTGAGCCCGGCGAGGCCCGCCGCGGCCGCCTGCTCGAGGAACCGCGGCTCGAGGGCCTCGTCCCGCAGGCGGAACGTCACGTTCATGAGCGACCGGCTCGCGGGGTCGGCGGCGCCGCGGTAGAAGCCGCTCAGATCGATGGCATCGTACAACAGACCCGCCTTGCGCCGGTTGCGCGCGTCGACGGCGGTCAGCCCGCCCTCGTCGCGCAGCCACCGCAGGACGAGCCCCGCGAGGTAGATGGCGAAGACCGGCGGCGTGTTGTAGCGCGAGCCGTGCCGGGCCGCCACCGCGTACCGCAACGTCGAGGGCAGGGTGTCCGGCCCCCGCTCGGCGAGGTCCTTCCGGACGACGACGACGGTCACCCCGGCCGGCCCCAGGTTCTTCTGGGCGCCGCCGTAGAGGAGGCCCAGGCCCTCGAGCGGCAACGGCCGGCTCAGCAGGTCGGACGACGCGTCGACCACCAGGGGGGCGCCCTCGGCCGCGGGCAGGGCCGGCCACTGCGTGCCGGCGATGGTGTTGTTCGACGTCACGTGCAGGTAGGCGGCGCCCGCCGTGCGCCGCAGCTCGGCGGGGGCGGGGACCCGGGCGAACCCGTCGTCCTCGGTCGTCGCGCAGACGTTGACCCGCCCGAACCGCTCGGCCTCGGCCGCCGCCTTCTTCGCCCACGACCCGGTCAGCGCGTAGTCCGCCACCCCGCCCGGGGGCAGCAGGTTCATCGGCACCATCGCGAACTGCAGGCTCGCCCCGCCCTGCAGGAACAGCACGTGGTAGTCGTCGGGCAGGCCCGTCAGGGCCCGCAGGTCGGCCTCGGCCTGCCCGAGGATCCGCTCGAACGCGGCAGACCGGTGGCTGATCTCGAGCACCGACATCCCGACGCCGGGCAGGGCCATCAGGTCGCGCTGCGCCTCCTCGAGCACCGGCTCGGGGAGCACGGCGGGGCCGGCGCCGAAGTTGTGCACGCGGTGGGTGGGTGAAGATGACATAGGCAGCCGCGCAGGACTCAGGATACGGACGAAGACCGTCTTGCCGGGCGCCGGACGATCCAGGCCGCGAGGAACGACATCGGCCCGGAGGCAGTCGGCAACTCCTGCTCGATCATCGCCCTCAGATCAAATGGGTCAGCAGGCCGTCGCGCAGCTTCGGCTCGAACCACGTCGACTTGGGGGGCATGATGCCGCCCGCGTCGGAGACCGCGAGCAGCTCGTCCATGGTGACCGCGGCGAGGGAGAACGCCACCGCCGCCTCGCCCGAATCGACGAGCCGCTCGAGCTCGCCGGTGCCGTGCACGCCGCCGACGAAACGTACCCGCGGGTCGGTGCGGATGTCCTCGACCCGCAGCACCGGCTCGAGCAGCAGCGCCTGCAGGCGCGCGGCATCCAGCGCCGCGGCCGGGTCCGGCGCGCCGACACCCGCACCGGGGTCCGAGGCGCCGCCCACGCCGGGGTCCGACGCGCCGCCACCCGCACCGGGGTCCGAGACGCCGCCCGCACCGGGGTCCGAGGCGCCGACACCCGCGCCAGGATCCGAGGCGTTGACACCCGCGCCAGGATCCGAGGCGCCGACACCCGCTGCCGGCGTCAACCCGACGCGGTGCCAGCGCCCGTCGACGTACATCGCCACCGCCCCCTTGCCGGGCGTGGCCGCGTCCGCCGGAGCGACCGGCAGCCGCGCCGCCACCGCCGCGAGAAACTCCTCCGGGGCGGCGCCAGCGAGGTCCGACACGGTGCGGTTGTAGGGCAGGATGCGCGTCTCCCGGTCGGGGAACGCCACCGCGACGAAGTGGTCGCGTGCCGCCGCCCCCGCGCCTTCAGCCCCCCGCCCCGCCAGCTCGCGGCGGGCGCGGGCGGCGCTCGCCGCCCGGTGGTGCCCGTCGGCGATGTAGAGGGCGGGCACCGCCGCGAAGCCGTCGACGAGGTCCGCCGTCTGCCCCGCGGTGGCCCGCCAGACCGTGTGCCGCACCCCGTCGGGGGCCTCGAAGTCGAACAACGGCGCCCCCTTGCGGACCGCCGCGACGAGGTCGTCGATGTCCGCCCGCCGACGGTAGGCGAGGAAGACGATGCCGGTCTGCGCCTCGACCGCGGCCATGTGGCGGGTGCGGTCGTCCTCCTTGTCGCGCCGCGTCCGCTCGTGCCGCCTGATGGCGCCCCCGTCGTAGTCGTCGAGGGGGAAGCACCCGGCCAGCCCCGTCTGCTCGTGGTTACCGTCGCGCAGGCGGTAGACGTAGAGGGCCGGCTCGTCCTCGACGACCAGCGGGGCCTCGCGCCGCAGCCGCGCCAGGTTGTCCCGGGCGGTGGCGTACACCGCCGGATGGTGGGGGTCGACGTCCCGCGCCAGGTCGATCTCGGCCCGCGTCACGTGGAGGAAGCTGAGGGGCGCCCCGGCCGCGAGGGCCCGGGCCGCGTCGGTGGTGACGACGTCGTAGGGCACGCACGCGACGGCGGCGGCCGCCGCGGGGGTCGGGCGCAGGGCGCGGAACGGGCGTATGCGCATGCGTGGCGGAATGGTAACGCGATGTGAGAATTCAGGCAGGCGCGCCGCCGTACCTACTGCCCCCCGCCCGCCTCGAACGATCGGGGGGACTGGCGCCGGGCCAGGGCCGAGCCGGGCAGCTCGGCCTGCAGGCGGTTGCGCAGGGCCTCGAACGCCGGCATGTGGTCCGGGGGCACCGGATCGCCGGGCGGCGTGTTGCGAATCTCGACGAGGGGGTTGACGAACATGCCGTTCTTGCGGATGCGGTAGTCGAGGTGCGGACCGGTGGAGAGCCCCGTCGACCCGACGAACCCGATGGTCTGCCCCTGCATGACCCGCACGCCGGGGCGGATGCCGCTCGCGAAGCGCGACAGGTGCAGGTAGTAGGTCTGGTAGCCGTTGGTGTGGCGCAACTGCACCATGTTGCCCGAGCCGCCGCTGCGGCCCGCGAACTCGACCGTCCCCCGCGCCACCGCCTGCACCCGCGTCCCCGTGGGCGCGCCGTAGTCCACCCCGAGGTGGGCCCGGCGCGTCCCGAGTATCGGGTGCAGCCGCCGGTACGAGAACCGCGACGTGATGCGCGGCTCGAACGGCAGGGGCGACTTCAGGAACTGGCGCTTCAGCGAGCGGCCTTCGGCGTCGTAGTACCCCGGCTCCTCGCCGGGCACCTCGAACCGGTAGGCCGAGAGGTCGCGCCCGTCGTTGTGGAACGTCGCGGCCAGGACCTCGCCGTAGGTCACGTGGACCTCTTCGCGCACGAACCGCTCGTAGAGCAGCTCGAAGTGGTCGCCGGGCTGCAGCTCGGTGTTGAAGTCGATCTCGCCCGCGAACACCTCGGCCATCGACATCGCGAGCCGGATGCTGCCGCCGCCGGCGTCCATCGCGGCCGTCAGCGAGTTGTTCTCGCGGTCGATCGCCCCGCGCATGGCCACCTCGTGGCGCTCCTTCTCGTAGTCGATGAGGGTCGCCTCGAACCGGGCCTCGGTGTCGGGACGGCTGACGACCTCGAGGTACTGGTCCTCGTCCACGTGGTACTCGAAGCGGCGGAACACGCCGTCGCGGTCGTAGACGAGCTTGTAGGGATGGTCTATCTGCAGGTCCCGCGGATCGAACACCGGGCGCACCGCTTCGACGAACGCGTACGACACGTCGCCCATGTCGTGCGAGACCAGCAGCGTCTCGAAGGTGGCGTTGCGCGCGACCTGGTCCTCGACGACCTGGATGTCGGGTACGAGGTGGATGTCGGGGCCGGCGGTGTCCTCGGGCAGCGGCGTCTCTTCGTATCCGCTGCACCCGGCGACGACCAATGCGAGAACGAGAACGAACCAGAAACGCTCAGCCATGCGCCACCCCAGGTGACCGACGTAAGTCCCCACGACTTCCGCGCCGGCACCTCGGGATCCGCAGACGGGTGGCCAGCAGCTAGCTCCGAAACACGATACCAGTACCGGCGCCCTTCCGCGACAGCTTTTTCTCGGGACTTCACGCCCTTTCCCGGACCTTCGCCCCGGGCGGCCGGCGTCGGACCATCCACTCGCCTCCCCCGGCCACCTTTATCGGCAGGATCGACGCCTCCGCGGAAGGCGGGCCGTTTCGTGGGGAAGACGGCGCCCCGGTCGGAAACGGCATCCCTCGATCGAGGCGGCAACCGCGAGACGGCGCCGCTGACGAAACGGCACGGTTCCGGGACGCGGGGCGCCTACCCGCCCCGCGCGAGGCGCACGGGCGGGCCGTCGTCCCCGCGCGGCTCGACAACGCCGATGATCGCCGCCTGCGGGTATCCCTGGTCGACGAGATCGGCCACGCAGGCCTCGGCGCGGTCCGCCGGCACCCCGGCGAGCAGCCCGCCCGCGGTCTGCGGGTCGTACAACAGGCGGTAGCGCGGGTCGTCGGCGTGCCTCTCGGGGTCGTCCACCGCCCGCCGCAAGCGCACGTTGTGGGGATGGAGCGAGCTCAGCAGCCCCGCCCGCGCCGTCTCCAGCGCGCCGTCGAGCACCGGGACCGCGGCAAGGTCGAGCCGGGCGTCGACCCCCGACGCGCGCGTCATCTCGACGAGATGCCCCAGCAGCCCGAACCCCGTCACGTCGGTGCACGCCGTCGCCCCGTGCCGCCGCAACGCGACCGCCGCGAGCCGGCTCGACTGGCGCATCGCCTCGATCGCCCCGTCGATCCAGCGCCCCTTCGCCCGCATGCGCATCTCGGCCGCGAACAGGGTGCCGGTGCCGATCGCCTTCGTCAGCACCAGCCGGTCTCCGGGCCGCAGGCCGCCCTTGCGCAGGACCGCCTCGGCGTCGACCAGCCCCGTCAGCGACAGCCCCAGGGCGAGCTCGCCCCCCTCGGAGGTGTGCCCGCCGACCAGGGCCGCCCCCGCCTCGTTGAGCACCCCGACGGCCCCCCCCAGAAGCTGCACCAGGGTGTCCTCGACCTTCCGGTCGAGCCCGAACGGCACCGTCGCCACCGCCAGCGCCGTCTGCGCCTCGGCCCCCATCGCGAAGATGTCGCCGAGGCAGTGGTTGGCGGTGATCTGCCCGAACACGAACGGATCGTCGACGATGGCCCGGAAGGCGTCGACGGTGCGCACCAGCACCTTGCCGGGCGGCACCCGCACCACCGCGGCGTCGTCGGGGGCGTCGAGGCCGAGGAGCACGTCGTCGCGCCGGACCGGCGTCAACTGCGCCAGCACGCGGTCGAGCGGCGTGGCCCCCACCTTCGAGCCGCACCCGCCGCAGCGCATCGCCGCCGTCGAGATCGCCTTCAGGTCCTCCGGCCCGGCCAGCCCCGACGCGACGGCGGGGCCGGCGTCGGCGCGCATCTCCGGCAGGTCGGCGTACCTGGCCATGAACCGGCGGTCGATCCAGTCCTTCCAGCGCCACACCAGGGCGCCCTCGACCGACCACGGGCCGCGACCGCCGACGGCGTAGCGGTCGCCGGTGGACACCAGGGTCAGGAACCGGCGCTGGGGGCGGAAGGGCCGCGGTCGCCGCCCCAGGAGGACGCGGCGCAGGTTGCGGGCGAGGGGCGGGCCCTGGCGCACGGCGAACACCCCGGCCTTCTCGCGCGGGTGCCCGACCACCGCCGCGACGTCGCCGGCCGCGAACACGTCGGGGTGCGACGTCGACCGCAAGGTGTCGTCGACCCGGATGAAGCCCTCGTCGTCGACCGCGAGGCCGGCGTCGCGGGGCCAGGGCGGGGCCCCGGCCTGCGTCACCCAGAGGACCTCGTCGAGCGCCACCGCGGCGCCGTCGCCGAGCACCACGGCGCCGTCGCGCACCGCGGTCACCGGCTGCCCCAGGTGCACGTGCACGCCGCGCGCCTGCAGCACGCCCTCGAGGCGCCGCCGCGCGCCGGGGTTGTGGGTGGGCAGAATCGTCTCGCCGGCCCCGAACAGGTGCATCTCGGGGACCGGGCGGTCCGACCCCGCCAGCAGCTTCCGCAGGGCGAACTCCACCGCCAGCAGCAGCTCGACCCCCCCGGCCCCCGCCCCCACCACCCCGATGCGGACCGGCACGCCGGCCGACAGGACACGGGCGCGCAGCCGCGTCCACCGCTCGACGAAGCGGCTGATGGGCTTGACGGGTATCGCCGCCTCCGCCGCCCCCGGCACCCCGCCGAACGCGGGGGTGGAGCCGACGTTGATCGACAGCAGGTCCCAGGGCACCGGCGGTCGCCCCTCGCAGCGCACCTCGCGCCGGTCGAGGTCGAGCCCCACGGCGGGCTGGTGGTAGAGGCGGGCGCCCGCGAACCGGGCCAGCCGCGCGAGGTCGATGTGCACCTCGTCGAACGTGTAGTGGCCGGCCACCAGGCCAGGCAGCATGCCGGAGTAGGGGGTATGGACGTCGCGGGCAATCAGGGTGATGCGCACCCCGGGCACCGGGCGCATGCCAAACCGCTTGAGCACCGCGACGTGGGTGTGCCCGCCCCCGATCAGCACGAGGTCCTTGACGACGGGCACAGCGGAGTCGTTCATCGAAGGGCTCTCGGCAGACGGGCGGGCGCTGTCGTCATCGATGACCCGCGGTCACCGCGGACTCCCGGAGGCTCTGGCCAGGACTCGGCTCGCGGCACCGACGAACACGTTCGGCGGCGGCAACAGGCTGAGCACGAGGAACGCCTCGCGCGGAAAGTCGAAGAAATAGCCGGGATGCACGAGAACCCCGTCCCGCCGCAGCAACTCGATGACCAGCGATTCCTCGGACCGGATGGCCGGCGCCTGGACCACAGCGTACCATCCCCCATCCACGCGCAGGACCCGACACGCGGGAAATCCCGCCGCCAACCGGCGCAGCGCGGCGTGGTTGGCCCGCACGCGCTCGAGAATCGCGTCGGCCACGGGACGGGACCGCCGGAGCAGGGCCCCGGCCGCGAGCTGCACCGGCGTCGCCACCGAGAGATAGGTGTCGCAAAGCAGCTCGAGACGGTCGAGGGCGCCGGCGACCAGCGCGGCCGGCCCGCCCAGCAGGATCCACCCCAGCTTGAGCTGCGGCAGCCCCGCCGACTTGGACAGCCCGCCCAGGGTGAAGGTGAGCACCTCGGTGTCGCCGACCAGGGCGCCGGGGCGTCCCGCCGCCTCCTCCACAGGGTAGTCCGCGAACACCTCGTCGCAGACGATCGCCAGCCCCTGCCGCGACGCGACCTCGCGGACCGCGGCCAGCTCGTCCCCCCGCACGAACGAGCCGGTCGGGTTGTTGGGGCTCACCAGCAGCACCGCCCGGGTCCGGGCGTCGACCATCGCGGCCAGGTCGTCGACGTCGACCTGCCACCGGCCGTGATACTCCAGCCGGTAGGGCCGCGCCGCGACGCCGTCCAGGCGCGTCAGGTGCTCGAAGAGCGGATAGCTCGGCTGGGGGACGAGCACCGCGTCTCCCGGGTCGCACAGCAGCTTGAACAGCAGCCCGTACGCCTCGCTGGTGCTGGCCGTGAGGACGACCCGGTCGGGATGGACCGGGACGCCCCGCCCCGCCAGATGGGCGGCTACCGCCTCGCGCGCGGCGGGCAGCCCGAACGGCGCCGGATCGTAGACCCGGGCATCGGGCGAGGCGAGGGGCGCGAGCAGGTCGGGGGGATACGGCAGCCCGACCCGGGTGGGGTTCGACGCGGTCAGATCGTCGAGGGGCCGGCCCTCGGACCGAAGGCGGGCCAGCTCGCCCGCGACGCGATTGGCCCGTAGCGCGGGGACGCGGCCGGAGAACATGCGACAACCGTACCCCGAAGTCGCGATCCGGCGTGGCCGACCGTTGGTTTCTCGTCCGGGTCTGGCGTACGATGGCTCGACGAAAATCGCGCCGGCAACCTGGAAGGCAGCCATGCACCGAATCCCCATGCACCGAATCCCGCTCCGCGCCGTCCGCCGGGCGGCGGCGACCGCCCTGCTCGCGGCCCTGGCCCTCGGCCCGGCCGCGTCCGGCCTCGCGCAGGAGGCGACCGGCTATCTGACCCCGCCGGCGGAGATCGTCGACATCCTCGACGGGCCGCCGACCCCGCAGCTCCTCGTCAGCCCGAGCCGCGACACCGTGGCCCTGCTCGCGCGCCCGGCGCTGCCGTCGATCGCCGAGGTCTCGCGCCCCATGCTGCGGCTCGCCGGCTTCCGGCTGAACCCGCGGACCAACGGCCCGCACCGCAGCGGCGGCGTGAACCGCGTCACCGTGAAGCGGCTCGACGACGGCGCCGAGCACGTGTTCGACGCGCCGCGCGAGACCTCGCTCGGCGACTTCGAGTACTCGCCCGACGGCTCGCAGCTTCTGTTCACCCTCACCCGCTACAACGGCATCGAGGCGTGGGTCATGGACACCGCGACCGGGCAGCCCCGCCCCATCAGCGACGCGTCGATAAACGCCGCGTGGGGCAACCCCTGCGACTGGCTCGACGAGGGGTCCACCGTCCTGTGCCGCTTCAAGGCCTCCGCCCGCGGGGCGCCCCCCGCCCCGCCCGCGGTCCCGGCCGGCCCGAACATCCAGGAGCACCAGGGCGGCGCGGCGCCCATCCGCACCTTCCAGGACCTGCTGCAGAACGCCCACGACGAGGCGCTGTTCGAGTACTACTTCACCAGCCAGATCGGCACCGTCGACCTCGCCACCGGCCGGCGCACCGCCATCGGCCGGCCCGGCCTCTACGAGCGGGTCAGCGCCTCGCCGAACGGCGAGCAGCTTCTGACGGTCGAGGTCGAGCGGCCCTACTCGTGGCTGGTCCGGGCCAGCAGCTTCCCCAAGGACGTGACGGTGCGGAACCGCAGCGGCGAGATCGTGGCGTCGATCGCCCGGCTGCCCCTCGCCGACGCCGTCCCCATCGGCGGCGTCCCCACCGGGCCGCGCCGCTTCACGTGGGACCCCACCCGGCCCGCCACCCTCGTCTGGGTCGAGGCCGAGGACGGCGGCGACCCCCGCGCCACGGTCCCCCACCGCGACCGCGTGCTCGCCCACGCCGCCCCGTTCGACGGCGAGCCGGCCGAGATCGCGCGCACCGAGTACCGCTTCAGCAGCATCTCGTGGACGGCGGACGGCACCGCGCTGCTGACCGAGAACGACCGCCCCACCCGGTGGACCCGGACCACGCTGCTCGACGCCGACGGCGGGCGGCGCACCCTCTGGGACCGCAGCACCGAGGACCGCTACGCCGACGCCGGCCGCCCCGTCGCCGTCAGGCGACCGGGCGGGGCGGTCATCCGGCAGACCGCCGACGCCATCCACCTGACCGGCAACGGCGCCTCGCCCGACGGCGACCGCCCGTTCCTCGACCGGCTCGACCTGGCCACCCTCGAGAGCGAGCGGTTGTTCCAGAGCGCCGGCGACGCCTACGAGGTCGCGCTCGCCCCGTTGTCCGACGACGGAAACCTCGTGCTGACCCGGCGCGAGACCCGCACCGAGCCGCCCAACTACCTCGTCCGCGACATCGCCGCCGACACCGTGCAGCCGCTCACCGCCTTCGAGGACCCCGCGCCGCAACTGGCCGGCATCTCCAAGGAGCTCATCACCTACGAGCGCGCCGACGGCGTGCAGCTCTCCGGCACTCTCTACCTACCCCCCGGCTACCAGGACGGCGACCGCGTCCCCATGCTCGTGTGGGCCTATCCCCGCGAGTACGTCGACCCGCGCCTCGCCGGCCAGGTCACCGGCTCGGACAACCGCTTCACCACCATGGCCGAGCACCTGCTCCTGCTGACCCAGGGCTACGCGATCTTCGACGGCCCCACGATGCCCATCATCGGCCCCGGCGAGACCGCCAACGACACCTACGTCGAGCAGCTCGTGGCGAGCGCCCAGGCCGCGGTGGACACCGTCGTCGCCCGAGGCGTGACCGACCGCGACAACATCGGCGTCGGCGGCCACAGCTACGGCGCGTTCATGACCGCCAACCTGCTCGCCCACTCCGACATCTTCCAGATGGGCATCGCCCGCAGCGGCGCCTACAACCGCTCGCTGACCCCGTTCGGCTTCCAGAACGAGCGCCGCACCTTCTGGGAGGCCACGGACATCTACGCCGCGATGTCCCCGTTCTTCCACGCCGACAAGCTCGACGAGCCGATCCTGCTCATCCACGGCGAGATCGACAACAACCCGGGCACGTTCCCGATACAGTCGGCCCGCATGTACATGGCCCTCAAGGGCCACGGCGGGACGGTGCGCTACGTGACTCTGCCGAACGAGTCGCACGGCTACATCGCCCGCGAGTCGGTGCTGCACGCAGTGGCCGAAATGCTGAACTGGGCGAACCGGCATCTTGGGCCGAGATCGGAGACGGAAGGGCCCTGAGAATCCGGTAGAGCCCTCACGCGTGAGAGTAGAGTCCTCGCGCGTGAAATGACGCCACCGATATCCACGGCAACTGCGCGCCCTGGCGCGTCGTGGTCACCTACGCGCCCCTTTGGCCCGGGCTCGCTCTGGCTTCGATGCGCGACTCGAGTGAGCCGCGTCGGTGGTGGCTGGCGCGAACATGCGGGGCCGCGCGCCAGCGCTCACCGGTGGGTTCGCGCCGGCCGTCAGGGGCCGGAAGCACCGAGCATCCGCTCGGCGACGCGGCGTGCGAGGCGCCGGGAATGCCGGGCCTGCTCCCGCGGGTCGCCGCGGACGCAGAGCGGGGCGAGATCGGCGGCGGTCAGCCCCGGGAGGACGACGCTGGCCGGGACCGACCGGAAGCCCTCGGCGACACTCGCATCGGGTGTCCAGATGCTGACGCCGTCCTTCCGATGCGACGTCCACGCCTCCTTGACGCCCATGCGGAAGTAGGGGGCGAGCTTGTAGCTCGACCGGCGGCTGCGGTCGATCTCGACGACGAGATCAGGCGGCGGCAGGCCCGCCCTGACGTCGAGGTACCCCTCGACCTGCCGCACGGCCCGCTCCGCCTCGGGGTCGAGATACAGGCTCGCGTCGGCCTCGAAGGCGCCGTCGTCGCAGACCAAGCGAAGGGCGCCGGCCGGTGTCCACGAGACCTCGCGGCCCCGGTCGGCGAGCGCGTCCGTGATACGCACGAACAACTCGGCGATTCGGGAGGCCGGGCCTTCATGCGCGAAACCCGGCTCGGCCACGAACTCGGCGAGACCCGTGTGCTCGTCGTACCGGCAGCGGGGCGCGTCGTCGTGGTCGGTCAGCCGGTCGAAGAGCCCGCGGGGCATGGCGACCTCGATCCGCACGGGGGCATCGGGGCCGTCGACAGGCGCCGCCTCGCTGACGGGCGGGCGAACGACGTCGGGGGCAACGATCGGCGGGGCCATGTACTCAACGTAACACAACGCCGCCGGGTCACCGGCCGCGTCAGCCGGGGCGAAGACCCGCGGGGCCCACCGAGCTTGAAGGCCGAGCAGACGCGAGCCTCGCACCCGGTTGCAGTCGACGCACCGAGGGCGCAATAATCGAAGGACGAAGCTGATGGGAGAGATTCACGCCGACGTTATTCTCGAGAACGCAGGCGACCGCGAGTACTTCCGCCGAGGCGACCGGGCCGAGACCGACATCCGACGCACGACCGTCGACGGCATCGTGGACACCGGCGCCGTAACGCTCGTGCTACCGCAGAACGTCGTCGAGCGCTTGGGCCTGCAGCCGCAGGGCACCGCCTTCGTCACGTACGCCGACGAACGGCGCGAGGAACGCCCGCTCGCAGGCCCCGTAGGGGTGCAGATCGGCAACCGCTCGATGACGATGGAGTGCATCGTCGCCCCCCCGCTGAGCGAGGTCCTCATCGGCCAAGTCGTGCTCGAACGGCTCGACCTGATCGCCGACTGCACGAACCGGACGCTGACACCGCGCTACGAGGACTACCCGCTGCTGAAGCTGAAGGCACTCGGGACTCGACAGGGACGTTCTCCACGAACGCTCGGTTCGCGGATCTGAACACGCGGATCACGGAACCACGAACCGACGCAAGCGACTACGGGGGCGGTTTTTCCGCCTTCGGGTGACCGATGTTCGCGGTTGCCGAGTCGGTCTCGGCCAAGCCGCGATCTTTCTGACCCTTCGGGTCACGGGGCCTGCCGTCGGCGGGCGGCCTCACGGAGCGCCTCGGCACACCACGACGCGGCGATCATGTTGCGCACCCTCTCGTCTACCGAGCGGCGCAACTGCTCGCGGATCAGCGTGCGGTCGACGTCGCGCTTGTAGAACTCGATGACCGGGTCCGGGTCGAGGTCGTCCGGCAGCCCGGACCGTTCACTTTGCTGCTGCAACTCCCGCCCCTTCCTGCCGGTCTACTGTGCGGGCTGGCTCGGCTTCGTCGAACAGCGCAGCGACGTCGACGGCCACGCCGTCCAGTAGCGGGGAAGTCGCTGTGTCTCCCCGAGCGAACACGCCATGCTCGACGTAGGCGTTTCCGGCGAGCGTGAGCACCGCGACGGTCTCGTTGGCCGGATCGACGATCCAGTACTCGGGTATCGACGCCTCCGCATAGTCGGCACGCTTGACAAAGAGGTCGCGGGCCGGGTCGTCCGGGCTGACGAGCTCCACGACCAGGTCGGCACCGAGCCAGAAGCGGTCCCGGCGGCGCGGATCGGACCGGTCGCGGAGCAGCAGCAGATCGGGCTCGCGGAACTTGCCCTCGCGCACGCGCATCCGCAGTCCCGAGGTCACGACGACGCCGTCGCGGGGTGGCTTCCGCAAGTGGGCGTAGAACAGCCGATACAGGAACAGCAGGATGATCTGGTGCCTCTCGGTCGGCATGGGCAGCACTTCGACGCGGCCGTCGGTGAGCTCGATGAGGCGGCGGGTGCGGTCGGTGAGCCACAGGTAGTGCTCGTCGCTCCAGCAGCCCTGCGACGGCATGGCCTCGCCCAGGACGGCGTTCAGCGCGTCCTGCGACGTGGCTGCCGCGGTGGTTGCTTGCTCCATCACGTCTTCCCGGCGAGTGGCAGGCCCTGCCAAATCCGTTTTCTCCTCGCAGGTCGCATGAGGCTCGACCGGCCGAACGAGTTCGTCCCGAGGCCCGTCGCCGACGGGCGGCGCCTCCCCCGCCCCGCAGGCCATTGTCGCGGAACGACCCGTTCGCGGCAAGCGCCACCGGGCACGCCACCAAGTCCTCCGCCGCCGCTCATCACTACTCCGCGCACTCCGCGCGTGCCGAGCGACAGGCCTGTGGTACGCTGGCCGCTGCCTTTCGACCTCCACGCAGCCGTCAAGACATCGACCGCCAGAGCCGAGCTTGCCTGGGGCGTCGGCGACGCCCATGAGACCCTGGCCGATACCGTGGCCGGCGTCGCGCTCCCGACCCCACCACCGACATGCAGTACGACTCGCTCCGAGCTCTGGAGCTCCTGAAGCGGGGCACGGGGCGGCCGGACACCCGGTTCCGCAACGGCCAGGAAGAAGCCATCCGCCACCTCGTCGAAGGCCACCGCCGACAGCTCCTGGTGCAGAAGACGGGCTGGGGCAAGAGCTTCGTCTACTTCATCACCACCCGGCTGCTGCGCGAAGCGGGGCTGGGGCCGACCCTCCTCGTCAGCCCCCTGCTGGCGCTGATGCGCAACCAGATCGCCGCGGCCGAGCGGATGGGCGTCCGCGCGGAGACCATCAACTCGGACAACCAGGACGAGTGGGACCGCGTGGAGCAGGAGATCCGCGCGGGCGCGGTGGACATCCTGCTCATCTCCCCGGAGCGACTGGCGAACGAGCGGTTCCGCGAGCGGGTGCTGGCGGACGCCGCCGGCCGCATCGCGCTCCTCGTCATCGACGAGGCCCACTGCATCTCCGACTGGGGCCACGACTTCCGCCCCCACTACCGCCTGATCGAGCGCTTCGTGCGCGACCTGCCCCCCAACCTCCGCCTGCTGGCGACCACCGCCACGGCCAACGATCGGGTGATGGCCGACCTCGAGGCGATCCTGGGACCGAACCTCCAGGTGCTGCGGGGCGATCTCCACCGGCCGTCACTGGCGTTGCAGACCATCCGGATGCCGGGTCAGGCCGAACGCCTCGCCTGGCTGGCCGAGCGACTGCCGGCGCTGCCGGGGAGCGGCATCGTCTACACGCTGACGGTGCGCGACGCCGGGCTGGTGGCGGAATGGCTCCTGTCCCGAGGCGTCGAGGTGGCGGCCTACACCGGCGAGACCGGCCCGAACCGGCAGGCGCTGGAGCAGGCGCTGCTCGACAACCGGGTGAAGGCGCTGGTGGCGACCACGGCGCTCGGCATGGGATTCGACAAGCCTGACCTGGCGTTCGTCGTCCACTACCAGACGCCCGGATCCGTCGTGGCCTACTATCAGCAGGTGGGCCGCGCCGGGCGGGCGCTGGACGCGGCCCGCGGCGTGCTGCTCAGCGGCGGGGAGGACACCGAGATCACGAGCTACTTCATCCGAAGCGCGTTTCCCACGCGGAACGAGGTCGAGCAGGTCCTGGCGGCGCTCGAAGCCGACGACGACGGGCTGACGCAACGTCAGATCGAAGCGAAAGTCAACGTCAGCGCCGGCCGGATTCAGAAGACCCTCCAACTGCTGTCGCTGGAATCGCCCGCGCCCATCGTCAGGCAGGGCCCGTCGTGGCAGTTGACGGCGGCGTCGCTGAGCGACGCCTTCTGGGAGCGGGCGGAACGGCTCACGGCGCTGCGGCGTGACGAGCAGGCGGACATGCAGAAGTACGTGCAGCTCTCCTCCGGGCACATGGCGTTCCTGATCGAGGCTCTCGATGGAGATCCGCGGGGAATCTCGCCGCCGCCGCTGCCGCCACTCCCCGCCTCGTCCAGCCCGGTGATCGTGAACGAGGCGGTCGCGTTCCTGCGCCGTTCGAGCCTGCCGGTGGAACCGCGCCGGCAGTGGCCGACGCGAAAACGTATCGACCCTGAACACCGGGCGCAGCCGGGAAGGGTGCTCTGCGTCTGGAACGACGCAGGCTGGGGCGAGCTGGTCAGTCGCGGTAAGCTGCGGGACGGGCGGTTCGCGAACGAGCTGGTCGGCGCATGCGCGGCGCTGTTGCGCGAGTGGCGTCCGGACCCGTCGCCCACGTGGGTAGCCGCCATTCCGTCGCTACGGCACCCGCATCTCATGCCCGACTTCGCCCGCCGTCTCGCCGATGCGCTGGACCTGCCGTTCAGCGACGTGCTGAAGAAGACGGGCAGTCGGCCCGAACAGAAGACGATGGAGAACAGCGACCGCCAGGCCCGCAACGTCCTGGGCTCGCTGGGCGTCGCCAAGGAAGCCATCCTGGCCGGACCGGTGCTACTGGTCGACGACGTCGTGGACTCCCGGTGGACCTTCACCGTCGCCGCCTGGGAGCTGCGTCGGCGGGGATGCGGCCCGGTGTGGCCGCTCGCGCTCGCGAACGCGGGAGGCGGGTCGTGAACGACGCCCCCTCTCTGAACACGCGGGCGATTCTGCTGCTGACCGCGCCGTTGATCATCGGTCGGGAACGACGCTCGTCGCCCAAGCCTCTGGCGCCCGGCGAGTACAACCGCCTCGCCAGCCGGCTCCGCGACTTGCGGCGCCAGCCCGCCGATCTGCTGGGCGACGGCGCGGGGGCGTTGATCGCGGAGTGCCGGCTCAACCTGGATGCGGAACGGCTCGACCGCCTGCTCGACCGGGGCTTCCTCCTCAGCCAGGCGATGGAGCACTGGCGCGCTCGCGCGCTCTGGGTCACGAGCCGCGCGGATGCGGAGTACCCGCGGCGGCTCAAGAGACGCCTGCGAGAGCACGCGCCACCGGTGCTGTACGGTTGCGGGAACCGCGAGGATCTCGAGACGGGGGGGCTGGCCGTCGTCGGCTCCAGAAACGTGGACGACAACTTGATCGCCTACACCGAGGGCGTCGGGCGGCTCGCTGCGGTCGCTCGGCGCACGCTGGTCTCGGGCGGCGCCCGCGGCATCGATCAGGCCGCAATGCGGGGAGCGCTGGACGCGGGCGGGACGGTGGCCTGCGTACTGGCCGACGGCCTCGAGCGAGCCGCCACGCGCCGGGAGCACCGCAACGCGCTGATGGACGGCCGACTGGTCCTGATCTGCCCGTACGACCCCGCCGCCGGGTTCCTCGTCGGACACGCGATGCAGCGCAACAAACTGATCTATGCGCTTTCGGACGCGGCGCTGGTAGTCAGCGCGGAGTTCGAGAAGGGCGGAACCTGGGCCGGAGCGGTCGAGCAACTCGACCGGCATCGGTTCGTTTCGGTCTACGTCCGCGCCACCGCCGAGATGGGGAAGGGTCTCGACGCGCTGTTGGCGCGCGGCGCGCGGCGATGGCTCGACCCCGAAGACCCGGAGGCGCTCGGCGCACTCCTCGATATGCCCGCGGCAGTGCCAACGCCGAGTCGCTCTTTGCTTCTCGAGGTCCCGAGCGAGGAGAATCCAGTGGACATCGACCGGTCCGGCTAGTCGACGTTCGATATCGACCTGCCGGGGCCGGGCGCTCGACGCCGCGCCTCCGAGTCGGAGGGCGCTGAGCCGACATGGAATCGGGCGTTCGTCACCTTCGGGACAACATGACCTCGACCTTCGCCCGGTCGCCGCTCGTGGTGTTCCTGCTGCTGGGGGCGGGCGTGTTCGCCGTCGACCGGTGGCTGGACGGCACCGGGGCGGACCGCGTCGTGACGGTGACGGAGGAGCAGCTCGGGGCCATTCGCGAGCGATGGGTCGCCCAGTGGGGGCGGCCGCCGACGGGGCGCGAGCTCGAGGGCCTGATCGACGAGGCGGTGCGCGAGGAGATCCTCTACCGCGAGGCGCAGCGCCGGGGCCTCGACAGGGGCGATGCCATCATCCGGCGCCGGCTCGCGCAGAAGATGACGTTCCTGCTGGAGGACAGTGCGGAGACGCCGCCGGCCGCGGCCGGCGACATCGAGACGTTCTACGCGGCCCATGCCGAGCGGTATCGCGAGCCGCGCCGCACCACGTTCCGGCACGTCTTCCTGAGCCGCGACCGGCGGGACGACGCGGCCATCCTGCTCGGCGAGGTGCGCGAGGGCGCCGGCGACGGGTGGCGGCGGCTCGGCGATCCGTTCATCCTGCTCCGGGAGTACGCCGACCGGACCGACCAGGAGATCGCGGAGCTGTTCGGCGGAGGGTTCGCGACGGCCATGCCCTCTCTGGCGATGGGCGAGTGGCAGGGGCCGGTCGAGTCGGCCCACGGCGTCCACCTCGTGCAGGTGATCGACCGCGCCGAGCCGCGGCTGCCCGCCCTCGACGAGGTCCGTGGCCGGGTCGCGGAGGACCTGCTGGAGAGCCGGCGGCGCGAGCGGAACGAGGCCGCGCTGCAAACGCTCCGCGAACGCTACGAGATCCGGATGCCGGAGCTGGCCGACGGAGGGCAGGAACCCAGACGATGACGACCGATCCACGGGCGGGACGCCGCATGCGGAGCTGGATACTGGCGCTGCTGGGCGCGCTGGCCCTTCCGGCGACGCTCGGCGCCCACGAGGTGCGGCCCGCCTACCTCGAGCTGACCGAGGTGTCGGCGGGACGCTTCGAGGTGCTCTGGAAGCAGCCGGTGCTGGCCGACGCCGAGCCGGGCCTGGTGCGCCGGCTGCCGCTCCGGCCGGCGTTCCCGGCCCACTGCCGCGAGGCGGGCCGGGCCCTGCCCGAGCTGACCGCGGCGGCGCTGCTCGAGCGCTGGACCATCGAGTGCGGCGCCGATGGGCTGGGGAACGCACCGGTCGAGATCGCGGGCCTGCCCCGCACCCTCACCGACGTCCTGCTGCGCGTGCGCTTCGCCGACGGCGCGTCGGTCGATCACCTGCTGCGGCCCGAGGCGCCGCGCGTCGCGGTGTCGCCAGAGGGGGGCGGCGGGATGGCGGTGCCCGCGTACCTCCGGCTCGGGGTCGAGCACCTGCTCTTCGGGTTCGACCACATCCTGTTCGTGGTCGGCCTGATGTTCCTCGTGCGCCGGCCGCTGCAGCTCGTGCAGGTGGTGACCGCGTTCACGGCCGCGCACAGCATCACCCTCGCCCTCTCGACCCTCGGGGTGGTGACCCTGTCGCAGCGGCCGGTCGAGGCGGTCATCGCGCTGAGCATCCTCTATCTGGCGGTCGAGCTGGCTCGCGGCGCCGGTCGGACGAGTAGCGCCAACCGGGCGAGTGCCGCCGGCCAAGCCGCGAGCGCCGGCCAAGCTGCGAGCACCGGTCAGGCTGCGAGCGCCGGCGAGGCTACCGGCGCCGCAGACGAGCGCTCGTCCCTCGCGCGGTCGCCGTGGGCCATCGCCTTCGGGTTCGGCCTGCTGCACGGATTCGGCTTCGCGGGCGCCCTGGCCGACATCGGACTGCCCGAGCAGGCCCGCGCGATGGCCCTGCTGCTCTTCAACGTCGGAGTGGAGATCGGGCAGCTCATGGTCGTCGGCGTCCTGCTGGCGCTGCTCTACTGGCTCCGGCGGGTGCCGATGCCCGCCGCCGCCGTGCAGGCGCCGATAGTCGTCATGGGCACCGTCTCCGCCTACTGGTTCCTGGAGCGCGTGCTTTCGATGGTGCCGACGCTGTAGACACGGCGCCCGCTGCTGTAGGATCGCGGGACAGGCAGCGGAGCCGCAAGGCGACGATGCCCGGACCAGGGAGGTGTCATGCCACGTCGAACGCGTCGCTTCGGAGATTCCATCGCGTTCCTGCCCCGCGCGGCCGCGGCGATGGGCACTGCCGCGCTCGTCGGCATTGCGGCGGCGGGCTGCGCCGGTGACGGCGGCACGACGGTGGAGGCGTCACAGGGCGCGGGAACACCCCAGGAAGCCGGCGCGGCCCAGCCGAACCCCCTGCGCAACGCCTACTACGGCGACCTCCACACCCATACCAACTTCTCCTACGATGCGTTCCTCAACGGCACCCGCGCCACCCCCGACGACGCCTACCGCTACGCGAAGGGCGGAACGCTGACCCACGCCGCGGGCTTCGAGATCCAGCTCGACGCGCCGCTCGACTTCTACGCGGTCACCGACCACGCCAGCTTCCTCGGCATGCTGCCGGCGGTCATGGACCCCGACCAGGACGTGTCGCACCCGGTGGCCGAGCTCGTGTCCGACTTCGTCTCCGGCGCCCTGACCGGCGACGCCCGCACCGTGGCGCGGCGCGACATCCGCGCCTATACCCTCGGCCAGAGCCAGCCGCCCCACGACGTCGACGTGGTGCGCTCGGCGTGGCGCGAGACCGTCGAGGCGGCCGAGCGCCACAACGACCCGGGCCGCTTCACCACCTTCATCGGCTACGAGTTCACCGGCAGCCCCGAGAACCAGAACCTGCACCGGAACGTGATCTTCCGCGGCAGCGCGGTGCCCGAGCTGCCGTTCAGCCGCCTCGACTCGTTCAACCCCGAGGAGCTGTGGGCGTGGATGGACCGAAACCGCGAGGCGGGCATCGAGGCGCTGGCCATCCCCCACAACTCGAACGGCTCCAACGGCCTGATGTTCCGGCTCGCGACCTACGCCGGCGACCCCCTCGACGCCGCCTACGCCGAGACCCGCAACCGGAACGAGCCGCTGGTCGAGATCACCCAGACCAAGGGCACGTCCGACACCCATCCCGCCCTCTCGCCCAACGACGAGTGGGCCGACTTCGAGATCTGGTCCTACCGCATCGGCGGCGGCACCACCCCGAGCCAGCCCGACGGCAGCTACGTGCGCCAGGCCTACCTGAACGGCCTGCGCCTCGAAGAGGAGAGCGGCTTCAACCCGTTCCGCTTCGGCCTCGTCGGGGCCACCGACAACCACGCCGGCTCGGGGGCGCCGAGCGAGTCGGACTTCTTCACGGCCGGCGGCGCCCCCCAGGTGGGCTCGTCGATACCGTTCGACCCGCCGCGGGCGGGCGGCCGCCTCTACAGCGCCTCGCCGCTGGGGGCCCTCCGCGGCGCGTCGGGGCTGACCGGGGTGTGGGCCGAAGAGAACACGCGCGACGCCATCTTCGACGCGTTCCGCCGCAAGGAGACCTTCGCCACCACCGGGCCGCGCATGCGGGTGCGGTTCTTCGCCGGCTACGACTATCCGGACGACCTCGCGGACGACCCCGACCTCGTGGCCCGGGCCTACGAGGGCGGCGTCGCGATGGGCGGCGAGCTCGCGGCCCCGGGCGACCGCGTGCCCCGCTTCCTGGTGTGGGCGAGCCGCGACCCGGCGAGCACGCCGCTCCAGCGGCTGCAGGTCGTCAAAGGCTGGGTGGACGGCGGCGAGGCCCGCGAGCAGGTCTACGACGTGGCCTGCTCCGACGGCCTCGCGGTGGACCCGGACACGCACCGCTGCCCCGACAACGGCGCCGGCGTGGACCTCGACGACTGCAGCTTCAGCGAGGACGTGGGGGCGGCCGAGCTGCGCACCCTGTGGACCGACCCCGACTTCGACCCGTCGCAGCGCGCCGTCTACTACGTTCGGGTGCTCGAGAACCCGTCGTGCCGCTGGTCGACGTGGGACGCGATTCGCGCCGGCGTCGAGCCGCGGCCCGACCTGCCGGCCACCATCCAGGAGCGCGCGTGGTCGTCGCCCATCTGGGTGGCGCCCTGAGCGGAAGGACACCCGCATCGCGGTCGGGACGGGGATGATTGCCGGTACGCTCGGGCTGCAACTCTCGTGACGAGACTCCGCGTCGCACCGGAAGGGGCGGCTACGGGCAGGCGAGACCGCCGCCGCGGGCATCCACGACGCGCTTTCGTCTCGAAGCACAAGGGTCGATTCCAGGCGGCAGGACGCCGAGCCGGCGCGGCGCCGCCCGGAGGCGTGAGGGCGACCGTCAAGCCAGCCGGACGTGGTGCTCGTCGTCGACGTCGGTCCGGCTGATGACGAGGTAGCGGTGGGACGCGGCCGAGAACCGCGTGATCGCGCGGGCCTTCTCGCGCAGGCGGCGGACGACCCGCGGCACGTCGACGGCGCGCCCCCACTTGCACTCGACGAACGCGACGCGTGCGCCGGCCGCGTCGACGGCAATCAGGTCGATCTCGGTCCGCGAATCCCAGTAGCGGCCGATCCGCAGGGGCCGCCAACCGAGCAGGCGTTGCCCGTCGGCGAGCAGGTGCTGGCGGCAGATTTCCTCGTACGGCGCGCCCATGAAGGTGTCGAGATCGGGCCGCACGACCGCATCGAGGACCTGCCGGCTCCCGCCCGCCTCGAGGGCCGAGCGGTTGGGGTACACGTACCGGAACCAGAAGCGCAGGAAGGCGTCGTCGAGCCGATAGAGGCCCTTGCGCGAGCGTTCCGGCCGGGCCTCGGTCACCGGCGCCTCGCGCCGGACGATGCGCATGCGCCGGAGCACGTCGAGGTACTTCCCGACGCTCGACGCGGCCACGCCCGCATCCTGGGCAATCTCGTTCGGACGCGTCTTCCCCGCCGCCAGGCTGTGCAGGACCGAGAAGTAGGCGCCGGGGTCGCGCAGCTCCTCCCGGACGAGGAACTCCGGCTCCGTGTACAGCGGCCCGGTGGGGGACAGGGCGAGCGCGTGCGCCGCTTCGTGCGGCGATTCGTGACGCGCGGCCTGCTCCGCGTAGGCCGGCACCCCGCCGAAGAGGCCGAAGGCGACGGCGCGCTGCTCGAACGACCAGCCGGGATAGAAGTCGGACACGTCGGCGAACGACATCGGCCGCACCTCGAGCTGCGCCGTCCGGCGCCCATAGAGCGGCGCGCGCGGATCGGCGACCGCGGCATCCATGACGGAGAAGGACGACCCGGCGAGCAGCACCTTGGCGGCGCCCTCGTGCCGGTCCCAGGCGTGCTGCAACAGCGAGTCGACGCCGGGAACGCTCTGCTGGAGATACGGCAGCTCGTCGAGGACCAGGAGTCGCCGTTCGCGGCTGCAGGCCTCCAGCGCGTACTCGACGGCCTCGCTCCAGCCGGAGAACCGGGTCCTGGCCAGGAGCAGGTCGTCGAACGTCCGCGCCAGCGCGCGAGTGAACAGACGCAACGCCTCGGGCGCGGTGCTCAGCGGGCAGGAGAAGAACACCAGGGGCCGGCCGGCTGCGAACCGCCTCAGCAGCGCCGTCTTGCCGAGGCGGCGGCGGCCGTAGATGACGAGCAGCTCACGGCGGTCGGACGCCGCGATGCGCTCGAGGAGAGCCAGCTCGCCGGTTCGGTTGACGAACACGCTCATCGCGTCATGGTAGCACCAACAGTCTCATGAGTAACATTCCCATGAGAAACATCCTTGTCAGCAAGATTGGTGGGCCGGCCGCCCTGGCGCCCGGTCTGAACCGGCGTTGAGCGACGCGGCGTCGTGCGTGGAGGATCGCATCAGAGTCCCGGACGACCCGCTCGACCCGCCGGTCGACGGGGCATGCCCCTGCGACCGCAGCCGGGTGGTACGCGCCCCGGACGGCCACCCGAACACAGCCGGTCGGCGGCGCGTGCCCCGCGACCGCGACCGCAACCGCAACCGGGATGTACGCGCCCCCGGGCCGACCCGCGCGAACGCAGCCGGTCGGCGGCGGCGCACGGTCCGCGACCACCCCGGGACTGCACACACTGCACACCCCGGGCGGCCCGTGCTATCGTAGGCGAGGAAAAACACGTGATTCTCGGTCTTGGAGGTCTTGCAATGAGAGTTGGACGTTCGATAGCGGCGGCGTTGGTCGTGGCGGGGCTGGCGGCGCCGGCCCTGGCGCAGGAGGAAGCGCCGAGGACCGGGTGGGGCGCGCCGGATCTGCAGGGGGTCTGGGACTTCCGGACCATCACCCCGCTCCAGCGGCCCGAGGACTTGGGCGACAAGGCGTTCCTCACCCCCGAGGAAGCGGCAGAGCGCGAGCAGGCCGCCATCCAGCGCGACATCGACGCGTGGAACGCGGACGCCCGGCGCACCGAGGCCGGCGGCAACGTGGGCGGCTACAACAACTTCTGGATGGACCGGGGCACGAACGTCATCCCCACCCGGCGCACGTCGCTCATCATCGACCCGCCGAACGGGCGGATGCCGGCATCGACCGACGAGGGACGGGCGCGGGCCGCGGCCGGCCGCGGCTCGTTCAGCGATACGCTGCCCGCGTCGTACACCGACCTGAGCAACGCCGACCGCTGCCTCACGGGCTTCAACGCCGGCCCCCCGATCACCCCGGGCGGCTACAACCAGAACGTGCAGATCTTCCAGACCCCCGACCACCTCGTGATGATGACCGAGATGGTGCACACCGTGCGCAGCATTCCCATCGACGGCCGTGACGCGATCACGGACGAGCGGCTCGCCCAGTGGTCGGGCAACTCGGTCGGGCGCTGGGAGGGCGACACCCTGGTCGTCGAAACCAGCAACTTCGACACCGACCGCAACTGGCGGGGCTCGAGCACCACGATGCGCCTGGTCGAGCGGTTCACCCGCGTCGACGCGAACACCCTCGAGTACGAGTACACCGTGGACGACCCGAACACCTGGACCGAGCCGTGGACGGTGAACCTGCCGATGCAGCGGAACGACCTGCCGATGTTCGAGTACGCCTGCCACGAGGGCAACTACTCGATGGACGCGATGCTCGGCGGCGCACGGGCCGAGGAGCGCGCCGCGGCGGAAGGCGGCCAGTAAGCGGCGGCTCCCGCCCGGTCGTCCACCGACCAACCGTGCGTCCGACTCCCGCCGGGGGGTCGGACGCACGGCCCTTTCGGGCGGCCGGCGTCCTTCGAGACCGTGGCCGCCGCGTCCGCGGCGCCGTACCGCTCCGGGCATCCACTTCCGCCCGGACCGCCATGGCCAAGACTCCAAGCGACGCGAACCCTCTTCCCGCCCCGAGCGACCGCCGCCGGCTGCCCATCGGCATCCAGACCTTTCGCACGATCCGCGAGGGCGGCTACTACTACGTGGACAAGACCGCGGCGCTGCTGCGGCTCGTCGACGAGGGCACGCACTACTTCCTGTCGCGCCCGCGCCGCTTCGGCAAGAGCCTGCTCGTCGATACCCTGAAGGAACTGTTCGAGGGCAACCGACCGCTGTTCGAGGGACTGGCCGTCCACGACCGGTGGGACTGGTCGGTCCGCCATCCCGTGCTGCGCCTCGACTTCAGCGGCGGCGACTTCACCGTCCCGGACGCCTTGCCGGCGAACGTCGAGGACCAGCTTGCGGCGGCCGAACGGCGGGCCGGCGTGGGCCGCGCCTACGCCAGCGCCCAGGGCCGGTTCGCGGGGCTCATCGAAGCCCTGCACGCGCAGGCCGGTCAACGCGTGGTGGTGCTGGTCGACGAGTACGACAAACCGATCCTCGACGCGTTGGACAAGCCCGACCTCGCCCGCGCCAACCGAGACTTCCTGCGCGGTCTGTACGGGACCATCAAGTTCAGCGACGCCCACGTCCGGTTCACCCTGCTGACCGGAATCACCAGGTTCTCGAAGGTCCGGCTGTTCTCGGTACTCAACAACCTGATCGACATCACCCTGGACCCGCGCTTCGGAACCGTGTGCGGCTACACCGACGACGACCTCGACACCGTGTTCGCCCCCGAGCTGCCCGGCCTCGACCGCGACGGAATCCGCGACTGGTACAACGGCTACCGCTGGCCCGGCGGCGAAGCCGTCTACAACCCCTTCGACGCCCTCCTGCTGTTCCGGAACCGCACGTTCGGCCCCTACTGGTTCGACACGGGGACCCCGGCCTTCCTCGTCGACATCCTGGTCGCGCGCGGCTTCGACGCCTTCTCGCTCGACGGCCTGCTGGGCAGCGACGCGCTGCTGTCGTCGTTCGACGTGGGAGAGATCGAGCCCGAGGCGCTGCTCTTCCAGACCGGCTACCTGACGGTTCGCGGCGTCGAATCGCGCGGCGGGCGCACCTACTATCGCCTCGGCTACCCCAACCGCGAGGTCCGGCAGAGCCTGAACGAGTGCCTGCTCGACCATCTGACCGGCCGATCGCCGGGACGCACCGAGCAGCGGCTCCGGCTCTACGACCTGCTGCAGGCCGACGACTTCGCGGGCCTGGAAGCCCTGTTCCGGGCCCTCTTCGCGGGCATCCCGCACCAGTGGCACACCAACAACGACATCGCCCGCTACGAGGGCTACTACGCCAGCGTGTTCTACGCCTGCCTCGCGGCCGTCGGCCTCGACGTACGGGTCGAGGACAGCACGAGCCGCGGCCGGCTGGACCTGACGCTGACCTTCGACGGCCGCGTCTACCTGTTCGAGTTCAAGGTGGTCGAGCGCGCCTCCGCGGGCGCCGCCCTGGCGCAGTTGCAGGAACGGGGCTACGCCGACAAGTACCGCGGGCGCGGGCAACCCATCCACCTGATCGGCGTGGAGTTCAGCCAGGCCACGCGCGCGCTGGTCGCCTTCGACGTGGCGTCGGCTTGACAGGCGGCAGGCGCCGCCACCGGACTATTGGGTAGCCATCAGCCGCCACCGCCGTGGGGCTGTCCATGTCCTTCGCGCGCATGGGCAGCCGCCACCGGACTATTGGGTAGCCATCGACCGCGACTGTTCGGCCTTGACGCCGACCGCCGCATCGCGCCCGACGTCGCGTCGGCGTGACAAGCGATAGGCGGCGGTGGGCGCCGCGATTGGGCTATTCGAATAGACCATCAGCCGCGACCGTTCGGCCCTGACGCTGACCGCCGCCTCGCGCGCAGCCGTCACCCGACGGTCGGCCGGAAGGCCGGCACCAGCCGGGCCTGCGTTGCCTGCTCGAAGGCGTAGGCGATGCGGATGAGGGTGGGCTCGCTCCACGCGCGGCCGAAGAACGACACCCCCACCGGCAGCCCGTGCACGGCGCCGGCCGGCACCGTGACGTTGGGATAGCCGGCCACCGCGGGATAGCCGGAGCTGCTGCCGCCGAAGTGGTCCCCGTTCACGAGGTCGGTCACCCAGGCCGGCCCCCCGGTGGGTCCGACGATGGCGTCGAGCCGGTGCTCGTCCATCGTCCGGTCGATGCCCTCCGCGCGCGAGAGGCGGCGCGACGCGGCGAGGGCCGCGAGGTAGCCGGGCTCCGACAGCGGCCCCTTCGCCTCGGCCGCGATGAACCGTTCCTGCCCGAAGTACGGCATCTCGGTCTCGGCGTTGCGCTCGTTGAACGCGATGACGTCGGCCAGCGAGCGCACCGCGGCCCCGGGGCCGCGGGCAGCGAGATAGGCGTTCAGCCCCGCCTTGAACTCGTAGAACAGCACCTCGGCCTCGGCCATCTGGAGGCGCGCCCGGGCGGCGCCGGTGCCCAGCTCCACCGGGTCGACGACGACCGCGCCGGCCGCCCGCATCGCCTCGACCGCTTCGTCGACGAGACGGTCGACTCCGTCGTGGAAGCCCAGGAAGTGCCGCGCCACCCCGATGCGCGCGTCCCGCAGGCCCGCCGGGTCGAGAAACGGCGTGTAGTCGTCGAGGCCGCGCAGCCCGCTGTCGGCCGAGGCGGGGTCGCGCGGGTCCGGGCCGGCGAGCGCCCCCAGCACCACCGCGGCGTCGCGCACCGTCCGCGCCATCGGGCCGGCGGTGTCCTGGGTGTGCGAGATGGGGATGATCCCGGCCCGGCTGACCAGCCCCACCGTGGGCTTGATGCCGACGATGCCGTTGGCCGACGACGGGCAGACGATGGAGCCGTCGGTCTCGGTGCCGATGGCCACGGCGACGAGGTTGGCCGACACCGCCGCCCCCGAGCCCGAGCTCGACCCGCACGGGTTCCGGTCGAGGACGTAGGGGTTGCGGCACTGGCCGCCCCGCCCGCTCCATCCGCTCGACGACCGCGTCGACCGGAAGTTGGCCCACTCGCTGAGGTTGGCCTTGCCCAGCAGCAGCGCCCCCGCCTCGCGCAGCCGGGCCGCCACCGCGGAGTCCTCCGCCGGGATCCAACCGGCCAGGGCCAGCGACCCAGCCGTCGTCGTCATGCGGTCGGCGGTGTCGATGTTGTCCTTGAGCAGCACGGGAATCCCGTGCAGGGGGCCGCGCAGCCGCCCCTCGCGCCGTTCGCGGTCGAGCCGGTCGGCGATGGCGAGGGCGTCGGGGTTGGTCTCGAGCACGGAGCGCAGGGTCGGCCCCCGCCCGTCGAGCTCGTCGATGCGGCTCAGATAGGCCTCGGCGAGGGCGCGCGTCGTCCACTCACCGCCGGCCAGGCCTTCCTGCAGCTCTTCGATGGTCGCCTCCGCCAGCGGGAAGTCGTCCGTCGCCGCCGGGGGCTCCTGACGCGCCGAGGCGGGAACCGCCACCCCCTCGGCACACGCCGATTCGGTGACCGCGAGGGCGCCGGCGACCCCCGACGCGCGAAGAAAGTCCCGCCGGGTCAGGCCGGCCACCCGATTCGCGGGGCACGGCTCCGGTTCGCCGAATCGGTTCTCGTCGTTCATCTGTCACTCCCGGCGCCCCGCACCACTGGCGTCAACGAAGACCACGACCACGCTCGATGTCGGCGAGCATCTCATCGATGTCGCCGGTCGGGTGGTTGCACGCGAGGGCGCGTTCGAGCGCGCGCAGCCGCCTCTCCGCACCGGGAGCCTGCGCCGTAGAGCCATGCAGGCTCTTGGCGGAGTTGGTTGGGCGGCCATGGCCGCCACGGGCGACGATTGCCGGGCCGGGGCCCTCCTGCTCGTCCCGCGCGCGTCGCAGCGCCTGCCTCGCCCACTCGCTCACGGTCATTCCGCTGCGCCGTGCCGCCCGGCGCAACGAGATCATCTCCTCGTCCGACACGATGACCTGAAGGCGCGTACTCATGAGGACAAGTCACCCGTCCACGAACGCGCGGGCCTGATGGTTGCCTGCCTCGGGGGCGTCCGGGCGCCGCAGCGCGGCTGCCGCCGCCCCGCCCGCGAGGCCGAGCACGAGCAGGCCGAGGAACGGTACCGCATAGCTGCCCGTCGCGTCGAACGCGACCCCCGCCAGCCAGGGCCCGAGGCCGCCGAAGATGCCGGTGCAGGTGGTTCGGATGCCGCTCGTCACCGCGAACGCACGGCGGCCGAAGAAGTGGGAGAACACGACGGGGATGCTCACGAAGGCCATCCCGAAGCCGACCCCGAGCAGGGAGACGGCCGCCCACGCGACGGCGGTGCTGCCGGCGAAGATCAGGGCCCCCGCGCCGAGCCCCTCCAGCACGAGGGCGGCGGCGAGGGCGCGCTGGGGGGCGATCCAGTCGCCCACCGCCCCCGCGAGCCGCCCCGCGATGCTGACGAGGGCCATGGTCCCCACGAACCCGATGGCCATCGTCTCCGCGTGGCCGCGATCGATGAGGTGCAGGGTGAGGTGGGCCACCGCGGTGTTCCAGGGCACCGCGTAGGCGACGCCGCACACCAGCATCAGGGCGAACTGCGGCGTCCGCGCCGCCTGCCACGCGGTCCAGCGGTCCGCCGCCTCCGCTTGGTCGCCGTCAGACCCGTCCCCCGCCGCCGGGGCCTCGCCGTCGAGGCGCTGACCCATCGCCTCGGGGCCCTCCCGCACGAGCGACGCCGCCACGAGCCCGAGGACCACCGACAGCGCGGCGATGAGGACCCAGCCGGTCCGCCAGTCGTAGCGCTCGAGGACCCAGGTGTCCGAGCGCGAGACGAGCCAGCCCACGAGGCCGCCCACCGTGAAGATGGCCCCGATGACGCGCGCGCGGCGCCGGAGGAACCAGTTCTGCCCCAGCGTCTGCGCCGGCACCGTGGTCGAGAAGCCGACGCCGATGCCCCCCAGCACCGAGAAGCCGACGTAGCAGGCCTGCGCGGTGTCCGCCCCGGCGAGCACCAGGAGCCCCGCCGCGGTGACGCAGAAGCCCGCCGGCATCACCCGCCGCAGCCCGAAGCGGGCGATGGCCAGCCCCACGAGCAGGCCCACGCACTGGTGCAGGGTGTTGAACAGCCCGAAGACCCCGCCGACGGCGGCGCGGTCGATGCCCAGCTCGGCGGTGATGCGGGGCGCGAAGATGCCCCAACTGTAGTACACCGGCGGCATCCCGAACCCGTAGCACAGGCCGGCCACGAGCAGGATGACCCAGCCGTAGAAGAAGCGGGGCGTCACGGTGCGCCTCGGGCGCTCATCGCCGCCCGGCGGCTTCGCGCGCCGATCGGCCGAGGCGGCGGGCACCCACACCGTGCCACAGCGCGGACTCCCGTCGGCCGCGCGGGACTGGACGACATGTGACGCAGGCGGGCCGGCACGCCGTCACCGCCGGGGACGCGGGAGCGGCTTGCGGGGCAGGCGCTCGTCGAGCATCGCGGTGTTGTAGGCGAAGACGGCCGCGATCACCGCCATCTGGCGGGCGTCGTCGGGCTGCACGCGGTCGACGAAGTCCATGTTGGAGTGGTGCGTGCGCGAGTTGTACTCCAGGCGGTCCTGGATGAACTGGAACCCCGGCAGCCCCACCATCTCGAAGGGCACGTGGTCGGTGCCGCCGACCGACCACGGCGACACGGTGGTGAAGCCGAGGTCGGCGAGCGGGGCCGCCCATGACTCGAAGACCGCGGCCGCCGCCGCGTTCCCCTGCGTCCAGATGCCGCGCAGCCGGCCCGTTCCGTTGTCGATGTTGTAGTAGGCCGAGAGCTTCGCGTGGTCCGGCTCGAGGGCCATCGTCGCGGCGTCGCCGAAGTGCCGGCGCACGTATTCGCGCGCCCCCAGCAGGCCCTGCTCCTCGGCGCCCCACAGGGCGAGGCGGATGGTCCGCCGCGGCCGGGCGCCGATGGTCTTCAGAATCCGCATCGCCTCCATCATCGCGGCCACCCCGACCGCGTTGTCGGTCGCGCCGGTCGAGGCGTGGGTGGTGTCGAAGTGGGCGCCGACGATGACGACCTCGTCGGCGAGGTCGGTGCCGGGAAGCTCGGCGAGGATGTTGAACGCGTTCAGCCCCTCGTCGGCCTCCGCCTCCGGGTGGAAGCGGGTCTCGACGTGCAGCTCCATGCGGACCGGCACCCCCAGGTCGAGCAGCCGGACCAGCCGGTTGTAGTGCTCGACCGCGAAGGTGAGCGACGGCACCCCGGTCCCGGGAGGCTCCGCCGTCCACGGGGCGCCGCGGCCCACGAATATCGTGCCCCCGTCGGTGCGCTGGGTCCGGTGGGAAAGCCCGCTGCCGCCCTCGACGTGGACGAAGTCGCTGCCGCGGTCGACCGCCGCCACGACCCCCTCGTCGAGGTAGAACTGCCGGAGCCGCGCGAAGCCGAGCCTGCGGCTCGGCCGCGGGCGCAGCCCCCGCGCCGGCGGCTCGAAGGGCCGCGCCGCCTCCGCGAGCAGCTCGTCGTCCATCCGCAGCACCACGTCCCCGGTCAGCATCGGCACGTCGCGCGCCGGCTGCGTCAGCACGATCCTGCCGCGCAGCCGCCCGCGGTAGCGCGCCAGGTCGGCCTCCGTCCGCAGGTCGACCCGGACCACCTCGGCCGTCACCGTGCCGTCGGTGCCCGACGACCACGACTTGGGATAGCCGATGACGGGCATCACCTGCGGCTCGACGAGGTGGGCGTGGAACCGCTCGAGCGACCACCCCGTCCCGAACGCGAACCGCTCGGCGTGCACGTTCGCAAGCCCCCACCCGCGCAACGTGTCCATCGTCCACGCCCCCGCCTCCTCGATGGCGGGGGTGCCGGTGAATCGGGGGCCGTAGACGTCGCTCAGCCGGACGACGTGCTCCATGACCTGCGAGCGCTCGAGCCCCTCCTCGCGGATGGCCGCGAGCAGCGCCCCGTCGGCCGGCTGGGCCACCGCCGGGAGAGCGACCGCCGCAGCCAGGACGACGGCCAGACACGGCGGCGCGAGGTTCAGGGCCCCGACTCGCGCGCCCGGCTGCCGATGCCCCGTCGGGCCGGATCGAATGGACCGGTGGTTCCTGACGGGCAAGCCCGACCGGTACGAACCGGGAGCCCGCTCTCGGCGAGCCGCTACCGCGTCGTGGCTCAGCGGCATCAGAGGCTCCATCCCTCGCGGTAGGGCTCGTCGAGATAGGCGTTGGCTTCGGGCACGTTCGTCGCCTGCATCTTCCCGGCGTCCCAGTCGATGGCCTTGCCGGTGCGCACCGCGAGGTTGCCCAGCAGGCAGACCTCGGTCAGGGGGCCGGCGTGCTCGGCGAAGTCGGAGCCGGCCCGGCCGTTGCCCTTGCAGGCGTCGATCCACTCGCGGTACACGCCCGGCGACCGCGGGTACTTCTCGGGGGGCGGGCTCGCCGTCACGTCCTCGTGAAGCGCGGTCGGGAACAGGCGCGGCTCGGTCGCGTACATGTTCGCCGCGATGAGGCCGTCATCGCCGACGATGAGCTGGCCGCTGCTGCCGCCGGGCAGCTCCTCGCCGGGGGCGAGCTGCGGCGGCCGGGGCGGGGCGAGGGCGCCGTCGCGCCACACGAAGCGCACCGGCGGCCGTTCGCCCCGGGCCGGGAAGTCGTAGGTGATGCGAGAAACCGCCGGCGCCGTCTCCGCGAACAGCGGCGTCGTCTCGGCCACGATGCGCGTCGGCTGGTCGAGCTGCAGGGCCCAGAACGCCGCGTCCATCGAGTGGCAGGCGATGTCGCCGAGGGCGCCGGTGCCGTAGTCCCACCACCCGCGCCAGCGGAACGGGTGATAGGCGGGGTGGTACGGCCGCTCGGGGGCGGGCCCCAGGAACAGGTCCCAGTCGAGGCCCGGCGGCGCGTGGTGGGCCTCGGTGGGCCGCTCGATGGCCTGCGGCCAGATGGGCCGGTTGGTCCAGTACTGCACCTCGCGCACCGTCCCGATGGCGCCGGCCTCGATCCACTCGCGGATGAGCCGGGTGCCGTCGTTGGCGTGGCCCTGGTTCCCCATCTGGGTGACGACGCCCTGCTCGCGGGCCATCGTGGCCAGGGCGCGCGCCTCGGCGACGGTCCGGGTGAGGGGCTTCTCGCAGTAGACGTGCTTGCCGCGCCGCATCGCCTCCATCGCGATGACCGCGTGGGTGTGGTCGGGGGTGGCGACGATCACGGCGTCGAGGTCGGGCTCGGCGTCGAGCATGCGCCGGTAGTCGGCGTAGGTGCGCGCCTCGGGATAAAGGGCGAACGTGCGCGCGGCGTGCCCGAAGTCGACGTCGCAGAGCGCGGTGATGTTCTCGCTGTCGCATCCCCGCACGTCGCCCCGCCCGCGCCCCCCCACGCCGATGCCGGCGATGTTCAGGGTGTCGCTCGGCGCCTGGAACCCGCGCCCGCCGAGCACGCGGCGCGGCACGATCATCAGGGAGGCGGCGGCCGAGACCCCGCCGAGGAAGCGGCGGCGCGAGAGGGGATGGCGGCTCATGCTGGCACTCCTCCTGGAAGCCCGGCCCGATACGGCCGGCGGCACCGGCCCATCATATCGTGGCCGGTCCGGAGCGGGGTCGCGACGGGGCGGAACATGCCGGTTCCCGAATAGTGCGGGGTACGGCCGGCTCCCGCCACCGCCGGCGGGGCCGGGGCACTCCCCCACCGGCCCCCGCGCCCCCGCCCGCCCGCTTCGCCCACGGCCTCACGCGCGGGCGGCGACGACCAGGCTCTGGGCGCCGCGTCCCGCCACGCCGTCCGTGTCCCAGAGGCGGGTCCGGCACAGACCGATGCCCGACGGCTCGGCCACGCTGCCCGACTCGAGGCCGACCCACTCGCCGCGCAGCGGGCGGACGAGGTGCACCGACAGGTCGGCGTTGATGAAGGTGTAGTCGTCGAAGGGAACCGGCACCGCGACCCCGTGGCCGGCGTCCGCCGCGACGAGGGCGCGCTGCCACCCGGTCGGCGCCTCGCCGGGCAAAAGCGGACAGCGCTGCCGCATCCAGCAGGTCACGTCCGACTGCCCCCACGCGCCCCGGACGTACCGTACGTCCATGGCGGTGTGATAGCCGACGGGGTCGGGGAAGAACGGGAAGGTGTACGGCTCGGCCCCCTCGGGCGGCGGGGGCGGCACCGGCTTTGCGTCCCTCACGGGCAGGACCACTTGCCTCTGCCGCAGACAGAGAGCCAGCGCGGTCGACGCCAGGTCGTCGCCGGACCACAGCCGCGCGGCGTGCCGCTCCACCAGCCGGCCCTGCTTCAACACCTCGGTCTCGACCCGCAACCGCCCGATCGGGACGGGCCGCAGGAACTCCACCGTGAAACGGACGATGGCGCAGTCGCGGTCGGACAGCGCCGCCTCGACCCCGCGCGCGAGCAGCGCCGCCGGCGGACCGCCGTGCTGGTGGTCCCGGCTCCACGGACCGCGGGTCCAGGCCGTGGCCCGAAAGCCGGCGGGGCCGTCAGGTTCGTAGAAGGAGGTCGGCCGCATCCCCGCCGTCACGCCCGGAGATGCGGCTCGAGGGCCGCGAAGCGGTGCTCGATCTCGTCGATCTGGGCCCGGGTGAAGCTGTACTCGCCGCGCCGCGACTTCGTCGTCTTGAACAGGCCGCGCTTCTGCAGCACGTGGAGCCGCACCCCGGGGATCAGCCGGTCGAGGTTCAGCATGAGCAGGAGCTTGCCGTAGAGGTCGCGCATCTCGTCGCGCCGGCCCGCCTGGTGCAGGTCCCACAGCCCCGCGTAGATGTCGGCGTACATCACCCCGCCGGTCATCACCCCGTCGGTGCCGAGGCGCATCTCGTAGGCCCAGGCCCGGCCGAAGTTGGCGCCGAGGATGCTCCTGATGGGGTCGGGGCGGTGCTTCATCAGCGCGAGCATCCGCTCCTGTACCGGCGGGTGCTCCTCCTTGACGTAACCGCACTGCGGGAACTCCCGCGCCAGCGACACCAGGAAGTCGACCGTCGGCTCGATGTCGGGGGCCCCGCCGCTCGTCTGCACGAAGACGGGCCGGCCGGTGACGTCGCACAGGGCCGCGTAGTAGTCGCGGAAGTCGGCCAGCGACGACGCGGTGCGGGGTGGGATGGCGATCATCGCGTCGGGCTCGAGGGCCTCGGCGTAGCGGGCGTACTCGAGCATGCCGGCGGTGTCGTCGGCCTGCACCCCGAGCACGAGGGCCGGGGCGCGGCCGTGGTTGGCCTCGGCCAGCACGTCGAACCCGCGCAGCCGCTCGGCCTTGCTCAGGTAGCGCTGCTCGCTCGAGTTCTGCGGCCACACCAGGGCCTCGATGCCGCAGCGGTCGCAGAAGTCGACCTCGCCCGCGAGGTCCTCGTAGTCGACCTCGTTCGCGGCGGTGTAAGGCGTGCTCAGGATCATGAACGCGCCGCGCATCGGCTTGCCCTCGGCCGCCGCGCCGCGCAGGGCCGGGAACGCCGCGGTGGCGGCGAGCGCGCCCAGGCACTCGCGCCGGGTCATCGTGAACCGTGCGTCCGCCATTTGCCGTCCTCCCTTCGACTCGGGCAACTCGTGCCCCGAGGGCCGTCGCATTCGACCGACGTGCTTCCTGCCTCCCGCGCCGTCACACCCAGCCTGACCGCGCCAGGCATCCCCTCGCTTCCGGCAAGACCGAGGCCCGGGCGCGGTGGGTTCCCATGCGCCCGTTTGGTGCTACTCTACATCGAATCATGAAGACCACGAGCCCGAGGAGCGATGCACTCCCCACCCGATCCACGGCCGGTCGAGGGCAGCGGGGCCTTGCCCGCGGGCTCCTGGGGCTGGCGACCGCGGCGGCGGTGACGCTGGCGGCCACCTCCGCCGCCGCCCAGCCCCTGAGCCGGCAGGTCGGCACCGAGCCGTGGCCGAGACCCGACACCGCCCCGTGGGCGACCGGCGACGCCGCGGAGGCGGGCTTCGACCCCGCCAGCCTCGAACGGCTCGCCGACCTCGCGGAGACGACGCACGCCGACTCCCTCCTCGTCATCCGCCACGGCCGCCTCGTCTTCGAGCGGTACTGGAACGACCGCGGCCCCGACGACGTGCAGCAGACCTACTCGGGGACCAAGGGGGCGTTCGCGCTCCTCGTGGGCCGCGTGCTGGCGCGCGGCGACATCGAGTCGCTCGACCAGCCCCTCGTCGACTTCGTGCCGGAGCTGGCCGGACAGACCCGCGACCTCATGACGTTCCGCAACGTGATGGCGATGACGTCGGGGCTCGCCCAGTGGCCGGCCCTCGATCGCGAGGACCGCGAGGCGGGGCGCAGCCAGCTCGAGGCGGTGCTCGCGCGGGGCATGACCCACGCGCCCGACGACTACTTCATCTACCACAACGCCGCCTACCGGGTGCTGTTCACCGCGCTGGAGCGCGCCACCGGCCTGAGCCTGCCCGACCTGACCCGCCGGGAGCTGTTCGAGCCGCTCGGCATGGAGGGCGCCTACTGGGTGGAGATCCACACCGACGAGCGGCTGCTCGGGTACCAGAGCATCCGCATGCGCCCCCGCGACCTCGCCAAGATCGGACAGGTGCTGCTGAACGACGGCCTGTGGAACGGGCAGCGCTACCTGGCGGCCGACTACATCGCACAGCTCCGCACCGCCCCGGCCCCGAAGGCGAACCCGTCCTACGGCCTGTTCTGGCACCTCAACTCCGGCGACTGGTACCTCACCTACCGCGAGTCGGACTACGTGCGCCAGCCGCTGCTGCCGGGGACGCCGCCCGACGCCGTGGCCGCCTGGGGCAACAGCGGCCAGATCGCGGTCGTCGTGCCGAGCCTCGATCTGGTGTGGGTGCGCACCGGGCGGCAGATTCCGTCCAACATCTGGACCCCCGGCGGCACGACGGCACAGCTCTCGGCCGCCGCCGTCGCCGCCGTGAAGCAGTAGCAGGAGGTTCCCCATGCGAGCGCCATCGGTTCTCGCCGCCGTCACCGCCGTCACCATCGCGATGCTCGCGGCGGCCCCGCCCGCGACCGGGCACCATTCCTTCGCCGCGCAGTTCGACGCCGACCGGCCGGTGACCCTGGAGGGCACCGTCACCAAGGTGGAGTGGCAGAACCCGCACATCTGGGTCTACCTGGACGTGGCCGGACCCGACGGGCAGGCGGTGGCCTGGGAGTGCGAGGGCGACAACCCGAACAACCTCACGCGCCGGGGCTGGACGAAGGACTCGGTCGAGGTCGGCAAGCCCATCACGATCTACGGCTTCCGGGCCCGCAACGGCCGCACCGTCTGCAACGGCCGGACGTGGGTGTTCGGCGGGCGGACCGTGTACGCGGCCGCCGCCGACGGCGGCCCGGCCGCCGGCCCGCCGCAAGGGCGCTAGGCGCGCCAGGAGCCTGCGCCACAGAACCGCGCGGACTCATGGAGGGTTGGTTGGGCGCCAAGCGGAGCCGCAGGCGACGATTGCTGGACTACCCGGAGCCGGAAGGAGATCGCCCCATGAGTGGCAGAACCGGTTCGTTCGTCTTCTTCGCGGCGCTCGCGATGGGAGCGCTCGGCCTCTCCGCGGGCATTGCCGCCGGGCAGAGCACGCCGGTGCTGACCGAGCAGCCGCCCGCTGACGGCACCCCGATTCCGCGCGCGCCGGACGGCCGCGCCGACCTCTCCGGCTTCTGGAACAAGGGGACCCACCCCAACACGTCGGCGCCCATCGAGCCGCTCCCCTTCACCGAGGCGGGGCTGAAGGCGTTCAACGACGTGGCCGACCTGATCGACCCGACGAGCTACTGCCACTTCCCGGGCATACCGCGGATGAACAGCTCGCCCTATCCCATGGAGATCATCCAGCTCCCCGACCGCGTGCTGTTCCTCTACGAGTACATGCACAACTTCCGAGTCATCTGGACCGACGGGCGGGAGCACCGGCCCACCTGGCCCACCACCCTGATGGGCGACTCCGTCGGCCGCTGGGACGGCGACACGCTGGTCATCGACACCGTCAACCTGTCGGGCGACACGTGGCTCGACTCGCACGGCAACCGCCACAGCGACGCGCTGCACGTCATCGAACGCTGGCGCCGCATCAGCGCCAACGAGCTGTGGTACGAGGCGACCATCGACGACCCGAAGTTCTACACCGAACCGTGGACGACGGGCTGGGTCATGCCCCTCGCCCCGCCGGACTGGGAGCTCATGGAGTACGCCTGCACCGACAACAACCGGGACGCCGAGGAGGGCCTCCTGCAGCCCGGCGCCCTCGACGGCTCGGGCCGCGACGGCACCGCCATCGCGACGCCGCCGACCTATCCGGCCGGCTCCTCGGGCGACAGGCCCGACTGAGGTTTGCGCGCAGGAGTTCGCATCAGCGCGCCCTCCGCGCCGATGGCTGTGCCACGGCGGCGCCCCGTCACCCGGACGAGCCGCCGGTATCTCCCAGGAATGCGCTCCACGCGTCGGCGTAGGGCTGACCACCGACGAGCCACGTGTCGTTGTGACCGGCGCCTTCGATGACGTGGAAGCCGGCGGGGCGGGCGGCCAGCTCGAACAGGCGCCGGCCGTGCGAGATCGGGACGATGGCGTCGCGGTCGCCGTGCAGCACGAGCGTCGGGACCTCGACCCGCCCGATCTTCGACTCGTTGTCCATCCGCGTCCTGATCACCGCGCTGGGCACGAACCAGTAATGCTCGCGGGCCAGCGCCCGCACCGAGCGGAAGACCGACTCGAGCACGAGGGCGCCCACCGGGCGCCGTAGCGCCGTCTCGATGGCGACCGCGCCGCCGAGCGACCGGCCGAACAGGACGACGTCCTCCGCCCGCACGGATCGGGCCGCCACCGCGTCGTAGACGGCCAGGCCGTCGAGATAGACCCCGGCCTCGTCCGGCGTCCCCCCGCTTTGCCCGTAGCCGCGGTAGTCGACGAGCACGACGTCGACCCCGAGCCGGTCCACGAACCACCGCGCGTTGTGCAGCCGGTCGCCCACGTTGCCGGCGTTGCCGTGATACCAGATGAGCACCCGGTCGCCCGGCCCCTCGATCCACCAGCCGTGGAGGATCACGCCGTCCGCCGCCGAGATCGACAGCTCCTCGGCGCGGAGCCCGAGATCGGCCGGCGAGAAGGCCAGGGTCCGGGTCGGGAAGAAGATGAGGCGGCGCTCCTGCAATGCGAGCAGCGCCACGAGCGCGAGCCAACCGACCGCGAGCAGGCCCGCGAGGGACAGCGCCGTGCCGAGCATCTCCCTCATCGTCACCACCGCCGGATTCTAGCTCCGGCATCCGACTCGCGACCCCACCCAGCCGACTGGTCGGCCCGAGATTCCGCCCGGCCGCACTTGACGTTCCGGCTTCTTGTATGACAGGGTAATACCAATGCACGAAGTCATCACGATCCGCCTGCCCAAGGGCTCGCGGCGCAGGTTGGAGGCGCGGGCTCGCGCCGAGAAGCTCACCCTCAGTCAGTACGTACGCCGGGCGCTCGACGCCGAGGAGCTGCTCGGGGCGTTCGAGGCGGCGCGCGCCGACCTGATGCCGCAGGCTCGAACGCAGGGAATCTACACCGATGAGGACGTCTTCGAGACCGAGTCGTGATCGTCGTCTTCGACACGAACGTCATCGTCGCCGCACTGCTGACGAACGGACTGTGCCACGAGTGTTTCCGGCGCGCGGTAAGACGGCGTCTGCTGGCATCGTCGCCGGCCCTGCTCGACGAACTCGAGTCTACGCTGCGCCGCAAGTTCGTCGTCACTCCATCAGCCAGGGCATTCCTGCAGACCTTCCGCAACCAGGCCAGACTGGTCGACCCGGCGCCGCTGCCCGCGCCTGTCTGCCGTGACCGGGATGACGATCTCGTTCTCGCCACGGCGCTCTCCGCCGGGGCCGAACGAATCGTGACGGGCGATCGGGATCTGCTCGTGCTCGGCGAGCACGCAGGCATTCGACTGGTGTCGCCGCGGCAGTTCATCGAGTGGCTCGACGGGAAGCCGGACCCGGAGACGTGAGGCATCGATCCGGCCGCCGGCTTCACCCAGGTGGTGACCGCCCTCCTGAAGGCGCTCCGGTTGGAGCCGACCGAGGCGTTGCGGGTGAACGCGTAGCCTCTCGCGTACCGTACCGACCTGGTCGACCTCGCGCACGACGATCCAAGTGTCGTTGTGCCCGGCCCGTCTGAGCCGCCACTCGGCGGCACCAAGGTCACTCGAACAAATCGGAATGCGTACCCGTTCGCACCAGCACGAGAGCATCCTCGTGCCGGGTCCATATCAGCAGCCAATCCGGCTCGACATGGCACTCCCAGGCACCAGACCAGTCACCGGACAACCGATGGGGTCTGTGACGAGCTTCCAGGGGCCGCTCGTTCAGGAGACGGTCGACGACACGCCAGAGTCTCTCGAGGTCCTTGCCTCTGCTTTTGGCGCGCTTGAGATCTCTCTCGAATCGCTTCGTGGTGAGCAGGCGCATCACTCGGCCGCGACCCTGAGATCATCCAGGCTGGCGTACTCCGTGAGCTTCTCTTTCCGGCCTGCCTGCTCCAGAGCCTCGCGCGTTTCGGCGTTCGGAATCCTGACTTCGAAGGGCAGGCCGTGGTGCAACGTCACCTGCTTGTAGAACAGGGTGATGGCTTCGGTGGCCGACAAGCCGAGCGTCGAGAAGACGGTTTCGGCGTCACGCTTCAGGTCGGGCTCGAGCCGGGCACGGATCATCGCGGTCTTGGCCATGTCGCTCTCTCTCCTGTCCGTTTGTACCACGCTTGGGGAACAGGCCGCAAGCGTCGGTTCGAAGCGATCCGGCCGCATGGACAGCGACGCGGTATCATCCCGTCGATCCGGCGCGCGGAATGGACCCGCGGCCGGCATGGAGAACAGACGATGGCGCACAGAACAAGGCTTCCCCTCGTCGCGGGCCTGATCGCGTGCCTGATGCCGGGCATCGCGGCGGCGCAGGTCGAGTACATCGATCCGGCCGGCGGCTTCACGCAGGTCGTCACCACGACCCACGACGGCGTCAAGACCGTCTTCGTGTCCGGGCAGGTCGGGCAGGGCGAGACGCTGCGCGAGCACGTCGAGTCTGCGTTCGCGGGGGTGGTGCGGCGGCTCGAGCAGGCGGGGGCCACGCCCTCCGACGTGGTGAAGATCCGCATCTTCGTGAAGGACTTCGAGCCCGAGCAGTACCCGGTGGTCGCCGAGGTGCGGCTGGCGACCTTCCCCGAGGACGCGTGGCCGGCGAGCACCATGATCGGGGTCAGGGAGCTGTTCGCCGAGCCGCTGCGGGTCGAGATAGAGGCGATCGCGGTGGTGGCCGAGCCGGGGACCGACCTCGAGATCGAACGCTTCAACCCGTCGAACGGCTTCAGCGGGGTGGTGGCGGTGACCGCGAACGGCGTCAAGACGGTCTACGTGGCGGGGCAGGTGGGCGGCGGCGACGGCGTCGCGGCGCAGACGGCGGCGGTGTGGGGACGCGTCCAAAGCCAGCTCGAGGCGGCGGGGGCGTCGTTGGCGGACCTCGTCAAGGCCACCACCTACATCGTCGACTTCGATCCCGAGACGGACCTCGCCGCGTACCGCGCCGGCCGCGAAGAGGCGCTGGCCCTCGACGACATGCCGGCGAGCACCCTGCTCGGCATCCCCGCCCTCGCCTCCGAGCAGTTCCTGGTCGAGATCGACGGCATCGCCGTCGTCGGCGCCGATGGGGGGGCCGTCGAGCGCGCGTTCGTCGATCCGGCCGCCGGCTTCACCCAGGTGGTAACCGCGAGCGGCGCAGGCGGCCCCACGGTGGTCCAGGTCTCGGGCCAGGTGGGTCAGCCCGGCGACTCGCTCGAAGCGCAGGCCGACCAGGTGTACGGCAACCTCAGACGCCGGCTCGAGGCGGCGGGCGCGGGGCCCGAGGACCTGCTGAAGGTCGTGATCTACATGCCGGAGTACACCCGGGGCGACTTCGCGGCGGTCGACGCGGCCCGCCGGGCCCACGGCTTCCCCGACGAGACGGCGCCGGCCGCGACCCTGCTCGGCATCCAGTCGCTCTTCGCGAACGGCGCGCTGCTGGAGATCGAGGGGATCGCCGTCGTCGCGCCGTGACCGGGTCTGAACGCCGCCGCCCGCACATCGAGGCGGCGCCCCCTGGAACCGAGCCTGAGCGGCGTTTGGGCGCCAAGCGGAGCCGGAGGCGGCGATTGGCGGGCTAGAATGAGGGAGTTCGCGCTGCGGAACGGCGCGAATTCCTCGCGCGCAGGCTGGACCGGCGAGTTGAGCCGGAGGCTCACTGGCGACCGAGACGGTTCGGAAGAGAAGACAAGGAGACTGGGCATGAGGCGATGGGTGCAGACGGCGATCGTGCTCGGGGGGGTGTGGTTCCTCCCCGCCGGGGTACCGGCCGCCCAGGCCGGCCAGCTTCCCGACGACGTGAACCCGGAGTCGCGCAGCCGCCTCCCGCCCATCGACCGGGAGGAGCTCGATCCGACGCGGCGGGCGACCTACGACGCGGCGGTGGCGAGCCCGGCCGGGGCCCCCACCGGGGCGGCGGCCCTGCGGCTGCACGGGTCGGGCGCGAGCCTGCGGTTCGAGGCGCCGATGGGACGGCAGCTCACCGAGCTGACGGTGCTGACGACGGCCCGCGAGTACGACCAGCCCTACGAGTGGGCGCTGCACGAGCTCGAGGCCCTTGCGGTCGGGCTCGACGACGGCATCATCGACGTGGTGCGGCACCGGAAGCCGCTGACGGGGCTGAGCGACCGCGAGGCGATCATCGTCGAGCTGGGCCGCGAGCTGTTCGGCACGCGGAAGCTGAGCGCCGACACCTATGCCCGGGCACTCGCCCTGCACGGCAAGACCAACCTCGTCGACATCGTCGACGTGATGGGCCGCTACGCGAGCACCGCCGCGACCCTGACCGCGTTCAACCAGCGCATGCCGGCCGGCTGGCGGCAGTCGCTGCCCCTGCCGTTCACGCATCCCGACGACATCCACCCCGACTCTCGGAGCCGCCTGCCCCTGATCAGCCCCGCCAGCCGGACCTCGGTGGCCGAGCTGTACGGCCGCATGCTGTCGCCGTCGGGCATCGGGCCGGGCGTCATCCGCGCCTACGGGGCCGGACAGGACACGCTGGAGGACCGGGTGGGAGGCCGGACGATGCAGATCGCGGTCCTGGTGACGGCGCGCATGCACGACTCGCAGGTCGACTGGACGATGAACGAGCCCAAGGCGCTCGAGGCCGGCGTCGAGCCCGCGGCGATCGACGTCATCCGGCACGGCCGCCCGGTGACGGGCCTCGACGAGAAGGACGCCGCCCTCATCGCGTTCGGCCGCGAGCTCTTCGGCGAGGTCCACAACGTCGGCGCGGAGACCTACGCGCGCACGGAGCAGGCGTTCGGCGTGCAGGACCTGGTGGACATCGTCGGCCTGATGGGCGCCCACGCCGCCGACGCGGCGGTGCTGGCCGCCTTCGACCAGCACCTGCCGGAGGGAATCGAGCCGCTCCTGCCGATCGATTAGCGGCGCGGCAAACGGGGAAGGTCATTCATCGAGCCGCAATCGGCTCATCCGGGAGGTTGGCATGAAGTTCAGACGTTCTCTTCTCCTGGCGGCGCCTCTGCTGCTCTGCCTGTTCTCGGTGGCCCATGCGCAGGAGGAACCCTTCGGGTTGCCGGTGCCGCCGCTCGGCGACGGCCCCTGGGTGATCGACACCGCCGAGCAGCACGAGATCCGCGTCAGCGTGGTGGCGCGGGGGCTGTCGCACCCCTGGGCCATCGCGTTCATGCCCGACGGCGGCATGCTCGTCACCGAGCGGGACGGCCGGCTGCGCGTGGTTCGCGACGACATCCTCGACCCGCAGTCCATCTCGGGCCTGCCCGAGGTGCGGACCGACGGCAACGGCGGCCTGATGGATGTCGCCCTCCACCCCGACTTCGCCGACAACGGGCTGGTGTACCTCACCTACACCAAGGGGCACGCCGACGGCCGCGGCTCGCCCGCCCTCGCGCGGGGGCGGCTGGAGGGGCACGCCCTCCACGACGTCGAGGACCTCGTCGTCACCGAGCCCTTCTACACCAACTCGGGGCTCAACGGGCGCGTCGCCTTCGGCGCCGACGGCAAGGTCTACATGTCGACCGGCGGCCGCATCCGGTCGCAGGACGGCGACCTTCTCATGGCCCCGCAGGACCCCATGAGCCTGCGCGGCAAGATGCTGCGCCTCAACGACGACGGCTCGGTGCCCGACGACAACCCCTTCGTGGACGAGCCCGGCCACCGGCCGGAGATCTACACCATCGGCCACCGCAACACCCTCGGCCTCGCGCTGCACCCCGAAACCGGGGACATCTGGCAGCACGAGAACGGCCCCAACGGCGGCGACGAGCTCAACATCCTGCTGCCCGGCCGCAACTACGGCTGGCCGCTGATGAGCTTCGGGCGCCTCTATCCCGGCGCACGCGTCTCGTCGCATCCGACCCGCGACGGCTACGAGTCGCCCGTCGTGGTGTGGCTGCCGGCCATCGCCGCCGCCGGCCTCGCCGTCTACACCGGCGACCTGTTCCCGGCATGGAAGGGCAACGTCTTCGTCGGCGCCCTGCAGGAGGGCGGCATCCCCGGCACCGGCAACCTGCAGCGCATCGTCCTCAACGACCAACTGGAGGAGATCCGGCGCGAGTCGCTGCTGCAGGACTTCCGCCAGCGCATCCGCGAGGTGCGCCAGGGGCCCGACGAGCTGCTCTACGTGCTGACGGACCACGTCGACGACGGCGCGCTGCTGCGCATCGAGCCGTCGGAGTGACGAGCGATCAGACCGCCCTCGCGCGACGGTGGGTGAAGACCTGGCAGGAGGCCGGGCCGCGGCTGGAACGGATCCGTCGGGAGGAGCTGCGGCGACTCGATCCGCAGCGGGCCATCGCCCTCCTGTGCGGCGAGGCGGACTACACGGTCCCCCCGCGTGCGCCCCGGCCGACGTCCGGCCTCGTCGAGCAGCAGCGCTGGTTCATGAAGCTGGCCGGCCGCCGTGAATGAGCTGATCCGCGTCGCGGCCGACGTGCAGCATTTCTGCGAGAGCCGGCACTGGGCGGCCCGCCGCTGGAGGCGGCGCGAGGGCCTGTCGTTGGCCGACCGCCTGTGCCTCGCTCTCGCCGAGCGCCTCGACACGCCCGTGCTCACGGCCGACACGGGCGTGGAAGTCAGCGGGGCGCATCAGACAGATCCGATAGCGCCCCGCGTTCCCGGAGTCAGCCCGCCGATCGTTGCCTTGAGGCTCCGTCTGGCGCCCAACCAACCCTCCAGGAGTCTGCACCGCTCTACGGCGCAGACTTCTGGCCCGGAGAGCGTCGCCTGCGGCTCCGCTCGCCGCCCAACCAATCCTCCAGGAATCCGCGCCGTTCTACGGCGCCGACTCCTAGCGCGCCGCCGCGGCCGCCGCCGCTTCCTGCACGCGCGAGCCGGCCATGATGCCCTCCATGCCGTAGTTGCCCTCGTGGCAGGCGAACTCGTACAGCAGGTCGGGGTTCCGCTTCATCGGGTGCTGGGCGGTCCAGGCGCTCGTCCAGATGGTGGGGTCGGTGACCGTGTACTCGTACATCAGGTTCTCGGGGTCCATCAGCGTGAACCGCTCGACGAGCGACAGGTTCTCGCCCGAGCTCAGGAGCGGGCGCCCGATCTGGTCGTGCTTGCCGTTGAAGTGGACGGTCTCGACGACCAGCGTCTCGCCGTCCCAGTAGCCGCGCGAGTCGCCCATCCACTGGGCCACCCGCGGCGACACGTGGGGCCGCCCGTCGAGGGGCACGATGCGCGCGTCGTGGTTCTGCTCGGCCAGGATGACGACGTGGTCGGGGGTCTGGAAGATCTGGATGTTGTTGTTGTAGCCGCCGGTGCTGATGGGCGGGCCGGCCTTGGCGTGCTGGATGCAGCGGTCTCCCGCGTCGAGGTCGGTGTAGCTGGCGGCGGGCAGGCGTCCGCGGCGCACGGCGGCGATGCGCTCGGCCTCGGCCGACTCGGCGCGCTCCCGCGCCGGCTCGGTCAGGGCCGGAAGCCGGCCGTTCGGCGGATCCACGACCAGCGAGGTGCGCCGCGTCGCGATGGCGGTGGTGCCCCGGTCGAGCCAGAAGTTGTTGTAGAAGCCGGGCGTGCCGTCCTCGCGCCGGTCGACCTGGTCGCTGGCCGACGTCGTCTGAGGGGCCCGGTTCAGCAGGAGCTCGTTGCGGGCCAGGGTCTCCTGCTCCAGGCTCGCCGCTTCCTCCTCGGTCAGGAACGCCTTGTCGCCCAGCTCCACGGGCCGCTCGAGCGGGGTCAGCGTGCGGTAGTCCCAGATGCCCTGGATGTCGGGATGCCCCCACGGCGTCCGGGCGCCGGTCTCGTCCGCCGGCTGCGCCGCCGCCAAGACCGGCATCAGCGCCACACCCGCGGCCACTGCAAGCGCCGCCGCCTGATTGCGATAGCTCATCTTCCGCTCCTCCTGCGCATTCTCTCCCGGAATGCGACCATCATGGACCAGATGGGCGTTCTCGTCCACCCCGCTCCGACCGCGTTCCCCCGCGACGCTGCGCTACACTGTGTCGCTGCCCCAACAGGACGGCCGCCTTGCCGATTCGAGTCCTCTCCGCCGCCGACGTGCGACGCGCCCTTTCGGCCCGGGACGCGGTGGATGCCATGCGAGCTGCTTTCGGTGAGCTGTCGGGGGGAACGGCCACGGTCCCGGTCCGCAGCCACCTCGAGAGCGCCCGCGGGCCGATGCTCGTCATGCCGGCCGTGCTCGGCGCGCGGCGGGCCCTGGGCGCGAAGGTGGTGTCCGTCTTCCCGGACAATCCGTCGCGCGGCGCGCCGGCCGTCCAGGGCGCGGTGCTTCTGCTCGACGCGAAGAGCGGTAGCGCGCGCGCGCTGCTCGACGGCACGTCGCTGACGGAGATGCGCACCGCCGCGGCCAGCGCGCTCGCCACCGAGCTGCTGGCTCGGACCAATGCCGACGTCCTGACGGTGTTCGGTGCGGGCGCGCAGGGTCGATCGCACGTCGAGATGCTCGCGCGAACGCGGCCGCTCCGCGAGGTGCGCGTCGTGTCGCGCTCGGGGACGAGCGCCGAGCGGCTGGCGGGGCAACTGTCGGAGGAAGCCGACTCCCTCGTACCCGACGGCGCTCCCGGCCCGCCGCCTCTCGTCCGCGCGGTGCGGGACCCCGCCGCGGCCCTGGAGGGCGCCGGCCTCGTGGTGACCGCCACGAGCAGCACGACGCCGGTGTTCGCGGCGGGCGACCTGACGCCCGGCGCGCACGTGAACGCCGTCGGCGCCTACCGCCCCGACATGCAGGAGATCGACGCCGACCTCGTCCGGCGCGCCCGGGTGGTGGTGGACCAGCGCGGGGCGGCGTGGTCGGAGGCCGGCGACCTCATCGTCCCGGCGGAAGCGGGACTGATCGGCCGGGACGCCGTCGACGCGGAGATCGGCGAGATCGTGAACGGCGACGCGCCTCCGGGCCGGGGCGGCCGCGACTTCAGCCTCTTCGAGTCGGTCGGGAACGCCGCCCAGGACATCGCCATCGCGGAGACCGCGGTCGCGAGCGCCGAACGCGGGGACCTGGGAGTCCTGGCACCCTTCTGACCGAGGCTTGGACTCCATGACGGATCAGACGCGGAGCTGCCGCAGCGGCGTTCGACGACCCGATGACGGGCCGGTCCGAACCGACCAGGCCGCGTCGACGCGAATGGCTGGAGCGCGACGATGACCCAGGCCCGCGACGCCGTTTCCCACGACACGCGAGCGCCGGAGAGAGCCGCATCCCGCCTGCGCCTCCCGGCCTCCTTCGGCCCCGGGCTGCTCTGGGCGGCCACCGCCATCGGCGTCTCCCACCTCGTGCAGTCGACCCGCGCCGGCGCGTCGGCGGGGTTCGGTCTGGCCGGCGTCATCCTGATCGCGCTGGTCCTGAAGTACCCGTTCTTCGAGTACGGGCCGCGCTACGCCGCCGCGACCGGCGAGAGCCTCGTCGAGGGCTACTCGCGGGTCGGGCGCTGGGCGCTGTGGCTGTACCTGGTCATCACGGTGTCGACGACGGCCACCGTGCCGCCGGCGGTGGTGATGTTCACGGCCTATCTGGTGGGCTTCACCCTCGGCCTCGACTGGTCGCTGCCGGTGCTCGCGGCGATGGTGATGGCGCCGGTCGCCGCCCTCCTCTGGTGGGGTCGGTTCCGGGGCCTCGACCTCTCCATCAAGGTCATCGTCCTGCTGCTGGCGCTGTCGACGCTCGTGGCGGCGGCGGTCAGCCTGCCGCGCGCCGACGCGTCGACGCTGGCGCTGTGGCCCGGCGGCCTCGTCGGCTCGGCGGTGCCGTTCGTGTTCCTGCTGGCCTTGGCGGGGTGGATGCCGTCGGGGGTCGACAGCGCCGTCTGGAGCTCGCTGTGGACGCTCGCCAAGAACGACGCCACCGGCCGGCGCAGCTCGGTGGAGACGGCGCGCAACGACTTCCTGTTCGGCTACGTCGGCACCGGGGTGCTCGCGTTCGCCTTCCTGACCCTGGGCGCGGGCGTGATGTTCGGGTCGGGCGAGACGTTCGCGCCGGAGGGGCCGCGGTTCTCCACCCAGCTCGTCGACCTCTACAGCGCGACCCTCGGCGCGTGGACCCGGCCGGTGGTGCTGGCCGCGGTGGTGACCACCATGCTGTCGACGGCGCTGACGGTCCTCGACGGGGGGCCGCGCTCGATCGAGCGCACCGTCCTGGTCCTGCGCGCCGGGCGGCCCGCCGCGCCCCCGGCCCCGTGCGGCCCCGTCTACTGGTGGAGCCTCGCCGGCGTGATGCTCCTCACCCTGGTGGTCCTGGCCCTGTTCATCGGCAACCTCACGACGATGATCGACTTCGCCACCACCCTCACGTTCCTCACCAGCCCCGTCCTCGGCTACCTGAACCTGCGCGCGGTCGGCTCGCGCGAGATGCCGGCCGAGCACCGTCCCGGCCGGGCGATGCTGGTCCTGTCGTGGGTGGGCATCGTCCTCCTCGGGGGGACGGGGCTGTTCTACCTGCTCACGTTCGCGCTGTGAGCGGCCGGCGGGGGCCCGGCCGCCCCACCCGCTCTCGGCGGCACGGGGCTGTTCTACCTGCTCACGTTCGCGCTGTGAGCGGCCGGCGGGGGCCCGGCCGCCCCACCCGCTTACAATGTCGACAGGTTCGTGACGCTGCTTCTGCCGAACGGACGGCGGGAACGGGAGGGACGCCATGCCGCAGCGCATCGCCGCCGCCGTCGTGACCGCCGCCCTGCTCGGCGCCTCGGCCGCCGCCGCGCAGCAGGGCGCGCCGGCCGGCGCGTGGCCCGCCTACGGGGGCGACCACGGCAGCACGAAGTACTCGCCGCTCGAGCAGATCGACCGCGGCAACGTCGGGCGGTTGCGCGAGGTCTGGCGCTGGGCCTCGCCCGACAACCCCATCGTCACCGAGCACCGCACGACGCTGCCGGCCCTGCCGGCCGCCTTCAAGTCGACGCCGGTGCTCGCCGACGGGGTGCTCTACGTCAAGACGTCGCTGTCGCAGGCCGCGGCCGTCGACGCCGCGACGGGCGAGACCCTCTGGGTGTTCGACCCCGGGAGCTGGGAGGGCGAGCGGCCCGCCAACACCGGCTACAACGCGCGGGGGGTGGCCTACTGGTCGGACGGGCGCGACGCGCGGGTCTTCCTGCCCACCGGCGACGCCTACCTGTGGGCGCTCGACGCGCGGACGGGGCGGCCCGTCGCCGATTTCGGCGCCGACGGGGCCATCGACGCCACGCAAGGGCTGCGCCGGCCGATCCGGCGGCGCGACTACCAGTTGATGTCTGCGCCGATCGTCGTCGGCGACGTCGTCGTCATCGGCTCGGTGGTCTTCGACGGCCCCCGCTACCAGCTCGACGCGCCGGGCGACGTGCGCGGCTTCGACGTCCGGACGGGCGAGGAGCTGTGGGAGTTCCACACCATCCCCCAGCCGGGCGAGCTCGGCAACGAGACGTGGGAGGACGGTTCCTGGGCGTATTCCGGCGCGACCAACGCCTGGGGCATGCTGACCGCAGACCCCGAGCTCGGCTACGTCTACCTGCCCATCGGCACCCCGACCAACGACTACTACGGCGGCCACCGCCTCGGCGACAACCTGTTCGCCGAGAGCATCGTGTGCCTCGACGCCGCGACCGGCGAGCGGGTCTGGCACTTCCAGTTCGTCCACCACGGGGTCTGGGACTACGACGCGACGGCGGCCCCCGTGCTCGTGGACATCGAGGTCGACGGGCGGCCCATCCGGGCCGTCGCGGTGGTGACGAAGCAGGCCTACACCTACGTCTTCGACCGCGTCACCGGCGAGCCGGTGTGGCCCATCGAGGAACGGCCGGCGCCGCCGTCGACGGTGCCCGGCGAGCGCCTGTCGCCGACCCAGCCGCACCCGACGAAGCCGCCGCCGTTCGACCGGCAGGGGGTGAGCATCGACGACCTCATCGACTTCACGCCCGAGCTTCGGGCCGAGGCGGTCGAGATCCTCGACGAGTTCACCTGGGGACCGCTCTACGAGCCGATCACCGCGGCGGGGGACGGCAAGCGGGGCACGATTCTCATGCCCGGCCAGATCGGCGGCGCCAACTGGCACGGCGCCGCGGCCGACCCCGAGACGGGCTGGCTCTACGTGCCGTCGCGCACCCAGCCCGGCGTCGTGCAGCTCGCGCCGCCGGACCCGGCGACGTCCGACTTCCGCTACCGCCGGACCGGCTCGGGCGGCCTGCGCGGGCCGCGCGGACTTCCGCTCTGGAAGCCGCCGTACGTCCGGCTCAGCGCGTTCGACCTGAACACGGGCACCCGGGCCTGGATGGCGCCCCTCGGCGACGGGCCGCGGCAGGAGCTGATCGACATGGGGGTGCCCGACCCCGGACCCCTCGGGGGCGGCTCCTACACGGGGCCGCTCCTCACGAAGACGCTGCTGTTCCTCGGCTTCCGCGGCCGGCGCGACAGCCCCGACCTCGCCTTCCGCCGCGCCGCCGACGGGCCGCTGGCCCCCGCGCTGTCGGAGACGCCGTTCCTCCTCGCCTTCGACAAGGCGACGGGAGAAACGCTGCACGCGGTCGAGCTCGACGTGGCCCCGACCGGCACGCCGATGACCTACCTGCACGACGGCACGCAGTACATCGTCCTCGCCTACGGCACCGCCAACGACGCCGGCCTCGTGGCCCTGGCCCTGGAGTGAGGCCTCCGTTCCCCGTGGGCCGCCGGCGCGGCGGCGCGAGACCTGCGGTTCCTGCTCGATCATCCGCCTGAAAGAGGAGGTCGCCGTCGCGGCCGGGGCGCGGCTCCATCCGCCTGAAGGAGGGCGCCGCCGTCGCGGCCTGGGCGCGGCTCCCGGTGGTTCGTCACACCAGAATCTTCGGACACGGGCATGGGGTTGCAGCCGCGTAATCGTCAACGAATCACAGCACCCATGCCCGAGCACTTGGTGTTGCCGCAGCACCAGACGACCCGCCGCATGGCGTTGCGGGCTGAACAATGGGGGCCTTCGACGCGTATACGGAGCATCGGGACCCCGGGGCGGCGGCGTGCTACCCTGACCGGCCGCCCGTCGAGAGCCCTGCACCCATGGAAACCGCCATCCGCATGACCGGCGTCACCAAGACGTTCGGCGGGTTGACCGCGGTCGACCGGCTCGATCTGGAGGTGCCGCGCGGCGGGCTGTACGGGTTCATCGGGCCCAACGGCGCCGGGAAGACGACGACCATCCGGATGATCATGTCGATCCTCTTCCCGGACGCCGGCGAGGTCTCCGTCCTGGGGCACGGGTCGGCGCTCGAGGCGAAGGACCGCATCGGCTACCTGCCCGAGGAACGGGGCCTGTACAAGCGGATGAAGGTCCGCGCGTTCCTCCGCTACATGGCCCGGCTCAAGGGCGCGGACGGCCCCGACCTCGACCGGCGCATCGCGGCCGCGCTCGAGCGCGTGGGCCTGCCGGGCGTCGAGCCCAAGCGCTGCGACGAGCTGTCGAAGGGCATGTCCCAGAAGGTGCAGCTCGTCGCGGCGACGATTCACCGGCCCGATCTGCTGATACTCGACGAGCCGTTCAGCGGCCTCGACCCGGTCAGCACGCGGATGCTGCGCGACCTCATCCTCGAGGAGCATGCCCGGGGCGCCACCATCCTGTTCTCGACGCACGTGATGCCGCAGGCCGAGGAGATCTGCCCGCACGTCGTCATGGTGCACGAGGGCCGCAAGGTGCTCGACGACGCCCTCGCCGACATCCGCCGTCGCCACGACCCGCGGTCCATCGAGTTCGAGCCGCTCGACCCCGCCGCCGACACGGCGGCGCTGGGCGCCATCGCCGAGGTGGAGCGGGTGCGGGGCACCGATCGCGGGTCGGAGATCCTGCTGCGCGAGGGGACCGACCCGGCCGCGGCGATGCGGCGCATCATGGAGACGGTGCCGGCCGCGCGCATCGAGCTCACGCGCCCCCGCCTCGAGGACGTCTTCATCCGCATCGTCGCCGGCAGCTCGTCCGGGGACGACGAGGACCGGCTGCGCGCCGCGCTCCGGGAGCCGGAGGGGGAGGAGGCGCCCGCATGACCACCCGCATCCTGCACGTCGCCCTGCGGGACTTCCTCGCGACGGTGATGACCAAGGGCTTCATCATCGGGCTGCTCATCGCGCCGGCCATCGGCGGCGTCATGTTCCTCGTGGGGCCGAGGCTCTTCGACGACAGCCAGTACCAGATAGAGGGCGAGTACGCCGTCGTCGACCCGACCGGCGCCGTCCTGCCGGCGATGAGCGCCGTCCTCGATCCCGAGGCGGTGGCCGAGCGGCGGCTGAACGAGTTCCGCCGGACCCTCGGCGACGCCCCCGAGGCGGTCCGCGGCATGGCCGAGGCGACGATAGGGCAGTCGATGGACGCTGCTCTCGGGCCGGCGCCCGACGTCCGGCTGCGGGCGCTGCCCGCCGACGCCGACGTCGAGGCCGCCAAGGCGTGGCTCAACGAGGAGCCGGACGGACCGCGCCACACCGCCCTGATCGTCATCCACGAGCACGCGGTCGCGGCCGGCGGCGCGCAGGGGCTCGGCAGCTACGACCTGTTCGTGCCGCCCGGCCTCGACGAGCGCGACCTCGACTTCATCCACGACAGCGTCCGCGACGCCATCGTCGACGCGCGCGTCGCCGCCCGGTCGCTCGACCGCGGCGAGCTCGACGCCCTGCTCCGGGTGCCCCGGCCGCGGTCGACCACCGTCGGTCCCGACGCCGAGCGCGAGACGGTCGGGGGACTCAACACCATGCTGCCCATGGCGTTCATGATCCTGATGTTCATCGGCGTCATGAGCGGCGGCCAGACCATGCTGACGTCGATGATCGAAGAGAAGTCGACGCGCGTCGTCGAGGTGCTGCTGTCGGCGGTGTCGCCCATGGAGCTGATGGCCGGCAAGCTCATCGGCGGCGTCGCCATCACCCTGGTCATGCTCGGCCTCTACATCGCCATGGGGCTGGCGCTGCTGGCGACGTTCTCGCTGTTCGGCCTGCTCGATCCCTGGCTGATCGTCTATCTGGCGATCTTCTTCCTGATCGGGTTCTTCCTGTTCGGATCGCTGATGCTGGCGGTGGGCGCCGCCGTCAACGACATGACCGAGGCGCAGACGCTGCAGATGCCGCTGATGCTGGTCCTCATGGTCCCCTGGTTCATCTGGCCGGCGGTGTCGCGGAACCCCGGGTCGACGTTCGCCGTCGTCGTGAGCCACGTGCCGCCCCTCAACACGTTCGGGATGCTGCTGCGGCTGGGGTCGAGCCAGCCCCCGCCGTGGTGGGAGGTCTGGCTGTCGATCGCCGTCGGCCTCGCGTCGGTGGTGGGCGCGGTGTGGGTCGCCGCGAAGGTGTTCCGGATCGGGCTGCTGATGTACGGCAAGCCGCCCGACCTGAAGACCCTGATCCGGTGGGTCCGGGCGGCGTAGCGCCCAGGAGTTTCGCCCCAATACGCAGGGTGTCGTTCGGTTCGGCACCCCCCAACATGTGGCGGCCGATCGAACCCGAGGTCGTCCCCCGGCGCAGACTCCCGGCCCGGCAATCGGAGCCTTGGCCGACAATGCTCCGGCCGCGGCAAGGCTCGACCCGCACCCCGCGGGCGGCCGCGGCCGGGCAGCGTCGGTCAGGAAAAACGCTGGATCGTCGCGATGGCCGCGCGCAGCCGAAAACAACCGCGTTTGACGACAAGACGAAGAAAACCCCGCGCAGCGAGGGTTTCGCTGCGCGGGGTTCCACTTGCCCGCCGACGCCTGACAGCCGACGCCGAAGTCAGGTCCTCCTATTCCGCGTAGTCGCCCTCCACCGTCATCGCGATGATGGCGGCGTGCTCGTAGGACTGGTCGAACAGCGAGGTCGCGGTGATCCAGTCGCCGGGCTCGGCGCCCTTGAGGGCCCGCGCCGCCCGGGCGGGGATCGGGGTGCTGAAGGTGATGCGGCCGCTGTCGGCGTCGGACCCCTCGAACTGCACCGGCAGCACGTAGCCGTGCTCGAGCACTGACTGCTCGCGCAACTCCAGGTAGCGGATGGCGCGGTCGCCGTTCGCGGTCGGCGTCCAGATCAGCACGACCTGGTCGCCCTTGCCGAAGCGATCGACGTAGCGGAAGACGTGCTCCTCGACCGGCGCCGACACCGTGATGACGGCCTTGTCGAGGGACACCAGCTCGCCGTTCCACGCGTAGCGGCGGGCGCGGCGGGCGGGGTCGTAGGCGTCGACCAGGCTCACCGCCTCGTCCGCGAAGTCGGGCCGGTGGGGCGAGGTGCCGATGGCCCAGGCGCCGGGGGTGAGCCCCTGCATCAGCGGGGCGCTGTCGGCCGGGGGCTGGACCGTGAAGGTCACGTACTGGCCCTCCGCCGCGGCGAACTTCGCCTTCAGCAGGAAGCGGTCGCCGCCCCACAGCCCCGAGCCGTCGTCGCGCTTCACGGCGCGGATGCCGTCGGCCTGGTCGTCGAACCCGGACCAGGTGATGACGATGGGGTCGCCGGCCTCCAGGTCGGCCGCCACGCTCCCCGACGGCGAGACGATGCGGGAACGGACGTCGATGGTGCCGGCGTCCTCGTCGCGGGACACCAGCGCGCCCCGCCACTCGTAGGTGTCGCCGGCGGCCGGGGCCATCCCGGCCAGCCGCGGGGCCATGGACGGCGCGTAGGCGTCGACGGTCAGCACCGGGGTCTTGCCGGCGGCGGGACGGTGGTGCGACGAGAGGGTCGCCCAGCTCCCGCGGGTCATGGCGCGCAACTCCGAGATGCGGTCGGCGGGAGGCGCGACCGAGAACGTCAGGTAGCGTCGCCCCGGATCGGTCTCGACGAACGTCGCCTGCAGCAGGAAGCCGCCGTCGCCCCACAGCCCCGAGTCGCGCTCGACGGCGCGGATGCCGTCGGTCCGGTCCCCGAAGCCCGACCAGGTGATGACGATGGCGTCGCCCTTGTCGAGGGCCGCCGCCGACGCCGCGGCCGCGTCCGACACGAGGCGCGACCGGACGGTCAGGGTCTTGCCGGCGTCGTCGAGGGAGACCAGCTCGCCGTGCCAGCGGTAGGCGGCGTCCGCGGTCTTCGGGACGTCGGCCGGCGACGCCGCGTAGGCGGCGACCGCCGCGACCGCCTTGGCCTTGGCCTTCGGCTGGTGCGGCGACGTGCCGGTGGCCCACGCGCCCGGCCTCAGCGCCCGCACCGCGTCGATGCTGTCGGCGGGCGGCGCGACCGTGAACGTCACGTAGCGCGAGTCCATCGCGACGAGTTCGGCGTCGAGCAGGAACCGCTCGCTGCCCCACAGCCCCGAATCGTCGGCGGGGCGCACGGCCCGGACGCCGGCCGCGCGGTCGCGGTAGCCCGACCACGTGATGCGGATGGCGTCGCCCGGCGCCAGCCCGTCGGCGGCCGCGGTCGGCGACAACAAGCGCGACCTGACCGTCAGCGACCGGCCGGCGTCGTCGAGCGAGACGAGCTCGGCGTTCCAGTCGTAGGTGTCGCCGGCGGCGGGGCCGTGACCGTTCCCGGCCCCGTAGGCGTCGACGGCGGTCACCGCGGCCGGCCCGTGCGCGGGCCGATGCGGCGAGGTGACGGTCGCCCAGGTGCCCTGCATGGCCGCCCGCAGCGGGGCCAGCTCGCTGGACGGGCCGGCGACCGAGAACGTCAGCGACTGCCGCGCCGCGTCGGCCGCCACGAACCGCGCCCGGAGCCGGAAGCGATCCCCCGGCGCCAGACCCTTGCCGTCGTCGCGTGCGACGGCGGCGACGCCCTGGGCGCCGTGGTCCGACCCCGACCACGTGATCAGGATCGGATCACCCGGCTCCAGCCCCGCGACGTCGAGGCCGCCCATGACCCGCGAGGTGACGGTCAGCTTGCGCGCTCCCTCGTCGAGCGCCACCAGCTCGCCGAGCCACTTGTAGGTATCGACCCCGGCTCCGAACGTCACCGCGGGCTGCGCCACCACGAGCGCCCCCACCAGAACGACCCCGCGCCACGCCCACGGCGACGCGGTCAGACCAGCCAGCATCCCGGTCCGGTTCGACATGCTCCCCTCCTCGACGGTTCCCATGACCTGCTCCCGAAAAAGCCCCATCGGGCGGGTCCGAGCCGCGTCTTCGCAGAGCTACCTGCCGGCCGGTGCGGCGGCGCTGAAGGTCAGCGACGCCACGCCGCGGCCGCCACGGGTGGCGACGACGGCGTCAGCCGACAGGAGCAGTGACCCGCCTGCTTCAGGCGACCACCGCAAGACGCACTCTTCGGACTGTCCCATGGAGCACTGCTCCGCCGCGCGAACGGCGGACCACGCCAAACGTACTGCTCATATCGGCCCTGGGTTAGCCGATGCCTGGAGGGATGGGCTTGACCGCGTACCCAGCACGATTATGAGAGGACCACCCGTCGGTGTCAAGGTGAATTGTCGGGGCCGCCGGCGGGGCCCGGGCGACGCGAATCCGGCCAGGATCGGGAATAAAGGAGCCGCCGCCGAGGTCCACGCCGTTGCATGCCTCGGCACCGGGCGGCGCGAGCGGCGAAAACGCCCGCCGGTGCGGGACCGAAGGGCGTTGCGCCCGACGGGATTCACCAGTCCAGGGAGACCACCATGACGAGACTCCGTACCGTATTCGTTCCCCTCGCTATCCTCGCGATGACGGCCCTCGCGGCCCCGGCCGCGGCCCAGGGCACCGACTTCTCGGGCACGTGGCGCCTTGATGCGGACGCCAGCGAGCTCCCGGACTTCGGCGGCGGGGGCCGGAGGCTGTTCGGCGGCGGACGACGGCAGGGCGGCGGGGGCGGCGGGCTCGGCGGCGCCGCGACGCTGGTCATCGTCCAGACCCCGGCGATGCTGATCATCGAGCAGCAGTCCGACGCCGGCAGCCGGGCCGTGACCTACCGTCTCGACGGCGAGGAGAGCACGAACTCGGGGCCGAGAGGCGCGCAGACGACGGTATCGCGCTGGGACGGCGCCGCCCTCGTCACCGAAGGCACGATCGAGGTGGAGACCCGGCTCCGCGACTTCTCGATCACGGTCACCGAACGGCGAACGCTGAGCGCCGACGGGCAGACGATGACCATCGCGGCGACCCGGACGACCCCGCGCGGCGACGTCGACTCGACGCTGGTCTACCGGCGCGAGTGAGCCGCGGGCCGGCCCGGCGGCGGGACCTGCGGCGCTGCATCCCGGGACGGCCGGCGCGTCTCGACGAGGCTGCGTGGTTCGTACGGTCTGCGGGGTGCGGCGACGACTGGCGGCGTCGATGTGTGCCGGAACCGACAAGGGCCGCGGTCACAGGTCGGCCAGCGCGTCCCGCTGCCGGGCGAGGCGCTCGTCGCGCTCTTCCGCGAACCGCACGACGCCGGCGATGACGGAGGCCTCGTCGAGGCGCGCCTCGGCAATCACGTCCGGCTCCAGGCCGCCGGTCAGCCAGCGGTCGTGCCAGTCGGAGACGAGCGAGTACTCCCCCGTCAGCGGGCCCGCGTCGCGGAGCGGCCACACGCGCCGCGTGCCCGTCGACACCACCATCAGGTCGTAGCGCGCCCCGGGCGGCAGCACCGCATCGCGGTAGGCGGCGGGCTGGCGGTCGAACAGCTCCTCGCTGATGGCCGCGACGACTTTCACGTTGACCCCCTGCTCCTCAAGGGCCGGCAGCGCCTTCACGAGATTGAACGTCGAGCTGGCCCCCTGGGCGACCACGTAGCCGTGCCTCGGCCGGCCCGGGGCGAAGTCGCGCAGCACGTAGAACCCCTTGGCGGCGGCCCGCAGGTCGGGGTCGGCGAAGGTCGAGCGGTCGGCCACCGGCAGGTCCGGCCGCGCCACCTCGAGCACGATCACGCCGACCTGCGGGTCCCGCGCCGCCATCTCCGCCGCCGCGAAGTAGCCCGGCGCCACGTCGTTGTAGTCCCAGAAGCTCAGGGTGATGACCTGGCCGCGGGGGAACAGCTTCCACACCTGCGGCGAGAAGATGCCGAAGTGGGTGCGCGCGTCGGCCGCCGTCTCGGGCCCCGAGTGCCCGGCCAGGATGTGGAGCACCCCGACCCGGAACGGGCTGTCCTGGTTCTGCTGGCTCCAGATGCGGGCGGGCAGGTACATGAGCGGGGTGAACGCGCCGTAGCTGCCGCTCAGGGCCCACACCCCGCTGTGGACGGCGGGGTCGAGGGACGCGCTCTGGCCGACGAGGCCCACCGCGGTCGACGCGTTGCCCGCCTCCTGGATGGCCGCCTTGAGCCGCGTCCCGGCCTGGTTCGACCGCGGGTCGTAGTGGCCGGTCAGCGACCCCTTCTCGACGTTGATCGAGCTCGACAGGTCGGCCGACAGGGTGAGGAAGCGGTTGCCGGTCACGTGGTTCATCCACTTGATGACCTCGGAGATCGCCCGGCGCGTCCCCGCCACGGCACCCGCCGGCTTGAACAGCTCGATGCCGATCTCCTGCGCCTCTCCGTTCAGCCGCGCGCTCACCTTCTGCGGCTCGACCGGCAGGCGGTCCACGCGCAGGCGGTCGTCACAGAAGGGGTCCTTCGTCACGTCGAACCGCAGCTTCGCGTCGTCGCGCACGCGGTCGCCGATGTCGACCAGGCGGTCGGTCAGCCAGTCGCCGAGGCCGTCCTGCCCGAGCAGCGACATCACCACGTCGACGTTCGTCTTGAACTGCCGCAGCCGCTCGGCCTCGCCGGCCGCGGCGCCGTCGCGGATGCCCTGGAACTCGACCCCGTAGCGCCGCTCGAAGGTCTCGGCGAGGGCGACGAAGTACGGCGAGTTCATCTTCATGGAGTAGGGATGGCTGGGGTAGCCCACCACCTGCGGGCCGAAGCCGGGGATGGCGCCGTCCCGCGCCGCCGGCCACCACCCCTTGGTGGTGCGGCCGACGACTATCATCGGCCGCCGGTCGTCGGGGTCCCAGCCCTCCATCGTTCGCAGCGCCGCCAGCACGTGGTCGTAGTCGTTGCCGTCGTCGACCGACAGCACGTTCCACCCATAGGCGGACCACTGGTCGGCGACCTCGTAGCCGTCCATCGACTCGGGCACCACGCCGCCGACGAGCGCGTCGTCGATGCCCGCGTTGTTGTACGACAGCAGGATGCGCAGCCGCTTGCCGACCTGCTGGGCGACGGCCTGGGTCTTCAACTCCTGCGAGTGCCCCGAGGTCATCGCGAACTCGCCCTCGAGGGCCACGACCTTGGGGGACGGCCCCGCCCCCATGAAGTCCCAGAAGGCGGCCTTGCCGGCGGCGGTGGCGATGCCGATGCCCGACGGGCCGCCGTTGACGTCGTTGGTGAGGTCGGTGGTCTCGGAGTGCCCGGCCAGCGAGCGGATGCCCCGCACCCCGGCCTGGGCGAAGAGAGGATCTCCTTCGACGCCGGCGTCGGCGAGCAACGTCGCGAGGGCCCCCGCCCCGCGGCGGAAGCCGAGGCAGTCGATGGACAGCATCGCGACGGCAGGGTCGACGCGGAAGCGGTCGTCGCCGGTCGCGGCGTGGCGGCGGGCCATCGCCTCGCCCATGATGATCCACAGCGCGTAGAGCGTCGGGATGTTGTGGCCGCCGGCGAGCAGGAACTTGTCGCCGAACGGGTGCTTCGGCCGGCGGTAGTCGTAGCAGAGGCCGCCGTTCTCGGGCCCCGCCAGGTGCAGGGCGACGTTGTACGGCGTGTAGGCCAGCGGCCCCCCGAAGTGCCCTGTCTGCTGGTAGTTGCCGAGCAGGGTCAGGGTCATCGCGGTCATGAACCCGACGTCCTCGAGCCGCCGGCGCTCGTAGGCCGGCACTTCGACGCGGAGGTCGTCGGATGCGCCGCGAGCCGCGGCGGTGCGAATCACGACTGGCGGGCCCACTGCACCCTCCGCGCCTACCGCCCGTCGCCGTCCGGCGCGGGGTCGGGCTCGGCCTCCGCCACCGTGAACCGGACGTCGCCGGTCGCGGTCACGCCGTCGGCGCTGACCGCGGTCCACGTGAGGGTGTGGTCGCCCGGGACCACCGCCCCGCTGACGGCCGCCATCAGGTCGCCCTCGCCCATGGAATGCACGCCGACGAGCGAGAGGCTGCCGTCGGGACCCGCGAGGGCCAGCGAGCTCTGCGCCAGATCGGTCTCTTCGTTGAACCAGACGCGGACGCTGGTGAACGGTATGGTCGCGACGCCGCCGGGACCGGGCGTGCTCCTGACCGCGGCCGGCGACGACTCGTCCTGCGACTGCGCGGCGCAGGCAGCGCCGACAGCGAGGAAGGCGCCGACCAGGACGGCGAGAGCAGGCCTCTTCGTGAGCGTAATCATGGCATCACCTCGTCCGACATTGTAGGCCATGCGGCGGCGTTTCCGCGCTTCGTGTTCCGTCGAAAGAGGAGCACGTGCCCAAGGGCATCGGGCACGGCCGGGGGTGGAGGGCGTGGTCGGCTGATGCAGGTTCCCGACCTGCCGATGACGGGTCCGCCCGGCCACCCGGTGTCGAGGGGCGCCACACTCCCGCGACGGGCGAAGCGGCACGGCCTGCGCCCGGAAGAGCGACGAGGAAGGAGGCCGGCGCCGAAGGCGCGTCCGCGCGAGGCGCCGGCCGAGTCGCCCGCCGAGGTTGGCCCTTACTAGTCGGCCAGCTCGATCGAAACGGTCGCCAACTGGTCGTCCCAGTGCACGTACATCGTGCCGCCCTGTCGGGTCGTGTCGAAGAACCCGATCTGCAACTGGTCGAGGGACCGGCCGGCGGTCTCCACCGACATGGTCGTGCGCATGACGTCCCTGCTGTCGTCGTAGCCGTACGCGCCCCACAGCACGTTCGGGTTGTCGTCCCCGAAGGTCTGCATGACGCCCCACGTGGTGAAGATCAGCGTCCACGCCGACGGATCCGCCAGGTCGGCGAACATGGTGTATTCCCCGGCGTTCAGCCGCTGCCCGCCGATGAGGAGGTCCGCCTCGGTGGTGAAGGTGGTCGTCTGGTCCGCGCCCACCCGCCAGAGCGGAGCCCCGGCGTAGATGCGCTGGCCGTACTCCCCGCCGTCGGCGAAGATGCCCTGCCTGCCGCGGAGGATGGGCCGGCCATAGTGGATGTCGATCCAGCTCCCCCCCTCGTAACGGCCCTCGGCGTTGTAGCTGCCCCCGATCTGCGTCGCGGTGTGCCCGCGGGTGCTGAGCGGCCGGTTCTGCGCCGCCGCGTCGCCCACCATGACGGCCACCGCCGCGACCACCGCGACGACGCCGGACAACCGAACGCCCCGTCCCTTCACCGACATCTGCATGCTGGTCCTCCCTGGCACGATCCTCATCGTCTTTCGTGTGTGTTGTCGAGAACGAGATCCGGTCGCCGCACCCCGAGGCCCGGCGACGAGTGAGTGGCGGAGAGGGTGGGATTCGAACCCACGTGCCGGTTACCCGACAAGACGCTTTCGAGGCGCCCCCGTTACGACCACTTCGGTACCTCTCCGCAACAGCCGGACCCCCGCTTCCGGTGGGCTGCACCCCGAAACCGGGGCGCCTTCGCCGCGCCAGGCCCGCGCCTCTGCCGAGCCGGTCCGGCGACCGCCCGCGCGGTTGGCCTTGGCGCACTTCTAGTGTACGCTGCCGGCAAAGCTGTTCGCAACCGGTCGGGGATTCGATCCAAAAAATAGGATCTCCAGACCAACGTACTGAATAGCCCGGCGCGGTCCTGATGGGCGGGCGCGTTGCGGTTGCCGTGCCATCGCCGCGAAACACGGCTGTAACATCGCCGTCGTGGTGGTGACAACAACCCGGCACGCGCCTTGCAAAGGTATCGTTTCCGAACGACCGCTCCGCAAACGCCAGACCCCGCGAGCTTTCGGGGTCGCGCCTGCGGGCTTGCCGTCGCCGTCGGTCGATTCGCATTCCGTTCGCCGTCGGTTGATTCGCATCCATCAAGGGGAGGTCCCACATGAAGCGAACAACGGCCGTCGTCGTCGCGGTCGCCCTGCTGTTCGGCGCAGGCGTCGCCACCACCTTCGCCCAGCAGGGGCGGGCCGAGCTGCGCGGCAACGTGACGGACGAGCAGGGCGGCGCCCTGCCCGGCGTGAGCATCCTGATCACGAATCAGGATACGGGCACGTTCCGCGAGGTCGTCTCGAGCGCGGACGGGAGCTTCTTCGCGGGGCAGATGCTGCCCGGAACGTTCCGCGTCACCGCCCAGCTCCCGGGGTTCGCCTCGTTCGAGCGCCCCGACTTCGCCATCGGCGTGGGCCGGACCCTCGACCTCGACATCGTGATGACGATCGGGGCCATCGAGGAGACCATCACGGTGTCCGGGGCGGCGCCCCTCGTCGACCTCACCTCGTCCGAGGTCGGGGGCACCATCAACACCGGCGACCTCACCGAGCTGCCGACCGGCAACCGCAGCTACTTCGCGGCCATCGCCCTGCTGCCGGGCATCCAGTTCAACCCGTCGTCGAGCCTCGGCAACGACACCATGATCGCCAACGGCCAGACGCCCGGGACGAACAACGTGTCGGTGGACGGCGCCGCGAACAACGACGACAACAGCGGCACCTGGGCCGGCGGCCAGACTCGCGTCCCCCTCGAGTCGGTGCAGGAGTTCCAGGTCCTGACCAACCAGTTCGACGCGGAGTTCGGGCGGGCCCGCGGCGCCGTCATCAACTCGATCACCAAGCAGGGCACCAACTCGTTCACGGGGGCCGCGTTCGACTACTACACCAGCGAGCAGCTGACGAGCCCCAACTACTTCGAGGCGGCCAACGAGAGTTTCGAAAAGGCGCCGAGCAGCAAGATGGAGTGGGGCGGGGTGATTGGCGGACCGATCGTGCCCGACCGGGCCCACTTCTTCTTCAGCCTCGAGCGGCAGGTCGTCGCCCCGAGCCGGCCCAAGGTGTTCCCGAGCCGGCCCGACCTGGACTTCACGACGGTCGAGAGCTGGGAGGCATGGAACACGCTGATCCGCTTCGACCACCAGGTCAACGCCAGCAACTCGTGGGCGTTCCGCTGGCTGCGCGAGCTCGCGCCCCAGTTCGACCTCCTCGGCGGCCGCCAGGCGACCCTCAACTCGCTGGAGGACGAGACCGACAACGACCAGACCTACGTCGGGAGCTGGACCAGCGTCCTCGGCAACTCGCAGGTCAACACCTTCCGCCTCTCGGCTACGCGCGAGCAGTGGTGGCGGGCCAACCCGTGCTGGCGCGACCTCGGCGGGTTCGGCGCCTCCGACGCCGACTTCCCGACCCTGCAGGCGCAGTGCCTGCCGCGGTACAACTTCAGGACCTTCCAGGACAACGCGCACGACAGCGCGCGCGGCAACCGCGACCACCACTGGAGCTACTCGAACACGTTCTCGTGGTTCGTGCCCGACCGGATGGGCGACCACGACCTGAAGTTCGGCGCGACCTACCACCGCACCAACATGCTGTGGCGGGACCAGGGGAACCAGAACGGCACCTTCACCTTCGACACCGACATGCCGTTCGACGCGAACGACTTCTCCACGTGGCCCGAGCGGCTGAACATCCGCGTCGGCGGCCAGTTGACGTCGCCCTCGGAATTCCACACGCTGGAGTCGTTCGCGCAGGACAAGTGGCAGGTGACGGACCGGCTGACGATCAGCGCCGGCTTCCGCTACGACCTCGAGATCTTCCCGATCGCCAACGACTACAACCCGTTCTTCGGCCCCAACGCCGTCGGCGTTCCCACCGCGCTCGGCGGTTCGGGCTCGCCGGTCGACCTCGGCGGCCGGACGTATCCCATCGACTACGACAACTGGGCGCCGCGCACGTCGTTCGCGTACGACCTCACCGGCGACGGCCGGTCGGTGCTGCGGGGCGGCTACGGCATCTTCTACGACAAGACCCTGGGATACGCGGTCAACAACTACCGGCAGGCCACGCCGTATATCAGCTCGTTCCTCGCCCCCTTCCCGCAGGACACCGCCGACCCCGGTCCCTCGAACGGCATGGCGCCCGGCGGCGACCTCTTCCGCCTGATCGAGGTCACGCCGGGAAGCTGCCCCGCGAACCCGAACGGCAACGCGTGCCCCAACGTGAACCGGCAGGTGCTGAACGAGTTGTTCCCGGCGGGGTCCCGTCAGTTGAACACCGGCTCGATCGAGTTCGACAACCCCTACCGCGAGCAGCCCTATTCGCACCAGCTCACGATCGGCTACGAGCGCGAGCTGACCCCGGTGCTCTCGGCGTCGGTCGACTACGTCCGGCAGCTCGACCGCGACACCCACATGCGGCAGAACCTCAACCCGCGCCTGCGGGCCGGCACCGGCCGCACCGACCCAATCACCCGGTCGGACGCGTTCGGGGTGCTGGCGGGCACGCTGGACGGCGACGACTGGTACGCCGGCGACGTCCGCTTCACCACCAGCAACGGCAGCGGCACCTACAACGCGCTGAACTTCCAGTTGGAGAAGCGCTACGCCGACAACTGGGGCTTCCGCGCCGTCTACGCCCTGGCGAAGAAGGAGACCAACTCGCTGTGGTTCACCTACACCAACTTCTGCCAGGTCGGCGCCATGCTGAACGTCGACTGCCTCTGGGGGCCGAGCCAGTACGACCGCCGGCACAACTTCACCCTCAGCGGCCGGACGGAGATCCCGGTGTTCGGCGGCATCACCTTCAGCAGCGTGCTGCGCTACATGAGCGGCCAGCCGTTCCACCTGCAGAACAGCAACTTCGACCTCGACCAGAACGGCATCGGCCCCGACTTCCTGCCCGCCGGCAACTACAGCGGCTCGGGGCAGGACGCCATCAACGTCGACTACGCGGGCGGGCCCTACGGCGCGTACGGCCCCGACTTCCTGCAGCTCGACGTCCGGTTCGGCCACCGGACGCGCTGGGCCGACCGTCAGACGCTCGACGTCTTCTTCGACATCTTCAACATCACCAACCGGGCCAACTTCAACAACCCGAGCGGTGACATGCGCGGGAACTTCCTCGTGCTGACCGGACTGCGGGCGGGCAGCGGCTTCCCGCGGCAGGCGCAGTTCGGCATCCGCTGGGGCTTCTAGCCTCCAGCCTGACCGCCGGTGACGACCGTCACCGGGAATCGAACGGGCCGGGCGCCTCGCGTCCGGCCCGTTTTCTTTGGGGCCGGGGCACGCCGGCCCCAAGCGCCGGCTGCCGCCGGCTGCCGAGCTACCAAGTGTCCTGCCGGGGCCCGCCTTGCAGCACACAGGTACGAACCGTTGCGAGCAGAGAGTCCGCGGTGCTCGATCCGACGTTGTGCGTGGAAGTATCCGGCCCGGCATGGGTACCCGGTCGTTCGTCAGCCGCTTCGCCGTTCAAGACCTCACGCTTCGAACAACCTAGTGGTGTGTCTCTGGAATGACCTTACAGCTCAGCTTCCGTGGGCCGGACGCCGCTGCCCTCGGTTGGCGCCCGAAATCGGGGGCTCTCCGGCCTTGTCCGACCACGGCGGTGCGATGTAAAGCCATTTCGCGGACACACCACTAGCCGAAACCCGTCGGAACCGAAGCGCTACATGCCCCACAGCCTGCTCAGCGGCACGGCGAGCAGTCGCTCGTCACGCAGGGGAAACACGTCCCGGCCGGCGTACAGCAGCACCCCGGACTCGAAGTCGTCGCCGCAACGGTCCGCGAGGCGAACGAGGCCGCGCCCGTCGCCCGGCGCGACGGCGGCGGCGGCCTTGACCTCGACGCCCCAGGTTCTCCGGCCGCGGGTCACGACCACGTCGACCTCCACCTTGTCCTTGTCGCGAAAATGCCAGAAACGCAGGTCGGGATCCGTCCAGCCGGCCTGGGCGACGAGCTGCTGGACGACGAACGACTCCAGCAGGTGGCCCACGCGTTCGCGCCGGTGGAGCCAGTCGTCGGCCGTCAGCCCGGCGAGCGTCGCGGCGAGGCCGCTGTCGAGCAGGTGGACCTTGGGGGACGTGACGAGCCGTCTCGCCTGACTGCGCCGCCAGGCCGGCAGGCGGCGCACCAGAAAGAGCCGCTCGAGCACCGCGACATGGTGTTCGAGCGTGTCCCGGCGCACGCCGAGCTCGCCGGCCAACCCGCTGGCGTTCAACAACTCCGCGCTGCGCAAGGCGAGCAGCTCCAGCAGCCGGGCCAGATCGCCGGCGTCCCTGACCCGCGCCACGTCCCGGACGTCCCGCTCGATGATGGCGCGCAGGTACTGGCGGTGCCATTGGCGGGCACGCCGCGGCGAGCGCGCCAGGGGCTCCGGGTAGCCGCCCGCCACCACCCGCTCGACCAGGGCCGGTTCGGCGGGATCGACGTCGGGGCCGATGCCCGCTTCGAACCCGCCGTCGAGCAGGGTCTGCAGGAAACGGCCGGGACGACGGGCCTTCTCCGACTCGGTCAGCGGATGCAACTGGACCATCTCCATCCGCCCGGCCAGCGACTCGGTGACGGTGGGCACCAGCAGGAGATTGGCCGAGCCGGTCAGTAGGAAACGGCCGGGGCGACGGTCCCGATCGACGGCGCGCTTGACGGCCGAGAGCAGGGCCGGGGCGCGCTGCACCTCATCCAGGGTCACCGCGTCGGGCAGGCTGCCGACGAAGCCGGCCGGATCCTCCACGGCGGTCTGGTGGTAGTTGTGCTCGTCCAGACTGACGTACGCGCGATCCGGCGCCACGTGCTGCGCCAGCGTGGTCTTCCCACTCTGTCGGGGGCCGAGGAGGCAGACGACGGGGGTGTCCGCCAGGGCTTCCTGGACGGCGAGCGCCAGCGAACGCGGGAACAACGGCCGAATAGCGGCCATATGCCCATTACGTTAGCGTCCAATTGCCTGTTTTACAACCGTCCAATTGCCTGTTTCCGGGTTGGCTGGATGATCTCGCCGCATCGCGATTCGCTTCAACAGCTTTCGCTGCCCGGTCGCTGCCGCTCCAGACACTCGCTCACGACCGGGGCACTGCCGAACACCTCGAAGGACGCACGCTCGCGGCCTACGCGGACGTTGACGATGGCGGCGTTTCGCAGCATTCGCAGGAGCGCCTCGAGTCCCCGGGTCGTCGTCACGCGCACATCCCCGTCGCTGGCGGGCGCGATCGCGATGTTCTGCCGCTCGCCGGGCACCCCGCGAATCGAGGCGTTCTCCGTGACGGCCGGGGATTCGGGAAACGCGAAGCCCGCCGTGACGCCGTCGATCCGGCACACGAGCCATGTCTCCGCCCCATCTTCGTTGCTGAGTCGGAACTCCCAGTGGCCGGCGCCCAGCTCTTCAGCCTCCCACACGGCCTGCGCCGCCGCCGGCGCGGCGAGAGTCGCGAGGGTCCCGGCGTTCTCGTCGAAACCAGCCGAAGGGGCCACCACGCGCGGCGCCGCCGCGGGCTGCCGTGGCGAGTGCAAGAGTTCGGGTCAGCGGAAGCTGCGGAACCGGCGCGTGGGATCGCGAATCTCCTCGTCCTGCCGTTCGAGGCACTGGCTGACGAGCGGGGCGCTGCCGAACACCTCGAACGACGTCCGCTCGCCGCCCGCGCGCACGAAGAGATTCGCCGTGCTGCGCAGCAGCCGCAGGAGCACCTCGATGCCGCGGCCGGTCGTGACGCGGATCACGCGGTCGTTGACGGGCGCCACTGCGATGTTGTGCCGTTCGCCGGGCACGCCGCGGACCTGGGCGCTCCCGGTGGCTTCCGGGGGCTCGGGGAACTCGAATCCCGCGCTGATGCCCCCGAGCTGGCAGGCGAGGATGACGGCGGCCCCCTCGTCGTTGCCGAGCCTGAACTCGGCCCCGCCCCCGTCGAGCTCCCGGGTGTCCCAGACCGCCTGCGCCGCCGCCGGTGACGCGGGAATCGCGATCACGAGCAACACGGCTGCGGCTCTCGGCATGGTGTCTCCTCCGGGAAGCGCCGTATCATCCGAGACGGTCGGTAGCTCAGCGGGCTGGGCCGCCGGAGTTGCCCGGCGCCCGCTACGGACGCCAGTAGCATGGCAACGCCCGCGGGCGCCAAGCTGTCCCGCGCCACGAGACGCGGCCGCCGCCGGACCCGCCGGCCGAGAGCGACCCACCGGATTCATCGGGGGTAGTTCGAGCCCTCGCCGACGGGGGCGAGGCCCGCCGCGCCCCTGCCCCATCATTACACAGAACGGGCCGGGAGGCGCTTCCGCCGCCCGGCCCGATCGCGGAGGGATCCATTGCTGGCAAGGAGCGTGCCCACAGCATCGGCGCTCCCGGGAAGACGCTTTTCAACCGTGTTCGGAGGCGTTGAAGTGCAGTCGCGACGAAGCTGCTCGTCCGGATGGAACCCGAGAGTCCAATGGCTGGTTCTGCGAAATCCGGGTTGCCGGATATCGCCGCAACGCGGATTGGCTGCGGAAGACCTACGGTTGAACGGGAGACCGGTGGAGTCTGCCGCCCCCGTGCGGGTAGGAGACAGCGACGCAACGGAGCGCTTCGTCGGGCAACCGGCCCGCGGGTTCGAATCCGAGCCTCTCCGCCACCTCCTGTCAAGGATGAAGGCGGTCGAGGGCGCGCCGTGCCCGCACGAGAGACGGGCCGGACGACGTTTCCGCCGCCCGGCCCGAATCGCGGAGGAGTCCGCTCCGAACGCCGCCGTCCGGCGCGGCTAGTACCCCCAGCGGATGCCGAACTGCGCCTGCCGCGGGAAGCCGCTGCCCGCCCACAGGGAGGTGAGGTTCAGGAAGTTGCTCGACCGCATGTCCCCCGACGGGTTGTTGAAGTTCCCGCGGTTCGTGACGTTGAACACGTCGAAGAAGATGTCGAGCGTCTGGCGGTCGCTCCAGCGCGACCGATGGCCGAGCCGGATGTCGAACTGCATGAAGTCGGGCCCGTACGCGCCATTGATCCCGCCGGCGTTGTCGACCGCGATCGGGTTGCGGTTGGTGCCCGCCTCGCCGTTGTACATGCCGGCGGCGATCGGGTCCGGGCCCCATCCGTTCATGTTGGGGTCGAAGTTGGTGTCGTGGATCGTGAACGGCGCGCCGCTCATGTACCGCAGGGCGCCGCTCAGCGTGATGCCGCCCGCCACCGGTATCTCCGTCCGGCCGCTGAGGGTCACGTTGTGACGGCGGTCGTACCGGCTCGGCCCCCAGAGCTGGTCGATGTTCAGGTCGTTCCCGACCTGCGCCCAGTTGTTGTCGAGGTAGTAGGCCGAGTTGCCCTCCGACTTGCTCAGGGAGTAGACCGCGCGCATCTGCCAGTTGCTGCTGTAGCGCTTCTCCACCTGGAAGTTGAGCGCGTTGTACTTGCTCGTGCCGAGGCTCTGCACGAAGTTGACACGGCCTCCCTCGTAGCTGTCACCCGGCAGCAGCACGTCGTTCAGCCCGGGCACGAGCAGCAGCGCGTCCATCCGGGTGACCGGATCCGCGCGGAGCGTGCCTGCACGGACCTGCGGGCGCGCCTCCATCAGCATCTGCCGGTCCCGGCCATGCATGCTGACCAGGTCGACCGACGCCGACAGGACCGAGGTCAGCTCACGCTCGTACCCGAAGGTGATCTGGTGGCTGTAGGCCTGCTTCCGGTCCGGGTGGTCGAACCAGACCCGGCCGGTGTTCACGGCCAGGGACCCCGGCGGGTACAACGTGTCCAGGTAGTCGCGGTTGATGGTGACGCAACCGCCGCTGTTCAGCTCGGCCGGGCAGCCGCTGGTCGAGGTGTTGATGAGCGCCCCGAGGTGACCGCCCGGTCGCATGCCCATCCCCGGACCCGGATCGACGCCGCTCGCCGGAAAGCGCACCACGTAGGAATCGGAGTACGCCGAGAGCCGCGACGTGCGGGTGACCTGCAGGCCGAGGGTCTTGTCGTAGAAGATGCCGTAGCCGCCCCGGACGACGGAGCGCCCGTCGCCCTCCACGTCGTAGGCGAACGACGTCCGCGGCGAGACGTTGTTGTAGTCGATCGGGTAGGTGCCCTCCGGCCCGCCGTTGAACTGGCCCGCCCACGGGTTGTTGGGGTTCTCGAGCGGGAAGACCTCGAGGTCGTAGCGGACGCCCAGATTGAGGGTCAGGCGGTCGCTCAACTGCCACTTGTCCTGGGCGTACGCCTCCAGCGTGTTGTACCGGGTGGGCGTGTAGAGCTGCCCGCCGACGCGGATGCTGAGCACCTCCGGGTAGGTGGAGAAGTCGTCCCGGTGGAACGCCCGGTTGGTCCCGAACTCGAACAGGCCGTTCATATCGCTCTGCTGGCGCCACAGCATGTTGGTGCGGTGGAAGGTCCCCCCCATCTTGATGTCGTGATCGCCCGCCCTGTCGGGCACGAACCAGGAGAAGGTGTTCGAGTAGCTCCAGTGGTGGTCGCGGTTTCCTCTGGCACTCCCCAGCGCGTTGTCCTGGAAGTCCTGGTATCGGTACTGCGGCAGGCAGTTCGCCTGCGCCGTGCTGGTCCGCGCGGTGAGGGTCTCGAAGTCGCCCTGCGCCCGCCAGCACGGATTGCCGCGCCAATACTGCTCGCGCGTCGCCGAGATCCGGACCGTGTTCACCTGCGAGCTGCCCAGGACGCTGGTCCAGCTCCCGACGTAGGTCTGGTCGTTGTCGGTCTCGTCCTCCAGCGTCGCCAGCGTCCCGACCCGGTTGCCCAGCAGGCTGAACTGCGGCGCCAGCTCCCTCAGCCAGCGGAACGCCCAGGAGTTGCTGCTGTTGACCTGGTGGTCGGCACGGATCAGCGAGTTCCAGGCCTCCCAGCTCTCGGTCGTCGAGTAGTTCAGGTCGGACCGCTCGTCCGGGAAGACGCGCGTCCGGCTCGGGGCGACGAGCTGCCGCTCCAGGCTGAAGAAGAAGTGCATCCGGTCCTGGAGGATCGGACCGCCGATGACGCCGCCGAACTCCCGCTTGCTGGCCTCGGGCTTCTCAATCCCCCGCTGGAGCGACAGCACGTCGGTCGCGGTCATCCCCGACGACGTGTAGTAGTTGAACAGCGCGCCGCTGAACTCGTTGGTCCCCCGCTTCGTGATCGAGTTGACCACCGCGCCGCTGGCCCGGCCGAACTCGGCGTCGAACTGGTTCGTGATCACCTGGAACTCCTGCACCGACTCGAGGGCGACGCGCGTCTGTCCCCCCGCCGAAGTGCCGGAGTTGTCGTCGTTGTTCGCCGAGCCGTCGACCTGCACGTTGTTGGTGCTGGGGTGCTGCCCGTTGGCGATGATCGAGTCGTTGCCCAAGCTGGACGAGGGCCTGAACTGGATCCCCGGCAACAGGGCCACCGCCGAGAAGTAGCTGCGGTTGCCCAGCGGCAGCTCGGTCAGATCCTCGGAGGTGATGGTGCCGCCCACCTCGGCCGACGAGAGGTCGACGAGCGGCGCCTCGCCCGAGACGGTGATGGTCTCCTCGAGCTGGCCGATCGTCATCACGATGTCGATGTCGAGCGTCCGGCCGACGCCGATCGCGAAATCGGTCCGCTCGAAGGTGGCGAACCCGGGCAACTGGGCGGTGATCGTGAAGGTGCCCGGCAGCATCTGACTGGCGAAGAAGCCGCCGTCCCCGCCGGTGAGCGCTTCCCGGAAGGTGCCGCTGTCCTGGTTGGTGATGAGGATCGCGACGCCCGGCAGGGCCCCGCCCTGCTCGTCCGTCACGCTGCCTCGAAGCTCGGCCGTGCCCTGCTGGGCGATGGCCGGTGTCGCCGTCAAGGCGATGAGGATGACGACCGCCGTGAGTCCTGCGAGCTTACGCACGTTCCACCTCCTCGAAAGACGAATCTCCGACGGAGCGACGCGGTGGTTGCTCGAATCCGGACGGCGACGACGGTTGGGTTGTCTGTGTGGCTGCCTCCTCGTTGATGCTGAGATTTGGGCTTGAGCACGCGAACGCCGGTCAGCGGAAGCTCCTGAACCGCCGCGTCGGGTTGCGTATGGCCTCGTCTGCGCCCCCGCCGCCGATGTCTCGAGCGTCCCCCGCCGCCGGCACGGCCGCCGTCGCCAGCGCCGCCGCCGCGATGGTCCTCAGCATGGCCTGTCTCCCTTCGGGCGGCTCCGGGCCGGCCGAACCGATCGGTGGGGCGCCGACCCAGGCCGCAGCAGAGGCGCCTGGTGGCCGACGCAGCCGGTATTCCCCCGGCAGGCTGGGAGCCCTGGTGAAGCCCCGTTGTTCCACCCGGAGGGCGTCAGCGGGCGCTCGGGCGCCCGGGTGGCAAGGTCCGGCGGGGACTTTCACCACGAACCCGCAAGCCCACTATAATCGAGAAAACCGCCGTGTGCATCACCCGCGCGATGGGGCGGCCCGGCGGCGCTTGCCGGCACGGAGCGATTCGGAAGTGAAGGGAGAACAGCCATGTTCGCAACAAGCAGATTGCGCCGGTCCATCGTTCAGATCGTCGCGATCACGATCGCGGTGGCAGTCCCGGCGGCGGCGCAGAACAACGCCCGTGTGTTCGGGGTGATCACCAACGCCGCCGGCCAGGTCGTGGACGGCGTTACCGTCACGCTGGTGTACGAAGGCGGCCTCGCCCGGAGCTACGAGGTGACGACGAACGCCGAGGGCGAGTTCCTGCAGATGGGGCTGGTTCGCGGCCCCTACACCCTCACCGCGATCAAGGAGGGCGTCGGCATCAACCGCGTCGCGATCGACCTCAGCGCCGGGCAGGAGCTCGAGCAGGACCTGACACTGCGGACCCTGGAGGAGGTGTACCGGGAGAGCGTGTCGGAGGAGGAGCGCGCCGCGCTCGACGCCCGCGCCGCCACCACCGACGCCTTCGAGCAGGGGCTGTCCGCGTTCCGCGGGGGCGACCTCGCGGCAGCCGTTGCGTTCTTCCAGGCGGCGCTCGAGACGACGCCGGAGTGCGCCGAGTGCCAACGCAACCTCGGCATCGTGCAAGGCCGGCTGGGGGCCTACGACGAGGCCGAGGCGGCCTTCCGGGCGGCGCTGGCCCTGGAGCCGGACAACGCCGAGACCTACGACGGGCTGGCCGAGATCTACAACGCCCAGCGGCGGTTCGACGAGGCGGCGGAGGCCAGCGCCGCGTCGGCGCGGCTCACGGGCGGGGGCGGAGACGCGGGGGACGACCCCACCGCGGTGTTCGACCAGGGGCTCATCTTCTGGAACGCCGGACGCCTCGACGAGGCCCGCCAGCAGTTCGAGCGCACCCTCGAGCTCGACCCCGAGCACGGCGAGGCCCACTACTGGCTCGGCATGGCGAACCTCAACGCGGGCCAGATGGCCGAGGCGGCGGCCGAGTTCAGGATCTACCTCGACCGCGAGCCGAACGGCCGCTTCGCGTCGACGGCCACCGGCATCCTGTCGTCGATCCAGCCGTAGCAGCCCGTGGTGGAAAGCCCCGCGTTGCATCGCGCCCGGAGGGCGCCAGCGAACGGCTGAGGCGCCCGACAAGGCGTGAGGAGGGCGCGTATTGGGCGCCACGGGGCTGGCAGGGCTGCGGGCCGCAGTTGCGACGGCCTGCGGCGAGCGCCGGGAATCTGCCCGGCGGGGCAGATTTCGACTTCGTCGCGGACCCGCCGCGCAACAAGGGGCGCGGCGTGTGACCCGCCGGGCTGCGCCTGCAAACCGCGGAACCTCGACGAGAGAGGAGACGTCCAATGCATGGGATCGCGAAACCAACCGGTTGGGCGCGGCCCCGCGCGCATCGGGCGCGCAGCGTCTCTCGACCCCGGCTCCGGCGCCCGAGGCTCGCCGAGTCGCATGGCATGAGTATTGCTACACCATATCGACCAGAGAGCGACCGGCGCAGGAGCTCGGCCCTCGCCGCCTCGCGAGCGCCCTGTGCGCCATGATCGGACTCGTCCTGATTGAGGATCTCGATACACGAGAAGGGAGGTCAGATCCGCCGACTCGAGACGCTGGCGCCGACGGGCCGGGAGACGACCGGTCGGTCTTCCGGGTCGGTTGCCACTGCACGGCGTATTTTCGTCCGTCGTGGATCACCCTCTGAAGGAGGCAAAATGCGGAGACTCACAGCGTTGCTGATCACCGTCGCACTGCTGCTCGGTGTGACGGCCACGTTCGCCCTCGCTCAGGTAGGTCGAACGGAGCTTCGGGGTCGCGTAACGGATGAGCAGGGTGGTGTCCTTCCGGGCGTCACCGTTCTCATCACGAACCAGGACGACGGCACGTTCCGTGAAGTCATCAGCTCGAGTGACGGCACCTACTTCGCGGCGCAACTGTTGCCCGGCACCTTCACGATCACCGCGTCGCTACCGGGCTTCTCGACCAGCGAGCGGACCGACTACGTGCTGACGGTCGGCCAGACGACCGACCTCGACATCGTCCTGACCGTCGGCGGCATCGAGGAGACCATCACCGTCTCGGGCGCGACGCCGCTGGTCGACCTGACCTCCGCCGAGGTGGGGGGCACCGTCCAGGCGGACGAGCTGGTGGAGCTGCCCCTGGTGAACCGGTCCGCGTTCGCCGCGATCGCGACGCTGCCGGGCCTTCAGTTCAATCCGTCGGCGTCGCAGGGAAACGACTCGATCATCGCCAACGGGCAGACCGGGGCGGCAAGCACACTGAACACCGACGGCGCGAACAACGCCGACTCCACCAGCGCGGGAGCGGGCGGCAGTCAGGTGAAGGTGGCGATCGAATCGGTCTCCGAGTTCCAGGTCATCACCAACCAGTTCGACGCCGAGTTCGGTCGGGCGAGCGGCGCCATCATCAACGCGGTGACGAAGCGGGGCACCAACCAGATCAGCGGCGCCGCCTTCAGCTACAGCACGTCGACGGCAATGACCGCGACGGACTACCTCACCCAGCAGGCGGGCAACGACAAGCCCGAGAACAGCAAGTACGAGTTCGGCGGCGTGCTGGGCGGCCCGGTCGTCCGCGACCGGGCCCACTTCTTCACCAGCCTCGAGCGGCGGCTCACGAAGCCGGGCCGGACGCGCATCTTCAACAGCCGGCCCGACCTGAACCGCACGTCGAACGAGGACTGGCAGGCCTGGAACTACCTGATCCGGTATGACCAGCAACTGAGCGCCAACCACTCGTTCGCGGTGCGGCACCTGCGCGAGCTGAGCCCGGAGCTCGACGTCTTCGCGTCGACCCTGCGGACGATCAACGCGACCTCCGAGAACGACGACGACGAATGGATGGTCGTGGGGAGCGCCACCAGCGTCCTCGGCAACAACGTGGTCAACACGTTCCGGGGCATGCGGAGCGAGGAGCGGTTCGCGGGCGGGGCCTCCCAGTGGGTCGCCGCGGGCGGACCGTCGCTCCGGACCGGCGTGATGCGCGACCTGCCGCCGGGGTACTACACCAGCAGCTACCAGGACAACATCGACACCACCTCGGGCGGCCGCGACGACTTCCAGTGGCAGTTCACCAACACGACGTCGTGGTTCATCCCCGACAAGATGGGCGACCACGACGTCAAGTTCGGCGGAAGCTGGAACGTGAACGAAATCAGGGACTTCAGCGAGAATCACCTCGGCGGGGAGTTCCGGATGGCGAGCGAGACCCTTCCCTTCGACGTCGACAACCTCTTCACCTACCCCGACCGGCTGCGGGTTCGGGTCGGCGACCCGAACGGGCGGTTCTTCGACTACCCCGGCGACAGCCTGGAGCTGTTCTTCCAGGACAAGTGGACGCTCAACGAGCGCTGGACCCTCGGGCTCGGCATCCGATATGACGCCGAGCGGCTGCACGGGAGGCTGAACAGTAATCCGCTGATGCCGCCGGGCGAGGATCCGCGCGACTGGGACAACTTCTCGCCCCGGCTGTCGGTCGCCTACGACGTGGAGGGCGACGGCCGGTCGGTCATGCGAGTGGGCTATGGCCGCTTCTACGACCGGACGCTCCTGAGCGGGCTCGACAACGTACTCCAGGACCCGGCCATCCAGACGTCGTTCGACGTCACCTTCCCGCGGAACTTCAACCGCGACCCCAACCCCCGCCTCGGGCTGCCCGCGACCGATCCGGAGCTCATCGCCGCGACCATCATCGTGAGGCCGGGCGACCCGCTGTTCTCCCAGTGCCCTCCGCCCACCGGCAACCCCACCAACGGGTGCGTGCTCGTGAACCACGACTGGGTCGCCGCCAATTTCTCGGGGGCCGAGCAGTTGAACCAGGCCCGCGTCTACCTCGACAACGAGCGGCGGAACCAGCCCTGGTTCCACCAGTTCACGGTGGGCTACGAGCGCGAGCTGATGCCGACCCTGTCGGTCTCGGCCGACTACATCATGATGCGGGGCCGCGACCTGCTCAACCGGATCAACTACGTCGCGCCGTTTCGGGATGGGACGAGCCAGTCCGACCCGCTGACCTACTACGACGTGGGAGGCGCCTTCGGGGGGCAGCGGGTCGAGGACCGGACCGACACGGTGTTCTATCCCGGGGGCGCCCTCGATCCCCTCACGGGATACCCGTTCGCGGGCACGTTCATCAACCGGGTGCTGTCGATCGAGAGCGTCGGACGGTCCTCGTACGATGCGCTGAACCTCGCCGTGGAGAAGCGCTACTCCGACAGATGGGGCGCCCGCCTGTCGTATGCGTGGGGGCACTCGCACGGAAACTCGTTCGAGCAGTACGGCACCAACGGGCCGAGCCTCAACGGCGTCCAGAGCCAGGTGCTCGGCGAGCTCAACATGGCCGAGAACTGGCAGGATGCGGAGACCGACCGGCGGCACATCCTGACCCTCAGCGGGAACACCGAGCTCCCGGGCGGCATCACCGCCGCCGCCATCCTCCGCTACATGACCGAGCTGCCGTTCACGATCTACAACAGCACCATCGACATCAACCAGAACGGCTCGCTCTGGGATCCGCTGCCGCCGGGGATGTACACCGGCACCGGCGCGAACCCGATCACGGTGGAGCAGACCCGGGGCAACTGCGAGCTGATCAACGCGGTCGGGTGCCAGGCCGCGGCGCGCTCGGCCGACTACCTCCAGTTGGACCTCCGGTTCGGCTACCGCGTGCGCCCGCGCGCGGACCAGACGATCGACATCTACCTGGACGTCATCAACCTGACCAACCGCACGAACTGGAACCCGGCCAACGGGAACCAGAACAGCGGTTCGTTCTTGAACTACACGTCGCTGCGGGGCGGCGGGTTCCCGCGTCAGGCGAACTTCGGCCTCCGCTACGGCTTCTAGGCGGGGCTGACGTTCGGGCAGGCCGGGCCGGAAGCGACGTGAGCTTCCGGCCCAATCGACTACGGCGTTGCAGGCGGAGGCGCCGGCCGACCGGATACTCGAATCCGGCGGGCGGCGCCACCCGCCACGAAGCGAGGGGCCGGGCGCCGAGCGCTCGGCCCTTCTCGTTCGATCCGTTCTTCTTCTCGTGCGCGGGCAACTCCGCCAACCGAGGATCGGTCTCGCCTATTCCGGCGGCGGCTCCTGCCGCTGCAGACACTCCGACACGATCGAGTCGCTGCCGAACACCTGGAAGGCCGTCCGCTCACCGCTCAGGCTCACCCGGAGACTCGCGGTGGTGCGCAGCAGCCGCAGGAACGTATCGACGCCCCGGCCGCCGGTCAGTTGGAACAGACGGTCGTTGATGGGCACGACCGCCACGTTCTGCCGCTCGCCGGGAACGGCGCGCAGGGTGGCCCGTTCGGTCGCGTCCACGGGCTCGGGGAACTCGAACCCCCCATTGACGCCCTGGAGCTCGCACACGAGGATGAGCGACGCCCCGTCCTCGTTCGTGAGCTGGAACTGGGCGCTGCCGCCGCCCAGCTCCGTCGTGGTCCACGCCGGCTGCGCCGCCGTCGGCGCGGCGCCGGCGGCGAAGAGCAGCAGGGCCGTCGTTGCGACGATGTTCCTCATGATTGTCTCCCTTCCGGATACACGGCTCGACGTTCCTGCCGACGACCGGTCCTGACGCGGACGGTTCCAGGCCGTCGGCGACCGGCCAGACCGCCGGGTCGGGGAACCGGGTATCGCCGGCCGGCGAATCGCTGTTTCGGCATGGTGTGGCAGCGGGAACTGTCGCCCCACCATGGTGCAGTCCTGGAGGGTTGGTTGGGCGCCAGCGGACCCGAATGGCGACGATTGGCGGGCTCAGCCCTGGCTGCCGACCTGCAACCGGTTGATCACCCGCTCGGTCTCGAACGCCTGGCGGGCGATCTGCTCGAGAACGCGCCTTTCGACGCCGCTGCGGACCGAACCGACGAGGAGCACTTCTCCCTCGTGGACGAGAATGCGGAACGGCGAGTCGGCGAGCAGGAGGTACTGCGCGAACACGGGGTGCCGCTGCACCCGCTGCGCGATGAGCCGGCGCAGATCCCGATCGCGGCGGGACGCCGACTGCACGAAGAGATCGAGGACGACGTCCTGGACGCCCGGGATGCGGGCGATGCGGGCAAACAGCTCGCCCGGCTTGTCCCGCTCCGGCGTCACGCTGCCGTTGAGCGTGACGACGCCGTCGACGACCGAGCCTCCGACGTAGTCCCAGATCGTGTTGTACCGGTAGTTTCGAATCGCCGCCCCGACGGCCCCGGCGATCGCGTCGTCGTCCTCCCCGCCGGGAATCACGAGCTCGCTGGCAACGGTGTCTACGCCCTCGATCTCGAGGACGCGGTCGATCGCCCGGGTCTTCACCCACAACGTCGGCACTTCGCCCGACAGGGTGACCTCGGCGCCGTCGACGCGGTAGTCGACGCGCCGCAGGTCCAGCTCTTCACGCAGCGCGGCGCCGACCTCCGCGAGCACGGCGGCGGGGCGCTGCGCGGCCGCCGCCGTCGAGGGCGCCGCCGGCGTCATGCCGGGCAGCGCCAGCAGGACGGCGAGCCCGGCGCGCACGGTCATCGTCCCCCCGCGATGCCGGCGCTGTCGGTCCAGCTCAGCGTATAGGACGTGCGCGACTGCACCGACACGCCGTCGCGCGCCACGGTCACGTCGAGGGCGCGGTGGCGATGGGTCGGATCGGGGTTGCTCGTGTAGTAGCCGAGCACGTAGTAGTCGCTGGTCTCGGCGTCGATCTGCCGAAGCAGCCCCTCGAAGTTGTTCGTGTTGACGATGGAGATGCCGCCGGTCAGCTCGGCCAGCGTTCGCAGGCTGGACCGCGCCGCCAACTGGTACTCGCGCCAGGCTTCGACCGGTACGTCGAAATCGATATCGGGGCTCGACACGAGACCGCGCGGGTCCAGCGTGTAGAACGTCGTGTTGGTGCGATTGGCGGCGGCGGCCAGCTCGTCCATTTCGCCGACCAGCTCCGCGTCCGAGAACACCGTGCCCTGGCGCTGAATCCGATCGAAGGGAGCCAGTTGCGCCGCCATCTCGGGGTCGTTGGCGGCGAGATCCGACCGGCGGTCGCGCAGGAATCGATCCGCCCGGGTGGTCCGGTAGAGCCGCTGCAGCTCGAACGGATTCAGGTCGTATCCGGTGCTGACGTAGAGGAGGACCTTGCGCCGATCCTGGACTGCTTCCAGGTTCTCGAGGAGGGTGTTCACGGTCATGAAGGCGCGGTGGGCGCGCCAGCGCAGCTCCTCCGGCCCCTCGCGCCCCTCCTGCATGTCCATGATCAGCTCGCGGGGCGTCAGGCCGGTGCCGATGATGCCGTCGACCGAGGCCTTCACCAGCTCTCGATCGTAGGTGATGTCGATCGCCGTGCCCGCCGAGTCGTTCGAGATCAGCCCGACGAGATCGCCGTCGTGCACGAGGATGTCGACCACGTCCTTGATGAAGTGCCGGACCCGCGGCGTGCTCTGCGGCTCGAGGTGCATCGCATCGACGAAGATGATGAAGATGCGCCCCGCGATCTGGTTCGCGGGCGCGGTGCCGGGCAGGATGATGCCCTCCTGCACCACCGGCGCCGGCGAGAGCTGGTTGAAGACCCGGCCGCCGTGCACCAGCACGAGCGAGGCGACCTCCTGGGGCACGCCGTCTTCCGCGATGCGGAAATCGGCCGGGGTCAGATCGGGCACGAAGACGCCGTCGGCGTCGCGCACGATGACGTCGGAGCGAATCAGGGTGACGCCGGTCCGGAAGGTCCCCGCATCGGGGAGCTGCCCGCCGCCGGCCTGGGACGACGGCTGCTGCACCGGCTGGGCCGGCGCGCCGACGGCGAGCCCCACCCCGAGCACGGCCAGACCGGCGCCGAGGCCGACGCGCTTCCACCTGGAACGAACACGGCGAAGGTGACGCATGCGGAACCCCCTGATCTCTCCGTCGAAGCGGGTACCATGTTACCCCTTCGGCCGGGCGGATCAAGCCTTCCTCCGCTTCTCCTCGGCCCGGCGCTCGGCGAAGAACGCCCGCATCAGCGCGGTGCACTCCGACTCGAGCACTCCCCCCGCGACCTCGACGCGATGGTTCAGGGCGGGGTGATCGAGCACCCGCATGACGGAGCGGACGGCGCCGGCCTTGGGCTCGGCGGCGCCGAAGACCAGCCGGTCGACGCGGGCGTGGACCAGCGCGCCGGCGCACATCAGGCACGGTTCGACCGTCACGTACAGCGCGGCGCCCGTCAACCGGTAGTTGCCGACGGCGCGCGCGGCGTCGCGCAGGGCGACGATCTCGGCGTGGGCCGTGGGGTCGCCGGCGAATATGGGCTGGTTGCCGCCCCGCCCGACGACGGCACCGTCGAGCACGACGACGGCGCCCACCGGCACCTCGCCCCGCCCGCCCGCAAGCCGCGCCTCGGCGAGCGCCTCGCGCATCCACCGTTCGTCAGCGGCCGAATCCTCGCCGGGCGGCGTGCGTTCCCGCGCCGCATCGAGCGACTCGCCCATGGTCATTCCCGAGTCTGCCCCGAAAACACCGTCGGAGTTGCCGCAACGAAAAGCGCAGTCGTCCGAGTTGCCGCGCCGGCGAAGACCGCGCCGGGGAGCCGGCGTACCCGCGGGGAGGCGTCCGCGGTCCCGCGGCGCGGCACGCCGCCGTGCCGACGGAGGCTCGTACATGCGAACGGGGCGCCCGTCTGCGCGGGCCGCCCCGTCCTGCCCCGCCCCGCGCCGGCCTTATGCGGCCGACGCGAGGTCGGGATGTCGTCGTTCCATGACCCGCGCCGTCGGGCATCCCGCCCCCGTGAAGCGCCAGCGGGGCCGCGGGGTCGCGCCGCGACCGCGAGGCGCCGCGGCCGCGGCCGGGCCGCCGCTACTGGGTCGGGCTCTCGTCGATCCACACCCTGATGCTGCCCTCCGGATGGTTCACCTGGACCATCTCGCCCCGCAGCGAGCTGAGCTCCTGGATGGCGGCGCGGAGGTCGAGCGTCTCCCCGGCGCCCGACAGCAGCGCGTCGACCACGCTCACCGGCACCCGGACCTGCACCTCGCCCACGAAGTCGCGGCCGCGACCGCGCCGGTCCCCGTCGCGCCCGGCGCCTTCCTCGCCCGCGTCGTCCTCGTGCCCGGCCTCGTCCGTGTCGCCCTCGTGCCCGGCGTCCTCGTCGTCCGTTCCGGTGACGTCGACCACGATGGTGTCGCCCTCGCGTGCGACGCGGACGCTCTGCCGGCCGTCCTGGATGTTGGCGATCTCGACGTCGCCGACGTCGCGAAGCTGGCTCCACGCGGCGCGGATCGCGGCCACCGGAATCTCGTGGTCACCGCCGAGCTGAAACTGCCCGTCGCCGTCGACGATGGCCTCCGGGGCCATCGCCAGGGCCGCCTCGATGGCCGCGAGCGGCAGGTTGAGGCTCATGGTGGTCTGCCCCGTCATGTCGAGGTGGACCCAGGGCTGCACCTGCTGCGACTGTTCGGCGTGGAGGCCGATGGCCGCGCCCGACGCCACGAACGCCGCCATCACCGCGAGCGCCGCGCGACGAACCGTCGTTGCCTTGATCACTGTCTCCCTCCCGCGTTCAGGTCATGCCGCACGGCATGGACCATATGCGTCCCTCGTTCCCCGGGGCACGGGCGGTCGGACCGCACCGCCGCCCGCCCCGGCGCCTGTCCGATGTATACGGCGGCCCCGCGGGAAAGGTTCACCCCCCGCTGTCACTAGAGAGACGCGGTGAAGCGGTCCGCCAGCGACTCGGCGGTCGCGCGGTTCCAGGTCTCGTTGACGCCGATCAGGATGGTGCCGTCGGGTCGGACGCCTCCCAGATCGACGCCGCGGTCGCGCAACCGCGCCCGGAAGCCGGGCACGTCGCCGACGGACACCCGCAGCCGGAAGAGGTTGGTCGGGGCCGGCATCCGCTCCACCGCGAACGCCTCGTGCCGGGTGAGCCGCTCGATGAACGCCTCGGAGGTCTCGACGGCCCGGCGGAAGCGGCCGACGAAGCCCGGCACGTGGTGCAGGGCCACCGCCGCGAACGGCCAGGCGCCGGGCAGCCCCGCCCCGAACATGCGGCGGGTGTGGTACATGCCGTCGAGCAACGCCCGCGGCCCGGCCAGGATCGCGCCGGACGCCGAGTTGAAGTACTTGTAGAGCGAGACGTACACGGTGTCGAACGGGCGCGCGTACTCCGCCACGTCGACCCCGGTGCAGGCGCTCTGCAGGAAGAGCCGGGCGCCGTCCATGTGCAGCCCGATGCCGCGCTCGCGCGCGAACGCGGTGATGCGGTCGAGCTCGGCCTGGTCGAACCGCTCGCCGAACCGCCGGCGCACCGGGGTCTCGACGGAGATCACCGACACCGGCCTCGACACCCGGCCGCTCGCGGTGCGGTCGATGACCTCCTCGACCTCCTCGAGGGTGAACGTGGCGCGGCCCGGCGCCAGCGGCATGATGGTGATGCCGCTCAGCGTCTGCACGCAGTCGCCCGAGTCGTTGTAGAGGTGGCTCTCGGCCTGCAGGATGGCCCGGCCCCGGCCGCCGGCCAGCGCGCGGACCGCGAGGTGGTTGGCGAGCGTCCCCGTCGGCATGAACACCGCCCGCTCCTTGCCGAGCAGGGCGGCGAACCGCTCCTCGAGCTCGGCGACGACGCCGCCGTTCGAGTAGCTGTCGCGGGCGATGCGCCCCTCGTCGGCGAGCCGGCTGAGGATGCGGCCGTGGTCGGCCGGCGTCAGCCCCAGGCCGTCGCCGCTCATCCGGACCCGCCCGGCGTTCGGCTCGGCCGCGCTCCCGGACCCGACCCCACCGCCCTGACCCGCGGCCAGGCCCGGGCCGAGCGCACCGGCGCCGAGGCCGAGCGCGCCCGTCTGCAGAAACCGCCGACGGTCGATGGATGTGCCGTTGCGATGCATGGCGCCGCTCCCTCGTGATGTGCCGCCCAAGCCCCTGTAATCGCCCTTGCGGCTACTGCTGCCGCCGCCGGACTCCGCTCACGCTCACGGCGCAGGCCGCCCAACCGGAACCGCCGCCCCGCGGTTCCATCGCCTGCCGCCACGCGGATCCGCTGAACACGAGGCGTCCGCACCCACTTCCGCGGGGTGGACACCGGTCCGCCGATCGTCACGTGACGTCTTCGCTTGCCGCCACCAACCCCCGCAGCAGTCTGCCCGTTCGTTGGCGCAGGTCTACTCCGGCGGCAGCCGGTACGCCAGCAGCCGGCCGGGCTGGCCGCTGCCGCTGGTGGCGACCACGATGTACTGCACGCCGTCGAGCACGTAGGTCATCGGCGACCCCGACTGGGGCCCCGGCATGTAGACCTCGCCGACCTCCTCGCCGGTCATCTTGTCGTAGGCGCGCAGCATCGCGCCGGGCTCGCCCGACGGCGTGGTGAAGATGCCCCCCTCGCCGGCGATGACGAGGGTCTTCGTGTTCAGCGTTCCGATGCGGCCGACGCGCCCCGTGCGGGAGATGTCGACCCCCTCGAGCCGCGGATGGTTGCGGATGTTGTCGGGCGTCTCGCCGTGCGGCACCTGCCACAGGATCTCGCCCTCGTTCAGGTCGATGGCGGTGATGCGGCCCCACGGCGGCTTGATGATGGGAATGCCCTCGATGGTCAGCGACGCCTCTGCGGCCGAGATCTCCGGCGCCCGCCCCCGGATGAAGTTCATGTCCGACTGCTCGGGGTCGTTGACGAGCCCCAGCGACACGACCTGCGTGTAGCTGTAGAGGTACATGATGCCGGTCTCGGGGTCGTACGAGGCCCCCGGCCAGTTCGTGCCCCCCGCCTGCGACGGCAGCATCAGCGTGCCCCACGGCCCCTCCGGCACCGACACCGTCGGCGGCGTGAAGATCGGGCCCATGCGGTAGTTCGACACGATGCGCTCGGCCTCGGCCCGCAGCTCGGGCGTGAAGTCGATCAGGTCTTCGAGACCCACGCCCTGCCGGTCGTAGGCTGGGGGCCTGGTCGGGAACGGCTGGGTGAGCGACAGCAGCTCGCCGGGCACGTTCGACGCCTCGACCGGGCGCTCCTCGATGGGCCACACCGGCTCGCCGGTGACGCGGTCGAAGACGTAGAGCCACGTCTGCTTGCTGGGCTGGGCGACGGCCTTGATCTCGCGCCCGTCGACGGTGATGTCCACCAGGATCGGCGCGCACGGCAGGTCCCAGTCCCAGACGTCGTGGTGGATGAACTGGAAGTGCCAGAGGCGCTCGCCGGTCTCGAGGTCGACGGCCACGAGGCTGTCCGAGAACAGGTTGTCGCCGTGCCGGTGCCCGCCGTAGTAGTCGTTGGTGGGCATCTCGGTGGCGAAGTAGGCGATGCCGAGCTCGGCGTCGACGGTCATCTGCCCCCACACCCCGGTGTTGCCGGTGTAGCGCCACGAGTCGCCGAGCCAGGTGTCGTTGCCGAACTCGTCGGCCCCGGGCACGGTGTGGAAGATCCATTTGCGCTCGCCGGTGCGGGCGTCGAAGCCGCGGATGTGGCCCTTGACGTTCTGCATCGACCGCGGCCGGCCGCCCGGCAGGTGGGCGGCCCCGACCACGATGGTGTCCCCGGAGACGATGGGGGCGGCGTGCAGCCCCACCTCGCCCGTCACCGGGTCGATGTCCTGGTCCAGGGTCAGCTTCAGGTCGACGATGCCGCCGGTCCCGAAGCTCGGCAGCCGCCGGCCGGTTGCGGCGTCGAGGCCGATGAGCTGGTAGCCCGGGGTGACGTAGAAGATCTCGCCCGCCCCGCCGTCGTCGCGGTAGGCCAGCCCTCGGCCCGACAGCCGCCGCGGCGCCGCCTCGCCCCGCTCGCCCTCGTCGAGGCGGTGCGTCCACAGCAGCTCGCCCGTCGCGGCGTCGGCCGCAACGACGGCCCGCCGCGTGCCCGCCGTCGTGTACAGCACGCCGCCGACCATGAGGGGCGTCGACTGCAGGTTGTACTCGGGCTCGGGGCCGAGGTTGTCGGTGCTCAGGGTCCAGGCGAGCTCGAGATCGGCGAAGTTGTCGGCCGTTATCCGGTCGGCCGGCGAGTAGCGGGTGCTCGCGAGGTCGCCGCCGTAGGTCGGCCACTCGAGGTCGCCGGCCGGCTGCGCGTGGGCGGCGGTCGAGAGCAACAGCAGAGCCAAGGTCCAACGCATCGGTCTGAATGACACCGGTCTCCTCCAACGGTCGTGTCCTGTCCGCAGGCATACTATCGTCGGGGGGCGTTGCATTCAACGGCCGGCCGACGCCCCATTGGAGTCCTCCCTGCATTCAACGGCCGGCCGACGCCCGATGGAGTCCTCCCTGCACTCAACGGCCGGCCGACGCTCGATGGAGCCCTCGCTCCCGTTCCGGAGCGCCGGCCCTGCGCATCCCGGCCCGGCATATGCCCTGCCGACGGCAGCGGGCGGTCTCCGACCGCCGCGGCCGCCCGGCCACTACCTCGATCTGCGGGGAGCCGATGCCGCGTAGGATACGATGGTTGCGTTGCGGCGGCAGAGATCGGTTCGATCGGGCTCCGTCGGACGCCGAGGGAAAGCGCACGATGAGGCAGACGACAGAGCTCGGCCCGACGGCGGCGGGCGCGCCGGCGGCGGCGATGCCCCGCGGCCCCATCAACGGAGTCGCCGCGGGCCTTCGGCCGGCCGCGCTCGAAACCGGGACGGAATCGTGAGGGGAGGAAGTGGCGCGCCCTGCAGGATTCGAACCTGCGGCCTCCTGGTTCGTAGCCAGACGCTCTATCCAGCTGAGCTAAGGGCGCGTCCTTTAGAATCAACAACTTACGGGTATTCCATCAGGTACTGCCAGCCGAATCCCGTCCTCAACCGGCCTTGACGACACATCGGCACGCTCCAAACGCCGGATCGCTTCGGCGTGCTTCTTCAACTGCGGGGGCGCGTAGATCATCGTCGTCTGCGGATCCGTGTGCCCGTACAGATCCTGGATGTCCGCCATGTCCGGGTCCGTCCGGCGAAGCCCCGTCGCGAAGGCGTGCCGGATCTGATACACGGTGAACGCAGGACGACGCGCCTTCCGGGCCGCGCGCTCCAGCGCTCGGTTCGCACTGGGACAGGACCACTCCCCGTAGGCGCCGACCGCCATGAACTCCCGGGCCGCATCCAGCCCTTCGCCGACCAGCGGAACCGCCGCCAACCGCCCGCTCTATTCCGCGCGGCACGGCGACGAACGGCGTCGGCTCCTCGAGGCGGAGGTCCTCGGGCCGCAGGCGACCCTTCTGCGACGGCCGCATCCCCGTCCAGTGCATCAACCTTAAGCGTACTACGGTTTTGGACCCCCGCGTCAACTGCGACAGCACGACCGCGATGTGAGCGCGGTCGTGCCACCGCGGCCGCGGAGCCGGACGCGTGAACCGGGCCAAGTCGACCAGCTCGGCCGCGGCCCGCCACCCGCCGAGGACCTTCACCAGGTTCGTCAGCGCATCCCGTCGATGGTTGCACGCCGAGAGACGACAACGTCTCCCGCCATCTGCGCAACTGGTCGTTCAGCGCACCGATAGGCTGCGGCAGCGCCAGGGTCTTCAAGCGGCCGAAGCGGGCGACCCACCCCTTGATGCCCGCTCCAGGAAGCGTGGGAGTGGCGCGTCGACGCGTACCGGCAGCACTTCGCAGATGTCCGTCGCCTCCGGCCGGAAGACGTGCGCCAAGGGCGCTCGCTCCACCGCGCGCCGGCCGCATATCGGCCCGTACGGACCTGACACCCCTCTACCAGAGGGCGCACCGCATGCGCACGCCGATCCGCCGCGGAGCCAGCACGCTGGCGAAGTAGCGCCGAGACCGGAAGCCGTCGTCGGTGAAGCCGATCAGGTCGGGGGTCTGCCGAACGCCGGTCACCGCGTACTCGTCGAGGAGATTCTCGACGTAGAAGGTCAGGGTCCAGGCATCCTTCGACACCGACGCCGACACGTTGTGGAGGTCATGGGCGGGCAGCATCTCGCCCCCGGCCCGCATCCCGATCCGGGTGAGCACGTCGCCGACGAAGCTGTAGCCGTACCGCACGTCGAACGCGACGTCGTCGCCGAGCAGCGCCGCCCAGGAGGCGAGCAGGCTGCCCTGATGCCTCGGCGCGCCGGACAGGCGGTCGCCTTCGAACGCGTCGGCGCCGCCGTCGAGCAGACCGGGTGAATCCATGCTGAGCTCGGCCCGCGTGTACGACCAGGAGCCGCGGAAGCGCAGGGCGCTGGTCGCGTCGACGGCCGACGCGACCTCGACGCCGCGGCTGACCGCCCCGCCGCCGTTCAGGGTGATGGGCTGGGCGCTGAACGGCGTGAGGCCGGCCACCTGGATGTCCGTCCAGTCGACGCGGAACAGCGTGCCGCTGAAGGTGACCCGCCCGTCGTTCCACGAGCGCCTCAGGCCCACCTCGTAGTTGGTCGTGGTGTCCGGTCTGATCAGCGCCTGGTCGGCGTAGATGCACCCCGACTGCGGCGGGTCGTTGCCGGGGTCGGCGTCGGTGAGCAGCGCGATCTCCTCGTCGGTGCAGACCCGGAAGTTGTTGCCGCCGCCGATGCGGTAGCCCTCGGACCGGGTGAAGTAGACGTTCGTCTCGTCGTCGAGCCGGTAGCTGACGCTCCCCTTGAACAGGACCCCGCTGTCGTCCGACTCGTGGTCGCTGTAGGGCGAGTTGTACATCGGCGTGTACGGGAACTCGGTGAGGTTGCCGGTCGAGATGCGGTAGCCGAACCAGCGGCCGCCGGCCGTCACCCGCCACCGGTCGCCGAGGTCGCGCGAGAGCTCGCCGAAGAGCGCGCGCTCCTCGACGTCCTGCCGCCCGAGGCTGTAGTACTCCACCGGCTCGGACACCGGGTCGTCGCCCAGGACCGGCGTGATGCCGGAGAACGCCGTCAGCCCCGGCGCGTACTCGAAGCTGGTGCCGCGGCTGTCGTAGCGGTTGAAGAAGGCGCCGCCGACCCAACGCCACGGGCCGTCGCCGGTCGAGACGAGCCGCGTCTCCCAGTTGAGGCGCTCCTCGCGGCCGTCCTCCCGCGTGTAGGCCGAGAAGGTGCGGAACCCCGCCGTCAGATCGGGGGCGGTGATGCCCGGGTCGATCGCCTGCGCCCGCGAGAGCCCCGGGTACGTGCCCGGCAGCAGCCCGCCGATGCCGAACGCCTGGATGAGCAGGTCGGTCTGGTCGCGCTGTCCCTGCTGCGAGAAGCGCGAGTAGCCGGCCGCCGTCGTCAGCTCCGCGCCGCCGAGGCCCCAGTTCAGCTCGAGACTCAGCAATTCGTTCCTGCGGTCGTTCGGCTCCGGGTAGCGGTGGGCGGAGACGTAGCGGCCGGTATCGAACGCCGCCGCGTGGTTGACCTGCCGTCCGCCCACCCGCTGGTCCTGCAGGTGGTAGGCGAAGAGGGCGGACAGGTTCGGGGTGGCGTCCCAGAGCAGGGAAAGCCGGGCCGACAGCGTGTCCTCCGTGTTCGCGTCCGGCTCCGAGTACAGGTTTGTGGCTACCGCCTCGGGGTCGCTCGGGTCGGGCTCGGGCTCGGAGACGCCCGGGGTGCGCAGCAGGTAGTCGTAGTCGATGAACCCCGGGTTGGCGAAGCGGTCGACGACGCCGCGCAGCGCGAGCCTGCTCCTGACGAGGGGCAGGTTGAAGGTGAAGCCGGCATCGGAGCCCGGCGCGCCGCCGTGGGCGAGGCCGAACAGGTCGCCGCGCACCTCCAGCTCGCGGCGCCCGGTGTCGGGCCGCCGCGGCAGGTAGCGCACCGCGCCGGCCAGGGTCCCCGCGCCGTACAGCGTGCCCTGGGGTCCCAGCAGCACCTCCACCCGCTCGATGTCCCGCAGCCTGAGATCGACGGCGAGGGGAATGTCGCCGAGGTAGGTGGCGACGCCGTTGTTGTAGTTGTTGCCGGTGAACTCGGGCGCGTTCAGCGAGTCGGTGTTGAGGCCGCGCACGATGACCACGTTGCTGCCGCGGGCGCCCTGATCGACCACGGTCAGGCCGGGCGTCCAGCGCGCCAGCTCGGTCAGGTTCTCGATCGCGCGACGCTCGATGTCGGCGCCGGTCACCGCGGAGATGCTCATCGGCACCGCCTGCAGCGGCTCCTCGATGCGGGTCGCGGTGACGGCGGCGGCCTCCTCGAAGGCCCCGAGTCGCAAGGTAATCGGCGGAAGCGCCACCGGATCCGCACCCACCGTGATGGCGTCCACCGTCGCTTCCCCGAAGCCGCTCAGGAAGACGGTCGCCGCGTAGACGCCGGCCGCGAGGCCGCCGAACGTGAACCGTCCTTCTGCGTCCGTCTGCGTGGTCGCGCCGCCCGCTGTCCGGCCAGCGTGACGGTCGCGCCCGGCAACACACCGCCGGTCGTGTCCACCACGACGCCCGCGATCTCTCCGGTCTGGGCCGTAGCGACCGAAGCCGTGCCGATCATGCAGACGAGAACCACCGCGGCCCGAGTGTATCGAAGCAATGAAGACTCCAACCGAGGTAGAGGTGGATGGCGCTCTGCCACGCTCCGCCGTCTGCGCCCCCGATGTCGTCGCCGACCAGCGCCCAGACCCGCTCCAGGCTGGCGGGAGCGCCTGCGCCCTTGGTCACGCGCTGCCGAAGACGCACCATCGCAAACACCGATTCGATCACGTTCAACGTCCGCAGGTGATGCCCGTGCTCCGCAGAGAAGCCGAAGAACGCCAGCAGCGCCCCCCGCTCCTGCGCCAGACACGCCGCTGTCTTCGGATGCTTCGCCTCGACTCCGCAACAAAGGCGTCGATGCCCCGCTCCGCGTCGGCCTTGGTCTCCGCATACATGATGCCTGTCAACGACCATCCCAACGTGGCGATTATGACCAGACTGGTCATAGTCGTCATTTCCTGCGGGTGGCCAACAGAGTCCGCCCTGATTCGCACGATCTCGTCGTCGGTGGCGGTGTCCGCCGTGCGTAGAGCTTCGTCGTCTTCGGCGACGTGCGTGCCCGACCTCTTCATTCCCAACCCGCGACCCAAGCCACTTGGCCGCTGCGCGCTGCACCGAGCTTCAAGGGCCCGCCGCGGGGCGCGGCCCCGGAGGGCTCGACAGGGCGGTGCCTCAAAGGGCCCCGCCCTCCGGCCGACGAGACTCAGCCGCCCTGCCGCCGTCGGCCGAGGAAACCCCAGCAGCACACCGAGCAGGCCGAGGCCGGCCAGCGGCAGTGCGGGCACGGGCTCCACGGCGGAGTCGTGGTCGCGGTCTCGGTGAAGGAGGCCCTGTCGTTGCCGGCCAGGGCCTGGACGCGACGTCGTCGTCGCCGGGGGTGCGAGCGGTATAGGAGACCACGATCTCCTGACCCGGGTGGCGACGCCGGTGGCGACGCCCGAGAGGTCGATCTGCGGGCGGCGCCCGATGCAGCCGAAGGCCGTAGGCGTACCCGTCGACAGCGACGAGTTGCCCGCCGGCGGCGGCGAGCGCCGACGCGAGCAGGCCGAGAAGGGAATCGACCCCGGCGAAGTCCTCGTCGAAGACGAGGGTCACTCCGTCGCCGCCCGCCGTCACCTCGAGTGCCGACGAGGGAGGGCGGCGTCGTGTCGGGCATCGTCGAGTCGACGAACTCGAAGCCACCTCCACAGACCACCACGCCGCCCGCCCTCCTGCAGGACGCGCACGACCTCGTGCTGGAGGACGACTTCCACCTATGGTCACGGAAAGGCACCTCCCTGAAGAACGCTTCCACCCATGCGTGCCGCCGCGCTGAAAGGCGCAATCGCGCTCCAATTCTCACTCTCGGTCCGTCCCACGCTGTAAGCGAATACAGGGTATCATATCCAGAAGGTGCCAAGCATGCAGTCTGCCAGAACAACCTTTGCCCGCTGCACGGAGCTCATTGCTTGCCTCAGCATCCAAATACCCTGTTTCCCGTACTCCCGACCTTGTCTGCCACTTCCGGATCGCGGCTCGGGTCAAGGGGCCGAACACGCCGTCTGCTGCGCCTGGCGAGAAACCCTCCACAAAAAGGCCCCTCTGAACCTCCCGCCGATGCCGCCGCTCAAGACCAAGCGCCGCCTCGATCACGGGACCGTTGCAGCCTGAAACTCGTACAGTGCACATCAAACCCCCATAAATGGCGCATTTCTCCCGCGCCGCCCACGCGGCGTCCTGGGCCGAAACGTCAGATTCCTCCCAGTTGCGCACCACGTTGCGGTCCTGCTCACTCACATATGCAGCGCACTTATCGAACGTTAGCACTAGCGAACACCCCGGGCCGCACTTTGTCTGCGCCGCTTCCGCCGCTGTCTCGGGGCTCTCGTAGTCCAGTGCCCAGCCGTAGTGTCCCCCCGAGACCGCGACTGCAAGCCCACCCCAAAGACGCCTAGCATCCGCCTCCTGCGCCGGCTGTGGTTCGTGTGAACAGCACACCGAAAGGCAAGCGCCAAGCACTAGCCACCCAATTGCTCTCATTCCTGACCTCCCATTCTCATAGAATCCGGATCCTATATGTCATTGCACGTTAGTGGCCGCCACCGCTATCACACTTCAACCTCCCGCGACAACCACTCACCATTTAGATAGGACTGATTGGCGATAGAAGGAACACAGCCACCGAGTAGAACATCACTACCGCTGTCGCGAACGCTACAAGCGCCGTGAAGTGGCCTTCTCTAGTGCCGACAATGTAACCAACAGAGCCTAAGGCAAAGAGTAACGCTCCCAGCCCTATTGTGCCAGTAAAAAGGTTGATATTGAACAACGACATAAACACGTCCGCTTTACACTCGGAAGTTCTTGCGCCGTTTAGCGCTTCAAGATGCGTGTAACGTGCAAACGCCGTCAGATACACCGATGCGCCACAAACCGTAGACGTGAACGCCATCGAGGCTATGTACAGCAGCATTGCAGATCTACGTTCGATGCCGGAGGGAGTCAACGCCCTGTTTGCCGCATAGGCACTTGCCATAGCAAAGGCCGCCAACAGCGCGCAAACGGCAATGGCATTGCGGTGCAATTCCGCCACCGCCGCGATGTTCGCATGGCATTCTTCCATTTGAGAACTCCTGTTGGGGGTCGAAACACGGTCGAAACACCGTGCACCGGGCCGTGGGGGCCGTCCAGGCTCGCCCATTTCGGGGCGGAAGACCAGTGCGAGAACGATTGCAGGAGCATTCGGGTACGGGCGGGCCGCGAAAAGAGCGTAGTCATTGATCGAATCGTCCTTGGTTAGCGGGTGTGGGTGAGAAAATTCGCGAAGTGCTGTGCAGATCCGGGACGCTTTGCCGATACCCGAGGCATGGCTCGGGAGAAGGGCAGACGCGGCGGCTTGAACGCGCCCCAGCCGGAGCGCGATTCTCGCGACGCGCGCATCACGGAACTTGGTGTCTGTCGCACCCTCTCCGACGGTGCAAGGAGCTCCGGGAGGATCATCCCGACAGTGCCTGGGCCGGCGAGGTGCAGGAGACCCTGCAGGCCGGCTTCGACCTGCGCGGCGGCTGCAACGCCGGAGAGCTGAGCGAGCACGGTATGGCTACGGCCCGCGGCCGACTCATCGCCCGGCTGGGTCGGCTGGTCGACGCACCGCTGCCGCTGAAGGACGCGGTGTGTTTCGCCAATCACCTGATCACCGAATTCCTCGCCGTGTTCCTCTTCCTGTGGGACTCTCCCTCGACGCCACCAACTGGCGGGCCGAGCAGGCCATCCGGCCCGCCGCGGTGATCCGGAAGGTTTGCGGGGGAAACCGCACCCGCACGGGCGGCGACACCCAGCAGGTGCTGTCGAGCGTCGTGCGCACCGCGCGCCAACGCGCTCTCGACTTGACTTCGCTGGTCGCCACGATGCTGCGCGCCCCCGAACCCGCCATTCCTGCCGCCCTCGTCGCCGGGCGTACCCCGCTGGCCCCGCCGTTGAGGAGGTGTCCGCGCTCGAACCATTGGTCCCAGAGGTTCTCGGGCTCCCGCGCCCCCGCCCCCGACCGCGCTCCCGCCATCGTCTTCGTAGGGGGCATTCCTCCGAACGACCGCTGCGAAACGCGGCCGGTAGCGCAGATTCGACAGCCAGTTCGAGCAACCGGTGTCGCAACACCCGGCACGGCGCGGTGTCGGCCCTGAGCAAGTTGGACTCGACGGCCACCACCGCCACCGGTCGAAGCGGGCGCGGTGCCTTCCGATTCCCCACCGCGGCATCGCAAAGAAGAGACGAATCCGTGAACAAACCTCGGGGCAATGCGACCTCGTCGCCGCTCCGAACTTCGAGCACCAAGCCGATGTCAGCCCCGTATTTGTTGAGGATTTGCGCGCTAAAAAAGTACTATCGATCTTGTCGATCCCTACGTCGGCGAGTTGCGCCGCAGGCTGCTAGGCCGCTGGGGGAACGAGCCCCGCCAGGCCCCCCAAGAGGTAAAGAACTGAGGATTCAAAGACCTTAATCCAGCGTCCTCGAAACGCGAAAACCGACAGCGGAGCCCCGGCCGCCGGCGCCGATGAGCCACATGCGCGCGCCAGGCCGGAGCACCTCGGCATCGCCGCTCCAGGAGCCGCCGCGAAACACACGACGGCCGCAGTCTCCCTCCCAGCAGTCAGACGTCCATTCCCACACGTTCCCCACCATGTCCGACAGGCCTGCGGCGTTCGTGCCGTTCGTGCCCACCTCGCACGTGCCCTCACCGCTGCCATCACGAAACGCACTGAATCTATTCCCGCAGCCTGTTGGCGAGCCGGCAGCCGCACGCTCCCACTCGGACTCGGTCGGCAGACGATACCTCGCGCCGGCCGTCCGGGTCAGCCAAGACACATACGCCTGAGCCTCGCCCCAGTTCACATTCACCACAGGATGGCGGTCCGTGTATCGAAAACTGTCGTGGTCCCACCACCCATCGTTTCCCGTGCCCCCCGTCGCCGATACGAACGCCCGATACTCCCCCACCGTCACCTCGTAGCGGCCCATCGCCAGATCGCCGCTTGGCAGCACTACCATCTCCGGACATTCCTCGCAATCCCGGAACACGTCGCCGGGGCTCAGCCCCGGGTCGGCTGCGACGACCGGATCGCCGATGATCAGGGACCGGGCGTCGGTTTCACGGGCATGCATCTCCCGGTTGAGGCGGTAGAACCGGCCGGTGAACTCTCGGAAATTGACCAGGATCGCCACCTCGCACTCGAACCTGGCCACGTCTGCCCAGCTCCCCAGAGCGGCTCGCTCAGAGGAGAACGAAGCAATGCTGTTTCCCGCCGGTGTCACTATGTTCCAATTGCCGGCTGTGTTCTGCCACGTGACCAGCACGGCTTCATCGGCCGGCACTTCACAAACCTCTCCACCAGCCGGTGAATCCGCAACATTCGCCGGACCATTGGCTGCGACGGCCGGGTCGTCGATGATCAGAGACCGTGCGTCGGTTTCACCAGCCTCTATCTTGCGGTCGAGGCGGTAGAACCGCCCGGTGAACTCTCGGAAATCGACCAGAATCGCCACCTCGCACTCGAACGCGGCCACGTCTGCCCAGCTCCCCAGAGCGGCTCGTTCCGAGGAGAACGAGGCAATGCTGTTTCCCGCCGGTGTCACCATGCTCCAATTGTCGGCCGTGTTCTGCCACGTGACCAGCACGGCTTCAGCCGCCGGCACCCCACACACCTCTCCACCGGCCGGTGAATCGGCAACATTCGCCGGACTTGCAGACACACCAGCCGGAGCGCCAGACGGCGACTGCAGCGCCGACAGGCGGTTCTCCGCCAGACGGCGGAAGACACCGTTCGGGAACTGAGCCAGATACGCCTCGAACTCCGCCGGGTTCTCGCTGTTCGCGGTCGACTCCCAGAAGAGGTCCTCCGGCGCCGTGCCCACCGGCGGCGGCGAGGCGACCGGCTGCAGCGCCGACAGGCGGTTCTCCGCCAGACGGCGGAAGACACCGTTCGGGAACTGCGCCAGATACGCCTCGAAGTCCGTCGGGTTCTCGCTGTTCACGATTGATTGCCAGAACAGAGCCTCAGGAGCCGCGTTCGCAGATACCTGCGGCGCCGGCTGCAGCGCCGACAGGCGGTTCTCCGCCAGACGGCGGAAGACACCGTTCGGGAACTGCGCCAGATACGCCTCGAAGTCCGTCGGGTTCTCGCTGTTCACGATTGATTGCCAGAACAGAGCCTCCAGTTCCGCGCTTCCCGCCGGCGACGCCGGCTGGCCAGCCGATGCCGGCTCCTGCTCCTCTGGAACGGCTGTCGGCGCGGCTGCCGCGTCGGCGCCAGACCGTTCACGGAACATCCGCACCGCCACGGCCGAGGGTTGCAACACGGCCGCCGACGCGTTGTCCAGGAAGCCCGTTGCCCGCGCCCCGAGGGACGTCTGCCAACTCCGAATCGCAGCCCGCGTCCGCGGGCCGAATATGCCGTCGGCGCCCCCCGGGTCGAAACGCGCGGCCTGCAGGCCCTCCTGGAACTCACGGCGCGCCGCCCGGCCGAGGCCCAGACTCTCCTCTACCACGTGGCCATTGCAGCCCCACACCTGAACCGTGCACGCCGAACCGCCCCGGGATCCGCACTCGGCCAGGGCCCGCTGCCGAGCACCGGCCGCCGAGTCGTACGACTCCGCCCACCCGAACGCCGTGCTGCCCGCGTGCTGGTCGGCAGCGTAGGCCGCGCAGCGCTCGAACATCAGAACCACCGAGCACGCGGAGCCGCACTCCGACAGGGCGCGCCGGCGCGCCGCTTCCGCCGTCTCGTAGTTCACCGCCCAGCCGTACTGGTCGCCCTGACGCTCGTCGATCGCCAGCGCTCCCAGGGGAGTCTGCGCACCGCCCGGCGCCGCCGTGTACAGGAAAGCGCCGAGAACGAGCGAAGGTCGGACGACGACTGCCTCCATGGCGGATTCTCCTTTTCGCGGCGGTCTCGCCTGCCGGCCCCACGCCGCCCCAATCCGGTGTCCTCGAAACGCCGAAACCGTTGCCATCGTTCGGGATGCGGGCGGAGTCCACTCCCCTTCCTTGGGGAGAGAAGCTATCGTTGTTGTTCCCCGTTCACCCAGCGGACGACTCCTGTACCCCCGATCGCCCAGTGGACGTCCCAGTCGCCGTGCTTCTCGTCATCGATATAGGGGCCTTCCTGGACGTCCCCGGACGAGAAGCGTTCGACCCAGCGGCCGTTCCGCCGGCCGTCGACATAGGGGCCTTCCGCAGTAGTCCCGTTCGCGTAGCGGATGACCCAATGGCCGTGCCGCCGACCGTTGACATAGGCGCCTTCACGGACGTCCCCCGCGGCGTCGCGTTCGACCCAGTGGCCCTGCCGCCGGCTGTCGGCAAAGGGGCCTTCCCGGACGTTCCCGTTCTCGTGCCGGATGACCCAGTGGCCGTTCTTCACGCCATCGACCATGGGGCCTTCATGGATCTCGCTCTCGTAGCGGATGACCCAGTGGCCGTTCTTCACGCCGTCGACGTAGGGGCCCTCCTCGACGACTCCCGTGAGGATCCCGCTGCGCTCGACCCACTGGCCGTGCCGTCGATCGTCGACATACGGACCTTCCTCGACGGCTCCGAGCATGTCGCGGAGGATCCACCGGCCGTGCCGTCGATCGTCGACATACGGGCCTTCCTCGACAACGCCGGTTGCGGCGCGGATGACCCAGTGGCCCTGCCGCCAGCCGTCCTCGAGCCGCCCCGTCTCCACCACCAAGTCGTAATCGCTCCCGGCCCATGTGAGAGTACCCGCCCCCTGCGCCAAGCCTCCCTCGCACTCGCCTGTCCAGGTCGCGGTCGCGTCGGTGGGGAAACCGGCTCCCTCCCAGATTGCTGCCGCGGCCCTGTCGACAAGGAGACCATCTACCCAGACGTAGCACCCGGGGCGCCGGGAAACCTGCTTCCAGCACCAAGCGCCGTCCGATTGACCGGCGCACGTCCGATCGGACCGGAACGGCAGGGCTGGTCGTGGACGAGCGTCAGCGCCCCCCACGCGAGGAACTCCGGAGAGCCCTGCACCGCCGGCGCCCGTGTTCGACGACGCCGGCGCCGCGCCTCCCGAAGCGCCCAGCGCCGACAGACGGATTTGCGCCAGACGGCGGAAGACTCCGTTCGGGAACTGCACCAGATACGCCTCGAAGTCAGCGGGGTCAGTGCTGTCGACGATCGACTGCCAGAACAGGACCTCCAGCTCTGCACTGCCCGGCGCAATCACTTCGGCCGCCGATGTCGTCTGCTGCCCCGCGGCAACCACTCCCGGCGCCGCCGCCGACGCCGTGCACACGAATGCGCAGAGAACGAGCGCCGAGCCGGGAGTCTTCATGGCTTGCCTCCGTGCCAGACCCTCTCGACCACGGGCCGTTGCAGCCCCACACCGGAATCGCCCAACCAGAACCGTCTCCCCGAGGGATCCGTTCGATTCCGCCCGGCCGAACGCCGTGCGTTCCAGCCGCGAATCGCTCGGAACGTCAGCACCACCAAGCACCGCGAGCTGCTCTCCGTCAGGGCCTCCAGCTCCCGCGCGCCGGGCGCCCCGGCAGCAATGGGCCCTGCGGCCTGGCCGGGCCGTCACATCGGCGCCGGCCGCCGGCAGCGCTTCGACCACGGCAACCGTCCCGTTGAGAGCAGCCGCAAGTGCAGCGGCGTCTTGCCGGGAATGGTCCGGGCCGCCACGTCGACGCCGGCATGGAGGCACGCGGTCACGTCTTCGACGGTCGCGGCGGCGAAGAAGAAGTACGTGTTCGGTCCCTGGGCTGCCGGATGGGCCGACGTGGGCGGCTCCCGGCTCGGCCACCGACGACGTCAATCCTCGGCTTCCCGAGGGGAAGCCCGGACCCCTGGAGCGAGTGGTGGAGGCGCGATGCCGGCGTTGTTCGGGACTCCTGTTGCGCTCACGTGCAGGTCTCGTTGTGATCTGCGAGCGCCATGTCGAAGAGAGCTTCCGGGGATATCGTGTTGCTGGGATGTTCGATGGTGTGCGTACAACCCGCCGGGAATGTCACCGTGTAAGTCGTCCCCCCCCCGGCGACGCGATCGAGGCTCTGATCGTCGATCGGCTGCGGAGCACCGTCGGCGTTCTTCACGATGCGAACGTCGCTTAGTTCCACATTGGTCCCCATGTTGCCCTCCCTGGATCGGTGACCGGAGTGACGCGCCGTGTACCACGGTCCGGAAAACGCCGCGGGTCTCCACGGTTCGGCCGCCGACGACGTCAATCCTCCAGCTTCCCAAGCGGAAGTCCGGACCCTGGAGCGAGCGGTGGAAAACGCGATGCCTGGCGTTGTTCGGAACCTGTCGCGCTCACGTGCAATTCATCCGGTGACTTTCGTACGCCATCTCAAGGAGCTCTCCCATGGTGAACGAGCCGCTGGGATCGTTGACGGTGTGGCTGCAATTCGGAAATACCATCGTGAGAGATCTTCCCCCGGCGACGCGATCGAGGCTCTGATCGTCGATCGGCTGCGGAGCACCGTCGGCGTTCTTCACGATGCGAACGTCGCTTAGTTCCACATTGGTCCCCATGTTGCCCTCCCTGGATCGGTGACCGGAGTGACGCGCCGGTCGAACCACTACCCGAAACGCCGCCGCCTCGACGGATTGCCCGCGGTCCGGCGTCCTCAACCGGGGAGCAGCGCGCCATCGGACTCCCGTTGTGCCCGGCGCCGGCGGGCGCCTCTCTACCCGTAACGACGTCCGCAAGCCCAATAGCGGACAGGCGGTCCGGCGGCAGGCTTCCGGTGTAGAGAACCGGTCTCGGTGGGTGCGACCGGGCGGCTGGGCCCAACGTGTCCGAATGGCTGACTCCGTCGTCTGACGGGACCGCCGAGCGGGTGCCCGCTGCACTCGCTCAGCGCCGCCATGCGGTCAGACCAACTGGCGCTTCGCGAGCTCCGCGAAGACCCCGTCGCGCGCGATGAGCTCGTCGTAGCGGCCGCTCTCGGCAATCCGTCCCCGGTCGAGGACGTAGATCCGGTCCACGTCGCGCACCGTGCTGAGGCGGTGGGCGATCACGACGCGGGTGATGCTCAGCTTGCCGAGCGCATCCTGCACGACGGACTGGGTGTGGTTGTCGAGGGCGCTGGTCGCCTCGTCGAGGAGCAGGATGCGGGGCTTGCGGGCCAGCGCGCGGGCGATCAGCAGCCGCTGCCGCTGCCCCCCGGAGAGGCCGCCCCCACCCTCGTGCAGCATCGTGTGCAGCCCCATCGGCATCGCCCGGATGTCGTCCTCGAGACCGGCGGCGCGAACCGCGTCCCGGATCTCGTCGGTGGTCAGCCGCGAAGAGCCGGCGACGTTGTTCAGAATGGTGTCGGCCGACACCTGGCCGTCCTGAAGGACCACGCCCAGATGACGGCGGACCGCCTCGGGATCGAGGTTCAGGAGGTCGTGGCCGTCGAACAGCACCGCCCCTGAATCGGGGCGCTCGAAACCGAACAGCAGCCGGTAGATCGTCGACTTCCCGGCGCCGGAGGGGCCGACGATGGCGACGTAGTCACCGGGCCGGATCCTCAACGACACGCCGCCGAGCACGTCTTCACCGTCGGTCTGGTAACGGAAGTGGACGTCCCTCAGCTCGATGTCGCCGGTCAGGTCTCCGGGGTCGGTGCGGTCCCCCGCCGACTCGGGCTCGGCCTCCAGCAGCGGCTTCACGCGCTCGAAGAGCGGAACCAGGGCGATCACCGCTGTCGCGGCCTCGGTCAGCCCCGTCATCCCCGCCGCGAGCTGGCCGAAGGCGGAGAAGGCGACCAGGAACGCCGCGAGGCCGAACGAAGAAGACTCCTCGCCCGACATGAGGAACATCCACATCACCCCGAGCAGCACCGCGGAGGAGAGGGGCGTGAACAGGCCGTTGAAGGCGAGCTGCGCCGCCGCCCAGCCGCGGGCCCTCAGCGTCGCGCCCCGCTGCCTCGCAAAGAGCCCGGCCCATCGCGCAAGGACGTAGGGCTCGGCGTTGGCGACGCGGAGCTTGGCCAGTCCCGTGATCATCTGGAAGATCATCCCGTCGATGACCCCCTGCATCTTCAGCGCTTCCCGGTGCTGCCACATCTGCAGGCGGCCCAGCAGCAGGCTCACCAGGACGAGCGCCAGCACCAGTCCGCCCGCGACGACGGCGAGGCGCAGGCTGTAGTACGCCAGCAGCCCGAAGCTCGACAGCGAGAACAGCCCGCCCACGATGGACCGGACGGCGGCCCCGGACAGCATCGACCGGATGGCCGGCAGCCCTCCCAGCCGGTCGGCGAGATCACCGGCCGCGTACTGCCGGAAGAAGCCGGCGGGCAGTGAGAGCACGCGGCTCCACAGGGCGCACTGAAGGCGCTCGTCCAGCCGGCCCTCGATCCGCATCAGGGCGAAGGTCTGAACGATCTGGAAGACGGCGCCCCCGAGCGCGCACAGGAACAGGGCGGCCAGGCCTGCGATCCACATCCGGGTATCCGACCGCGGGATGGCCGTGGCGAGCAGGTGCCCGGTCAGAATCGGCGTGGCGAGCCCCACGAGGCTGCTGAGCATGCTCATGAACAGCACGCTGCGGAGATCCACGGTCACCGCACCCGCGGCCTGGCCGAGGGCCGCCGCGACGCCGCGGACGCGCGCCGGAAAGGGCGGATAGAGCATCACCCCCTCGGCCGCGATGCCCGCGGCTTCCCGGCCCCCGACGCGGAAGGAACGCTCCGCGGCAGGGTCCACCGCGCGATAGCGGCCCGGTCCGTCGGAGAGCACCGCGATCGGCCGCCCGTCCCCGCTCGTCACCCCGGCGAAGGACGGCCCGTCCCGTCTCCACCACCCGGGCGCGAGGGTGATCCGGCGGGCGCGCGCCGCCGAGCCGCGGGCGAGGGCCAGGTATGCCTCGAGCGGACCGGCGGTCTTCTCCCCCGCCCGGCGCAGAGGGGTCGCGACGCCGACCGAGTCGGCGACGAGCTGCATCACCTCCTCGGCCGGGGCGCGCCCGCCCGGGGCGGCGGGGCCTCCCTCCTTCCCCGTTCCCAGAACGGCCGCCAGGTCGCGCTGGGCGCCACGGCTTGCCGACCGGTGGGCCTCGCGAACCCTCCGATGGCGTTCCCCGATCGCTTCCGCGTCCTCGCGCCGCACCGTCACCGAGTAGAGGAGAACGAGGGTACCGAAACGGTCGACGGCCGGCCAGAGGGTCCCGGAGAGCAGCGCCCGGGGCGTGTGGACGGCGGACACCCGGGTCTCCTCGCGGACCGTCTCGACCCAGGTGCGCTCCGAGAGCGGCAGGACGTCGCCGGCCTGGACGGTCAGATCCGCGCTCCCCATGAGGCGGACCGGCCGGTCCGCCGACATCCAGACGACGTCCAGGTGATGAGCGCTCAGCGTGCCGCCGGCCGGACAGGGCACCTCCGGATCGGCCTCCAGCAGCACGGTTCCCCGCGGAACCGGGCCCGCCTCTCGGGCCAGGAGCTCGGAGAGCCGACCCACCCAGTCGTCGATCCAGGCCACCAGACCCACGTCGAGCGGGCCCTCGGCCAGGCCGGCGCGCTTTCCCTCGACGATGACCGCGCTTCGGGACGGCACCCCGAGCAATCCGAAGACACGGTCGCCCAGCACCGCGCGCGGTGCTCCCAACGCGACCGAGCCGGCGGGGACGCGGGTGGCGAAGGGCCGCCGGCTCACGACCTCCGCACCCCGGAACTCGGCCGCGAAGATGTCCAGGTGACCCTGTTCGACGACGTAGATCCGCCCGGGATCGTCCAGCGTCAGCGTGCGGTGGGCGCCCGCCGCGAAGGACGCGCCCTTGATGCGCTCGATGAGGTCCGGGGCGGGCATGGCTCAGCTCGATGCGACGAGCGACCGATAGCATCCCTCGTCGTCGGCCATCAGCCGCTCGTGCGTCCCGCGCTGGGCGACGCGCCCGTCCTGGAGGACGATGATCTCGTCCGCGTCGCGGACCGTGCTCAGCCGGTGGGCGACGATGAGGCAGGTGGAGCCGCGGCGTCGAAGGTGATCGTCGATGACGGCCTCGGTCACGGTGTCGAGGGCCGCCGTCGCCTCGTCGAGAACGAGCACGGCCGGGTCGGGGGCGAGGGCGCGGGCCAGCGCCAGACGCTGGCGCTGTCCGCCGCTGAAATTGCGCCCGTTCTCCTCGACCGGCGCGTCGTACTTGCCGGGCCGGCACATGACCTCGTCGTACACGTCGGCGTCACGGAGGGCGCGGGTGACCTGGCGCTCGTCGATCGTCGGGTTCCACAGCGTGACGTTGTCCCGCACGGTCCCCTGGAAGAGCACCACTTCCTGGTCGACGTGGGAGACCATCGCCGCGAAGTGGCTGGGCGGAATGTCCGCAACGGGACGCCCGTCGATGGAGACCACCCCGGACCAGGGGCGGATCAGGCCTGCCACCAGCCGCGCGACGGTGGACTTGCCGCTCCCCGACCCGCCGACGAGGGCGACGCGCTGGCCGGAAGCAATCGAGAAGCTGAGACTCTCGATCAGCGGCGGCTCGTGAAGGTTGTAGCCGAAGGTCACGTTGTCGAAGACGACCACGCCCCGCGCGGGCGGCGGCGGTTCCGGCGGGGGGCCGAGGAGGGCGAGGGCCGCCCGCCGGTCCGGTTCGTAGCTCAGCACGTCGTCGAGCCGCGCGAGGTCGCCGCGCACCGTCTGCAGGCTCGCGCCCAGCCCCACGAGCCGGTTCACCGGGGCCAGGAAGCTGGTCGTCAGGGTGAGGAACGCCACGAGCCCGCCCAGGCTGAGGCCGCCGTCGAGCACCCGGAGGCCGCCCACGCCGACAATCGCGACGGTGCCGAGCGACAGGAGGAACGGCGGCACGACGTTGAGAAGGCCGGTCACGCGCGTCAGGTCCTGCTGGGCCGCGAGGGCGTTGGCGTACAGCCCCGACCAGCGGGAGAAGAACTGTCCTTCCTCGCCGCCGGCCTTGATGGTCTCGATCATGCCGAGCCCGTTCAGCGCGACCCCGTCCACCTTGCCGCGCTCCTTCAGCATGAGCCGGGTCGCGTTCTCCCGCATGCGCGAGACGCCGCGGAGGGCGGCGAGGTTCGCGAGCGCGAGCGCGAAGACGACCAGGGTCAGACCCGCGTCGTAGGAGAGCATCGCGGCGGCGTAGAGGACCATCGTGAGCAGTCCCATGGCGCTGCCCACCAGCTCGCCCGACAGCAGGCGCGCGACCCGGTCGTTCGACCCGATCCGCGCCGTGATGTCGCCGATGAACCGCTGCCCGAAGAACGCCATCGGCAGGCTCACGACGTGCTCGAGGAAGCCCGTGATCATCACCACGGACAGCCTGACCTCGATGCGGGCCAGACAGGTCTGCTGCAGCCACGTAAGCCCCGCCTGCACCACCGCGGCCAGCGTGAGGCCGAGCAGGACCGGGACCACCCACGCACCGTCTCCCGGTATCAGCACGCTGTCTATGAAGACCCTGATGAGCGTGGCGACGGCGAGACCCGGGACGGCCAGCGCGGCCGTCGCCAGCAACGCGAACCAGAGCGCCGAACGGGTCCTCCCCAGTCGCGAGACGAGGCCGCGCACGGCGTTCGGCGCACGGCCTCCGGGCCGCCATTCCGGTCCGGGCGCAAAGGCCAGGCAGACTCCGGTGAACCCCCGATCGAACTCCTGGAGGGACAACCGCCGCGGGCCGCCCGCCGGGTCGACCACCCAGACGCGGTCCTTCCGGATACCTTCGACCACGATGAAGTGGTTGAAGTTCCAGAAGACGATGAGCGGGAACGGCAGGTCGAAGAGCTGGTGCGGCTCGCTGTGGAAGCCGCCGGCAATCAGCCCGCACTCGCGCGCCGCCCGGAGCATCCGGGCCGCCTTGCTGCCGTCGCGGGACACCCCGCAGAGAACGCGCAGCTTCTCGAGCGACATCCGGCGTCCGTGGTAGGCGAGGATCATCCCGAGGCACGCCGCGCCGCACTCGGTCGATTCCATCTGCAGGATGACCGGGGTCTTGCGTCGGCCGCCGCGCCCTCGGCGGAGGTTGGCCTTCGAGCGGAGGTCTGTGCTCAACGGTCCAGCATCCGTCGGAGCGCCGGCGCGACCAGGGTGATCGGCGGCCGGCTCTCGACCTTGATCTCGACGTCAACGAGGGTGCCCGAGGAAACCGTCCGGATCGCGCCTCGGGACGAGGTCCAGGCCAGACCGCTCGCGGTCAGCGGGTCCGCGTCGAGCGAGACCCGGCTGGCGTAGGGCGGCCCGTCGGACGAGAACGCCTCCGCGAGATCCGGGCTCTGCAGCACCGCGACCATGCCCTGCAGGCTCGCGGGGAAGGCTGCGATCTCGGCTATCCGCCCCCGGATCGATCCGTACTCCTCTTTCCTCGCGCTCGACGGAGACACCAGAACCTCCATGCCGGGCACGATGCGCTTGCCGTCGGCGGGGGGAACGTAGATCAACGCCTCGAGCGTCTCCGTAGCCGGCCGGATGCTCACCACGGGGGCGCCCGCGCTGAGCACGGCGCCGACTGCCGCCTTGATCTCGGCCACGCGGCCGGTGATCGGCGCGAGAATCTCGTGGGTGGCGAGCCGGGCTTCCAGCTCGCGCACCGCGCGCTTCGCGGCCAGCAGGCCCGCCTCCTGCTCGGCGATCTCGGCCGCCTGGGCGTTCAGGTGCTGCACCTCCGCGTACTCGAGATCGTCGCGCTCGCGCAGAATCGAGAACAGCTCCCGTTGGGCCCCGTCGAAAGCCCGTTGGCTCTGTTCCAGATCGACTCTGGCGATGAGGCCCTCGGCGAGGAACATGCGGTTGGCCTCCAGGAACTCGCGGGCCACCTCGACCGAGTCGCGAGCGCTCTGCTCCATCGTCTCGTAGCGGCGGCGCTGCCTGGCGACGTTCTCGGCCCGCACGGCGTTCTCGGCCTCTGTGGCCGCCCTGAGGGCCTCGAGCGCCCGGACGTTCTCGTCGACCACGGCGACCGCCGTGCGATGGAGCTCCTCTGCCTCCGAGTCGATGATCACCGCGACTGTCGATCCCTCCTCCACCCGGTCGCCGACAGCGGGGAGGACGCCGGTGAGCGCGCCGTTGCCGGTCGAGACCGCGTCCACGATCACGCCTCCCCGCCCGAGCAGAATCCCCGGCGCCCGCACGAAGACCGAAACCTCGCCCAGGACGGACCACCCGAAGACCGAGGTCGTCATCCCGGCCAGCATGACGAGGGCCAGCCATCCCTTGGGCGACGACACGGCCAGCGTCCGGTCGAGCCGCTCGGATGTCGACAGACGATCGAGCGCCGCTTCCCGGAACAGCCTCGGGCCATCCGCCTTCATGGAGTTGCGCGACCTTTCCAAAGCAGAGTCGGCAATCCGCGCCTGCCGGTTCTACCCTGACCAACGAGGTGACGCAGTTCCTCGACCGCTGACGGCCGCCAGGCACCGCGCCATCCTGATCACGTGCGACGCCGCCGGCCGCCGCATCTCCGAGGTCCGTCCGACTCACGGTGCCCGCCATCGACGGCCAACCGACGGTGCTGCGCATCGCGCAGGGCAAGAGCCGGGACCGGCCGCGTGAACTCCTCCATCGACCCCGGTCGGCAAGCCACCGACCCGGCGGTCGGGGTGTCGCTGCGCACCTCGGCGGAACCTGCGACGGGGTTTCCCTCCTCGACCCAAGGCTCCGCCCTCTATTGACGTCGGGAAGGCGAAACCGGACAGATCTACTTCCTGCCGAGAACGTGACGGACCGCGTCGGCGAACCCGTGCGCGGTCGCCGGGCGCGCGGACCGGGACGCGCCCAGCACGGCTGCGGCGAACGAGACCAGGGCCGACGACGCCTCCGCGCCGCCCGCGCCGTGACGGAGGCGCCGATGACGAATGCGATCCGCGACGGCGGCGACGCCGCCGCCCGCGAACGGATGCTCGCCGACCACCATTTCGTACAGGACCACGCACAGGGACCAGACGTCGTCCGCCTCGCCGGCCGGCCGCCCGTCCAGCACCTCGGGCGACAGGTAGCGCAGGGTGCCGCCCGCGACCGTCGCGTCGTTCGCCACCCGGGCCAGGCCGAAGTCGAGCAGCTTCGGCGTCCCGTCCGCCGTGAAGCCGACGTTGCTCGGCTTGACGTCCCCGTGCACGTACCCGGCCCGGTGCAGCGCGGCCAGCCCCTCGGCGAGCGCGTTGGTCACCTCGGCCGCCCGCGCAGCCGGAACCGGTCCCTCCCGGAGCCGGTCGGCGAGCGTTCCGCGGGGCAGGAGCTCGACGACCAGGAACGGGCGGCCCCGCCACGACTCGACGCCATGGATCTGGGCCACCGCGGGATGGGTCACGCGCGCCATGGCCCGTGCCTCCGGCTTCAAGCCGGACAGCCACGACGTCGCCGACACCCCACCCAGGGTCTTCACGGCGACGTCGCGATCGAGCTCGACGTCGCGCGCCAGATAGACCGACCCCGTCCCCCCCGCCCCCAGCCGCCGCGTCAGGCGGAACTTGCCCGCGAGAAGCCCGGGCGCGTCCGCCTCCACGTAGGCCGCGCCGCAGCCGCAGCGGGGCGGCTCGCCCGCCTCCGCCACGCATCGGCACACGGGACACTCCACCGCCGCCGGCGCCTCCGACCGCCGCGCGGCCCCGCCTTCCAGCAGCCGCCGCCGGCCCACGGCCTGGCCCGCCGCCGCCGCGAGCACCTCGAGGAACGGCACGTCGACGGGGCGCACGATCCGATCGTCGAACCGCCGCCCCACGACGAGAAGGCCCGCGACCCCCGCGTCCGGCCCGGGAATCGGGACGATCACGTCGGCCGCCGTCTTCAGCACCCACGCCGCCTCCTCGGACGGCAGCACCTGGAAGGCCGACTTCGCATCGCTCGGGTGGACGCGCAACGACCCGCCCGCCTCCTCCAGCATGTGGACGAGCGCCGACGTCCGGGGCAGGGGCGCGATGCCGGCGTCCGACGCCCTGAAGTCGTGCTCGCCCGGCTTCGCCCCGGACGTCGCCAGCAGCGTGGCGGGCGAGCCGCAGCCGCGCCTGACGGCCCGGGTCACCGTCTGCTCGATCGACGGTATCCGCTCGGCCTTCGCGAGGGCCGCGGTCGCCGCGGCCAGAACCTGCCGCTGGTCGGCGAACTCAGGGTAGAACCAGGCGTCCAGGCGGCGCAGGATTCCTCCGCGGCAGATGACCAGCAGCACCAGGATTCCGGCCAGAGCGAACAGCGATTGCGCCACCGGGTCCGCGACGACCGCGCCCACTGCCTGCTCGCGGCTGCCCGCCAGCCGCCAGGCCAGCGCCGCCGTCGGCGCCGCGGCCGCCCCGCCGAGCAGGCCGGGACGCATCAGCAGGCGTCGGCAGAGGGCGCGGATCACCTCGCGGGGATGGGGCACGCGCGCTGCGAGCACCGAGTACCAGAGCACGACCACCCCGGGGAACCGGATGGGTTGAATCAGCAGGAGGACCGAGCCCGACTGATAGTTCGCCAACCAGAACCCCGGCGAGGCAGCCTCGACGACGTCGTACGCCGTCGCCACGCCGATCCACAGCAGGAACCCGGCGCTGAAGAGGACGACGCGCCTCACCTCCTCGGCCGGCGCCGTGTGCGCGCGCAGCGCGATGACGACGACCGCGGCCAGCGACAGCACGTTCGGGGTGGCGATGGCGGCGTCCAGAGACGCGAGGTAGACCGCATCGTCGACCGCGTCGCCGACCACCGAGGCCAGGTACGCGGCCGCCGCGACCGCGCACATGGCGAGACCGATGGCCATGCTGACCGGAACCATGCGGCGCGCGAAGTCGTCGAGGGCGGTCCTGCGCTGGACCCGGGGGCACTCACGGGCGAAGGCCCACAGGAACGCCGGGGCGACCGCGTAGGCCTGGGGGAACGCGTACAGAAACAGGAAGAGCCGGGTCGGCGTGGACAATTCCCAGGACGAGGTCTCCAGAACGCCGGCCGGCGGCATCTGCCCCCAGAAGGCGGGGAGCATGTGCGGAACGGCGACCGTGGCCTTGAACAGGAAGTAGCCGCCCAGCAACGACGTCCGCCGGTCGCGGCGGCCCGCGAACAGCAGCAGGCCGGCGCTCGCGCCGTGTCCGACGAGGAGGATGGTCATGTAGACCGCGAGGTCGCCATGGTCCCGATGGTAGTCCTCCCACCGCGAGGGCAGGAGCAGCACCGCCATCGCCACCGCGCCTGCGGCCAGGGCCATGAGGACGTGGACGGCGGGCCCCGTGAAGCGGCCCGCGAAGGGGGTGGCGGGCGCGGACGAGGTCGACGGCGAGGGCTCCGCACCGTCGCCGGCCCTGAAGAGCGGGGCAAGCGCATGCAGGCGGGCGAGGGTACGGCGCTCGGCCGGGGTGGCGAGCCGCACGCACCGCTCCCATTGCACTTCCTGGCTCGACGTGACGGCGTCCACCACGGCGCCGACGACGTCCCGGGAATCGTCCTTACGCATCTGGCATGCGGTCGATCAGCCGCTTCAGAGCTCTTCCCGTCGCCTTGCGCGCCGCGCCCGGGCTCGGCAGGTCCTCGACCAACGCGAGCTGCCGGTAGCTGTACCCGAGCTCGGCGCGGCCGGCGATCAGCCGCCGATCGCGAGCCGATAGCTGCTCCAGACCGTCCAGGTACCGCGTCCAGGTCTCATCGTCGACGAGCTCCTGATACTGCGGTGCGCCGTCGTCGGACAGGCGAAGGGACGCATCCGGCATGATCGCCCCCAGACGGCGCGTGCCGCGCCGCAACCGGTCGTGGATGCGATTCTCCACTGCGCGCTGGAGGTACGCGCGCAATACGCCGGCGTGCTTCGACTCGAAGAACGGCAACCTCGCGAAGGTCTGCTGAAGCGCGTCCTGGACGAGGTCGCTGGTGTCGATGTCGCCGCGCGCCCACGTCGGCAGGCGACCCCTTGCCCACCGACGGAGCCAGGACCTGTACCGCTCGAACAGGGTGTCGACCGCCGAGCGGCTGCCTCGGCGCGCTTCCTCGAACAGACGCTGATCCGAGGAGTCGCCGGGGGCGGGTACGGGGGACGACGAGGCGGGAGTGCGTTCTCCGGGCATGATGTCGCAAGATCATGCCTCAGAGCGCCTGTGCCGGGAAAGCCGATGGAGCCGCTCCGGCCCCGACCGGAACGGAACCGACCGGCGAACGATGCCGGGCGCCTTGGGCATTTCGTCGCAGCGACGTCAGGCATTGCCATCCTCCCGGAGGGCCTGTGCAGGCCGCGGACTCGAGGTCGTTGCGGGAGACTTGCCCTCCCGCTCCTCAATGACGTTCGGAACGCGGAAACCGGACGCCCCCTCTCCCCGAGGGCCGCGAAGGTCGGAATCAGGCTCTCCGGGCTCGTTCGCCGAGGTCGCGCGACCTGATTCTCCGAGCGCACTCGCGAAGCCCTCGCTCGGCGAGGTTCTCCGGACCTCGCCGAAGGCGGCAGAGCGTCTGCCGAGTTCCGTTCGTCGTGGCGGAGCACTGCCGCCGCGCCGGTCGTGTCCGATTCCGCCCGGGTCGACGTCAAACCCCTACATCAGTGTGCCTCCCGTGGCGTACGCACGACGGTCGAGAGCACCTGCCGGGTGTCGGCGCCCTTGCGCGTGCGGTGGGGCTCGGCGCCGACGCGCCCGCCCGTCGCTCTCCCCCACATGGATGACGCCGGGACCGTCAGTTGAAGCGCGAGTTCAACCGCTTGGAGGTCGGAGTCGAACGTCTACGGTGGTGACGGGGCTCCGCTCGGCGCGACCGCCCACGGAGGCCCCTGACGGTGGAAGTGGAGAACGACGACGTGGTGCTCAGTCTGAAGGCGCAGTACTCGAAGGAGACGAAGTTGGCAACAACACCATCGGAGTGGGACGGCATCATCAAGACGCGCAAGCTGTTTTTCGAGGCCGAGCGAGCACTCGCCAAGGCGAGCCTGGAATACGAGAAAGCACGGATCGAGTACGAACGAGCATGCTCCCAGGTTGGAGTAACCCCGCACTACGCACCGTGATACCGTCACCCGGTCCGCTACGGCGGGACCCGCGGCCCACCCGGCGCCGCGACGAATCCAGCGCCGGACCCGTTCGACATGGACCGCGCCGCACGCGGGAGCGTGGTGACGGTCCGGTAGCCGTCTTCGGCCGGGTCGCACGGTTTTCCCGACGTGGTCCGTCTGGTTCTCGGCAGGAAGACCTGTCCGGTTTTCACCTTCCCGGCGTCAAGAATACCTGGGTAGGTTGGTGCGGCCCGCTCGCCGGACGACGAGGTGGCGCGGGGCGGCACCGGCAGGGGGCTGGTGTCCATTGTCACCGGCGGCCCCGTGGAAGCAGCCTTCGGCAGCCCGGCTCCCGCCGGGAACCGCCGCCACTGCATCTGCTGGTGGCCACGCCAGCTACGCAGATGGCTATCGCACCGGCCCGCGCCGCGGACAAGAGGGCGGGTGGTTTGCGGGAGGGAGCTGAAGACTCGGTTTGTCCGGTTTCGACCCGTCGGACGTCCAAGACTTCGGTGGGGCTTATGGGTTTCACGTCTCCTTGAGGGCTGAATGTGGACTGACGACAGGCTGGCGATCATCATCGAGGGGCGGCGCGAAGACTGGCCGGGCGGCCCCCGGACCCTGACCCCGCGCGACTCCGGCCGGGAACCCAACGAGCGGAACCTCTGGTTCGGGGCCGAGCTCGACCCCGACGGCAACCAGGTGTGGTTCCGGATCCGCGACGAGGCCATCGGCCGGATGCCAGGGAAAACGCCACGAGACCGCGGCGAGTACCTCATCAGCGCTCTCCACGCTTGGCTGACGCCGCACCGGCAGCTCAGACGCAAGCTCAACCGCTTCGAAGTTCGGGTTTCCGAGGCCGGTGACACGTGGATCGAACGCCTGCGGTGGTGAGACCTCGGCCCCGACCGGGCGGAGCGGCGCGACCCGGGCGGCGAACCGCGGGCCGGGTGGTGGCCCATGCCTAGAATTCCATGTCAGATCAACTCCGAACCCTGACCGCTGTGTTCGTCCGCCGCCGCCGGCGGACGCTGGCCGCTCAACCGTCCACCGAGACGGTAGCGCGCCGAACCATCGCCGCCGCGTCGCAGCCCGAGCCGCCGTGGCGCCTGCCAGTCCGGGCGCTTGGCGAGTACGTTCCCGGCGGGCGCATGGACGCCATGCGCCGCCTGATCGGACCGCGTTGAATGCGTTCGGCAGGTTCCGATCAGCCCCGCCTGTCAACTCTGAAGGAGGAAACCATGCGCACACGACGACAGCGGACCGGAAAGGCCGTCGCCCGTAATGTCCACCCGCGGCTGCGGCTTTCCGCCGCGCCGCTTCGCCAGCACCCCCACGCCTCGATCCGGCGGCCGGCCACCCCCCGACGTTCGCAGGACCTTCGGTCCGCGTCTCTGCAGTTCGTGCGTCGCCTCTGGTTCATGGTGTCATAGGCCGCGGGGAGAGACACTCACGAATGACCGCACGCAACGACTTCCTCGCCGAAGACCACGGTCTCCTGCCGGCGCGGCCGACCGGCCCGCGGCTCGACGCCCCGGCTTCCGACGACGACGCCTCGCGCGACTTCCCGTGGGCCGAGCGGGACCTGCCCACCACCGCGCAGCGGTTCCAGACCGCTGCCTGGATCGAGGAAATACTGGCCGAGGTCGATCGCCGGTCCTGACGCGAACTTCGCCAGTCCGGCCGGGTAGCCCTCGAGCTTCACCGCGCAACCAGTCCGGAGCCCACGACCGCCCGCCGCTGGATGGGCGCCGGAGATGCAAGACGGAGATGCAACAGAATGAAACGGGGCTGCGCATCGACCCAGCTGTCGTCGCGCCGGAGCCGACCGAGCCGTCGACGGCTATGGGCGCCGGCCCGGGCGCCCCGCGGAACGAACAGCCGCCCTCGTTGAATCCCGGGCGCGAGCGCCGTGCAGCACGTTCGGGAGCGCGTAGTTCCCTTCGTGGCAGGCGAACTCGAAGAGGGGGCCCGGCGTCACCCCCTGCGCCACCGCGTCCGCGGACAGCGGGAAGCGCACGGTCCACGGCCGGGTGAAGCGGGTCGGGTCGGCGATCGTCGCCTCGTAGTCGATCCTCCGGGTGTCGACTCGCGTGAACCGTTCGACCACGTGGAGAGTCGCGGTGGGCGCGCGCCAGACGAGGACGAACCGGTCTGCCGACCGATCGGGGAAGTGGTTGCTCTCGACCACCAGCGTGTTCCCTTCCCACCGGCCGCGAGCCTCCCCGTTCCACTGCGCGATGCCGGTCCGAGGGCGGCCGTCGATGGGGATGATGCGGCGCTGCCGGTACATCTCGTGCACGATCACCACGTCGGTCGGCGTCTGGAAGATCTGGTGGTTCGGGTTGTCGCCGAACCAGATCTGCGGCAACCCGTCACCGAAGCACCGCTCCCCCGTGTCGAGATCGACGTGCGAGTCCCAGGGACCGGTCCCGTACGGCCGTTCGCCGTCACGCGCGGCGGGCGTGTACGGAATGCGGCCGTCCGGCGGGTCGACGATCAGCGATGTGCGCCCGCTCGGCACCCAGGCGGTGCCATCGTCGCTCCAGAAGGCGTCGTAGCCGAGGCTGCCGTCGGGCCGGTAGTCGACGTCCCCCCCGGCCGGCGCCCGCTCCGCCGGCCGATGCAGCCGGCGTTCTTTCTCGGCGAGCGCCGCGGTCTCGAGGGCCGCGACCTCCTCGTCCCTCAGAAACCCCCGTCCCCGGTACTCGGACGGGCGTTCGAGCGGGGTCAGGGTCGAGCTGACCCAGGTGCCCTGCAGGTCGGGGTCGCCCCAGGGAGTCCTCGACACTTCCTGGGCCGAGATGGTCACGCCGAGCGCGACGGCCACGGCGACGGCTGCATTCGTGGACACGAACCACCCTTCTTTCATCTGCATCGGGAATGTCCTGGCCTGCCCGCCGCGCGGTGAAGTCGGGGCGGGCAGGATGCGCCGCCGACGCCGCGCGCTCCGGCGCGAACGCCTGGTCGGCTGACCACCATCGGTAAGTCGAGGCGCGTGTAGCAGAACCCGCCATTGAAGCCGAACGGGGTGGAGGGCGGGTAGCGTTGCCCAGCCGGACAGCCCGTCGGGCAGACTCGCCGGCCTCGCGCTCATGGTCTCGGCCGACACTTCGAACCGGACCCCCGCCAGCCGGGCCTTCTGGAGCTCGCAGGCCAGGCGCTCACGGCGCTCCTCCGCGGCGTTCACGTCGACCTGCCCGCGCTGTCCTGAACCGCCCAAAGCGGCTCTTTCCATCGGAGTCCTTCGGCCGCGAGTCCGAACGTCACGACGGGGAGCATGGACGCGCACCAGTCAACTCCAGTAGAACATGGCGCGCAGGTCCTTGGAAAAGCCGGCGAATCCTCCGATCGTACGTCTGGATGCGGCACCGGACACCGGCGCGACACGATGGTAATACCGGCCGCCGTCGAATATCAGCAGGTCGCCGGCCCGCGGCGTAACGGCGACGCTTGGAACCTTGTCGACAACGGTCAGGTCCTCGGTCACGATGTAGCGTGGACCGGCCTTTCGATGCGCGGCCGCCGCCGGATCTCCAAACTGCAAGGAATAGATGAGCAGCTCGCCGCCTGCGTCGGGCGGAGTGAGCGTTACGAAGTAGCTCAACTGAGTATGGGTATCCAGGGTTCCCGAGAGATGTGTCGACTGCGGCATGCCAAGAAAATCGTTCCCCACGTGAAGGGGGATACCATAGGATGGCGGCAACACTCTGATGGTCGCCGATGTGTAAGTTGTATCCGGATCGGGGCCCGCCGGCACGCGAACACGGACCCCGCCGGCCAATTCACGAAGGATCGTCTCCAGCCGAGTCTCGAAATCAGGGAATCCCTCGAAGAGGCGACGGCATGCAGTGCGAAAACGCGACGCCCGATCGAAATAGTCGCGACTTCCGGGTGGATGGGCAATCAGTGCCGAACCGAGGGTGTAGGGGCGGGGGGGACGCTTGGTGTAGGGAAAGTAGAACCGGCCAAGTTGTGGAATCTCGGCCGGGATGCGGCTGACGACAGCCTCCATCGCGTCCACGGAAAAGGCGTTGCGGACGATCAAGCCGGCTCGACCGCCGTTCCTGACGCTCTGGAGAATCGAGGAATGCCGGTCGACCTCGTCGGCCGCGACGTCCAGGAGTTCGAGTTCATTCGCAGGATCCGTGTTCATTGACCAGACACCTCCGGGGAGAGAGTATCGACCGACTCCGGAATTGCGACGAGGCCGCTTGCCGGGAACGTGCGACCCCGCCGGCGCGGCGACGGACGCCGGCGCCCCAAGAACACGCCTCCAGGCGGCCGCGCCTCGACTCGGGGCGGATGTCCACGGAACGACAAACAAGCGGGAACCACCGCCAATCGACCCGGCAAGGGAGGGTCGGGTCCGTCACGTCGCCACCCGGACGGGCTGACGCTGCGCCACATAGGGAAATCCGTCGTTGAACCCGGCGAGCTCCCGGAACAGCTCGGGGTTTCGGCAGTCGTCGGCGAGGCGCCGATCCAGCGAGTGACGCAGGTCCTCCTGCGGAGTGATCATCAGGTGCCGATAGAGGTTCGTCACGCACAACCTCAGTCCGGGAATCGTCCTCGGATACGCGCCGTGCCAGGTCGCCCCATGAAAGACGATCAGACTTCCGGCCTCGGCTTCGACCGGCACCGCCTCGAGCGCCGCCCCCGGGCCATCGGGCTTGCCGTCGCGCCGGTGAGAGCCCGGAACGTAGGCGAGGGCCCCGCCCGCCCGGGTGTAGTCCGTGAGGCACCAGGTCGCGTTCGCGACGAACGCCGTCCGCCCCCAGGGACCGGGCACGGCGGTCTGGTCGGCATGCAATCCGAGGCTCGAGCCGTACCCGTATTCGTCCCGCCACTTGACGAAGCACTGGTGGTGGGAAAAGCGCGTTCGCGCGTCCCCGATCAGGTGCCGCGCGAGCGCTACCGCAACGGGGTGCACGGCGAGGTCGCGGAACGCCCGGTGATAGCCGGCGAGTTGTTGAACGACGACCTGGTTAGGCCTGTCCCGGGTGCGAACGACGATGTTCACCGGCTCCGCGTCCGGGTGGTACTCGAGGACGGCATCGGGTCCGCGCTCCAACGTGAACCCGCAGCCGATGAACTCGGTCGTCCGCTGCAACACCAGCTCCGACAAGCTGCGGACCAACCGTGCCGACGCGCCGACGACCTCCGGCGGCACCACGCACAGGCCGCTCTCCGCCAGCTCCGCCACCTGGGACCTCAGTCCCAGATCCTCCAATTCCGGGCTCAAACCACCGTCACGACTCATTGCAGTCCGCCCCCTCCCCGCGTCTCGTCCGCAACCCGGCCCGCCCATCGTCGCCGAACGCGACCGCAAGGTGCGCTGCGGCCTCCGCTGGGCGCCCAACCGATAACCACGGCGCCCACGGGCTCCGACTCCGTGGTACCCTGTCTTCGTTCAAGCCGCTTCTTGCGCGCAACCGCCACAAGCCAGCGTCCGCGCGTCGGAAGCCAGGACGGCTTTGACGCCCGCCGCCGTGAACACCGTCGGCGGCGGCGCCCACGGGGAACCCTTCATGGCCGGTTCGCTTCCCTCGATGTCCATGGACCAACTGTTGTCGGCCGTACTCGAAATCGTGCCCGACGCCATCCTCTCCCCTCCCGGACGCGGACGCGTCCTGCGGTGGGCTTCGCAGCTCCCCGCGTTCGCGCTCGAGTCGACCTTCGGATTCGAGAGCCGGCTCGACGAAGACCCGGCCCGGTGCGATCTCTTCCTCTCCGTGCAACCGCGGTCCAGGTTCTCCAGGCACTTGATCGCATCCGGCACGCATTCGCGCGCCACGGCATCGGCCCGGGGCCTCGGCGAAGTCCTCGCCGAGGTGGCCGAGCCCGACGGCTTTCTTTCCCGGTGGTTTCGCACCGTCATCCTCGAGTACGACCTCGCCGTCTCCCGGGCGCCCGAGACCGAGTCCCCAGGCGTCTTCCTCGAGCCCCACGGCAGCTTTCTCGACCCGCGGACGAATTCGACGCCGTCCGCACACGGCCGCGGAGTGACCTGCGGCCCCCGAATCATGACCTCCGCCGTCTGCCGGGCGGTCGGCCGCGCGACGGACCCGGCCGAATACGGGGCGATGGAGCGGGTGCACCGGGCCCTGCCGCGCACGGCCACCACCGAGCACCTCGGCGCGCTGCCCGGCCGCGAGCCTCGCGCCGTGCGGCTGGTGGTCGCGATGCCCAAGACGGAAGTCGCACCGTTCCTCGAGCGCGTGGAATGGACGGGCTCCATGCTGCATCTCGAGCGCGCGCTCCGCTGGCTCGACCGCCTGCGCGGCGACGCGGAGACCGCCACCCTGGCCTGCGACGTGTCGGCCGAGGGCGTATCGACCCGCCTGGCGTTCGAGCTCTTCGTCCGCGACCGATGGCACGGCGGGCGCCCCCGCTTCTGGGCGCCCATGATCGGGCACTTCGTCGAGAACGGCTGGTGTACCCGGGCCAAGGCCGCCGCCCTGCTGGCCTGGCCGGCGGGAGACTATCTCCTGGCGGAGAGCGGCGTTCACCAGCTTCTGACCGGCATCAACCACCTCAAGCTCCTGCTTCACGGCGACGGCATCGCCGCCAAGGCCTACATGGGCGCGTTTCTCCTGCCGAAATGAGCGTCATGGGAACCCGCCCGGAAGCGATCGGCGCCGGGTTGCGCCGTGCGATAGACGATGGCCTCGCCTTCCTCGACGGGGCGGTTTCCGACGAGGGCGTGTGGCAGGGCCAGTACTACGCGTTGTCGAGGCCGCTCGTGCGGATGCGCGACACGAACCCCTTCGTGGGCGCCCTCGGGTCCCTGAAGCTCGCCGGCGTCGCCCATCCCCGCGCGGCTTCCGTGCTGTCGCGCACGAGGCGCCACATCGGCGACACGATGGAGTTCCCCGGCGTCTGGCGGTACTGGCCTCACCTGCCGCCCGACGTGGACACGACCTCGGTTTGTTCCCTCGCCCTCGGATTCCATCCCTGGCTGCTGGCGGGCTGGAACCGCGAGCGCCTGATCCGCAACCGCGACGGCAGCGGACGTCTTCACACCTGGTTGCTGGACGGTCCGATAGAGTTCCTCGATGCCGACGCGATCGTGAATGCCAACGCCCTCGCGTATCTCGGTCAAACCACCTCCACCCGGCCCGTGCGCGACTGGCTCGTCTCCCTCGTCGAGACGGGCAGGGAACAGGAAGCCATCCACTACTACTGGGACCCCGTCGATCTCTACGCCGCCATGGCGCATGCGCGTCAGCTCCACGTCACGCTGTTCGACGACGTGCGACCGCTGCTCGCAACGCGGATCCGGGACCGGCGCGACCACGACGGCTCCTACGGGGACCTGCTGCGAACCGCCCTCGCGCTGCTGTCCCTCCATTCCCTCGGCTGCCCGCCTTCCCGCGACGATCTCACCGCATCCGTCCACCTGCTGCTCATGCAGCAGCAGGCCGACGGCGGCTGGCCCGCCTGCCCTCTTTCCTCCGGTCCCCTCTGGCCGGAAGAGCGCCGCTTCGCATTCGTGTCGCGGTGCCACGACACCGCGTGCTGCGTCGCCGCGCTCGATCGCGCGAGCGCGGCGCTCGACCCCCGGTAGCCGCCGCCGGCGGCCCGCGCGCGCGGCCGAGCCTGCCGGCCGCTACGTTCCGTCGGTCGTCGTCGCCACCGCGATGCCCTCCTTGACGAGCCCTGCCGCGAAGTCGCTTGCGAATCCCGGCGCGAAGGACCGGCCCGCCGTCTCGATGAACTCCCCGATGCGGATGGCTCCCCGGTCCAGCAGCAACTCGATCAAGCTCCGGCAGCGAGCGTCCAGCTCGAACTCCTGGCCGTTCGCGCGGAGCACGCAGACGTACTCGTCGGGGCCGGTCACCAAGCGCGCCTGTTCCCAGCCGCGAATGCTCAGCTCCAGGTGCGCCCAGGCTTCGCCTCGCCACGGCTCGATCGCCTGCAGGAACTGGCCCGGCGCCCGCGCCTGCCAGGAACGCTGCAGGTCGCGGACCAGGGCGCCCTTGCCCGCCTCGACCAGGGCCGCGTCGATCACCTTCCTGTACTCGCGCATGAAGTCGCGCAGACTGTCCTCGTCCGCGTAGAGGGGCACGTTGCGCCGCAGCCCCTCGTGCATGGCGACCTTCGCCTCCAGCCAGCCGAAGAGCTGCGCGCTCCTGAAGTAGTGCGGGCTCAGGGTGAGATGAATGGTGCCGCGTCCATCGTTCTCCTTGGCGACGTGGGCGCTGTGCCACCAGCCGCGAGGAATGTAGAGCACGTCCCCTTCGTCGAGGGTACGCGTCCATACGGGGTGGGCAGGCGCGACCTCGTTGGTTTCGACGTCTCGGCTCAGCGGTTGCCTTCGCACCTCGCCCCACAGGCGCCAGACCTTCCGCCCCCGCACCTGGAGGATGAAGACGTCGTGGTCGTCCCAGTGGGTCGCGAAGCACGGCGCGGACCGCCACGACGCATACAGGTTCACCCCGGCGTAGCCGGCCACGCCGTTCTCTATCTCGGTGATCAGCGCGCGAACGGGCTCGTGGATGGTGTGAACGCTGTTGAGGATGACGGAGGCGCCGTTGCGCACGAAGGCCTCGAGCCTCTGCGGGTCGACCGCGGCGTGCCACGGCGCATGCGACCGCGCGCCGAAATGACGGCCCGCGTACGAGTAGAGGTGCTCCGGCACGTAGTCGCTGTCCTGCACCACCTGCAACTGCGCCTGGGACAGGTTGCGGTTGTAGATCAGGTCGGTGAGGTTCTCCCACGACACCAGGTGGTGGAACCGCTCGCGAGGTCCGTGGAAGAGCATCGGCCGAGTGCGTTCGTACTGGGCCTGGTGGAAGGCCCGTGACCCGAGCGGACGGAAGAGCCTCTCCAGGCCGCGCAGCCCCCCTTCCTCTCCGCTGGCCCGGAGCTCGTCGATGACCAGGGGAGCGGGCGGGGCCTCCGCCGGTTCCTCTTCCTCGAGATCCCTCTCGCAGCGCACCTTGATCGCCGGGATGCCCGCCCGCCGGGCGATGACGTGCGCGAGGGCCTCCTCGTAGGCCTCCTCGTACCGCGACTGGGCCCGCATCCTGACCCCGCCCGGGGCCGGCCTGGCGCCGCGGAACATCTCCGATGCCTTCATGCCTGCTCTCCCTCCATCGCGCCCCGCGCCAGGAGCTGCCGGGCGACGAGGCGCCGGAACGCCCCGGGCTCCCGGGCGAGGTCCTCGTACGAGCCGGACTGCACCAGCCTCCCCTTCTCCAGGACGTGGATGGTGTCCGCCTCCCGAATGGTGGACAGCCGATGGGCGATGACCACCCGGGTTGCCGCCAGCCCCCCGATGCTCTGCATCACGAGGGCCTGCGACCGGTTGTCGAGCCAGTTGGTCGCCTCGTCGAGGAACACGACACGAGGCTTGCGAACCAGCGCCGCGGCGATGAGAATGCGCTGCGTCTGCCCCCCGGAGAACGCGCCGGTGTCTCCGACCGGCGTGTGCATTTCCATGTGCATCTGGCGGATGTCCTCGTCGACGGAAGCCAGCCTCGCCGCTTCCCACGCGTCCTCCTCGGTCAGGTCGCGGGCGACGCCGACGATGTTCTGAAGCACCGATCCCGGCTGCAGGCCCGCGTTCTGCGTGACGACGCCGAGCTGGCGCCGCAACGACCTCCGGTTGAGCTGCGTCACGTCGTGGTCGTCGTAGTAGACGGCGCCGCGGGTGGGCTCCTCGAGGCCCAGCGCGAGGTTGAACAGCGTGCTCTTCCCCGCGCCGGACTCGCCCACGATCGCCGCGAACTCTCCCGGCCGCACGTGCAGCGAGACGTCGTCCAGGACCGCCTCGTCGCCGTCCGGATAGGCGAAGCCGACCCGTTCGAACCGCAGCTCGCCCCGCAGCTCGACCTCGCCGGCGCCGGTCCCGCGGGCGTCCTCGCGCGCCTCCGGGGCGAGGGCGAGCAGGGGCTTCACCTGCTGGTACTCCGGAATGACCGACGACAGGGCTTGCACGGCGGCGCCGAGGCGGGTGGTGGCGCCGAAGAACATCATGGACGTGGCGTAGACGGCGAAGAACACGCCCACCGTCAAGCCTTCCGATTCCAGGAGCAGGGTCGCGGCGAACAGGATCGCGGACGCCGCGGCGGGAATGCTGGCGGTAATCGCGACCGCCAGCTCGTTCAGGCGGTTCACGCGAATCTCCGCCTGCTTCTGACGGACATAGCCGCGCGCCCAGAACCCGAACGCGCTCTCCTCGGCGCCCGACGACCGCAGCTTGCCGATGCCGGCGATGAACTGGAACAGGGTGCCGGCGAGCCTCTGGCGCGCCTCGACGTGGCGTCGCTGGGGCGCGAGCTGCAGGACCGCGAGCCCGACGATCGCCGAAGCCGCGGCGACGCCGATCGCCAAGCTGACCCCGGCGAGCACGGGGTCGTACCAGAACAGGAGAAGCAGGGTCGGGAAGAGGAACAGGACGGAGACGAGCGAGCTCGTGACGACGTTCGACGCACGCTCCCGCAGGCTGTGGAACACCAGGGCGCGCGACGTCAGCTCCCCCGCCGAAAACCCCTGCAGAGCGCTCGGCCGCAGGGCGACGAGACGGTCCCAGACCGCCGCGGAGAGGCGGGTGGCGGCGCGCGCCTCGACCCGCAGCAGCGTCGAGCTCCGCTGCAGGGTCATGAGCACGCCGAACAGCGCCACGACGAGCATCGCGACGGTCAGCGACCAGAGGAGCTCCCGGCTCCCGGCCGGCATCACCCAGTCCGCGAAAAGCCCGGTGGCGACGGCGGGAAAGAAGCTGCACAGGCCGACCAGGAGGCCGGCCGCCGCGAAGCGCACCGCCTCCATCGGCAGGCGATGCCCGGCCATGGAGACCACGTCCCGCGTCGTGACCGGACGCGGCGGGAACGGCCGATAGAAGACCCAGGCCCGGTCCTCGAGCCGCGCCGCGCCCGCGCCGTCGAGGCGCTTCGAGCCGCCCGCCGCCGGGTCGATGACCCGATAGGGGCCGACGGCGCTCGGAAGCAGGGCCACCGGACCGCCGTCCTCGCGCCGAAACGCCAGCATCGAGAAGCTGTCCCCGGTCCACCAGCGGCTCTCCGACGAGAGATCGACCTCGCGCGCCCGCACCCCGGAAGCGATGAGAATGCCCTCGAGGGTCGGCTCCTCCTTCCCCTCGGGCTCCACGAAGCGTAGCTTCTCGCGCCCGCCGATCCGCCTGAGGGCCTCGACCAGCGGCGGCCCGCTGGCGGGGGCGGCGGCCATGCCGCAGCCGGGGCGCGCGACGCGCCGGAGCTCGCGACGCGCCTCTTCCGCCGCGCTCTCACGCAGCTTCGCGCTGTCGACCTGCAGGTTGGCGACGTCGATCGACGCCAGTTGCCGGGTCAACCGTTCCGCCGCCAGCGCCGTGCGGTGGAAGCGCTTCAGGGCGCCCATCAGCCGTCCCTGCCGGGCGAGGTCCTCGGACGAGACGGTGGAGACCTCCACGGCCTCGGCGAAGCTCATCCAGGTGTACGGCGACAGGGGCATGACCTCGGGCATGTCCGGGCCGGTATGACCGGTACCCAGGAAGGCCCCCACCTCGCGGGTCGGCACCCAGACGACCCCGCGGCGGGCGGAGACCACCGCCTGCGGCGCCAACGCGGCCTCCTCGCCCGCCTGAACGGAGACATCGACTCTCGGCAACAGGGGGACGTCGCGCGCCACCGACTCCGACAGGGCCTCGATCCACAGGTCCGCCTCCCGCGCGAAGGCGCCCGGCGGCAGGCTCTCCGGAACGTCCGCAAGGGGGAGCTTCCGAACGCGGAACCCCGGATGCCCCTTCACGCGCAACTGCAGGCCGGCGTCCGAGGTTCGATCCACGCAGAAGAGCAGGCGTCCCGCGTCGGCGCGAGTCACGTGCTTGTAGGTCGAGACGACCCGGCCGCCTTCGAGCTCCACGACGAAGACGTCGACCTCACCCGACTCCACCCGCCAGACACATTCCTCATCGTCGAGCACGAGCTCGCCCGCGACCGCGAAGAGGGTGTCGGTGGCCGGCGGCTCGAGCCGTTCGCCGCCCGGGTGGACCGCTTTCGCTTCGGACATCGTCTCGACTCACCGGTTGGCGACCAGGTGCCGGTACAGGCCGTCCCGGTCCCGCATCAGCTCGTCGTGGGTGCCCTGCTGGATGGTGCGGCCCTTGGCGAGCACGATGATCCGGTCGCAATCGCGTACGGTGCTGAGGCGATGGGCGATGATCACGCACGCGCAACCGCGGCGCCGCAACGCGTCGTCGATCTCCGCCTCGAGCACCGCGTCGAGGGAGCTCGTGGCCTCGTCCAGGACGACCAGCGAAGGCCCGCTCACCAGAGCGCGCGCGATCTCGAGCCGCTGCCGCTGGCCGCCGCTGAAGTTCGCCCCCCCTTCCTCGACACGAGCGGAGTAATTGAGGGGGCGGCGGGCGATGTCGCCGTGGATGCCTGCGTCGCGCGCGGCGCCGATGACGAGCTCGTCAGGAACGGCAGGGTTCCACATCGTGAGGTTGTCCCTCACGCTGCCCGCGAAGAGGGATATCTGCTGGCTCACCACCGCCACCGACTCGCTGAAGATCCTGTGGGGGATCTCTTCTCGCGGGCGCCCGTCGAAAAGCACCTCCCCTTCCCAGGGCCGACGGGCCCCGGCTATCAACAGCGCCACCGTCGATTTGCCCGACCCGCTGGGGCCGACGATGGCCACCCGTTGGCCCGGCCTCACCGAGAGGTGGAAGTCCTGCAGCAGCGGCCGCCCGCGCGGCTTGTAGCCGAAGGAGACACCGCGCAGCTCCAGGTAGCCGGCGAGGCGCAGCCTGCCGTCGATGGTCGCGATGCCGCCCGCCCGCGCGCCGTCCTTCGCGACGGCCGACGGGTCGTCCTGCGCGTCGACGACGTCGTTGACGCGCCGCAGGTCCGCGTCGAGCACGTGAATCGTGTCCATCGACAGCAGCAGCCCGCCCACGGGGGCGAGGAAGCCGTTGGCGATGAGGTAGCAGGCCATGAGCTCGCCCAGCGACAGGGCCCCCGACATCACCCGCAAGCCCCCGACGCCGAGCACCACGGCGCTGCCGAGGATCGTCATGACGGTGGTCAGACCGGCGTTGACGAGCCCCAGCTCGCGGAACCGTTGCCGGGCCGCGAGCTCCCGGGCCTGGAACCCGCTCCAGCTCGCGAAGAAGTCGTCTTCGTTGCCCGCCGCGCGTATCGAATAGAGGTTGCGCGCCGCGAAGTTGCTGATGCCGGCCAGTTGACCCTGCTCCCGCCGCATCCGATGGTTCTCGTCGAGACGGAAACGCGAGGCCGCCCGCAGCGCCAGCAGGCCGATGGCCGCGATGGCCGCCACCGGCGCCGCGATCAGGGGGTCGAGGGCCAGCATCGCGGCGAAGAAGGCGAGGCCCGTGCAGAGGTCGATCAGCATCCGGGAGAGATGTACCGCCCCGGCGCCGGCGATGCCGTCGATCAACAGCGTGCGCTGGGTGAGGTCCCCGGCGAAGCGGCTCTGGAAGTAATCGACGGGCAGGCGGAAGAGCTTGGTGACGAAGCGCTCTGCCTGCTCCACCGACACCGCGACGTTGAGGTCGCGCAGGCTCCGCTGCTGCAGCCACGTCACGCAGAAGGTGAGCGCGGCCAGGGCGCACACGCCCAGCACGATGGGCGCGCCGGCCGCCTCGCCGCCGACGAGGACCCGGTCGACGAACGCGCCCAGCAGCAGCGGCAGGCCGATGCCGGGCGCGACCAGCACGAGGCCGCACAGCGCGCAGAACGCCAGCCGCAGCCGGTGCCGCCTGAACCACGGGCTCAACTGCCGGAGCAGGCGCGGCCGCTCGCCGCGTTTCGCGAAGCCCGGACCCGGTTTGAGCTCGAGGACGATGCCGGTGAAGCGGGCGTTGAAGTGCTCGTGGGAGACGGCGCGGTAGCCGTTGGCCGGGTCGTTGAGCAGGTACCGGCCGGCGCGAAGGCCCTCCAGCACGACGAAGTGGTCGAACTCCCAGAACAGGATGGCCGGAAGCCGCAGCTTCCGAAGCTGGTGCGGCTCCCGGCGCCAGCCGGTCGCCCGCAACCCGTAGTGCTGCGCCGCCCGTTGCAGGTCCCGGGCGGTGCAGCCGTCGCGGTTGATTCCGCACCGGGACCGCAGCTCGTCCATGCCCACCCAGCATCCGTGGTGCGCGAGCACGATGCCGAGGCAGGCGGCCCCGCACTCGGTGGAGTGGACCTGTGGGAAGCTGGGCGTCCTGCCCCGGGACCCGAAGTACCTCGTCCAGTCCACGACCGTCACCTCCGCGGCGCCGGGATTCACCCGTTCGATCCGGCGTCGGCCGCCCGCCTCGCCGGCCTCCACGTCCGGCAGTCAGGGCGGTGATCCATATGAGGTTGCCAACTACACCCGGATGCAGCCCGCCTTCCGGCGGCGTCTGCGCCTGGCACGTGGCAAGGTGATTCCCGTCACCGTCCTTGCGGGACTTGGCGCATCAGGAACCGCAACGGGCTCTGGCGGCCCAACCGAATGCGCAGCCGGTGAAGGCCGTCCGCGGCGTCCTCGTCCCCCGGCGCGCGCGCCGGCGCGGCGATCCGTACGAGAAACGACCGGCCGGCCCCGAGGCCCGTCCTCTCCGCCAACCGCGGCGGGACCTCGCCGGCGTTCCTCGAGACGGAGAGCACGGTTCCCGCCGCGTCGCGAGCAGCGGCGGTCCCCACGAGCAGGACGTCCACCGGCATGCCGGGAGCAAGCCTCTCGGCGTCCCGCTCGGACACGACGGCCAGCAGGTCCGCGCGCGCGCCACCTTCGGTGTCGACGACAGGCGGTCCCGTCATCGCGTCCCGCGGCCCCGCCGACACGCCGTGGAGCCAGAGGCTGTGGTCCGTCGTTCCCGACACGAGCCAGGCGAGCACGAGCACGGCGAGGCCGGCGGACAGTCTCTTCACGACGAACTGGTGCGGCGGATCCACGCGGACGAGCCCGTCCAGCGATTCGGGTCGGGCGTGCGCGACGACCGCGTCGTCGCGGTAGAGGTTCTTCGCGAACATGGGGATGACCACCGAACGCCCCCGCGCCGTCATGCGGCCGCGCTCGCGCGGCGCGGCGCGAACGCTACTCGTCGTAGTCGTTGGCGTCCCACCACTGTGGGGCGTTGTTGCGGTGGTCCCTGTCGTCCTCGCCGCGGTCATTGGCCCAGCTCGCGGCACTGACCGATTCCAGCTCCGACTCCTTCAGTCTCGCCCGGGGCGGAAGCACGACGTTGGTGGTGTCCGCGCTGTCTTCCAGCACCCGGATCTTGAACCCCTCCGGAATGCCGACGCCCAGCTCCTCCTTGATCGCATGGTTCGGATCTTCGAGCAGCCTGGCCCTGAACGCCTCGTCCTCGGCCGCCTTCTCCAGAAGCTGAATGCGCATCTGTCCCGCGGTCTTCATGGTTCTCTCCCCCCCCCTTGGCCCGCCAATCGTCGCCTTCGGCTCCGCTTGGCGCCCAACCAACCCTGCAGGAGTCCGCGCCGTTCTACGGCGCAGACTACGTGGCCGACTCATGAACGTGGCGGATCCCAAGGGTCGAGCCGCCCTCACGTACAGCCCCCCGCCGGGCGGCGCGCAGCCGTCGGCCGGCAGGACCGCCGCCGCTCCCGGTCCTTCAACGGTATAGACGCCCGACGAGGCGGAACCGGACAGCCAATCGCTGGCGGCGCTAGCGGCCGACCTGCGCGTCACGTGCTTCACCGGGACTACCGGTGCCGGAGCGCGTTCATCGGGTCGACGCGCGCCGCCCGTTGAGCGGGGACGAGCCCAGCGGCCAGGGCGACCGCGGTCAGAAGCAACCCCGCTACGGCGACGGCGGCGGGCGGAAGGCCGTCGACCTCATAGAGCATCGATTGCGCGACCTGCGCGAGGGCGAGCGCCGCAACGACGCCGAGCGCGCCGCCCGCGAGGGTCATCCGCCCGACCTGGCCGAGCACCATGGCGCGCAGCCGCGCCGCGTCCGCGCCGAGGGCCATGCGCAGGCCGATCTCGCGCGTGCGCTGCGCCACCGCGTACGCGAGCACCCCGTAGAGGCCTATCGCGGCCAGCAGGGTCGCGATCCCCGCGAAGGCCGCCGACAGCACCGCCATCGCCCGGTCCTGGAAGCCGGTCTCCTCCACCTGCTGCGGCAGGGTCTTGAGGTCGGTGACCGGCAGGTTCGGCGCGAGCTCAGCGACTTGCGCGGGAATCGAGCGCAGCAGGCCGGTGGCCGGGAGGGCGCTCCGAACGTAGAACGCGAGGGACCCCACCGTGTCTTCCTGCCGATAGGGGACGTACAGCAGCGGCGGCGCCGGGCGCCTGGGGTCGTCCTGGCGGGTGTCCGCGACGAGCCCGACGATCTCGGTATCCAGTGCGGCGTCGAGGCCGCCGCGTCCCAGGCGTCTGCCCACGACATCGCCCTCGAGACCGAACCTGCGTGCGAACGCCTCGTTGACGATCGCGACCGGCGGCGCCCCGCGCGCGTCGGATGCGGTGAACGTCCGGCCCGCCAGCACCGGGATGCCGAGGGTCCGGAAGTAGTCGGTGCCGATCTGATTGAACCGCGTGCTGCGATTGACAGCCGGTCCGGCCTCGAATCCCTCGACCATGACGGCGGTTCCCTGACCGGATCCCGCGAGCAGCGGCGTCGAGGCCGCGGTCGCCGCGGTCACGCCGGGTTGCGCCGCCAGCGCTTCCTCCACCCGCTCGTAGAGCGCCCCCATCTGCGCGTCGCCCCGGCCGTCGAGGGCGGGCGACAGGCGGAACGTCACGACGTCCGCGATCCGGATGCCGAGGTCGACGCGGCCCTGGTTGCGCAGGCTCTGGATGAAGAGTCCGCCGACCAGCAGCAGCATCGTCGCCAGGGCGAACTGAGCCACGACCAGCCCGTGCCGGAAGCGGGCGGCCGAACGCGCCCCGCCCGGCTGGCCGGACTCGTCCTTGAGCACCGAGATCAGCGCCACCCGCGTGCCGTGGAACGCCGGAAAGAGCCCGACCAGCACGCCCGCGGCGAGCGCCAGGGCGCCGGTGAACGGGATAGCGTACGGATCCAGCATCCAGGGGATGTACCCGGCGACTTCCGGCGGCAGGAGCACGCTGATGAGACGCAGCGTCCATTGCCCCGCGAGCAGCCCGGCCGCGCCGCCGAGGACCGCCAGCAGGCACGACTCGGTCAGCAACTGCGCCAGCAGGTGCCGCCGCGACGCGCCGACCGCGAGCCGCACCGCCATCTCGGGTCCGCGCTCGACCGAGCGGGCGAGCAGCAGGTTCGCGATGTTGGCGCACGCGATGAGGAGAACGACGGCGGTGACGACGAACAGCAGGAGCAGTTGCGGGCCGGCCGCGTCCTGCACCACGTTCTGCCCTCGGCGTCCGTCCTCGACGGGCAGCGGCCGCGCGACGAACCGCGCCCGCGCATCGTCGCTCGCGCCGACCAGCAGCGGCGCCTCCACGCCGGCGAGGATGCCGCGGTACAGCGGCTGCATCGCCGCGCGCGCCTGCTCCCGCGAGACCGCCGGCGCGAGGCGGGCGAAGAGATAGAGCCAGTAGCTCCGGCGGTTCTCGAAGCGGCCCTCGCCGGCGCCCGCCGAGAGCCTGCCGTGCATCGTGACCGGCACGAAGATGTCGGACGGCTGGTTGAACGTCGTGCCCCGGAATCCGGCCGGCGCCACGCCGACTATCGTCAGCGGTTGACCGTTGACGCCGAGAGCCTCGCCGAGCGCGTCGCGCCTCCCGCCCAGGTTGGACTGCCAGAACTCATGGCCGAGGACGACGACCGGATGCCCGCCGACCGGCTCGTCGACCTCCCGACCGAACAGCCGCCCGGCCGCGGGCACGAGCCCCAGGGCCGGGAAATACGACCCGGAGACCTGCGTCCCCTGGACGCTGACCGTCTGTCCCCGATACGCCACGTTGGCGCCGAAGCCGCGGTGGGCGGCGACATGGGTGAAGACCGTCTGCTGCCGCCCGAGGTCGCGGAACATCGGGTAGCTGAATACCTCGTCACACCCGCCGGCCCCGTCGCAACTGCTCGAGCCGCCCTTCGGCCCCGGGGCTTCGAGGTTGACCAGCCGTTCGGGCTCGACGACCGGCAACGGGCGAAGCAGGATCCGGCTGTAGAGGGAGAAGATCGCCGCATTGGCCCCGATGCCGAGGGCCAGCGACACGGCCGCCACGCCCGTGACGACCGGGGTCTTGAGGAGCGCGCGCAGCGCGAATCGAATGTCGACCATCATCTGGTTGCCCGCCACGGCAGCGAATCGACCTCGATGTGCTCGTGCAGGGCGTGCGATCTCGATCCCACCGCCCCCGACCCTTCCGGGGTTGGGAGTGCCGACGGCGGCCGTGGAATTGCCGTCCGATCTCGGAGCCGTTCCCCACGGGCACCACGAGCCGTTGCCTTCGGCATGATCTGACGTTCGGGAAGTCGGAACAGGACAGATCGAGCCCGGCGCAGGGTGCTCGAACCGACGGCGGGATTCCGGTATCCGGCGTGGCCCGGGAGGACGGCGTCCCCCCTCGTAGTCTCCCGTGGGCAGCCGCGCGAGTTCGTAGTCGCCGACGTCGCCGGTCACGGCGCTGCCCGCGAGGCCGGTGTCGGCCTGCCGAGCGGCGACCGTCACCCCGCGCGGCAGGCCACCGAGCTCGCCGGTCACGACGCCCCAGTCCGCGTGGCGGTGCCGACGGCCTCCTCGATCGCCCCTTCCGGTCCGGGCGAGCGACAGTCTCGCGGCCCTCCCGTGCAGTGCGCTACCGCCGCTTGTCCGGTATCCGCCTTCAGGACGTCAAGAACATACATGGGCCATGCAGCACCGCCCCACGCTCCCGAAGTCCGGGTGCGCTGAAAGTCTGAACCGGGTCCTTGCCAACTCCTGGAGAACGACGGAGGCCGCATCGACACGGCGATCGCGTCTTTGAACCAGTACCCGCTGTCGGTCCACCGAAGCGGGAAACCAACCGATCCATGACATCGACGACCGTCGACGTTCGCCGGGATGTTCGCTACGAGCCGGACGAGCGTCCCCCGAACCTCCTCTCGGTCGGGCTGGGTATTCAGTACGCGATGCTCGCGGCCCCGAGCATCGTCTTGACCCCGACCCTGTTGATTCGGGCCGCGGGCGGCAGCGACGCCTATCTGTCGTGGGCCGTCTGGGCGGCGTTGGCGATCTCCGGCGTCACCACCGCCGTTCAGGCCGTGGGAATCGGACGCGTCGGCGCCGGCTACGTGCTGCTGATGGGCAGCACCAGCGCCTTTCTCGCAATTTGCGTGACGGCCCTGGAACAGGGAGGCCCGGGGCTGCTCGCGACTCTGATCATCATCTCGTCCCTGTTCCAGTTCGCCCTCGCCGCGAGGCTGTCGGTGCTGCGGCGGGTCTTCACCCCGATGGTGGCCGGGACCGTGCTGATGCTGATTCCGGTGTCTTTGTCCTCTCTCGTCCTCGGTAATCTCTCGGCCGTACCGGCCGGGGCGTCGCCGACGGCGGCGCCGGTCACGGCCGGCGTGACGCTTCTGGTGATCGTCGTGGTCGCGCTCTGCGGCGCCGGTCTGTGGCGGCTCTGGGGACCGGTCCTCGGGATGGTCGCGGGTGGCATGACCGGCTGGCTGTTCGGGATCTACGACGCCACGGGCATCCTGGAGGCGGACTGGATCGGCTTGCCGCCACTCGCCTATCCCGGGCTCGATCTCGGTTTCGGGGCGGAGTTCTGGGCCCTCCTGCCCGCGTTCGTGCTGGTGACGCTGGTCGGCGCGATGGACACGCTCGGCGACGGCATCGCCGTCCAGCGGGTGTCTTGGCGCAAGCCGCGCGCCATCGACTTCCGGTCCATACAGGGCGCGATGTTCGCCGACGGCGTGGGCAACCTGCTGTCCGGCCTCGCGGGCACGGTGCCCAACTCGACGTACGCCTCGGGCGTCTCGATCGTCGAGCTCACCGGGGTGGCTGCTCGCGCCGTGGGCGTCTGCGTGGGACTGATCTTCGCGGCGATGGCCTTCGTCCCGAAGCTCGCGGCCGTGCTCATCGCCATACCCGGTCCGGTGGTCGCCGCCTACTTCGTCGTCATCCTGGCCCTGCTCTTCATGTTCGGCCTGAAGATCCTCCAGAACGAAGCCCTGGACTACCGCGACAGCCTCGTGGTGGGTCTCGCGTTCTGGATGGGCATCGCGTTCGAGCTCGACTGGATCTTCCCGGAGTACTTCCAGGGGGCCCTGAGCGAGCTGATCGGAAACGGCATGACCGTCGGCGGCATGACCGTCATTGCGCTGACGCTGTTCCGCGAGCTGACGGGGCCGCGGCGGCAGCGCCTGCGGGTCGCGTTGACCGTCGACGCCTATCCGAAGGTGGACGCGTACCTCGCCGGGCTGGGCGCCCGCAAGCGGTGGAACGACGAGCTCGTCGAGCGGATTCGCGCGGCCGGCGAAGAAGCGCTGTTGCTACTGATCGAGAAGGGTCGCGACCGGGCGGACGGCGTCGAGCGGCGCCTGCTGCTGATCGCCCGTGCCGAGGGGGATGCCGCTGTGCTGGAGTTCATCGCCGCGACCGGCGCGACCAATCTCGAGGACCAGATGGCGGTGCTGGGCCAGCCCGCGGCGGGCGGGCTGATGGAGCAGGAGGTGTCGCTCCGGCTGCTGCGGCACTACGCGTCGTCGGTGCGCCACTATCAGTACCACGACACGGACGTCGTCGTGGTCCGCGTGGAGTCCACTCAGGCCTGAGCTGTACGCGTTCTCGGTCGTGATTCCGCCAGAGCCGGGGGGTGACGCTCGAGCGCCAAATCCGACTTGTTGGAGGTGTTCGCAAATGACGATTGCCACCAGGCGCCTCCGAGGCCGAGAGCCTGTTCTGGCAGTCGATCCGCTGTGCTCCCGAGAATGGCGGCGCGACGTTACGGCAGCCGAGGTGGAAGCGACTTTGTCCCGGAAGCCGAGGAGACGGCTCATGCCTGTACGACGACGCGTGGATCGGGCGTTTGCGGTGGTGAGCGTTCACCGCTTCCACCGATGAGAAAGAAGTTGTACGGAATGTTGTCGCCCTGTCCCCGTTTTCCTCTGTCCTGCGTTTGCAGCCGGCCCGACGCGCCCGACCGGCAGAGGGTCGAGCCGCTGGCCGTATCGGGCCCCCCCCGAGCCGCCTTCGCCCGACTGAAGCGCGTGGTGGCGGCGCTGCCGCGAACCGTCGTCGTCACCTCGACCGACATCTACCTGCACGCGGAGTGCCGGTCACCGCGGGGGTTCGTGGATGACCTCGAGTGTCGCCTGAGCGCTTCCCAGGACCTGATTGACGTCCGCTCCGCCTCACGCATCGGCCTGATCTGGGACGTGGGTGTGAACCGGGGGCGGGTGGAGAGACTCCGGGCCGGTCTACGGGTGGCGTCGGGGGAAGACCGGTGAGTCGGGACGACGGCCGGAACGACCGCCCCGCGGATGAAGCGCCGGGGCCGATCGGCTACATGGCGCGGAACGGCGTCGCCGCCAACCTGCTGATGTTCTTCATGCTGGCGGCGGGTCTGGCGTCGGTGAACGGCCTGGTGCAGGAGGGGTTTCCGGTACTGGACTTCGAGGCCGTCGAGGTCCTGGTGGCCTACCCCGGGGCGACGCCGGACGAGGTCGAAGAGTCGATCGTCCTCAAGATCGAAGAGCAGGTCGCGGCGCTCGACGGCGTGCGCGAGGTCACCGCGGTCGCCGCGGAGGGCCTCGCGTCGGTCATCGTCGGCCTGCGGACGGGCGCGGACGTCGGACGTGCGGTGGACGACGTCGAGTCGGCCGTCAACCGCATCCGCACCTTTCCCGCCCTGGCGGAACGTCCCGAGGTGCGGCGGACGAGCAACCGCCAGAGCGTGATCCGGCTGGTGTTGTACGGCGACGTGCCCGAGCGCGCCCTCAAGGAGCTGGCGTACCGCACGGAGGATGAGATCGCCGCCCTGCCGGAGGTGTCCTACGTGGAGACGAGCGGCGTCCGGCCGTACGAGGTCTCCATCGAGGCGCCGCTCCGTCGGCTCCGGTCCCTCGGCCTCACCCTCGAGGACATCTCGGCCGCGGTGCGCGGCGGCGCTCTCGACCTGTCGGCGGGTCGCATCGAGACCCGCGACGCCGATGTGCGCGTGCGGACCACGGGGCGGAGCTATACGCAGCAGGACTTCGAGGACATCGTCGTCCTGGGCCGGGGGGACGGAACGCTGGTGCGCCTGGGCGACGTCGCCGCGGTGCGCGACGGCTTCCAGGACGTCGACCTGATTGCGCGCTACGACGGACAGCGCGCCGCGTTCGTCGAGGTCTACCGCGCCGCGGGCGAACAGGCGATTGCGGTCGCCGAAGCGGTGGAGGCGTACGTCGAGCGGAGCTTGAAGGCGGCGCTGCCCGCCGGGGTCGCGGTCGAGGTCTGGTACAACGACGCCGAGGTCTACCGGGCTCGACGCGATCTGCTGCTCGGGAACGGCGTGCTGGGGTTTCTCCTCGTCCTCGTCGCGCTGACGCTCTTCCTGGAAATCCGCACCGCCGGTTGGGTCGTCGCCGGCATGATGGTGTCGTTCGTCGGCGCCCTCGCGGTCGCGCTGCTGCTAGACGTCTCCATCAACACCACCTCCCTGGTCGCCTTCATCCTCGCGGTGGGTATCGTGGTCGACGACGCCATCGTGGTGGCTGATCATGTCCACGCCGAACGGTTGCGGGGCGGATCGGGTACGGCCGCGGCCGTCCGGGGCACGCGGCGGATAGCGCGGCCGCTGGTCTTCGCGGTGCTGACGACGGTCGCCGCGTTCATGCCCCTGCTGTTCGTGCCGGGCGCGGTGGGCGAGCTGGTGCGGGACATTCCGACCATCCTGATCTGCGTGCTCGTCCTCTCGCTGATCGAGTCGCTGTTCGTCCTGCCGCACCACCTGGCCCATCTGCCCGATCCCGGCGGGCCGGCCGCCAACCGCGTGGAACGCTTCTTCTCGGCGCTGCAGGCGCGGGTGGACCGGCGGTTGAACCGGTTCGTGGAGGGGCCTCTGGACCGCGGGCTGCGGTTGACCACGCGGCATCCCGCGCCGGTCATCGCCGGGTGCATCGGCGCCGGCGTCGTCTGCATCGCCCTGGTGCCCGCCGGCATCGTCGATCTGATCTTCGTTCCCTCGGTGGAGAGCGACGTCGTGATCGCCAGGCTGGAAATGCCGGAGGGCACGCCGGCGGCGCTGACGGACCGGACGGCCCGGGAGGTCGAGGCGGCGGGACTGCGGGCCGTCGAGACCCTGTCCGCCTCCCGCGGCGGGGACGCGGAGCCGCTGCTCATCGGCGTCGGCCGGGCCGTCGGCATGGAGCCGCACCGCTACGGCGGCGCCGCCGCCGCGGAACCGAGCGTGCAGCCGCCGGCCCACGTCGCGACGGTCGAGTTCAAGCTGCTGGACAGCGAGCGCCGCGACGTACGGACGAGCGCCGTCGTTCAGGCGTGGCGCGACGAAGCGGCGGCCCTGACCGGGGCCGGGAGCCTCACCGTCAGCGCCGAGCTGCTCGACCTGGGCGCGCCGGTCCTGGTCGAGCTGTCGCACCCGGACCCCGGCCGGCTCGGTCCGGCCGTCGAAGCGCTGGCCGATCACCTCCGCACCCTGCGGGGCACCTTCGACGTGCGGTCCGACCTCTCCGCGGCGGTCCAGGAAGTCCGCGTCGAACTCAGGCCGGAGGCGCGAACCCTCGGCCTCACCCTGGAAGGGCTCGCGCGGCAGGTGCGCTCGGCGTTCTTCGGCGCCGAGGCGCTCCGCATGCAGCGCGGCCGGGAGGACGTCGCCGTGTACGTCCGCCTGCCGGCGGCGGACCGCGACTCGATCGCCGACGTGGAGGGGTACCTGGTGCGGGCACCCGCGGGGGGCGCGGTGCCGCTGAGCCGCGTCGCCGAGGTGAGCCTGGCCAGCTCGCCGCGGTCGATTCCGCGGCGGGACGGCCGGCGCACCGTTGCGGTGAGCGCGGACGTCGACCCGACGGTGACGACGGGGAACGAGGTCAACGCCCTGCTGGCGGACGCGGTGCTGCCCGACCTGGCCGCCGCCCATCCCGGGCTGACCTACGCCTTCGGGGGCGAGCAGCGGCTGCAGGCCGAGTCGGTCGACTCGCTGCTGCGGGGGTTCGCCCTCGCGCTGCTGCTGATCTACGCGCTGCTGGCGGTGCCGCTGCGCTCGTACACGCGTCCGCTGATCATCATGGCCGTCATCCCCCTCGGCGTGATCGGCGCCATCCTGGGCCATCTCGTCATGGGCATCGCCTTGAGCGCCTCGTCAATCTGGGGCGTTCTGGGACTCAGCGGCGTGGCGGTGAACGACTCGCTGATGATGGTGGACTTCATCGACGAGCGCCGCCGGCGGGGGGCGCCGCCCCGCGAGGCGATCGTGGCCGGTGCGAAGGCGCGCTTCCGGCCCATCTTCGTGACCTCGCTGACGACGTTCCTCGGCTTCACGCCGCTGATCTTCGAGCGCAGCGTCCAGGCGCAGATTCTGGTGCCGATCGCGGTCTCGATGGGCTTCGGCCTCGTCTTCGCGACCGTCGTTCTGATGTCGATGGTGCCCGCCCTGATGACCGTCTGCATCCGCGGGGATCGGCGGGACGGGGTCGCCGTCCCGCCGGAGGAGGCCCGCGCATGAAGACCTGTCACCATGCCCCCGCCGTCGGCATCGGCGCCATCGCGCATCCGGCATCCGAAGAGGAACGCCGGCGCCTTCCCCCGCCGCCGGGCCCGAAGGGGCGGTTGAGGAACGTCTATCCGCGCCTCTTCGCCTTTCCCGAATTCATCCACCGCCTGCAGCGCGAGTACGGCGACATCGTCCTGTTCAGGCTGCCCTGGGAGGACGTCTGCATCGTCTCCGACCCCGTCCTCGCGGCCGACGTGCTCGCGCAGGAAGGGGGGCTGTTCGTGCAGGGCATGCCGGCCGTCGAGATGCCGCGGTTGCCGAACCGGGGCTTGCAGGCGCTCGACGGCGAGGCGTACCGCTGGCGGCGAGCCATCCTGGGACCGCCGTTCTCCGACGCGGGCATGGACGCTCACGAGGACATGCTCGTCGAGCGGGTTCTTTCGCTTCAGAAAGGATGGCGCCCCGGCGACGAGATCGAGATGACGGGCAAGTTGATGGAACTCACGGGTGCCATCGCGATCGGCATGATCTTCGGTCGCGACCTGAATCCCGATCTCGGCATCGCCGGGGAGGTTCGGCGTGCGGTGAAGTACGACCTGATTGTCAACTTCCTTCCGTTCTCGCGCCTGCTCCGCAAGCTGCCCCTCCGCGCCATGCGGGACGTGGAGTCCGTGTTCCGCAGGTTCGACAGCATGGTCGAGGCGGCCGTCGAGCGGTCCCGGGACCCGTCGTTCGAAGGCCGCGATCTCATCACCTGCATGGTGCGCGGCAGGGGCGGGAACGGTGAGGAGCGGTCCTACACGCCGCCGGAGATTCGCGATGAGCTTTACATGATGTTGGGCGGCGCCGTCGGTCCGCCCGCGACGAGCCTCTGCTGGTGTCTGAGGCATGTCGCCGACAATCCCCGGGCGCGGGAGAGGCTGGAGGCCGAGGCGGACGAGGTGCTGGGCGGGAGGCCGATAGCGCCCCTTGATCACAAGCGGCTTCCCTACGCCGCCGCGGTCGTCAAGGAGACCCTTCGCCTCTCGCCCCCCGCGTTCGTGATCGACAAGCGGGCGACCGAGGACTGCGTGGTCGGCGGCTATCTCATCCCGAAGGGCACGAGGGTGTATCCCTCGTCCGGCATGGCCCACCGCAAGGAGAGGCACTTCGAACGCCCCCTCGAGTTCCTGCCGGAGCGCTGGCTCCAGCCGTCCGCGGCCGACCTCCCGGGGCACGCGTACTTTCCGTATGGTCATGGTTTCAGAATCTGCCTCGGCATCGAATACGCCAACCGGGTCATGGCGTACGTCCTGGCGTCGGTCGCCCAGCGCTGGCGGCTCGAGCCGGTCTCCAACCGGCCCGCACGGCCCGAGTATTCCATCGCGGGACCCTACCGCATCAAAGGTGGTCTTCGCATGCGCATGACGCCACGGACATGAACATCCCCACCTGCTACGCCAACGGGTATGCCCGCGCCCGCGAGCTGGATTCCCGGTGGGCGGATCTGTACATCCGCCACACCCTGCTCGGCGATCCGCTGGCCGACGCCGTGGTCGAGGAGCTGGACGCCTCCGTTCCCCCGCAGGGGGTGCACGAGGTCATCGCAGCCGCGCTCGACGCTTCCTCCGCCCCGGGGCGCACGCCCCAATCCATGCGGAAGCTCGTCGACAGCGTCCGGGCGGTGCCGGACTGGTTCGACCCGCAGATCGCCATGGCGGGCACCCGCGCGTTCCTGCGGAACTCCGACGCGGTCATCATAGGGCTCGTCTGCGGCGCCATCATCGAGGGCTTCTCGACGCTCATCTCCAAGTCGTTCCAGATCCGGGGCCGCATCAGGGACAACGGCGTGCGGCGGCTCAGGCAGAACATGCTGCATCTCGTGGAGCAGTTCATGCCGGGCGGCATCCGGCCCGGGGGCGACGGCTGGCGCCTGAGCCTGCGCATCCGTCTCGTGCACGCGCAGTCGAGACGGCTGCTGGCGAAGTCCGACGAGTGGGACTCCGCGAGGCTCGGCATGCCGCTGAGCGCGGCGCACGTCATGCTCGGCGCCGCGGCGTTCTCCGCCCGCCTGATGCGGCACGTCGCCCGGCTCGGGGGGGACTTCACCGAAGAAGAACGCGAGGCGTACGTCCACGTGTGGAGATACACCAGCATTCTGCTGGGCGTCCCCGAGCCGATCCGCTTCACGGACCAGGCATCGGCGCTGCACGCGTTCACCATAGGGGCGGCGTGCGAACCGTCCTTCGACGAAGATTCGATCATCATGGCGAACAGCATCATCAACAGCGCGCCGCTCCTGTTGGGACGTACGGCACCCCGGGCACGCCGTTCGCTGGCGGCGACGCTGTATCAGGTCTCGCGCGAGCTGATTGGCCGGGAGAACGCGGACAGGCTGAGATTCCCGCCCTGCACGCGCGGCATCAGTGCGTTGCGTCTGCTGAGATGGAGGAACCGCGGCAACAGGCTTCTGCGGTGGCTTCCGGGGTCTCGAAGGGCCATGAAGCAGTTCTCCCAGCTCCTCGACGTCTCGAACCTGCAGCAGCACGAACACCACTATGCGCTTCCGACGTCGCTGCATGACGAGGACTCCAGACCGTGGTGAGCGGACCGCCCTTGCCATCCGTAAACGCACGACGAGGATCATGGACCGTGGCGCGAGACACGACCGGACCGGGAATACCGGAGAACGCGGACGCCATCACGGCGGACTGGATGCGGCGGGCGCTGGCCGCCGGAGGCGGAGCCGACGCGCCCGTGGATGACGTCGTCGTCAGCGACGTCGGCGCCGGCGTCGGCCTGCTGGCGCAGATTCTGCGCTGCCGTCCGACCCGCCGTGACGACGGCGCCGCGGCGGGCCCGGAATCGGTCATCGTCAAGCTGCCCAGCCTGGAGCCGAAGAGTCGGCGCATGAGCAGGATGCAGTCGCTCTACAAGCGGGAGTTCGACTACTACCGCCGGGTCGCGCCGGATGCGCCGGTCCGGTCTCCGCGCCTGCTCTACGGCGACTTCGACAAACGCGGCCACCGTTTCGTCCTGGTGCTCGAAGATCTGGCCCACATGCAACCCGGCGACCACCATGCGGGAGCCACCCCGGAACAGGCGCGCCGCGCCATCCGGACCCTGGCAAAGCTGCACGGACGGTACTGGCACGACGTCGGACGGCCGCCCGCGTCTTCACCCGTGGCCGGTTTCTTCGACACCATGAATCCGCGCTTGCTGCCTCTGCTGCAGATCCTCTATCTGGCGTTGCTCGGTCCCGCGTTGAGGCGCTTCGGCGACTGCTTCTCCGACGAGATGCGGGGACTGGCCGAAGCATACGGCCCCCTGGTGTCGGCTCACATCGGCGAGGTCGCGGCCACCGCCCCGCGCACGTTCATCCACGGCGACTTTCGATTGGATAATCTGTTCTTCGGCGCCGGCGACGACGATGTCGCCGTGATCGACTGGCAGGTGAGCGGCCTCGGATGCGGTCTGTACGACGTCGCGTACTTCCTTGGGGCCAGCGTGACGACCGATGTCCGCCGCCGCATCGAGAGCGACGTGCTTCGGGAGTACACCGACGTACTGCTAGGCACGGGGGTGACGGGGTTCACCTTCGACGACTGCCGGCGCCTCTACCGGTCGCATATGCTCGGCCGGCTGCTGATATCGATCTTCGTCTGCGGCGGCCTGGACATGACCGACGAGCGGAACCGCCGGCTCGCCGAGTCGGGCCTGCGGCGCACGCTGGCCGCCATCGAGGATCTGGAGGCGGCGGAGTTCCTGCCCGCGCGCCGTTCCCTCCTGAGCCCGGGGGGCCTGTTCTCCGCGGTGTCACAGGGCACTTACCGGGTCTTTCGCGCGCTTCGATAGCAGCCTGACCAGAGGGACGGTAAGCCGGATGAGCACGCCCGCGGCACGTATCGCCTCCGCCTCCGACCACCGCCCGGTCGACGCCGCCGGAAGTCTGCACGGTTCCACGGCGGAGGCTCCCGGCGCCGGGCCGGGCCCGGACGCCGGCCGGGCGCCGGGCCTCTTCGAGTTTCCGTCCCGCCGGCAGCGGACCGCCGCGACCGGCGGCGTCATGGCGACGATGTTCCTGGCCGCCATGGGGCAGACCGGTCTCGCGACCGCGATGCCCGCCATCGTCACCGATCTGGGCGGCTTCGACCGCTACACGTGGGCGGTGACCGCCTACCTGGTCGCCTCCACCGTGGCGACGCCGATCACCGGGCGGTTGGCCGACGTCTACGGGCGCCGGGTGTTCTTCGTCATCGGGCTGGCCATCCTCGTCGCCGGCTCCGCGCCGGCCGCCCTGGTCACGACCATGACGCAACTGACCGCGTTGCGCGCGGTGCAGGGCGTCGGCGGCGGGATCGTCATGACCGCCAGCATGATCGCGATCGCGGACCTGTTCGCGCCCGAGGAGCGCGGCAAGGCCCAGGGCGTGATGGGCGCGGTGCTCTTTCTCGCCACGGTCGCCGGTCCGCTGCTGGCCGGCGTCCTCGCCGATCACGCGTCCTGGCGGTGGATCTTCGCGGTCAACGTCGCGGCGGGTCTCCTGGTGCTGCTCGTCATTCTGCGGACCCTCCCCGCCGTCCGCCCCGCCGCCGACGACCGCGCGCCGGACCATGCCGGCATGCTGGCGCTGGCGCTGGCGGTGACGCCGGTCATGGTCGCGGTGTCCCTGGCCGGCGAGGGTCACGCGTGGACCGCGCCGCAGGTCGGCGGCGTCCTCCTGTTCGGCCTGGTCATGACCGCGGTGTTCGTGCGGATCGAGTCTCGGGCGGATGCGCCCGTCATGCCGCTGGAGATCTACGGTAACCGGACGGTGGCGACGGCGGTGGCGCTCACGGTCCTGTCCTCCTTCAGCCTGCACGGCACCGTCCTGTTCACCCCGCTCTTCTTCCAGGGCGTGCAGGGGGTGTCGGCGACCGCCAGCGGGGGAATCCTGGCGCCGCTCGGCGGGGGCGTCGTTCTCGGCGCCGTCGTGTCCGGGCAGCTTCTCTCCCGAACCGGCGGACACTACCGCGTGCTGGCCCTGGTCGGAGGCGGCCTGATGACGGTGGGGGTGTATGGCCTCTCGACGATGAACCAGGAGACCGGACTCGACAGGGCGGCGGCGTATCTCGTGATGGCGGGTGCGGGGGTGGGGTGCATCACCGCCACCGTGACCGTGGCGGTGCAGAACGCCGTGCCGTTCGCCATGGTCGGCGTCGCGACGTCGGCGCTGCAGTTCTATCGGCTGGTCAGCAGCGCCCTGGGGCTGGCGCTGCTGGGGGTGGTGCTGGCCGTGCGGTTCGCGTCGCGGTTCGACGCCACGTTCTCCGATGCGGCCGGGAGCGCCCTCGCGCCCGCCCAGCTCGACGCGATCAAGAGTGATCCCCGTCTGTTGGGAGATCCCGCCGCAACCGACGCGCTGAGGGCGGTCCTCGCCGAGGCGGGTCCGGCCGGCGTCCAGGCCGCCAACGAGGTGCTCGAAGGGTTGAACGCCGCCGTGGCCGGCGCGGTGGGCGACGCATTCGCACTGTGCGCCGCAGTCACGGCGCTGTCCGTCGCCGCCGCTCTGTTCCTGGGGCCCCGGCGGTCAGCGGGCGCGGCGGGTGAGTCGTGAGCCTGCCGCGCCGGCCGGCCATCGCCGGACGCGCTCCGCCGTGGTTCCCGTCGGCCCGCGCGGCAGGCATTGGAGACCGGGGGGACTGGTCCGCCCCGCGCGGCAGGCCGGCGCCGCCTCGGATACGAGGTTCGAGGGACATGCGGGATACCGACACGTTGCTGATAGCCGTCGACGAGCACGACCGCGAGACGGGAGTCGTCGAGAAGATGGCGGCCCACCGGAAGGGGATCCTGCACCGCGCGTTCTCCATCTTCGTCTTCGACGAGCACGACCGCCTGCTGTTGCAGAGGCGCGCCGACGGCAAGTACCACTCGGGCGGCCTCTGGTCCAACACCTGCTGCAGTCACCCGCGGGCGGGCGAGTCCCTGCTGGACGCCGCGCACCGCCGGTTGCACGAAGAGATGGGTTTCGACTGCCAGCTCCGCGCCGTGTTCGGCTTCGTCTATCGAGCCGTCCTGGATGGCGGCCTCGTGGAGCACGAGTTCGATCATGTCGTCATGGGACGGTTCCGGGGCTCTCCCGCGCCCGACGCGCGCGAGGTGGGCGCGTGGAAGTGGGAGCGCCTCCCCGCGCTCCATTCGCTTCTCGCGGAAGACCCCAAGGCGTTCACCGCGTGGTTCCGGCTGGCCCTCGACGGCCTTCTCGCCCGCGGTCTTCCGTAACCGCGCGCGGCCTTTCGGGGGCGACGCCCGGGATACGTCGCAGGTTGACTTTGCCCTATAGATCAAGATCGCACGCGGGTTCATCCCCACGGTCGCCGACTGGCCGACGATCGCGCCGCTCGGCGCCCGCCGGCCGCCGGTGGCTGCCGGTCCTGGCCGCCTGCCTCTGCGCCGCCTGCGCCCTGGTCCCCGATGCGGAGCTGCCCGAGCTGGCGTCCGATCCGGTGCCGGAGCTGCCAGACGCCTTCTCGGCCGAGCCCGCGGCCGGTCCCCGCGAGTCCCTGGAGTGGTGGCGGGCCTTCGCCGATCCGGTTCTCGACGGGGTCGTCGAGACGGTGCTCGAGGCCAACCTCGACATGGCTGAGGCGGTGGCGCGGGTCCAGCAGGCGCGGGTGCGGGCGCGGCTGGCCGACGCCGCGATCCTGCCGTCGGTCGGGGTCCGCGCCGGCGTCGACAGCTTCGACGCGCCCATCAACGCCGGCATCGGCGCGCAGCTCCGGGAGCTGGGGCTGGACGACGTGCTGGGCGACGCGGCCGGCGGCCTCACCCTGCCGGAGCGGCTGGGGCTCACCACCTACGCCCTGAGCGCGGACTTCGCCTACGAGTTCGACTTCTGGGACCGCGTCGGTCACGCGTCGCTCGCGGCGGGGGCCGAGCTCCTCGCCTCGGAGTGGGACCTGCATTCGGCGCGCATCGGCGTCCTCGCCGAGACGATCACGGCGTACTTCGACATCGTCGAGGTGCGGCGCCGGATCGCCATCGCCCGCGAGATGGTCGACGTCCTGGCGGAGCGCGAGCGGCTGGCCGAGATCCGCTACGACCGCGGGCTCACCGACTCGCTGGACCTCTACCGGGTGCGCGAGGACCTGCGCAACACCCAGGCGGGCCTGCCGCGGCTCGACGTCCGGCTGGCCGAGGCCGAGGCCCGCCTCGCCGTGCTCCTGGGCGGCTACCGCGGGGACGTGGCCCGGCTCCTCGGCCCGTTGACGCCTCTGCCCGCCTCGAGGCCGGCCGACGGGCCCCCGGCTCCGGCACCGTCGGCGGACCCCGTGCCGGCAGGGGTCCCCGCCGATCTCCTGCGGCAGCGGCCGGACGTGCGGGCGGCGCTCAGCCGGCTGGAGGCGGCCGGCCACGCCATCGAGGCCCGCCGCGCCGAGCTGATGCCCGCGCTGTCGTTCTCGGGCTCGATCGGGCTTCAGACGACTGAAGTCGGGGGGCTCTTCAATGTGCAGCAGTGGTTCGGGAACCTGCTCGGGAACCTGCTCGCACCGGTCTTCGACGGCGGCCGGCTGGCGGGCAATGTCGCCCTCGCGCACACCCGCTTCAACGAGCTCGCCGCCGCCTACGGGCGGACCGTGGTGACCGCCGTCAACGAGGTCGAGGCGGCCCTGGCCGGCCTGCGCAACGAGGGCCGGCGGCATGCGCTGCTCGCCGCCGCCCGCGGGGAGGCGCAGGCGACCCTCGACCTGCGGTCCGAGCGGTACGCATCGGGGGTGGGCGGCTACGCCGACTTCCTCGACGCGTCGCGCACGCTCCTGAACGTCGAGTCGGCCCTCGCCACCTCGGAGCGGAACCTCGCCCTCGCCCGGCTCGCCGTGCACCGCGCCTTGGGAGGCGCCTGGATCGCACCCGGGCCGGTCGCGGGAGAACCGCTTGTCGCAGCGGCCCTGCCGCGGGAGGACGGGAGGGGTAGATGAGTCGACGAACCGGCTACGTCGTGGCCGCCGCCTTCGTTGTCGGGTCCACGGCGCTGGCCGCCTTCATGGTCTCCCTGCGGCCCGAGCCCGTCCGCCGGGAGCCTCCCTCCCGGGTCCCCGTGGCGATCACGGAGCCCGCGGAGGCCGGCGCCGGCCCCATCCCCGTCCGGGGCGCGGGCACGGTGAGGCCGCGCGCCGAGATAGACGTGACCGCCGAGATCGGCGGCCGCGTCGTCTGGGTGAGTCCGGCCTTCCAGAGTGGGGGACGCATCCGCCGGGGGCAGGCGCTCTTCCGGCTCGACGACGCCGACCACCGTCACCGGGTCGAGCGGGCGCGCGCGGCGGTGGCCGGGCAGGAGGTCGAGCTAATGCGGGTGGAGGAGGAGGCTCGCATCGCGCGCGACCAGTACGAGCGGTTCCGGCGCCGCCGGGGAGACGGCGCGCCGGCCGCGACCGCCGGCCCCCTCGCCCTGTGGGAGCCCCAGGTGGAAGCGGCGCGGGCCGCCGTGCAGGGGGCCCGCATCGCTGTCGCCGAGGCCGAGCTGCTGCTCTCGCGCACCGAGGTGCGCGCGCCGTTCGCCGGCGTGGTGAGGACCGAGTCGATCGGCCTGGGGCAGTTCGTGACTGCGGGCCGGGCGGTGGGTCGTCTCTACGCCGCGGACGCCGTCGAGGTGGTGGTTCCGCTCTCCGACGCGGACGCCGCCCTCATTCCGGGTCTGTGGGATCTGCGGGCCGGCGACGCGGACCGGCGGGTCGCGGCCCGCGTCGTCGCCGACTACGGCGACGACGGCCATGTCTGGGAGGGCTACGTCCATCGGGTCGAAGCGGCACTCGACGAAGCGACGCGGACCCTCGGCGTGATCGTGCGGGTGCCGGATCCCTTCACGGGCGGGGTTCCCCTGGCCGGCGGGGTCCGGAGCCCGCCCCTGCTGGTGGGGAAGTTCGTCGACATCGAGATTCAGGGGCTGACCCCCGACCGGTACTTCAGGGTGCGCCGCTCCGCCCTGCGGCCCGGCGACGAGGTGTGGGCGGTGCGTGACGGCGCGCTGACCATCGTGCCCGTGCGCGTCCTGCAGCGCGCCGACGACGACGTGTACTTGACCAGCGCCCTGCGGCCTGGCCAGCCCGTCGTCGTGGGGGGGATCGAGATCGCCACCGAAGGGATGGCTGTGCGGACGTCGGCCGTGGGGGACCAGTGAGCACCGTCACCCTCGAGGACCAGGACGGGGGTTCCCGGGCTGGCGCGGCGCTCATCCGGCGGTGCGCCGGCGGCGTGAATTCACCCGAAGGAGTCCGGTCAGAACTCCGGCAATCGGAGGACGGTCGACCCCTCTTCATTCAGAATGCGGATGGCAGGGTCTCCTTCATCGGGCGCTTCGATGACCACGCGTGGACGCCCCTCGCCGTCGCGCAGCGTGAGGCTGGCTTCGCCGCTGAAGGTCGACCCCAGAAAAGCCCGGGGCGTGCCGAACAGCTCCCGCGCAATCGAGCCTCCCGTCCAGCTTCCGGAAGCGCCTCGACTGCGGCCTGCAGTTCTTCTCTCGACGCGCCGAGGAACAGACCCAGTTCGGCAAGCGCATCAGTTTGTGAATGGAACGGCCGATCGGTCACGCTGAGCCCCGACGTCGATCCGTTGGGAGTCTGAGTGTGCATGGGGCGCACGGCCTGATCCTGTTCGTGGGCATCCAGCGAGAGATGGCGGGTTGCGCGGAATCCGTCGGACGTCTCCCGGACGCCGAACAGCATGCCCCCCACCTCGTCACCTTTGCCGTCGAAGAAAATGATGGACTCCCCGTCGCTCCTCTTCCTGTCCGGCCATCAGGACCTGCCCGTCGATGGTTGCGACCGCGGGTCGCTGAGAATTGGCGAGCACCATCGCCAGCGAGCCGTCGGGCTCGACGATCTCCAGTCGTTGCGCCCTCAGCACAGCCGACGCCGTGGCAATCCAGGTCACGGCGACCGACAACGCGAGGGCGAGGATCGCAATCGCACCCCAAAGCAACGTCAACTGGCGCCGAAACTGGTCCGCGCCGCCCGTTCCTGCGCGTTCTCGATACTCCATGCTGCCTCCATGCGGAAAGGCGATTCGACCATTGCCGTCGAGGCCGCCAAGTCAACAGATCCCGCTTATCCGACCCACAAAGGGGGCACCGCGCCGCGGCCCGTACACGGCCGATGTGCTCCAGGTCGCGCCGAATCCCCCGCACCTGAGCGGACTGATCCGTGAGAACATGAAAGAGGCCGGCTCGACGGGTACGCGGACGATCGCTCACCTGAACTGCGAGCGCGGAACCCTGCCCCGCGTGCTCAACGGCAACGTGGGACCGTTGGCGAAGCTGGCCTTGGACCAGGGAGCATCGGCTGGGGCACCGCCGATCGCTGGATCCGCATCCAGACCGCCTACGAGCTCGCCCAAGGAAGTCAGCACCACGACACCAGCAGGCCCGGACCGATGCGTGGCGAACAACCGGCGGGGATCGTGGCTTCGGGCGGAAGCCGTGGTGGCGAATCGGTCCAGTCAGCCGGCCGTCCGACCGGTCGCTGGCCCTCGATGCTCATGCCGGAGTACTGCCAGCCGTACTGCCAGCCGTTTCTGTCCCCGAGAGTCCTTTTCGGTCCATGGGAGTCCCATTTGGGATCGCGTTTTTCCCAACAAAACCGGGGTTTATTGAGGTTTTTGGGTATCCCGAAACGGCTTCGTAGCCAGACGCTCTATCCAGCTGAGCTAAGGGCGCACGGACGTGGAGCCCTCAGTATAGCAGCTTTCCTGGTCCTGCCCGCCCTGCTGCTGGCGGTGGACGGCCCGTCGACCGGCGCCGCCGCCCAGCAGGCCTTGGCCCCGCGGCCGACGCAGATCTTCGGTCCGCCGCCCCCCGCCCCCCCCGCCGTCATCGCCCGCGACGCCAGCGGCGTGACGGTGCGGGCGGTGCGCGTCGACACGCCGCTCCGCATCGACGGCCAGCTCGACGAGGCGGTCTACGGCCGCGTCCGGTCGATGTCCGACTTCATCCAGAACGACCCCGTGGAGGGGGCGCCGGCCTCGGAGAAGACCGAGGTGTGGCTGCTGTTCGACGACGACCAGGTCTACGTGGTCGCCCGCTGCTGGGAGTCGCGGCCGGACCGCGTCATCGCGAGCGAGATGCGGCGCGACAACACCCGCATCGTGCGCGACGACAACTTCGCGTGGTCGTTCGACACGTTCTACTCCCGCCGCAACGGGGTGCTCTTCGAGGTGTCGGCGGTCGGCGGCCGGCTCGACGCCGAGGTCGTCAACGAATCGCAGATCAACCTCGACTGGAACCCCGTCTACGACGTCGCCGTGGGCCGCTTCGAGGGAGGCTGGGTGATGGAGGCGGCGCTCCCGTTCAAGTCGCTCCGCTATCCCGGCGCCGGCCCGCAGACCTGGGGCTTCCAGGCGCGGCGCGTCAACCGCTGGCGGAACGAGTCGTCCTACCTGACCCCCCTGTCGGCCGCCCAGAGCCTTCGCGGGCACTTCCGCGCCTCGCTCGCCGCCACCCTCGTGGGCATCGACGCGCCCGAGGCGTCGCGGCTGGTCGAGGTGAAGCCGTACGTCATCGGCGACGTCACCGCCGGCGGCGCATCGCTCGCGGCGGCGTCCACCGACCTCGGCAGCGACCTCGGCATCGACGTCAAGGTCGGGGTCACCCAGGGCCTGACCGGCGACTTCACCGCCAACCCCGACTTCGCGCAGGTCGAGGCCGACGAGCAGCAGATCAACCTGACCCGCTTCAACCTCTTCTTCCCCGAGAAGCGCGAGTTCTTCCTCGAGAACCAGGGGACGTTCAGCTTCGGGGGCGCGTCGACGAGCGGCCGGCAGGCCGGCGTCAGCGACACGCCGATCCTGTTCTACAGCCGCCGCATCGGCCTCCACGAGGCGCGGGAGGTGCCGCTGCGGGCGGGGGGCCGGCTGACCGGCCGGGCCGGCGCGTGGACCCTCGGCGCCCTCAACATCCAGGCCGGCGCGCTCCCGTTCGAGGACGACCCCGCCGAAGGCCTGATCGACCCTCGCGCGCAGGAGAACCAGCCGCCCGAGGTCCAGCCCACGAACTTCACGGTGCTGCGGGCCAAGCGCGACGTCCTGCGGCGCAGCAGCGTCGGCGCCATGTTCACCGACCGCTCCCGCCACCAGGTCGCCGAGGGCGCGAACCGGGCGTACGGCGTCGACGGCGCCTTCGGCTTCTACGACGACCTCACCATCAACACCCACTGGGCCCGCACCCGCACGGAGAACCTGACCGGCAACGACACCAGCTACCGCGGGCACCTCGACTACGCCGGCGACCGCTACGGCGTGCAGCTCGAGCACCTGCTGATCGGCGAGGACTTCCGCCCCGAGGTGGGGTTCGTGCGGCGGCGCGACATGCGGCGCAGCTTCGCCGAGTTCCGCTTCAGCCCCCGCCCCGCGTCGATCGCGGCGGTGCGGCGCTTCGTCGGCACCGGCTCGCTCGCCTACGTGGAGAACCTCGGCGGGGCGGTCGAGACCCGCGAGGCCACCGGCCTGTTCACCGTCGAGTGGGAGAACAGCGACCAGCTCACCGTCAGCGCCATCGACTCGTACGAGTTCCTGCCCCGGCCGTTCCGCATCGCGCCCGACGTCGTCCTCCCCGTCGCCGGCTACGACTTCACCAACCTGCAGCTCGGCTACAACTTCGGCCAGCAGCGCCGCTTCTCGGCCAACGTCATCGCCGAGCGCGGCTCGTTCTACGGCGGCACCAAGACCACCCTCGGCGTCAGCCGCGGCCGGGTCACCATCACCAACCAGTTCTCGGTCGAGCCGTCGCTGTCGGTCAACTGGATCGACCTGCCCCAGGGCGAATTCCGGACCGACCTCGTGGGCATGCGGACGACCTACACGATGACCCCGCTCATGTTCGCGAGCGCGCTCGTCCAGTACAACTCGCGGCTCAACCAGGCGTCGGCGAACATCCGGTTCCGGTGGGAGTACCGCCCCGGCAGCGAGCTCTTCATCGTCTACAACGAGGACCGGAACACCGGCCTGTCGCCGTTTCCCGTCCCCGGCAACCGCGCGTTCATCGTCAAGGTGAACCGCCTCTTCCGGTTCTGAGCGGTCCCGAGCGAGATGCCTTCGACGGCGGCCGACGGTCTGGCGCTCAACTGCACGGGTCTCGTCAAGCGCTACGGCGACCTGACCGCGGTCGACGGGCTCGATCTCACCGTGCATCGCGGCGAGTGCTTCGGCCTGCTCGGGCCCAACGGGGCCGGCAAGACCACCACCATCGAGATCCTGGAAGGCCTGCTGGCGCCGGACGCGGGCGCGGTGGAGGTGCTGGGGTCGCGCTGGGGCGCGGACGACGACGCGCTGCGGCAGCGGCTCGGCATCCACCTGCAGGAGACGCAGTTCGACGAGAGGCTGACGGTGGCCGAGACCCTCGGGCTGTTCGGTTCGTTCTACCGGGAGGGCCGGCCGGTCGCCGACGTGCTGGAGACGGTGGGCCTCGAATCGAAGGCGGGCACCTGGGTCGTCCATCTCTCGGGCGGGCAGCGGCAGCGGCTGGCGGTGGGGTGCGCGCTCGTCGGCGACCCCGAGCTGCTGTTCCTCGACGAGCCCACGACGGGGCTCGACCCGCAGTCGCGGCGGCAGCTCTGGTCGGTGCTGCAGCGGTTCCGCGCCGCGGACGGCAGCATCCTGCTGACCACCCACTACATGGACGAGGCGCAGACGCTGTGCGACCGCGTGGCCATCGTCGACACCGGCCGCATCATCGCCGAGGGCACGCCGCGCGAGCTGATCGCCTCGCTGGGGGCGGCCCACGTCATCGAGTTCGACCTGACGCCCGGGCACGACGCCGAGCCGAACGCGGACGGGCTCGCCGCGCGGCTGGCGGCGCTGCCCGGCGTGCGGGGGGCCGGCCGCGACGGCGACCGATGGCAGCTCGGCGCCGACGACCTGCAGGAGGCGTTGCCGGCCCTGTTGCGCTTCGCCGAGCAGGGCGGAGTCACGCTCGACTCGGTCACGAGCCACCCCGCGACCCTCGAAGACGTGTTCGTCTCGCTGACGGGAAGGCACCTGCGCGATGCCTGACGGCGGCTTCATGCGGTACCCTCCGGCCCCACCGACCCACGCCGCGGGCTTCGTGTGTCATCCCTTGGCCGCACCGACCCACGCTGTGGCCCTGGAGGACGTGTTCGTCTCGCTGACGGGAAGGCACCTGCGCGATGGCTGACGACGGCTTCATGCGGCATCCCCTGGCCGCGCTCACCCTCGCGCGGTTCAAGCTGACCATCCGCGAGCCGGAGATGGTGTTCTGGATCTTCGTCTTCCCCATCCTGATGGCCCTCGCCCTCGGCATCGCGTTCCAGACCCGCGGGGAGGAGCCGATGCCGGTGGCGGTCAGGGACGCGCCGGGGGCGGCGCCGGTCCTCGCCGCGCTGGCCCGGGGCGGCGACCTCGCGGGGTTCGCCGCCCCCGAGGGGGACGAGCTGGCCCTGCTGCGGGACGGCCGCGCGCATCTCGTCGTGGTGCCCGGGTCGCCGCCGACCTACCGCTACGACCCGGTCCGCCCCGAGAGCCGCCTCACCCGACTGCTCGTCGACCGGGCGCTGACCGGGGAGACCGACCATGGCCCGGCGGAGGCGGCCCGGACCGAGGAGGTGGCGACCCCCGGCAGCCGCTACATCGACTGGCTGGTGCCGGGCCTGCTCGGCATGAACATCATGGGCTCGGGCATGTGGGGGCTCGGGTTCGGCATCGTGGTGGCGCGGTCGCGCAAGCTGCTGAAGCGGATGATCGCCACCCCCATGCGCCGGTCGCACTTCCTGGCGTCGCTGGTCATGTCGCGGCTCGCGTTCCTCGCCCTCGAGATGACCGCGCTCCTCGGGTTCGCGGCCTGGGTCTTCGGTGTCGGCAACGAGGGGAGCTTCGCGACCCTGGTGGCGGTGGCCCTGATCGGTGCCCTCGCCTTCGGGGGCCTCGGACTCCTGACGGCGTGCCGGGCCCGCACCATCGAGGGGGTCTCCGGCATCATGAACGTGGTAATGGTCCCCATGTGGGTCTGCAGCGGCGTGTTCTTCGCGGTGACGAACTTCCCGGAGGCGGCCCAGCCCTTCATCCGCGTGCTGCCGCTCACGGCGATGATCGACGCCCTGCGCGGCGTGATGCTGAACGGCGACGGGCTGGCCGGCATCGGGGCCGAGCTCGGCATCCTGGCCGGCTGGGGCGCGGTGTCGTTCGTCGTCGCGCTCCGCGTGTTCCGGTGGCAGTGAGGCGCCGCGGGGGCCCGATGCGTCACCGCGCCGTTAGAATGGGACCGTCAGTACGGAATCGCCCGGATCACGGACGGGAGTCAGGACCATGAGATCAGCGCATACCGCAGTCCGTTGGCTGTCGGCGGCGGTCGTCGTCGCGACCGCCTTCGTCTCGCACCCCGCCGCGCAGACCGGCGACGACTTCGTTCCCGTCACCGACGCGATGCTCGCGGACCCGGCCGACGGCGACTGGCTCATGTGGCGCCGCACCCTCGACGGCTGGGGGTACAGCCCGCTGGACCAGATCGACCGCGACAACGTCGGCGACCTGCGCATGGTGTGGACCCGCGCCCTCGCCCCCGGCAGCCAGCAGGGCACCCCCATCGCCTACGGCGGCGTCCTCTACATGCCCAACCCGAACGACGTCATCCAGGCCATCGACGCGGTGACCGGCGACCTGCGCTGGGAGTACCGCCGCGACCTCCCCGACGACATCGACGACTACATCCGCGGCCTCGTCAGCGTGAACCGCAACATCGCCATCCACGGCACCCGCATCATCGATACGAGCAACGACGACTACATCTACGCCGTCGACGCCCGGACGGGCGCGCTCGTCTGGGAGACCGAGATCCTCGACTACACCGTGAACCCCGCCCGCCACTCGTCCGGCCCGATCGTCGCCGGCGGCAAGGCCTTCTCGGGCCGAAGCTGCCGCCCGTGGGCGGGGCCCGAGGCGTGCATCATCGCGGCCCACGACGCCGAGACCGGCGAGGAGCTGTGGCGCCGGCGGCTCGTGCCCGCCCCGGGAGAGCCCGGCGACGAGACGTGGGGCGACGTGCCCTTCGAGGACCGCGTGCACGTGGGCTCGTGGACCGCCCCCAGCGTCGACCCCGAGCTGAACCTCGTCTACGTCGGCACGTCCGTCACCTCGCCGGCGCCCAAGTTCCTGCGGGGCGGCATCGAGAACACGCACCTGTACCACAACTCCACGCTGGCCCTCGACGCCGACACCGGCGAGATCGTCTGGTACTACCAGCACCTGAACGACCACTGGGACCTCGACCACCCCTTCGAGCGGCTCCTCGTCGACACCGCGGTGGCCCCCGACCCCTCGGCCGTGAGCTGGATCAACCCCGGCCTCACCACCGGCGAGACGCGGCGGGTGGTGACCGGCATTCCCGGCAAGACCGGGGTCGTGTACACCCTCGACCGCGAGACCGGCGAGTTCCTGTGGGCCACCCCGACCGTGCCCCAGAACGTCATCACCGACATCGACGGCGCCACCGGCGCGGTCACCCCCAACGGCGAGATCGTATTCACCGCCGAGGGCCAGGAAGTGCTGGCGTGCCCGAGCTGGTTCGGGGGCAAGGACTGGGAGGCCGGCGCCTACAGCCCCCTCACCAACACCATGTACATGCCGCTGCGCAACGTCTGCGCGCGCATGCTCGCCTCGACCGACGCCGGCAGCCACTACGCCCTCGCCGTCCGCAACCAGATCGCGCCGGGCATGGACCAGGTCGGCACCGTGCAGGCCATCTCGGCCGAGACGGGGGAGACCCGCTGGCTCCACTCGCAGCGCTCGGCCACCATGTCGCTGGTGGCCACCGGCGGCGGGCTCGTGTTCGGCGGCGACGTGAACGGCCGCTTCCGGGCGTTCGACCAGGAGACGGGCGAGGTGTTGTGGGAGATCAACCTCGGCTCGGCGGTGACGAGCTTCCCGATCAGCTACGCCGTCGACGGCCGCCAGTACGTCGCCGTCGGCACCGGCTCGGCCGGCACCGCCTCGGGGTTCCTCGGGCTGACCCCCGAGCTGCGCCCGAGCGCAGGGAACAACCTGTTCGTGTTTGCTTTGCCTGAGTGACCACTGGCCGTCTCCGAGTGCCGCCGATGTTCGCTGCAGGCCAGCTACGTATCAGCGGCATCGGGCGAGACCGCGTCCCCCGGAGCCGAGAACTCGAACTTGACCCTGTAGCGACGCAATGAGAGAGCCGGTACGACACGAGCAGCCGCACGAGCCTTGTCGTCGAATTCGCCAGCTACGAGAATTCCTCGAACCTCGGCGGATTCCTCATCGGCAACGTCTCCCATATCGTCGTTGGTTCATGTCCGCTCCCTGTACGCGGCCAAGTCTTCCGTCGTGACCTCGCTGGATTCCACCAGCTTGTAGTGCCGTTCCATGAGAACCTTGACCTCGCCGTCGATCTTCTCGAACGCGAAGAGCGCGATCACATCATCTTCCATGAATTGGGCCGCAACCGGGCGGCAGATGAGATCGGCGAACTTCGATTCGCACAGCGCCATGTCTTGCTCGATCTGCACGATGTTCAACTCGTCACGCCCGCCTTTCGCCTGCACGGGTATGACGTACTGGCAGCCCTTCGTGTCGACTCCCACGTACAGTTCGTCCGTCTCGACCTGTCCGATGCCACGCACTGCCGTCCGGAGGTGATTCTGCAACGAGTAGCACCTGACTCCCGTGAAGATGTCGATCAGACGGTTGTAGCGCACTACTGCGAGAAGGGCCTGCTCGTCGTTGAGCGCATGCATCGCGACGACGCCCGGGGTGGCGTCGGGAACCTTGGTGGCTCCCATTTGCTCGTTGGGGGCCAGACGAATCGGCCGGGTCAGGACGAAGCTGTACCGCCCCGGTCCCGTACCGCGAATGATCCACTCACGGCCGCGGGTGGCCGTGGACTGCACGGACTCCGGAATGCTCCGATACCGTGCGCTGTAGACGACGTCACCGACGTTGCTCGGGCGCGGAACGCCTCGCCGATCGGCGGCTGCCGTGATGTCGGATCTCTCGAAATCGACTCGGGTCATCCCCTTCTTGGACTTCGATTCGAAGATCTCCTCGATGATCGCGGCGTACACGTTCGGCTTGGACATGAGGAACGGCCGTGTCGGGGTCAACCGGGCCAGCGGAGTCGGACGACCTCTTCGCGAAGCTGTTGCCGGCTGGCCGTCGCGATCCGCGTCCTGAACAAGTCGATGGCCGTCAGCTCGTAGCCGAGTGACCGGGCCAGCTCGCCGAGAATCTCGCCGGTCCGGATCATGACCCGCAGGTAAGATGCCTGGTCTCCGACAACGTAGGCGAGTCTCGCGCCGGGGCGCAGCCGGCTCCGGAGGCCGGCGAGATGCCGGACCATGCCGCCGAAGTACAGCTTGGTGACTCGCGCGTACTGGCGTTCGAACCCCGAGGTCTTGCGCAGCTCGATCCGTCGCTCTTCGATGAGCCGGGCGATGCGTTGAATGCCCGCGTGATCGGCGACGAGGGCGTCGTCGGCGTCGGCCTTGTACACGCTTCGGGTATTCGATCGAACGAGTCCCTGCTTCAAGCCGCGCAGGTCCTGCTTGTCCCGGACGAAGCCGAGCAGCACGCTCTCGAGCCGCGTCGTTCGCGTGTAGTCCTTCTCGTTGGGGTACGGCGGCGACGTGATGACGGCATCGACGGACGAGGGCTCCAGGAAGTCCTCGAGCCGGCGCGCGTCCGCAAGGTGGACCGCGGCCTCGGTGGCGGCCCGTTTCCGCAAGGAGGCAAGGTCATCCGCCATCGCCCTGACGCGATCCAGCCACGGACCGACGACCGCCGCGTCCTCCCGAATGCGGCCGACACCGACCTCCGGGCCGAAATGCAGGTTGCCGATGTCCGAGACCGATGCGGACGCGAGCGCGAGCCGCTCGTGAGCGTGGAACGTGTCGTCGCGATGGTCCTCCAGAGCGTCCAGCAGCAGCAGCGTCTTGTGAAGCGGCAGCGGGCTGATCGAGTTCTTCAGCAGCAGGCTCAGGCGCTCGGGCGGCAACGTCCGCAGGCCCGCGATTGGCGGGGCCTCCGCCCGAAACAGGGGCGCCGGCCCGAAGTCGTCGATGCCCTCACGCCGGAGCCGGTCCAGCGTCAGTGCGGCGATGTCCTTGGCGTGGGACACGAGCTTGCCGGGATCGACGCTCCAGTCCAGCTTGGTACGGCTCGCGAAGCCGGCCATCGGATTGCGCTCGATCCCGACGCTCGGAATGCCGAGCTTCTTGCACTCGACCAGTGTCGTTCCGGTGCCGCAGAACGGATCGAGCACCCGTTGGCGCGAGCCCACCCCGAACGCGTGGAGGTAGTCTCGTACGAGGTGCGACGGGAAGGAGAGGACGAAGCGGTACCAGTCGTGAACGGCGCGGTCTTCGGGCCTGAGACGATTCCGTTCCGGGGCGCTCAGGGGGCCGGTTTGCGTGGCCGGCGCAATCACGGGGATACTCACGACAGGCGCTCGAGCCTCCCCTTGGTGCGCCCGGCCCGACTGCCGGTTCGCTGGATGCAAGGGCGCTGCGCAAGGCCGGCAGCATCGGACATCACAGCATGCTACCACGCGATGCTCGGCGTCCCCTGCGGAAGCCGTGACCACCACGGCCGCGACCACGCGATGCTCGGCGTCCCCTGCGGAAGCCGTGACCACCGTCGCCGCAACCGGCGGCATGTCGGGGGTAACGGCACCCGTGTCACCGTGCGGAGACCCGGGAGATGACGCGCACAGCACTCATCGTCGGCGCCGGCATCGGCGGCCTGTCGGCTGCCATCTCCCTCCGCAAGGCGGGCTGGAACGTCCGCGTCTTCGAGCGCGCCGCGTCGGTGCGGGAGCTCGGCTTCGCGCTGCTCGTCGCCCCGAACGCGATGGCGGCGCTGCGCGAGCTGGGTGTCGCCGACGTGGTGCTGGCTCGCGGGGTCGTGCCGACGCGGGGCGAGGCGCGGCGGATGGACGGCACCATCCTGAAGCGCGCGGACTTTCCCCCGCCGGAGGTGATGGGCGGCCCGACGGTGGTGGCGTTGCGCCCGGCCGTCCACGGCGCCCTGCTGGAGGCGGTCGGGGAGGACTCGGTCGAGCTCGACTGCGAAGCGACCGGGTTCTCGGTGACGGCCGACCGTGTCACTCTGCGGACCGCGGACGGGGACGCCGCCGAAGGCGACCTGCTGATCGGCGCGGACGGCGCCGCGTCCGCGATTCGGCGTGCGCTCCATCCGTCGGAGCCGCCGCCGCGGTCGAGCGGACTCATCGCGGTACGCGCTGCCGCGTACGGTGCCGTGGATCACCTCGACGGCCTGTCCGGGATCCACTATATGGGGCGAGGGGTGGAATCGTTCCTGGTCCGGGCGAGCGACACCGGCATTTATTGGGGGCTCGGGCTGGCGCAGGAGTTGCTGCCGGTCGGCATGCGGGACGATCCGGCGGCGATTCTGAGGCACGTGTCGCCGCGGTTCGACGAGACGTTCCGCGCCGTGACCTCGGGGACCACCGACATGCGCGTCGACGAGCTCGTCGATCGCGACCCGCTGCCGTTCTGGGGCAAGGGTGCCGTCACCCTGCTCGGCGACGCGGCCCACCCTGTGCTGCCGCACACCGGCCAGGGGGCGGCGCAGGCGATGGTCGACGCGGTGGCGCTCGGGAGGGCGCTCGGCGAGAACGGGAACGTCGGCGACGCGTTGCGGGCGTACGAGCGCGACCGGCGCGAGAAGACCGCGGTCCTGGTGGCCCAGGGGCGCCGGACGGCGCGCATCATGGGAACGACGAACCCGGTGGCCTGCCGGCTGCGCGAAGTCGCCGTGCGGCTGGCGCCGATCACGCCGCTGGTCAAGATGTGGGCGGCCATCAATCGCCGCGCGGGGACCGACGTCAGCCGGTAGTGTCAGAGTCGCCCCGCCCAAGGGTCCGGTCAGCACTCCGGCAATCGGCGGATGGTGCTCCCTCTTCATCCAGTCATCGAGGCATCATCGACACCAGCAACGACGACTACATCTACGCCGTCGACGCCCGCACCGGCGAGCTCGTCTGGGAAACGGAGATCCTCGACTACACCGTGAACCCCGCCCGGCACTCGTCGGGCCCCATCGTCGCCGGCGGCAGGGCCTTTTCCGGCCGGAGCTGCCGCCCGTGGGCGGGGCCCGAGGCGTGCATCATCGCGGCCCACGACGCCGAGACCGGCGAGGAGCTTTGGCGCCGGCGGCTCGTGCCGGCCCCGGGAGAGCCCGGCGACGAGACGTGGGGCGACGTGCCCTACGAGGACCGCGTGCACGTGGGGTCGTGGACGGCCCCCAGCGTCGACCCCGAGCTGAACCTCGTCTACGTCGGCACGTCCGTCACCTCGCCCGCGCCGAAATTCCTGCGGGGCGGCATCGAGAACACGCACCTGTACCACAACTCCACGCTGGCCCTCGACGCCGACACCGGCGAGATCGTCTGGTACTACCAGCACCTGAACGACCACTGGGACCTCGACCATCCGTTCGAGCGGCTCCTCGTCGACACCGCGGTGGCCCCCGACCCCGCCGCCGTGAGCTGGATCAACCCCGGCCTCACGGCCGGCGAGACGCGGAGGGTGGTGACCGGCATCCCCGGCAAGACCGGGGTCGTGTACACCCTCGACCGCGAGACCGGCGAGTTCCTGTGGGCCACCCCGACGGTTCCCCAGAACGTCATCACCGACATCGACGGCGCGACCGGGGCGGTCACCCCCAACGGCGAGATCGTCTTCACCGCCGAGGGCCAGGAAGTGCTGGCGTGCCCGAGCTGGTTCGGGGGCAAGGACTGGGAGGCCGGCGCCTACAGCCCCCTCGCCAACACCATGTACATGCCCCTGCGCAACGTCTGCGCCCGGATGCTCGCCTCGACCGACGCCGGCAGCCACTACGCCCTCGCCGTCCGCAACCAGATCGCGCCCGCATGGACCAGGTCGGAACCGTGCAGGCCATCTCGGCCGAGACGGGAGAGACCCGCTGGCTCCACTCGCAGCGCTCCGCCACCATGTCCCTCGTCGCGACCGGCGGCGGACTGGTGTTCGGCGGGGACGTGAACGGGCGCTTCCGGGCCTTCGACCAGGAGACGGGCGAGATCCTGTGGGAGATCAACCTCGGCTCGGCGGTGACGAGCTTCCCGATCAGCTACGCCGTCGACGGCCGCCAGTACGTCGCCGTCGGCACCGGCTCGGCCGGCACCGCCTCGGGCTTCCTCGGGCTGACGCCGGAGCTGCGGCCCAGCGCGGGGAACAACCTGTTCGTGTTCGCCCTGCCATTGGCTTGAGCTGACCGACGGGGTTGCCGGCCCAGCGGCCACGAATCGAGAACTCGCCCGGGACGGACATTCTGTAGTAGGATGTGCGTTCGGAACCAGGGTGTCCTGAGAGGTGTCGTTATGCTGAACATTCCCCTCCACGCTTCGTCGGGCGGCCGGGTGGTTGCCTGGAGTCTTGGGGTCGCTGTCCTCAGTGTGGCCTGGGGCGCGCCCGCGGCGGCCCAATCGCCCGGCGACGCGCCCGCGGTGACCTTCGCTCGGGACATCGCCCCGATTTTCCAGAGTAACTGCCAGCAGTGCCACCGGCCCGGCTCGATCGGCCCGATGTCGCTCACGACCTACCAGGAAGTGCGCCCCTGGGCTCGGTCGATCAAGCAGCGCGTGGTAACGGGCGAGATGCCGCCCTATCGATACGACCGCGACATCGGGATTCAGGAGCTGAAGGACGACCTCCGGCTGAGCCTGTCCGAAATCGAGACGATAGCCCGCTGGGTGGACGACGGGGCACCCCCTGGCGACCCGGCCGATCTTCCGCCGCCGCTGTCGTTTCCGGATCTCAGCGAGTGGGCCTATGCGGATGAGTTCGGCCCGCCGGACTTGGTGATCCGGACGAAGCCGTACACGCTGGCGGCCGATGGGTCGGACGTCTGGTGGCGGCCGATCGTGCCGACCGGCCTGACCGAGGACCGGTGCCTCAAGGCGGTCTCCGTCAAGCCGTCGCCCGAGGGGCGCGCCGCCGCGCACCACGCCAACAGCCAGGTGCTCGGTTTCGACGAGGAGAGCGGCGAGTGGGTCCAGGTCGAGCGGCTCTCCGAGTACGCGCTCGGGAAGGTCGGCGAGATCGTTCCGGAGGACGCCTGTCGTCTCCTCCCGGCCGACTCGATGGTCAGTTGGGACGTCCACTACTATCCGACCGGCGAGATCATCGAGAACGACGTGGTCGAGATGGGCGTGTGGCTCTACCCGGAGGGCCATCAGGAGCAGGTGCAATACCAACAGGATCTCAAGCTGTATTCCCTGCTGATGAAGGGCAGCGAGCTCGAGCTCCCACCGCATGGCACGGCGATGACGCAGGGGTTCCATTCCTTCGAGACCCCGGTGCGGATCGACAGCTTCCAACCGCACGGTCACTTCCGTCTGGTGGGCAAGACTCTTGAGCTCTTCCATCCGAAGACGGGCGAGCTGGAGATGGTGAGCTCGGTGTCCAACTGGACCAACGACTGGCACACCAGTCACATCTACGCAGAAGACGCCGCACCGCTCGTCCCGGCGGGGTCCGTCCTGGTGATCACCGGCTACTACGACAATACGGCCGGGAACCCGCAGAACCCCGACCCGAGTCAGTGGGTGGGACCGGGCAGCCGTACGGCGGACGAGATGTCGCATGCATGGATCGCCGTGACGCATCTCGACGACGAGGGCTACGAGCGTCTGGTGGCCGAGCGGGAGAGTCGCCAGCAGACGGACAACGAGGAGTAGCAGCACGGAGACGTGCGGAATTGGTCTGCGGCGAGAGAGCCTCTCGGTATCGAGAGGCTCTCTCGCTTTTCGGCGGCAACGCGTTGATGGAGGGAACGCCAGTGCTCGGACGATGGCTCGCAGGCGGCCTCGCAGCCGCAATGCTCATCGGCTCCACATCGCTGGGGGCCCAGCGACAACGACCACTTACCCCGCTGCCGCCGAACGGACTTCGGGTGGCCCCGTTCTTCGACGGCTGGTACCGGAATCCGGATGGAACCGTCACCCTGTCGTTCGGCTATTCCAACCTCAACCTGACCGAGGTCGTGGAGATTTCCCTGGGTCCTGACAACTTCATCGAACCGGCGGAGTTCGACGGCCGGCAACCCACGTCGTTCCCGCCTGTCGTGCGTGAGGGCGCCACGAGCACGCGCCGGCGAGACCGGGAGCGGGGGGTGTTCACCGTGACCGTGCCGGCCAGCTTCAGCGGCGACGTCGTCTGGACCCTGGTCAACCAGGAACGGACCTTCTCCGTGCCTGGAAGCGCCAAGACCGGTGCCTACCAGCTCCGATGGCCGATGGCCATGGGGTCGCAGCCCCCACTGGTCCGCTTCAGCCCCGACGGCCCTGCCGGCCGGGGTCCCACCGGGATCGACGCGGAGCCGATGCGCGCGTCGGTGGACACGCCGCTTTCGCTGGCGGTCTGGATCCATGATGACAGCGTGCGGGACGAAGAACCGCTCCCGGTCAGACGGCGGGGCGACACCGCGGCGCTGAACGTGACCTGGTTCAAGCATGCCGGTCCGGGCGCGGTGGTCTTCAGCCCGCACACGGAGCCGATCGCCGAGACAGAGGGGATGGTGACCACGACTGCGACCTTCCAGCAGCCGGGCGAGTACGTGATCCGTGTGCGCGCCGACAGCTTCGGCCGGGTCGACAGCTCCGCCGGCAACCAGTGCTGCTGGACGAATGGCTATGTGAACGTCACCGTCACGCCGTAGCCGTCCAGAGCCCGGCCCACGAGCGACCTGCTACGGCCCGCAGTTTCGTCGGCAATCACGTGCTCGTCAAGCATGCCGAAGGAGAGTTTGCGTTGTACGCTCACCTCGTTCGCGGCCGCGTCACCGTCGCGCCCGGCGATCGTGTAGACCGTGGCCAAGTCCTTGGCCTCTGCGGCCACACGGGCCACAGCACCGAACCGCACCTGCATTTTCACCTGCAGGACTCGGCTGACCTGTTTCGCGGCATGGGTCTGCCGGTGCGTTTCTCACATCTGTTCGTCGACGGCAAGGCCGCCACCGGCGTGCTCCTCCTCGCCGGAAACCGCGTCGAGTCGCAACCCGGGTCGCCGTAGGTGTGTTCGGATCGTCGCTGCCCGGGAGTAACAACGCCAAGTGGCAGTGGCTCGCCGACGCGTGCGCGTCACTTGACGCCGCTTGGCCGCCGCCTACGGTTGGCCGCCATCTCCGACGACGAGGTTCTGTGGAAGCTGCTGGCTTCTGAACGACGGCGGGCAGCGAGCCGGCCGCGGGTCGGAGCCGTTCGCGTACGGCCCGGGTAGTCCCGTGGATTCCCGCGCGGAAAGTAATCGACGGGGGCACTGGCGCTGCCTGAGTAACAATGGGTCTCCGCACAGCTCTCATCGTCGGCGCCGGCATCGGCGGGCTGTCGGCGGCCATCTCCCTCCGCAAGGCGGGCTGGAACGTCCGCGTCTTCGAGCGCGCCGCGTCGGTGCGGGAGCTCGGTTTCGCGCTGCTCGTCGCCCCGAACGCGATGGCGGCGCTGCGCGAGCTGGGCGTTGCCGACGTGGTGCTGGCCCGCGGGGTCGTGCCGACGCGAGGCGAGGCGCGGCGGATGGACGGCACGGTCCTGAAGCGTGCGGACTTTCCCCGCCGGAGGTGATGGGCGGCCCGACGGTGGTGGCGTTGCGCCCGGCCGTCCACGGCGCCCTGCTGGCGGCGGTCGGGGAGGACACGGTCGAGCTCGACTGCGAAGCGACGCGGTGGCGCTCGGGAAGGCGCTCGGGGAGAACGGGAACGTCGGCGACGCGCTGCGGGCGTACGAGCGCGACCGGAGCGAGAAGACGGCGGTCCTGGTGGCCCAGGGGCGCCGGACGGCGCGCATCATGGGAACGACGAACCCGGTGGCCTGCCGGCTGCGCGAAGTCGCCGTGCGGCTGGCGCCGATCACGCCCCTGGTGAAGATGTGGGCGGCCATCAATCGCCGCGCGGGGACCGACGTCAGCCGATAGTCTCTCGGAACCGCCCCGCCCAGGGGTCCCAGGCCCTAAGGGACGGGCCGCGAAACGACCCGGAACGACCGTCTCACCCGGGCCACCTCGGTGGAGTCGCGCATCACGCGGGCGCGCGCCACGTAGCGCCCCGGCGGCAGGTGGGGCACGGCGACGACGGCCGTGGCCGTGCGGCTGCGGGCGCGGTCCGGACCGTTCAGCACGGCCGGCCCCCGCGCGAGGACCGGCCCGCCCGCGCGGTCCACCACGTCGACCTCGACCCGGGTACCGTTCCACCGTAGCGGAGACCGGGCGTACAGCTCCGTGAAGGCCAGCAGGCGCCCGCTCGTCACCTGCGCCTCGACCTGCGGGAGAATCCGTCCCGCCGGCATCGATGCGTGGTCGGCCAGCATCAGGTCGCCGGCGACGAGCGGCTCGCCCGACAGCCGGGGCACAGGCACCGGATGTTCCACGCTGCCGCGCCGCCCGGCCGTGTCGATCGCGGCCAGCTTCAGCGAGTACGCGCCCGGCTGCTCCAGCGGCACCGAGATGGCGACCTCGAGGACGGGTCCGTCCGGCTTCTGCACCAGCCTCGGAGCGACCTGCATCGTCGCGCGGGCCGTCTCGACGCCGGCCGCGTCACGCACCAGGTACCCCACCTCCAGCGTCGCCGGCGCGCTGCCCGTGGCATCGACCTCCACGCCGATCAGAACCCGCATCGGCTCGCTGTAGCTCGTGGCGTTGCGGTAGGCGTACGTCGCGACGCGCAACGGCAACTCGCGCACCGTCAAGGGCGATCGCAGCAGGCGCAGGAGGCGTTCGGGCGCGCTGCGTCCCGCGGCCTCCGGCGGGACCTGGACCCGGCGGTGCGAGCGAACGCGGGCGCCTTCGCGCCCCACGGACACGGCGATGTCGCGGAACTCCCCGTCGCGGTCCCCCGGGAGCGATTCCACACCCAGCAGGTAGTAGCCGGAGAGCTCCCTTTCCAGCCTGGCGAACAGCGGACCGGGGTTGTAGTAGGTGCGCATGAGGCTGCCGCCGGTCATCGACGCCGCCGCCATCAGGCCCTGCTCCTGCACCCGGCGGCTCGCCGGCCCCAGCCGCAGCCCCACGTCTGCCGGCTGCCCGGGAGCCGCCTCGACTCCGCCGGGTCCTCCCCCTCGCATGGGCGAGTTCTCCACCACGAAGGCATCCGGCAAGGCCCCGGACGCCGCCCGGGACCCGTCGACGAGCAGCTCGTCGAGCATGAATATGTACAGCGTGGTGCGCGAGGCGGCGACGAGGTCCGCGATCTTCTTCAGGCCCAGCTCCTCGCCGGCGAGCACCAAGCCCCCGGAGAGCCACACGAGCGCCTTGGGGCCCTCCACCCGCCGCATGCCCTCGAGGATGGACTCGATGCCGTGCAGCACGGCCGCGGTGCGGCGACGCGTCTCCTGCAGGATCTCGAAGTCGATCGATCCCCCACCCAGCGGGGGGGAGCCCAGGCCCGACATGCCCTCGACCGCGTGACGGACCCGGTCGTGGTCGGACGTGAAGTCGATGTAGACGCCGGGCTGCGGCATCGCCACCACCGAGACGCGGTCGCCGGGGCTCAGGCTGTCGACGAACCCGGCGGCGGCGTGCATCAGGCGGCGACCCTCTCCGAAGGGGATGCTCTCCTCGTCGACCAGGATCACGATGAGCCGGCCGGGGTCCGCGCCGGCGTTGGACGTGTACCCGGTGTCCTCCGCCGGGGAATCGGCCGGGAGGGCGTCTCGCTCGGGCGCCCGCAGCGAGATGAACTGCGCCTGGACGACGGCGCGCGGCTCCCCGTCGACGGTCACCGAGAAGTCCGCCGCCTGCAGGTCGGGAATCGGGTTGCCGCCGCCGTCGATGACGGTGGCGTCCACCTCGATGAGCTCGACGCCGCTCCGGAAGGTGGGGGCCTGCTGGGCCGACACCACCACGCTCGAAGCGATCGAGGCGACGACGAACACCCCGAGCCCCACCCGTCGACGGCCGCCCATGGAAGTGCCTCCGCGGCTATGCCGATGCGTCTGCAGTCCGGCGCGGGAAGAAAGTGATGACCGTCAGAGCCCCGCCGGCTCGGCCGGTGAGCCGTGATTCGAGGCGCTGCCTTGGCCCGTCGACCCCGCGGCCCGGTCAGTCGCAGGCGTCGGCGAGGCCGACCACGGACGTGAGGTTGATGCGCGACTCGCCGTCCGCCTCGATCAGGAGCCCCTTGACGAGCACGGTGCGGCCCGGCCGCAGCTCGCCGCTGGCGTTGATCTGATCGGGGTCGGTGAAGAGGGCGCGGTCGCCGAAGTTCAGCAGGCCCTCGGGGGTGAGGAAGTCGGCGAAGCCGATGAGGCGGAACTCGCCGTCGCCGAGCGCGGTCTCGCGCGCCTCGCCGACCTGGACCTCGTTGAAGACGCCCGCCCGGGTCACCGTCGGCTCGGCGGCCCGGGTCAGCCACCAGGTCGATTCGTCCCGGATCCGCCGCTCGACGCAGCCGACGGTCTGGACCCACTCGACCTGCGGCTCGGGCCTGCGGGTCCCCGCCCGCTGCTCGCCCGCCGCCGCGAGCGTGAACGCCGTGGCGGCGACCAGCACCCCCGCCGTCAATGCCGTCCGCATCGTCATCCTTCGCCCCTGGCCCGCTGTTCGTCCCCCTGCGACACCGTCGCCGCCCTCCCGGCAACGAATCAGGTCGAAGCGGGCTCCGGCGGCGGCTTTTCGTCGGCCAGGGCCGCCGCCGGTATCGCCTCGGACGCGTGCGGGCGCAGGATCTCGTCGATGAGGAACAGGTCCGTGAGCAAGGCCCGCAGGTGGATCGACCCGTTCAGGTTGTCGATGACCTGGCTGCTGATGCCGGGCTGGGCCCGGACGAGCCCCAGCACCTTCCGCGCCCGATCGGCGTCGCCGGCGAGCACCTCGATGAAACCGTGGTACGCGGACGCCGGCTCGAGGCCCCGCTCGCGCACCGTCGTCGCGAAGAACGGGCCGAGCCCGTCGAGGGCCTGGTCCATGCCGTCGAGCAGGCGCCGCAACTCGCCGTCGCCGACGCCCGGCTCGCCCTTGTAGCCCTTCGAGGCGTAGCTCAGAAAGTACTCGTAGCCCCCCTCGAGCGCGTCGATGCGCTTCCTCAGGCCCTCCGTGGTCGTGTCGGCCACCTGCCGCTCCTCGCTCGGGCATCGCCGCCGTGCGGCGCCGCTGCCCGCATCCAATGCTACGGGAGTTCGCGCCGTTCCACGGCGCAGGCTCCTACGACGCGGGTTGACTCTGGGCCGGCGGAGGCGCGGCCGGCGGAGGCGCGGCCGCCGCGGGAGCCGGCGCCGGGGGCTTGGCCTTCGGCTTCGGCGGGGTGACGTCCCACCGCTGCGGGCTGTGATGCGCGAGGTAGTCGTCGCGGCTCACCGTCCCGAAGATCATCGACTTGGTGATCCACAGCTTCTCGGGCCGGATGGCGAAGTAGATGTGGGTGATGGTGAGCATCACGAACAGCACCGCCGAGAAGCCGTGCGTGGCATAGACGATGCCCCAGGCCTGGTCGTTCCCCATGGCCGCGCCCGAGAAGAGCATCTCGTTCATCGGCACGATCGGGTTGTCGATCTTGAACATCATCACCAGCCCGGTGACGGAGACGACGAGGCCGAAGATGGTGACGGCGAGGTGGTAGAGCTTGTGGTCGAGCGGGTACTTGCCGTGCTTGTCGACGGCGACGGTGGCCCCGAGCTGGCGCTGGGTGCGCTGGACCGCCTCCTTCAGGTCGCGGGGAAGAATCCAGATCGACCAGAAGTCGAGGAAGAAGGAGGCGTGCACGATGTGGTAGATGATGCAGAGGATCAGGATCAGGCCGGCCACCCAGTGGATGGTCAGCCAACTGAACTCGAGCCCCACGATGGGGAAGAAGCCGGTGATGAGGAGCGCGAGCATGGCCGCCGCCATCACCCAGTGGAACATCCGGGCGGCGCCGGTGTGGCGCACGATCTTCTCGGGAATGGCGGGGTCGGCCGCAGCCGACGCGTCCTCCGGCTCGACCCGCGGCTTCCACACCACGGCGTAGACGGCATGAAACACGACGAAGCCGATACCGGCCCAGAACGACAGGGTCAGCAAGCCCCACGCGAGCCGGATGATGATCTCTTGTCCCCAGGGGTCGGTCCCGTACTGAAACAGATCCATGATTGCGCCCTCGTGATGCGACCCGTTCATGGACGGCGGCGCGCCGCCACCGATGCACAGCGGGTCCATGTGCCGGTCCGTGAACCGCCGGCCCCGCCGCCCACGGTGCGCCGCCCCGATGCCGGTGCACCGGAGGCGCGATGGCCGCGGGCGGCGGGACGGCACGCACCGCCCAGCCGCTCGCCGAACAGCTACGGGGTTGAAGAATACCGGGGTCGCAGTCAGGATTCAACTGATTCTTCGCCCGGAAGACCGCCGATTCCGGCCCCCGCGCCGCCGCCGCGGAACTTCCCGCCCGCCGACGCGGTATGATTCCTTGATGGGCATGTGGTGGCCTTCGGCGGCGCCACGCCCCGTACCACCACCATGGCGGCAGAGACCAGGACACTGATTCTCGGCAGGGCGGGCAGCCTGATGATGGGCCTCCTCCTGTTCGCGACCGGGTGCGCCACCACCCCGCTCGAGGACCATCCCGCGCTCGGCGGCGACGTCCCGGCGACGTGGACCGCCCGTGCCGACACCGGCGGCGGCCCCGCGCTGACGTGGTGGACCGACTTCGGCGACCCCGGCCTCGACGCCGTCGTGGAGTCGGCGCTCCGGCAGAACTACGACCTGCAGGCGGCGGCGTCCCGGCTCGAGCAGGCCCTGGCCGACTCGCGCGTCGCGGGGGCCGACCTCCAGCCCCAGCTCCAGGTGGGCCTGAACGGATCGCAGAGGAAGCAGAACTTCATCGGGTTCCCCATTCCCGGGGCCGAGGACCGCGTGCTCAGCACCGTCTTCACGAACTACGGGGTCTCGCTCGACCTCACCTGGGAGGCCGACCTGTGGGGCCGGCTGCGCGCGGGCGCCCGAGCCGCCCTCGCCGACCTGCAGTCGCGCGCCGCGGACCTGCGCGCCGCCCAGCTCTCCCTCGCCGGCCAGACGACGAAGGCGTGGTTCGCGATTGCCGAGGCCCAGCAGCAGCTCCGGCTCGCCGAGGCCTCGGTGGCCAGCTTCCGGGCCTCGGCCGAGCAGGTCCGCGAGCGGTTCGAGGAGGGCCTGAGGCCGGCCCTCGACGTGCGTCTGGCCCTCTCCAACCTCGCCAACGCGGAAGCGCTCCGCGAGCAGCGGGGGCAGCAGTTCGACGCCGCCGTCCGGCAGCTCGAGGTGCTGATGGGCCTCTACGCCTCGGGCGCGCTCGCGATGCCGTCCGACCTGCCCGACGCGCCGGCGACGATTCCCGGCGGGCTCCCGGCCGAGCTGGTGCGGCGGCGCCCCGACGTGGTGGCGGCCGAGCGCCGCATCGCCGCGGCCCGGCAGCGCCTGCGGGTGGCGCAACGCGACCTCTACCCGCGCATCAGCCTGACCGCGAACACCGGCACCGCCACCGGCGCCCTGCAGGACCTCGTGAAGCGGGACTTCGGCGTCTGGACCCTGCTCGGCAACGTCATCCAGCCCCTGCTGCAGGGGGGGCGCCTGCGCGCCGCCGTCGACCGCGCCGAGGCCCGCGCGGCGGAGGAGCTGGCCATCTACGCCAACACCGCCCTCCAGGCGTTCTCGGAGGTGGAGACGGCCCTCGCGGCCGAGGAGTACCTGGTGGCCCGCGAACGCTACCTCGCGGTCTCGGCCGAGCAGTCGCGGGCGGCGGAGATCATCGCCGACGACCGTTACCGGACGGGGCTCGACGACTACATCACCGTCCTCGAGTCGCAGCGGCTCGCGCTGCAGGCGGAAGGGGACCTCATCGCGGCCCGGCGGCAGCGGCTCGAGAACCGGGTGGACCTGTATCTCGCGCTCGGCGGCGGGTTCGACGAGGCGCCGCCCATGCCCGGCGCCGGCGACTGACGGGCGACGCGGACGCCGTCCGGAGGAACACATCGATGTCACCCATGCTCACTCGGATGCTCAAGGCCCTGCTCCCGGTCCTCGTCCTCGGCGTCGCCCTCGCCGCGGCGTTCGTCATGTGGGCGAACCGCCCGCCGGTGGAGACGCTGACCCCGGTGGTGACGCCGCCCGCGGTGCGGGTGCAGGCGGTCGCGTTCGAGAGCGTCGACCTCACCGTGTCGAGCCAGGGCACGGTGCAGCCGCGGACCGCCAGCCAGCTCGTGCCGGAGATCGCGGGGACCGTGCTCGAGGTGTCGCCGGCCTTCGCGGTGGGGGGGTTCTTCGAGGAGGGAGACGTCCTGCTGCAGATCGATCCCTACGACTACCAGCAGGCGCTCATCGCGGCCCGGTCGCAGCTCGCCCAGGCGCAGCTCCGCCTCGCCCAGGAAGAGGCGGAGGCGGAGGTGGCCCGGCGCGAGTGGGAGGAGATCGGCCAGGGAGACGCCAACCCCCTCACCCTGCGCCTGCCGCAGGTCGAGGACGCCCGGGCCGCGGTGGCCTCCGCCGAGGCGGCCATCGACCGCGCGAGGCGGGACCTCGAGCGCGCCGAGGTACGCGCCCCCTACGCGGGGCGGGTCCAGACGAAGGACGTCGACGTCGGGCAGTTCGTGAACCGCGGGACGGCGGTGGGGCGCATCTACGCCGTCGACTCGGCCGAGGTCCGGCTGCCGCTGCCCGACGAGGAGCTGGCCTACGTCGACGTGCCGATGTCCTACCGGGGCGCGCAGCAGCAGGCCGGCCCCGCCGTCACCCTGTCGGCCGACTTCGCGGGGCGGCGCTACTCGTGGCAGGGGCGGATCGTGCGGACGGAGGGCGAGATCGACCCCGTGAGCCGGATGGTCCACGTGGTGGCCGAGGTCGCCGATCCCTATGCGCCGGGCTCCGACCCGACCCGGCCTCCCCTGGCGGTGGGGATGTTCGTGGAGGCGGAGATAACCGGACGGCGCGTCGACGACGTGGTGGTGCTGCCATGGGCGGCGCTGAACGGGCGCGACCAGGTGCTGATTGTCGACGACGACGGCCGGCTGCGGTACCGGCAGGTCGACATCCTGCGCTCGACGAGCGAGAACGTGCTGGTGCAGGGCGGGCTCGCGGCGGGTGAGCGGGTGTCCATCTCGGCCCTCGACGCCGTCATCGAGGGCATGGCGGTGCAGGTGGCCGGGGCGGAGCCGGCGACGATGGCGCGCGCCGCCGGCGGCGCTCCCCCGACCGGGGGCGGCGCGGAGGCCGGGGCCGCTCCGCCGGCGGCGATGACGTCGGCGGCCCCCGCGGGGACCGCGACCTCGGCGGACGCCGGCCCGGGGACCGCGACCTCGGCGGACGCCGGTTCGGAGACCGCGACCTCGGCGGACGCCGGTTCGGAGACCGCGACCTCGGCGGAAACCGGCCGGACGGCCACAGCCTCGGCGGATGCCGGCCGGACGACCGCGCCCCCGGCCGACGCTCTCGCGGTGGAGCGGCCGACCCCGCCGGCGGCATCGGGCGCCGGCCCGGCGGCGGAATCCCCGGCGGAGCGACGCCCTGCCCCGGCGCGGGCGCCGGGCGCGGTTCCCGCGGACGGGACGACCGCCAGCATGCCCGACCCGATCACGGCGGCGAGGCGCGAGATGGCCCGCCCCGATCGGTCGGCGGCCGGCGCCGCACGCGCCCCGGCGCCCCCCCGCGACGACTTCGAGCTCGATCCGACGCTGACGCGCGAAGAGCAGATTGCCGCCATCCGCGAGCGCATCGCCGCGTTGCGCGACGGCGGGGGGGCGGTACCGGCGCCGGCGCCCCGGTCGGGCGCCCGACCGGGAGCACCGCCGGCCGGCGCCGAGGATCGGATGGCCCGCGCCGAGCCGGAACGACCGCGCTTCGGCGGCGGCCGCGGACCCGGAAACGCCGCGGCGGGCGCAGCCGCGCCGATCGACCCGGCCGGCGGGGCCCGCCCCGGGGGACCCGGCCGGCGGGATGCCCGCTTGGCGCCGGCGGACGCACCCGCGGCGGCCCCGGCGGCCGGCGCCGCGCCGACGCGGCGTCCCGGCGGACCCGGAGGGCGCGGCCCCGCCGGCGGTCCGCCCACCCCCACCGCCGCGAGGCCCGCCCGCGCCGCGGCCTCACCGGCGGCGCCCGCCGCGAGGCCGGCCCGCGCCGACGCCCCGAGCGCGCCCCGTCCGGTGGTGGCCCTGCTTCCCTTCCGCAACGTGTCGCGCAACCCCGCCGACGACATCATCGGCGAGGAGATGCAGGCGGTGCTCCGGGTCGCCCTCCAGCGGGCCGCGGGCATGGACGTGGTGCTGCTGGCCCCCGGCGACGAGTCCAACGCCATCCAGCGCGCGATGGCCGGCGGGGCCGCCTGGCTCGCGGGCGGCGGCTACCAGCGCGTAGGGGCGCAGTTGCGGGTGACGGGGCGGGTCGTGGACGTGGCCACCGGCGACCTGCTCGGATCGGTCCGCGTGGACGGCACCGTCTCCGGGCGCGGCGCCCTGACGAGCCGGCTGATCGCGGCGCTGCGGTCCGAGCTGGCCGGTCACATGCCCGCGCCATCCGCGCCGCGGATGGCGGCGGCCGCGCCCGCCCCCAGTCCGCGGGCGGCAGGCGCCCCGCGCCCGGGCGCCGCAGTCGCTCCGTCGCCGAGCGCGGCGGCCGCCCCGGACCCCGTGCCCGCCCCGCTCGCGGGTCCTGCGATCCAGATTGCCGTTTCCCCGTTCGCCAACATCTCGCGCAACCCCGCCGACGACGCCATCAGCGACACCATCGGGGCGGAGATCGCCGGACGGATGGCCGGGTTCCCGGGCATCGCCCTCCTCACCCTCGACACCGGCGCCGCCGACGGAGCGGCCGCGCTGTCCGTCGCCTCCGCCCGCGGCGCCGACTGGCTCGTCACCGGCGGCTACCAGCACGTCGGCGGGCAGCTCCGCCTCACCGCCCGGCTGCTGCAGGTCTCCGACGGGGCGTTCGTCGAGTCGGTCAAGGTGGACGGCACCCTCGACGGTCTGCCCAGCATGCTCGCCGAGGCCATCTCGACCCTCGGCGCCGCCGTCGCCGCCCACGCCGCCGGTTCGTGAGACACCGGCCGCGTGGGCGCGAGTTGCCGACCGGCCGGCGACCCACGCCACGAACATGCCGGGGCGGAGGCGCTGCCGGGTATCGATCTCCCCACGTCCAGTCGCCGCCAGCGCGGCAGCTTCGCCGCCAGGTGCCGGAGGAACACGTACAGCCGTTCGAGGTCCGAGTCCTGGTAAGGGATCAGAGGCCGTCCCCCGGCACCGGCACGTAGCCGTTGGCGAGCAGATGCGCCTCGATGACCGTCTCGAACGCACCTCGCTGGTGGGCTTCATGGGTCCGTCATTCGGCTTCAGATACGTCGCAAGCCGTCCAGAAGCGCCTTGGCATGCGGGCACCTGGTCTCGACCTCATTGGGATCGATCCGTTCCAGCAGATCGAAGGAAACCTTGCCCTTCGCGTAGGGTCGCGCACAGCCGGCGGTCGCACGGCCGAGGGCGTCGAGGACGTCACGCTTCGACACGTCCTCGAGATTCCGCCACCGCGGAAGCGCGCTCTCGCGGAACTCGGTGCCGAAGTGCCTCCGCAACGCGTCCCGATCCGCCACAAGCCAAGTCTCCATGACCTGCACCATCAGGAACACCTGATCGTCCTGAGCACCCGGCGGTTGATCCCAGCCGTCACGTGCGTGAAGATGCCGCCACCCGGACTGACCCGCGGCCACCCCCGCCTCGCTGTCGACCAACAGAAACGGAACCTGACCGCGACGGGGGCTCCCAACCGCCGTCCGAAAGAGATCGAAGGTCCTCGCGCGCCCACCGCCCCGCACCACCCTCGGCATACGCCCTTCGAGTCCGGCGGCGGCGAAGAATCGCGTCCACGAACGCCGGAAGAGCCGAGCGAGGTTGTCGCCCCGATCTCCGCCGCCCTCGATGTAGATCACCGCGCTCACCAGCGATTGCCCCCCAACTCGCCCGAGCTCCAGAGCTCACCCAGGCTGTACTTGTCCAGCCAAGCCCGCAACCTCGTCCCGTCAACGCGTTCGAATCGTGATTCTCCGTTCTCCTTCTCGCAGACGACGACACTCGACGGATGGTCCGTCAGCGCGTCAACCAGCATGCGCGAGTGCGTCGTGACCACGATCTGCGTCCGCTGGGACGCCTCCACGAGCAGCTTTGCGGTCTCCGCAACTACGTCCGGATGCAGCCCGAGCTCCGGCTCGTCCAGCGCGACTAGTGGCGGTGGAGAAGGATGCAGCAGGATTGCGAGCAGGCTCAGGTACCGTAGGGTGCCGTCCGACAGGAGCGTCGCCGGAATCTGGCGCCCACCGCGTTCCTCCAGAAAGAGCGCTACGGTACCGCCCGTCACTGGACAGGACACGTCGACGATCCCGTCGAACAGTTCATGCAGCGCTTCGACGAGGGCCCTCTTGGCTGGTCCCTGGAAGTGCGAAAGCACGACCGCCAGGTTCTCGGCACCGTCGTTCAGGAAATCGCTCGTTGAGTGCGCACTCTGCTCCCGCCGTAGTGCCGCGGCCGGCCCAAACGACCAGTTCTGGTACAGGCGAATGTGTTCGTACCGGTCCTGCAGCCAGTTCAGGCCGGGATAATCAAGCGGATCGCGAAACTGGGAGAGAAGGGACTCTTCCAGCTTGACTCTACGTAACTCCGTTCGGTCCGTAGCGGCATTCGCACGCCGACCGCCGACTACCCGTAGCTCGGAATTCAGCCTGTAGTACGCCTCGGCATCGGCTTCCTGAACTCCCACACTGGTTATTTCCTCTCCAGTGACGTGCAGACGCCCGCCATCGTCTGCGAATGCCAGCGTGTACTTGATCGGATTCCCGCCGTTCGGACGCTCGACGATCGCCTCCAGCGTCGCAGCACCTTCCGAGTCATCTCCCTTCCAGAGCCATTCCCAGATGCCCCCCCGCGCCCTGACAGGCCCGCCAAGATCCCGGGGTGCGGCACGAAGCAACCCGAGCACCTCCAGCAGGTTGGACTTTCCAGATCCGTTCGGTCCGATGAGTACATTCAGCGGCTCCATCGGTAGATCGATGCCCCTCGGCCCGAACGACAGGAGCCCCGAGACCTTCAACCTCCGGATCAGCATGTGTTGCTCCATATTCTCCAACGCTACGCGGACTCACTTCTCCAGGGCGCTGCCCCGCCACCGGTTGAGCACCGCGTCGAGGGCCTTGTCCTTCATCCGCCCGCCGGCTCGGCGCTTGCGGGCGGCGGCGAGGACCTTGGCCTTCGTGGGCGCGAGCACGCAGTCGAACCGGCGCAGGACCGTCATCGGCAGCATGACGCGCTCGTACTGCGGCGGGCGGTAGGGGCCGCGCAGCAGGTCGGCGATCTGCCAGACCAGGTTGGCGAAGTAGCCGTGGTCGGGGCATGGGGCGCGCTCAGAGACGGCGGTCGTCACCCCCGATTCTACCCGCCGCGGGCCGCGGCCGGCTGACGTCGATCACCCGGACGACCCTGCGCGCCACCGTCGCCCGCCGCCGGCTCGGCCGCCCGCCGCCGGACGCGGGAATGTTGACGGGTCCGGGCGACGGGTGGTTCGAGAAGCATGAAGATGAATGCCCGTCGAGCATCACGCTGCCAGCCGCGGAGGTCGCCCTGATCGAACGTCTGAAACGGGATGTCGGCGTGAAGACCAACGTCGCGGTCGTGCGCCGCGCCCTGCGTCTCCTCGAATCCACGATGGATCGCGACGAACTCCGACGCGCCTACCGAGAGGCGTCCGACGCCACTCGGGAGGGGTTGGAGGCCGACTTGGCGGATCTCGATCATCTGGCGGCCGAGGGCCTCGGCGAGTGACCCCGCGCCAAGGGTGCCTTCCCGGCCGGTTGTTCGACCACGAGCCGCCGGGCCGCGCCGCTCAGGAGGCGGCGATCTCCGCGACGAGCTCCTCGGCGAGGGGCAGGCTGAACCCGCAGGCCGAGTCGTTGATGCGGCACTGGGCGAGGGTGAGCTGGCACCCGCAGGTGCAGTTCTCCTCGTTCAGCCGCTGCAGCGCCGTGACCCGCTGCTCGGGGGTCAGCACCGTGAGGTCGAGGCCCGGGATCTCGGTCGCGTGGGCGGCGTTGACGAGGCGGCCGTGGCGGTCCTCCTCGACGAGGTCGACGGTGATGCCGGGGTCGAGGGCCGCGAGGAAGCGGGTCTCCTGCTCGAAGATCCCGGGGTTGACGAGCCCGACGTGGGTCTGCACGACCCGCAGGTCGGGATCGACGACGAACGTGGTGGGCAGGGCCATCACGCCGGGGAACGCGCGGTCGATCTCGGGCGTGGTCATCACGATGGGGTAGTTGATGCCGTACTGCTCGGCGAAGCGCTCGACCAGCCCCACCGGCCCCTCGTCCTCCGACACGCCGATGATCTGCAACTGGTCGGCATAGCGTTCCTGCAACCGGATCAGGTCGGGGATCTCGGCCCGGCACGGGCCGCACCAGGTCGCCCAGAAGTTCACGAGGGTGACCTTGCCCTGCAGGTCGGCGGTGGTGATGGTCCGGCCGTCGAGGGTCTGCATGGCCAACTCGGGCAGCGCCGAGGGGTCGGCCACGAGCTGAATCGTATCGGGCCGCGCGTCGAAGACCGCGGCCGGTCCCGCGGCGATCTCCGCCCCGCCCGGGTCGCCGGGCGCTCCGCACCCCGCCATCACCGCGACCACCGCAACCACCGCAACGATTCCGAAGAACCGGCTGTTCGTGCTCATGAAGCTCTCCTCGTGCCGGACCACCGGCGCCGACTGTGCATTGTAACGGGTAACGGCGGCAGGGCGGGAGACCGCGCCTGACAACGCCCGGGAGCACGACCGATATCGGCGCCGCGAGGGCGTCGGCACCCCATCCGAACCGCGAGCATCGGCGACGCCAATCGCCACCAGGCAGCGCGACCGATGCCGGTGCGCGAGGGCATCAGCGCCCCCATCCGCACCGCGACCATCAGCGCCGCCATCGCCATCAGGTGCAGCTTCACGAGCAGCGCACGACGAACCGCGACCGATGCCGGTGCGCGAGGGCGTCAGCACCCCCATCCGCACCGCCACCATCAGCGCCGCCATCGCCACCAGGTACAGCTTCACGAGGAGCGGACGGACAGACCGCGAACGACGCCGATGCGCGAGGGCGTCAGTACCCCATCCGAACCGCGAGCATCAGCGCCGCCATCGCCACCAGGTACAGCTTCACGAGCAGCGGGCCGACGAACTGCAGCCAGCGCTGGTAGGGAATCCGGGCGAGGGCCAGCATGCCCATCAGCAAGGGGTTGGTGGGCACCACCATGTTGGTGAACCCGTCGCCGAACTGGTAGGCGAGCACCGCGGTCTGCCGGCTCAGGCCGGTGAGGTCGGCGAGGGGGGCCATGATCGGCATGGTGACGTAGGCCTGCCCGGAGCCCGACGGAATAAACAGGTTGCACACCGTCTGGACCGCGAGCATGCCGACCGCCGCGGCCTGGCCCGGCAGCGCCTGGAGGGGGGTCGCGAGGCCGTTGATGATGGTGTCGATGACCTGGCCCTCGGTCAGCACGACCTGTATCGTGCGGGCGAACCCCACGATGACGGCGGTGGCGACGAGCTCGCCCGCGCCGGCCTGGAACGCGGCGGCGGCGCGGCTCGGGGCGAGGCGCGCGACCGCGGCGGCGGCGAGGGCGATGCCCAGGAACACCGCGGTCAGCTCGGTCAGGTACCACCCGCGGGCGCTGACGCCGTAGACGAAGAGCACCACCCCAGCCACGAACACCGTCACCACCCCCGCCCGCGCCGCGGTCAGCCTGACGTCGGCCGGCATCTCGAAGCCGCCGGCGTAGGAGACGTCGTGCACCAGGCTCCGCGACGGATCCGCCCGCAGGCGGCGCGCGTAGCGCAGGATGTGGTCGACGCCGACGGCGAGGCAGACGGCCAGCAGCAGCCAGCGCACCGCCTGGCCCGAGGTCAGCTCGACGCCGGCGATGTCCTGCGCGATGAGCACCGTGAACGGGTTGAGGGCGGCGCAGGCGTAGCCCACGCCGGCCCCGACGTAGACGATGCCCAGCGCCACCACCGCGTCCATGCGAAGGGCGAGGCACATCGTGACGAGGAGGGGAACGAACGGCATGTACTCTTCGGCCATGCCGACCGTCGACGACCCGAACGCGAACAGGGTGACCATGCCCCCGACCAGCAGCACCGGGCTGCCGCCGAGGCGCGCGATGGCCAGCCCGATCAGGGCGTCGATGGCGCCCGTGGCGCGCAGCACCCCGAACACCCCGCCGACGATGAGGATGAAGAAGATGATGTCGGCCGCGTCGGCCAGTCCCGCGGGCACCGCGGTGAGGAACGTGAACAGCGGCAGCGGCTCGGCCTCGACGGCCTGGTAGGTGCCGCGGATCACCTGCCGGCCCTCGCGCTCGAACTCGCCGGCCGGAAGCACGTAGGTCGCAACCTGGGCCAGCAGGATCAGCCCGCCGATGAGCACCAGCGCGTCGGGGAACCGCCGTGGAGTACTGTCGGTCATCTCAACGCCTCACCGCCGCCAGCCGGGCATCACCGACCGCCGAGAGCCCGCCGTCTCAGCGCCAGCCGGGCATTACCAAGCCGCCGGGAAGCTCGCGATCACGTCACCGAGTCGGGTCGTCGGACACCCGGACGAGGAGCTTGCCGAAGTTCTCGCCGCGCAGCAGCCCCAGGAACGCCCCGACCGCGCTGTCGAGCCCCTCGACGACGTGTTCGCGGTACTTCAGCGCGCCCGAGCGAATCCAACCGCCCACGTCCCGCAGGAAGTCGGGCTCGAGGTGCGCGTGATCGAAGACGATGAACCCCCGGATCGTCAGGCGCCGGACCAGCGCCAGCCCCATCAATTGCGGGACCCGGTCGGGCCCCGCCGGCAGCGAGGTCGCGTTGTAGCTGGCGATGCGCCCGCATACCGGCACCCGCGCGAAGGCGTTGAGCAGGGGCACCACCGCGTCGAACACCTTGCCCCCCACGTTCTCGAAGTACAGATCGACGCCGTCCGGGCAGGCCGCCTTCAGATCGGCGGCCAAGGTGTCGCTGCGGTGGCTGACGCACGCGTCGAAGCCCAGCTCGTTTACGACGTAGTCGCACTTCTCCTGCGCCCCGGCCACCCCCACCACCCGGTGCCCCCTGATCTTCGCAATCTGCCCCACCACCGCGCCCACCGCCCCGGACGCGGCCGACACCACGACCACGTCGCCGGCCTTCAGCCCGCCGACCTCGAGGAGGCCGACGTAGGCGGTGAGCCCCGGCATGCCGAGCACCCCGAGCGCGGTCGAGATGGGCGCCGCCCCGGGGTCGAGCTTGCGGACGCCGCGGCCGTCGGACAGGCCGTACTCCTGCCAACCGGCCCCGGCGAGCACGAGGTCGCCCTCGGCGAACCCGTCGTGCCGCGACGCCACCACCTGCCCCACCGTCCCCCCGGTCATCACGCCGCCCAGCTCGACCGGCGCCGCGTACGACGGCCCCGCGTTCATGCGGCCCCGCATGTAGGGGTCGAGCGAGAGGTAGATGGTGCGCACGAGCATCTCCCCCGCGGCGGGCTCCGGCGCCGGCGCCTCGACCAGGCGGAAGTCGGCCTCGGTGGGGAACCCGTCGGGGCGGGCGTTGAGCAGAATCCGGCGGTTGGTGCGGGTCGGCATGCGCTACATCGTTCCACCAATGTCGGCCCGGTGGCAAACCTGTGGCCAAGCTCACCCGACCTACGCCACGGTTGCCGGCACGCGACGCGGGGCGGCGCCAGCGGTTCTGTCGCAACCACAAGGCTCGGTCCAGGAAATACGTGCCGTCAACTCGCTCACGCGGCGGCAGATGCTCCGAACGCATCCCGAGGCCGAACTGGAGTTGACAATACTACCCCTGAGTGTTGTCAATAGCAGCCAGACGCATTTACAATCAATGGGCCGCATAGCGACAACATGCCCAAATCGACAGCCCGAAGCGAGGCAATCCGCCGCTTCATCCTTCGGAACGTCCGGGCCAACCCGCGCACCATCAGCCGGCTGGCCGGCGAGGAGTTCGGCGTGGGCCGGCAGGCGATCAGCCGCCATCTCCGGCGGCTGGTGGAAGAAGGGGCCCTCCGCCAGAGCGGCCGGACCAACAGCCGCGTCTACCGCTTGGCCGTCGCTCGCGAGTGGGCCCGGACGTACCGGATCCGCGAGAGCTCGGACGAAGACCTGGTGTGGCGCAACGACATCGCCGCAGTGCTGGGAGCGCTGCCCGAGAACGCGCGCGGCATCTGGCACTACGGATTCACCGAGATGTTCAACAACGCCGTCGATCACTCGGCCGGATCCACGATTGCCGTCGAGATCAACACCACGGCGGCCGCGGCGGAGATGCTGATCGTGGACGACGGGGTGGGCATTTTCCGCAAGATCCAGCGGGAACGGGGCCTGCTCGACGAGCGCCACGCGATCTTCGAGCTGTGGAAGGGAAAGCTGACCACCGACCCGCAACGCCACACCGGCGAGGGCATCTTCTTCACGTCGAGGATGTTCGACGCGTTCGACATCCGGTCCGGCGGGGTCTTCCTCGCACACGAGTTCGACCGGCAGGAAGACTGGATGCTCGAACCGCCGGTGCAGGACGGCGGAACGGCGGTGTTCCTGAGGCTCGACAGCGACACGCCGCGGACCACCCGCGAAGTCTTCGATCGGTTCACCGGGGGCGAGGACGAACCGATCTTCAACAAGACGGTGGTGCCGGTGCGGCTTGCGCAGTACGGCAACGACCAGTTGATCTCCCGGTCCCAGGCGAAACGCGTGCTCGCCCGCATCGACCTGTTCAGCACGGTGCTTCTGGATTTCGAGGGCGTCCCGGCGATCGGGCGCGCGTTCGCCGACGAGGTGTTCCGGGTGTTCCGCCGGGAGCACCCGGAGGTGGGCATCGTCCCCGTCAACGACAACCCCGAGGTGAAGCGTATGATCGCGAGGGCGCAGTCGGCACCGGAAACGTGACCCGTCGCAGCGAGCCGCTTGCCGACGCCCGCTCGCGGGGCAGCGCGAGCGAGGCCGTGGGGCCAGCGTCGCAGCGAACCGCTTGCCGACGCCAGCCCGCGGGGCAGCGCGAGCGAGGCCGTGGGGCCAGGGTCGCAGCGAACCGCTTGCCGACGCCAGCTCGCGGGGCAGCGCGAGCGAGACCGCGGGGCCAGGGTCGCAACGAACCGCATGCCGGCGCCCGCTCGCGGGAGGGCCTCCGGTTCGACGTCGGTCGAACGGGCAACCCGCGACTCGATTCAGCTTCCCCTCGTCCGACCCGTGGAGTCGCAGCATGGTTGAGACACCCTCGTTCCTTCGCCACTGCGCCGCCCTGGCGCTGGCCCTCGGGCTCGCGGCGCCGGCCGGCGCGCAGGCGCCCGGCGACGTCGACTGGCCGGTCTACCTGGGGGCGGGCAGCAGCCAGTACTCGCCGCTGACCGAGATCACGCGCGACAACGTCGGGCGGCTCGAGGTCGCCTGGACCTACAACGCCGGCGACGCGGACACCGAGACCAACCGGACCCAGATGCAAACCAGCCCCATCGTGGTCGAGGGCGTGCTGTACGGCGTGTCGCCGGTGACGAAGGTCTTCGCGCTCGACGCGGCGACCGGCGAGCGGCGCTGGGAGTTCGACCCGTTCGCGCACGGGGCGACGGTGCGGCGGGGCGGCGTCAGCCGCGGGGTGACGTGGTGGGCCGACGGCGACGACCGCCGCATCTTCGCCAGCGGCGGGTCGAAGCTGTTCGCCCTCGACGCCGACACCGGCATTCCCGTCGAGACGTTCGGCGACGGGGGCAGCATCGACCTCCACGACGGGCTCGACGCCGGCCGCGACGTGTCGGACCTGTTCGTCATCTCGAACACCCCGGGGGTCGTCTACCGGGACCTGCTCATCCTGCCGACGCGGAACGCCGAGACGAACCCCGCCGCCCCCGGGAACATCCGCGCCTTCGACGTCCGCACCGGCGAGGTCAGGTGGGTCTTCCACACCATCCCGCACCCCGGCGAGTACGGGCACGACACCTGGCCGCCCGACGCCTGGCTCCGCGTCGGCGCCGCCAACAACTGGGCAGGCATGTCGGTGGACCACGAGCGCGGCCTCGTGTTCGTCCCCACCGGTTCGGCCACCCCCGACTTCTACGGCGGCGACCGCGTGGGCGCCAACCTCTTCGCCAACACCCTGCTCGCCCTCGACGCCGCCACCGGCGAGCGGGTCTGGCACTTCCAGGCCGTGCACCACGACATCTGGGACCGCGACTTCCCCGCGCCCCCCAACCTGCTCTCCATCGTCGAGGACGGCCGGCGGCGCGACGTCGTCGCCCAGATCACCAAGTCGGCCCACGTCTTCTTGTTCGACCGCGAGACCGGCGAGCCCATCCACCCGATAGAGGAACGGCCGTTCCCGCCCTCCGACATCCCCGGCGAGGTCGCCTGGCCCACCCAGCCTCTGCCGGTGCGGCCGCCGCCATTCACCCGGCAGCGGATGACCGAGGACGAGGTGACCGACATCTCGCCCGAGGCGCACCGCTACGTGCTCGACCGCCTGCGGCGCATGCGCAGCGACGGGCAGTTCGTGCCCACGAGCCGCGAGGGCACCATCATCCTCCCCGGCCTCGACGGCGGCGGCGAGTGGGGCGGGGCGGCCGTCGACCCCGACACCGGCATCATGTACGTGAACGGGAACGACATGCCCTGGATCGGCGCGATGGTCGAGATACCGGCCGAGGCGCAGGGCACGCCGGCGGGAGCCGGGCGCCGCGTCTACGGCCTGCACTGCGTACAGTGCCACGGCGTGGACGGCGCCGGCGACGAGCTGGGGCTGTACCCGGCCGTGAACGATCTGTCCGGCCGCCTGACCCGGGAGGAGACGCGCGCCGTCATCGACGAGGGCCGGGGCTACATGCCCTCGCACGCCCATCTCTCCGAACGCGAACGCGCGGCCCTGCTCGCGTACCTCTACGACTCGGGCGAGCCCGACCCCCGGGCCGCCGCCCGCGATGCCGCGGGCCGGCCGGGGGCGACCGCCGCGACCGCCGCCGCCGAGCCGGATCCGCAGGCCGCCTCGGGCGATGTGGCACCCGCGGAATCGGAGTGGGTCTTCGCCGGCTACCGCCGCTTCCTCGACCAGGCGGGGCGCCCCGCCATCAAGCCGCCGTGGGCGACCCTCAACGCCATCGACCTGGCCGCGGGCGAGATCCTCTGGAAGGTGACCCTCGGCGACTGGCCCGAGCTGTCCGCCGGGCGGCGGGCACCCACCGGGGCCGAGGCCTACGGCGGCCCGCTGGTCACCGCGAGCGGCCTGATCTTCATCGGCGCCACCCGCGACGAGCGCTTCCGCGTCTTCCACACCCGCGACGGCGCCCTGCTCTGGGAGACAGGGCTGCCCGCGGCCGGCTACGCCACCCCCGTCACCTACTCCGTCGACGGGCGGCAGTACGTGGTCATCGCGGCCGGCGGCGGCAAGATCGGCACCCGGTCGGGCGACGCCTATGTGGCCTTCGCGCTGCCGTGAGGGGTTCCGACCCCGAAGCAAGACCGAGCGGACTGACGAGCGGGGTAAAGCCCCACAGTCGACCGGTCATCCGACATGAAACTGCAAGGATCCGCCCGAACGATCATCTTGAACGGTCGGACGCCCGTCGAAGCGACGGTGACCGCCCTCCGAACGGGACGTGACACGCCAGGTACGGACGACCTCGGCGAACCCGACCGAGTCGCACGCGCCGAGGTGCTCGCCCGGATCGTGCGAACCGTGCCCGGACCGAACGTCCCGACGGACGGCTGGGTCATCCGCACCGAGCCCGGTCCGCAGGTGCCCAGAAACCGCTACGAGGTCACGATGGCCGAGGCGGCCGCCGTCCTTCGGGCAGCCCGGCCGACAGCGCAAGCGAGCCTTCAAGGCGGCGATGACCTGGTCCTGAACGGCGTGTGGCAGTACACGAAGAACGGTAGAATCCGCGGCCACGTCCAGGCCGAAGACACCCGGGGAGCCGCTCTCAGAGCGCAAGAGGCGGCCCGGAAGGGACGGACCTGGGTCACACCCGCCCGCCTGCTCGACCTGCAGGTTCCCCGCAACCACCGCCTCCTATACCATGCCGTGCTGACGCCCGACGACCTCTGGGCGGTGCTCACGGGCGACGCCGGTGAACCGCAGGAGCACATCCCCGTCCACGACACGGCTCCAGACACCGACGGGGCCAGCCCGCAGGAACGGATGCTGATCCCGCACGCTCACGAGTTTCCCGAACGAATCGTCCCGATTGTGCAGGCCGTCGTCACCGGGCGTCAGACCCTCCTGTGGACGACGGACGCCCTGGAACCGACCCGACGGCGGTGGTTCACACCAACCCGCATGGCCAAGTACACCGCCGGATTGGCAACGTACCTCCTCGGCCGCCTGTCACCCGACGAGCAGCAAGCCGTGCTGACGACGCACGACCTGCTGGGCAAGACCGTCGACGGCCACGCGTCCAAAACGGCGTTCACGATACCCAGACCGCTTGAGTTCGTTGACGGCCCGGGGAAGGCGGAGTGGTTTTCCGGCATGGACGACCGGATGACAGCAAGCGAAGGCGGAATCACGGCGGGTCGGCCCAGCCGGCCGGATCTCGCCGCCCACGGCAGTCTGTGGCTGCTGCACTGCCGGCAACAGCAACTCGCCGGAGCCGCCCAGGAAGCCCTGGTCAATGACTGGAAGATGCGAACGGCACTTCAAGGCCCAGCCGCGGTCGAACGGGGACCGTACACCCTGATCGGCGTCACCGACCGATCCGCCGCCGAAATCGAGCGCAACGCTCGCCACCGGGGCACCCTGGACAGTCTCTTCGAAACGGCTGTGCCCTGGCCCGAGCCCAGTCCCCTCTCCTGCGCCCACCGCGACAGTCGGCACGACCCCGAGCGGGAAGCGCGCAACTTGGCGGTTCTGCGTCGAGCCCGTCAAAAGAAAATCGAACAAAGTTGACGGACTGCGCATTCTGATCTAACCTCAGTTCCCCAGTTTCGCAAGTTTGGGCCCGAACACTCGCTTGAATGCAAGGAGGCGGTCGATCATCCAGTGGCTGACCTCTTCCAACGTTTCCTGATTGTCATCGATGGAACCCGGACGGAGAATTGATATGCGGCTCGCCCTGCGGTTCTCCAAGCGTTCCCATTCCAGTGGCTCCAGCTCCGATTCCAAAACTGCCTTCTGCTGTTCCAGCTCGTCGAACGCCGCCTTGTTCCATTCTCGATCGGTAGAGTCGATATAGAGTTCCACCCGCGCTCGTCCGTTGGCCGCGAAGTTAGTTAGCGCCGTAGGTAAACCACCTGGTACCAGATGAGAAGGAGTACCAGTTCTGCGGTTGCGCCTTGCGTGCGCGGGTGAACTCGTACTCTTCCCTGAGGGTGTCCATTAGCGCTTGGAAGAAGAGGCGGTACTTCTCGCCCCTTTCCGAAGTGCCCCCTACTCGTTTTCCGTCCGTTCGCCTGCTCCATTCGTTCGGAGTGACAACGAGATCAAAATTGACGGCGACGCGGGAACCCTCGATCTTCCACAGCTCTACGCCTACGCCGAAGAACTCCGTGTCTTCGCCGGTGCGAGAGTTAAGGAAGTCCAGGGCCGCCCTGTGCTCGTCGCGGAACTCCCCTGCGACCCAGACGACGACGCTGGCGTTGTGACCGGCCGCATACGTGAGGATCTGGCCGAGATGACTATGGTCCGTCGTTCCCAACTGATTCTCAATGATCACCGGGCGTCCGCCACCGTCTCGGGCCAACAAGTCCAGCGAAAACGTCCCGACCGCTGCCTCTCGCTCCTCGATTTCGAGGTCCATTCCCAAGGCATCGCCAAGCTGGTCGATGTTCTTCTGCAACCATGGCGTGAAGTCTGCGGCCTCGTTCGCCCAGACCTCGCGAAGATCCACCTTGTCGATTCTCGCTAGTTCGACCATCTCCTCACCCTTCCAGTGTCCTCCCAACCGCCGTGCTCACTCACTGGCGGACACTCACAGGGCACGCGCGTCGCCGCTGTCGGCAATTGCGGAGTCCGGAGCCAGCTCTACTCTCCGCTCGCGCACCAACGAGGCTCCGGCTGGTCTCGCGTGGACACCATGGGGAGCAGACGACCGCCGCGACGGCTCGCGGGACGTCCGGCGGCCGGCAGTGCGCCCGGGCGCTTGCGCCTGGTGGCGCGTCGAGGTATTCGCCGCCAAGCTACGTACCTCAGCCAGCCTGCTTCTGCTGCGCCTTCTCGATCTTGGCCCACGTATCCCGCAGTGTGACTGTCCGGTTGACCACCAGCCGGCCGACCGTCGAGTCGGGGTCGACGCAGAAGTAGCCCTGGCGCTCGAACTGATAGCGACTGCCGGCGGGGGCGCCGCGCAGGCTCGGCTCGACGCGGCAGCCGGCGAGCGTTTCGAGCGAGGCGGGGTTCAGGGCGTCCTTGTAGTCGCCGCCCTCGCCCGCGTCCTCGGGGTTGATGCGCGTGAACAGGTGGTCGTAGAGCCGCACCTCGGCCTCGACGGCGTGGGGCGCCGACACCCAGTGGATGGTGCCGCGCACCTTGCGGCCGTCGGGGGCGTAGCCGCCCCGGGTCTCGGGGTCGTAGGTGCAGCGCAGCTCGACGACCTCGCCGGTGGCGGGGTCCTTCACCGCCTCGCGGCAGGTGATGAAGTAGGCGTAGCGCAGCCGCACCTCGCGGCCGGGGGCGAGGCGGAAGTACTTGCGCGGGGGGTCCTCGCGAAAGTCGGTCCGCTCGACGTAGAGCTCGCGCGAGAACGGGACCACCCGCGAGCCCATGCTCGCGTCCTCGGGATTGTTGACCGCCTCGACCTCCTCGACCTGGCCCTCGGGGTAGTTCTCGATGACGACCTTCAGGGGCCGAAGGACGCCCATCACCCGCAGGGCCCGCTGGTTGAGGTCCTGGCGGACGGCGTCCTCGAGCTGGGCGATGGACACGATGCTGTTGGCCTTGGCGATGCCGATGCGGTTGCAGAACTCGCGGATGGCCTCGGGCGTGTAGCCGCGGCGGCGGAACCCGACGATGGTGGGCATGCGGGGGTCGTCCCAGCCCGCGACGTGCTTCTCGGACACGAGCTCGAGCAGCTTGCGCTTGCTGAGCACGGTGTAGCTGAGGTTGAGGCGCGCGAACTCGATCTGCCGGGGCCGGCAGGGGACGTCGATGTTCTCGAGGAACCAGTCGTAGAGCGGCCGGTGGTCCTCGAACTCGAGGGTGCACAGCGAGTGGGTGATGTCCTCGAAGGCGTCGGACAGGGGATGCGTGAAGTCGTACATCGGGTAGATGCACCACGCGTCGCCGCTGCGGTAGTGGGGCACCCGCCGGATGCGGTAGATGGTGGGGTCGCGCATGTTCATGTTGGGCGACGCCATGTCGATGCGGGCCCGCAGGGTGCGCGACCCGTCCTCGAACTCGCCGGCGCGCATGCGCGCGAAGAGGTCGAGGTTCTCCCCCACCGTCCGGTCGCGATAGGGGCTGTTGCGGCCGGGCCGGTTCCACAGGCCGCGGTACTCGGAGACCTCGGCCCCCTGCAGGTCGCAGACGTAGGCCTTCCCCGCCTCGATCAACTGGACCGCGCAGTCGTACAGCCGCTCGAAGTAGTCGGCAGCGTGGTAGAACCGGTCGTCCCAGTCGAACCCGAGCCAGCGCACGTCGTCCTCGATGGCCCGCACGTACTCGACGCTCTCGGTGGTCGGGTTCGTGTCGTCCATGCGGAGGTTGCACAGCCCCCCGTGCTCGGCCGCGAGCCCGAAGTTCAGGCAGATCGACTTGGCGTGCCCGATGTGCAGGTAGCCGTTGGGCTCGGGGGGGAACCGGGTGTGCACCCGGCCGTCGTGCTTCCCGGTCCGCTGGTCGTCGGCCACGATCTGCCGGATGAAGTCGAGCCCGCCGGCCGCCTCGCCCGCGGGTGCCGCTGCGTCTGGTCGTGCGTCAGTGGTCATCGCCGTTCCATGGTGTTGCGCGACTTGCCGCAAGAGCTTCCGTTGCTCTGGTTTCGGATCACGGAGCCGCCGTCTTCACGACGCCCGGCACATCGCCCGGCCTCGGAAACCGCCGCTTGCGCCTCCGCAGGTGACCGCACTACCTTGCCACGCGCGAAGCGCCCGGAATGGCGGGGAACGGGCTGCGCCCCGGTGTGGTTGGCAGCCTCGTGTCGATCGCTGCCCTTGCCCCGTCCGGCACCACCACCCCGGCCAACTTCGACCGGGCGCCGGCGCCTCCGGCCGAGGCGATGCCGTCCTACGCCGCAGAGTCCTGAGACGCGAGCTGCGCCAGGGCGCGGTCGATGCGGGCGAGGCAGGCGTCGGGGCCGAGGATGGCCAGCCCCTCGAACAGGCCGAAGCCGACCGCCTTGCCGGTCACCGCCACCCGTATCGCGTGGATGACCTGGCCGATCCTGATGCCCTCGGCCTCGACGAACTCGTGCAGGGTCCGCTCGAGGGTGGCCGCGTCGAACGGCCGCGTCGCCTCGAGCCGCTCCCGGAACCGGCCCAGCAGCGGCGCGACCCCGTCCTTGCGCAGCCGCTTGTCGAACGCCTTCCCATCGTACGCCACGTCGCCGTCGGCCTGGAAGAACTCCGGGTAGTCGAGCACGTCGCCGGCGACCTTGATGCGTTCGCCGGCCGCCGCCACGACGTCGCGCACGCGGGCCAGCTCGGCCGGGGAAGGCGGCGCGGCGACGAGGCCGGCGCGCTCGAGGAACGGCGTCGCCCGGGCCACCCGCTCGTCGACGCCGAGCGCCTGCATCCGCCGCTCCTGGAACGCGGCCAGCTTGACGGGGTCGAAGCTCGCCGCGGCCCGGTTGATGCGCTCGAGCGAGAAGTGGGCCACCATCTCGTCGCGCGTGAAACGCTCGGTGCGGTCGTCGAGCGACCAGCCGACGAGGAGCAGGTAGTTGAGCAGCGCGTCGGGCTCGTAGCCGACGGCGCGGTAGAAGTCGACCACCACCGGATTGAACGTCTCGGGCGACACCTCGAGCCGCGACCGCTCCGCCACGGCGAGGCCCCGGTCGTAGATGGCCTTGAACTCGTGGTGCCGCAGGTAGCGGTCGAGCTTGCGCTTGCTCAGCTTCTCGGCGCCCCCCGGCGCCGCCACGTACGGCACGTGCGCGAAGGCCGGCGGCTCGTAGCCGAGGGCGGTCGTGATGAACAATTGCCGCGGCGTGTTCGACAGGTGCTCGACGGCGCGGATGACGTGGGTGATGGCGAAGTCGTGGTCGTCGACGGCGCTCGCCAAGTGGTACAGACACGTCCCGTCGGCCCGCCGCACGACGTGGTCCTGCTCGAGAGCCCACTCGAACTCGACGTCGCCCCGCACGAGGTCGCGGAACCGGCAGGCGCCCTCGCGGGGCATCTTGAGGCGCACGGCGGCCCGCCGGCCCTCGCCCTCGAACCGGGCCGCGTCGGCGTCGGTCTCGGCCATCCACCGGCGGCTGTAGAGAAAGCGCCGCTTGTCGCGCTGGGCCTCCTCGCGCTCGGCCTGGATCTCCTCGCCGGTCGCGTAGTCGCGGTAGGCGGCGCCCGACGCCAGCAGCCGTTCGACCGCCTCCGCGTAGCGGTCGCCCCGTTGCGACTGGTAGTACGGCGCGTACGGCCCGCCGACCTCGGGGCCCTCGTCCCAGTCGAGCCCCAGCCACCGGAACCCGTCGAGGATGGGCCGCAGGGCGGCGGCGACGTTGCGCTCGGCGTCGGTGTCGTCGACCCGCAGCAGGAACTGCCCCCCGTGCCGGCGGGCGAAGAGCCAGTTGAACAGGGCGGTGCGCACCCCGCCGATATGGAGGTAGCCGGTGGGGCTGGGGGCGAATCGGGTGCGGACGGTCATCGGTCGAGGATTATAATCAGTGCTCCTCCCCCCCGACATGACGCCGGGAGAGAACCCGGACCCGCGGCGAGACCCCGATGAGGAGACGACGATGCCCTGGCTGCTGACCACCGCCCTGCTCGTGACGCTCGCCCAGTCGCCGCGCGAGCCCGGCCTGCACAACGCCACGCTCGAGGTCGACGGGGTGGGCACGGTCACCTACGGCCTCTGGGTGCCGCGCGACTACGACGCCGCCGAGCCCCGGCCGCTGGTGCTCGCCCTGCACCCGGGCGGATCGCCGGGCCCCGGTTACGGGTCGCAGTTTCTCCGCGGGTTCGTCGCCCCCGCGCTCCAGGACTGGGGCGCCGTCGTCGTCTCCCCCGACGCCCCGGGGCGGCGCTGGAACAACGAGACCAGCGAGCGCGGGGTGCTGGCCCTGATCGAGGACGTGCGGGCGACCTACGCCATCGACCCCGCCCGCATCCTCGTCACCGGCTACAGCATGGGGGGCCGCGGCACGTGGTACATGGCGGGGCGCCATCCCGACCTGTTCACGGCGGCGATACCGATGGCCGCGCGGTCCGAGCCCGACGAGGCCCGCAACGTCGGGGACATGCCGGTGTTCATCATCCACCCCCGCGAGGACGAGGTGGTGCCGTTCGAGCCGGCGGAGCGGACCGCGCAGGAGATGGAGGCGCGGGGGCAGAACGTGTCGTTCCTGCCCCTCGAGGGCGTCGGCCACTTCCAGATGAGGCCCGAGCCGCTGCGCCGCGGCGGCGACTGGGTGCGACAGCGCTGGACGGAGCGGTAGGCATCATGAAGTATCGGCGGCTCGCGAACACCGGAATCTACGTCTCCGAGCTGTGCCTCGGGGCGATGACGTTCGGCGGCCACGGCCCGTTCAAGGCCATCGGCGCCCTGGGGCAGGCCGAGGCCGACGCCCTCGTGCACCGGTCCCTGGACGCCGGCGTCAACTTCTTCGACACCGCCAACGTGTACTCGCTCGGCCAGTCGGAGGAGATGCTCGGGGCCGCCCTCGGCCCGCGGCGGAAGGACGTCATCGTCGCCACGAAGGTGCGCGGTCGGATGGGCGACGGCCCCAACGAGATCGGGCTGTCGCGCGTGCACATCATGCAGCAGTGCGAGGCGAGCCTGAAGCGCCTGGGCACCGACTACATCGACCTGTACCAGATCCACGGGCCCGACCCGCAGACCGACATCCGGGAGACCCTCGAGGCCCTGACCGACCTCGTGCGGGCCGGCAAGGTGCGCTACATCGGCTGCTCGAACCTCCCCGCGTGGCAGCTCATGAAGGCCCTCGGCCTGTCGCGGCGGCACGGGCTCGCGGAGTTCGTCAGCACCCAGTCGTACTACGCCATCGCGGGCCGCGAGCTCGAGCGCGAGATGGTCCCGCTGGTGAACGACCAGGGCCTGGCCCTGCTCCCGTGGAGCCCGCTCGCGGGCGGGCTGCTCACCGGCAAGTTCACCCGGGAGGGCGAGTCCGACCCCGACGCGCGGCGCGTGTCGTTCGACTTCCCGCCCGTCGACAAGGCCCGGGGCTTCGACATCATCGACGTCATGCGCGACGTGTCCGGCGCCCACGGCGCCTCGGTGGCCCGGGTGGCCCTCGCGTGGCTGCTCCACCAGCCCGCCGTCACCAGCGTGATCATCGGGGCCAAGCGGCTCGACCAGCTCGACGACAACCTGGGCTCGGTCGAGCTGACCCTCGCCCCCGACGAGCTCGAGCGCCTGGACGCGGTCAGCGCGCTGCCGGTGGAGTACCCGGGGTGGATGGAGATGATGCAGGCCGACCGCGAGCCGGGCACCACGCGAGACTGGAGCCGGTTCACCCGGAAGTGACGGCAGGAGGGCGCCGCCGGACGAAGGTCCGGCCGCCGCGATGAATCGAACTTCCCCCCGATACGTAGTACAACTCGACACCGGCGCGCGACTCGACACCCGCGCGCGCACCGGTCCCGGCAGGACGAACGCGGGCTCGAAGCCGTCTCCGTTCACGTCGCCATCACCGCCGGGGCCGAGCCGGCCCGGCGGCGCCGCGGCAACTCGCGCGTCACAGAAGGAGAACGCCCCATGAGCGACAACTTTCGCGTCGTCGACGCGGACGGGTTCAGGGTGCCCAGGATCCCGTGGCGGAGACTGGGCGCCGGCATCCTGGTCCTCGCCGCCCTCGTCACCGCGGCCGGCGCCGCCTACCAGATCGAGCCCGAGGAGGTCGGCGTCGTGCTCCGGTTCGGGCGGTACGTCCGCACCACCAACCCGGGCCTGCACTTCAAGATTCCGTTCGTCGAGCGGATGCAGCGGGTGCCGGTGCAACGGCAGCTCAAGCAGGAGTTCGGCTTCCGCACCACCGCCGCGGGCATCCGCACCGAGTACGCGGGCCAGCAGCAACAGCTCGCCGACGAATCGGTGATGCTGACCGGCGATCTGAACGTCGCGGTCGTGGAGTGGATCGTCCAGTACCGCGTGGACGATCCGTACGAGTACCTGTTCAAGGTGCGCAATCTCGAGGACACGTTCCGCGCGATGAACGAAGCGATCATGCGGGAGACGGTCGGCGATCGGACGGTCACCGAGGTCGTCACCGTGGGCCGGCAGGAGATCGAGACGACGGTCGAGGCGCGTCTGCAAGCGTTGACCGAGCAGTATCAGATGGGCATCGCGATCGATCAGGTCGTGCTGCAGGACGTCAACCCGCCGGACCCCGTCAAGCCGTCCTGGGACGAGGTCAGCCAGGCCCAACAGCAGCGTGACCAGCTCATCAACGAGGCGCTGGCCGAGTACAACGCGGTCATCCCGCGCGCCCGGGGTGAAGCTGAACAGACCATCCTGCAGGCCGAGGGCTATGCGCTCGACCGGGTGAACCGCGCGAGCGGCGAGGCCACCCGGTTCGCGGCCATCGAGGACGCGTATCGGGCGGCGCCCAACGTGACCCGGCAGCGGATGTACCTCGAAACGATGCAGCGCATCCTGCCGGCGGTCGGACGCAAGGTGTTCGTGGCGGAAGGCACGACCGGAGTGCTGCCGCTGCTGTCGCTGGACGGCGGCGCCCGCGCGGCCACCGCGCCCCTCGCCGGCGCCGCGATGCGGACGGGAGGTGGACAATGAGACCGATACGACCGACGCTGGTGGCGGTGTTGCTGGTCGGCCTGTTCCTGGCGGGGAGCTCCGCCTATATCGTCAGCGAGTTCAACCAGGCGGTCATCACCCAGTTCGGCGAGCCGGTGGGCGATCCGATCACCGAGCCCGGGCTCCACTTCAAGATCCCGTTCATCCAGACCGCCAACATGTTCGAGAAGCGGTTCCTGGAGTGGGACGGGTTCCCCAACCAGGTCCCGACCCGCGACCGGCGGTTCATCTGGGTGGACACCTACGCGCGGTGGCGCATCACCGACCCGCTGCTGTTCTTCCAGCGCCTGCGCGACGAACGGGGCGCGCAGTCGCGGCTCGACGACATCCTCGACGGCGAGACGCGCAACGCCGTCGCACGGCACGACCTGATCGAGATCGTCCGCACCAGCAATCGCGAGCCGGCGGACGCGACCGCCACCGGGCTGGAGGAGGCGGAAGCGCTCGCTCCGATCGTGACCGGCCGCGAGCAGATCACCCGCGAGATTCTCGAGGCGGCGGCGGCCGCCGTCGGCGAGCTGGGCATCGAGCTGCTCGACCTGCAGTTCAAGCGGATCAACTACATCGCCGACGTCCAGCAGGACGTCTTCGCCCGCATGATCGCCGAGCGACAGCGCATCGCCGCGGAGTTCCGCTCGGAGGGCCAGGGCGAGTCGGCCCGCATCCAGGGTGAGCGCGAACGCGACCTGGCGCGAATCCAGTCCGAGGCATTCCGCGCGGCGGAGGAGATTCGCGGGACCGCCGACGCCGAGGCGATCGACATCTACGCCGACGCCTACAACCAGGACGCCGCGTTCTACGCGTTCACCAAGTCGCTCGAGACCTACGAGCGCACGATGGATCCCGGCACGTTCCTGATTCTGGGAACCGACAGCCAGTTGCTGCGTTTCCTCGAGACGCCGCGGTAGTCGCTCACCGCCAACCCCCGGGGGCGCCCACCGCGCCCCCGGGCCGCTTCCACCCGGCGACGCAACGGGAACCCCCGAGACCGGACGGCCGCCGGCGCGAACGCGCCGCCGCGGTTGCATCCGGCAGCGGGAACCCCGACCATACGGCATGCTCGAACTCGCCCTCGTCGTCGGCATCGTGGTGCTGACCTCGGCCGCCTGCTCGCTGTTCGAGGCGGTGCTCTACTCGGTGCCGCCGGGCCACATCGACACCCTCGAGCGCGCCGGCCAGCCCGCGGGTGCGCTGCTGCGGCGCCTCCGGTCCCAGGTCGACCGGCCCATCGCGGCCATCCTGTCGCTGAACACCGTCGCCAACACCGGGGGGGCGGCCCTCGCGGGGGCCATCGCCACGAGCGTCCTCGAATCGGTGTGGATCGGCTGGTTCTCGGCCGCCTTCACCCTGGCCATCCTCGTCTTCTCGGAGATCGTCCCCAAGACCGCGGGGGTGGTCTACGCGCGGCAGCTCGCCGGCCCCATCGCCGCCCCCCTGCAGGCGCTGGTGGTCGCCTTCGCCCCCGTCATCTGGCTCAGCCGCCGCCTGACGAGCCTCGTCGCGGCGGGCAAGGCGGCGGAGCGGGTCTCGGACGAGGAGCTGCTGCTGATGGTGCGGCGGGGCCTGAGCTCGGGCGACCTGAAGCCCCACGAGGCCGACGTCATCAGCAACGTGCTGGCCCTCGAGGCGAAGACGGCGGCAGAGGTGATGACCCCGCGCACGGTGCTCTTCACCCTGCCCACGGCGGCCCGGGTCGCCGAGGCCGCGGCCGACAAGCAGTTGCTGCGCCACAGCCGGGTGCCCGTCTACGACGACGACCCCGACGACATCGTGGGCATCGTGCACCGGCACGACATCCTGCGCGCGGCGGCCCGGGACGAGTTCGACACGACCCTCGACCGGCTGATGCGCCGGGTCGTCTTCGTCGTCGAGACGGCCAAGCTCGACCACCTGCTGCGCAGCTTCCTCGAGCAGCGGCAGCACCTGATGATCGTCACCGACGAGTTCGGCAGCGTCAGCGGCATCGTGACCCTCGAGGACGTCCTCGAAGAGATTCTCGGGCGCGAGATCGTGGACGAGTTCGACCACGTGGCCGACCTGCGCGCGTACGCCCGCCAGCAGCGGGGCGCCCGGCACACGCCGGCCCCGATCGCCCCGCCGGGCCGGGGAACCGACCATGGATGATGCGGTGGTGGCCGTCGACGGCCTGACGTTCAGCTACGGGATGGGCCGGGTCCTGCACGGCATCTCGTTCGCGTTGCGGCGGGGCGAGGTGGTCGGGCTGCTGGGGCCGAACGGGGCGGGGAAGAGCACCACCATCAAGGTCCTGACCGGCGTGCTCCCGCCCGGCGGCGGATCCGTGCGGGTGGCGGGGCACGCCCTGCCGGAAGAAGCAGTCGAGGCCAAGCGGCGCATCGGCTACGTGCCCGAGGCGGCGGCCCTCTTCGAGAGCCTGACGGGTCAGGAGTTCCTCGAGCTGATGGGACGCCTGCAGGACGTGCCCGAGGAGCGCCTGCAGTTCCGCATCGGCCGGTTCCTCGAGCAGTTCGGCCTGCGGGACGACCGGCTCCGCCCCCTCGACGGCTACTCGAAGGGCATGCGCCAGAAGGTGCTGCTGAGCGCCGCCCTCCTCCACGACCCCGACGTGGTGCTGCTCGACGAGCCCCTGTCGGGCCTCGACGTCAACGCCGGGCTCATGGTCCGCGACCTCGTCGCGGCCCTCGCGGCCGAGGGGAAGGCCATCCTCTACAGCTCGCACGTGCTCGACGTGGTCGAGCGGGTGTGCGACCGCGCCCTCATCATCCACGAGGGCCGTCTCATTGCCGACGGCACGCTCGACACGCTGAAGGCATCCACCGAGCGGGGGAGCCTCGAGGACGTGTTCCGGCAGCTCACGCACACCGAGGGCACGATGAGCGGCGTCTCCGGCATCATCGAGGGCCTCCGGTCGTGAGCGGCCTTCGCGATTTCGGCCGGCGGCTGCTGCACGGCCCGGCGTTCACCGCGCTGCTCGAGCGCTGCGGCATCGACGTGCGCCGCTTCTGGCTCCTCGTCGACCTGTTCGAGACGCTCGGGGCGCGCCAGGAAGTGGTCGGCATGAGCAACGACTACTCGATGCGCGGCCTCCTGAACATCTGGTTCGTCGTGTCGGCCGGCATCAGCGTGCTGGCCGCCGCCGTCGGCGCCTCCCCGGGCTTCTACCTCGCCGGTTTCCTGGCCCTCACCGTCTTCCAGCTCGCCGTCCTCCTGTTCCCCGAGATCGCCGAGAGCCTCGTGAATCCGGTCGACGGGCTGATCCTGGCCCATCAACCGGTGGACGGCGCCACCTGGTCGGGGGCCAAGGCCGCCCACCTGACGAAGATCGTCGCCTACGCGGTGACGGGGTTGAACGCGGTGCCGGCCCTGGTCGGCCTCGCGCTCGCGCACGACGACACGACGATGCGCCTCGCCTACCCCTTCATCCACTTCCTCGTCGCCCTCGTCGTCGGGATGATCTTCGCCCTGCTCTGCTGCAGCGTGTTCGGATGGCTGGTTCGCATCGTGCCGGTCCGGCGCCTCAAGGCGGCGGCGGCCATGGTGCAGGTCCTCCCGATGCTGGCGATACTCGGGTTCCATTCCCGGGACCTGATCCGGGAGACGGTCTCGGGCTGGGCCGGCGCGATCGAGGTGCCGGCGGGCTGGCTCGCCGCCGTCGAGGGGGTGCCGGGCGGACTCGCGACGATGCTCGGGGCGGCGGGCGTCGTGGTCGCGCCGGTCGCCGTCGTCTTCGGGCTGCGGGCGTTCTCGCGGGACCACCTCATCCGCGTTTCGAGCCTGATGAGCGCCGGCGGGGCGCGGCGGCGAAGGCGGTGGAGGTGGGCGGACCCCGGTCCCTGGACGGCGGGATGGACCGGTAGCCAGGCCGGCCGCGCGGGCTTCGAGTACCTGCGCACGGTGATGGCCCGCGACTGGCAGTTCCGGCGCAACATGGCCCAGGTCCTGCCGGGGCCGATCTTCGGCTTCATCGTCCTGCTGGTCGCCGGGCGGGACCCGTCGCCCTTCGGCCCCGACTTCGCCTTCGCGCACTTCCTGCCCCACGTGTTCGGCATCACCGCCGTCTTCGTCTGCATGTTCCTCGCCTACGGCAACGACCACAAGGGCATCTGGTGCTTCGCCGTCACCCCCGCCTTCGCCGGTCGTCCGTTCGCGCGAGGGATCCACGCCGCGCTCTCCCTCCTGCTGATCGTCGTGCCCCACGCCGGCTGGCTGCTCCTCCTGGCCTGGTCGTGGGGCGTGCGCGATGCGGTCCTGTTCGTGGCCTTCAGCACCGCCGTCGCCTTCCTGTACCTGGGCCTGAGCCTGAGGCTGATCGAGGGCGTGCCGTTCGGCAAGCAGACGCCGCCCACCCGCAGCTCCATGTTGTTCGGGGTGATGATGCTGTACGCGGTGGGGCTGGCGGTCGGGGTCGGCATCCAGTACCTGCTGTTCCGCTCGGTCGCCGCCGTCGTCGTCGCGACGCTCGTCGCGGGCCTGGGGGCGTACTTCGTGACCCGGCTGACCCTGACCGGCTTCGCGGCCCGCATGCTGGCGAGCCTCCGCCGCGACGTCCCGGGGTCGCTGTTCAGCGCGGCGCAGGGCGACGCCGCCTAGTCAGCCTAGTCCTCTGGTCGACTGTCTCGGAGCCGACTCCGCCGCCCTGTCGCCGGCTTGCGCCGGCAGATGCTGATGAAACGCCCCGGGGGCTCTGCGTCCGAGAACGGCGCCGACTCCGGGTGCAGAGGCGCCGGTTTCCTCGTCGGGGGCGTGTCGGCGGCGCGAGGCGGCTACCGAGCCGGACGGCTCTTTCCCGGTCGGGCGGCGGCGCGCAAGTGTCCCCGGCATGTGACACCTGCCTCGGCGGGAAGGCGACACATCGGCCGCGGGCGCCCCGAAGGGGCCGGCCCGCCGGGGATCGAGGCCCTGGAATGCACTTTGCAGTTACAGTTGCCGTCCGGCAATCGAAGGAGGAAGATCCGGTGACTGTGTCAAAGAGACCCACATCCTGGCCATGCGTGATCGGCGTCCTGGCCCTGCTGAGTTCGCCGATCGCGGCGGACGCGCAGCAGGCGGCGGGCGCGCAGCGGCGAGCGGCCCCCGCACCGCAGACCGCCGGGTCGCCCCAAGTGGCAAGCCCGCCGCGGAGAGCGCCCGGCGCACCGCAGGGGACAGTTGCACGGCGGCAGGCGCCCGAGGCGCCACGGGCGGCGGGCGCGCAGCGGGCGCCCAGCGGACAGCAGGCGGCCGGCGCACAGCGGGCGCCCAGCGGACAGCAGGCGGCGGTCGCGCAGCGGGCACCGGGCGCCCGCGGACGGGCGGTGCGCCGCACGTCGCGTCCGGTGCTGCACACGCGAGCCTGGTACGGCCCCGGATACGGGTACTACAGCCCCTTCTATCATCCGGGGTACTTCTACGGCCCGGGCTGGGGCCTGCACCCGTACGGCCCGTGGGGGGCCTATCAGTACTGGGGCGGCTACTACCGCGAGCGCGGCTCCGTCCGCCTGCAGGTCAAGCCGGAGGAGACCGAGGTCTACGTCGACGGCTACTACGCCGGCGTCGTCGACAGCTTCGACGGGTTCTTCCAGCGGCTGAGCCTGCCCCCCGGCCGGCACGACATCGAGCTGCGCCTCGAGGGCTATCGCAGCATCCAGGAGCAGGTCTACCTGGCGGTCGGCCAGACCTATCGCATCGAGCACATGATGGAGCCCCTCGGACCGGGCGAGACGACGCCGCCCCCACCGGAGCCCCGAGCCGAGGCGGAGATCGAGCCCGGCCTGGAGCCGGACGCGTTCTTCCCGCCCGCCCCCGACCCCGCGGCGCCGCCGCTCGCCCCCGTCGCCGGGTTCGGACGGCTCGTGGTGCGGGTGCAGCCGGCCGACGCGTCTATCTTCGTCGATGGCGAGGAGTGGTACAGCCCCGACGGCTCGCGCCTGGAGCTCGAGGTCGGCGCGGGACGCCACCGCATCGAGGTCCGGCGCGACGGCTACGAGTCGTACGTCACCGACGTCGCGGTACGCAGCGGCGAGTCGAGAGCGGTGAACATCAGCCTTCCGAGGAACCGGCCGGCGGCGCCGGAGGAACCCGCGCCGGATCCGGGAAGGTGACCGCAGGGGCCGCCCGTGGCAAGGCGTCGTGTCCTCGCCACGGGCTCCCTCGGCGGGCGGCCCTGGTCATGGCCCGCCAATCGTCGGCGGCGGCTCCGCTCGGCGCCCAACCGACCCTCCTGCCGTCCGCACCGTTCCACGGCGCAGGCTCCTGGTCCGGCTATACTGCACAACCTGCGGCCGACTCCCGCCGGCGGGCTCGACGGCCGGACGGAGCCGCCATCCGCGGCGCGACGGGCGTCTGAGCGGGGAGCACGGGAGACAGCGACGGCGGGCCGTCGCACGCTGACAGCGACAAGAGGAGAGGCGCTTGGCTACCGTGAAGGCATCGCTGAAGCACGGCACCGCGGTCGACATCCGCGCCCGCCGCTTTCTCTGGCGCAGCGACGAGCCGAAACCCGCGGGAGGCGCCGACTCCGGCCCCACCCCCTACGAGTTCCTGCTCGGCAGCCTCGCCGCCTGCACCGCGATGACCTTGCGGCTGTACGCCGAGCGCCGGCAGATTCCCCTGGCCGGGGTCGAGGTGACCCTGGAGTTCGACCGGGTGCACGCGGACGACTGCGTCGACTGCGAGGAGCGCGGCGACGGCCTCATCGAACGGGTGCGCACCGAGGTCGCCATCCACGGCGAACTCACCACCGCCCAGCGCGCGCGGCTCACCCAGGTGGCGCAACGTTGCCCCGTGCACAAGACCCTGGCGCAGGGCGTGCACTTCGACGATGCGGTGACGTTCGACGACCCCGCGGACTGAACGCCGCGGTTCACCAGGTGTCCCGCTCGAACCGAACCTGACGCCGCTTCGCGGTCGACTCGATGTCGGCGAGCGAGGCGGGATTGCCGCAGGCGAGCAGCGCGGTCTCGGTCGGGGCGAGGCGGGCGGCGAGCTCGGCCACGTTCACGTGGGCGGGAAGCTGGGGGTAGAGCAGCCGCTCCATGGCCGCGTCGGCCGCCACGCGGGTGACCTCGCTCCTCGCCTGCGCCTGCTTCTCCTCCTCCGCGGTGGGCAGGCCGTAGACGTAGCGGACCACGTTGCAGGCCCGAGCCAGCCCGATGCGGGCGTCCATGCCGGCGGTCCCGGCGCGGCGGCTGACCGTCGGCAGGTACTGGAAGTCGAAGCGGCCGGACGCCTCGATCTCGAAGAGCTCGTCGCGACAGGCCAGATCGGCCTCGGCGCGGGCGGTGTGGATGAGGGTGAAGCGGCGCCCGTCGCCGCCGTCGTCCCGCGCCCGGAGCTCCCGGACCATCGAGACGAACGGCGCCACCCCGGTGCCGGTGCCGACCATGAGGACGCTCGCGGCGTCGCCCGCCCGCGCCGACAGCGTGAAGCCGCCGCCGATGCGGTCCTGGTAGCCGACCTCGCAGGCGCCGTCGTCCCCCTCCTCCCCGAACAGCAGCTCGCTGAGACGGCCCGACAGCCCGTGGACGCCGTGCTCGAGGCCCACGAGGAACTCGAGCCAGCCGTGCGCCGCGGTGTCGCTGGGGGCGGAGGCGATCGAGTAGTAGTGGGTGAGGGGACCGACGGTCTGCCGCCCCCAGGGGTCGTACTCGGGCTCGCGCATCGGCTTGCCGTCGGGTCCGACGCCGGTCTTCCGGGTCAGCTTGCAGTCGTCCCGGCTCAACGCGATGGCCTGCCCCGCCTCGTAGGCGGGGAACGGGTGGCCGCTCTCGGGGGCGAGCCGGAACCGGATCAGGGTCTCCGAGACGATCTCCCGGTGCACGACCGTGCCGGTTCTCAGCCCGGCCATCCGACCTCCCTGGAATCGCTCTCGGGGGCCACCGGACACTCGTGGCGCAAGGCCGCGCCGCCCGACATCGGTGCAAGGCGCGCTCTCGGCACCAGCGCCGGCCAGTGAAGCTCGCGCGATGTTCCCAAGTCGAAGGTGCTCATGAGCTGTCAGGAACGGTCTGGATTGCGCCGTGCGACGATGCGAGCGGCTAGCGCCGCACCATGACTGAACATCCGGGTGTGCGGGGCTGTGATTCGTCGACGATTGCGCGCCGCAAACCCATGCCCGTGTCCCAAGATTGGAACGTGACGCGCCACTAGTGCTGCGTCATGACTGAATGTTCGGGTGCGTGGGCGATGATTCGTCAACGATTGCGGGTCCCAAACCCATGTCCGTATCCGAAGATTGGGACGTGACGCACCACTAGTTCCCGGCGAGCGACTGCAGCAGCTCGACCGTGCTCTGCTTCGGGGTGGCCCACGCGATGCCGAGGCGCCGGGAGCCGCGCGTCGCGATGTCGAGCGCGGTCTGCCCGTCGGCGTTCACGAGGCCCACGTCGGCCCCGTTCGCCACCAGCAGCTCGATGACCGAGTCGTAGCCGCGGGCGGCGGCCGCGTGCAGGGCGGTGTCGCCGCGGGCGTTGGCGGTGTCGACGGGGACTCCGAGGGTCAGGGCGAGCCGGGCCGCCTCAAGGACCACCGCCTCGCGCTCGACGGCGTCGGGCTCGCGCCGCGTGCTCCGCACCGGCGCGCTCTCGGCGATGCGGCCCAGGCGGTCGACGGCCACCAGCGGGTTGCGCCCGCCGAGGCCGACCGCCGCCATCAGGGCGGTGGTGGCGCCCTCGCGCACCTGCACCCGCTCGTCGCGCACCGAGAGCGAGCCGGGCCAGTACGTCGGGTGGTGGACGGCCCGCGGATTGGCGCCGCGCTCGGCCAGCATGTGCATGATGCCGGGCGCCCCGAAGCGCGCCGCGAGCCAGAACGGCGTCGCCCCCACGTAGGACGGGTGCAGGTAGAAGTCGACGGCGTCGCGCCTGACCGGCGTCGACGTCATGACCGTCGCGTCGGGGTCGGCGCCGTGGTCGAGCAGCGCCCGCACCAGCGCCGCGTCCTGGTGCAGGATGGCCGCGTGCAGGGCCGTGTAGCCGGCCTCGGCCGCGTTGGGGTCGGCGCCCTCCTCGAGCAGGTAGGCGGCAACGTCGCCGTTTCCGCTGTGGGCGGCGACGACGGTCGCGCTGGTGCCGTAGGGCGGGGCGTCGTCCACGTCGGCCCCCGCCTCGACGAGCAGCTTCGCCGACACGAGGTCGCCGACCCGCGCCGCGAAGAGCAGCGGCGTGTAGCCCCCCTGCGGCACCTCCGTGACGTACTCCGGGTTCCACGGCTCGGGCGTCGTCTTGACCACCTCGGTCCAGACGTCCGACCGGGCGTCGACGGCCGCGCCGTGCGCCAGCAGCACCTCCGCCACGTCGGGATGCCGTTGCGCCACCGCCCACATCAGCGCGGTCTGGCTGCGGGCCCCCGCCGCGTCCGCGTCCGCCCCGGCCGCGAGCAGCAGGCCCGCGACGTCGGCCGCCCCCACACGCGCGGCGGTCATCAGCGGCGTCTCGCCCGAGAGCAGCGGCACGTTCGGGTCCGCCCCCGCCGCGACCAGCCGGCGCACCATCGGCGCCCGGCCGTTCTCGGCCGCCGCCCACAGCGGCGTCACCCCGAGGTCGTTGGCCGCGTTCACGTCCGCCCCGGCGTCGAGAAGCACCCCGGCGATGTCGACCTCGTCCCAGTACGCGGCCCAGTGCAGCGCCGTCGCCCCGTCCCCCTGGCGGGCCGTCACGTCGCCGCCCTGCTCGACGAGCGCGCGCACCGCGCCCCACTCGGCACGCTGCGCGGCGTCCGCGACCGGTGGCCCGGCCGCAACGACCGGGGCAACGCCCGCCACGAGTCCGGCAGCCGCGAGCAACGCCCCGGCCACGCCTCCACGAACCGCTGTGCAACCTCTCATCAGCATCCTCGCCCTGCCGCCACCGCGTTCCGCGACCATGTTAGCCGTCCCAAATCAGCCAATCAAGCGCCGCTCTCCCGCACCGTTCCCGCCGATGTCGGAGCGCCTGCGACCTTTGACGCCGCCCCCGGAGCGTGCTAGCGTTCCTACGGGCCGTAGACCACGCCAGTCGCGCCGAACACCGAGCAAGGAGCCGGCCGTGCAGTCGACCAACGTACGGGCGCTGAAGAAGAACCCCTCGCAGGCGTTGCGCATGGCCAGGGAGACGGGTCCCGTCCTGATCCTCAAGGGCGACGAGCCCGATGCGCTGCTGGTGCATCTGGACGGATCCCTGACTGCCACCGAGGCCGGAATACGCCCCGCGCTGGCCGCGAGCCTCTACCGTGAAGGCTGCCTCTCGCTGGGCCGGGCGGCGGCAGTCAGCGGCCTCTCCGTGAGCGATTTCGTCAGCCACCTCGGCAGCCTCGGGATCGACGTCGTCAGGCAGGACGAGACCACGCGCCACGAAACGGGAGACGTCTCCGCGTGGCTGTCGTCGTAAGCGATGCCGGCCCCTTGATCGCCCTTGCCAAGGTGGATGCCCTGTTCGTGGCGAGGAGGCTGTTTGCCGTCGAAGCGGCGATCGAGTTCCTCGGGCGCCGGGCCACCGGCACCAGACCCGACGAACTGATCCGCTACCTCGAAGATGCGCCCGACACGCCGCCCGCACCCGGCGACGAGTTGCCGGAGGCGTGACCGGAACGCTCCGACGGTCTGTACTGCCAGAGGAACAGGTCGAGCTTCTTGATGTCCGTGAAGTGCTTGAACTGCGGAAACGCGCCGTCGAACCGACGCCGCCACTCCGCGAAACAGCCCTTCCGAATCGCGGTTGATGCCGACGCGCGAATCTCCGAGTACAGCTTGCCGCAACGATCCAGCCGTCGCCGTATATCCCTGATCGAGTACGGCGGCCTCAGCCCGAGGTTGTCGAGGACATGCCTGTCCCACACGGGCAGGTCGGCATCGATGGTGGCAACCAGCTTCGAGCTGAACGACGCCTCGACCCGCCCGGTCCTGCCATGGATCTCTGCCAGCACTTTCCCAAACGACGGCGCTGGGTTGTTTTTTTCACGCTCAAGAATCGAGAAGAACGGCTCACAGAGGCCCCTGCCCCTTCTCACCCGATAGAAGCTCTTGAACGCCCGTTGGTAGTCTCCATCCGAGCGCACGTCGACTCTGGACAGTGACTCTTGGAGTTGACAGTACCTCTCCAGTCCGTTCCTATTCCTCCGGGCTCCCAGCCTCCCGATGGCGCGCGACATCGCCTCTTCGGTCACGACCGGCGATCAAACCTCCGACAGCGTGTCGATGGGCAGCTTCGTGGTGCTGGCGCCCAGCCGATCGAGGGGCATGTCGAGCTTGTCCATCAGGGTCATCAGGAGGTCGGCGTTCGACGTGTCGGGCGAGTAGCGCAGGTGGCGGCCGCCCTTGAGCTTGCCGGCGCCGCCGCCGAGAAGCAGCAGCGGCAGGTCGACGCCGAGGTGCCGGGTGCTGTTCGAGATGCCGGCGCCGTAGAGGATGGTCATGTTGTCGAGGAGCGAGCCGTCGGCGTCCTCGGCGGCGCGGAGGCGGGCCAGGTAGCCGGCCGTGAGCTCGGCGTGGTACGCGTTGATCTTCGACATGACCGCGATGCGCTCGGGGTCGTCCTCGTGGTGCGAGAGCGGGTGGTGCGCGTCGGGCACCCCGATCTGCGGATAGGCGCGGGTGCTCTGCTCGCGGCCCATCATGAACGTGACGACGCGGGTGAGGTCGGCCTGGAGGGCGAGGAACTGCAGGTCGAACATCAGCCCGAGATGGTCCTCGAAGACCCGCGGGGGGGCCGACGGCTGCTCGGTGAACGTCGGCTCGACGTCGCGCTGCTGCTCGGCGATCTCGATGCGGCGCTCGACGTCGCGGACCGCCTCGGTGTACTCGTCGAGCTTGACGCGGTCGCGCGCCCCGACCTCGACCTTCAGGTCGGCGAGCTTGTCGGTGACCGAGTCGAGGATGCTCTGCTTCTGCCGCCGGCGCGCCCGCCGCACCGCGGGGTCGGCCGAGCCGCTGTCGCCGAAGAGGCGCTCGAACACCGCGCGGGGGTTGTTCTCCATCGGCAGCGGCTGCGTCGGCGTGCGCCACGAGATGGTCTGCGTGTAGGCGCAGCTCAGCCCGGCGGTGCACTGCCCGGCGTTGGCGAACTTGTCCATCGACACCTCGAGCGAGCCGAGCTGCGTGGTCTTGCCGAGCTCGCGCGCGAGGATCTGGTCCATCGAGGTGCTGGCGAGCACGTCGGTCTCGTTCTGCCCGCCGCGCGGCGTCCCCGTCAGGAACGACGCCGACGCGCCGGCGTGCACGTAGGCCCACGACGCGCGGAGCCCCGAGACGACCAGCATCTGCTCGCGGAACGGCGCCAGCGGCTCGAGGATCGGCGTCAGCTCGAAGTCGCGGCCCTCGGTCTCCGGCGTCCAGTACTGCATGGCCATGCCGTTGGGCACGTAGATGGCCTGGAACCGGTGGATGGGCTTCGCCGCGGTGTTCGACAGCGCGGTCAGCGCCGGCGACATCGCATCGAGGAACGGCAGGCCCAGCGTCACGCCGAGGCCCCGCAGCACGGTCCGGCGCGGCAGCGATTTCCTGCTGATGGTCATGGTGTCGTTCTCCTCCGGCGTGGGGTCAGTCCTTCGAGACGTGGAGCCCGCGCCATCACACATCCGGTGTGCTCGCGGGGACGGAAGCCAAATCGACGGTGTTCCATTCAGCCAGCCACGCCTGTTCCTCCGGGTGCGCCTCCATGAACGCTCTGAACGCCGTGGCGGCGGCCCGCATCCTTCGTCGAGCGAGGTCCTTCTGCATGACGCCGGCAACCTGACGGGTCAGTCCGCCGCCGCCGCGTTCCGCATCAGGAACGCGGGGCTCTTCGCGATGCCGGCGACCAGCGCCGACCAGCGGTAGTCGTCGGCCGCCGCCTCGCGGACGACGGCGCGCACCGTCGGCCGGTCCGCGTGCTCGAGGCCGCGGCCGAGGGCATAGGACAGCAGCTTCTCGGTCACCGTGCCCGCGAACTGCCCGGGCCGCTCGAGCAGCCACGCCCGCAGGCCGGCCATGCCTTCGACCCGCCGCCCGCTCGGCAGCGTCGCCGACGCGTCGACGGGGTTGCCGTACTCGTCCGCGGTCCGCCACGCGCCGAGGCCGTCGTACTGTTCGAGCGCGAAGCCCGGCGGGTCGATGGACGCGTGGCAGGTGGCGCAGGCCGGGGCCTGCCGGTGGCGCTCGAGCCGCTCGCGGACCGAGGTCGTGCGCCCGCCGCCCTCCCCCTCGGGCAGGGCCGGCACGTCGGGCGGCGGCGACGGCGGCGGGGCGCCGAGAATGGTGTCGAGCAGCCACTTGCCGCGCAGCACCGGCGACGTGCGGGTCGGGTACGACGTCAGCGCGAGCAGCCCGCCGTGCCCGAGGAGGCCGCCGCGCTGCGTCAGGTCGGGCAGCGGCACGCGCCGGAACCGGCTGCCGTAGACGCCGGGGATGCCGTAGTGCCGGGCGAGCCGCTCGTTCGCGAAGGTGTAGTCGGCGTCGAGGAGGTCGAGCACGCTGCGGTCCTCGCGCAGGGTGCTGGCGAGGAACAGGGTCGTCTCGTGCCGGAACGCCTCGACGAGGTTGTCGTCGAAGTCGGGGAACGGCACGGGGTCGCCCTTGACGTCCTCGAGGTTGCGCAGGTGCAGCCACTGCATGGCGAAGTCGTCGACGAGCGACCGGGCGCGCGGGTCGGCGAGCATGCGCCGGACCTGGGCGTCGAGGACCGCCGGCTCGGTCAGGCGGCCCGCTTCGGCCGCGTCGAGCAGCGCCTCGTCGGGGATGCTGCCCCAGAGGAAGAAGGACAGCCGCGAGGCGATCTCGACGTCGCTCAACCGGTACGGCGCGCCCGGGTCCGCCCCCGCCGGATCGCGCTCCATGCGGAGCAGGAAGTCGGGGTCGACGAGCATCCGCTCGAGCGCGAGCTGAATGCCGGCGTCGAAGCCGCCGCCGCTCTCGCGCCCGCTGTCGAAGAAGCCGAGCAGGGTGTCGACGTCGGCCGCCGTCACCGGCCGGCGGTAGGCGCGCCGGGCCAGCCCGGAGACGATCTCCTCCGCGCACGCGCGTTCGTCGGCATCCGACGCCCCGGCGTCGGGCCGGCACGTGAAGATGGCGCGCCGGCTCGGCGTGTCCCCGGGCCCGGCCGGCTGGTAGGGCCCGCCGATGCCGACGGCGGCGACCGCGGCGTTACCGTGGTACGCCTCGTCGTTCGACAGCACCTCGCCCGCCTGCCGCGGCAGCAGGATGCCCTCGGGCTCCCAGACGTTGCGGACGAACGACACGCCGACGGTGCGCGGCCCCGCCTCGACCGGCACGCGGACCTCGAGGTCCTCGTCGGCCGTCTGCAGGTACGCCTCCCACTCGGGGTCGCCCCGCTCGGCGATGGTGAACGTCACCGGTGCGGGCCGGCCGTGATCCTCGCCCCCGACCGTGAAGCGCTGCACCAGCTCGCCGTCGATGCGGACGTCGAGGAGATGCTCGCTGCCCAGGCCGAGGATGTAGTCCTGCCAGTTCGACCGCAGCTCGATCTTGACGAGGTACTCGCCGTCGACCGGGAAGTGGTGGGGGATGGCCACCCCGCCCCGGGAGCCGAGCGGCAGGTCCTCGCTCTGGCGGTCGTCCTGCAGCAGCAGCAGGGGCACGTCGAACGTCTCGAACGCGGGCGCGGCCGGCGGCAGGCCCACCGCGAGGCGGCTGATGGTGCGCGCCGCCGACAGGTAGCGCTCGAGCTGCGCGGTCGAGATGGACAGCACGTCGGCGTTGTTGTCGAAGCCGGTGTCCGACGTCTCGTCACCGGGCAGCAGCGGCGTCACGTCGAGGTCGAGGGCCAGCAGGTCGCGGACGGCGTTGCGGTACTCGGTGCGGTTCAGCCGGTGGACGGTGCTGGTCCGCCCGGGGTCCGGGTTGGCAGCCGCCACGCGGTCGATGTCGGCCTCGAGCCGGGCCGCCACCGCGTCGTAGGTCGCGGCATCGGGGCGCGGCCGCCCCGGCGGCGGCATCGCCCCGGTCCGCAGCTTCGCGATCACCCGCTCCCAGACGCCGGCGTCGCGGCTCGGGTCGGCGGCGTCGACGGCGGCCGCCGCGAGGCTGAGCCCCCCGGTCAGCAGCCGGTCGTTGTGGCAGGCGACGCAGTAGCGATCGAGGACCGCGCGGGGCGACTCGACCGCCGCCTCCTGGGCCGCAAGCGGCGCCGCGGGACCGAGCCCCGCCGCCGCGACCAGGGCCGGAACCAGGAGCGTTCTCCCGAGCCGCATCGTCATCTCCCTCATGTGGCGCCCACCGGACAGGTTCCCCACCCGGCGATCCTACCGCCGGCCCGGACGACGCGCAATGGTCACGGCGGACGCGTTCGCGCCGGACGCGCTCCGTGGCCCGGAACTGGGCCCGCGCGTTCTACCAGGCCTATCCGGCCACCGTCGGTCTCTACTACCCCTCGTCGATGCACGCCAACCGGCCGGCGATGGTCCTGACGGACCGCGCCGAGGCGGCCGACGTCATGCCGGCGCGTCCCCGCTTCCATCGCGCCCTCGGCGACCCGGCGCTGCTCTCCGTTCTGAAGAACGTCGCCCGCGGACTCGGGTACGCCCTGCGCTGAACGCCGCGTCTGAAGCCGTCCGCGATTCCCCCGGGCCGCCGGGCGCCCTGACGGCTGCCCCTGGCCGGACCGCGCCGCTACGCCTTCATCGCTGTGGCATGATGGATCCCGAGCCGCAGGCTGGAGACAGTGCCGCGCATGGCTGAACTCGAGATCAAGTCACCGTCCGGGGCATCCGCCGCACCACCCGGCGCAACCGCGACGACCACGCTGGAAAACGGCGACCGGCTCACGCGATGCGAGTTCGAGCGCCGCTACGCCCCGCGGCCCGACCTGAAGAAGGCGCAACTGATCGAGGGAATCGTCTACATGCCGTCGCCCGTCAGCGTGGCCCATGCGGAACCGCACGCGATGATTCAGGCCGCCCTGCTGGTGTACGCCGCGTCCACCCCGGGCGTCCACGGCTACGACAACGCCACCCTCCGCCTCGATCTCGACAACGAGCCGCAGCCCGACGTGCTGCTCCGACTCGCCCCCGAGGCGGGCGGCCGGTCTCGCGTGAGCGACGACGGCTACCTGGAAGGCGCGCCCGAGCTGATCGTCGAGGTCGCCGCCACCAGCGCGTCGATCGATCTCCACGACAAGCTGCGCGCCTACCGTCGCAACGGGGTGCAGGTGTACGTCGTCTGGCGCACCCACGAACGGCGCATCGACTGGTTCGAGCTGACGGACGGAGACTACCGCCCCCTGCCCGCCGACGACGCCGGGGTCGTCCACAGCCGCGTCTTCCCCGGCCTGCGCCTTGCAGTCCCCGCTCTCCTGAACGGCGACCTCGCCGCCGCCCTCCGGGAGTTGCAGGCGGGGGTCGAGGCCGACGAACACCGCCAGTTCGCCGCCCGCCTCGCGGACCTATCGTGAGCCGCGGCCGCACGCCACGTCTCCCCCAGCCTCCCCGCCGTCCGACGTTGCCATTGCCCCCGGATCCCGCCGCCCGCCGCGGGGTCTACAGCCGACCCGCTGTGCCGCCGACAATCCGATCAGCCGTGTTCCCGGGGAGCCGCCACGACCCCGATCCATGCCGGTCCTCGACGGAACCGCCCTCTTGACAAGGACACCCCAATGGCCGCAACGACGATCGAGTGGACCGATGCCACCTGGAACCCCGTTGCCGGCTGTACAGCGGTCTCGCCCGGTTGCGCCAACTGCTACGCCATCCGCATGGCCGCCCGCCTCGCCGCCATGGGCCAAGCCAAGTATCTCGGCCTGACGCGCTCCACCGCCGACGGTCCGTCCTGGACGGGTAAGGTCGTGTGCGACGAAGCCAGTCTCGACATCCCACTCCGGTGGCGCAAGCCGAGATTCGTATTCGTCAACTCCATGAGCGATCTGTTCCACGCCGACGTCCCCGAACCGTTCATCCGCCGCGTGTGGAACACGATGGCGGCCGCCCCGCAACACACCTTTCAGATCCTCACCAAGCGACCCCACCGCATGCGGACCATCGCCGAACGCCTCGATCGCCTGCCCAACGTGTGGCTCGGAACGAGCGTCGAGACCTCCGACCACCTCTGGCGCATCCGCGAACTCCAAGCGACCCGCGCCGCCGTGCGATTCGTCTCTTTCGAACCACTGCTCGGTCCCGTGGACGACGCGCAGCTCGCCGACGTCCACTGGGCCATCGTCGGCGGCGAGAGCGGCCCTCGTGCCCGCCCCATGGCGTCCGGCTGGGTCCGCTCCATCCGCGACCAATGCGCCGAACAGAACGTCGCCTTCTTCTTCAAGCAATGGGGCGGACCGCGCAAGAAGCAGGCGGGGCGCGAGCTCGACGGCCGGACGTGGAACGCCACGCCGCTTCCTCGCCCTTCCCGCGCCCGACATTCCCTGTCCAGAGCAACCCAGACGCTGTAGCAAATGTCCTTCCGATGGCATACCGGCGAGCCCCCGCCCTCCATTGAGGGCCACAGTCGGGCGAAGCTCAGGGTCCTGCGCAGCTATCTTCGCGCCTACTTCGACCGACTGGCCGCCCATCTACCCCGCGACGAGTTCAAGCTCGACCTCGTCGACGGCTTCGCGGGCGGCGGCACCTTCCTCGACGGCAAGGAAATCGTGTCGGGCACTCCGCTCATCATGCTTGAAGAGTCGGAGTCCGCGCGACAGAGATTGAACCAGGATCGCAGCAAACCCCTGCAACTCGACTTCAGGTACTATTTCGTCGATGTCGAGAAGGCCCACGCCGACCACTTGACGGCAGCGCTGAACGAACGCGGCTACAACGTCACGGCATCCCACTGCGCGGGACGTCATGGTTCAGTGTCATTGGAACAACTTCAACACCTTTGAGCACTATGGTTCCGGCGATCTCGACATGTTGGGATGGGATTCGTTGAGGCACGAGGAGACCCTGCGGCTTTTTCATTTCAACGATGCGGAGGCTGCGGATCTGAGGGCACGCCTTCTCAAGACGATGCCTGATGAGCTACTGGCGCTGGCATCGGAAGAGCCCATCACCGTGGACGCGGTGCGCCATACACTTGCCAACACGACCGCCGCCCGTTTTTCTGATTTGGATTCAGTTATAGTCGAGCTGCATCGAGAGAAACAGATTGAAGTCATAGGTGTCAACAATAAGGCTCGTTCACTCAGACTGCGGAACCTCAACCCTTACGATAGAATCGCGATACCCAAACAACTGCGACTGTTCTTGACGAAACCGGGCAGGAGTGGCAGGAGTCACGGCTGACGGAGAGGCTTCAACGTCAGCAACAGAATCGCCGCGATGCGGCGGGCGGTGTCGGTGAAGTGCTGGACCTCGTCGGCCGTGAGCGGCCGGCCGAGGATCTCGTGCTCGCGGTAGGAGAGCCACTTCTTGAGCACCTGGTAGCCGCCGAGCTGGTAGGACCAGACCTTGGTGGGCACGTTGCGCCAGAAGGCCCGGTCGTTCAGAAATGGACGTCGACCGTGCTCTCGCCAAGCACCGGCACGGCGTCGCCCATGGCGGTCCGCTCCTCCGGCGAGCAGGCGCGCTCAACCGAGCGGCCCAGACCCGGCATCACGGCACCGCCCTGCCCGAAGTGCCCCCATCCCGCGGCTACCGCAAAGTCGTCCGCGGTCATGTTGCGCCCGTCGACGGTGGACGGCACGGCGATCTCGGCGATTTCCGGACGCAGCGCACCCTCCGTCACGGCAGGCACCGGCGTATCGGGATCGAGCAGGCGGGCGAGTTCGCGTCCCCGCGTTGCCGATTCGACGAGCGTCGGGGCAGCGTCCCCCGCGGCACCCTGCTTCGTGGTCTTCTCGACGCTCGCGGAGGGGGTGCCAGCCGTACCATCCGGCCATCCAGGCAGAGGGATCCTGGGCCATTCGAGCCTGAGCGCGCCAGCATTGGCCTGTCGATAGACCGGGTCTTGCAGAACGGCCAGGACATGGTGGAACAGGTCCTCGACCGTCGCACCGACCCGGTGCAGATAGCGTTGAGCCGCGCCCGATACGTTGGGGCGGCGGCCCGCGGCCGGTTCCACGGCGAGACCGTCGCCGGACAGCCAAAGGGGGAAGAAATTGGACAGGCCGTTCCCCAAGTTGTCGGCGAGGTGACGAACCGGGGTTCCGCGTGAGAAGGCCTCCTTGGTTTCTCGCTCGCGGGCCTCGAGCCAGAGATTGCTCCCGCTGACCTGGGAACGGTAATCGGAACGGGGCCGGTCGAGCAGACCCGCGTCGGCTCCCAGTAGAGCCAACGGTTGTCGAACGGCCGGTAGGCGTAACGAACGAAGCCGGTGTCGTCGGGACCGCCACGCGTGATCAGGGCGTCGCGCACGGCTCGCGCATCGAAGCTGACCGTGATCTTCATGGCGGCCGGATAGCGCCGGCCGATCTCCTCATGACTCACGCCGGCGTCGAAGTAGTCCGCCATTCGCTTCTTCAGCCGGTCGAGATCAACGTCCACGAGAAAGGCGTCACGGCTGGTCTTGACCCCCGGGAACGACACCGGGAACAGCTCGGGCAGCGACGGCCAGTCGAACCAGTCGTCGCTCACCGCCATCGGTACGAACGGAAGACCGAGCGGCAGCCAGAGATCGACGCCGGCGTAGAGTTCGGACGGCCCCGCCTCGGCCGTCGCAGTGAGGTCCGCGGGCTTGGTCTGCCCCCACAGGTGACGAAACCCGACCGCGCCAGCGGGAGCGTGGTCGGGCTTGCGCACGAGAGTGGCAATCGCGGTCCCGACCTGGATGCCGATCGGGTCGTCCGGCGTCGAGAAGATGCTCGGGTCGGGCGAGCCGTCCGGGGCGATTTTGCCGGTCTTGCGGCTGTCCCCGTTCAGGCAATCGACGCGGATCACGTCGAACGCTTCAAGGTAGCGCTCTCGCATGGCGGTGAACGACAACTGGTCGAGCCACCCATAGTTGGAGATGAAGCACACCACGCCCCGGCCGGTCTGCTCGGCGATACGCCGCTCCGCCATGCGGAAGAAGCGGACGTACGGGTCGTTCAGCCCCTGCCCCTCCGGGCGGCGCACGCGCCGCGGCACGCGGTAGGCTTCCGACAGCTCTCGCTCCTCGTCTACGGCCATGCCGGCGAAGCCGTCATAGGGCGGATTGCCGAGGATGACGAGCACCGGCGTCTCCTGCTTGACACGCTCCGCGCGGTCGCGCTCTTCCTCCAGCTCGGGGAACGGCAGCGTCTTGGCGGCGCGGGGCTCCCACCCGGTCAGCGCGTTGGTCAGGTAGACACCCGCGCGTTCCCGGCCGTCGTCGGCGAGCGGGGCGTCGAGCGCCTCCATGGTCAGGCCGACCTGCAGATGGGCGACGACGAACGGCGCCGGCATGATCTCGAAGCCGAACACCCGTTCCATGGCCGCCTGCTTGACCCGGGCGCCGGTCAGGGCGCCCAGGCTGCGGCCCTGCAGATTGGCGGCGATACGGCGCAGGACCTCGGCGAGGTACGCGCCGGTGCCGCAGCATGGATCGAGGACGTAGACGTTGTCGGCCGCGAGCCCCTCGGCGATGTCGAGGTCGTCTTTCAGGGCCTTGTCGACCCGCGCCACCATGTAGCGCACCACCTCGGCCGGGGTGTACCAGACCCCCAGTTGCTTGCGCAGCTCCGGATCGAACGCCTGGAGGAACGGCTCGTAGAAGTAGGGCACCGCTTCGCCCTCGCGGAAACGGGCGAAAAACGCGGACCGGTCGACGCGGTCGAGGGCCGATGCGGTCCAGTCGAGCACGTCGACCAGGCCGAGCGGCTTCAGGCGGCCGGGGTCCGAGATTTGCTGGAACAGCGCCCGCAGGACCGGCGCCCGCAGGTGCCACACCGCGGTGCGCCAGTCGAACGGCCCGGCTGGCGGCGGGACGGCGCGCGCCCACAGGACCCACGCCGAGAACACGCCGTAGAACAGCGTCTGCACGAGGGTCGAGCGAAAGAGCCGCGCGCCGCGCTCACCCTCGAAGCGGACGCCGAGCGCGTCTTCGAGCGCCGACCGGACGGCGGCGAGCGACGGCGCCTCGCCCGCCGCCTCGACGCGGATCAGGCCGTCGCGCGCATACGAGGCGAGCAGCCACGCGAGGTCCTTCGGCTCCGCGATCGTCGAACGGTGCGACAACGCCCGGCGAAGATACTCGCCCAGACCCGCGCCGGCGGCCCGCGCCAGGCTCTGCGGCCTCTCCAGCAGGCCCTCGAACTCGTCATGGCTGCCGGCCAGACGGAAGGACTCGAGTATCGTCTCGCCGTTCTCCGCGTCGGGACCGACCAGCTCGAACTCGCGCAGGTTCGTCACCAGCACCAGGCGGTAGCGCCCCCAGTAACGGCTCACCTGTTCGCGCACCGCCGTCGTCCGGGTGCTGTCGCGCGGCGTCTTCACCTCGACGACGCCGCGCTCGGGCACCTGGGCGGCGCGGGGCCGGCCCCTCTGCACCTGCCGCGCCGTGTACAGGCCGAAGTCGGGATGACCGGCCCCCTGGTCCGCGAGCTCGGCGACGCAGAATACCTTCGGTCGAAGCGTCGCGCCGACGGCGTTCAGCAGGTTCGCGAGCGGTCCGTAGCTCGACCGCTCGCCGGTCGCGCCGCCCCACGCCCGGACCCGCCGCAGCTCCGTCAGGTAGGTCTCGACGGCGGCCGCGAGCTTCCCGTTCGATCTCTGCATGCGGGGCAATTGTTGCACGCTGGCGAACCCGTCCGGGACGCGCGGGACGACGAGCCCGACGGCCAGGTCTCCCAGGCGCCCGCAACGGCGACCGCTCGATCCCCACGGCCAGATCCCGCAGGCGCCCGCAACGGCGACCGCTGTGGCATGATGCAATGCGGAGGGTGCGCCCTGGAGACATCGCCGGGCATGGCTGAACTCGACCTGACGTCACGGTCCGGCGCACCCGGAACCGTCCCGCCGCCGCAGGCCCCCGACAGCCGCACGCCGACGCTGGAGAACGGCGACCGGCTCACGCGCTGCGAGTTCGAGCGCCGCTACGCCCTGCGGCCCGACATGAAGAAGGCGCAACTCATCGAAGGAATCGTCTACATGCCGTCGCCGGTACGCTTCGCCAACCACGGGAAGCCGCACGCGGCGATTCTCGGCGTGTTGCTCCACTACAGCGCGTTCACGCCGGGCGTGAGCGTCGGTGACAACGCCACCGTCAGACTCGATCTCGACAACGAGCCGCAACCCGACGGGTTGTTGCGCATCGAACCGGACGCGGGCGGCCGCTCGCGGTTGAGCGACGACGACTATGTCGAGGGCGCGCCGGAGCTGATCGTCGAGATCGCCGCCAGCAGCGCGTCGATCGACCTGCACGACAAGCTGCGCGCCTACCGGCGCAACGGGGTGCAGGAGTACGTCGTCTGGCGCACGCAGGAACAGCGCATCGACTGGTTCGAGCTGACGGACGGCGAGTACCGCCCCCTGCCCGCCGACGACGCCGGCACCGTCCACAGCCGCGTCTTCCGCGGCCTGCGCCTCGCGGTCCCCGCGCTCCTGAACGGCGACCTCGCCGCGGCCCTCCGGGAGCTGCAGGCGGGCATCGACGCCGACGAACACCACCGGTTCGCCGCCCGGCTGGCGGAACCGTCTTGACGTGGGGACACCGGAACTCGGCCCGGAGGAGCAACTGCCGTGAGCGCCACGTCTACGCGAGAGCCGCGAGATGAACACCGGCCGCCGAGCCGTGGTCGAGCCGACGTCGAGGCCGGCAAGCGGATCTTCCGGCTCGACGAAGAACGGTGGCAGGCGTTCCAGAACCTTCTCGATCGTCCGGCCGCCGTCAAGCCCCGCCTGCGACGGCTGCTCGCCGACGACATCGTGCCAGAGTGACACCGGGGGCCGAGCAGCGCTGTCACCGGTCGAACCGCTCCGGAAAGCGCACGGTCTCGACGGAGGAAACGTCGGCAGGCGGGCGCGTGGTGGCGGCCGGGACGGTCACCGGCGGCAACGCTCGCAGCCCACGGGACGGGCGGCCTCATCCCCCAATAAATCGGATGAAAATGGATGGACAAACGGGTGTCCGCATGAAATAGTCCCACAAACGGATGAGAATGGATGGAAAATCGGCTGGATTGCCCGATGCATCATCGTTGCCGGTCACGGGCGAGTTGTTGACGCTGGTCAGCGAGATCGACGAGTTCAAGGGCACCTGGCTGGCCGTCGGGCGTCTGGCCCCCGAGCGGCTGTCCCGCCTTCGCCGCGTCGCGGCGATCGAGAGCATCGGCTCGTCCACGCGCATCGAGGGGGCGAAGCTCAGCGACCGCGAAGTGGAACGGCTGCTCTCCAACCTCGAAACGGGGTCGTTCGCCACGCGCGACGAGCAGGAGGTCGCGGGCTACGCCGACGCGATGCAGACCGTCTTCACGGCCTGGGACCTCATCGACCTCACCGAGAACCACGTCAGACAGCTTCACCGGGACCTGCTCAAGCACTCGGAGAAAGACCAGCGCCACCGCGGCACCTACAAGACGCTGCCCAACCACGTCGAGGCGTTCGGTCCGGGCGGCGAGCGGCTGGGCGTCGTCTTCCAGACCGCAACCCCCTTCGACACCCCCCGGCTGACCGCCGATCTGCTGTCGTGGACGCGCGCCCGCCTGGCCGAGGCCGACGCGCACCCGCTGCTGGCCATCGCCGTCTTCGTCGTGGTCTTTCTGGCCATCCATCCGTTCCAGGACGGGAACGGCCGCTTGTCGCGCATCCTGACCACCCTGCTGCTGTTGCGGGCCGGGTACGTCTACGTGCCCTACAGCTCTCTGGAGAGCGTCATCGAGAGAAGCCGGGACGCCTACTACCTGGCCCTGCGTCGGACCCAGGCCACGCTCGGGACCGGCGCGCCCGACTGGGGCCCATGGTTCGCCTATTTCCTCGGGGCGCTGCAACGACAGAAACGGCATCTGGAGCAGAAGATCGAGCGCGAGCGCGTGATGCTGGCCGACCTGCCGGAACTGTCGGTGCGGATTCTGGGCATCGCCCGCGACCACGGGCGGGTGACGGTCGCGACGGCGGAGCGGGCCACGGGCGCGAGCCGCAACACCATCAAGGGTCACCTGAAGGCGCTGACCCGCGACGGCCGTCTGACGCGGCACGGCGCCGGACGGGGCACGTGGTACGCGCCCGCCTGAGCGCTCACCCGCGCAGGCCGCCCGGCGGCGACGGGCCGTGACCCGCCGCGGACGGGCCGCGGGGGCCGAACCGATTGTCAGCGCGGGGCGGCCGGCTCCGTCACCGCTGGGGCCGTGACCCGCCTGCCGACTTGCCGAACGGTCACCGCGGCGGGCGACCCGGGCGGTCGCCTCGCGGCCCGCGCCCGCCGTCCGGCCCGCGGGGGCCGAACCGGTCGCGGCGGTCGCGGCGCATCCTGACGATGCGGCTCTCGAAGATCTCCATCTGCTCGGCGGTCAGGATGGCGGCTATATCGGCGTTCATCCGCGCCCGCTCGGCCTCGAACTGCTCGCGGACGCCGGCGTTGAGCTCGCGAAACCGCTGCTGGCCAGCCTCGAAGACGTCGCGCAACCGTCGGCGCTGATCGTCGGAGAGCTCGAGGTCGGCGTCCAGGCGGTCGAGCAGCCTCTCGGACATCCGCGCCGAGGGCGGCGGCCCTCCGCGGCCCCGGAACCCCCGGGGCGGGTCGGGATCGAACCACGGCCGCACCGCGAACCCGGCGGCGAGGCCACCGCTGAACACCACGATGACGAAGAGACCGGCCCACAGGCGCATGCTGGTACGGTTCATCGCGTGATCCTTGCCTGACCCGGATACCGCCGCCTCAGATTCCGCTCCCCGCTCGTTGAGCGGGAGTGCTTCTGCGAGTGGGTTTACCTGGACCCGGATACCGCCGCCTCAGACTCCGCTCCCGCGGGCCCCCGCCTCGTTCGACGGCTTGGCCCGCGGGCCCCACCGCCCTCAAAACGACCCGTCCGTACCCGAGGTCAACACCGCCTCCAGCAGGGTGTCGTCGTTCACCTCTTCCTGCCACAACAAGCTCAACACGGGCGACTCCGCCGCATCGTCCACCCCGACCCAGTCGGTCACGAGGTCCGAGAACTCGATGGGCTCGACCGCCGCGGCGGGCCGGAGCCCCACCGCCGCGACCACCAACAGGGCGGCGGCCGCCGGCGCGAGCCGCACCGTCCACCGACGCCAGTCGATGACGTCGAGCCAGGTCGGCGAGGCGTCGAGGTGCGCCATGACCCGGGTCGCGAACCCGAGCGGCGGCGCCGCGTCCGGCCGCGCGGACAGCACCGCGGCCACGTCGTCCTGGCTGCCCGCCGCCTCGCGGCACGCCGCGCAGCCGTCGAGATGAGCCGCCAGGCGCTCGACGCCGGCTGGATCGAGGCGCCCCGCCGCGCGCGCGATGACCGCACGTTCCACGTCGTCGCATCTCATGACGTTCTCCCCATCAGCGGCTGCAGCAGCGGCCGGAGCCGGCGGCGGGCCCGGAAGATGCGGGACTCGACGGTCCCGATCGGCGCGCCCGTCGCGGCCGCGATCTCCTTGTAGTCGAGCCCCTCGACATCGCGCAGAACCACCGCGACCCGGAGGTCCGGCGGCAGGGTGGCCAGCGCTCGGTCGATCGCCTCGCGCCGCACCAGGGCCGTCTCGGCATCGGCGTCCCCCGCGGGGACGTCGGCGGCGGCGAGGGGGCCGGCGTCGTCGTCCAGGCTCCCGTCCTCTACCCGGTTCCGCCGTCCCCGCCGCTCCAGCCCGGTGCGGGCGGCGTTGGTGGCGATGGTGTAGAGCCAGGTCTTGAACGAGCTGTCGCCGCGAAAGCGGGCCAGCGACCGGTAGGCGCGGATGAACGTCTCCTGCGCGACATCCTCCGCCTCGGCGGGGTCCCTCACGATCGCCATCGCGTAGTTGACGATGCGGGTCTGGTGGCGCCGCACGAGCTCCCCGAACGCGTCGCGATCGCCGGCGACGGCGTCGTCGACCAGCGCCTGGTCCGGGTCCGCCGCCCGTGCCTCGTCGGCGGCCGGGGCCGGCGGCGCGGGCACGTCTCCCTTAGCCTCGGCGGCGCCGGCGCCGACCCCGGTCTCCATCTCGGCCAAGTCACCGGAGGCAGCGCTCGCGGCACGCGGGACGCGGGCCGGTGCGGCGCCCCCCCCAGCCAACCGCGGCCACGTCACGCCGGACGCGGACGGCCAACCGGGCAGCACGGCGCTCGACGCAGGGTGCATGGCGGGCTCCATCGGACGGCGTCCACGGGGGACCCGCGGCCAATCCGCGGGCTCCTGGTCCCGTGGACCGCCCCACCGCCGCGTTTATTCCGTCTCCCGCAATGCGAATCCGGTCCGAATCGCCGCTGGTTGCTCCACGGCGGCCGCGAATCAGGAGTCTGCGCCGTAGAACCGCGCCGATTCTGGTCGCCGCTGGTTCCCCCTCGGCGCGGCTGGGCCAGGAGTCTGCGCCGCGGACGGCGCGGATCCTGATCGCCGCTGCCTGCTCCTCGGCGCCGCGGGCCAGGGGTCTGCGCCGCGGAACGGCGCGGATCCTGGGCGGTGAGTCGGGCGCCGGGCAGGGCCGCAGCCGACGACTGACGGGCCGGTGCCGGCCGCGTCCTGCGCGGGCGGACGGCTACTCGGAGACGGTGACCTGGACGATGGCCGACGTCCAGCAGCACTGGAAGCCGCTGCCGCCCACGCCGGTCGAGTCGAGCGCCTCGGCCCGCAGCCAGTACTCGCCGGGGGCGCTGAAGCTGGCCGTGGTCCGCGGGTTCTGCACCGACGTCTCCTCGTACTCGAACGTCGCGTCGGCGAACTCGACCTCGCCCGGGCCCCGCAGCTTGTGCCAGAGCAGGCTCATGGGCGGGCTGCGCCGGAACGGGCTCTCGCGAACGTGGGTGTCGGGGGTCACGTCGGAGAGCCACACGTTCAGGTCGACGGGGCTGCCGACCGATCCGGTCAGGCGCTCGGCGATGCCGACCGGCGGGCCGACGAGGGGCGCGCCGTCCTCGGCGAAGCGGATCGTCGGCGGCTCGTTGTTGTTGGACGCGTCCTTGAACGGCTCGACGAAGTACGGCGCCTGGATGTGGAAGGGGATGGTGACCGGCTCGCCGTTGGCGACGAGGGTCCAGCTCATGTCGCCGTCGAAGTCGCCGGGCACCTCGATCGTGAAGACGCCCCACGACCGGCCCGGGGAGAAGTGGGTCGGCTGCCCGCGGTCCTGCGGGCCGGGGCTGAAGTGGTTCAGCTCGCCGACGGGCAGGTCCACCGCCTGCTCGGTGTTCGCGTTGTAGAACCCGATGAGCAGCGTCGCGGTGCCGTCGGGATTCCCGTACCAGCCCTCGAACGCGGGATACACCGGGGCCCCGAAGCCCTGCAGGGTGGCGGGGATCTGCGCGGACGCCCCCGCCGCCCCCAGGGTGGCCCCGAGCAGGGCGGCCGCCGCCGCAAGCCTCATCGAACGCGTCGTCCGCATGACGAAACCTCCTCGTACGTAACGGAAGCCGCCCCGATGGTGATGGGGCGGCTCCCAGGATCCTCCCGTTGTGTCGCCGGCCGGCCCGACCCGCCCATCGTCGCCGAACGGATCCGCTCGCGACCGGCCAACCTTATGCGGCGCAGACTCCCGAGCCCGCCCGTCGTCGCCTGACGGCTCCGCTGGGCGCCCGAATCGACCCTCCCGGAGTCCGCGCCGTCTTGCGGCAGACTTCTACTCGTCGTCGGCGACGAACGCCTCGCGCTCGGCCACGGCCGCCGCGAAGTCCTCGTCGTCCATGTAGGTGACGTTGACCCAGGCGTGCCCCATCTCGTCCACGGTGCGGTCGCCGTAGCCGACCCACTGGTTCGGGTCGGGGTTGGCGCGGTTGGCCGAGGTGTTGTCGTACCACGACTTCAGCGCGATGACGGTGCCCTTCGGCAGCAGCGGCGCCGCGTGGTCGGCGTAGACGTAGCTGTTGTGCCAGTTGAAGTTGAAGTCGCTGACGCGGCTCAGCACCTGCTTCGACCCGTCGGGCAGGATCGCGGTCATCTGCATGCCCTTGCCCCGCAGGTGCATGTGCGGCTGGTAGTTCTCGATGCGGCCGTTCTCCTTCAGCACGTGGAAGTTCTCGGTCGTGGTGACGGCGTTGGGCGGAATCGAGAGGTGATCGCTGCCGCCCTCGATGGTGGACCACGCCGACAGCACCTGCCGGTGCTTCGGCTCCTGCCCCTCGGGATAGAGGTACAGCCCGAGCTCGGCGGTGTCGGTGATCTCCTCGCCGACGGCCGAGTAGTGGATGTCCCACACGATGGACGAGCCGGCCTTGATGAGCTTGCCGCTGCCCTCGCGCATGATCTCGCCCTGCTTGCCGACCGCCCACTCCATGAGGATGCCGGGGCCGACTTCCGAGGCGGCGCCGAGGTCCTCGGGGTCCTCCTCCTGCTGCAGGCGGGCGAGGGCGTGGTGGGTGATGCGGCGCCCGGCCACCGTCGACGGCCGGATCTCGATGGCGCGGATCCAGCGGTCCTCGGTCAGCCCGGTCGGCACCTCGGGCTTCCACCAGGCGTCCTGCGCGACGGCCGGCATGGTGTACGGCGTCGAGTAGATGATCAGGTCCGGCGGCCCGCCGAAGAGCCCGGCGTAGTTCCAGACATCGTCGTCGGCGAACACCGCGGGCGGCGGCAGGTCGGCGGGGCTGCCCTGCGGCGCGCCGGCGTCGACCCACTGCACGATGGTGTCGATCTCGGCCTGGGTCAGCGACCGGTCGTTCTCGAAGGCCTGGATGCCCACCGACTTGTCGATGTGCCACGGCGGCATCTGGCGGGTCTCGACGCGGTTCCTGATGGAACGCGCCCACGGCCGCGAGTCGGCGTAGGTCTGCAGCGACATCGGCGCGATGTAGCCCGGCCGGTGGCAGTTCTCGCACTTGGCCCGGAAGATGGGGGCCACGTCCTTGGTGTAGGTGGGGGTGGCCTCGTCCTGCGCGGCCGCCATGGCCGGCATCAGCATCAGGCCGCCGAGCGCGAGCGCCAGGGCGCCGCGAATGGTGCGTGTTCTCGTCATCACTGCTGCTCCTCGCCGCTCATTCGCGGCCATCCCGTCGAGCGGCGGCCCGGTCGCGGAAGCCGCCGTGCCCGCTCCAGCCACCACGAACCGCCGGAGGGCGCCGCGAAGGCGCGCGTCCTTTGTGCTTGAACCTTCTATTATTCTAGTCGGGCGGGTCGCGGTCAAGGCCGAGTCCCGTCCAACGACGCGGTCGAGGCCGGGTCTCGTCCAACGGGAGCGAGCCTCGAGGGGAGCTGATTCCAGCGTGACACGGATCCGAAGCAGGCCGGTCGCGGAGCGTCGGAGGACGATCGTGACCCTCGACACCCAGCGCCCGCAGCCGAGGAGGAGATCGACATGACGAGCAGCAACGAACCGAGCCGGCGGCGGTTTCTGCAGGGCGCGGGGATCGCCGCGGGCGGGATGGCGGGACACGCGCTGGCGGGCGGATCGGCGGGCTTCACGGGCGCGGCGGCCCAGGCGCCGGCCGGCGAGAGCCCGGGGGTCCGGTTCCGCGCCCTCCTCGGGGGCGCCGACCCCGCCCGCTGCATCAACTGCGGCGACGTGGCCACGGCCCGGCTGGCCGAGATGCACGGCTTCGAGATCGTGATGAGCGGGGGCAGCGCGCTGTCGCTGAGCAAGTACGGCACCGGCGACTTCGGCGTCATCACCATGGACGACCTGGTGGAGTTCTGCAACCGGACCTCCGACGCCGTCGGCGTGCCCATCATCGCCGACGCCGACGACGGCGGCGGCAACCCCCTGAACGTCTACCGCACGGTGCAGCGCATGGAGAAGGCCGGCGCCGCCTGCATCATGATCGAGGACCTGTACGGCGCCAAGCACCTCGCCGGCTATGATGAAGGCAAGATCATCGGCCGCGAGGCGATGGTCGACAAGGTGCGCGCGGCGGTCGACGCGAGGCGCGACGACGACACCGCGTTGCTCGTCCGCAGCGACGTGGTGGCCGACGGCGGGCCCCTCGACGAGGCCATCGAGCGGGTCGCGCTCTACGCGCAGGAAGGGGGCGACGTCATCTTCGTCCCCGGCATCCCCCTGGACCAGTGCCGGCGGGCGGTCGAGCTGGCCGGGCGCCCCATCCTCACCGGGGCCCCGTCGCTCGAGGCGGCGCGGGAGAGCGGGGTCGGCATCTTCTTCGTCGGCGCCATGGGGGCCATCGCCCTCGGCGCCGTCGACGACGCGATGGCCGCCCTCGCCCGCGACGGGAGCCTCGGCGACGCCGGCGCGGGCAGCCTCGGGGGGGCGCGGCGCCTGGAGCTCATCGGCAACGAGGCCGCCGTCGAGCGGGCGCGGCGGTTCAACGCGCTACGGGAGGACGGGCAGTAGCCCGCCGCCACGCGGCCGGGAGTGGGTCGGGAATCTGCGGCGTGAACGTTGCAGACTCCGGCAGGTCGGCAGGGTCACAACGCGCAGTCGTCAGGCGGCGATTGGGGGCCAGGACAGCGGAATGATCGTCAAGCCGAGGATTCGAGGGTTCATCTGCACGACGGCACATCCCGAGGGGTGCGCCGCGAGCGTGCGCGAGCAGATCTCGCGGGTGACGCCGTTCCCTGCCGGCCCGCGGCGGGCCCTCGTCGTCGGCGGCTCCGGCGGCTACGGGCTGGCGTCGCGCATCGTGGCCGCGTTCGGGGCGGGGGCGGGCACCCTCGGGGTGTCGTTCGAGAAGGCGCCCCGGCGCAACAAGACGGCCACCGCGGGGTGGTACAACAACGCCGCCTTCGAGGACGCGGCGACCGCGCGCGGGCTCTACGCTGGCACCCTGGACGGCGACGCGTACTCGGACGAGATGAAGGCCCGGGCCGTCGACGAGATCCGGGCCTCGCTCGAGCAGATCGACCTGTTCGTGTACAGCCTCGCGTCGCCGGTACGCCAGCATCCCCGTACCGGCGTCCTCCACCGCTCGGCCATCAAGCCGCTCGGCGAGACGTTCCACGTCAAGTCGCTCAACCAGGACACCGGGGTGGTGGACGAGGTCAGCCTCGAGCCGGCCACCGACGCGGAGACCGCGGGCACGGTGGCGGTCATGGGCGGCGAGGACTGGGAGTTCTGGATGGACGCGCTCTCGGATGCCGGCGTCCTCGCCCCCGGGTTCAAGACCGTCGCGTTCACCTACATCGGCAGCGAGCTGACCTGGCCGATCTACTGGGAGGCCACCCTCGGGAAGGCCAAGGAGGACCTCGACCGCGCCGCCGGCGCCATCCGCGAGCGGCTGTCGGGGCTGGGGGGCGACGCCCGGGTGGCGGTGCTCAAGGCGGTGGTCACCCAGGCCAGCTCCGCGATTCCGGTGGTGCCGCTGTACCTGGCCCTCCTGTTCCGGGTCATGAAGAGCGCCGGCAACCACGAGGACTGCCTGGCCCACATCGACCGGCTCTTCCGCACCGCCCTCTACTCGGACGCACCGCCCACGTTCGATGACGCCGGCCGCATCCGGATGGACGACCGGGAGCTGTCCGAGCCGGTCCAGGCCGAGGTCAACCGCCGGTGGCCCGTCGTCTCGACCGACAACGTCGCCGAGCTCGCCGACCTCGACGGCATCCGCGACGACTTCCTCCGTATCTTCGGGTTCGGGGTCGACGGCGTCGACTACGACGCCGACGTCGACCCCGCCGCCGGGCGCGGCCCGTCCGAGTGAGGCTGGTGCCCGTGGCCCCGCGCCGGCTGGCCCGCGGTCTCGTCGCCCTCCTCGCAGCAGCCGCGTGCACGGGGCCGGGGGCGGACCGGCAGGGCGCGCCCGACATTCGCGCGCTCGAGGCCCGAGCCGAGCAGGGGGTGCCGGAGGCCCAGGCGGATCTCGGGGCACGGTACCTGCTCGGCGACGGCGTGCCCAGAGACGCGGACGAGGCCCTGCGCTGGTACCGGATGGCGGCCGAACAAGGCTACGCGCCCGCCCAGGCCACCCTCGGCGACCTCTACCTCAACGGCGAGGCGGTTCCCCAGGACGACGGCGAAGCCGCGCGCTGGTATCGCCTGGCGGCCGAGCAGGGACACGCGGGCGGGCAGTACGGGCTCGGGTACCTGCACGGGGTCGGCCAGGGCGTCGAGCTCGACGCCGCCGAGGCCGCGCGGCTGATGCGCCTCGCCGCCGACCAGGGTGAGGTCCGAGCCCAGTACGCGATGGCCCTGCTCTACGAGAACGGCCAGGACGTCCCGCGGGACGACGCGGAGGCAGTGCGCTGGTACCGGCGGGCAGCCGAGCAGGGGCACGCCCGTTCGCAGGCGGGCCTCGCTGCGCTGTACCTGAACGGCCGGGGCGTGGACCAGGATGCGGTCGAGGGCGCCCGCTGGCTCCGCGAGGCGGCCGGTCAGGGCTACGTCGCGGCGCAGGTCGACCTCGCGTTCCTCTACGGCATCGGCCAGGGGGTGCCGCAGGACGACGCCGAGGCCCTGCGCTGGCTGCGGCGGGCCGCCGACCCCGCCCACGCCCGGTCCGAGGCGAACATCGCGGCCATGGCCCGCGCCCAATACCGACTCGCGCTCGCCTACGCGAACGGCCGGGGAGTCGCCGCCAACGACGCCGAGGCGGTGCGGTGGCTGCACCTCGCGGCGACCGAGGGGCTCGCGGAGGCGCAGGCCGACCTCGGCTTCATGTACCTCCAGGGCCGGGGGGTCCCCGCCGACGACGCCGAGGCCGTCCGGTGGATCCGCCCCGCCGCCGCGCAGGGGCACGCCCCCGCCCAGCGCTACCTCGGCCTGATGTACCGCGACGGCCGCGGCGTCTCCCCCGACGCCGCGGAAGCGGTGCGCTGGCTGCACCTCGCGGCCGACCAGGGCGACGCCCTCGCCCAGCTCGACCTCGGCGTGATGCTCGCCGGGGGCGCCGGCGTGCCCGCGGACCCCGTCACCGCCCACCTGTGGCTCGGCCTCGCGGCGGCGCGGCTGACCGGCGAGGAAGGGGACCGGGCCGTCGAGGCCCGCGACGCGGTCGCGGCCGGCATGACGTCCGCCCAGCGCGCCGAGTCCGAGCGCCGCGCCCGGGCGTGGAGGCCCGTGACCGAGCGGTAGGCTGGGGTCCGTACTGCCAGTAACGGTGCGGACTCCCGGATGCGCCGCTGGTTTTCAGCCCGGCGCCCGCTCCGCAGCCGCGCCAGACGCGATGTCGCGTCGCCTTGCCCGCCCCCGCTCCCGCCGCTCCTCGATGGCGAGGCGCACCCGGCTGGGATCGGAATCCCGGAACCTCAAGGATTCGGTCGTGCCGGTCCACCAATCAGATTCAGCATCAATCCCACTCCCCGGTTCCGAGCCCGCAGCGCGACTTCATGATGAATGCAAAGTGCTCGAAGTCCGCGTCCGGCGCGCTCGCGCCCTGCCATGCGAGATAGCGCCCGAACTCCGTCCGGCACTCGCACGGATTGCGCCATTCGTTCGTGAGGCACCGTGAGAATGCGGCCGGAGGCCGCAAATCCGGTTCCGTGACAGCCTCCGCGCCGTCCCGCTCAACCGTACGCTCAGCCTGCACTTTGCGCCAGATATCCGGCAGTGTTACCGCCAGCGCCGTCAGGAAGTACAGGATGCAGAGCACCCCCGCAGCCGTCGCCGTTGCCACCGCCGTCCTGACCATCAGTTTCAGCATCGCCCGTCCACCCTCGATCTTGTCCCCGGTCGTGGTCGGAGCCTTGAACAACGTTCTCTCCAGTCCGATCGGGAGGTTGAGCGTGTCGTCGTCGGCCCGCCCGCCAAGCATCCGGCCGTGCCCCAACGCCGCCGTGCCGGTCGTTTTCTTCGCGTCAGCAATCCTCCACGCTCCCCGTGATTGTCCGCGCCTGCTTGGCGGTCGATTCCGCGAGGGCTTTCAGCGAGGCGGCCTCCCCGCGCCGGCCTCCGTTTTCGGCGAGGTCGGCGGCGGCGCTCAGCGCCTCGATGTACCGCCGCGCGTCCCTGTCAAGGGCCGCGACGTCATCGGCGCATCCGCAAGCGTTCATGCCGAGTACGCTCCAGCACGCATCCACTACGATCATTGCGCCGTTCATGTCGAAAGCCGCCCGTTCGAGCCAGCCGAGCTCGCTGCCGGGTTCGTCCGCCTGGGCCGCGGCCGCGGAGTCGTACTCGACCGTGCGGCGGGGGTCTGGCTTGGGGTCTGGCCCCGCCCCGGCCCCTTCGGGCTGTCCCACCGCCAGCGACAGCCCGGCCACGATCCAGAGTCCCGCGAGTCCCCAGCACGTCACCTTGATGATCGGGTGCCATCCCGTTCCGTCGTCCCTCGTCATCAGCCGCTCCTTCTGGCGCGTCACTAAGCCTTCTGCCGCCGCCTCCCACCCCGGCGGGTTCTGCTCGTGCAACGATTCCCCCCGTGTGAGCTTGCCTCTACAGAGGCTGCACTTTCGGTAGTGTATCCGTGGCCACCAGGATCCCGTGAACGGTTGTATCACCTTCGTCTTCCGGTTCTCTTGAGGTACGCCAGCCCGTCTGGTGTGGCAGAGTAGACATTGTTCTTCTCGACGAGACCTCGCGCGTCCAGGTTGTTCAGTCGCCGCCGCATCGAATCTCTGACGGTGGATTTGGTGCCGCAGCGAGTACGCCGTGACAGATACTCGCCCCACTCGTCGAGAAGTCGTAGTCGTCCCGGCTCAGTATCCGCCACGACAGACAGCAGCTTGATCAGTCCTTCGGCTTCATCGATGTCAGTCACCGTCGCTCTGCAGGGATGCTCCAGGAAATCCCGCCCCCTCTTCGTGAGTTTGAGGGTGCCATCGTCATGCTCGCGCAGCATGCGATATGGCACGTGTCGCTTCTGCGGTAGTGCTGCCGTTCGGCTGTTCTCGCATGGGCGGCGATCAAGCCTTCAGAAGGGTTGGTTGGGCGGTGAGCGGAGCCGTAGGCGACGCTCTCCGGAGCCGCGGGTCAGCCGGATGGGCTCAACCGTCGCACGACGACCGCGATGACCGCGTTGACGAGAAGCCCCTGCTCGCAAATCAGGGCAAGCATATAGAAGAAAGTCCAATCAGCCAGCGTGCACGCGACAATCGGCCCCATCGTCGAGATCACGACCAGGCAGGGAATGACTCCAAGGACGAGTTGGACCCACAGCGGCAGGAATCGCCGTCCCGGAAACAACCTGGGAAGAACCGAGTACTGGATGAGGATTCCGCAATAGTAAGCGCCAAGAATGGATACCAGGCTCTTGATGTTGCTCAAGAACTGATCCGGCGCAACCATCAGTTCCACGTGATCACCTGCTCAACGGCGCCGGATCCGAAACCTTCCGCTCGTCGACAACCGCACCGTTATCGCTATGCGACCATAGATGAGAATAGTCGTTCGCCGCATTCGTGGGCCCGGCATACACCCACCCCCGCCGTCCGTCCGACTCGACCGACAACCACAACGATTGTTCACCCAACGTGTCGATCTCTCTTCTCTCGTTGATATGAAAGCCGGCATTCCGCTCCACCGTCTCTCCCTCCATCACCGCGGGCGAGGACAAGAGAAAGGGGAAGAACCGGATCGGTCGAGGCGGTGACGAGTACAACTGAAAGGAAACGATCGCGGTCGCCGTTTCGCCGGCCGGCGACTGCGCCGGCAACTGAATCCCCATCATGGAAGTCAGCGCGCAGCTTGCCAACACCCTCACGACGCATCGTCTGATCGACAGCATTTCAGACTCCAGGTACTCCAGGCGTTCGCAACAATTCGCCCCACGTCACGATGCCGGTCTGTTGTCCCCTCGCATGCCGGGGGAGGCCAATCCCCGAGCATCGGGGGCGAACATGCCCGATCCATGATCACACGCTTGCGGCACGTCGACAAGAGCGGGAGAGCCGAAATGGCCCCCACCGGCTACGGCCGCTGCTGCGGCTACCGGCCAGCAGGCGACGCAGGGCGCCACGCGCGGCCTCGCCCGAGGCGCAACACGTCGAGTGGGTTGCGGGCTACCGGCCCAGCAAGTGCCGCAGGGCTCCCTCCAGGTCGGGGCAGCCGAACTCGAAGCCCGTCTCCCGCAGCCGGGTCGGCTCGATGCGGGCGCCGCCGAGGAGCAGGTGGTCGGCCAACTCGCCGAACGCCAGCCGGGCGCCGAACGCGGGCATGGGCAGGATGGTCGGGCGCCGCAGCACGCGGCCCAGGGTCTTGGTGAACTCCGCGTTGGTGACCGGGTTCGGCGCGACCGCGTTCACCGGGCCCGCCAGCCCGTCGGTGCTCAGGGCGTGCAGGACGGTGGCGATCAGGTCGTCGAGCGCGATCCAGCTCATGTACTGGCGCCCCGACCCGATCACTCCGCCCGCCCCGAGCTTGAACGGCAGCAGCATCTGGCCGAGGGCCCCGCCCGCGGGAGTGAGGACAATCCCGATCCGAAGGTGGACGACGCGGATGCCCGCCTCGCGCGCCGGGGCCGCCGCCGCCTCCCACTCCTGGCACACGTCGGCGAGGAAGCCGGTCCCCGCCGGCGACGACTCGTCGAGGCGCTCGTCGCCGCGGTCGCCGTAGAAGCCGACCGCGGAGGCGGCGACCAGCGTCGCCGGAGGCGGATCGAGCGCGGCCAGCCCCCGGCACAACGCGCCCGTGCCGTCAACCCGGCTGTCGCGGATGCGCGCCTTGCGGGCGGCGTTCCAGCGCCCGCCGGCAATGTTCTCGCCCGCGAGGTGGACCACCGCGTCGAGCGGCGCGCCGGGCACGTCCAGCCGGCCCGTCTCGGGATCCCACCGCGGCCCGTCCCCGCCACCGGCGCCGCGCCGCAGCCCCACGACGTCGTGTCCCCCGCCCTGCAGGAAGGGCAGCAGTGCCGACCCCACGAGCCCCGTCGCCCCCGTCACTCCAATCCGCATCTGCCGGCCTCCATACTGTCGATGCCACGTCAGGTCGCGCACCGTGACCCGATGGCGATAGGCGAACAACCGGTCGATCTCGCGCCGGGCGTACGCGCCCCCCGGCGTGCCGAGGGGGCCGAACGGCAGCTTGTAGTCGAGCTCGTCGCGCAACTCGGACGCGCCCTCCCCGCGCGGCTCGAAGCGGTGGCGGTGCACCCACGAACGGAACGGCCCCGACGCCTGCTCGTCGACGAACGAGCGCCCCGGCTCGACCGGTCCGTGCACAGCGACCCATCGCGCCCGGAACGGACCCACCCGGGTGCGCACCGTGACGCGGCTGCCCGGCTCCAGCGGCGGCCCGCGCCGATCCTCCACCACGACCGGCTGCCACGGCGGGGCCAGCCGCTCGAACGCTCCCGGACGGCGATGCCACGCGAACAGCTCGCCCGCCGCCACGGGCACGGTGGACGAACGCGCGTAGTGGAACATATCCCCTCTGCGCCATTATCGCCGATGCCCGGCCGCCCGGCGGTTCGCGAGCCAGCGACCACCCACGCGCGGTGACGCCCCGCTCCAGACTCACGGCAGGCCGCCCGTCGGTCGTCCCCGCCGGCCCCGGCGCAGCCGCCGGCCCCGGTTACAATGGAACCGCCCATGCCGCGACGAAGCCGCGTTCGAATCGCCGCCGCCCTCCTCGCGCTCGCCCTCGGGTCGGCGGGGACGGTCCCCGCCCAGTCGCCGCCCGAGCCCGGCTACCGCGCGCCGCGCACGCCGGACGGCCAGCCCGACATCTCGGGCATCTGGACCAACGACACCCTGACCCCGCTCGAGCGGCCGTCGGAGCTGGGCGACAAGGCCTTCTACACGGCAGAGGAAGCGGCGGCGGTCGAACGCCAAGGCACCGGCGCCCGGGACCGCGACAACGCCCCCGGCAGCCAGCGGACGGCCGCGGGCGGCTCGCTCGACCGCGGCTACAACTTCTTCTGGTTCGACCCGCGCGACCACATCGTCCCGACGCGCCGCACGTCGATGGTGGCCGACCCGCCGAGCGGCCGCGTCCCCACCCGGCCGGCGGCGGAGGAACGCGCGGCGTGGCTGGTCGCGAACCGGACCGACTCGTACCTGAACATGAGCCCGTACAGCCGGTGCATCACGCGCGGCGTGCCGGGGTCGATGTTGCCGAACTCGTACAACACCGGCAACCACATCTTCCAGGTCCCCGGCTACGTGATCATCGTCTACGAGATGGTCCGCGAGCCGCGCGTCATCCCCCTCGACGGCCGCCCGCACGTCGACCCGCGGATCCGGCAGTGGATGGGCGACGCCCGCGGCCGGTGGGAGGGCGAGACCCTCGTCGTCGAGACCACGCACTTCACGGAGAAGGCCTGGATCACCCCGAACCAGAACGCGGGGCGCATGCACGGCGTCCCCGTCGGCCGGGCGCTGAGGCTGGTCGAGCGCTTCACCCGCGTCGCCGAGGACGCCCTCGACTGGCAGGTCCGCGTCGAGGACACGGAGGTCTACACCGCACCGTGGACCCTCGAGCTGCCCTTGAAGCGGGACATGAGCTACACCCTCTACGAGTACGCCTGCCACGAGGGCAACCGGGCCGTGAGCAACATCCTGGGCAACGCCCGCCACGCGGAGCTCGGGCAGGTCCCCTGACCTCCAGCTCCAACGGTCCCGTTGGTCGGATTCGCCCGATGGCGGCCACATCGGGGAGCGACGGTCGAGCTCGGCGCCTCGCGCTCATTCGTGGCCGGCGAACGCTGCCGCCGTCGCGAGCGCCAGCGAGCGGACCGCGTCCTCCGCGAACGAGACGTTCGACGACACGGCGATCACGAGGTCGTGATCGGGGAAGGCCATGAAGGACGTCGAGCCGCCGACCGCGCTCCCGCCGTGGCCGATCACGCGGGCCTCGGCGTCGCCGAGCGGCACGCGCCGCACGAACCAGCCCAGGCCGTAGTCGGTCGGCTCGCCCGATGCGAGCTGCACCGCCGTCTGCAGGAGCTCGACGGTGCCCGGCTCGAGCACGTCGCCCCGCGACAGCGCCGCACCGAAACGCACCAGGTCGCTCGGCGTGGACACGAAGCCGTCCGCGCCCATGAGGCAGGTGTGGTCGATGTTCGGCGCGCCGTGCAGGCCGTACCGCGTGCGCATGGCGAACGCCGGGAAGTAGAGGCCGGCCCGACCCGGCGCGGCGTGCCCGTGGCGGCCCGGGGGGCCGCCCGGCGCATCGAGCAGCGTGTCGGGCATCCCGAGCGGCGCGAAGAGCTCGCGCGCCATGAAGTCGGCGAACGGCTCTCCGGCAATCGCCTCGACGAGCACGCTGACCAGGACCCAGCCATAGCTCGAATAGCGGAAGGCCGTGCCGGGCTCGAACCGCAGCCGGTCGCCGGCGACGATGTCGATCGCGTCGGCCGCGACCGCACACGTCCGGCGGGCGAACGCCAGCCCGTCGTCGGGGTTGACCTGCCCGCGCTCTCCCCCGCCGTAGTGACCGAACCCGGCGACATGCCCCATCGACTGGCGCGCCGTGACCCGCCCATGCCCGTCGGGCGTCGGGAGGTAGTCGCGCACGGGCGCGTCCAGGTCGAGGAGTCCCCGCTCGAGAAGCAGGCCGACGGCGGCCGCGGTGAGGGTCTGGGACACCCCGCCGATGCGGAAGCGCGTCCGTGGCGTCAGGGAGACGCGCTCGTCGAGATCCGACCACCCCAGCGCCTCGGCCCACGCGAGCTCGCCGTCGACGGCCACCGCGATCGACACGCCCGGCAGGTTCTCGTCGACGATCAGGTCGCGCGCATGTTGCCGGATCTGATCTGCCGCGGCGGCGTAGCGAGCCGCGGGCGGCGCCAGGGTCTCCGCGGGCAGCGCCCCCGGGTCTTCGCCCGGGCTCGGGGACAGGCCACAGCCGGCGAGGATCGAGGCCGCGGCGAGGGTGAACAGCAGACGAAGGATGCGTCCATTCATGGGGGGCAGTCTCTGCGATTCATGCCGCGAAGTCCTCACCGAAGAGTGAGCAACTCGTGAGATCCCCATGAAATCGCCCATGAATCGAGGATTCGGGTCGGTTCGCGAGCTTGACTCTCGTTCCTCATGTGGACATCATCGGGCTAATCCCGGCACCGCGCCGGGTGCGGGGGACGAATCCGCGTGAACAACACCCTGCGTTCGCTTGGGCTCGTCGTCCTCGCCGTGCTGGCCGCGGGCGCGCTCGCGGGTCCGCCGCCCGCCGCGGGGCAGTCGCCCCCTGCCCCGGCGCCGCTCGGCCGCGTCCTCGCCTTCCCGGCGCCCGTCGGGGAAGAACGGCTGGACGTGGACGGCGGGGCGATGGGCGCCTGGCACCGCCTCCGCAAGCTGGCCACGACGGCCAGCCTCCTCCATGTCACCGCCCACCCCGACGACGAGCACGCCGGCATGCTCACGCTGGCCAGCCGGGGTCGGGGGGTGCGCACCGCCCTCCTCAGCCTGAACCGCGGAGAGGGCGGTGCGAACGCCATCGGCCCGGAGCTCTTCGACGGCCTCGGCCTGATCAGGACCCGCGAGCTCGTCCTCTCCGGACGCTACTACGGCCTCGACGACCTCTACTTCACGACGGCGGTCGACTACGGCTACTCCAAGTCGGTGGACGAGGCGTTCCGAAGCTGGGACCGCGAGGCCGTCCTCGAGGACATGGTGCGGGTCATCCGCCTCAACCGCCCGTTCGTGGTCGTCGGCCGGTTCCACGGCTCGGCGCGGGACGGCCACGGGCACCACCACGCCGCCGGCCTGCTGACGCCGGAAGCGGTGGCGGCCGCGGCCGACCCCGCCCGCTTTCCGCGCCAGATCAGCGAGGAGGGGCTGCGGCCGTGGCGGGTCCTGCGCACGTTCAGGGGCGGGGTGCGGGCCGGCGAGCCGTTCCATGTGGAAGTGGACGCCACCGCGTCCAGCCCGTGGCTGGGCGACACCTGGCAGCGCTGGGCCAGCCGGGGGCTCGGCCTGCAGCGTTCCCAGACCGCGGGGCGCGTGCGCACGGGGGGCGGGCGCTACCTCTACGAGCGCCTCGACGGGATGGATGGGGTCGACGCCGGCGCGGGAGAGGGCGCCGGCGCGGGAGAGGTTGCGGCCTCGTTCTTCGCCGACCTGGATACGAGCCTGGGCGGGCTGCCCGCGCTCCTGGGCGAAGCCGCGCCCGAGGCGGGCCCGCTGCTCGACGAGCTGCAACGCTCGATCGCCGATGTCGTCGAGACGTTCGACTTCCGTGCGCCCGAGCGTTCGGTGCCGGACCTGGTCCGAGGCCTGGGACTGCTGCGCTCGGCGATCGCGGCCGCGGCCGAGGCGCCCGAGACCCGCTTCCACCTGCGGCTGAAGGAACGCCAGCTCGAAGACGCCATCGTGGCCGCGAGCGGGGTGCGGGTCGTCGCGGCGCTGGAGGGGCCCGCGCGCGGCGCGGTGCTCGCCCCGGGGGAGTCCGCGACGGTGCGGGTCGCGGTCGAGACGCCGGGAAACGGGGACGTCTCCGTGGGGACGGTACGGGTGACGAGCCGCGGTGGCGATGTTCTGGCCCGCCAAGCGTCGCCTGACGGCTCCGCTGGGCGCCCAACCAATCCGGCCGGAGTCCGCGCCATTCCACTTCGCGAACTCCCGGCCCGGACGACGGACGTGCCGCGGGTCTCTGGGGGCGCCGCCGCGACACTGCAGATACGCATCCCGCGAAACGGGCAGGGCGACCTGGCCGCGGCGCCGTACTTCGGACGCGACGGTCTGGCGGAGAACCACTACCGGATCTCCGATTCGACGGACCTCCACCTCCCGTGGCGACGGCCCGGCCTCTCGGCGGAGGTCGAGCTGTCCGTGGCCGGGCACGTCTTCGAGCGCACCGTCCCGGTCACCGGCCAGGTCCCGCGTCTGCCGTACGGTTCGGTGACGCGCGAGGTGGCGGTGCTGCCGGCGCTGTCGGTCTCGGTCGAGCCCGGGGTCCGCATCGTCCCGGTGGTTCCGGAGCCGGCGGAAGGCAGCGCCCCGGGTGCCGCTTCCCGCCCTTCTCGTGGAGCCTCGACCACGGTCGTTCGGGAGACGGCGGACGTCCGCGACCCGGGATCGGCGGGCGCGGGCGAGCCCGTCGCTTCCCGCCCTTCTCGTGGAGTCTCGACCACACTCGTTCCGGAGACGGTGGAAGACCGCGACCCGGGGTCGGCGGGCGCCGGCGAGCCCGTCGCTTCCCCGCCGGCGCAGGTGCGGGTACGCACCAGCGCGAACGCCGGGCCTCTCGCCGCGACGATCCGCCTCGACCTGCCCGACGGCTGGACCGCGACCCCCGAGACCGTGCTCCACGAGTTCCGGAACCGGGGGGAGACGGCGGAAGCGTCCTTCACCGTAACGCCCCCGGCGGCGTGGCGGGGCACGGCGCAGATTCGGGCCGTGGCCCGCGCCGGGGGCATGGGCTATCGCACCGGGTACCGGACGATCGAGCATCGCGACCTGCGGCTCGCGCGGCTCTGGCGGCCGGCTCACGCCGCCGTGCGGTCCGTGCCCGTCGCCCGCCTCGACGGGGCCCGCGTCGGCTACGTCATGGGGGTCGGCGACGAGGTTCCCGCCGGGATCGAGGCGCTCGGCGCCACCGTCGAGCTGCTGGACGAGGCCGCCCTCGCCGCCCTGGCTCGCCAATCGTCCCCGGGCGACCTCGCGGTCGCCTTGGAAGCTCTGCCGGCGCGAGACTCCCGCGCAGCGAGGATGGCCGCCCAACGAACCCTGCCGCGTGCGAACGCCGACGCCGGCGCCGAAGACCGGTTCGACGCGATCGTGGTCGGCACCCGCGCCTACGCCGTCCGGCCGGACCTGCTCGAACACAACCAGGGCCTCCTGGAATACGCACGGCGGGGCGGCAACCTGATCGTGCTCTACCAGACGCAGGAGTACGTGCCGGCGGCGATGGCGCCGTACCCCGCTTCCCTGCCGAGGGGGGCGCAGGAAGTGTCCGAGGAGGATGCGCCGGTACGCCTCCTCGCTCCCGATCACCCTGCGCTGACCGAGCCGAACCGCATCACGGAAGCCGATTTCGACGGCTGGATCGAGCAGCGGGGATCCAAGTTCTTCACCGACTGGGACCCGGCCTACACGCCGCTGGTGGAGACCCACGACCAGGGCCAGGCCCCCCAGGAGGGTGTGTGGCTCACCGCACCGGTGGGTGAAGGACGCTTCACGTATCTGGCCCTCGCCCTCCACCGGCAGCTTCCCTACGGCGTTCCCGGGGCGTACCGCATTCTGTCGAACGTTCTTTCTCGTTCCCCAGTTGATCGCTGATTTCCCGGTGAAGGAAACCGCCACCATTCCCGGCGCCATCCCCGTACGAACGATCCGGGCGCGCACATGGCACTGACGCCGCTCGACTGGATCGTGGTCGGCCTATACGGAGCCGTCGCTCTCGCGATCGGGTTCTATTTCGCCCGGCGCGCCGGCGCCAGCATGGAGGACTACTTCGTGGCCGGCCGCTCGCTGCCCTGGTGGCTGGCCGGCACCTCCATCGCCGCCACTTGGTTCGCCACCGACGCCCCCCTCGCCACCGCCGCCCTCGTGCGCAGGCAGGGCGTGTACGGCAACTGGCTGTGGTGGTACGAGGCGGCGGGCATCCTCATGCTCACCTTCTTCTACGCGCGCCTGTGGCGGCGGGCGGGCGTGCTCACCGACGCCGAGGTCATCGAGCTCCGCTACGGGGGCGCGCCCGCGCGGGCGCTGCGTTGCTTCTCGGCCGTGTACCAGGGGCTGCTGAAGAACGCGGTCGTCATGGGCTGGGTCATGCTGGCGATGGTGAAGTTCAGCCAGGTCCTGCTGGGGTGGGACCCGGCGCTCACGCTCGCCGTCTGCGTCGGGCTGGCGCTGGCCTACACCGTGGCCTCGGGGCTCTGGGGCGTGGTGGTGACCGACCTCCTCCAGTTCGTGACCGGCATGCTGGGCGCGACGACCCTCGCGGGCATCGTGCTCGTCCGCTTCGGGGGACCCTCGGCCATGGCGGACGCCGTCCGGGAGGCCCCCGCGGCGCCGCCGGGCGCCCTCGATCTCGTGCCGAGCGCCGCCAACGCCTCGTCGCTCGAGATGGTCTCCTTCCTCTGCCTCATTCTGGTCCTGTGGCTGAGGAGCGGACAGGGGGACGGCTACGTGGCGCAGCGCCTGTTCGCGACCCGCGACGAGCGGCAGGCGGTGAAGGCGTCGCTCTGGTTCGCCTTCGCGGGAACGGTGCTCCTCACCTGGCCGTGGATCGTGGTGGGGCTGGGCTCGCTCCTCGTCTTCCCCCCCTCGGCCATGGACCCGGCGCTGGCCGCCGACCCCGAGCTCGCCTATCCGATGATGATCCGCGAGCTCATGCCGGCCGGGCTCCGGGGGCTGATGGTCGCCACGTTCCTCGCCGCGTTCATGAGCACCATGGACACGCACCTCTGCTGGGGGGCGTCGTACATGGTGAACGACGTCTATCGCCGCTTCCTCAGACGGGACCGCTCGGAGCGGCACTACGTCGCGGCCTCCCGGGTCGCCGTCGTGCTGCTGGCGGTGGTCGCGGGGGGCGTCGCCTGGCAGATGGACTCGATCCAGCGGGGCTGGATCTACATCATCGAGCTCACGGCGGGGGTGGCGCTCGTCTGGCTGCTCCGCTGGTACTGGTGGCGGGTCAACGCGTGGGCGGAGATCGCGGCCATGGCCGGCTCGGTGCTCCTGGCCAACGGGAGGGTCCTGCTCGCCGCGATCGAGCCGGTCGTGCCCGCCCCGGTGATGCGCGCCGCCGACGGCTTCTACGCACCGGAGATGGACCTCGTCCGCGCGGTGGTCATCCTGCTCGCCTGCACCGCGCTGTGGCTGACCGTCGTGCTCGCCACCCGCCCCGAGGCGGACGACGTGCTCGACCGCTTCTACCGGCGGGTGCACCCGGGCGGCTGGTGGGGCCGGGTGGCCGATCGCACGGGGGTGACCTCGGCCGACCCGCCGGCGGGCCGCCTGTGGCCGGGCTTCCTGCTCGGCGCGCTGTTCGTCTATGCGAGCCTCCTCGGGGTGGGGTACGTGCTCACCGGCCGGGCCGGCCTGGGCGCGCTGCTGCTCGTGGTGTCCGCGGGCGCGGGGGCGATGACCGTACGGATCGCGCACGCCGACACGCCCCCGGCGCCGGGACGACCGGCTTCATGAACCTCGACCGCCCGTGGCCTGACGGGCCGGATCGGCGGCCGGACTTCTCCAACGGGCTACTCGGGGTCGAAGGACAGCACGTCGGTTGCGGCCTTGCACGCCTGAAGCATGGCAAGGTAATCCTTGTCACCCTCCCAAGGACGGCATCATGAACGACCGCCTCAAGATCGTCCTCGTCGGCGCCGGGAGCCGCGAGTTCGGGCCCGCCTCCATCCGCGACCTCCTGCTCAGCGATCCGCTCTGCGACCGCGGTCTGAGCATCGTCCTCGTCGACGTCGATCCGTCGGAGCTGCCCCGCACCCTGGCCTACGCCGAGTCGGTCGCGGGTCGGCTCGGCCGGCGGGTCCTGGTCTCTGCCACGACCGATCTGGAGCGGGCCCTCCCCGGCGCAGACGCGGTGGTGATGGCCATCGAGCTCCGCCGCTACTTCCACTGGGCGCAGGACTTCCACGTCCCCCGCAAGTTCGGCTCGCGACAGATCTATGGAGAGAACGGCGGTCCGGGGGGCCTCTTCCACGCGCTCCGCAACATGAAGCCGGCCCTGGACGTCGCGCAGGCGATGGAGGCCCACTGCCCCGAAGCCTGGCTCCTCAACTACACGAACCCGCTCACCAAGCTGTGCGAGGCGCAGAGCCGGCTCTCTTCGATACGTGTCGTCGGACTCTGCCACGGCGTCTTCGACGGCATGGCGCAGATGGCCCACCTCCTGGAGCTTCCGGTCGACCGGCTCGACGCCCGTGCGAGCGGACTCAACCACTTCGCGTGGTTCGAGTCCGTGCGCGACCGGCAGACCGGCGAAGACCTCTACCCGAGGCTCAAGCGCCGCGAGCGCGAGGCCCACTGGCTGCACGACTGGGACGAGATCGCCCTGAGCCGCATCCTGTTCCGGGTGTTCGACCGCTATCCGAGCCCCGGCGCGAACCACATCGGCGAGTACCTGGGATGGGCGCAGGAGTTCCTGGGCAGCAGCCTTCTCCAGTTTTTCTACGACCCCGTGGAGGGTGCGCCTTGGGAGAAGGGAGAGACGCCGACCTGGCTCTACAACCTGTCGGACCACCCCACGGACGTTCCCGCGTTCCCCGGCGCGCCCCTCGCCCGGCTGCGAGACAACGCTGGGACCGACGCGGACGACCCCGACCCGGACGCGGACCTCGCTCCTTCCGGCGAGCTGGCCGCCCCCCTCCTCGAAGCGGTGCTGTGCGGCATCGCCACCGCCCTCGAGGCGGTCAACGTGCCGAACGCCGGCTACGTGCCCGGCCTGCCCGACGGCGCCGTCGTCGAGGTGCCCGCCCGCGCCGACGCGAGCGGCCTGCACCCGGCCAGCATGGAGCCGCTCCCGGAGGGCATCCTCGGGCTGCTGCGGACCCAGGCCAGCATCAATCGCCTGCTGGTCGACGCGTTCGCGAGCGGCAGCCGCCGGACCCTGCTCCAGGCGCTGCTGCTCGACCCGACCACGCACTCGTACCGGGCGGCGGTGCACACCATCGACAAGATGTTCCGTCTGCAGCAGGACGTCCTGCCCCGCATGGAGTGGTAGCGGGGCGGGAGCAGTGCCGAACCCTTCGGGCCGGACTGACCCCGCCGCCGCCCGGCGGATCTCCTCAATGTGGCGCCGCCGCCCGACCGCGCTGCGACGCCGCCAGAGTGGACGTACTGGAAGTTCGACAGCGACGACGCAACGGCCGGGAAGGGCGACGTCATGACGGGAATCACCGACGCCGTCGACCCCGATCGGTCCCGGTTCCTGCTCGAGCGGGACGGGAAGCTCATCGTCCATCACGGCTGGACCGACGCCCTGGTCGTGCCGCAGCCGACGGTCGCGCACTACCGGGACGTGCAGCAGCCGAGTGCCTGCAGGTGCCGCCTGCGCTCTACAGCCAAACGAAACGGGCGATTGTTGCAGCTACCACCAACGTGAAATGGTAGCCGAGCACGTTGCGCCGCGTGACGACGCGTTCCCAGATTGGTGCCCGCTCGGACGGGGAACTGTCGTCCATGCAGAAGTCGAGGCGCGTGGTAGCAGGCGACCGCACGTCATCATAGAGCGCGCGGAATCGGAGTTCCTTCCGGACGGCTTCTCCGTCAAGCCCCCAGTGGACCAGCGTGGACAGAATGACGACTGCAATAGCGCGGCGCAGGTCCAGCTCCGGTACTATCAAGATGCCGACGAGGACAGCGAGGCTTGAGATCTTGAGCCTCGCCGATTCCGAGGCATGTCGACGGATCTCCGTCTGCAGGAACTCAAGATGCTTGAGCCTCCGTTCGTGCTGCATGCGCTCGTCCCCGTCGGGCTTGCGCGGTGCGCCCCCATTTGCCGCGTGCTGCTCATCTGGCTTTGACATGATGATGAATGCAAGCACACGACAGACGGAAAGGCATTGATTTCCGTCAATCCAGGGCCGCATCTCCCGATGCGGCCCGGCGGTGTTGACGAGCGTCACTTCCGTTGCTCGAGCTTGCGAAGCGTCTCGTCGTCCTCGAGCCGCGCGGAGATCGCCAGGGCGTGATCGAGATTGACACGCGGCTCGCCGAGCTCTCACGCCCCACCGATTATGCGACTTGGAGCTGCTGTTTCAACGGCGGTTTCTCCCCGCTCACCGGATTCATGGCTCGGGACGACCACGAGCGCGTGTACGCGGAGATGCGTCTCGCCGACGGCACGCTCTGACCGCTCCCGATTACGCTGGACGTTGTGACGCTCGCGCCCGGAGCGAGCCTGGCGCTGCGAGATCCGGGCGGTCGAATCGTCAGCCCGCGCAACAGGTACCGGTAGATGCCTACGGCGCCGGCTCCCGCTCCGGGAGGGCGAAGACGTAGAGCCCGTTCCCGGACGGGGGCTGGTAGATGTCCGGGCTGAGCACTCCGCTGAGGCCGCGGAAGATGCCGACGCCGGTCGGGACTGCGACGTACTGCCTGCCGCCCGCGGCGTACGAGATCGGGAAGCCGTGACCGGACTGGCCGAGACGCGTTTCCCAGTGGACCTCGCCCGTGCGGACGTCGAACGCGCGGAAGTAGCGGTCGACGTCGCCGACGAAGGCCAGCCCGGTGGACGTGGTCAGGACCGACGTCAGGAAGATGGCGCGCTGCTCGCGGCTCCAGACCTCCTCCATCGTGCGCACGTCGTAGGCGGCGAGGCGTCCGAGCATGCCGTTCGTGCCCGGCATCTCGTGGAGCTCGATGGCCGAGACCCCGAGGCCTCCGCCCCCCTCCACCAGCTCGACGTGACGGCCGGTCAGCGTCATGCACGCCTGGTGCAGCGGGTAGATGATCACCTGCGCCTCGGGGCTGTAGCCCGAGGCCTGCCAGTTGTGGCCGCCGTACAGGCTGGGACAGGCATCCACCGCGTCGTCGACACCGGCGTCGCGAATGTCCTGTCGGTAGCGCACGCGCCCCGTCTCGAGGTCGATCGACTCGAAGACGTCCTGGTGCAGCATCTCGGCCAGGTCGACGAAGGCCCCCGTGCGCCGGTCGAGCTTCCAGAGGATGGCGTCCTTGCCGGCCGTGAACAGCCACCGGTGATCGCCGACGTCCACCAGCACCCGCTCGAAGACGATGTCCAGGTCGAGGGTCTCGCCCGGCACGTGCTGGAAGTACCAGGCGACCTGCCCCGTGCGCGGGTTCAGGGCCAGCGTCGAGTTGGTGTAGAGGGCGTCGTTGTAGGTCGACATCCCGCGGCTCGCCGCCACCCACGGCTTCGCCTGCGCGGTGCCGATGAAGAAGAGGTCGAGATCCGGATCGTAGGCGCCCGGAATCCAGGTGTCGCCGCCGCCGCGCAGGTGGGGCGGGATGTCGCCCCATGTCCCGCTGTTGACGTCGCCCGGCTGGGCGATGGTCGAGGTGCGCCAGAGCTCCTCGCCGGTGTCCGGGTCGTGCCCGGTGATGAAGCAGCCTTCGTCCTCGAAGCGCTCGCAGCCGTTGATGCCGCTGACGACGACGCCGTTCGCGATGCTCGGCCCGCCCGTCTGGGCGAAGCCCTTCCGGTAGTCGGCCCGCGTTGTCCGCCACACCGGCTCGCCCGTCCGCGCGTCGAGGGCGACGATGGCCGCGTCGTAGGTGGCCAGGTAGACCTTGTCGCCGTAGAGGGCGATGCTGCGGGTCGCGCGCCGGCTCTCGGCGTCCTCGGGATACTGATGCCGGTGCTCCCAGAGCAGCTCGCCGGTGGCCGCGTCGAGGGCCTGGACGACGTTGCCGGGGCTCGCCAGGAACATCACGCCGTCGTGGACTAGCGGCGCGGTCTGGTTGGTGCCCTCGGGCATCGCCAGCGCCCAGGCCAGGCGCAGGCCGGCCACGTTGTCGGGCCCGATCTGGTCCAGCGGCGTGTAGCCCTGGTTGTCACGGGTGCGCCGCCAGGTCAGCCAGTCCTCGGCCGGCGGATTCCGGAGCAGCTCGTCGGTGACCGGGGTGAGGCCGGAGACCTCGCGATTGACGAACGCGCGCTGCGCCGGCACCGCGTCCACGTCGCGGGGCTCGTCCGCCGACGCCGCGTCGGACGCATCCGCCGTGGCGGGCGCGCCCCCTGCCGGCACGGCGCCGGGCCCGCCGACGACGACCGCGGCGTCCGCGGTGAGCGCCCGCGGACCCGCCGCATGGCCGTTCACCTGCAGCAGGTAGGCGACGATGTTCAGGTAGGTTCCGCTCGGGAGCGATCCGCCGAGCCCCGGCGGCATCTCGGCCCGCACGTACTCGTACAGTGCCGCCGCGGTCCGCGATCCCCAGTTGCTCAGAAAGCCCGGACCGGTCAGATCCGGCCCGTGCATCGCGCCCCGCAGCGTCGCGCCGTGGCAGGAGGCGCAGGAGCGGCCGTAGGCCGCCCGTCCGCTCGCGGCCTGCGCGTCGAGGAACGCGCCGCCCTCCGCGGGTTGGGCCCCGGCCGGTGCCGCGATGCCGAGGGCCAGGCCCACGGCCAGGCTCGCAACCCCGGTGAGTGGTCGTGTCCTCCGCGACGCCCGACGGTCGCCGCATCCGCCACCCTGTCCCGTGCGTGTCTGTCTCGGCATCGGCGCATCTCTACTTCGGACAAACCTCGCCGGACTCACCCGCATGGTCGGCGACTATAGGTCGCGGGCCGGCTCTCGATGTCAATCCCCGAGAAAGCTCCGTCTTGAACAGGAGAGTCGCGCCGCGCCTACGGCCTCCACTTGCACGGCGCGCTCACCTCGAGGCTGTCTCCCTACTGCGGCGGCTTCTTCGTTGACAGCACATCAGACGTTGCGAACTGCCGCGGCCATCGCCTCGCACGCCTCGCGCAGCACCTGGCGAGACGAGGCCACGTTCATGCGCATGCGGCCTTCTCCGCCGCTGCCGTAGCTGGAGCCGGGGTTCAGATAGACACCCGACTGGTGGGTCAGCCAGTCCCGGAAGTACTCCTCGGCGGTGTCGCCTCCCTCCGCGGCCTTCTCTTCGGCGCCGACGCGTTCCATGACCTTGCTGAAGTCGAGGAAGGTCATGAACGTGCCTTCGTTGCGCGTATAGCCCACGTCGGGCATGTGCTGCGCGACGAAACTCTCGACGAACGTGTGGTTGTCGTCCATGTACGCGTTGGCCTGGTCGAACCACTCGGCGCCGTCGCGGTACGCCGCGGTGTTGGCCACCACGCCCAGCGTGCTGAGCTCCGCGCGATGGTACTGGTTCACGCGCGCGAGCAGGGTGGGGCTCTTGGAGTAGTAGTAGGCGTTCTTCATCGCGGCCAGGTTGAAGGTCTTGCTGACGGCGTTGAAGGTGACGCTGTTGTTCACCACCGCCTCGTCCGGCACGCTCGCGAACGGTGTGTACCGGTGCCCGGCGCGGATGACGTCGGAGTGGATCTCGTCGGCCAGCACGACGACCCTGTGCTCGAGGGCGAGCCGGCCGATGCGGAGCAGCTCCTCCTCGGTCCACACGTTGCCGGTCGGGTTCTGCGGGTTGCAGACGATCATCGCGCGCACGTCCGCGGTCATCTTCGCTTCCAGGTCGTCCCAGTCGATCTCGTAGCGCCCGTTCCGGTAGAGCATCGGGCTGTCGACGGTGTCCACCCGGGCGGCGCGCGCCATGCCGTAGAACCCCGAGTACGCCGGGGTGGTCAGAAGCACCTTGTTCCCGATGGGCACGAACGACCGCAGGGCCGCGATGACGCCGGGATAGACGCCGTCGGAGATGACGACGGAGGCGGGGTCGAGGTCGAGGCCGTGGCGTTCACCGTTCCACTTCAGGATGCCGTCCCGAAGGGGCTCGGTGGTGCTGAGGTAGCCCCAGTTGTGATGCTGGATTCTCTCGTGCAGCGCCTCGGTGATGCACGGCGCGCACTCGAAGTCCATCGACGCCACGCCCATGCCGTACTTGAACACGCCCTCCGGATAGCGGAGGGCCGGAGAGTCCCACCGGGAACAGTCGGTGCCGACACGATTGTAGGGCGTGTCGAAATCGTACTTGCCGTTCGGCAGGCGCGGGATGCTGGTCGACCCGGACGAGCTCTGCGCCGCCGCCGGGCCCGCGCCGCCGACCAGGCCGCCGGCGGCGCCGGCGATGGCGGTCGCGCCCGCGTTTCTCATGAAGGCTCTTCGATCGAGCCGGACGATGCCTGACATCGTTGCCTCCTCCCGTCACTCAAGGGCAGAGTTCCTGTCACTGTCCTTACGCCAGGACCTCCTTGAACACCTTCATCGCCGCCGCCATCTCCTCCCGGCTGCCGATCGAGATTCGGCAGTGCGTGGTGTGCAACGGCGGGAAGTCCCGGCCCACCAGCACCTTGCGCTCGAGGCACGCCTCGCGGAACTCCTGGGCGGGGCGTCCGATGTTGACGAAGATGTGGTTGGTGTGGGAGTCGGGCACGTCGAAGCCCATGTCGCGGAAGCCGGCGATGACGCCGTCGCGAATCTCGGCGTTCTCCTTCACTTCCCAGTCGATGTGCTCGGTGTCCTCGAACGCGGTGATCGCGGCTATCGCGCCCAGCATGTTGACGTCGCCCATGCCCCAGGCGCCGCGGATCTTCGCCAGGGTCTGCTCCTGGCCGAGGCCGTAGCCGACGCGCAGGCCCGCCATGCCGTGCGCCTTCGAGAAGGAGCGGGTGACGAACACGCGCTCGTCCTCCATGGCCAGAGGCACCGCGGTCTCGATGCTGCCGGGCCGCCCGTAGTTGATGTAGGCCTCGTCGACGTGAATCATCGTCTCCGGCGACTCACGCAGCACGCGGCGCACGAAAGCCTCGACGGCGCCGGGTCCGTGCACCATGCCGGTGGGGTTGTTCGGATTGCAGAGGTAGACCAGGCCGGCGCCGCGGGACGCCTCGGCCAGCGCGTCGAGGTCGATGGCGAGCGAGCCGTCGAGGTCGATCTCGGTCGTCTTGGCCCCGATCCGCCGGGCGGTGGCCAGGCTGGTCGAGTAGGTGGGCATGGGGGTCACGAAGCCCTTGGTCGCCGAGCAGAACGCCCGTACCGAGCCCTGCAGCAGGGGGGTGGAGCCGGTGGCGAGCTGCACGTTGCCGGTGCCGACCTCGTAGTAGTCGGCGATGACCGACCTCAGCTCGTTGACGTGGTCCGGCGAATAGCCGCGGCCGATGCGCTCGTTGGTGTGGGCCTGAATCGCCTGGATGGTCTTGGGGCCGGGGCCGCGGGCGCTCTCGTTCTGGTTGAGCTGGATGACGCCGCCGTCGTAGATGCCGGACTTCGAGGCCTCCCGGGTCTGGGCGCTGGCCCGCCTGCCGAACGGTGAAGCGCCGGTCAGGGCGCCGGCCGCCGCGCCCAGTGCGATGGTTCCCACGAATCCACGGCGTGTCGTCTTCATTGGTTCCTCCCTCGGGGCCTTCAGAACGGTGTCGAAGCGGGATCGGCGGACCGATCCCGAACTGTCACGAGCGCAGGCGTCCGACGAGCGAAATCCCCGGGCGGCCACGACCGTCTCGGCGCGCCCGGTGAGCCCCCTCCCGGATTCGCCCGATGTTGTCCAAACAACGAGCGATAGTCAAGCTCGAACGGACCCGCCAGGGGCGTACGGAGGCGACTCCGGCGGCGTGGCGCTGCGGTCGGGCGGTGCCGCCGCGTCGAGGAGGTCCGCCGGCGCGACGGTCCCGGGCGAGGGGCCAGGAGTCGGCTCACTTGCGATACCAGTCGTAGAACGCGTCCCCCGGCGGCACCTTGCGCCGGATGTCCACGGCGATCGTCTCCCCCTCCCAGGTCGTGACGAGCTGCTCCTTGCGCACGTGCCCGTAGAGGAACTCCTCGACGAACTCGATGCAGCGGTACTCCAGGAGCTGCATGTTCTCCTCCAGCCGGCGATAGAGCGGCATGGAGATGCGCCAGGGCTCGGTGAAGGTGTTCGGGTCCTCGATGGTCACGTCGTAGTGGATGGCGTCGGGCGAGAGCGGCGTGAACCGCTCCTCCAACCGCAGCGCCTCGCTGTGGAAGTTGCCGGCCCGGTCGAACCAGTTCCTGCCGTTGAACTCGGTGACCTCGACCACCAGCGTGTCGCCCTCCCAGCGGCCGACCGAGTGCCCCATGTAGGTCCAGTCGGGCGGCAGCTCGACGTCGTCCAGGTGGATGGTGCGCGCGGTGCTGGTGAACGCGAACGCCATCTGGATCTTGTTCGTGCTCTGCACGATCTGGAACGGGTAGGGCATGTACATCGCCCGCGGGATCCCCGGCAGGTAGCACTTGAGCTCGGGGTCGCGGTCGATCCAGTTGGCCGCGTTCTCGTCCTTGACGGCCCGCGCCTCCGGCGTGTACGGGATGCGGCCGTCGCCCTCGACGACGCCGAGCGAGCCGGGGACGCCGCCGGCCGCGCCGAGCGCGAGCACCGGCGCCGCCGGGACCTCGACGAAGTCGAACGGATAGGCGCCCGGCTGGGTCACCATGCCGGGACGCGCGGCGTGGGCCTCCAGGTCCCAGTGGGCCTCGTTGTTCGCCTGCCAGATGCCGCTGAAGTCCGGCCGGCCGTCGACGGTGCGGGCGGCGACGGCCGCCTGGTCCTGACCGGCCGCGCCGGTCATCGACGCGGTGATGACGGCGGTCACGGCCGCCGTCACGAGCACCGCGGTGACTATCGAGCCTCCGTATATCACTCGGTTCTTCATGCTGAACCCCCTGCGTCGATCCTCGCCCGCGGCCCCGCTCGCCGCCCAACCAACCCTCGCCAGCGGGCCGCACCGGTCCACGGCGCAGCCCTGGGCCGCCGGTCACCGGCGCAGCGGATTGACTTCGTCGCCCGAGTCGGCGAACCCCGCGGCGAACCCGCCGCACCCGGCGCTGCACAGCGTGGCCGGATCCGGACCGGTGCCGTCGGCGAACGCCCGCTCCTCGGCGCGCGCGCCTCTCAGCAGCGCCGGCAGGCCGTAGTTGCCCTCGTGGCAGCGGGGCTCCTTGTAGATGCGGTTGAGCTGGTCGCTCTGCCGGCTCAGCTCCAGCGCGACGGTCCAGGGCGCCGTCCACGTCGTCGGGTCGTTCATCGTGACGATGTACTCCAGCGTCTCGGAGTCGACGCGGCGCCACCGCTCCACCAGGTGCAGGTTCTCGCGCGAGCCCTGGTAGTCGGTCTTGGGAGAGAAGTTGGTGACGTCGACCACCAGCGTGTCGCCCTCCCAGCGGCCGCGCGAATCGCCCCACCACTGCCGGACGTGCGGCGGCAGGTGCGGGCGGTCGGTCACCGGGATGACCCGCTGCCAGCCCTGCCCCTGCCCGGTGTCGTAGAAGATCGACACCGTCTCGGGCGACTGCACGATCTGCAGGAAGTACCCGGCCGCCCCCCCGAAGTCGGGCAGCCTGGCCGACATGCACCGCTCGCCGAGGCCGCGATCCTCAGGGCCGTCGGAGCGGTTGAACGACCCGCCCGCCGCGGCGCCCGTCGCCGGATAGAACGGCGGCGGCTCGTTCCGGCGCGGCGACGGCGGGCCGTACTGCCCGCCCGCGCAGGACGGCAGGTCGTCGCGGCAGACCGCGGTGGCCTGCAGCAGCGCGAGCTGGTACTCGCGGATGGCGTCGCGCCGCGCCTGCGCCTCGGGGGTCAGCGGCGGGATGCGGCCGTCGGGCGGATCGATGATCAGCGACGTCCGCCGGCCCATGTACTTGTGCGACAGGTAGATGGCGGCGCTGTAGGCGCCGCCCACGTCCTGCTCGCTGCCTCGCTCGGCGTACCGGGTGTCCTGGTAGATGATGCGCGCCCGCTCCCGGTCCAGCTCGGCCCGCTGCTCGTCGGTCAGGAACTCCTGGTCGGCGAAGCGGGCGGGCCGCTCCAGCGGGATCTCGAAGTCGGTGGTCCAGATGCCCTGCAGGTCCGGCTCGCCCCACGGGGTCGGGGCGGCCGGCGTGGCGTCCGATGGGTCGGACGGCTGCTGCGCCTGCCCTTCCACCGGCACCGGGGCCATCCGGAGAAGCACCGCGACCACGGCGACCGCCGCCGCGACGCCGAACGACTCCAGCACGCGTCGTCTCATGTCGAACCTCCCTCCGAATGCCGCCTCAGTCGATCAGCGCCGTATCCGGGAACTGCGCATACCAGCCGAACCAGAACGCGCGGTGGGCGGCGACGCGGGGGCGCCGGACGCCCGGGTCGGCGTCGAGCACGAGGGCGTCTTCGGAGAGCCCCCACGTCCGGCCCGCCTCGTCGGCCACCCGCCGCGGGCCGAGCTGCCGCCCGAAGCGGACGTCCCCGGCGTCGTAGACCCGGTTGGCGCCCGCCTCGCTCGTCACCGCCACGAGGCGGCGCCCCGCGTGCTCGAAGTGGTAGACCCGGTTGCGGGCCAGGAACCGCGCGCTGATGGCGAGCGGCGCCGGCTCTCCGCCCCGCGCCGGGTCGTCGGGCCGCAGCACCAGCACCTCCTCCTTGTTCGCCAGGCGGTCGTCGCGGCGCGAGACCGGGAACATCAGGTCGTCGGTGCCGAAGTAGCCGCGGTAGGCCGCCCCCTCGGAGTAGTCGCGCCGGTGGCCGGTGTCGAGCGACAGAACGGTCGTCGCGGGATGGCGCCGCCGCCACTCGCCCCAGGTCGTCGTGACCACCGCGCGGTGGGTCAGCCGCAGCCCGCTGCCCACCAGCTCGCCCACCACCGGCACCCCCTCGAACGTGTTCCACAGGCTGCGAGTCTCGTGGTCGAACATCAGCTTGTTCGAGCGGTAGAGGAGGCCGCTCGTGCCGAACTTCAGGTAGCGGCCGTCCGGCTCGCTCTCGAACGGGATGACCGTTCCGCACAGGGTGCAGTAGACGATGGTCAGCTCGACCCCGCCGACGCGGTCGAGGGCCATCTCGTGCCACGCGAGGATGCGCTTGGGATAGGCCCGCGCCTCGCCGTTCACCACGATGCCGAACACGACGTGGTCGTCCCCGAGGTAGTCGGCGTCGTCGGCTTCCAGGCGCGCCGGGTACTCCAGGGGCGGGATGCCGTTCACCCCCACGCCGCCCCACTCGATCTCGTCGAGCCGGATGCGCGACTCGACCCCGCGGGGGAAGAACTCGGCGAAGCGCGCGTCGATCTGGCGGTACCAGAGGCCCTTGAAGAAGCCGTGGTCGGGGTGCGGCTCGTAGGGCTGCTCCCACATCCAGCGCTGCCACGCCTGCAGGTCGGCGCCGAGGCTCTGGCCGGTCTGCTGCTCGAGGAAGCCGATGAGGGTGAAGAAGCGGGCGAACCCCCGCAGGTTGGGGGGGCGCTGCAGCCACGCCATGTCCCACACGATGCCCGCGTAGCCGTCGCGCCACCGGTCGCCGAGCTGCTCCAGGGCGTACTCGGCCTGCTCGGGCTCTCCCGCACCGGCCTGCAGAAAGAGCCGGATGTCGGGGTGCCCCCCCTCGGCCGGCTGCGCCGGGGCGGCGCCGGCCGCGGCCAGGAGGAGCAGGCATCCCACCGCCGCTGGCGCACTGGGCTGCTTCATCATGGCGTCACCCTTCACGGGAAACCGAGTCGGCGTTCAAAGCCAGTCTACACCCAGCCGGACGAGCTGCCTTGGCGCGCCCGGCGTTTCGGCGCGGGGACTCGTGGGCTGCACTTCGCCAAGTCGCAGCCCAAGGGTCGATTTCGCCGTCCCCGACCGCGCGGGGGACGGCGCATCGGATCGCGCGTCTGGAGGAGAGCCCGAGCACGTCGCCGCGGCCTGCATCGCGAGCGCATCGGATCGCGCGTGTGGAGGAGAGCCGACCCGGCGACGAGCGGCACGCCCCCGACCGGACGCCACGGGCGGGTCGTCGGATCGCGCCCGAACCGTTGTACGATCGCCGGCACTCCACGCCCACGGACCGGGCGCCGGAGGTCGGTTTCGAGACACGGAGGTTCCTCATGCGCCAGTCGCCCTCATTCCTCGCGATGACGTTGCTCGCCCTGCTCGCCGCGGCCGCGGCGACCGCCCAGACCCAGCCCGGCGAGGCCGCCGGCCCGTGGCAGACCTACGACACGTCGGAAGGCGAATGGCGCAGCTACGCGGGCGACATCCGCGGCACCAAGTACTCGCCGCTCGACCAGATCGACGCCGGCAACTTCGCCGACCTCGAGATCGCGTGGGAGTGGACCACCGTCGACCGCATGGTGAGCCGCTCGACCCCCGGCGGCGGCGAGTGGTGGGCGCCCCTCGACACCATCGTCGACTCGCTGGTCGCCGACACGCCCGACCTCTACCGGCCCGGCCACCGGCCCATCCTGTCCCGGCTGCAGGCGACGCCGCTGATGGTGGACGGCGTGCTCTACTTCAACACCCCGCTCTCGCAGGGCGTCGCCGTCGACGCGACGACCGGCGAGACCCTCTGGGTCCACAACCCGAAGGGCTACGAGGAGGGCACCCCGACCATGAGCAACCCGTGGTCGCAGCGGGGCGTCGCCTACTGGACCGACGGCGCCGGCGACGAGCGCATCTTCTGGGGCACCGGCAACGGCTACCTCATCTGCGTCGACGCGAAGACGGGCCGGTCGTGCCCCGACTTCGGCGGCGGCAGCGGCCGGGTCGACGCCATGGTGGGGCTGCCGCGGGCGAACCGCGACGAGCGCGACTACCTGAACGCGATGCTCTTCGGCATCCACTCGCCGCCCATCGTGGTGCGCGACCGCGTCATCCACGGCTCGCACGTGGCCGACCGCCGCATCACCAAGGAGGCGGTGCCAGGCTGGGTCCGCGCGTGGGACGTCCGCACCGGCGAGCACGCCTGGGACTTCCACACCGTCCCCAACGGCACCGACGAGTTCGGCGTCGACACGTGGCTGAACGACTCGTGGCGCTACTCGGGCAACGCCAACGTGTGGTCGATGCTCGCCGGCGACAACGAGCTCGGCCACGTGTACCTGCCGACGGGGACGACGACCAACGACTACTACGGCGTCGACCGGCTCGGCGACAACCTCTTCTCGGAGACCCTGATCGCCGTGGACGTCGAGACCGGGCAGCGGGTGTGGCACTTCCAGGCCGTCCACCACGGCCTGTGGGACTACGACTTCGCGACCCACCCGAACCTGGTGGACGTGACCGTCGACGGCCGCGACATCAAGGCCATCGCGCAGGTGAGCAAGCAGGGCTTCGTCTACGCGTTCGACCGGGTCACCGGCGAGCCGATCTGGCCCATCGAGGAGCGCCCGGTGCCGACGGAGACGAACATGCCTGGCGAGGTGGTGTCGCCGACGCAGCCGTTCCCGACGAAGCCGGCCCCGTTCGACTATCAGGGGGTGGTCGTCGACGACCTCGTCGACTTCACGCCGGAGATCCGCCAGATGGCCCTCGAGGCGGTCGAGGGCTTCCGGCTCGGGCCGCTGTTCACGCCGCTGGACCGTCCCATCGAGGGCGTGACGCTGGGCACCGTCATGCGCCCGCCCCCCGGCGGCACCGCCGGCTGGTCCGGCGCCGCCGTCGACCCCGACACCGGGATGCTCTACATCCCGTCGCGCAACCAGCCCGCGGTGGTGTCGCTCTACTCGCCCGATCCGGCCCTGGGCGCCACCGTCACCTACACGCACGGCGCACCGGAAGCCGACCGCCTGGCCGGGCGCGCCCCGCGCCGCACCCCCCGCATGCCGCAGGGGCTGCCCCTCGTCAAGCCGCCCTACTCGCGCATGACCGCCATCGACATGAACACCGGCGAGCACGCGTGGTGGGTGCCCACCGGCGACGGCGACCGCTTCCGCAACCATCCGCTGCTGCGCGACCTCGACCTGCCCCCGCTCGGCGGCGACAACGCCATCAACGGACCGCTGCTGACGAAGACGCTGCTCATCTACTGCCTGACCGCGGGGGGGACCGACGGCGGCCCGCGCATCGTCGCCTACGACAAGACGAACGGCGACGAGCTCGCGTCGGTGGACCTGCCGTCGGGGGCCATCGGCACCCCGATGACCTACCAGGTCGACGGCCGGCAGTACATCGCGCTGACCGTGGGCGGCGGCCCGAGGCTCATCGCGTTCGCGCTGCCGGCCGCGGAGTGAGGGCGGGCGTGCAAGGACGCCTCGTGCGAGCACGGGAGCTCGCAGCACGACGACCTGCGTGTGATCGCGCTTGCGGGAGCCCGCGTGCTGGTACAGGTCCGGTGGTATTGTGCCCGGTCCGCGGGGCTCGCTGTCGGCGTTCTCGCGAGAGCGGGTCTCGCGCAGCGTCAGGGCCACCCGCCCCGGTCGCCGCCCGGCGCGGAGAGGGGACAGAAGGAAGGCTCCGACCCGCGTCGGCACGGTCATTGCACAGGGAATGCTATGCACAGTTCGGCGCCGTCACCGGCACCAGTCTGCACCTGGAACGGCGCAGACTGCCCCTGGATTGGCAGGGCCAAGCGTAAACCGTAGGCGACGCTCGGCGCGTCACTGCAGGCCACCCGGCCCGGATCGAGGCGTTGGCATGGCCACAAGAACGACCGCACAGGACACCACCGATTTCGTGTCGCCCGAAGAGCTGAACTTCGATCTGTCGAACCCCCGGTTCGCCGACGAGGAACGGTTCGCGACGGAAGAGGACATCGTGCGCTACCTGACGCAGCACGTGGATGTCGACGAGCTGTTGCAGTCGATCCGATCCGCGGGGTACGTCAACTTCGAGCCGCTGATCGTGCAGCGCGAGGGCAGGATCGTCCTGGAAGGGAACCGCCGGTTGGCGGCGCTACGCCTCCTGAGCGACGAATCTCTCAGGGAGAGGCTGCGGGTTCGCCTGCCCGAGGTCGACGATCCGAAGGCGCCGCCAGCCCGCGTGCACGTGAAGTGGGTCGACAACCGCACCGAGGCCCGCGCCTTCATCGGGTTCAAGCACATCAACGGACCGTTCAAGTGGGACGCGCTTGCGAAGGCCCGATTCGCGGCCGAGTGGTTCGAGAGCGGCGGGAACATCGCGACGATCAGCCGAACGCTCGGTGACAGCCACAACACTGTGCGCCGACTCGTCAACGGGTGGTACGCCCTGAAGCAGGCGAGCGAAGACGGTTTCGACAGAGAAGATCGTTCCAAGCCCCGTTTCGCGTTCTCGCACCTGTACACGGCGCTGACCCGCCCGTCGGTGCGCGAGTTCCTGGGTCTGACCCCGGAAGATCTGTCGGCGCCGCCCCGACCCGAGCCCGTTCCTCCCAAGAACCGCAAAGAGCTGCAGACGCTCATGTCGTGGCTCTACGGCCAGGAGCGGCGAGGGGAGCCGGCCCTGATTCAGAGCCAGAACCCGAATCTGAATCAACTCAGCGACGTGCTCGGGAATGCCGAGGCGCAACAAATGCTGCTGGCCAAACGGGATCTGCAGGGCGCCTTCGAACGTGTCGAACCGCCGTCGTCGCGGTTCTCGGACGCCCTGATGAAGGCAGCCAAGCAATGTGAGGATGCGATGGCCGTCTCCGGCGCCTACGATGGCGACCCGACGCTGTACCGGGTCGCCACGAACATGAACGAAACGACCGACAGCCTCGTGGTCGTCATGCAGGCGAAGACGCGCGACAAGGGCAAGTGATGGCGGCCATGTTCATCACGCCGCCGGAGCAGAATCACACCCGGAGCGCTAACGCCGACTGGATGGAGCTTCAGGCCCTCCGAGCCGCCGACCGGCGATCGACCGTCGGGGACATCGTCGGGGTCTTCGACATCAACGACGATGCGGCCGGCGACCGCGCGGTTGACGACCCAGATGACGAGTCGATTCTGGACGCGGGGCGGAACCACCCCATCGACCATCTGTTCGACGAACTGCAGTATCGGGCGAGAGTGCTCGGTGGTGCATATCCGTTCACCATCGAGACGAATCCGCCTGCGCTCGCCCGAGTCCCCGGCGTCACGTCGACTCCCGGGCGCGTCGTGTATCTCTTCTGCCTGCTGGCCTCAGCCATTCGAGAGAGCCGGCTCCAGCCCTTGGAGCTGACCGCGCGCGCGCAAGCGCGAATCGCCAACGTATTCCAGGTGTGTGCGTCCCTCGCGGCGGGGGGCTACATCGTCGGCGACGCGGTCTCCTTCGGTTTCCCACGCCCGAGCGGCAGCGACTTCCGGTCCGCGCTCCGCGACACGTACCGGCGATTCGGAGCCGGGGTGGTCCGGCAAACCGTACCGGCAGGGTGGCCGACTGCGGCGAAGGACGACGGGATCGACGTCATCGCCTGGCGGCACCACCCCGACCGCATGCCCGGAAAGCTCTATCTGCTCGGCCAATGCGCGTCCGGACGCAACTGGCGCGAGAAGTCCGCGGTGGATCGGATACCGCAGTTCCACGGCTGGTTCAGCATTCCGCCCGCCACACACTGCCTGCCATCGATGTTCATTCCGTTCACGCTGCACCGCGACCTCGCGGACGATCCGGCGACCACGTTCGACGCGATGCTCGCCAACCGGCACCTTCGCGACGAACAGCGATACGGCATCGTTTTCGATCGATGCCGGATCGCGCACTTCGCAGACGTCTGTCTGGGGTCGTCGGACGACGAGTCGGCTGGCGTAGACGGCCGGGATCGGTTCAGCGACGTCGAGACGTGGGTGAAGGCCGTGCTGGAGGTTCCCGAATTCATGGAGTCGGCATGAGGCATCCGCTCCACTCGATCTGTCCGTACTTCGCGATGTTCCCGGAGGACTTCGTCGCACGGCAGATCTACGCCTACACGCGGCGGGGCGATGCGATCTTCGATCCGTTCAGCGGCCGGGGCACGACCGTGTTCGAGAGTCTCCTGCACGGGCGTACGGCGGCTGGCGTCGACATCAATCCCGTCGCGGCGTGCATCTCGGGGGCCAAGGCGGACGCGCCGGGGCTGGCTTCAGTCGAGAGGCGGCTGCATCGACTCGAGGACATGCAGCGGCAGGCGCAGCCCGTCGCCACGCCCGCCGGCGATTTCTTCGCCGCGTGTTTCCATCCGCGGACGCTACAGCAGCTTCTGTTTCTGCGGACTCGACTCGCCTGGGAACGCGCCCGCGTCGACCGCTTCATTGCCGCGGTCGTGCTGGGCTGCCTGCACGGCGAGTCGCACAAGTCGCGCAACTGCCTCAGCAATAGGATGCCTCGCACCATCAGCACCAAGCCGGACTATTCGGTGCGCTGGTGGGCCGAGAAGGGGTACACGGCGCCCGAGCGGGATGTGTTCGCCGTGGCGCGCCGCATGGCGCGCTACCGTTTGCAGCATCCCCGGGCGCCACTCCGGGGTGCCGTCAGACGCCGGGACGCGCGTCGCGCGGCCGGCGGATTCCCGAAGCTGCGCGGCTCGGTAGCCCTGATCGTCACATCGCCGCCGTACCTCGACACGACACACCATGCCGAGGACCAGTGGCTCCGGCTGTGGTTCCTCGGGGGACCCGAACGGCCCACATCGCGGACGGCCGGCGACGACCGCCACACGAACCTCGAGGCGTACTGGCGGTTCCTGGCCGAGGCCTGGGCGGGATGCGCGGCGCTGCTACGAGACGACGCCGTCATCGTCGTCCGAATCGGAGGCACGCGCGTCGACAAGGATGATCTGTCGGCCGGGCTCCGGCAGTCGCTCGCCGACGGGCTGGCCGGGTTCGAGGTCCGCGCGCTGCATGCAGGCGCCACGACTGCAATCAAAAACCGGCAGACCAACGTGTTCCGGCCGGGAACCACGCGGAACCGATTCGAGCACGACTTCGCCTTCAGCCTCCAGTGACGCAACGACACCGCGCCGAGACGCGTTCCGGCCCGCGAGCCATCAGCTACGTGGCCGGATCGGATCGTCGTGTCACAGATGCCGGCCGACGCCGCAACGACGGGGGCGGCAGCCAACGGCTGGAGCAACAGGGTCACAGCAGCAAACGCTACGGGGACAGGTTTGGCTGGGAGGCAGGGATTCGAACCCCGATTCCACGGTCCAGAGCCGCGTGTCCTACCATTGAACGACCTCCCACCAATGGCAAGACGCCTATTATACCGTCAGAGGCGGTTGAGCTGGAACCTCTCCATGGCCGCGGCCTCGGCCAGCCCCTCGCGGGCCTGCGCCTCGGTCTCGGGATCGGGGTCGAGGGCGAGGGCCTCGAGCAGGTGCTGCCTGGCGGCGGCGGGCTCGCCGAAGGTGCGCATCTGGAGCAGCGCCGCCCCGAGGTGGGCCGCCGCCGTGGTGGACGAGACGGGATGGTCGCGGACATGCCGCTCGAAGAGGGCGAGGGCGGCGTGGGGATGCGCCCCGGCCGCCATCCACGTCCCGAGCATCATCGAGTGCCGCTCGCCGAGCACGCGCCGGGTCTCGGCCGACGACAACTGGACGTAGCGCCTCGCCGCGTGCTCGAAGTCGCCGTCCTCGACGAGGGCGGCGATGCTGCCGGGCGGCGGAGGCGCGGCGTCGTGGTCCGCCGCCCGGGCCGAGGACCGGGCGGACCGCAGCCTGCGGTCGACGACCCACGCCGCGAGCAGTCCGACGAGGAACCCGCCGAGGTGGGCGCCGTGAGCGTCGCCGCCGGCCCCCACGCCCGCCGACACCAGGAACGGCAGCAGGTTCTGGACGAGCACGAAGAAGGCGAGGACGGCGCGGGCGGAAATGCGCACGACGTTCATGAAGAACGGGAACACCATCACCCAGAGCCGGACGCGGTTGCGGGGGAACCAGACGAAGTAGAGGCCGGCGAGGCCGAAGATGGCCCCCGAAGAGCCGAGCAGGGGCGCGTCCGTGCGGCCCGACAGCAGGGTCTGGAACGCGGTGGCGGCAATCCCGGTCCCCACGTAGGCGGCGAGGAACCGGGCCCGGCCGAGCCGGTGCTCGACGTTGTCGCCGCAGATCCACAGGAACAGCATGTTCCCGAGGAGATGGAGGAACCCCGCGTGCAGGAACATCGCGGTGAAGAGCGTCGCGAGGCCGGGCTCGGCCGCGCGGAACCCCCACCGGTAGACGAACAGGTCGTACGCGGTGAGCTGCAGGTACATCGCCGCGACGTCGCCGCGCGAGACCGGTTCCCCCAGCGCCTCGACCCAGGCGCGCAGATACTCCTGGACCATCGGGTCGGCCCACTCGGGGCGAACGGAGCCGAGCGGCAGGGCGATGAAGACGTAGGCGGCGCAGTTGACGAGGATGAGGGCGTACGTCAACAGCGGCGTACCGGGCGGATTGGGCTCGTCCCCCAGCGGCAGCACGAACATGGCCTTGCGCCGATTCTACCTGCGATAGCCGGCTCCGGGCCGGGCCGGCCGGGGACCGCGCGATGACGGCTCCGTCCGCCCGACATCTGCGGAAGCGGCTGACACGGGCGCGGTTCCTCGAGGGCGTGGCCGTGCTCGCCGCCGCCGACCCGCAACTCGGCCGGGTGGTGGCGCGCTTCGGCCCCCCGGCCCTGTGGACGCGCAAGCCGGGGTACGCGGCCCTCGTGCAGATCGTGCTCGAGCAGCAGGTGTCGCTCGCCTCGGGCCGCACCACCTTCGCCCGGCTGCGCGACGCCTGCGGCGGCGAGGTCACCCCCGAAGCCGTGGCCGCTCTGAGCGCGCCCGTGCTGAAGGCGGCCGGGGTCAGCCGGCAGAAGGCGGGCTATTGCCGGGAGATCGCCCGCCGCCTCCTCGACGGCGACCTCGATCTGAAGGCCCTGGGCCGCGCCGACGACGACGCGGTCCGCGAGCGGCTGATGCGCATTCGCGGCATCGGACCGTGGACGGCCAACATCTACCTGATGACGGCCCTCGGCCGCCCCGACGTCTGGCCCGAGGGCGACCTCGCCCTGGCCGCGGCGGCGCAGCAGGTCAAGAAGCTCGAGAAACGGCCGGACGACCGACGGCTGCGCGAGATGGCCGCGGGCTGGGCGCCGTGGAGGACGGTCGCCGCCCGCATCCTTTGGCATCACTACCTGTCGGAGCGGGCGGCGGGGTGAAAGGGCCCTACTGCGTGAGGCCGGCGCCGCGGTAGCTCAGCGAGGCGTCGTACTCTAGGACGGTCCGTTCGACGCCGGTGACGACGCCGGTCAGCTCGCTCAGGGCGCGGGTGGCATCGGCGTCGCCGAAGGCCCGGAGAATGCCGCCCCGCGACAGCTCGTCGTAGTTGCGCAGGTTCTCGACGATCTGCCACACGACCGGCCCCGGCCCGAACTGCCGGTGATAGATGCCGAAGATGACCCCGGCCTGCCGGAAGTTCTCGAGGTTGTTCCGCAGGAACGCCTCGAACGCCGGCGTCTGCCCGGGGGCGATCTCCAGGTTGGTGACCCGCGCGATGGGCAGGCCGCTGACGTCGTCCGACTCCACGCTGAGGTCGCCGCGGTAGAGCACCGCATAGCTCTGGCGCGCGTCGGTGTACTCGCGCAACCTCTCGAGCACGCGGTCGAGCTGTCGCGTGCTGCGGAACCCCCGGGCCATGGGCCCGCCCGCATCCAGGGTGAAGAAGCCGTCGAGCGGGTGGACGAACGTGCGCTCGTAGAGCGACCCGAACGCGCCGGTTATCCACGCCGAGCGCCAAGGCACGCCCGCCCGTTGCAGAGCGGGGTTGATCTCGTCCTGGTAGAGCTCGCTGAAGTCGTCCAGCCGGTCCGGCTTGACCTGCACGATGTCGACCTCGTACCACACCTGCTCGCCCTGCGCCCGGGCCTCGGGCGCCATGCCCAGCACCGCCAGCGCCGCCACGAGGCTCGCCGCCATCCACTTCTGCGACACGCTCATCGTTCTCCTCCTCGATTCCCGACCAGCCGCCGGCATGCCGGCAACCGTCGGCGAATGATCCGGCCCCCCCACGGCCCGAATCGCGGATACCTCGACCGTCCCCGGCGCGGTCCCGCGCCACGCTTCGACGCTGACGCGGGAAGCCGTGACGGGCTGCATGCGAACGCCGGGTTCACTGGACGACGACATCGACGTGGGCCGTGGTCCAGCAGCACTGATCGCCGCTGCCGCCGTCGCCGGAGGTGTCGTTGGCGGTGGCCATCAACCGGTACCGGCCCGGCTCGCTGAAGACCGCGGTGGTCAGCGTCTCGCCGCCGTCGATCTCCTCGAACGTGTGGCTGAGCTCGGATCCGGCGTCCAACCCCTCCGCCGCGAACGTCACGTCGCCCGGGCCGCGGTACTTCTTCCAGGTCAGGCTGAGGGGAGGCCGGCGCCGCCGGCCGGCGCGCTGCTCGGGCTCGATGGTGAGAGGCCGGTCCGTCACCGTGGCCAGCAACCCGAGCGGCTCGCCGACCGTGGTCGACCAGGTGGCCGCCACCCCGTGCGGCGGCCCCTGCAGCTCGGCCCCGTCGGCCCCGATACGCAGCGTCGGGGGCACGTTGCCGTTCGCCCGGTTGAGGAAGGGGTCGGTGTAGTACGCCGGGTTCGCCCAGAACGCGATCTCCGAGAGCTGGTTGTTGACCCGGATCGTCCAGGTCAGCCTCTGCTCCGCCCGGTCCTCGGGCACCGTGATCGAGAACACGCCCCAGTTCCGGCCCGGCAGGAAGCGGGTCGGCTGGCCCTTGTCGGCGTCGCCCGGCCCGAGGCGGTTGTCCTCGCCGACGGGGATCTCGACCACCTCGTCGTTCCGGTTGTAGTAGCCCAGCAGCAGCGTCAGGCTCCCGTCGGCGTTCCGCGACCACCCTTCGTAGGCGGGCCAGATCGCCTCGCCGGTGCTGCCCCGGGGCTCGAGGGCGAGCGGAGTCCGGGGCGGCTGCGCGGCGGCCGAAGCCGCGAGGACCGCGACGGTGCCGACGGCCGCGAGAACGGTCACGGTACGGGACGAATGCATGGGACGTGCTCCAACCGACTGAACGGCGTCTTCGCGCGACGCCCTCGTTGCGGTAAGCCGCGGCCGGGCCGGGAGCTGGTGGCGAAGCCCGCGGCACTCGACCGGCGAGGTGCAACGCCGGGTTCACCACGCGCTCCTGACGCCGCCGCTTCCGACCCGACCGGCGCCGGCCCGAAGCGGCGCGGCCGGGCCCCAGAGACGCGAAAGGCGCCGCCCCGTGTGTCAGGGCGGCGCCCCTCTCCGAAAACTCGACGCGCCTAGTCGTCGCCGCGCGCGGCCAGCGCCGCCTCGCGCTTCGCGACCTCCTCGGCGTAGTCGTCCTCGTCGAAGTAGGTCACGTTGACCCACGCGTGCGCCATCTCGTCGACGGTGCGGTCGCCGTAGCCCACCCAGACGTCCGGATCGGGGTTGGCCCGGTTGGCGCTGGTGTTGTCGTGCCACGCGGTCACCTTGATCATCGTGCCCCTGGGCAGCAGCGGCGCCGTGTCGTCGTCGTAGACGTAGGTGTTGTGCCAGTTGAAGTTGAAGTCGCCCACGTGGCTCAGCAACTGGCGGCGCCCGGTCGGCAGGATCGCCTCCATGGACATCGCCTTCCCGCGCAGGTGCATGTGCGGCTGGTAGCTCTCGATGCGGGCGCCGCGCTGCAGCGGGAAGAACCCTTCGGTCACGGAGATGCTGTTGGGCGGGATGTCGACGCCGCCGGCGCCCATGATGTGCAGCACCTGCCGGTGCTCGGGGGTCTGGTCCTTCGGATAGAGGTAGACCCCGAGCTGCGCGCTGTCGGTGATCTCCTCGCCGGCCGCCGAGTAGTGGATGTCCCACTGGATCTCGGAGTCGGCCAGCATGAGCTTGCCGGCGCCGGGGCGCATGATCTCGCCCTGCTTGCCGACCGCCCACTCCATGAAGGTGCCGGCGGTGCGCGACCGGTCGAACCCGGCGGCGGCGTTGGCCTGGCGAATCGCCGGGTCCGTCTCCTCCTGCACGAGCCGGGCGATGGCGTGGTGGGTGATCTTGCGGCCCGCCACCGTCTTCGGGCGGATCTCGATGGCCCGCGCCCAGCGGTCCTCGGTCAGGCCGGTCGTCGACCGCGGCTTCCACCACGCGTCGTTGGCCTCGGCCTGCATGGTGAAGGGCGCCGACTCGATGACGAGGTCGGGCGGCCCGTCGAACCGCTCGGCGAAGTACCACTTCGACTCGTCGGGCCACTCGACGGGGGCCGGCATGTCGGCGGGGTTGCCGCGCGGCGCGCCGCCGTCGACCCAGCGCACGACGGTGTCGATCTCGGCGTCGGTCAGCGACCGGTCGTTCTGGAAGGCCTGGATGCCGACGGTGCGGTCGATGTGCCACGGCGGCATCTGGCGGGTCTCCACCCGGTCCCTGATGGACCGCGCCCACGGCCGCGACTCCTGGTAGGTCACGAGCGACATCGGCGCGATGGAGCCCGGCCGATGGCACGCCTCGCACTTGGCCTGGAAGATCGGGGCGACGTCCTTGGTGAACGTCGGCACCGCCTCCTCGGCCGCGGCCGCCGCGGACGGGGCGCCGGCGACGACACCGGCGGCGAGCAGCAAAGCTCCGAGGCATTTCCACGTGCCGTTCTTCATCGCCTTCATCCTTTCGGTCCCGTATCGCGTTCCACGTTCGTCGGCCCAGCGCGGACCTCCGACCGGCCGCCGTGGCTTGCCGCATCGGAAGCTCCGCACCAGCGGACTCCCCACGCGACCACCAGCCGCGCAGCCGCGCCAACGCCGACGAACCCCTCCAACGCGACCAGAGATCGCGCGGTCGCGCAGACTACGGCTTCCAACCCTTCAAACGCCAGCCGGGCGAGCGGCGTTTACCCGCGTTCCCGGCACGAGCCCTGCGGACCGCGAAGTCGGCCGCCTTACCCGCAACTCCGCACCGGAGCGGCGAAGCCCGCCGCTGCCGCGCCGACGGCGAGGCGTCGCGGCGGCCAGGAACCCGTCCCGGAACCCCGCTACGTTCGCGCAACGCGAGGCCACCCGGGCCAACTAACGCTCCCCGCGGCGCTGCGCCTGGAACCGGTCCCACAGCGCCGCGCCGTCGACGTGCAGCTCGTGTCCGGCCGACACCTCCACGCCCAACTCCAGGTGCCGGTCGGACGCGGGTTCCCAAGGCGGCCACGCCGGCAGGCCGGGGCCGTTGGGGTCGCCGGCGGCGGCGAACCGTATCCAGTAGGCCCGCATGGCCGCGGACAGCCCGGTGTCGACCTCGGTGAAGTCGCCGAGCGGGGACAGCCCCAGCGGCCGCTCGCCGGGCTCGTCGTTCGTCGTCAACGTGCCGAAGACGTAGACGAGCTCGGCCGCGTGGTGCGCCCCCAGCGCCTCGCCCCAGGGCGTCGGAGGCACACGCGTGAAATGATACATCCATACCGGCGCAACCGCCGCCTGATGTCGTGCATGCGCCCGTACCGGCCCCGCGAAGTACAAATCGTGGACGAGATAGTCGAACCCCTCGCGCACCGTCTCGGTCGTGGCGTCGTAGTGGGCCAGCAGATCGGCCGCGAAGTCGTCCGAGTACACCGATTCGACGTGGGCGGCGAACGCCTCGGGGCCGTCCATCGAGAACCCGCGCGTCATCAGCGACCCCTCGTTGCCGTTCATCCCCACCACGAGGGGCACCGGATGCTGCCGGCCCTCGGCGTACATGGCGAGCGGGTCGTCGGGAATCGCCCAGCCGTCGACGTTCGGCGCCCAGACGTGGCCGGTGCGCAGGAACGGGCTGCCCGCTCCCGCCCCGATCGCCGCGAGCACCTCGCCGGCCGAGGCCGCCCGCATCGCCGCGAGCGCCGACTCCGCGTCGAGGTCGCCGGCCCCGAGGGCGGCGGCGACGGCCGTCCCCTGCGCCTCGGCCGGCGTCAGGTCCCCGGCGTCGCCCTCGAGGGGCCGGTCCCAGCCGTGAATCCAGTTGCTCTGGGCGATGGCGCGGTGGAAGAGCCCCTCGGACTGCGGCATCAGCATGACCGACATCACCGCCCCGCCCCCGGCCGACTCGCCGAAGATGGTCACGCGGCCGGGGTCGCCGCCGAACGACGCGATGTTGTCGCGCACCCACTCGAGGCCCGCCACCATGTCGAGGAGCCCGTAGTTGCCCGAGGCGCGGTGCGGCGACTCGGCCGACAGGGCGGGGTGGGCGAGGAACCCGAAGACGTTCAGGCGGTAGTTGACGGTCACCACCACCGCGCCCTCGGACGCCAGTCGGGCGCCGTCGTAGATGGAGGTCGAGCCCGAGCCGCCGGTGTAGCCGCCGCCGTGGATCCAGTAGAGCACCGGCAGGGGCTCGGCCGTCTCCGCCGACGCCCACACGTTCAGGAAGAGGCAGTCCTCGCTCTGGTCGACGCCCTGCCCCCCGCCCTGGACGCAGATCGCCCCTGCCTCGCCCCCATCGCGCACCCCGTCCCAGGGGACGACCGGCGCCGGGGGACGCCAGCGCAGCTCACCCACGGGCGGCGCCGCGAACGGGATGCCCTTGAACGCGACGACGCCGTCGACCGCGGCCTCCGTCCCCTGAACCAGGCCGCCGGTGACCGCCACCGGCGTGTCGGCCGACAGCATGACCGCCGAAGAACCGCCCTGACCGGCGGCGGGCGGCGCGCCGGCGGCGAGCAGCGCCGCACCCAGTAGCCCGACCGCCACGACAGACGGTTTCCCCCACGTTCGATTCCGCATCGGTCTCCTCCCCGGCTGCCGGCCGGTCACTTCGCCTCAGCGGCCTGGTCGCGCCGGCGGGCGCCTTCCAGAATCACCGCCATCGAGTAGTTCCCCTCGTGGCAGGCGTACTCGAAGATGGGGTCCGGGTTGCGCTGCATCGGCACCTCGTAGGTCCACGGCCGCGTCCACGTCGACGGGTCGTCGACGGTCACCACGTAGCGCAGCAGGTCGGGCCCCTCGCGGGTGAAGCGCTCGGTCAGGCGCAGGTCGGCGCTCGCGCCCCCGCGCATGAAGCTCGTCTCGCGCAGGAAGCTCACCGTCTCGACCACCAGGGTGTCGCCGTCCCAGTAGCCGCGCGAGTCGCCGGCCCACTGCCGCAGCCCGGTGTGGGGGCGGCCGTCGAGGGGGACGACGCGGGGGTTGTGGTTCATCTCGTTGTAGAGGACCACCGTGTCCGGCGTCTGGAAGAGCTGGAAGTTGTTGTTGTAGCCGCCGGGGGTCATCGGCGGCCCCGAGTTGAACCCGGTGATGCAGCGCACCTGCAGGCCGTTCGGACCGAGGTCGTCGACCCATCCGCCCGGCGTCGGCTCGTGCGCCCCGGTGTTCGCCCGCGTGTCATGAGATGTCCCCTCTCCCTCAGTCTTCGCCCGCACTTCGACTCAGACATAGTATCCCTTGCCGGCGGCCAGGATGCAGCCCCACGATCTGCGCGTCGCAGTAAGGAACTGGTGCAATGGCGAAGATCATGAAGCTCCCGAACAAACGACTGGCAGGCGTGAGGCGCCGCTCCTCATGCCCTCCACCTGACGCTACTCGTCGAGGCCGAACGTGTAGACGGTGTTCCCCACCGACATCGTGACGTACTGCGCGCCGTCGACGGCGAAGGTCATCGGGTTGGCGTTGACGGGGCCGCCGAGGGGGATGTGCCACAGCTCCTCGCCGGTCTCGGCGTCGAGGGCGAAGAAGTAGCCGTCGACGGTGGCGCTGAAGACGAGGTCGCCGGCCGTGGTCAGGACGCCCGAGCGGGCGCGCGGCTGCATCTCGAACTCCCAGCGGACGTCGCCGGTGGCGGGCTCGATGGCGCGGATGGCGCTGCGGTAGTTGTCCATCGGCTGCGGCGACTGCACGCCGCCCGCGGTGTAGCGCTCGCCCTCGACGTAGTCCTCGTCGCGCAGGAAGAACCGGCCCTCGCCGTCGAACGCGTTGACGTAGAGCAGCCCGGTGCGCGGGCTGAACGCGGGCGACCACCAGTTGGTGGCGCCGCCGGCGGTGGGGGCGACCACCGTCCCATCGGCCGACGGGAACATGCCGGGCACCCGGATGGGCCGGCCGGTCGAGTCGAGCCCCTCGGCCCAGGTCTGCAGCGCGAACGGTTTGCCGAGCAGGAACTCGCCCGTCGCCCGGTCGAAGGTGTAGTAGAAGCCGTTGCGGTTGGCCCAGAGCATCGCCTGCCGGGGCTCGCCGTCGAACTCGATGTCGGCGAGGACGGGAATCTGGATGGCGTCCCAGTCGTGGACGTCGTGGGGCGTGAACTGGAAGTACCACGACATCTCGCCGGTGTCGCCGTCGAGGGCGAGCACCGAATCGGAGTAGAGGTTGTCGCCCAGCCGCACCTCGCTGCCGTAGTCGGGGCCGGGGTTGCCGGTGCCCCAGTAGACGAGGTTCAGCTCGGGGTCGTACGAGCCGGTGATCCAGGTCGGCGACCCGCCCGTCCGCCACGAGTCGCCCAGCCACGTCCGGTTGTCGGGGTGGTCGGGCCCGGGAATGGTGTAGGTGCGCCACTCGCGCTCGCCGCTCTCGGCGTCGTAGGCGTCGAGGAACCCGCGGATGCCGAACTCGCCGCCGGCGATGCCCGTCACCACCCGGTCCTTGACGATGAGCGGCGCGGCCGTCTTGCTGTAGCCGCCCCGGTAGTCGGCGACCTCGGCGTCCCAGACGAGGTTGCCGCTGCGCGCGTCGATGGCCACGAGGTGGGCGTCGAGGGTGCTCATGTAGAGGGTGTCGCCGAGGATGGCGACGCCCCGGTTGTTGCGCCCGCAGCAGATGCGCAAGTCGTCGGGCAGCGGGTGCTCGTAGCGCCACCAGGGGCGCCCGGTGGTCGCGTCGACGGCGGTCAGGTTGCTGGGCGACTCGGTGATGAACATCACCCCGTCGACGACGAGCGGGGTCGTCTCGGTGCGGTCGAGCTGGCGGATGCTGTAGGCCCACTTCAGCTCGAGGTCGGCGACGTTCGACCGGTCGACCTGGTCGAGCCGGCTGAAGCGCTTGCTGTCGAGGGTGCCGCTGTACATCAGCCAGTTGTGCGGCTCGTCGGCGGCCGCGAGCAGCCGCTCCCACGTGACGGGCGCGAACTGCGGCACGCCGGCGCCGGCGTCCGGCGCCTGGGCGGCCGTGAACGGGGCGGAAGCGAGCAGGCCGGCGGCGACGAAGATGGCAACCCGTTTCATGGCTTCATGCTCCTCTCTTCCGGCGGCTCCGCTCGCCGCGCTGCCGCGATTCTAGATCGGACGCGGGCGCTCGACGGTGATGTCCGCTTCGTTTCCGCGGTGCGGCCGGCGCAATCGACGAGGGCGGGCCGGGCTCGTGGTCAGGAACGGGGCGACCTCGTCACTGCGGTTCGGCCAGCGCGGCCACGAGCTCGCGCACGCGGCGGGCGTTGACGCCGAGGTCGCCGACGCCGACGCGGGAGAGCGAGCGGACGTCGACGCGGCTGCCGGTGTCGCCATCGGGGGCGACGCGGACCACGACGTCGTCGGCGAAACCGAACCAGAACGTGCGGTCGGTCGCCTCGATGCGGAGGGCGTCGGCGTCGTCGGCCAGAAGCTCCCAGCCCATCTCGCGGACCACCGCGAGGGCCCGGTCGAATGCATCGGCCGGCGCCACCGGCAGCATTAGCGGTGCGAGGTCGGGATAGGCGGCCCGCTGCCGCTCGGCGACGGCCGGGTCGTAGTCGGTGCGGCCGGGCGCGTTCAGGGCCACCGCGGCGACGAATGCCGGCGGGTCCTCGGTGTCGGTGGTGATGTCGTGGATGGGCGGAGCGCCCCCGCCCGAGAGCAGCGCCGCCAGGGGAAAGGCGCCCGTGACGACGACCGCGGCAAGGGCGGCGGCGGCCTCGCGGTCGCGCAGCCCCGTCCGCCGCACCATCCGAAGCACGAGGAGGAGCCCGCTGACGGCCGCCGCGAGGAAGCCGCCGGCCAGCAGCAGGAAGGCCAGCCCCAGCGGCGCGCCGACGCGGTAGCCGAGCGGCGCGAGGACGACGGCGGCGCTGCCCGCCGCCGCGACCCGCGCCGCCCAGGACGTCACCCTCATGGCGCCACCGTGGCGAACGCCATCGGCACCGCCCGGCAGATAGGCCTCCACGGTGTCCGGTGCATCACCCTCATGGCGCCGACATGCCCGTGTACGTGAGCTTCTGCGCGCGGCGGCCGCGCTGGGCCTCGGCCGTGTAGAGGTTGCCGTCGCTGTCGGTGTCGAGATGGTGCAGGGCCTGGAACTCGCCCGGCGCGGCGCCGTTGGCGCCGAAGGTGTCGAGCACCTCGAGGGTCGCCCGATCGATGACGTGGATGTGCGAATTGCCCTGGTCGGCCGAGTACATGAACCGCTGCCCGGCGTCGGGCGAGAACGCGAGGCCCGCCACCGTCGAGGCGCTCTCGTCTCCCGGGTTGACGAAGCCCTGCGTGCGGTAGGTGCCGTCGAGGTCGAACACCTGCACCCGGCTGTTGCCCCGGTCGGCCACGTAGACCAACCCGTCGCTGGACACCTCGATGCCGTGCACGATGCCGAACTGCGACACCCCCCCACGGTCGTCCGGCTCGCCGGTCGACACGGACGTGTCGATCGGCTCGTTGGCGAACGCGCCCCACATGCGCTTGTACTCGCCGGTCTCGGCGTCGAACACCACGACGCGCCGGTTGCCGTAGCCGTCGGCCACGAACACCTCGCCCCCGTGCACGAACGACTCGGCCGGCCGCATCGGGCTCGCGGTGTCGGCGTTGCCGCCGCTCCGGGCGCGCCCGCCGATCTGCAGCAGCAGCTCGCCCTCCGGCGTGAACTTCAGCAGCATGTCGTCCGACTCGGGGGCGGCGCCGTTGCCGCCGACCCAGACGTTGCCGTCGGGGTCGACGTGGATGCCGTGCTCGTTGGCGGGCCAGTCGTAGCCCTCGGCGTCGCCGCCCCAGGCGCGGACGAACGTCCCGTCCTTCTCGAACGCGATGACCGGCGGGGCCGGCGTCCCCTGGTCCTCGCCCACGGTGCGGGGCCGGTGCAGCACCCAGACGACGTCGTTCGCGTCGACCGTCACCGACGACACCTGGCCGGTCACCCAGTCGTTCGGCATGTTCGGCCACGACGCGTCGACCTCGAACTGCGGCACGCCGCCCTGCGCCTCGGCGGCGACGACGGCCGGACCGTGCCCCGAGCCGGACAGCCCGACGGCGACCACCAGCGCGACGACCGACCACCCGGCGATGATTCTGCTGCGCATGTCTTCCTCCTTGCGGTCTGCGAACGGCGGCGAAGGGCGCCTCCCGCCCGCGAGCGGCGCGACGGCTTCGATTCTCTCGCGGCTGCCTCGACCGGAACCGCGGCGGCACGAGCCCTGTCGTCGGGCAAGGAGCGCGCTGCGCACGGGATGGCGCGATCGACCCGGTCAGCGGGCGGCCCGGCCGACGTAGCCCTGGAACGTGCGTTCCACGACGTCGTCCACACCGGGGACGAACAGGACCGCGAGAACGGTCACGACCACCGCCCCCGCGATGCCCCAATAGAAGTACTTCATGGGGTGCCCCGTGATGGCATCCCGGAGATCGTCGACTGGAACTCCCATTGCCGCACCAACCTTCCAGAATCGCCCTGCCAACCCTCACCGGGTCCGTGCAGACTCACGGCGCTCAGGGCCGCGGCGCCGCCTCGAACAGCCACGAGTCGCCGGCCTCCACCCCGGCCCGGGTGAGCTGGGACGGGTACTTCGCCCTGATGGCGCCGGTGATGCCGTCGAGGACATCGCCCGACTCGATGCGCACGAGCTGCCGCTCGTAGCGCGTGCCGTCGATGCGCAGCACCGCGCGGCCGTCACGCTCGGCCTGGATCGGCCACTTCTTCCACATCCGGCCGACCATCGTGCCCATGTAGCCCGACCAGACGTAGAGCTTGCCGTCGTGCTCCTGGACCCAGATGAGCCGCGAACGCGGCGGGTCCATCAACTGCAGCTCGATGGTCGGGATGTCCGCGACGAAGCTCCAGTCCGGCTCGGGGCCGGCGTACAGCTCGCCCGCCTCGAGAGGCCCGCCCGAGAACAGTCGGTTCGGGCCGTCGGCGAAGCGTTGCTTGGCGGCGGCGGTGAGGACCGCGGTCACCGGGATGAGCAGCAGGCACACCACGACGACGAGGGCTCGGATGGCTACTTGCATGGTGCGCCCAGTCTACCATCGGCCCGCGTCGAGCCGGGCACGCCGAACCCGCGGCCGTTCGGGCCAATCGTCGCCATCTCGGTTGCGGCGCAGAACCGGCTGGCTCGCCGGGCGGGATTCGGGTATAACCACTCGCATGCTGCTGCGGTCCATCGTCGTCGCAACCTGCGCCCTGGCCCTCGCCGCGACCACCGCATACGCCCAGGTGGGCGGCAACCTGGCCGCCGGGCCTCCGCTCGACATTCACCTGGAGATTGCGTCGGGGCCGGACGGCCCGCGGTTGTCCACCGGCGCGTTCGACCTGGTGACGGGCGAGTACTACCGGCTGAACGTCACCAGCGACGGCGACGAGCCGTGGCGGCTCGAGGTCGACGAGCTGCTGCGCAGCTCGCACCTGCGCATCGTCACCATCAACGGCATCGAGGTGCACCTGCAGGCGCAGACGTTCCGCGCCATCGAGTTCGACGTCGGCGGGACGGCCCAGTTCAGCTTCACGCCCATCCGGACCGGCGCGTTCGAGTTCACCGTCGGCGACGTGCCCTCGGTCCAGCGCCGGCGCGCGGACGGCGGCCGCAGCGTGGCGGGGACCTTCACCGTCAGATAGCCGCTCGCGCCGGCTGGCGGAAGCAGGAAGAGCTGACACGATGTTGGCCAAGTCCGAGATCCGGAGAGAGACACTGAACCTGCCGGCGCGGGAGCGCATCGAGCTCGTCGTCGAGCTCTGGGACAGTCTGGAGCCGAGGGAGATTCCGGTCCCCGACTGGCAGCGCGACCTGATTCGCGACCGCCTCGCGACGCTGGAGGACGTCTCACCCGAGGATCGTTCGGTCGCCTGGGAAGCGGCCCGCAAGCGCGTCTTTTCCGACCGCGCGTCTCACTCCGCCGCCCGGACGCTGTAGTTCTCGTTGCGCCACATCAGCATCCGGCCGTCGGGCATCTCCTCGAAGACAAACGCCTCGCCCAGGTCGCCGTTGTCGCGCACCCGCCGGAAGGTGCCGTCCTCGACGTGGCGGAGTCGGGTCAGGGCGCTCAGCGGGTTGTCGGTGGGGAGCGACAGCACGTGCAGGTCGCCTTCCCGTACGAGCACCGCGCTCTCGCCCCCGAGAGGCCGCTCGTAGGTACCGGTGAAGCGCTCGAGGATCTCCCGTGTCGCGGCAGCGCCCTCGGCGCCGGCGGGGACCTCATCGGCGGCAGCATCGCCGGCCGCCTTACCGGCCGCCTCGCGCAGGGCGGGGGCGACGATGTCGTAGGCGGTCTGCGCGAACCGGCGCGAGTTCACGCCCTGGCCGTTGGTCATGAACGCGGTGGCGACCTCGTCCTGCGGGCGCAGCAGCAGGTGGCTGCGGTAACCGGGGCAGGAGCCGCCGTGGCCCACGAAGGTGTCGCCGTCCGACTTCCACACCGAGAAGCCCAGCCCGTAGGTCGTCTCCCCGTCGGGCTCGAGCCAGTGCACCCGGTGCATCTCGCGCAGCGTGTTGCGGTCGAGCAGCGCATCGTCGCCGGCGAGCACGCGGAACTGCCACGAGGCGAAGCGAGCCAGATCCTCGACCGTCGAGATGAACCCGGCGGCGGGGCTGATGCCGCGCACTTGGTACTCGGGGACCAGCTTGCGCTCGCCGTCGCGCCCCCGCGCGGTGTAGCCGCTCGCCAAGCGGTTGCCCCGGAAGCGGTCCTCGTGGTCGGTGAAGGTGCTCGTCATCCCCAGCGGGTCGAGGATGTTGGCGCGGACGTAGTCGTCGTAGCCTCGCCCCGACGCCGCCGCCACGATCTCGCCGGCCAGAGTGAGCCCCAGGTTCGAGTACTGGTAGTAGGTGCGCGCGGGATACAGCATCGACTGGGTGGACAGCCGGCTGACGATCTCCTCGTGGGTCGGGAAGGGATAGTCGGGGCCGGTCCAGTACGACGCCTTCGCCTCGCGCGGGAGCCCCGAGGTGTGGGTGAGCAGCCCCTCGACGGTGACCGGACCCGCCGCCGGGTCGTCGTCCTGGATCTCGTACCAGTCGAGGTGCTTCGCCACCGGGTCGTCGAGCCCGACCTTCCCCTGGTCGCGCAGTTGCAGCACGCCGACCGCGGTGAAGAGCTTGGAGATGGAGCAGATGGAGTACATCGTCGACGCCGTCGCGGGCTCCTCGCGCTCGACGTGCGCGTACCCGTAGCCCTTCGCCCACACGATCTCCTGGTCGTGCACCACCGAGAGGGAGGCGCCGGGGATGCCCCCGTAGGCCTGGGCGGCGTCCATCCAGGTGTCGAGCAGATGCAGGGCGTCGGCGACGCCGGGGTCATCCGCGAGCGACTGCTGGGCGTGGAGCGCAGGCGCGGGAGACAGGACGAACGCAAGCGTGACGGCGGCCGCGGTGATGCGGGACGCCGGCCGAAACGGGATGTGATGTGTCTTCATTGGATACTCCGGAAAGGGATGTTCCAGGCGCGCGAGGTGCTCACGGTGAAACCGGAGACCGCGCCCGCGTCGTCGCGGCGGAAGGTGAAGTACCAGCCACGGGCGTAGAAGCCGTCGGCGAACGTCGGCGCGAGGGGAATGCGGCCCAGCTTGCGGTTCCACAGGACGAGCCGGCCGGCGTCCACCCGGAAGGTGTACCCCACGGCGAGGTCGTCGCTGTAGTACGACCCGGCGTAGGCCGCGAGCGCCTCCGCCGAGGGGCTGACGGGCACCGCACGGCGGTAGACGGGGCGGGGCGGATCGCCGACGCGGAGTGTCGTCGCCTGTTCGCTGCCGCCGGGCGTGAACGTCACCTCGGTCGTCCCGCCGAGAAGGAACCGGCCCCCGCCCGCCGGGCGCAGCGACTGCTCCGGGCCGGCCCCCACCAGGACGAGCTCGTCGCCGCGGGCGACGACCCTCAGCGGCACGTCGTTCCCCGCACGAAGGTAGTAGCCGGCCAGGCTGACCGGATCGGCCGTCTCGCCGCCGGTCTCGCCGCGTTCGGCCGCCGGCGCGGGGGGACGCCGCGGAGCAGACGGCGGGCTCGCTTCCGCCACCGGGCCGGCCGCGCCGGGCGGCGGCAGGAACACGTCGGCGACGTCGCGCGCCAGGCGTCCCGGGGCGGCGCGGTCGGTGTTGCAGAGCACCGCGACCGCGAGGTCCTCGTCGGGAAAGCGGAGGAGCTCGCTGCGGTAGGCGGCGTCGGTGCCGCCGTGGCCGATGGTGGGCCGCCCGCCGTGGGTCCCGTGCACCAGCCCGAACGCGTACGAGAGGCGCGCGCCGTCGTCGAGCGCGCCGCGCGCCTGAAGCCGCCGGAGCACGTCGGCGCCGCCGACCTCCCCGCTGGTGAAGTTGCCGTTCCACCGGGCCAGGTCCTCGACCGTCGTGAACAGGCTGCTGGCCCCGACGATGGCGAAGTCGGGGATGCTGAGCCGGTAGCCGCCGAGACCGGCGCGCGTGTAGGCGTACGCGCGGTCCCGGACCAGCATGGTGTGGTCGTCGCGAAACACGGTGCGCGTCATGCCGAGCGGACCGAACAGTCGCGCGCTCGTGAACGCGCGCAGCGTCTGTCCCGACACCCGCTCGACGACCACCGCGAGCAGCGTGTAGCCCGAGTTGCTGTAGAGGTAGTCGCTGCCGGGGGCGAAGTTGAGCGCGGTCTGGCGCGACAGCAGGTCGAGCACGTCAGACTGGCGGATGACGTCGCCGCCCCAGCGCCAGCCCGCCAGTTGCAGCATGGCCCACTGGTCGCGGACGCCGCTCGTGTGGTGGGCGAGATGCCGCAGCGTGATCGGCGTGCCGAAGTCGGGCAACTCGGGGACGTGGCGCCGGACGTCGTCGTCCCAGGAAACCTCGCCGTCGGCCACCAGCAGCGCGACCGCCAACGCGGTGAACTGCTTCGACACCGACGCGACGTGGAACACCGTCGACGGCGTGATCGGGACGTCGTACTCGAGGTTGGCGGCGCCGTACCCCCTGGCGAACACCAGCTCGCCGCCCCGCATCACCGACACCGCGCAGCCCGGGGTGCGCGGCCCGGTCCACGACGCGAAGAGCGCGTCCACCCGCGGCCCCGGCCCGCCGCGCTGCGCGGTGCCCGACAGCACCGCCGCGGCGATCCCGCCGATGGCCGCCACCGCGCCGGTGGCGAACGCAAGCCGCCAGAGCAGCACCTTCATCACGCGCAGGTTAGTCGACCCGCGCCGGCGCCGCAACAACCTGCTCGCCGCCGTCGACCGCGCTGGGACCCTACCTCGCCTCCGGCCCGAGGCCGGTCAGTCGATGCGTCGCGCGACAGCCTGCCCGCCGCCGTGGACGGTACCAACTCGCGATGCGCACGACGCCCCATCTCCGAATCTCGGAATCGCCTGCGGCTTCTCGACCAGTGAGACAAGGCCCTTCCGGCGATCCTCAAAGTCCCGGAGTGGTTGGAGTGTAGGGATACGTGACGCCCGACGCTACTCCACGTCGATCCGTATCCGGCAGTGGTCGCTCGGTCCGAATCCCTCGACGTCGTTCATGGCATGCACGCGCACCTTGTCGTGGAACCCCCGGGAGGCGAACACGTAGTCGTACTGGTATCCGCTGACGATGTCCTCGTCGAGCATGCGGCGCCGCTGCTGGCCGGCAAGGCAGGTGGGCACGTTCCTCGTGTCTTCCGGCAAGCCATGCGGCAGGGGATCCGCCTGCCTGTCGGCATCCGGCCACTGGGGTCCCATGAGCTCCAGGCCCAGCGCCTGCATCCTGTCGAAGATGGTCCGTGCGCGGGCGGGATGCTCCATCCTGCTGTTGTCCGCCGCCCCGTAGATGGTGCCGAGGTCGCCCGCCGCCAGCAGGCGGTGCGACGAGGGATTCGTGTGGGTGATGAACGCCGAGATGTCGGAGATGACGCGGTGCGCGGAGCCGTCGGTGTAGGCGTAGACCGCGCGCCCGCCGCGCGGCCGGGCGCGCTCTGCCTGCGGATGCGGGTACAGCCAGCGTGCGTGCATCGAGAACACGAGGAACGACTCGAGGGCCGGTCTTCCGCCACGCAGCGGCGTGACGCGCGCGGCGGCCAGCGTGCGCGCATCGCTGACCGCGATCGCGTTCGCCGACGTGCCTTCACGCTCGGCCGCCACGGGTTCGAACAGGTCGACCCGCACCCGGTCCGACAGCCGAACCACCGCGGGCCACGTGCTCGACCGGTTCCAGTTCCACGGCACCCGTTCACCGGTGGCGTCCGCGATGCGCCCGGCCGCCCCCCTGCCCACTTCCTGCAACAGGGCGACGTCCACGTCGGGCATCTCGCTGAGCTCGGTGAACGCGTCGGCGCTGCGGTTGATGTTCCAGCACACCATCCTGACCACGCCTGACCTCCTGGCGACAGTCTACCGGGTGACGGGCCGGATGGCGGGTCGCTGTCCGGATTCGTGCGACGGAGGTCGCGACATGGCGCGGCACGACGGCGGTCCGGGAAGCGGGCGGGCGACGTCCGCCGTGAAGCTGCATTCGGCTGGTCGCGGAGCCTACAAGCGCGACAGGCCCAGGGTGCGGCAGCCCTCGCGCCCTCGCCGGCGCGATCCGCGCCACGCCTCGCCCGGAGCACCGTTGCGCGTCGCCGCCCGCCTCGTCCAGCCGTACGAAATGGCGAGGCGGAAAGCCGGTCAGGAGGAGGAACGCGATGGGGCGCGGGTATTCGCTCGCGAGCCGTGCATACTCCCCGCCCGTCACGGGAACGGCGCTGTAGTCTCGCGTCGCGCCATCGCGCGTCACCTGCACCCCGGGATTCGCCAGGGCGCGACGGTACCAGGCGCGGGGCCAGTGATTGACCGCCACGTAGAGCTGCCCGTCGCTGTGCAGCGACTGCAGCACCCGGTCGATGCCGGCGCCGTCCTCGTTCACCGTGGTCAACACCAGCGTGTCCCCCGCCTCCGGCTGAAAGTAGCCGATCAGCGACTCGAAGGCCACGACGATCAGCACGTAGCTGACCAGCATGATGCCACCGATCTTGACGGCTCTCACGGCACACTCCCTTCGCGCGACTTGGGCCCGCGCGGCGGGCCTCGCGACAGGCGCACGGCTACTGTACATTGGAACCGGTAGCCCTGACCCACCCAGGTCATCGAGATGAGACCGACAGAGACTCCTTCAGGCATGGATGGGACGCTCGGCGAAGCCGCAGAGGCGCAGACCCGCGTGGCGGACGCCATCGAGAAGCTCCTGCGGTCCATCGACCGACCGGGCGACTTCTGCGTCCACGGCCGGTTGTTGGCGGCGATGCCGCGGCTGCGGGTGAAGGGGGCGGGCGCATTGTCGTTCCCGGTTCCCGAAGCCCAGATTCGAGCGCTCATGGAGGCGGCGGAGCCTGCGCCCTACGGCAAGGGCACCGAGACGGTCGTCGACAGGTCCGTTCGCAACTGCTGGCAGATCGGGCCCGAGCGCGTGCGCCTGGCGGGCGCCGCGTGGCCGGAGACGTTCGCCGGCATCCTGGAGACAGCGGCGGTCGGCCTCGGCTGCGCCCCCGACCGGGTCGACGCTCGACTCCACCGCCTGTTGATCTACGAGCCGGGCGGCTTCTTCGCGTCCCACCGGGACACCGAGAAGGCCGACGGCATGATTGCCACCCTGTCCGTCTCGCTGCCCACGGCGGGCGCCGGCGGCGAGCTCGTCGTCCGCCACCGGGACCGCGAGCGCACCGTCGACATGACCACCGGCGAACCGTCGGAGCTGACCTTCGCGGCGTTCCATGCCGACTGCACCCACGAAATCAAGCCGGTGACCGAGGGCCACCGCCTTTCGCTCGTGTTCAACCTGTGCCTGCGCCCCGGTGACGACGAGTCGCCCCGGGAAGCCCCGGACTACACGGCACAGGTCCGTGATCTTGCGGAGCGGCTGGCCGAGTGGAGGGCGCGGGGCGGGACCGACAAGCTGGTCTGGCTGCTCGAGCACGAGTACAGCGAGGCCGGGCTGTCGTTCGACGGGCTGAAGAACAGCGACGCGGCGGTCGCGCGCGTTCTCGCCCAGGCGGCGGAACGCGTGGAGTGCGAGGTGCACGCGGCCGTCGTTCACATCGAGCAGTACGGCGGCGCGGACCTCGACGAGGGGGACTGGGGCTGGGACGGCGAGGTCGACGACGCGTGGGAGATGGGCGACGTCGACGACAGCCGCGAATGGCTGGACGGCTGGGCGCGCCCCGACGGCCGACGAGCGCCGTTGGGCGAGGTCGAGCTGCTCCCGGGGGAGTTGCTCCCGCGCGGCGCCCTCGACGATGCGACGCCGGACGAGCAGCGGGTGTACGCGTCGGGCAACGAGGGCGTGAGCGTCGAGCGCGCCTATCGCCGCGCCGCCCTCGTCCTGTGGCCCCGATCGAAGGCGCTGCAGATTGTGGCGCGGGGCGACATCGCGGGGGCCGTCGCCTGGGTCGCCGACGAGCTCGACCGGCTTCCGGACGCAGGGGGCGGACGCGTCCGGGAGCTCCTGAGGCGGCTGATCGACAGTTGGCCCACCCGCCCCTACGACGAGGACGCGCAGGCCCGCGCTCTGATGCTGCGCCTGCTGCACTCGACCGGAGACGAAAGTCGGGCCGCGCGCTTCCTGATGAAGGTGGTTCTGAAGCGCTACGACGGCAGCGAGAACGAACCGTTGGCGCTCGTCGTGGACATGGTCGGACCGTCCGCCGCACGCCAGTTCCTGACCGAGCTCGCGGCGGCCCATCTTCGGCGTCGGCCGACCGCCACGCTGGCGCTCGTCCGGTGCCTCGACGAGACGCGCGGCGAGTCCTCGCGCGCGGACTGGAACCGTGCGCTGCAGGCTGCCGTTCGCGCAGTTCTGCGGACGTTATCCGCGGCGCTGCCGCCAGAACCGCGGCGGCGTTCGTTCGAGCCGATGATCCAGGCGCCCGAACGGTTCGGGGCGGAGGCCGTCGACGACCTCTTCACCCTCGCCTGGCGCCGGGGGCCGACGGCCGAGGCCACCGCGGCGGCCGCGGCCGTCGCCGGCCGGCCGGAGGTCGTCACGCCCGACCGGACGCTTCCCGCCGTCCTCGCCAGGCTTCACGGCGAGGAGGCCGCGGCCGGCTCCCGCGCCTTCGCGCTGCTGTGGCGCCACGCGGCGGACTTCCTCCTGGCGCGCAGCGCGACACCTCCGGAGGAGCCACGCGACTGGACCATCGACGCCGCCACGGGGTGCCGATGCGAGCACTGCCGGAGACTTCGGGACTTCTGCAAGGATCCCGCCGCCCGGGTCGCGAGGTTCCCGCTGCGCAAGGACCTGCGCGCCCATCTGCACCAGACCATCGACAGCCGCGGGCTGGACATCGAGCACGTGACCGACCGACGCGGCAGACCGTTCACCCTCGTGTGCACCAAGACCCGCGCGAGCCACCGGCGGCGGCTCGCCGAGTACGCGGAGGACGTCTCCTGCATGAGGGACCTGATCCGCGCGGCGCCGACCGGCGACCAGGCTGCGCCCGCCGCACCCGACCTCGCCCGGCTGCACGAGGCGGTCGCCGCCTCCGGGCACGAATGAGGGGCCCCTTGGCCGCCGGCGATGCCGGCCGCGGCTGGATGCGGCCATCGCCGAGAAGCTGAAGATGCTGACGTTCGGAGGCGACGAGAGACCGCGAGGGCCGTTGCGCGACACGCCCCGCGCCCCGGCCGTTTCCGAAATGCACACATCGTGCGATGATCACGACTTGGGCAGCTTGACTGGAACACGTCCAAGAACCGGCAGCTCATCGACGAACGAGGACTCTCGTTCGAGAGCGTCGTTTCCGCCATCGAACACGGAGGCCTCCTGGACGTGGTGGAGCATCCGAACCGCCGCCGATACCCGGGACAACGGATATACGTGGTGGAGATCGAGGGCTACGTTCATCTCGTCCCCTTCGTGACCGAAGCGGACGGCACGCGCTTTCTGAAGACGATCATACCGAGCCGACGCGCGACGCGCGACTATCGCAGGAGACATCGGCCGTGAGCGAGAAGCTGAGCCCCGAGGAGCGAGAGATCCTCGATCATTTCGAGCGCCAAGCGCTGCACCCCGTCGCCGATGTCGAGCACGAGCTCGAAACGGCGCGTCAGGCCGCCCGGAACACGTTCAGCAAGTCCCGGCGTGTCAATCTCCGTGTGACGGAACGCGATTTCGAACTCGCCCACACGCTCGCCAGGGAAGAGGGCATTCCCTGCCAGACGCTGCTATCCAGCGTCATTCACAAATACCTGGCCGGCCGACTGGTCGAAAGGCCCGAGCGGGAGCGGTGACCCGACGGCAACGACTCCGACTATATCTGGCCGGCAGACCGCCGGCCGGTTGTACGCTATCGGGGTGACGGGGCCGGATGACGGCTCCCTGTCCGGGTGCGTGCGACGGAGGTCACGACATGGCGCGACGGCGGTCGGGGAAGCGGGCAGGCGAGGCGGGGGCGAGCCCGAACGGGGCCACCGTCGGCCATGAAGCCGAGCTGTGGGCGATGGCCGATGCCCTGCGGGCCTCGATGGACGCCGCGGAGTACAAGCACGTCGTGCTCGGCCTGATCTTCCTCAAGTACATCTCCGACGCCTTCGAGGAGCGCCATGCCGCGGTGCCGGCCGAGTTCGGGGAAGACGCCGCCGAGGACCGCGACGAGTACACCGCCGAGAACATCTTCCGGGTGCCGCTGGAGGCCCGTTGGACGCACCTGAAGACTCAGGCGAGTCAGCCGACCATCGGCCTGACCGTCGACCAGGCGATGGCGGCGATCGAGCGCGACAATTCCGCGCTCGCTACGTGGGCCAGAGCCCCAGCCGAACGACGGAGAGCCGTTCGAGGAAAGAATGCAGCGTCTGGATGCTGGCTGCAAGCCCCGCAGGCCGAGGAGGCGCCGCTCAAGGCCGCCACCACCGAAATCTGCGGGCGTCGTCCATCCGTGGGGTCAGACACTACGGCTCCGCACCGAAGATGTCTCCACTGACAGCTGCTTTGCGACACGCCACCAAAGCTGGTTTCCGTGGAACTGCGGACGCACGGCATCCAGTGGCCACGGCGAGCAGCCGATTCGCTGATTGTATCGAGAATTCGGGGAGAATGAGGCCGGGACGATGAGGTCTGGTTCCACACGGACAGAGGTCGCGTACACATGGCCGCGCACCCTGCGGACGGAGCACCCGTTCGGCAAGATGGTGTATCTGGATCTCAATCACTGGATTGAGCTGGCTAAGGCGCTGTCTGGCCATGACAAGGGGCGGAAGAACTTGGATACCCTGACGACGCTTGAGAAGACAGTCGCAGATCAAGCGGTAGCTTTTCCATTGTCCTTCACCACACTTTTGGAGATCTCGAAAATACGTAACCGCAGGCAACGCCGCCACCTGCGAGAGGTCATTGAGCTCTTGTCACGTTACTATGTGGTGACATCTCTGTGGATAGTGGAATGCCATGAAGTCGAAGCCATGCTAGACGATACGGTTGGCGTCAATCCGAAACCGATCGGCTACAACGACTATCTTGACTGGGGCGTATTGCGCGCGGTAGGCACGAATGGGCGTCTCAGGATTCGCGACGAGAGCGGTGAGGACGTCACTCGTGAGTTTCGCCAGTCGTTGCCTCCCGAACGCGCAAAACTTCTTGATGAACGCATCGCGAATGCGTATGTGGAAATGAACAGACAGTTCATCGAAAGTGCCGGGCCGCATTCTGGTGAACAGACAAACCAGAGTACCTTTCGACTTGTAGAAGGCAACGCGCTATTCGAGGAAGAGCTGGCTGGCTTGCTCAACCAGAATCCACGTTGGCGCCGCGGGCGAATTCGCGATGTCGTTGCGGCGCGGCACGTGGCTCACGAGATAAACGAGATCCTCTTCAATGGCCTGGCGGAGAGACGTGTCCCTTTTGATCGCTTGGCGCCAGATATCGAGGGAGTGCGTGGCGTATGCGATTCGATGCCGAGCTTTGATGTCACTGTGACGCTGAAGACCGAGTACCATCGCAACCCGAATCATTCGTGGACGCCGAATGATGTGTGCGACATTCAGGCGTTGGCGAGCACGTTGCCGTATTGCGACATGGTTGTGACGGATAAGGCTGTCGCCACAGTTGCCGCGCGCACCGGTCTGGCCGATTCGCTTGAACACAATCGTACTGCATACTTTGGATGACGTGGTTGCGTACCTGTGATGGTCTCATACGAACGCCATACCAGAACGGCGCGGATCCCTGGCTGCTCGACATCATGGATGTACCCCTGCTGAGAGCCCAGCCGCACGAGTACCAGCACGAGAACTGGTTGCTCGGTCCTACGCTGTACTGGGTCACGACGGGGCTGCAGCCTGGAACGACCTCAACCGACTGCTCATTGCCGCGAATCGTCGAGCGCCCGGCGAGCCCACAGATGAGCAGGTCAGTATTGACTCGGACGCCTTGAGGGAGCACGGCATTCGGTACGTGTTCGTCGGGCGCGAACTGGGTGCGCGGTCGGACGATCCGGCCTGTTACGAGGACGACCGGTACGCGCGCCAACACCGTTGAGACAGACCGCCGACCGGGTGTACGCTATCGGGTGACGAAGCGGGATTGTGCGGCTCGCTGTCCGGCTCGTGCGACGGAGGTCAAGATATGGCGCGACGGCGGTCGGGAAAACGGGCAGGCGACGCGGCGATGGCCCCGAACGGGGCCACGGTCGGCCACGAAGCCGAGCTGTGGGCGATGGCCGACGCCCTGCGGGGCTCGATGGACGCCGCCGAGTACAAGCACGTGGTGCTCGGCCTGATCTTCCTCAAGTACATCTCCGACGCCTTCGAGGAGCGCCATGCCGCGGTGCTGGCCGGGTTCGGGGAAGACGCCGCCGAGGACCGCGACGAGTACACCGCCGAGAACATCTTCTGGGTGCCGCCGGAGGCCCGCTGGACGCACCTGAAGGCCCAGGCGAGGCAGCCGACCGTCGGCCTGACCGTCGATCAGGCGATGGCCGCGATCGAGCGCGACAACCCCGCGCTCGAGGACGTGCTGCCGCGCGACTACGCCCGGCCCGCGCTGGACAAGCGCCGGCTCGGGCAGTTGATCGACCTCGTCAGCAACATCCAGGTGGGCGACGAGGACGCCCGCTCGCGCGACGTGCTCGGCCGCGTCTACGAGTACTTCCTCTCGCAGTTCGCGAGCGCCGAGGGCAAGAAAGGCGGCGAGTTCTACACCCCGCGCTGCGTCGTCAAGGTGCTCGTCGAGATGCTCGAGCCGTACCGGGGCCGGGTCTACGACCCCTGCTGCGGCTCGTCGGGCATGTTCGTGCAGTCGGTCGCGTTCATCCGCGCCCACGCCAGCGGCAACGGGAACGGCGGAAAGGCCCGGGCCGACATCAGCATCTACGGCCAGGAGTCGAACTACACGACGTGGCGGCTCGCCAAGATGAACCTCGCCATCCGCGGCATCGAGGGGCAGATCGGCCACGGCGACAGCTTCCACAACGACCGGCACCCGGACATGAAGGCCGACTTCATCCTCGCCAACCCGCCGTTCAACGTGTCGGACTGGGGCGGCGAGCGCCTGACCGACGACAAGCGCTGGCGCTACGGGGTGCCGCCGAAGGGCAACGCCAACTTCGCCTGGGTGCAGCACATGGTGCACCACCTCGCGCCGGCCGGCGTCGCGGGGTTCGTGCTCGCCAACGGGTCGATGTCGTCGAGCCAGTCGGGCGAGGGCGAGATTCGGAAGAACCTGATCGAGGCCGACCTGGTGGATTGCATGGTCGCCCTGCCGGGCCAGCTCTTCTACTCGACCCAGATTCCCGCCTGCCTCTGGTTCCTGGCCCGCCGGCGGCCGCGCCGCGGCGAGATCCTGTTCATCGACGCCCGCAAGCTCGGACGGATGGTCGACCGCACCCACCGCGAGCTGACCGACGACGACATCGCCCGCATCGCCGGCGCCTACCACGCGTGGCGCGACTGCGCGGAGGCCTACGACGACCTGCCCGGATTCTGCAGGAGCGCCCCGCTCGACGAGGTGCGCCGGCACGGCCACGTGTTGACGCCGGGGCGCTACGTCGGCGCGGAGCCGCAGCCGGACGATGGAGAGCCGTTCGAGGAGAAGATGCGGCGACTGGTGACCGAGCTGCAGGCGCAGCAGGCCGAGGGGATGAAGCTGGACGCGGCCATCGCCGAGAACCTGAAGGCGCTGGGGTTTCCGCCAACCGGCGACACCGGGGGGTGACGGGTGGCGCGCGGCACCGTCACGGTGCGGGAAGCCATTCGCGTGTTGCATGCCGACGGCTGGCGGCAAGTGCGAATGCGGGGAAGCCACCGGCAGTACCGGCATCCTCGCAAGCCGGGTACCGTAACGGTTGCCGGCAAGCCAAGCGACGACCTCGCGCCGGGGACGTGGGGCAGCATCGTGAAGAAGGCCGGCCTGGACGAGTAGGAAGCACGGAGCAAGCCATGGAGTACGCCATCGTCATCGAACAGACACCGCGGAATTTCTCGGCCTTCGCGCCGGACCTGCCCGGCTGCGTCGCAACGGGCGCCACCCGGGACGAGGTGATCGCCGAGATGCGTGCCGCCATCGCCTTCCACATTGAGAGCCTGCGCGAACACCGCGAACCCGTGCCGGCGCCGCGCTGCACCACCGCCGTCGTGGCCGTGTCTGCCGCCGGTTGACACGCCCTATTAGCGTCTCTGCGGGATCTAGTTCTCCCGAAGCTGGTAACTGGCCGACTACGGGCGACAAACACTGACCCGTGCCACGGGAGAGCACTGATGGACCATCTTCGCCGGCTCGGCAGCAGCATTTCGATTGAGATCCCTCGAGACGAGAACCGTTTCACGGGACGTGAGTGCCCGCAGCCGGACTGTGCAAGGTACTTCAAGGTCGAGTTTGGCACTGGCCTCAGGGGCGACGGACTGCCGTGCCACTGCCCTTACTGCGCCATACAGCCGGACATGATCGGTTCTGGACTAAAGACCAGATCGATACGTTCGCCGGTGTCACCGGACAGGACGAATTGAGCGTCTATCGCTCTTTGGCGACAGCGGACCGGGACGTGGTCCGCGTCCGCGCCGCCGGGAGCGACGACGGCAGCGTGACGTTGAACGACGGCGTAGACCTCATCGGCGGCGGCCGCCCCGGAGGTCCTCGCGCACCCGGTCGTCATCGACGAAATCCAGAAGGCGCCGGGGCTCCTCGACGAGGTGCACCGGCTGATCGAGTCCCGCCGCCTGTCCTTCGTGCTGTGCGGATCGAGCACCCGGAAGCTCAAGCGCGCCGGCGTCAACCTGCTCGGCGGCCGCGCTTGGCGCTTCGAGATGTTCCCGCTCACCTGGCGGGAGATACCCGACTTCGACCTGCTGCGCGCCCTGAACCGCGGCCTGCTGCCGGGCGTCTACACCCGGCCCCAGTACCGGCGGTCACTGGCCGCCTACGTGCGGGACTATCTGACGCAGGAGGTCTTCAACGAGGCGCTCACCCGCAACGCCGCCGCCTTCACCCGGTTCTTCGAGGCGCTGCGCTTCTGTCACGGCGAGCTGCTGAACTACGCGTCCATCGCCCGCGACTGCGGCGTCGACGCCAAAACCGTGCGCACGTACTTCCAGATACTGCAGGACACGCTGGTCGGCTATCTGATCCGCCCCTTCCACCGCCGCCCCGGCCGCCAGAGCATCTCCGCCGCGCCGAGGTTCTATCTGTTCGACGTGGGCGTGGCCGGCCACGTCTGCCGCAGGGTCCTCACGGACGCGGCGGGCACGGAGTTCGACCGGGCGTTCGAGCACTTCCTCCTGCTCGAGATCATCGCCGCCCGCGGCTACCGGGAGCAGTCGTGGCCCGTCGAGTTCTGGCGGACCAAGAGCGGGCTGGAGGTGGACTTCGTACTGAACGGGGGCGAGGTCGCGGTTGAGGCGAAGGCCCGCGTGCGCGGCGGCGACCTGCGCCCGATGACCGCCTTCGTGGAGGAGTTCGCCCCGCGCCGGGCGATCGTCGTCACCGCCGAGAACGACCGCCGACGCGTCGGCGGCATCGACGTGATGCCCTACACCGAGTTTCTCGAATCGCTGCACGGCGGGGCGCTGCTCGAATGCTGAAGCTGGTCGGCCCGGCCGATCCGCTCCGCATGGTGCTCGTGCGCGACATGTGGCTGATCGGCTTCGACGCGCCGAGCCTGCGAACGATGTACGACGCCCTCGGCGTCAACGACAGCGTGGTGCAGGTGCTAGCTAGGCCTGCTCGTGCCCCATATTTTTTGCTGGACTTCATGAAGCCACCTCGCTACGGTGGCGGGCATGGAGACTCAGAATCAAGTTGGGCTCAGCCTGCGGGGTGACCTCGGCAAGCTGCGAGACGTGTTGGACGGGGCGATATCGCAGGGCGTCTGCGGCATCGGGCAGGTCGCCGACCGCGTCTGCGAAGCGTTCGATTTCCGCGATGGACGCGGCCGGTGGCAGCGCGCGAGCTGCTGCGCGGCGTTGGCCGACCTCGAGTCGGCAGGCCACATCGCACTGCCGCGGGGCCAGTCCCCGCGCGGCGGCCCCCGGCGTCCGCAGGTGCTTCCGTACCCGGTGGCGCCGGCGGTTGACGTGCCCGCCGCGGTCGGCGGGGTCCGGGACCTGGCGTTGCTGCGGGTGGAGGCCGACGAGCAACGCCGGATCTGGAACACGCTGATGGCGCACGAGCACCCGCGCGGCGCCGGCCCCTTCGTCGGCCCGCAACTGCGGTATCTGGTCGGCTCGGCGCACGGCTGGCTGGGCGGGGTCGGGTTCGCGGCGAGTGCGCGGCACCTGCGCGCCCGCGACGCCTGGATCGGCTGGGACGACGCACACCGGCGCACCCATCTGCACCGGGTGCTGGGCCTGTGCCGGCTGCTGGTGCGCCCCGGCATCGCGTGTCGCAACCTGGCCTCCCACGTGTTGGGCCGGGCCGCCCGGGCGGTCGGCGACGACTTCGAGCGTCTCTACGGCTACCGGCCCTGGCTGCTGGAGACGTTCGTCGACGCGACGGCGCAGACGGGGGCGAGCGTGCGGGCGGCGAACTGGGTTCGCGTGGGCGAGACCAGCGGGCGCGGGCGCCAGGACCGCACGCACGCGGCGGCGGAAACGCGCAAGGCAGTGTATATGTATGTGTTGGAGCCGGGGTGGCGCGACCTCCTCTCGGTGCCCACTCCGGGGGTGGCGCCGCTGGCGGTGGGCGACGGTCTCGACGCCGGGTCCTGGGCGGAGAACGAGTTCGGGGGGGCGCGGCTGGGCGACGCGCGGTTGAGCGCGCGCCTGGTATTGAGCGGTCGGCAGATGGGCGAATCTCCGACGCGGGCCATCACCGGGGCCACGAACGGGTCGCGAGCCGCGGTCAAGGGCCATTACCGGCTGATCGACCAGCCCGCCGAGAGCGCGGTGACGGTCGAGAACATTCTCGCGCCCCACCGCGAGCGCACGCTGCAGCGCATGTGCGGGCACGACACGGTGCTGTGCATCCAGGACGGCACGCGGCTGAACTTCACCCGCCGCGGCCAGACCGAGGGGCTCGGCAGCATCGGCTCGAACCAGACCGGCGCGGTGGCCCGCGGCCTGGCGCTGCACACGACGCTGGCGGTCAACCCCGACGGGATGGCGTTGGGCGTCCTGCGGGCCGCCTTCGACGCACCCGCGCTCCCGGACCCCGAGGCGCAAGGCAAGCCGAAGCCGCGCGGGGAGCGGAAGTCGTTCCGCTGGATCGAAGGGCTGCGCGACTGCGCGGCGGCGGCGGAGCTGCTGCCGAAGACCCGGGTGGTGTGCACGATGGACCGCGAGGCCGACTTCCTCGACCTGTTCATCGACCGCCGGGCGAACGGCCCGCAAGTCGACTTGCTGATCCGTGCAAAGGTCGACCGCGTCCTCGGCAGGGAGAAGACGGCTGACGGCGACACGGTTCCGCGCCATCTGTTCGACGAGGTGCGCAACGCGCCCGCGCGCGGCGGTTGCCAGGTCGAAGTGCGGCGGCAGAGCGCGCGGGTGAAGGCGAGCAAACAGGCCCGCAAGGACGGCCGGGCCGAGCGCGTCGCCGAGATGACCCTGCGCTACGAGGCGGTGGCGCTGCCGTGCCCCGGCGGCGCTACGCCGGTCGAGCTGTTCGTCGTCCATGCGCGCGAGGAACAGCCGCCAGCGGGAGTCGAGCCGCTGGAGTGGTTCCTGCTGACCACGCTGCCGGTGAGCAACCCCGATGACGCCGCGCGCATCCTGCACTGGTATACCCTGCGCTGGCGCATCGAGGAGTACTTCCGGGTGCTCAAGTCCGGCTGCAAGGTCGAGGAGTTGCAGCACCACACGGCAGAGCGGCTCGAACGGGCGATTGCCATCAAGATGGTGGTGGGGTGGCGGATCCAGTTGATGATGCAGCTCGGGCGCGAGACGCCCGACCTGCCGCCCGACCTGCTGTTTTCCGACGGCGAGTTGCGCGTGCTCGACACCTTCGCCCGCTCCCGCAAGCTGCCGCCCGCCAAGTCTCTCGGAGACGCCGTCGGTCTGACGGCCCGCCTCGGTGGCTGGCTCGGCCGCCCTCGCAACCCGCCGGGGGCGCAAGTGCTGTGGCACGGCTACACCCAACTGGTGGCCATGGCCTTCGCCTTCGAGCTGCGAGACGAGTACGGATGACCTCACACGCATACGAGTCCAGCCGGAGAGATCCGGGGCACGGGCAGAGCTAGGCGACGGCACGCTACACGACATCGCACGAGAACTGGTCGAGACCGTGCGGGGCAACGTCACCATCGACTGGACCCTGCGCGAGTACATTCGCGCCAACCTGCGCCGCCTCGTGAGACGCGTGCTACGCAAACACGGCTATCCGCCCGACAAGCAGGAAGCGGCAACTCGCACCGTGCTCGAGCAGGCCGAGGCGCTGTCGGCCGTTTGGGCAGCGTGACCGCGAGACGCCGTAGCGGCTGGACCGTTGAGAGGAATCAGAGCCCACCCGAGGCGCTCGTCCGGCGGGAATCGGCTGGCGCGGACTGAATCCGCACCATCGCTGGCCTCGTGACAACCGGCGTGTTGCAGGAACGGGAAGTGGCGGTGAGGCAGGGATTCGAACCCTGGGAAGAGGTTTATGCCCCTTCAACGGTTTAGCAAACCGCCGCCTTCAGCCTCTCGGCCACCTCACCGCGTCGGCAGTGCGCACCCGCGAGCATGGGCCACGCATCGGCCATTGTACACACATGTCGCCGCCCCTGTCAGCCCCTGCAGGCCATGCGAGAACCCTGCGAACCGTCGCGATTCACGGTGGCTCCGGCGCATCTCGTCGAGAATCAGCCGGGCGCCCGGGAGGAGGTTCTTCGCTCGACCCTCCCGGTGTCGCGCTCCAAGGCTAGCCGTTCCGGCTGGTGAAGTCGCGTGCGGCTCGACCCAACGGAGGTTCGATGCCGAAGCGCGGCCTCGTGTCGACACCGAGCTTCTTGAGCTCCTGTTCCAGCCTCTCATGGGCAGCAACGGTGGCCTCGTTCACCTTCGCAAGCTTGGGCGGAACGGAACTCACTATCGTGACCACGTCCGCTCCGAGCTGCGTGCCGATGAGCGTCAGTCGCCGATTCAGGTCTTCCCTGATGTGGCGGTCAAGGGGCTTCACGGTCTGCCCCCGGTCGCGGTCATCGAACGTCGACCTTCGATGCGGATCGGGATCGTCACTCGATCAGCCACAGGCCCGCCTGCGGCCCCGACAGGTACTCGGGCGGCGCCCCCGCCGTGATCAGCGTGTCCTCCTCCCGCATGATCGAGACCGCCTGCCCGCCCCACTCAGGCACCGCCGCGGTGATCGCGAACTCCAGCGACACCCAGTCGCCGTCCTTGAGCGTGATCCGCGGGTGGTCGCCGTAGCGCTCGGGCCAGTCGAAGATGGCCCACATGCCGGCGTCGTGCACCCAGTAGCCCTGGACGTGCGAGTAGACGAGCAGGTCGATGCCGGCCTCGGCGGCACGGCGCTCGGCCGCCTGCTTGATGGCGATGCCGGTGCGGCCGACCCGCATCTCGTCGAGAATCAGCTCGGCCGCCCGCGACGAGGCCTCGAAGGCCCGCACGAGGCCCTCGGGCGGGGCCGTCTCGCCCTCGCGGAGCACGTAGGCCATCTTCTGCTGGTCGGCGACGATGCCCGAGGTGCGGACGCCGAAGTCGACGTGCAGGAGGTCGCCGCGCTCGATGATGGGGTCGTCGGCGTCGTCGAGGGTGACGCCGCCGGGGCGCTGCAGCTCGAGCGAGCCGGGGAAGTTGAACTCGAACCCGAGCCGCTTCCACTCGGCCGTGATCCAGTACCGCACGTCCATCAGGGTGGTGCGGCCCGGGGTGATGACGTCGCCCGAGAACGCGCGGCGCAGGATGTCGAACGTGGCGGTGCTGGCCTCGCGCTGCACCTCGTGCTCGGCCTCGGTGTGGGTCGAGGCGTAGTCGACGACGAGGGGCTCTGACGACACGAGGCGGCCGGCGCGGTCGGGGCCGAGGGTCTCGAGCAGGTAGTCCTTCAGCTCGGCCGTCAGGCCGTCGGCCATGCTGATGGTGCGCGACTGGTTGACGGCGATGCGCCGGGGGTCGCGGGCGTCGAGGTACTCGCGCAGGTGGGGCATCAGCCCCTCTTCGCCGTAGAGGGTCCGGGTGTCGTAGAACCGGCGGAGGTGGCCGCTCAGGTGGGTGCCGATGGCGGTGGTCTCGAGGCCGGCGTCGGCGCCCGCGTCGAAGAACAGGTAGGCGTTGCGGTGGCCGTACCAGCCGCTGATGCCGTAGCCGCCGAAGAGCTCGAGGACGGGGTCGGGGGCGTTCTCGCGGCTGAGGATGATCCAGAGGTCGATCTCGTGGCGGCGCATGAGCGGCAGCAGGTGCCGCCGCATCTTGTCGGCCTTGATCGTCCACTCGCGCTCGGTGCGGGCGCGTATCAGCTCGGGCGTGGGCTGCGCGAAGGCCGGCGCCCCCGTCGCGAGGACGAGGGCGCCGGCGAGCATCGACCACAGGAAGCCGGCGAGTATCGCCTTGCGGCTCCGCTGCCGGCGGGCAGGGCGAGGGCGCGCCGGCAGCGTGATCCGGCCGCCCAAGTTCGCGAGGTTCTGGATGCCGTTCGACCGGCCCTCCACGAGCCCACGCCGTTCCGCCGCACCGACGCCCGCCTGGGAAAGCCTCATCCTGCCGGCCCCTGCCGTGTGCGCCCCGCTCACCCCTCGTAGGTGATGCGGTAGATGGCCCCCGCCCGGTCGTCGCTCACCAGCAGCGAGCCGTCGGGCAGGACCTCGACGTCGACGGGGCGGCCCCACGAGCTGTTGTCAGGGTTCAGCCAGCCCTCGGCGAAGACCGAGTAGTCGGTGACCTCGTCGCCGTCGAGGGTGGCCAGGGTGATGCGGTAGCCGGTGTGCCCGGCCTCGTCGGTGCGGTTCCACGAGCCGTGCTCGGCGATGAAGATCTTCCCCTGGTACTCGGCCGGGAACATCGAGCCGGTGTAGAACCGCATGCCGAGCGACGCCACGTGGGGCCCGAGCACCCGGGCCGGCGGCGTGAACTCGTCGCAGCTCCGTCGGTCGCCGAACTCGGGGTCGGCGATGTCGCCCTCGTGGCAGAAGGGATAGCCGAAGTGCATGTCGATGCGGGGGGCGTGGTGCAGGGTGTCGCCGGGGCTCTCGTCGCCCAGCCAGTCGCGGCCGTTGTTGGTGAACCACAGCTCGCCGGTGTCGGGGTGCCAGTCGAAGCCGACGGTGTTGCGCACGCCGTGGGCGAAGACCTCCTGCTCGCTGCCGTCCGCGTTCATGCGGGTGATGGTGGCGTAGCGGATGTCCTGCTCCGTGTTGTCGCAGATGTTGCACGGCGCGCCCACCGGGACGTAGAGCTTGCCGTCGGGCCCGAAGCGGATGAACTTCCAGCCGTGCGCCCGGTCGGTCGGGAACTCGTCGTCGACGACCACGGGCTCGGGGGGGGCGTCGAGCCGCGACTCGATGCCGTCGTAGCGGAGCACGCGGTTCACCTCGGCGACGTAGAGCGAGCCGTCGCGGAAGGCGACGCCGTTGGGCATGTTGAGGCCGGTGTCGAGGACGTGCACCTCGTCGGCGCGGTAGTCCCCGTCGGCGTCGACGACGGCGTAGACGTCGCCGCGCGAGCGGGTGCTGACGAACAGGGTGCCGCCCGGCGAGCGCGCCATCGACCGGGCGTTGGGCACGTCGGCCGCGTAGACCTCGATGGAGAACCCCTCGGGCAGGGTCAGCCGGTCGAGGTGGACCTGGGCGGAAGCGGCGCCGGCCGTAAGGGTCAGGCCGAGTGCGAGGCCGCAGATGAATCGGTACACGTGGAACCTCCAACTAGGGAAAACGGACGATCAGCATACAGGAAGTCCGCCCCGGCGTCCGAGCAGCGGTGCACTCCCCGAGCGGGCGGGCTGCGCGACAATCCACGGCCGCGCCGGCGAAGTGCCCAATGTGAATGACCGCAACGTCGCGCGGGGACGCTGGCCGTCCGACAGCCCGCGACGAACCCCGCGTTGCACCGCGCCCGAGGGACGCCGGCGAACCGCCGAGGCGCCTGCCTGACGAGGCGTGAGGGGGCGCTGCTCCGCCAATCGTCGCCGGGGCGGCGCTGCTCGAGCCCGACCACCCTCCGGGGCCCGCGTCCTTAGGGCGTCGAGTCTACGGCAGCGAAGCCAGTATCGCGGCCGCCTGCTGGCCCTCGGCCGAGTTCCCGTCCGCGTCGACGGCTTGCTGCAGCCACTGCTTGGCCCCGTCGATGTCGCCCAGGTTGAGCGAGACCAGCCCCAGCCTGAACAGCGGCAGGACCCAGCGCCGGTCGCGCTCGTGGGCCCTCTGGAACCACTCGGCCGCCGCCGCGCTGTTGCCGGCCGCGAACTCCGCCTCGCCCTGGTTGAACAGCTCTTCGCGGCTGTTCCCCACCTCGGACGCGTCGGCGACGGCCGGCGCGGCGGCGCGGGGCCGGCCGCTGGCCGAGATGCTCAGCCCCACGCCCGACCGTCCGACGGCGGCCGAGGCGCTGGCGTCGGGGTCGGCGCCCCCCGGCACCTCGTAGGAGACCGCGTACTGGTAACGCGTCTCCTCGTACTGCCGCCTGATCTCGGCCGCCATCTCCTGAAGCTTGTCGCCGATGATCTGGCTGGGGCCGGCGACCGTGTCGTGCCAGCCGCCGGTGACCTGCGCCGCGTTGTTCGCGACCGCGGTCTGGTAGCCGCCCCCGGACGCCCGCGTCGGCAGCATCATGATCAGCGAGTTGACGATCGCCCCGCGCTCGAACACGCGCCGCATGGCAGACTGGTACCGGCCGTCGGTGGGCGGGTTCTGCGCCGGCCCGTCCGTCGCGACCATCGCGAGGATCGGCCACCGCAGGTCCTCGTCCCAGCGGTCCACGGTCTCTTCCAGACCGGCGAAGAACCCCGCCGCGCGATCCTCCTCCACGAAGAACTCGCCGAGCGTCTCGATCACCGCGTCCCGGCCGTCGGTGTAGTCGACGACCTGGCGCGGGCGTCCCGACAGCAGGATCAGCCCGACCTCGGCGTCCTCGGGCAGGGCCCTCACGAACTCGGGCAGGTAGTCGCGGAGGTACCGGAAGAACAGCCCCGCGCCGTCGGCGTCGTCGACGATCAGGGCCACCCGCAACGGCTGGTCGACGAGCTCCGCGCGAACCTCGTCGACACGCCGGCCGGCGTGCTCGACCCTGAAGTCCCCCGAGCCGAGGTCGGTGACCGGGTCGCCGCCGCCGTCGGTCACCTTGATGAACCGTTCGACCTCCTGCGCCTGGGCGACGCCGGACCCGGACGCGGCCATGAGCACGGCCAGGACGACGCCACAGAGACGATCGAATCGATGGTTTCTCACGAGACCTCTCCTGCTGTCTGGTCGACGGGACACATCGAAGGACCGAACCGGATCGACTTGCTGCGTTTCCTTCGCTACAGTCTACGAACTCGTGCGACACCGGGTTCCGACGACGGCGCCCGTCGTCGTCACGGCTCCGGCCGCGGCTCCACCGCCACCTGGTGGACCTGGGAAAAGGCGGTGCCGTTGTCATCCACGAAGTCCAGGCTCACCGCGATGAGGGCCTCCCGCCCGCCGTTGGGCAGCGTATACCACACGTCGAACACGCGCGACGTCTCTTCGTTCGCCTCTATCCGGTCTTCGCCCGACTGCGCCTCGAACCGATAGGTCTCGCGGTCGACGCCGCCGCCGGGGCCTTCCACCGGCACGCTCTCCAACTGCTGCAGCACGACGCTGTCGGACGTCAGCATGACGCCGATCTCGTTGTCGGAATGAGCCTGCAGGATGAGATCGAAGGAGGTGCGGTAGGCGTACTCCCGCACCTCGCCGTTCTCCACGAAGTTCACGCCGCTCGATTCGACGGCGTAGAGCGGCTCGGGCGCGAGGGAGATCACGACCGGATCGTGCCGCGGCGTCACGTCCGTCGGCGCGAGCGGAGTCTCCTGGCACGCGGCCAGCGCAACGCCGGCCGCCAGCAGGACGATGGGCCAGAATCTCTGCAGCATCTTTCCGTAGCCCGCCAATCGTCGCCTCCGGCTCCGCCTGGCGCCCAACGAACCCTCCAGGAGTCCGCACCGCTTCACGGCGCAGGGCTCCTAGAACCCCACCTGCACGCCCGCGCGGACGAAGCGGCCGAGCGCGGGGAACCCGGCCCAGTCCTCGTACCGTTCGTCGGTCAGGTTCTCGCCGACGACCGACACGCTGATCCGGTCGCCGAGGCGCACCTGGGCGTACGCGTCCCAGCGCCGGTAGGCGGCCAGCGTGTCGAGGCCGAACACCTCGCTGAAGAAGTCGGCGTCGGTCTGCCTCTCCCCGACCCAGGTCATCGTGCCGCCGGCCGAGACGGGGCCGACGTCGAGGGCGGCGGTGAACACGGCCTCGTGCCTCGGCACGCCCGGCAGCCAGTCTCCGGCCGCGATGCGCCCGGTGCCGCGGGTGACGAGGCTGTCGGTGAAGGTGTAGGCCGCGCCGAGCTCGAGCCCCGACACCGGCGTCGCGGTGAACGATGCCTCCACCCCCTGGGCCCGGCTCGACGGCAGGTTGACGTAGCTCGTCCGCGCCTGGTCGAAGGTCGCCGTCGCCACCAAGGGGTCGCGGAGCCCGGCCCGCACGTCCTCGACGAGCTGCCTCCGCGCCGACAGTCTCAGCCGGCGGTATTCGGGCAGCGAGTCGAGGGCGGGAATGTCCACGCCGCCCCACACGACGAGGTCCTCATAGGTGTTCCGGAATCCCGTGAGGTCGACCTCGGCCCGCCCTCCCCACAGCGCGGCGGTCAGGCCGCCGTCGAACGCCCGGCTCCGGGCGAGCTGCAGCTCGGGGTTTCCGCGGAACCACAAGGTGTCCCTGAACCGCTGCGCCAGCGTCGGCGCCGCCGCCGAGGTGCCGGCGCTGCCGTGCACGAAGACGCCGGGCCCGAGGTCGTAGCGGGCCGACCCGCGCGGCATCACCGCGATCGGGTAGGGCCCGTAGCGCTGGAAGCGCCCTCCGGCGGTGACCGTCAGGTTGTCGAACACCTGCATGCGGTCCTCGCCGTACGCGACCAGGTTGAGCCGCTGCTGGTCGAACCCCGCGGCCCCCCTCACGGCATCGTCCACGGGGTCCCCGGTGGAGTCCACCACGGGAGCGGCGAGCGGGTCGCCGAACCGGCCGGCCTGCACCTCGGCCCCGCCCCCGAAGACCAGCGTGTGGAACTCGTCGGCCCGCAACGACCACTCGTACGTGAGCTGGGCGGTCTGCAGATCGTCCCGCAGCCCGTCCGCGAGCACGAAGTCGGGCAGCTCGAGCTGCATGCCGACGCGGTCGGCCGGAAACAGGCTGACGGCGCGGGAGTCCAGCGGGTTCAGGGTCTGTCGCTCGGTCCGCGACACGACGAGGCGCCCCTCGTGCAGGCTGTTGCCGCGACGCAGCCCCAGCGTCACCCCCGACATCAGCCGGGTGCGCTCTTCCGAGGCATCCGTGTCCGCGCGCAGGAGCGAGGTGGGTCCCGACCGCCCGACGTCGGCCATCTCGCCGCGGAACGTGAAGTCCACCGACAGGCTCTCGCGCGCGAGGCCCAGGGTGCCGGCCACCCCGGTCCGCATGAACTCGCTGTTGGGCTGCTCGTTGGCGGTCTCGAGGCGCTGGCCCGCGATGCTCCAGTCGTAGTCGCCGCGGCTGCCGGTGGTGGCCGCCTCGACCTGCCGCCAGCCCAGGTCCCCGGTCTCGACGCCCACCGACACGCCCCTCGCCCGCGGGTCGCCGGCGATCTTCGTCCGGCGCTGGACGCCGCCCCCGAGCCCCCCGTGCAGGGTCGACGTCGCCCCGCGGACCGCCTCGAACCGCGCCCACTCCAGGTGCGTCGGCGCATCGAGCTCCGCCCCGAATCCGGGGAGCGACAACCCGTCGGTCAGGAGAAAGCGATCGCCGACGGGCGCGCCGCGCAACCGCACGGCGGTCGGCTGGCCAACGCCCCCCGCCCGGCTCACGCTCACGCCGGGCACCCGCCGCAGGAAGGTCGCCAGCGAGCGGTCGCGGGCCTCGAACGCGTCGAGGTTCTCCACCGTCGTGGTGAGCCCGGGGCCCGCCCCGAGCAGGCGGTCCCCGCCGCGCAGCCGGACCTGGACGTCGGCGGCGCTGCGCAGCGTGAAGTCGCGGCGAATCGTGATGTCGGCGACCACCGTGACCGGGAACGAGGGCTCCACCGCCTGCTCCGGATCGTCGATGGTGGGGTCGTAGAGCCCGGGCTGCAGCCCTTCGAGCCGGTAGTCGCCGGCGCCGTCGGTCACCGCCGTCACCACGGTGTCGGTCAGGGTGAAGGTCAGCCGCAGGCCCTCGACCGGTATGCCGGCGGGAGTCGTCACCGTCCCCGTCAGCGTCCCGAGGCCCTGGGCGGACGCGGTGGCGGCGACGGCCCAGCCGATGAGGGCGAGTCGGGCGACGCGGGCGCGGACGCGTGGTTGAGTCATCGTCGGCGGAGCTCGCTAAACAGCATACATGGCATCGCGCCTCAGGACGCCATTCGACCCGCTCCGGCCGGCCCCGTTCCCCGTCGGGCCGCGCCGCGGCCGCGAGCCGCGGACGCCGCCGCGGGGGCGCTCGCCGGACGGCGGGGGACACGCGTGCGGGCGGCAGGTCAGGGGGCGCAACGGTGCTCGGGAGAGGCGTCCCGGCGCCGCGGAGGACCGCCTCCGCGGCGCCGGGTGCGTGGTCAGTAGCGGAACAGGTACGAGATCTTGGTGAAGAACGCGCGGTTGGTCCGCATGAGGTCCGTCGTGTAGAACACGGGATTGCCCAGGTACGCGTACTGGCTGTTCGCGCTGTCGAATATCAGGTCGCCCTGCTGGTACCGGTCGTCGTAGCCGATGAAGAACACGGTCCCGGAGTTGATGCGGTACGTGAACAGCACGTTCGCCCCCATGGTGCGCTGGAACGTGTTGTACTCCAGGATGTTCCGCAGCAGGAGCCGGTCCGTGAACTGGAACGTGGTCAGCGCCCGGTAGATCTTGACGTCGAAGATCTCCGTGTCGGAGAACGGATCGATCAGGTTGCTCGTGCTGATGTTGACCTGCGACTGCAGCCGGCTGAACGGGCGCAGGGACATGAAGACGCCGCCCCGGCCGCCGGTCCCCAGGAACGAGTTCGCGGGGTTGGCGAGATCGTAGCGCACCTGGTCGCCGTAGCTGAAGAACCCGCCTATCGAGAGCTCGCGGATCGTGCTGACGTTGCCGCCGAGCGAGTAGTACTCCTTGTCGAAGTTGATGCCCCCGAACCGCTCCATGTCGCGGCTGTAGCCGGCGTTCACCCGGATGTTCTTGGCGAACGAGAAGTTCACGCCGGCGTTGGCCATCTCGTCCTCGAGGTCGTTCTCGAAGTTCCAGTTCCGCGTGTAGTTGAACGACGGCCCCCAGTTGATGAGCCAGCTCTCGGGCCACCAGCGGTAGCCGACGTTGCCGGTACCGGCCTTGATGTCGCGCCGGCGGACGAACCCCACCGCGGTGTCGAACTCGGGGTCGATGGTGTAGCCGGCCACGAAGTAGGTCAGGTTGCGGCCGTTGCTGCGGAGGCCGACGTCGAACATGTTCCCGGCCGTATCCTCGAACGCCCCCCCGCAACCCGCCGCATCCCACGTCCCGCAGTCGCGGTTCTGCGACGTGATGGCCCGGAACCCGATGGACGTCGCGTCGTTCAGCCGGAAGTTGCCGTCGAGCCCGCCGAGGCGGCTGTAGCCGCCGAGGAACTCGCGGTCGGTGACGATGGCCCCGATGTGCGACTCGGCGTAGAGGTCGTAGCGCACCCGCCCGATGACGACGTCGGCGGTCTTGCCATACCGGAAGTCGTTGTCCCGGTAGGCGTCGCCGAGGTTGCCCGGCGCCTCGTCGTTGGCGACGAGCACCCCCATCGTCGTGTTGCCGACCTTGCCGGTGAGCTTGCCGCCGTAGCGGGGGTCGACGATCGTGCGGGTGTGCACGAAGTTCACCGGCCCCGGCATGTTGAAGATCTCCTGCCCCTCGAGGAAGAACGGGCGCATCTCGGGATAGAACAGCGGGAACCGCTGGTTCACCTCGATCTGCGGCCGGTCGGACTCGATCTGCGAGAAGTCGGGGTTGTAGGTGACGTCGAGGGTGAGGTTGGACGTCACGCCGTACTTGAGGTTGACGCCGCCCTCCGGCTGCGCCTCGTCGGTCAGCCCGCCCGAGCTGCGGTCGAGGCTGTCGACCCGGATGGCGGTGGCGGTGGGCAGGATCTCGAGGTTGCGGCTCGTGGACAGGTCGCTGAGCCCGTCGAGCACGCCCATCTGGGGCAGCAGGCCCGACACGTCGCGCGACATCGGCGACCAGACGACGGTCTCGTCCTTGCCGCGGATGCGCCGGGCGATCTGGAACCCCCAGCGATGGGTGGGGTTGCTCGGATACCGCAGGCTCTTGAACGGGATGGCCATCTCGGCCGTCCACCCGTCGTCCACCACGGTGCCGCCCGTCTCGTACAGGGCGTCCCACGACCGGTCGCCCCACCGCACCCCGGTGAAGCTGCCGCGGCCGCCCATGGAGAACCCGCCGCCCCGGCCACTGCCGCCCCGGCCACTGCCGCCGCCGCCCCGCGCCTCCAGGATGGAGTCGTTCTGGACGCCGTAGCCGTTCACCGAGAAGACGTAGGCCCGCTGCTGGTCGAGGAACGTGTCGAAGTAGACCGAGATGAGGTCGTCGCCGAAGAACGCCTGATCGCGGTCGACCCGGTTCGCGCGCATCATCGAGGGCTGGGAGTAGTGCGCGTACAGCCCGAAATAGAGGTGCTCGTCGTCGTAGGCGAGGTAGACCTCGGTGTCCTCGGTCGCCGGCTGCCCCTCGAGGGGGCTCTGCTGCACGAACTCGGTGATGCGGGTGGCCCGCTGCCAGACGGCGTCGTCGAGGTTGCCGTCGATGGTCGGGGGCTGGGCCGTCCGGGCCGCGGTGATGTTCGGCCGGCCGGCGAGGATGCCCAGCGCGGCGCCCGAGGCGAGGCCGGCGGCGGGCGCCCTCGGCGCGCCGGCGGCGGCCGCGGGACCGCCGGGACGCGGCCCGCCCACGCCGAGCCGGGCCGCCGCGCCGGCGGGCGGGCCGCCGAAGGACGTCCCGCCGGCGGGCGCCTCGGGCCCGCGCCGGGCGAGCTCGCCGGGGCCGGCCCGGTTGGCCGGATCGCTCGGCGGCAGGATGATGCCGCCGGTCACTTCTCCGTTGCCGGCGCCGGCCCGAGGAGAGGTCTCGAGGCCGGGGTCGAGCCGCTCCACCCGACCGGTCCGGCCGGCCCGGATGGCGCGCTCGAAGTCGAAGCCGCCCGCGCCGTCGCCGAACGCCCCCGCGCGCCCCCCGGCCGCGGGTCCGACGCCCCCCGCGCCGTCGCCCATCGATGCCGGACGCCCCCTGCCCGCCGGGGGTGCGAAGCCGACGTCTCCCTCGCTGGCGGGGCCGATGGGGACACGGCCGCCCCCGACGCCCCCCGCGCCGCCGCCCATCGATGCCGGACGCCCCCTGCCCGCCGGGGGTACGAAGCCGACGTCTCCCTCGCTGGCGGGGCCGATCGGGACACGGCCGCCCCCGCGCGCGGTGCGGCCGAGGTCGGCTCGCCCGCCGCCGAACGGCGCGGGGCCGCCGCCCGCCGGCGGCGGAGCGGCGCCGAGCGTTGCCCGAGCACCGGCGCTGCGGGTCAGCTCGCCGGCAATCCGGTCCTGCAGGTCGAAGATGTCGGCGAAGGCGCCGTCGACCCTCGCGGTGGCGGCGAGAGTGCCGCTCAGCGTGTCGACGAGGCGCGCGGTGATGCGCAGCCGATCGCCGATGCGCTGGTAGCCGCCGGCGACGACCCAGCGGGAGCCGAGCTCGCGCCCCAGCGCCGCCGAGGCCGTGTCGTCCCGGTTCGCGGCGACGCCGCCCATCGCGGCCGCGACGCGCTCGAGCGCGACCACCGCGAAGGCGTCGCGGGTCTCGAGGTCGGCCGCCACCGTCTCCGCGATGCCGTGGCCCAGCCAGTCGTCCCGCTCGTTGCGGGAGATGTTGGTGAACGGAACGACCGCCACCGAGTCGACGGACATCGACTCCACGGAGCCGCCGGAGACGGCCTGGGCGGCGGGCGGCCCCGGCGGGCGGGTGACCTGGCCCGCGACGGCGGGCGTCGCAACGATGGAGACCGCAATCAGCAACGCGACACGGCCGAGGACGCCGGCGAGGCAGCGGTTTCTCATGATGCGTCGTTTCGATGTCCCCGCGGCTCCGTCGATGAGGCCGCGGGGAACGCAGTCGACACTCCCCCGCTCCAATCGACGGCGCAAAGGGAACCCTGGACGTTCAGACGGATCGGGCCGTCGCGCCGTTTACCGAACCCCGACGGCCGGTCCCGTTCGACCCGCACGCCGGCGTCGCCCGCGACGCGACGGGCCCGACCCGCCGGTCACGCCCCGGGCGGCGCGCCGTCCCCGACGCGAGCCGCGATCTCCCGCGTCATCGCCGACCCGCTCACCGCGGTCGTCCGCCCGTCGGTCACCAGATCCGCGGTCCGAAGCCCGGCGGCGAGGGCCGAGCCTATCGCCTGCTCGACCGCGTCGGCCTCGGCGTGCGCCCCGAGGGCGTGCCGCAGCAGCATGGCGGCCGAGGCGATGGCCCCGATGGGGTTGGCCGCGTCCCGGCCGGCGAGCGCCGGGGCCGACCCGTGCACCGGCTCGTACAGGCCGCCGCGCCCCCCGATGCTCGCCGACGGCAGCAGCCCGAGCGAGCCGACGACGGCGCCGGCCTCGTCGGAGAGGATGTCGCCGAAGAGGTTGCCGGACAGCACCACGTCGAACTGCTTCGGGCTCGTCGCGAGCAGCAGGGCGCAGGCGTCGACGTACTGGTGCTCGAGGGTCACGTCGGGATGGCGGGCGCCGACCTCGGTGACCACCTCGCGCCAGAGGCGGGAGGTCTCGAGCACGTTCGCCTTGTCGACCGACGTCACACGCGACCGGCGGGCGGCGGCGCTCTCGAAGGCGACCTCGGCGATGCGCTCGATCTCGGGCCGGGAGTAGCGCATGGTGTTGAACGCCGACTGCCGGTCGTCGGCAACGCCCCGCGGCTCGCCGTAGTAGATGCCGCCGGTCAGCTCGCGCACGATGAGCAGGTCCGCCCCCGCCACGCGGTCGGGCTTGAACGCGCCGCCGTCCTCGAGCCCGGGCCAGACCCGCGCCGGCCGCAGGTTGGCGAACACCCCGAGGACGCGGCGCAACTGGAGGAGCGCCGTCTCCGGACGGCCCTCGCTCGACCCGCGGTCGAACGCGGGGTCGCCCACCGCCCCGAGCAGCACCGCGTCGGCGGCGAGGCAGGCCTCGCGGGTCTCGTCGGGCAGCGGCGGGCCGCCGGCGCGGAGGGCCGCCCCGCCCACCGGGTGCGAGGTCATCGTGAACGCGTGGCCGAACCGCTCGCCCACCGCGCGCAGCACCCGCTCGGCCGCCGCCGTGACCTCCGGTCCGATGCCGTCGCCCGGCAGCAGCGCAATCGTCGCCTGCATCGCGCTACGCGGCGCCGGCCGACCGGTCGGCCTGGAGGCGGGCGACGATGGCGGCGAGGTCGGTGTCCTCGACCGTCTTCTGGCGGTCCGCGAGGTCGATCATGGCCCGGTACACCCGGTCCAGCTCGAGCCGGCTCAGCTCGAACCCGAGCTGCTCGCAGCGCTGCTTCACCGCGTGCCGGCCCGAGTGCTTGCCGAGCACGAGGGTGGACTGGGCCACCCCGACGTCGGCCGGGCGCATGATCTCGTAGGTGCGCCGGTCCTTGATCACCCCGTCCTGGTGGATGCCTGCCTCGTGGGCGAACGCGTTGCGCCCCACGATGGCCTTGTTGGCCTGCACCGGCTCGCGGGTCAGCTCTGACAGCAGGCGGCTCGTGGGATAGATCTCGGTCGTGCGGATGCCGGTGGCGTACGGCATCCGGTCGTTCCGGACCCGCGTCACCATCACCAGCTCCTCGAGCGACGCGTTGCCGGCCCGCTCGCCGATGCCGTTGATGGTGCATTCGATCTGGCGGCACCCGGCGCGAACCGCGGCGAGCGAGTTGGCCACCGCCAGGCCGAGGTCGTCGTGGCAGTGGGCGCTGAACACGGCCCGGTCGGCGTTGGGGACGCGGCCGATGATGCCGGTGAAGAACTGCTCTATCTCGTCCGCCGTCGAGTAGCCGACGGTGTCGGGCAGGTTGATGGTCGTCGCCCCCCGGTCGATGGCGGTCTCGACCACCCGGCACAGGAAGTCGGTGTCGCTGCGCGTGGCGTCCTCGGCCGAGAACTCCACGTCGTCGGTGAACGAGCGGGCCAGCTCGACGTTGTCGACCACCGACTGCAGGCACTCGTCGCGCGAGATGCGCAGCTTGCGCTCGAGATGCAGGTCGGAGGTGGCGATGAACGTGTGGATGCGCGAGCGCCGGGCCGGCTTCACCGACTCGGCCGCGCACTCGATGTCGGCGGGGTTGCAGCGGGCGAGGCCGGCGATGACCGGCCCGTCGATCTCGGAGGCGATGAGGCGGACGGCCTCGGCGTCGTCCTTCGACGCGATCGGAAACCCCGCCTCCATCACGTCGACCCCGAGCACCTGGAGCTGTCGCGCGAGCTGCAGCTTCTCGGCCGTGTTCATCGAGAAGCCGGGGGCCTGCTCGCCGTCGCGCAGGGTGGTGTCGAAGATGATCAGTCTGTCGTCCGCCACGGTGTCTCTCCCTTGATTCCGTCTTGCTGATATTAGCCCGGAAATCGTCGTCTGCGACTCCGACCGCCGCCCAACCGACCTGCCGGCGGCCTTTCGCCGTTTCGAGGCGCAGGCGGCTGCCCCCGGGAAATCGTCGCCTGCGGCACCCGAGTGCCGCCGCGACGACCAACGGGAGCGGCCCCGACCGGCCGTGCTTCTAGTTCACGTTCACCCGACCAAGAAGTCAAGCTTATAATCGTTACGATTTGATAAACCCTGTTTATGGAGCCTCCCAGGGATGGAACTGCACGAGCTTCAGGTCTTGCAGGCGGTCGCGGCCGAGCGGAGCTTCTCGCGGGCGGCGGCCCGGCTGCACCGCACCCAGCCCGCGGTCAGCCAGGCGATCCGGCGGCTGGAGGACGAGCTGGGCGAGCGGCTGTTCGACCGGTCGTCGAAGGGCGGGCGGCTGACCGAGACCGGCGCCATCCTGCTCGACTACGCCGAGCGCATGTCGCGCCTCAGGAACGAGGCGGTGGGCGCGGTGCGCGAGCTGCAGGAGCTGCGGCGGGGGCGGGTGGTGGTCGGGGTGAACGAGGCGGCCGTCCACGTGCTGCTGCCCATCGTCGAGCGGTTCCGGCAGGAGCACCCCCACGCGCAGGTCGAGATGCGCCGCGTGCATTCGCGGCAGATTCCCGGCGAGGTCCTCGACCGCAGCCTCGACTTCGGGCTCGTGACCTTTCCGCCGGGAGAGCGGGGACTGCGGTCGGTGCGGCTCGGCGTCGACGAGCTCGTCATGCTGACCCATCCCCAGCACCCGCTGGCGCGCCGGCAGACCATCACCATGAGCGAGTTCGGGCGGGAGACGGTCATCGCGCACAACGACCCGTCGCCGCGGCGCGACCTCGTGCTGCGGCTCTTCGAGGAGCAACACGCGCCGATCAACATCCAGCTTTCGCTGCCGAGCCTGGACGGCATCAAGCGGGCGGTCGAGATGGACCTGGGGGTGGCGCTGCTGCCGCGGCGGTGCGCGCTCTCCGAGATCGCCCGGGGCCAGCTCGCGGCGGTGCGGGTGCCCGAGCTGCGCGCCCCCCGCGACCTGCGGCTCGTCTATCGCCGGACGGGGGAGTCGTCGCACGCGGCGGGGGCGTTCCTCGAGGCGGCCCGGGCGCACGCGGCCGACCGGAAACGGCCCGCCGCGGGTCAGAAGCCGCGCACGTAGGGCACGCGGGACGCGACGCCGCGGACGACGTCGAAGTCGTCGAGAAGAAGCCCGGTGGCGTCCCACGTCCCCGCGAGGAGGGCGTCGCGCACCTGGTCCTCGACGGTGACGGCGACACGCTCCCCGGCCGCGTCGAGGACGCGCTCGGCGAGCGACAGGGTCAGGGAGGTGGCGGGGGCCGTCTCGACCCGGGTCATCAGCCCGCCGATCACGTCACGCGGGGCGGTGACGCAGGCGAGGCCGATGGCGAGCGAGTTGCCCCGGAAGATCTCGGCGAACGACTCGCCGACGCAGGCGTCGATGCCCCAGCGCTTCAGGGCCTGGGGGGCGTGCTCGCGGGACGAGCCGGAGCCGAAGTTCTCGTTGACGAGCAGGATGCGCGCGCCGGCGTAGGCGGGGTTCGAGAACGGGTGCCCGGGCATGGCCGCGCGGTCGTCCTCGAAGACGTGGTCGCCGAGCCCGTCGAACGTGATCGCCTTCAGGAACCGCGCGGGAATGATGCGGTCGGTGTCGATGTTGTCCCCGCGCACGGGTATCCCGGTGCCTTCGATTCGGTCGATCTCGCGCGTGGACAACGGTTCCCTCCCTGCCGCTACAGCACTGCCCGCACGTCGGTCACCTCGCCGGCCAGCGCGGCGGCGGCGACCATCGCGGGGCTCATGAGCAGGGTGCGGCCGGTGGGGCTGCCCTGGCGCCCCTTGAAGTTCCGGTTCGACGACGAGGCGCAGACCTGCCGGCCCTCGAGGCGGTCGGGGTTCATGGCCAGGCACATCGAGCACCCCGCGCCGCGCCACTCGAACCCCGCCTCGCGGAACACCTGGTCGAGGCCCTCGGCCTCGGCCGCCGCCCGCACCGCCACGGAGCCGGGCACCACCAGCGCCTTCACGTGGCGCGCCACCCGCCGCCCCTTCGCGATGCGCGCCGCCTCGCGCAGGTCCGACAGGCGCGAGTTGGTGCACGACCCGACGAAGGCGACGTCGATCTTCGTGCCCCGGATGGGGTCGCCGCCGGCGAGCCCCATGAACTCGAGGGCCTCGGCCACCCCGCCGTTCGAACCGGCCGCGCCGGCCGACGGGATGCGCCCGCTCACCCCCACCGACTGCCCGGGGTTGATGCCCCAGGTCACCCGCGGCTCGATCTCGGCCGCGTCGATGGCGACCACGTCGTCGTAGTCGGCCCCGGGGTCGGAGGCCATCGAGCGCCACCACGAGACGGCCCGGTCGAAAGCGTCGCCCGCCGGCGCGAACGGCCGCCCGCGCAGGTAGTCGAACGTCGTCTCGTCGGGGTTCACGTAGCCGACCCGCGCGCCGCCCTCGATGGACATGTTGCAGACGGTGAGCCGCTCGTCGATGCTCATGCCGTCGACGACCGAGCCGCCGTACTCGTAGGCATGGCCGACGCCGCCCTTGACGCCGAGCCGGTGGATGATCTCGAGCACCACGTCCTTGGCGAACACGCCGGGCGCGAGCTCGCCGTCGACGGAGATGCGCCGCACCTTGAGCGGGCTCATGGCCAGCGACTGCGACGCCAGCACGTCGCGCACCTGCGACGTCCCGATGCCCAGCGCGACCGCGCCGAGGGCGCCGTGGGTCGAGGTGTGGCTGTCGCCGCAGGCGATGGTCATGCCGGGCTGGGTGAGCCCCAGCTCGGGGCCGATGACGTGGACGATGCCCTGGCGCTCGCTGTCGAGGTTCCAGAGCGGGATGCCGAACTCGCGGCAGTTCCGCTCGAGGGCCGACAGCATCGCCTCGGCCAGGGGGTCGGCGAACGGCCGGGCCTGGTCGAGGGTGGGGATGATGTGGTCGGTGGTGGCGAACGTGCGCTCGGGGAACGCCACCCCGATGCCGCGCGACCGCAGCATGTCGAACGCCTGCGGCGTCGTCACCTCGTGGATCAGGTGCAGCCCGATGAAGAGCTGCGTCTGACCCGTCGACAGGGGTCGGACGGTGTGGAGGTCCCAGACCTTCTTCAGCAGTGTCCTGCCCATGCGTTTTCCAGTCCCCCGCGACGTCAGTCGCGAGGCGCGGCCGGTTCGGCAGGCGCGGCCGGCTCGGCAGGCTCGGCCGGTTCGGCGGGCGCGGCCGGTTCGGCGGGCGCGGCCGGTTCGGCGGGCTCGGCCGGTTCAGCAGGCTCGGCCGGCTCGGCGGGCTCAGCCGGTTCGGCAGGCTCGGCCGGCTCGGTCGGCTCGGCCGGCTCGGCGGGCTCAGCCGGTTCGGCAGGCTCTGCCGGTTCCGTGGATTCCGCCGGCGCGGCCGGCTCTTCCGGCTCGACCGGCGCCGCAGGGGCGACCGGCGCCGCAGGGGCGACCGGCGCCACAGGGGCGACCGGCGCCGCAGGGGCGACCGGCTCGATGTGCAGGTCGTCCACCGCGAGGGCGGCGTCGTCCTCCTCGATGTCCTTCAGCAGCTCGTCCCGCGTCTTGTGCACGCGGTTGTAGCTGCCGGCGGAGATCACGTAGTACCACCGCGCGAACCGGGTGGCGAGCTCCTCGGCGCGGGCGCGCCCGTCGGCGGTGCGGCGCTCCCACTGCGCATGGAGGTCGGCCCGCTCGCGGTTCTCGCGGTCGGCGTCGGTCCACTGCGACTCGGCCTTGTTCTCGAAGTCGCGGTTGGCGGGCCGCTCCGGCTCGGGCAGGGCCTCGGGATCGAACTCGGCGTTGATGAGGACGTAGCGGTTCTCGCCGCCGCCGGTCTCCTCGTCGTCGCTGGTCTCGTCGCCGATGGACACCGCGTTGCCGCTGCCGTAGAGGATCTCGCCGAAGCGCAGCGTATAGAGCACCCCGAGGTCGGTGCGCACCTTCAACTCGCCCTCGTTGGACAGCATCTCGCCGGCCTGGGTGGGGTAGAAGCCGCGCGCCTGCATGGTCTGCAGGTCGGCGTTGGTGATGGTGCGGGCCTCGAACGCCTGCCGCAGGTTGCCCGTCAGGCCCTCCGGCTTGGGGCGCACGCCGACGATCCGGACCCCCATGAGGCCGCCCACGAGCAGGTTCATCTGCACGTAGTCGACCTCCTTGCCCTCGGGCACGTCGCTGCCCGCCCACACGTCCTGCTCGACCCAGTCGACGGTGAACTCGCCCCGCCGCACGACGCTCCCGGTGCGCTCGTCGACCTCGTACTCGTTCAGCTCGACCCGCTTGACGTCGTCGCGCTCCACCCCGAGCAGGTTGGTCTCGATCCAGTCGTTGAAGTCGGTCGAGATGCCGATGTCGGTCCTCGCCGCGTAGACGCGGTTCTGGTCGGGCACCCGCACGAAGTTCAGCCCCGGCCGCCCCTCGACCGGGTTGCCGATGACGAGGTCGGCCAGCACCTCCTCGCTCGCCCCCCGGAAGGTGACCCGGCGGCCGCGGCCGCGCAGGCTGCTGACGCCCTCGTCGAGGGGGTCGATGACCCCGAACGCCTCGTGGTCGGTCACGTTGTCGGAGCGGAAATCGTCCTTGGTGATGGCGATCATGCCGGCCGCGGTGTTGGCGAGCCGCTCCGCCCCGTCGGCGGGGTAGTCGTGGTGCGACGGGATGGTCCACAGGCCGTCCCGGTTCGTCACCCGGAAGATGGCGGCGGCCGCGGTGTCCTCGTCGAACTCGACGACCTCGAGCGATGTGGCCGCCTCGGGGTCCGTGAAGTCGGGGAAGAAGGTCTCGCCGACGTCGAAGAACGCGTCCGGCGCCGAGCGGCTCGGCGCGGTGGCGAACGCGAGGGCGACGACCAGGATGGCCGCGCCGCCGAATGCCGTCGTCTTTTCCAGCTCCGTCATGGTTCTACCCCGTCGATCCTGCCCACCGAAGCCGCCCCGGTCCGTGGCCGGCTTCCCCCCGGAACGTGAAACCCGTCCGGCCCCGCGAGCCCGCCCGTCGCCGGCAGGCGCGAGGCCCCTGGAACGTGCAGCCGGTTCAGTCGCGCGCGGCCCGCCCGGCGCGGGCCGCCGTGGGTTCTCCGAACGTGCGGCCGCTCAGTCCCGCAGGCGCCGGGCCGCGGCCGCGCCCTCGCGCTCGCGCCGCTGCCGGCGCACGAAGATGGCCACCCCGAGCGCGAACACCGGCACCGGCGGCAGCAGGATCGCGAACGTCTTGATCGAGCTCTGGATGCGCCGGACCTGGGTCTCCATCCGCTCGAGGCTGGCCCGGATCTTCGTCTGCTTCTCCGCCTCGATGTTCGTCGAGAGCACCGCCAGCCGGCGGTTCTCGACCTCCTCGAGGTTGCGGGCCATGATCTGCTTGGCCTGCGCGTCGATGTCGGTGCGGTTCTGCACCTCGGCCACCCGGTCGTTCAGCCGGTTCTGGGCGTCGGTCAGCGCCTGCTCCGCCTCCTCTTCCGCCTGCTGCTCGTCGAGGGTGCGCTGCTCGACGAACTCGGCGGTCTGCGCCTCGACCTGCTCCAGGGTCCGGTGGCGGGCGCGCCGGCTGCGCAGCCCGATGAACGAGTCGTCCTCGAGCAGCGAGTCCATCGCGTTCAGGAAGAACGTGACGTTGTCGAAGTTGAGGTTGCCGGGCGCGACCTCGCGAATCTGGAAGAACTGCTCGCTGATGAAGTCGAGGTCGGCGACGACCACGAGGTTCAGGGGGCCCTCGGTGGTCCAGTCCGACTCGTCCTCCGCGGCGACGGCGTCTTCCTCGGCCGCGGCATCCTGGCCGGCACCCGGCCCGCCCGACTCGGACGACGCCGCCGCATCGGCCGCGGCCGCCCCCTGGGGCTCCTGGCCCGACGCGGCGGGCGCGCCGGTCTCGGCCGGCGGCTGCGTCTCCGAAGACGCGTCCGACGACGAGGCTCCCGATTCGGCCGACGCCTGCGACTGGGCCGACGCCGACTCGGCGGACGCCCCCGCCGATGACTCGGACTCGGCGGACGCCCCGGACCCGGCCGATGACTCCGATTCGGCCGATGCCTCGGGCTCGCCCGACGCCCCCGCCTCGGACTCGGCCGCCCCCGCGGGGGCGGTCTCCGACTCCTCCTCCGCGGCAGTCTCGTCCGCCTCCCCGGCGTCCTCGCTCGCGGCCTCCTCGGCCGCCTCCGGCGCCGCCGCGGGAGGTCCCGCCCGCCTCACGCGGGCCGCCACCACGAAGTCCTCGTCGTCCTGCTCGCGCACCGGGTTGGGATTGATGGAGGGGCCGAAGAAGCTCTGCCGCACGATCGAGAAGTAGCCGGTGTGCCCCGACACGACGCCGGTCCGCAGCAGCGGCTCGAACTCGATCTCCGGATCGACGTCGGGGCCGCTCGCCGGCCGCAGGAACCCGGGATACAGGAGCACGAGCTCCTGCAGGTCCCGCACCACGTCCACGTCCGGGTTGAACGTCTCGGGGTTCTCGTTGCCGGGGCCGAGGAAGACCACCTCGGACGGCATGTACGACAGGTCCGGGTGGGGGTTGTAGCTGTCCCAGAGGATGCGCGTCGGCTCCCAGTCGACGCCGAGGTCCCGTATCCACTGCCGGACGTTGCCCCGCGGGCCGGGCCGGGCCGAGCCCGGCGGGTAGGTGAACGGGTTCCCCTCTCCCACCCACTCGGTGGGGGCCAGGGGCGGATTGACGGCCGGGAACGGGTCGACCAGGATCATCGCCGGCCGGCCGCGGCGGATGTACTCGGCGACGTTGGCCATCTGGTCGGTCTGCATCGACGACGGCAGGGCGACGAGGAGCGCGTCGATGTCCTCGGGAATCGGGAACTCGGCGCTGACCTCGACCACCTCGTACTGCTTGCGCAGCTCGTTCACCACCGACCACTGCGGCAACTGCTGGTCGCTCGCGAGGTTCTGGCCCCCGAAGATCTTCACCATGGTGTCGACGACGCCGACCCGCTGGCGCTCGGTGCCCGACACCACCCGGATGGTGCGCACCACCTCGTACTCGGTGGGCAGCCCCCGGTCGAAGAACGGGATGACCTGCTGCTCGGCCCCCGACGTGAACGCGACGCCCATGAAGACGTCGACGATCTCGGAGCGGCCGCCGGCGACGTCGCGCATCTGGCGGGGACCGATGCCGAACTTCTCGCGCGCCCGTATCGCGGCGTCGCTGAACGGCTCGGTGTCCTCGATCAGCACCTCGACCCGGGGCCCGGCGAGGGCGTCGATCTCCTCGAGGGTGCGGATGAGGTTCGACCGCGCCTGCACGAAGAGCTCCGGCACCACCGGGCTCAGGAACGCCTGGATGAAGACCGGCCGGTCCTCGGGCAGCTCGGCGAGGAGCTGCCGCGTCTCGGCGCTCACCGAGGAGAGCCGCTCGGCGGTGACGTCCAGGCGGACGGCGGCGCGCGCCACCAGCATGTTGACGCCCGCCAGCACCACCGCCACCGCCACTACCCGTATCACCTGGTGGGCCCACATCGGGAACCCGTCGGGGTCCCGCGGCCAGTGCCGCCGCCCGGCGATCATGGTGTTCAGATAGAGGAAGAGCGCGGCCACCGACGCGAACATCGCGAGGCCGGACAGGGTCAGGACGCCCCGCGAGAAGTCCCAGAACGGGGCGAACACGCTGAGCGGGGCCGCGAGCCGGCCGGCGTCGACGCTGACGGCGGCGACGACCGAGTCGACGAAGATGACCGCGCCGCAGAACGCCGCCCCCAGGATGAACGCGACGGTGACGTTGGCGGTCAGCAGCGACGCGAGCATGCCCACCGGCACGAGCGCCGCCCCCACCAGCCAGAAGCCGATGTAGTTGCCCAGCATCAGCCCCAGGTCGGGGCTGCCGAGGAAGAACAGGACCACCACGTGGCTCAGCGACAGCAGCAGCGAGGCGGTGTAGATGCCGAGGGTGGCGAGGTACTTGCCCAGCACGACCTCGAGCTCGGTGGCGGGCAGCGTGAACAGCAGCTCGGCCGTCCCCAGCCGGCGCTCCTCCGACCACACCGACATCGTCAGGGCCGGAATGAACAGCAGCAGCAGGAACGGGAAGACCCGGTTGAGCTGGTCGAGGTTCGCGAGGTTGTCGAGGAAGAACCGGTCCTGCCAGAACGCGGCGGCCGCGCTCAGGAAGATGAACAGGGTGATGAAGACGTAGCCCGAGGGACTGCTGAAGTAGAGCCGCAGGTCCCGCCTGGCCAGCGCCCGGACGATTGCGAAGTTGACCATGGTGCCCATCGTTCGTTCGTCTTCTCCGAATCAGCGTTTCAGGGAGCGGTTGACGCCTCGCCGCCGGCCGCGGCCGGCGGGGCGGCCGGCGGCTCGCGGGTCAGCCGGTAGAACGGCTCGTCGAGCGAGCCGTTCTCCTCGAGGTCGGCGATGGCCCCGTCGAACACGAGGCGGCCGTTGTGGATCAGGAGGACGCGGTCGGCGACCGCCTCGACCTCCTGCAGGATGTGGGTCGAGATGAGCAGCGTCTTGGTGCGCCCCAGCCGCTGCATGTTCTCGCGGAACTGCTTGATCTGGTTGGGGTCGAGGCCCGCCGTGGGCTCGTCCATGATCAGCACTTCCGGGTCGTGCAGCAGGGCCTGGGCCAGCCCCACCCGCTGCTTGTACCCCTTCGAGAGCTTGCCGATGGGCTTCTCGAGCACGAGGCCGAGGGCGCAGAGCTCGACGACCGCCTCGATGCGGTCCTTCAAGGTCCGCGGGGCGATCTCGCGCGCCTCGCCGAAGAAGCCCAGCAGCTCGAGCGGCGTCATGTCGGGGTAGAGCGGCCCGTTCTCGGGCAGGTAGCCGAGCCGTTTCGAGGCCTCGATGCGCTGCTGCCGCACGTCGAACCCGGCGATGCGGGCGTCGCCGGCGCTCGGCGCGAGAAAGCCGGTGAGCATGCGCATCAGGGTCGTCTTGCCGGCCCCGTTCGGCCCCAGGAAGGCGACCACCTGCCCCTGGGGAATCGAGAACGAGGCGTCGTGCACGGCCACGAACGGCCCGTAGTACTTGCTCAGCCCGCGCGCGTCGATCATGGCCGAGGCGTCCGCCGACGCCGCAGCCGGCTCCGCCGCCGGGCTCTCCTTCGCTGCAACTTCCTCAACCATGTCGATCTGCCTCGTCGCCCCCCGCGCCGGCGGCGCTCGGGGCGACCACGTCACGCTCTCGCGGGCGGCAGCGCCTCCCGCCTGTCGCCATTTGGACGCATCCGGGACCCGATTGGCCGGGGCGGCGTTCAATCGGCCGACCTCACCGACTCGATCCGCGTCTCGGAGCGGCCCGGTTCGGTCGGCAACCCAAGAGCTTAGTCAATCGAGCCGACGGCCATCAAGTGCCGCCCGCCCGGCGCGACCGGACGCCGACGGCGGGTCTCTCGGCGGTCGAATGCCGCAGCGCTTCCGGCCCCCGGTCGGTCGGGGCCCCGCCGGTGCGATAGGATCGGCACGATTCTGCCATCAACCGCCCATGCAGCACAGTTGTTCACCGTCGTCCTGGTTGCTCACCGTCACGCTCGTCGCCGGCCTCGCGATCGTGGCCCTCGCCGGCGGTCAGTCCGCCACCTCCCCGGATGCCGTCGACCCCGAGCTGCGCGAGATCATCGACCGGGCCCTCGAGCGCGCGGCCTGGGCCGAGGAGGAGGGCTTCGAGACCCGCTACCGCCGCGCCATGACGCAGCGGATCCGGCAGTTCGACGGAGACGGCGAGGTCACCGACGACGAGACCCTGCTCTACCGGCTGGAACCGTACCAGGGCGCCCTGTTCGGCCGCCTGATGGCCAGGGACGGGGAACCGCTCGGCGCGCGCGGCCGGCGCGAGCAGGAAGAGCGCTGGGAAGAGTTCCAGGCCGAGATCGCCGATCCCGCGAAGCGCGCCGAGCGCGAGCGGGAGGCGGCGGAGAACGAGATCAAGTTCGACGAAGAGATGGTCGGCCGGTTCACGGCCAGCCTGGACGGGGTGCGGGACCTGCGGGGCCGCCCCAGCTACGTGATCTCGTTCGAGCCCCGGCCGGGGAGCCTCCCCGTGCGCAGGCGCATCGACCACGCCCTGAACAACTCCCGGGGCGAGGCCTGGATCGACCGCGAGACCTACGAGATCGCCCAGGTCAGCTTCGAGCTGATGGACCGCGTGCGGCTGTGGTGGGGCATCCTCGGCTCCATCTCCAACGCCACCGGGCGGCTCGAGCGCCGGCCCATCGCCGGCGACGTCTGGCTGAACACCGAGTTCGACGTCTACTTCCACGTGCGGGTGCTGTTCCGCACCACCCGGCGCAGCACGACCACGCAGTGGAGCGAGTTCGAGCTCGCGGACTGACGCGGGCCCCGAACGCCGGGAGCCTGCGCCCCGACAGGACGCAGGCTCCCATCCCGATCAGCGGGTCAGCGCCCCGTAGACGAAGTTGCGCGAGATCGACTGCACCTCGCCGACCGCGCTCCCCCGGTGCTGGATCATCCCCACGAACGCGAGGTCCGTCTCGGGGTCGATCCAGAACCACGTGCCGGCCGCCCCGCCCCAACGGTACGTGCCGTCCGCGTACGCCTCGCCGGCCGCCGCGGCGTCGGTGACGACCTCGAACCCGAAGCTGAAGCCCCGCCCGGCCGGCCGCGTGCTCAGAGGCCCCGGCAGCAGGTGGTTCGTGCGCATGATTTCGACCGAGCGCGGCGACAGCACCCGGGCCCCGCCGAGCTCGCCGCCGTTGAGCAGCATCTGCATGAACCGCATGTAGTCGCCGGCCGTCGAGTAGAGGCCGCCGCCCCCGGACGGGCCGGCCGGCGGCAGGGTGCGCACCTCGTTGTCGGCGAGCGCGAGCCCCTCGTCCCCTTCCTGGTGAATCCGGGCGGCCCGGTCGACGTCGCCCGCGGGCACGAAGAACGCGGTGTCGACCATGCCGAGGGGCTCGAAGATGCGCTCGAGCAGGAACTCGTCGAACGGCTGCCCCGAGAGCTTCTCGACGAGGTAGCCCTGCACGTCGACCGAGATGCTGTAGAACCACTCGGTGCCGGGCTGCGACCGCAGCGGCAGCGCCCCGAGCTTGTCGATCATGTCCTGCAGCGGCGCGTCGGCGTCGAGGACGCCCTCGTCCCGATAGGCGCGCGCGACGGGGTGGTTGTCGAACCCGTAGTCCAGCCCCCCCGAGTGCGTCAGCAGCTCGCGCATCGTCATCGACCGGGTCGCGGCCTCGTGCACCGGCGAGCCGTCGGCGTACTCGCCGGCGTGGACGCGAAGGTCGGCGAACTCAGGGATGAAGTTGGACACCGGCTCGTCGATCTGCCACTTGCCCTCTTCGTAGAGGATCATCAGGGCCGCCGCCGTGATCGGCTTGGTCATCGAGTAGATGAGGAAGATGGAGTCGGCCGCCATCGGCGTCTCCGACTCGACGTCCTGCACGCCCACGCTGTCGACGAAGGCGACCTTGCCGTTCCGCGCGAGCATGGTCACGACCCCCGCCAGCTTTCCTTCGTCGACCATCCGCTGCATCCCGGCGTCGAGCCGCTCGAGGCGCTCGGCGGACAGGCCCACCGCGGCGGGGTCGGCGTGGCCCAGATCGCGCGCGAGCCCGTGGAGCCCGTGGTGCCCCTGGGCCGAAGCGGGCCCGGCGGGCAGAAGCCCGATTCCGAGGACCAGCGCGGGCAGCGCGAGGAGAATCGGCAAACGGCGTATGGCAGCTCTTGGCATGGTGATGACTCCTGGACGGAACGGAACTCAAGCGCCCTGCTTGGCCCCCGTGTCACGCGGCCACCGGACCCCGTGCGCCACGCCCGGCCGCGCGCCGGACTCCCGGTCCCGAAAGGCGCAGTGATGGCACGACCCGATAAGCCTACCCCAAACCGGCGGTCGAGAGATCGGGCCGCGCCGCGGAACCGCCGCCGGGGCCGAGAGTCGGCGCTGCATTCGAGCGGCGCGCCATCCCGCCCCCCCGCCGCGGCGCGCGATCCGCGCCGGCCTCCTTGACATCCCGGCCCGACGGGTGCAACATCTTCTTGTCGGGTATCTAGGGGTAGCTGTCGCGGAAGGGCGCCGGCTCCCCGCGGGGTCGGCCGCCCGGGGCAGGGCCGCGGGTGGAGTTTCCGGAAGGGTCTCGTGCCGGCGAAGAAGTCCGACCTGTTGCAGGGCACCCTGGCGCTGCTGATCCTGAAGACGCTGTCCACCGGGCGGATGCACGGCTGGGGCATCTCGCAGCGCATCCAGCAGATGTCCCGGGACGTGCTGCAGGTCAACCAGGGGTCGCTCTATCCCGCGCTGCACCGCCTCGAGCAGCAGGGCTGGATTCGGGCCTCGTGGGGCAGGTCGGAGAACAACCGCCAGGCGAAGTACTACGAGCTGACGGCGGGCGGCCGGAACCAACTGGACGTGGAGACGGAGAACTGGATTCGGATCTCGGCGGCGGTGGCCGGCATCGTGGAAGCCTAGCTGGCGGCGCGTCACGTCTCGAACTTCGGGCGCGGACATGGGCTTGCAGCGCGCGATCGTCGACGAATCACGGCGCCGCACAGTCGAATGTTCAGTCATGGCGCGGCACCGGGAGCCTGCGCCTCGGAACGGCGCGGACTCCTGGAGGGTCGGTTGGGCACCGGTCGGAGCCGAAGGCGACGACTGGCGGGCCGGCCGGCGCCGCAACTTTCGGCATCGGGTCAGCGTCTAATCTCGCGGGGGCGCGGCAGGAACGCCGCTCGGGCCGCCGCGGCTCCCGGAGGAGCTCGTGATGGTCGACATCGCACGTCCTGACATCGCCCGGGCCAAGCGGGTGCGCCAAATCGCGTACGGCGTCGGGACCGGCGTCGTGGTCATCCTGGTCACGGTCGGGGTGTCGCGCCTCGAGCCGGCCGCGCCCGGCGTCGACCGGGACACCGTCTACACCGACACCGTGCAGCGCGGCGAGATGCTGCGGCAAGTGCGGGGGACCGGCACCCTCGTGCCGGAGGAGATTCGCTGGATCTCCGCGATCACGAACAGCACCGTCGAGCGCATCGTTCTCAGGCCCGGCGTCACCGTCGAGCCCGACACCGTCATCGTCGAGCTCAGCAACCCCCAGCTCGAGCAGAGCGCCCTCGAGGCGCAGCTTCAACTCGCGGCGGCGCAGGCCCGCTACAAGAGCCGGCAGGTGGAGCTGGACCGGGAGGTGCTGACGCAGCGCGCGAACGTCGCCTCCGCCGAGTCCGCCCTCAACCAGGCCGAGTACGAGGCGAGCCTCGACGAGGAGCTCTTCGAGGACCAGCTCGTCTCGGAGCTCCAGCTCCGGCAGAAGCAGACGGCCGCGAACCAGGCCCGCATACAGCAACAGATCGAGGCGCAGCGGCTCGAGATCCTCATCGACTCGATGGAGACCCAGCTCGCGGCCGAGCAGGCCGAGGTGGACCGCCTCGAGACCATCTACGAGCTGCGCCGCGACGAGGTCGCGGACCTGCGGGTCACGGCGGGGGTGGCGGGGGTGCTGCAGGAGGTGCCGCTCGAGGAAGGGGCCAGCGTCACCCCCGGCACGAACCTCGCGCGGGTCGGCGACCCGACGCAGCTCATGGCCGAGCTGCGGATCGCCGAGACGCAGGCCAGGGACGTCCAGATCGGCCAGCCGGCCTCCATCGACACCCGCAACGGCATCATTCCCGGACAGGTCATCCGCATAGACCCCGCGGTGCAGCAGGGCACCGTCACCGTGGACGTGTCGCTCGACGGCGAGCTGCCGCGCGGCGCCCGGCCGGACCTGACCGTGGACGGCACCATCGAGCTCGAGCGGCTCGTGGACGTCGTCTACGTGGGCCGGCCGGTGTACGGCCAGGAAGACAGCGTGGTCACCCTGTTCAGGCTGCTGCCCGACAGCGACGAGGCGGTGCGCACCCGGGTCAGCCTGGGTCGCAGCTCGGTGAACACCATCGAAGTGCGCGAAGGACTCCAACCCGGCGATCAGGTCGTGCTGTCGGACATGTCCCAGTGGGACGAGTTCGACCGCATCCAGTTGGACTAGCCCTGCGCCATGACTGGACGTTCGGGTGTGCGGTACGGTGCTCCGTCGACGATTGCGCGCGGCAAACCCACGTCCGTCTCCGAAGACCGGGACGTGACGCGCCACCAGCCTGACCGAGCGTCGGACGGTGCGGCGGGACCGTGCCCGTCAGGACGGTCGGCACGCCCGGCATGGCATTCCCGTCAGCGTCCTTGACCGGCAGCCTTCAGGAGAATCCACCAAGATGAACGACGCAGCCCAGCCGCTGATTCACCTCGACAAGGTGACGAAGATCTTCTTCACGGACGAGGTGGAGACCCACGCCCTCGCGGAGATCAACCTCGACATCTACCCCGGGGAGTACATCGCCATCTCGGGTCCGTCGGGCTGCGGGAAGTCGACGCTGCTGTCGATTCTCGGCCTCCTCGACTCGCCGTCCGACGGCCAGTACCAGTTGAACGGCCGCCCGGTGGCGACCCTCAAGATGTCGGACCGCGCCCGGACCCGGAACCGGGAGATCGGGTTCATCTTCCAGAGCTTCAACCTGATCGGCGACCTCACCGTCTACGAGAACGTCGAGCTGCCCCTGACCTATCGCGGCATGCGGCCGGCCGAGCGGCGGCAGCGGGTGGACGAGGCCCTCGAGAAGGTGGAGATGGCCCACCGCGCCAAGCACCTGCCCAGCCAGCTCTCCGGCGGCCAGCAGCAGCGGGTGGCGGTGGCGCGCGCCGTCGCCGGCCAGCCCTCGATCCTGCTCGCCGACGAGCCCACCGGCAACCTCGATTCGAAGAACGGCGAGGCGGTGATGCAGTTGCTCGCGGGCCTGCACGCCGAGGGGTCGACCATCTGCATGGTGACCCACGACCCGCGCTACGCCCAGCACGCCGGTCGCGAGGTGCACCTGTTCGACGGGCGGGTGGTGGACACCCCCCCGGACGAGAGCGAGCCGCCTGCGCCCCAGCCGGCTGCGTCGTAGCCCCACGCCCGGCACGCCGGCCGCGACGTGCGCCGGTTCGACGGGCGGGTCGTGGACGGTTCTTCGGACGAGAGCGGGTCGCCGACGCCCCGGGACTCCCGCGTCGCAGTCCGCCCATCGTCGCCTTCGACTCCGCTTGGCGCCCGATCGACCTGCAGGAGTCCGCTCCGTTTCCCGGCGCAGTCTGCTGCCCGCGCTTGGCGCCGGGATTGCCGGCCGGGCTCGGCCGATCGGCTCGCTCGACGCGGTGCGTAACGCGGATACGCGCGAACGGGGCGGGCTACTCGGGGCGCTCGACGGCGGTGTAGTCCAGGTACGATCGACCGTCGACCTCCGACACGATCGCCGTGAGCCGGTACCGTCCGTCGGCCGACTCGACCCGCACCTCGGACACCTCCACCGCGACGCCGGACGGGTCCGGGCCCTCGCTCAGGACCTCGCGGAGCACCCGCCCCTGCATCGAGGCGGGTATCCCGACCCCAAGGGTGTGGAGGAACGTCGGCGCGAAGTCGACGTTGCCGCTCGGCACCGCGATCTCGACGCCCGCCTTCAGGTCGGGGCCGACCGCCACCAGCGTGTTGTGGACGTCGAACGGGCTCGAGCTGCCGTGGCCGGCCACGCCCGGCTGCGCAGCGGTGCCGCGGAAGCCGTACCGGCCCGCCGCCGACGTCCAGTCGGGCGAGTAGAGGACCTGGGCGGCGCGGGGATGACCCCAGCGTGCGAGGTCGAACGACAGGGTGCCGGGCGCCGAGCCCTCGAGAGCGCCGGGACGGGCCGCCCGCGTGAAGACCGCCCCCACCCCCTCGGTCGCCTGCAGGGCGGCGGCGACGCCCGACACCGCGGCCGGGTCTCCGTCGCCCACGTAGACGGCCCCGGCCCCGGCCACGATGCGCGGGGCGCCGTCGTCGAGGGACCCCGCGAACGGCGCCAGCACCGCGTCGAGGTCGATGCCGCCGGTGTGCTCGGAGAACCCGTGGTCCGAGGTGACCCAGACGTTCGTCGTCTCGGACAGGCCGGCCGCGGCGAGGCCGTCCTGAAGGCGCTGGATCTCGGCGTCGAGCCGGAAGAGGGCCTCGACCATCAGCGGGTGGCCCATGCCGTGCTGGTGCGCCGTGGTGTCGGGGTCGCTGAGCCAAAGCACCGTCACCGTCGGATCGACCGCGGGCAGGGCGACCTCGAGGAACGCGTCGACGATCCAGCGGTTCCTCCGGTGGTTGGGGGTGCCCGCCTCCGGGACCGGCCCGAGGCGCTCGAGGGCCTGCGCGTGCAGATCGGCCGGCAGGCTGTACTCGTAGTGGACGATCGCCCCGCCGGCGACGGTGTGGTTGAGCAGGTAGGACGACCCGCTCGAGCCCGCGCTCATGACGAGGAGCCGGCGGCCCGCCGATTGGAGCACTTCGCCCAGCGTCGGCGCCGTCAGCAGGCGCTCGTCCTCCGCCGACTCGATCCGCAGCAGGTTGCCGCGGTCGCTGGTGGAGAGGAAGCGGGTAGCCTCGACCCTGGGGAAGAACACCGAGTTGCCCAGCAACCCGTGGACCTCCGGATAGGCCCCGGTGGAGATGGACGCGGCGTTGACCCGGGTCACGGTCGGGAACACCGCGTGATGGCTGGTCATGACGACGCCGCGCCGCCCCAGGGCGTGGAGCGCCGGCATGAAGTGGGGCTGCACGTAGTCGGGGCGCAGCCCGTCGAGCACGATCAGCAGGTGCCGCGACCCCGCCGCGGGCGCCTCGGCCTCCTGACCGGCCGCCCCGTGCGAGGGCACCGTCAAGGCGAGAGCCAGGGCCAGCACGAGGCGCGCGGCCTGTCCGGACATCGTCGGCGATCAGCGCTTGACCAGGTTCACGAGGGCGCAGCCGAGAATGACGACGAACGGCAGCACCGCGCCGGCGGCGAACACGAACTGGGCGAGAGCACTCGGCTCGGGGAGCATCTGTGAATCTCCTCTCGATGGCGGCCCGGATCGACCGGGACGGCGGCTGAACAACGGTCGACGCTCCGCAGCCTCCGTCGAGGTCCGCGGCACATCTCGCGCTTCCGATTCTAGCAGGCCCGGCGGCGGATCTCCTGCGGCGGCGGCATCAGCCCGCCCCGCACCTTCCGCACCACCCGCTCCGGCACGTCCGCGTGGGTCCACGGACTCGCCGCCGTCCGTGAGGCCCGCCGGGCTTCGTGAAGTCCCGCCGCTCCGCGATGGCTGGTCTCAGTGCGACCCGAACGGAAACGCCGTCAGCCAGGCCCGCGCATGGTCGATGTCGTCGGTGCGCAGCGTGTCCGGATTGAAGCCGCGCTCGGCGCCGAGGTAGTAGCCCAGCAACTGGAAGGCGACCGCGGCCAGGGGCGGCATCAGCAGCTCGCGCGTCGCGCCCGGCACCGCGATGACGAAGGTCGCGTCCGGGGCCACCGTGTCGTCCCCGTCGACCACCAGGGCCAGGCTCGGCGAGCCGGCGGCCCGGGCCGTGCGCACCGCGTCGTGCAGCCGCGCATACGAGGCGCCGGGGGGCGAGACGACGACCGTGCCGACGTCCTCCGACAGCAGCGAGATCGCGTTGTGCGCGTACTCGGCCGGCCGGTAGGCCTTGCAGAGCAGGCTGCTCTCCTCCTCTATCTTCAACGCGCCCTCGCGGGCGGAGAACCAGTTGGCGCCGCCCCCGGACATCAGCAGGGCCCGCTGGTCCTTGAGGGCGTTGGCGATCTGCGACACGTTCACGTCCTCTTCCTCGAGGAACAGCGCCGCCGCGTTCGGCAGCTCGGCGACGGCCGCGCCCAGCTCGTCCGCCTCGCGGGCGTCGAGCGCCCCGGTGGCCGCCCCGATCTCCAGGCCCAGGAGATACAGGCCCACCAGACGCGTCGTCAGCACCGACACGTCGGGGCCGCAACGCTGGCCGGCCGGGAAACAGACGTTCTCGTCGCACAGCTCTTCCAGCGCGCTCCCGGGCGTATTGGTCAGGCCGACGGTGAGAAGCCCGCGGTCGCGGGCGAGCCGGCCGGCCTCGATCGTCTCGAGGCTGCCGCCCGTCGCCGACTGCAGGACGAGGGCGGCCGGCTCCGCCGATCCACGCCAGTGGTTCGAGAACTCGTGGGACTCGTGGCTCTCGGTGGCCCAGCCGGTCCACTGCCGGAACAGGAACGCCCCGAGCTCGGCGGTGTGGAAGGCCGACCCGCACCCGGTGAAGACGAGCCGCCGGACGCCCCTGTCGACGAGGCGCCGGGCGAGGGCGGCCAGCTCGGGTCGCAGGCCGGCCGCCTGACGCATCAGCGCGGGCTGCCGGCGGATATCCTCGATGAGGAGGTAGGGATGCCCCTGCCGAATGTCGCTGGTGCCCCGGATTCGGGCCCACAGCGGCACGCGGGTCAGCTCTTCCTCCAGCCAGGGCGGCAACGGGTCGTCCGGCGTGGGGGGCGGCGCCCCGGGGTTCGCGTCCATGAGGTCGCGCGCCCATTGCGGCAGTCGTCGCTTCGCAGGTAGTGGCATCACGTGTGGGTCCGCGGGCCCCTGCGCCCGAAAGGACGGTGCAGGATACTAGAAACCGCGGCGGGCGGAAACCTCCGCGGACCGCCGCCGGGTGCACGTCGAGAAGGCGAGGGGCGGCCAGGGTGCAGGCGCGCCGACGCCCTCGGCGTCCTGCGGTGCTGCAAGTTCAGTGGCCGCCGAGGACTTCCGGGAACGACAAGCCTCAAGCGCCGCTTGACGGTCGTCTCACGAATCCGACGGGCACCCATGGCGGCCGGGCGACCCGGCGCGCGGGGGTCGACGGCTCGGGTGGGAAGCGGTCACGGGTCGGCGGAGCGATTGGCCAGGGCCTGGGCGCGCTCGAAGTGAGCCGGGACGTTGAGCCGCGCGCACAGGTCGAAGAACGCCGGCCGCGGGCCTTTCCAGCGCAGGTCGTCGACGGCGTCGAAGAGCCGCGCGTCCGTCCGCAGGGTGGCGAGGTCGCGGAAACGCCGGGCGAGGTCGCGGTGGCCGGCGAGCTCGGCCGCGAGGCGGCCCGCCCCCCGCACCGAGACGTCCCAGTCGGCGGGGTCGTCCGGTATGGCGTCGATGCGCCCGTAGCGCCCGAGCACCGCCGCCGCCGACTTGGCGCCCCACCCCCGCAACCCCGGGAAGCCGTCGGCCGCGTCGCCGACGAGGGCGAGGTAGTCGGGAATCGACGCCGGGGCCACCCCGAACTTCGCCCGCACGCCCGCTTCGTCCCGCAGGGCGCCGGCCCGCCGGTCGAACTGCACCACCCGGCTGCCGGTCACGCACTGCGCGAGGTCCTTGTCGGGGGTGCAGATGAACACCTGCTCGACGCGGGCGTCGCCGGCCGCGCGCGCCGCCGCCGACGCCAACCCGTCGTCGGCCTCGAGCTCCGTCATCGGCCACACCGCGACCCCGAGGGCGTCGAGGGCTTCCTCGAGCAGACCGAACTGGCCGAGCAGGGCGGGGTCGACCCCGTCTCCCGTCTTGTAGCCCGGCCAGAGGTCGTTGCGGAACGACTCGATGACGTGGTCGGTCGCGACGCCGAGGTGGGTCACGTCGTCCTCGAGCATCGACAGCACCGAGCCGAGGACGCCGCGGACCGCGCCCACCTCGCGCCCGTCGACGTCCCGGGCCGGCGGCACCGCGTAGAAGTGGCGGAACAGCTCGTAGGTCCCGTCGACCAGGAACACGTTCATGCGCGCAGGAGCGTGGGGATTCAGCTCTCGCGGCGGGTCGGGGTGGCGGCGGTGGGGCAGGGCTCCCATCCCAGGCGGATCAGGTCCCGGCCCAGCTTCCTGGCCGCCTCGGTCAGGGCCGCGAGGTCGTCGTAGTGCTCGCTCTCCTCCGATCCGTCAGGATACAGCACCACGAGCTCGCAGGTGTCGGGACGCGAGTCGCAGTGGATACCGATGAACCGGGGCGGCCCCTCGGCCCCCTTGAAGAACCACAGCATCACCGTGTTGTATCGGGCCGGATCGAGCGCGCTACAGCCGCCGCCGGGGATTTTGCGTGCAATCCTGGGCCATACCGGGCGTTGGCAGGAACCGCGGTCCCGACGCCCGTCGTCGGGCCGCCGACTCGGGGGAACCCCGGCCCCGACTTCGCCGTAGGTCCGACCAAGGCGCCCGATTGCGCCGCGTCCGGCCACTGTGAATAACGGAGCGGCCGATACGTAGGAGGGGATAGTGAATTCCGTGATGGTCGAGTCCGCGGCGCCGACGCTCGTCGCCGGCGATGCCGAATCCGACCGGCAGCTCGTCGACCAGGCCAAGGCCGGCGAGGCGGCCGCGTGCGACGCCCTGGCCCGGCGCTATCGCCGGGCCGCGTACCTGCTGGCCCTCCAACTGCTGGGCAACCGTGACGACGCGATGGACGTGACCCAGGACGCGATGCTGCGGTTCTTCACCACCCTGAAGAGCTTCGACGCGACCCGCCGCGTGCAGCCCTGGCTGTTCACCATCGTGCGGAACCAGGTGCGCGACCTCTGGCGCCGGCGGCAGCGGCGGCCGGCCGACGCCATCGGCGAGTCGGACGCCCTGGTCGGGCAACTGGCCGCCCCGCAGCCGGGCCCGGAGGCGGAACTCCACCGCCGCGAGCTGAAGGAGCGCGTCTGGCGCGCCCTCGCCGCCCTGCCCGCCGAGAAACGCGAGATCATCGTGCTGCGCGACTTCCACGACCTGTCCTACAGCGATATCGCGCAGGTGCTCGGCATCCCCATCGGGACGGTGATGTCGCGGCTGCACGGCGCCCGGCGGCAGCTCCGGGCGCGGCTCGAAGAAGGAGGACGTCATGCCTGAGCCCTGTGGGCGGACGTTCGACGAGGCCCTGCTCTCCGGCTACGTCGACGGGGCGCTGGTGCAGCGCGACGCCCAACGGGTCAGGGTGCACGTGGAGTGCTGCGCCAAGTGCCGGGCGGTGGTCGAGGACCTGCGCGCAGTGCGGGAGGCAACGATGACGTCGACGTTCGAGACCCCGCGGGACGACGAGTGGTCGGAGGCCCCGCGAACGGAGTCGAGCCGGCTCCTGATCGGGCTGGGATGGCCGCTGGCGACCGCCTGGGCGGTCCTCCTGACCGGCTACGCCCTGTGGGGAAGCTGGCAGGAAACCGACAACCTGATCGAGCGGCTCCTGCTGCTGGGCGGGGCGACGGGATTCGGGCTGCTGTTCCTCGGCGTGCTGCTCGACCGGCTGCAGGCGGCGAAGACCGACCGCTACCGCGAGGTGCACAAATGATCGTGGTCACGGCGAATCGAGTGGCGGGCAAGCGGATCGCCCGCACCGTGGGGCTCGTGCGCGGCAACACGATCAGGACGCGCCACCTCGGCAAGGACATCATGGCGGTGCTGCGCAACATCGTCGGCGGCGAGGTCGCCGAGTACACCAAGCTCCTCGCCGAGTCGCGCGAGCAGGCCCTGGACCGGATGGTGGAAGAGGCTCACGAGCTGGGCGCCAACGCCGTCGTCTCGCTGCGGTTCTCGACGTCGATGATCATGGGGGCCGCGGCCGAGCTCCTCGCCTACGGCACCGCGGTGGTTCTGGAGGACGAAGAGGCGGGAGCGGGCCGCGGCGGGCCGGCGGCGGCCGGGGGCTGACGGCGGACGAAGAGGCGGGAGCGGGCGGCGGCGGGCCAGCGGCGGCCGGGGGCTGACGGCGGACGAAGAGGCGGGAGCGGGCGGCGGCGGGCCGGGGGCTGACGGCGCCGGGCCACGGTCACTGCCGGTACTCGCGCAGCATCTGCTGCAGGGCCTCCTCCTCGGCCTCCCAGGCCGCCTGGATGTCTCGCAGGGCCGCCGTCGCGGTCGGCGCCTGCCGGGCGAGCGCGCGGTTGCTCTCGAGAAGCAGCCCCTCGGCCGCGGCATGGTCCAGGAAGCGGAAGAGGTGATCGTAGTAGCCGTCGACGTTGACGAAGACGCACGGCTTCTCGTGCAGCAGCAGCGGCTTCTGCGCCCACGTCAGCGCCTCGAAGATCTCCTCGACGGTGCCGAAGCCGCCGGGAAGGGCCAGGCACCCGTGGCACAGCGACTGCATCCTGTACTTGCGCTGGTGCATGGTGTCGACGACGTAGAGGCGGCTGAGCCCCTCGTGCGCGAGCTCCTGGTACGCGAGCTGCCGCGGAACGACGCCGGTGGCGAAGCCGCCGTTCGACAGCACGGCGTTGGCCAGCACCCCCATCAGGCCGACGCGGGCCCCGCCGTAGACCAGTCCCACGCCGTCGGCCGCCATCTGTCGCCCCAGGGTCTCCGCTTCGTCCACATACCGCTTCCGGTAGCCGACGTGCCCCCCCAGGTACACGCAGACGTGCTTCATGCCGTCGGGCGGTTCGACGCCCACGTGGTCGTTGGCCGGCCGCGCGTCTGCCATCCGTCAGATCTCGTGTCGCCTCATCCCGCGCCCCGCGCGGCATCCGGCGGCGGGCCGTCAGGGCACGACTCGAGCGCCGCCGCGCGCGTCGCCTTCACGGGGATGAACCGATCGAAGCCGCTGACCCGGAACACCTCCTCGATGTGCGGCTTCATGCTGCACGCGACCAGGGTCCCCGAGCCCGCCTTCACCGCCTTCGCGGCGAGGAGCAGCACGCGGAGGCCCGAGCTGCTGATGAAGTCGAGACGGCTGAAATCGACGACCAGGCGCCGTTCCCCCCCGCCGATGCGCTTCATGACGCTCGCTTCGAAGGCGTCGACGTTCGCGCTGTCCAGCCGGCCGACCGGCGACAGCACGAGGACATCCTCGTGCCGCTCTTCCGCGACCTCGGCGGCCAGCGGCCTGTCCGCTTCCTCGGGCCGCTCCGCCGGCGCATGGTTGTGCTCCAGCGTCAACCGGTTCTCGCCCTCGGTGTACTGGTAGGTCACGCGGTCGGCGAACGTGCGGACGAGGTGCAGTCCCAGCCCGCCGGGGGACCGGTCCTCGAGCGGCGACGACAGGTCCGGGCGGGCCCTCGCCATCGGATCGAAACGGCGCCCGTTGTCGGTGATGGTCAGGATCAGCAACCGGCCGCTGCTCCACAGCGTGATCTCGATCCTGGGCTCGGCGACCCCGTCGAAGCCGTAGTTGACCGAGTTCGTGACCAGCTCGTCGAGGGCCAGGTTGATCATGTAGACCCTGGACTCGTCCAGCCTGTGGGCAGCACCGAAGGTCTCCACCATCCGGGAGACGTCGCGAAGCGCCGACAACCGCGGAGGCGACAGCGAGATGCGCAGCTCGTCCTTCGACATCCGATTTCCCTGGCCCGTACCGAGACGCGCCGATTCGAAACACCTCTTGGCGGTGATGACGGTTCCCGATCGAGCACACGTCACCGGCGTGCCCCTCGACGGCGTAGAACCGATCGCGCACTACTGTAGCAAGTGCCGGCGCCGAGCGCCACGCGCGGCGCCGGACGGCGGCTACAGCCCCAGCAGGTTCCTCCGGAGCTTCGAGAGCCCCTGCCCGGCCGCCCACAGGTCCAGCTCGACCGACGCCAGCTCGTCGACGACGGGGACGGCGAGGCCGACCTCCCGCAGGTCGATGGCCTTGACGTAGGTCCGGCACGACCCGCACTCCTCCAGCCGGACGTGCGGCCACGACTCGGAGACGTGATGCGGGCGCCGGTCCGGACGCTCCTCGCCGCAGGCCGGGCACCGCGTCCGCGGGAACCCCCATTCGGTCAGGCAGAGCGAGCAGAGCAGGGTCCGCCGGCCCCTCGCCTCGGGCAGGTCGCGCAACACCGCGGCGATCGGCGCCGCCCCGCAGTGCGGGCACGCGGCGCGGGCGTCTCCGGCCGCGGGACTCCCGTCGTCTCCGGCGAGCCCGCCGGCGCCGCCCGGGCCTCGGGCGGCGAGGGCCTCGGCGATGGGCTGCACGAAGGCGTGCGGAAAGAACTCCAGCGCCGCCGCCTCGCAATCGAGCGATGCGGCGACGGCGGCCACCGGCTGTCCGCCCAGCGCGGCCCCGAGCAGGGCAGACATCGCGGCGGGCTCCGCCGAGAGCCGCCCCGCGACGGCCCGCAACAGGTCGGTCGCCGACGCGGGGACCGCCCGCACGAAGCGCGCGAAGGCCCGCTCGCGCGGCCGTTCCGGCAGCCGCGACAGCCGCAGGCGAGGCGGCCGGCCGTCGTCGACCTCCACCGCGGCCAGCCACCGCGACGCCAGCGCCTTCGCGTACAGCGGCTCCTGCAGGGTCAGCACGTCGCCGTAGAAGGCCAGCAGCTCCGCCGCGTGCGGATGCTCGCCCCTCAACCGCTCGACGCGCCGGCGACGTGCTGCCCAGACGGGATGGGGTGTCATGCGACGGCCGATCGTACACCGGCGGCCGGGAGGCCTTGATTTCTGTCTTTGACATCCAGGGCCGACGGGCGCCACGCTTGTCCCCCGAGCTTCGGAAGGGACGCCGGGGGCGATTCGGCATGTGGAAACGCGCACGCTACTGGTTCGGGGCCCTCGTCGGCCGCCGCCGCTTCGAGAGGGATCTGGACGACGAGCTCGCCTTCCATCTCGAGTCGCACGTCGATTCGCTGGAGGGTCGGGGCGTGCCGCCGGCGGAGGCCCGGCGGCGGGCTCGACTCGAGTTCGGCAGCGTGGAGAGCGTCAAGGACGACGTGCGCGACATGCGGTCGGGCGCCTGGTGCGAGCAGTGGGGCCAGGACCTGCGCTACGGCTTCCGCCTCCTCCGCCGTGATGCCGGCCTGTCGCTCGGCGTCGTGCTCATCCTGGCCGTCGCCCTCGGCATCGCGACCGCCATCTGGAGCTTCGCCGACAAGTCGCTGCTCCGTCCCCTGCCGTTCGACGAAGCCGGCCGGCTCGTCTGGGTCAGGGGAAGCGACACGCGTCTCGGCATGCCGCGGATGCCGGTGTCCCAACCGGACTTCCGCGACTGGCGGGAGCGCAGCCGGACCCTGGACGACCTGGCCGCGTGGCGTCACGAGATGCGGATACGCTCGGACGGAGAGCGCCGCGAACGCATGCGCATCGGCGCGGCCAGCCCCAACCTGTATCGTCTCCTGGGCGCGGCCACCCATCTCGGCGCCCCGCCCCGGTCGGAGACCGACGTCGTTCTGACCCACGCGTACTGGAACGCACGATTCGGCGGCGACCCCAACGTCATCGGCTCCAGCCTCCGACTCGACGACCGCGCCTTCACCATCGTCGGGGTCCTCGGCGAGCGCTTCACGTTCCCGCCCATCCCGGCCGGCTTCGGCCCCGAGGCGTGGGTCTCGCTCGACCACAGCCTGGGTCCCGACGCCCGCAACCACCGCGACCGGCGGGACCTGTGGGCGGTGGGGCGGCTGGCCGCCGGGGCCGGCCTCGACGAGGCCCTGACCGAGCTGAACGCCATCGCCGGCGACCTCGAGCGCGAGCACCCGGAGACGAACCAGGCCGTCGGCGCCAGCCTGGGCCCGCTGGAGCACCTCTGGGTCGATGGACACCGCACGGGGTTGCCGATCATCCTGTTCGGCGCGGCGCTGGCCCTCCTCATGGCCTCGAGCAACGTGGCCGGCCTGCTCGTCGGCCGGGCCCTGCGGCGGCGGAGGGAGTTCGCGGTGCGCTCGGCCCTCGGCGCCGGCCGGCTGCGGCTCGCCCGGCAGCTCGCCGCCGAGGTCGGGCTCCTGTTCGCCGCCGGCACGGGCGCCGGCCTCGTCCTCGCCCACGTGTCGCTTCCCCTGCTGGTGCGGCCCTTCTCGCACGGCGGCGCGTTCCTCAGCGACACCCCCCGGATCGACATGCGGGTGTTCGCGGTGATGGCGGCCGTCGCCGCCCTGACCGCCGCGCTGACGTCGCTGGGCCTCATCGCCGCCGTGAGGCCGGGGCGGGACGCCGCGTCCGTCGCCACGGGCGCCGCCGGCGCGCCCCGGCGCGCCCGGCTCCGGAAGGGCATGCTGGTGGGTCAGGTGGGTGTCTCGATGGTGGTCGTCTTCGCCGCCGCCCTGTTGACGGCAAGCCTCAGGGCCGCCGTCTCCGAGCCGGTAGGCTTCGACATGGAGAACCTGGTGGCGTTGCGGATCGCGGTGCCGGCAGAGCTTCGGGACGAGCCCGCGCGCATCGCCGTCGCCCTCCGGCAGATCGGGGAGCGCGCCGGCCTCGCCGCCCCCGGGGCCGCCGCGCTGGCCGTCTCCGGTCCTTTCGGCAGCCGCGGCCGGGCGCACTTCTTCGAGGTCGCGGGGCGTCCGGCCGCGGACGCGGGCCGGCCTCCGCTGGCCGACTACCGGCTGGTGAGCCGCGACTACTTCGACGTCCTCGGCATCCCCCTGCTCCGGGGGCGCCGGCTTCCGGCGCGAACCGAGGGCGTGCTGCCGATCGTCGTCAACCAGGCCTTCGTGAACCGGCACTTCGGGGACGACGACCCCGTCGGGGCCGGCGTGAGCCTCTTCTCGGAGCTGCAGCAGGGCCTGGACCGCTCGCAAGCGATCGCGGCGTCAATCGTGGGGGTCGTGGGGGACGAGAAGATCTGGCGGCTCGACGGTCAACCGCGACCCCAGATCTATGCGAACATCGAGTCGGAGCCCCCGAGCGGCTTCGACCTGCTGGTGCGCGCAGCCGACCCGGAGCGCGCGCGGGAGCGCCTCCGGGCCGAGCTGACGCCGGCGCTGCCCGGCGCGTCGATCGACGGCCTGCGCCGCATCGAGGCCGCCGCGCAAGCCACCGTCCGGGGACGATGGGTCGCCGCCGTGGTCATGGACATGTTCTCGTCCCTGGCGGTGGTGCTGATGACGATCGGCGTGTACGGATTGCTGAGCAGCGCCGTGCACGAGCGCCGCCGCGAGCTCGCCATCCGGACCGCCCTCGGCGCCCCGCCCCCCACCCTCGTCGGCCTCGTGGTGCGCGACGGCCTGCTGATCGGGGCGGCGGGCGTCGCCCTGGGAGGAGCGGGCTGCCTGGCCGCCGGCCGGATCCTCGCGAGCCAGGTCTATGCCGTCTCGGCGACCGATCCGGTGGCGATGGCCGCCGCCGGGGCGCTCCTGATCCTGCTCACCGTCGTCGCGGCGGGGCTCCCGGCCCGCCGGGCCGGCCGCACCGAGCCGGCCGCGGTGTTGCGCCAGGTGTAGGAGCGCCGCGTCGAGCCCCGCCGCCGCGGCGCCGGTCGAATGCAGCGCGGGCTCTCGCCGCAGACCAGGCCCGGAAATCGCCGCCTGCGGCTCCGATTGCCGCCCGGCCAACCCTGCCGGGAGTCCGCACCGTTCCACCGCGCAGACTCCTGGTCCGGAAAATCGTCGCCTGCGGCTCCGATTGCCGCCCAACCAACCCTGCCGGGAGTCCGCACCGTTCCACCGCGCAGACTCCTGGCCCGCCAATCGTCGCCTGCGGCTCCGATTGCCGCCCAGCCCAGTCCTATCTCGCTCTCCGCGCCCCCGGTGCCAGCAGGGGCTGGAACGGCACCGCCAGCGACAGGGTCTCGGTCCTCGGCGTGTAGCAGATCGTCTCGCTGCACACCTGGTACAGCACCGACACCGGCACGTCGACCACGTCCGGCCGGTCCGGGTTCGACCGGTGGAACACCTCCACGTTCGGCGTGACGGGGATTGCGACGTCGACGTCCCCCTCGTAGACGTTCAGGGTGACGCCGAGCTGCGGGAACTCTCTCAAGTGGGTCGGCGGATACCGCGCCGGCCCCACCCGCAGGCCCGGGGTGTCGGAAATCGTCACCTCGGACGCGATGTAGCCGTCGGGGAGCGGCCGGCCATACATGTGAAGGCCGTCCTCGAGCTCGAAGCGCACGTGAACCATCGACTGGGTCTCGAACTGCATCGCCGCGTCGGACACGAAGGCGGAGATCTTCACCTGATCGCTGCCCAGCTCTACGACCGGAACCTCATGGCGCGAGAGGATCTCGCCGAGGGCGGAGTCGCGAATCGTGCCCGCCGACTCGCGGGTGGCGTAGTGGCGGTGGAAGAACTTCTCGGTGACGACGCCGTTCCCGTCGGTCACGTAGACGCCGGGGAACGGCAGGCCGTAGAAGCTGCGGCCGGCGCCCTGCTCCGGATCGTCGGGAGAGATCAGGGTGTTGAGGATGCCGAACTCGCGGATCACCGCCGAGTCGACGTCGGACAGGAGATCGTAGGTCACGTCGTACTCGTCGGCGAACGTCCGGAGCTGCTCCGGAGTGTCGTAGCTCACGCCGTAGACACGGATGCCTGCCTCCTCGAAGAGCCCCAGGTTCTCTTGCAGCTCGACCAGCTGCGTTCGGCAGTACGGTCACCACACGGCCGAGCGATAGAACACGACCACCGACTTCGAGTCGCCCCGATCCGCGTGGTAATCGACCAGGCGTCCCTGCTGGTTCGGCAGCGAGAACTCCGGAAGCCGCTCGCCGATCTCGGGTCCCGTCGGAAACTCGTGCGACGCCGGGTAGCGACGCGCCGGGAAGCTCGCGGGCATGCCGCCGATGGTGATGCCGAGGTCGTCGGTATCGGTGCCCGGCTCCAGGTCCTCGTGCGCCGAGCGCACCGGGCCAGCGTCCTGCGCCGCCGCGGTGGCGGGCGCCAGCAGCAGTGCAAGCGCCGCCAGCAGTATCCAGCGTTTCATCGTCTCGCCTCTCCTTGGACCGGATCCGGCGACCGGGCGGGCCGCCCTTGCTCCGGACCGCACGCATTCTATACGCTGTCCTCCGTCTTCCGAAGCACCGACAAGCAACGCTTGCCGGGCTGGCGGCCCTCACCGCACCGCGTCCGAGTACCAGCCCCGCCACACCGCCTTCCGGCGGCGGAACAACCCGATGACGACGTCGACGTCGGCGCCGGACGCGGCGCGCGTCGGCGGCGGCGGTGTGGATCGAGCCCAGGGTCGGCGCGAGGTACACCTCCTCGTTGAAAGGCGGGGACGACGATAGTGAGCCTCACTCCGACCGCAGGGCGACCATCGGATCGACGCGCGTCGCGCGGCGCAGGGGAGCGGCGGTGGCAAGCAGCGCGACCCCGCCGAGCAGCAGGATGCCGGCGACCAGGGTAGGAGCATCGGTCGCGGTGACGCCGAAGAGCACGCCTCTCATCACCCGCGCGCAGGCGACGGCCAGGCACCCGCCGGCGGCCACGCCCAGCAACAGCAGGACCGCGCTCTCGCGTCCCAGCAGGACGACGACGTCGCGCCGCTGCGCGCCCAGGGCGAGCCGCAGCCCGATCTCGCGGGTGCGGCGCACGACGGCCGAGGCCAGCACGCCGTACAGCCCGATGCCCGCGAGCAGCAGGGTGAGCCCCGCGAACAGCGCCGACAGGTAGCCGAGCATCCGTTCCGACGAGAGGCCCGCCTCCACGTCGACGTTCAGCGTGTGCACGGAGGTGACGGGCATGCGGCGGTCGATGCTCCCGGCGAGGGCGAGCAGGGCGGGAACGATGCGCGCCGGGTCGTCGCCGGCCCGCACCAGCAGGGTCATCCCCGACGGAGGTCCCTGCTTCCGGTGGACGTACACGGTGTCCGCGGGACCGCTTCTGACCCCCCGGTCTCTCGCGTCCGCGACGACACCGACGATCTCCAGCTCTTCCGCCCCCTGGCGGAGCCGCCTCCCCAACGGGTCCCGGCCGTCGAAGTAGTGCTCGACGAACGTCTCGTTGACGATGGCCGCGAGTGGACGGCCCCGCTCGTCGCGTTCGTCGAAGTCCCTGCCGCGGATCAGGTCCTGGCCCAGGGTCTCGAAGTACCGCGGGCTGACGAAGTTGAAGCCGACGACGGTGTCGCCGCGCCCCGGCGCGGGAACGTAGCCGAACACGTCGATGCCCATCGTGACGGACATCGCGCCGTAGGGCGGGCTCGCCGCCAGGCTGGCGGCGGCGACGCCGGGGACCTCGCGGGCGCGCGACAGCATCTCGTCGAAGACGGCCAAGACCTGCGCGCCGGAACGGCCCGTCGCCGCGGGGTCGACCCGCAACGCGATCACCTTCTCGGGCTCGAACCCGAGGTCGACGGTGGCCAGCGTCGCCAGCGTCCGTGTCAGCAGCCCGGCCGCGAACACCACGGCCAGGCACAGCGCGATCTGAACGACGACCAGCGCCCTGGACATGATTCCGCGTCCCGCGGACCCGCCCGCCGCGGGCGCCCGCTCGATACCCGGGACCAGGGGTCTGCGCCGTGGAACGGCTCGGACTCCTGCAGGACTGGTTGGGTACCAAGCAGAGCCGTCAGGCGACGGTTGGCGGGCCAGGAGTCTGCGCCGTAGAACAGTGCAGACTCCTCGCAGGGTTGGCTGGGCGGCGAGCGGAGCCGCAGGCGACGCGCTCCGGGCCAGCTCCGGGCGCGTCGCCCGCCACGCGGGAACCACCCCGCAGAGAACCGCGGTGGCGCCGGTCACGAGAATGGAGAACACGAGCAGGTGCGGGTCGGCCGGCACGTGCACGGCCGATGCGGCGGTCCGGCCCGCGTTCAGCATGCCGACGAGCGCACCGCGAATCCAGAACGACAACGCGACCCCGGCGAGCCCGCCGGCGGCCGCCAGCACGGAAACCTCCACCAGCAGTTGGCGTACGAGTCTCGCCCTGGAGGCGCCGAGGCACAGGCGCACGCCGAGCTCCCCCGCGCGCGCCCGCGCCCTGGCGAGCAGGAGATTGGCGAGATTAGCGCACGCCACCAGCAGGACCAGGGAGGCGAGTCCCATCGCCACAAGCACGGGCGCACCGAACGCCGGTCTGACCGTGTTGAAGCCCTGCGCCCCGTCGTCCAGCCAGAGCTCGCCCTGTCTGTCCGGGTCGATCGCCCGGAGCGCAAGCCGCGCCTGCCGTTCCGCCTCGGCCCTCGTTACGCCATCCTGGAGCCGTGCCATGGGCACGAGCCATGACAGGCCGTCCAGGCGGAGCGCCCCCGCCGCGCCCCTGAACGTGGGCAGGAAGTCGCCGGCCCGCGTTGCCGGCACCCCGATGTCGAAACGGCGGTGGAGCTCGGCCCCGTGGAAGCCGCGCTCGGCCACCCCGACGACGCGGTAGCCGCGACCGTTCAGGAACACCGTCCGCCCGACCACGCCGAGGTCGCCGCCGAACGCGCGCTGCCAGAGCCCGTAGCCGAGGACGCAGACGGGGTCGGCGCCCGCGTTCCGTACGTCGTCGTCATCGAGCAGGCGCCCGACGGCCGGGCTCACGCCCAGCGTGCGGTAGTACCGGCCGGTGACCAGCTCGCCGTTGACCCACCCGCCGCCGTCGCCGCCCGCCGAGAGGTTGATCGGCCTCGAGAACCAGCCGAAGACGCCGGCGAAGGCCGGGGTCCGCTCGGCGAGGGCGTCGACGGTCCGCGAGGTCCACACCGCGCCGGTCCGCTCGCCGCGATGGGTCCGGGCGAAGGTGACGAGACGGTCCGGCTCGGTCACGGCGAGCCGCTGGAGGAGGACGGCGTCGACGAAGGAGAAGATGGCAGTGTTGGCGCCGATCCCGAGCGCGAGCGAGGCCGTCGCGACCCACGCGAACACCGGGCTCCGGCGCAGGCCGCGCAACGCGTACCGGCCGTCCTGCCGCAGCTCGTCGGCGAGCCGCCAGCCGCGCGCGCGCTGACGGTCGTCCTCAACGTGCTCCACGTTCGGAAGTGTACGCGATGGAGAGGGCCAGGCAGGAGGCTTACCGTGAAGCCGCTCGCCATCGGCGCGCGCGGGACCCGCAAATCGAGGGTCACTTGTGCCGCAGCGCTTCCATCGGGTGGATGCGAGAAGCGCGATGGGCGGGAACGAGCCCGGACGCCAGGGCCACGGCGGCCAGGCCGGCCAGCGCGGCCGCGAAGACGCCCAGCGGCAGGCTGTCGATCTCGTGGAGCAACGAGCGCAGCACGCGCTCCAGGCCGATGGCCAGGGCGAGGCCGATCGCGAGGGGTCGCTGGGCGTCGGATCTCGCGGGGCTCCGCGGCCACCGCCGCCCACCGGGCCCGCCGGCCAATGACGCCTTGCGGGCGTGCGTCCTCGTCACGGGTTCACCGTCTCCCGTAGTATGCTGCTGCCGTGATTCGCTCCTGGCGAAACGCGGCCAGCCGCAAGGTCTGGGAAGGCGAATCACCGAATCGGTTTCGTGGGCTGAACGTCGAGGCCGCGGTCGATCTCCTGCTTGCGTTGAACGTCGCCGAGTCGCTGCACGACCTGAGTCCGCTCATGAGCGTGGGACTGCACAAGCTCAAGGGTGCGCGCCGGCGGCAATGGGCGATGACCGTGAACGGACCGTGGCGAATCTGCTTCGAGCTCCGTGAGGGCGACGTTCACGACGTCGAGATCGTCGATTATCACAAGGGATGACGACATGCCCCCGATTGCCCACCCCGGCCGGCTGCTGAAGAGGGAGCTCGAGGCCCGGAACCTGAGCGCGAACCGCCTGGCGCTCGACATCGGTGTGCCGTCGGGACGGATCACGGACATCCTGAACGGCCGTCGATCGATTTCCGCCGACTCGGCCGTGCGGCTGGGCCGCTACTTCGGCAACGGGGCGCGGTTCTGGCTTGGACTCCAGGGCCAGTACGACATCGCGACTATCGAGCAGGAACGCGGCAGCGAGATTGCGCGACAGGTCCGGCCGGCGGCTACCGCCTGACAGGCTCCGCCACCAGGGCGAGTCCCGGCCCGCTCACCTCGGCCATCGGCGGCAACACGGTGCGCCGGCGCACATCGTGAACGCGCTCGGCCGGCTGGAGGGCCTTTCCGGGCTGTCATCCGGCCACAGCTCGGCAACGGTCGCCGGACGGTCAACGGGCGGCGGCGTTCAGGACGATCGCATCAGGCCGTTCAGGCCCTCGCTCTGATTCCACAGCGCGAAGTTCCGGCCGGTGACGATGTCGATGTCCCGGCTCTTCCGGTGGCGCCAGCGTGCGGCGAGGATTGTTCCACCCCCGAGCCTCAGCTTCGGCCCGGGTCCCGACGGGGAAGCGAGGGCGGCCTTGAGCGGATCGCGGATGCGCGTCCACAGCGTTCGCGCCGGCTCCGGCAGGCACAGCTCTTCTCTGCTCACGGGTCCAGCGGCTCGGCCGGCGGCTTCGCCCAGCGGTTGACGCTCCGCGCGATCCCGCATCTCCCGAGCCCGTTCCGGTGGAGCGCCGCCCGATTGGGCGCGACGGGCTACCGGCAAGGGCCCCGAACAGCAACGAGTCGACGGTGGACGAGGCCGCGAACGAGCCGCACCGCGGCGTCGGTGCCGAGTGTGCCCCACTTCGCGCCGGAGGCCAAGGGTCGGCACGGCGTTTGCGTTTCATAGTCTCCCGACGCCGGGCGGGTGCCTGGGCGGGCGGCCTGCGCCGGCCGGGAAGGCTGGAGACATGCACGACGAGACCTACAAGAAGCTGTTCGCATTCCCGCGCATGGTCGAAGACCTGCTGCGCGGTTTCGTGGCCTGTCCGCGGGCGGACGACCTCGACTTCGCGACGCTACAGAAGTTGTCGTCCGAGTACGTCAGCGACGAGCTGCTCAAGCGGCACGGCGACGCGGTGTGGCGGGTCCGCCTGCGCGGACGTTGGCTGTACCTCGTGGTGCTGCTCGAGTTCCAGTCGCGGGACGAGCCGCGGATGGCCCTGCGCATCCTGACGTACACGGGGCTGCTGTACGAGGAGCTGGTCCGCAACGGGGTGGTGGGAGTGGGCGAGCGCCTGCCGGCCGTGCTGCCGGTGGTGCTGTACAACGGCGCGCGGCCGTGGCGGTCGGCCCGGGAGATGCAGGAGTTGATCGCGGCGGTGGGGCCGGACCTGGCGCCGTGTCAGCCGGCGCAGCGGTACCACGTGGTTGACGAGCGGCACCTGGCGGAGGACGATCTCCCGAGCGGCAATCTGATGACGTCGGTCGTGCGGCTCGAGCGGATCGGAGCAGCGGCGGACCTGGTCCACGTCGTGGAAGTGCTGCGGGCGAAGCTGAGCGACCCGCGGGATACCGCGTTGCGCCGGGTGTTCCTCGACTGGGTGCGGCAGTTGGCGGAGCGGCTGGCGCCATCCGGCGGGGAGTTGCCGCTGCCGCAGACGCTGGAGGAGCTGAAGATGACGTTGGTCGAACGCGTAGCCGAGTGGCCAAAGCAGTGGCTCCAGGAAGGCATCGAGCAGGGCGTGAAGCAGGGCATCGAGCAGGGGCTTGCTCAACAACGTGCGCTCTTGCGCCGGCAGGCGGCGTTGCGGTTCGGCGCCGAGACGGCCTCGGGCGTGTCCCGGGCGGTGGAACGTATCGCCGATCCGGAACGCTTGGCCTCGGCAGGCGATTGGATCGTGCGGGCCGACACCGGCGACGAGTTGGTCGCTCGGCTGACGCAACTCGCCGAGGTTCGGGACGCGCCCTGAGCGGCCGGTACACGGGCTCGCTGGACGAGGAGTTGGTCCGTAACGGGGTGGTGGAAGTGGGCGAAACGCCCGCCGGCCGTGCTGCCGGTGGTGCTGTACAGCGGGCTCGACGAGCGGCTCGGCCGCGGACATCCGGCCACAGCTCGGCAACGGTCGCCTCCGATGGACGCACCGGCCTGCCGGTCGTCCGTCCGCGAGATCCTCTCCGCGACTGTCGCTCACGGCCCTCGCGGTGTCCGGGTGCGGCGCTTCACTCCACGTGAAGCGCCCGCGCCAAATCGAGTCTCAGGATCCGGCGGGCCGGTCCGACGTGGGCGGCCGCGGTGACGCCGACGACCAGCAGCAGGACACCCGCCCATACCACCGGGTCCGCGACCGAGATGCCCGGGGCCGCCCGCGATGCGAGACCCGTCACGGCGAAGGCCAGGACCGCTCCGACGCTGGCGCCGACAGCCGCCACCCCCGCGCCGGTCGCCAGCACGAGGCGGAGCAGGGTCCCGGAGCCCGCACCCAGCGCCGAACGGATCGCGAACTCCCGCGTGCGACGCAGAACCAGATAGGCGACGACGCCGTAGAGGCCGATGGCGCCCAGCACCAACGCCACAAGGCCCGCGGCGCTCGCTACGGTTGCCGCGATCCGGTTCGGCAGCATCGCGGCCGCGGCCGTTTCCCGGAGCGTGTTCTCCGAGAGATTGAAGAGGATGTCCGGCTCCATCCGGCGCAGCTCGCGGCGAATGACCGCGGACAGCGACGACGCGTCGCCGTCGGTCCGGGCGAGAAGCGCCACGAACGGACGAATGTGTTGCGATGCGGCGAGGTGCAGGTAAGAAGCGGGCTCTTCGGTGCCAGGTCGCACCTCGTAGTCGGCCGACACGCCGACGATCTCGTACTCCGGTCCGTCCCACTCCCCCAGCCGGAGGCGCCGCCCGACAGCCGTCCCCGCCGGCCAGAAGCGCAGGGCCATGGCTTCGCTGACGACCGCGACACGCGGCGACTCGCGGGTGTCGGCGGTGGTGAAGTTCCGCCCCTGCACCAGCGCGACGCCCAGCGTGTCGAAGTAGCCTGTCGACACGACGGCCGTGTCTACCCTCGCGCCGCGATCGGCCGGTCCGTGCAGACCTGAAACGAGGACATTCTCGGGCTGTCCTGAAGCGTCGAGGGGGACGTCCGACGTGCGCGACGCCGCCTGCACCCCCGGGATCGACTCCACCCTCTCGAGCGCAGTACGCAGGAAGCGATCCGTGCGTTCCCCCTCGTAGCCGACCACGTTCGGGTCGATGCCGACCACCGCGATGCCGTCCGGATCGAACCCGAGCGAGACGCGGTCCGACGCCCCGATCGCGCTGCGGGCCAGGAGACCCGCGAGCACCAGCAGCGGCACCGTCACCGCCAACTGCACCGCCACGAGCGCATCGCGCAGGACCCAGCGCCGACCGCCCGCGCGCGCGACCGCGACGGCGCCGTTCAAGTCGCGCACCACGTTCGGCCGCGTGGCGCCGAGCGCCGGCACGAGGCCCGCCGTCACGCCCGCCCCGGCCGCCAACCCGGCCGTGAACAGGAAAGCGCGCGCATCGAGAAGGAAATCGAAGGTGATCGGAAACGGTCCGACGGGAAGCTCCGCCGCCGCGAGAGTGCGCAGCAGACTCCAGGCCAGGGCAAGCCCCATCCCCGCGCCGAGACACGACAGGACGAGACTCTCCGTCAACAACTGCCGTACGAGACGCCCGCGGCTCGCGCCGACCGCGAGCCGCACTCCGATCTCCCGCCGGCGCGCGGCGGCGCGGGCCAGCAGCATGCCCATGACGTTCGCGCACGCCACCAGCAGAACGACCCCGACCAGCATCAGGCCCACGGCGCCGACGACGTACGCCGGGCCGGCCGCGTCCGCCGGCAGGCGCGCGTTCTCAGTCAGGATCAACGACACTCGCCGGTCCTCGCCGGAATCGGGATCGGCGGCGGCGAGACCTGCCATGATCACGTCGAGGCTTGCGTCCGCCTGGGCCAGCGTGACGCCGTCGCGGAGCCTTCCCTTGACGTATATCGTGCCTTGTCGTTGTCCGCGGCGTTCGGCCCGCGTCTCGCTCGCGGCGGCGACGAACGTCATCGTCGACACGTCCTCGATCCAGCTCATCGGAATCCACAGGTCCGGGCCGAGCAGGGGCAGCATGCCGGCGAACCCGGGCGGCGCGACACCCATCACGAGATACGGCTGGGACCGGATGCGGACGCTCCGGCCCACCACGTCCGGATCCCGTCCGAAGGCCCGGTCCCACAGCCCGCTGGAGATCACCGCCCCGCGGGCCGCGCCCGGTCGATCGTCTTCCGGCGTCAGCATCCGCCCCAGCACCGGCTGCACGCCGAGCAACTGGAAGTAGTTGCCCGTCACCGCCTCGCCCATCACCAGGCTCGCGGCGTCGTCCACCCCGACCACCGCGGACATCGGGACATGCGCGGCCATGTCCGTGAACACGCCGTTCTCGGCGCGCAGATCGAGGTAGTCCTGATACGAGCTCGTCGAATACCAATCGCCCTCGGGGTCGCTCGTGTAGACGTCCACGAGCTCCGCCGGACGAACGACCGGCAGCGGGCGGAACAGGAGCGAGTCGACGATCGCGAAGATCGTGGTGTTGAAGCCGATCGGGACGGCCAGCGACACGACGGCCGCGAGGGTGAAGCCGGGGTTCCGGCGGGCCCCGCGCAGCGCGTAGCCGAGGTCGCGCAGCAGGTCCTCCGCCGGCCGCATCCCCCGCGCGTCACGGACCGCCTCGCGAATGGCCTCCACGCCGCCCAGGCGCGCGTGCGCCCGCCGCCGCGCCTCCCGCGGGTCCATGCCCGCGCGCAGGTTCTTCTCCGTCTCCATCTCCAGATGGAAGCGCAGTTCCTCCCGCGTCTCGGCATCCTCTCGTCCCGGCCGGAAGACGCTGCGCAGCCGCGCGGCCAAGTTGGCAAGCAGGGTCATTTCTCACTCCGCGTGAAGGGCTCGCGTCAGGTCGAGCCGCAGGATCCGGCGTGCGGGTTCGACATGCGCGGCCGCGGTGACGCCGACAATCAGCAGGAGAACACCCGCCCAAACCAGGGGGTCGCCCGGTGCGACGCTCGGCATCACCTGTGCCGCGAGGCGCGCCACGAGGGCGGCGAGGGCCGCGCCGACGCCGGCACCGACAGCGATCACCCATGCGCCGCTTGCCAGGACGAGGCGGAGCAGCGAACCGGAGTGCGCGCCCAGCACCGAACGGATCGCAAGCTCGCGCGTGCGCCGCGCGACGACGTAGGCGATCACGCCGTAGAGTCCGACGGCGCCCAGCAGCATGGCCACGATGCCGGCCGCGCCGGATACGGACGCCGCGATCCGAAACGGCAGCATCGCGACGCCGGCAATCTCCCGGAGCGTGTCCCCCTGGAAAAAGAACAAGAGATCCGGCTCCATCCGGCGGAGCTCGCGACGAATGTCGCCGGCCGCGGCCCCCGCGTCGCCCTCGATCCGGGCCAGCAGGACGACGCCGACCATGAACATGACGGCCGCCGCCCCGCCGTACGCCGGGCCCGCCGCCGACGGCTCCAGGCGCACGTCGTCCGTCAGGGTCAACGACACTTGCAGGCTCTCGTTGGAATCGGGAAAGGCGGCGGCCAGACCGGCCATGATCGAGTCGAGGTTCGCGTCCGCCTGCGCCAGGCCGACGTCGCCCCGCAGCCTTCCCTTGATGAACATCCAGCGCTGTCCGCGGCGCTCGAGCCGCGTCGCGCCCGGGGAGGGCATGTTCATCGAGGGGCCCGCCGGCGTCACGTCGTCCACCCGGGTGATGGGAATCCACAAGTCCCCGCCCGGAACGGGAGGCATGCCGTAGAAGTCCGGCGACGCGACGCCGATGACCACGTACGGCTGCGACCCGATATGAAGGTCGCGTCCGACGACCGCCGGATCCCGCCCGAACGCTCCCGCCCACAACCCGGCGGAAATCACCGCCACGCGTGCGGCGCCCGGCCGATCGTCGTCCGGCGCGAGCAACCGGCCGAGCACGGGCTGCACGCCGAGAAACTGAAAGTAGTTCCCGGTCACCGCCTCGCCCATCACGAGGTCGACGTCGTCGTCCACCCGCACCACCGCGCGCATCGGCGAGTGCGCCGCCATGTCCGTGAACACGTCGTGCTCCGAGCGCAGATCGAGGTAGTCCGGATACGAGCTCGGCGCATGCTGACCGAATTGGGGGTGACTCGTGTAGACGTCGACGAGCTGCGCTGGACGAACGACCGGCAGCGGACCGAACAGGACCGAGTCGACGATGGCGAAGACTGCGGTGTTGAAGCAGATCGGGATCGCCAGCGACGCGACGGCGGCGATGGTGAAGCCCGGATTCCGGCGCAATCCGCGGAGCCCATAGCCGGCGTCGCGGACCAGGTCCTCCAGCCGCCGCCAACCGCGCGCGTCCCGCACCGCTTCGCGGATGGCCCCGACACCGCCCAGCCGAACGTGCGCCCGCCGCCGCGCCTCGCGCGGGTCCATGCCCGCGCGCAGGTTCTTCTCCGTCTCCATCTCCAGGTGGAACCGCAGCTCGTCCCGCGTCTCGGCGTCCTCGCGCCCGCGGCGGAAGAGGCCGCGCAACCGCCCGATGAGGGCCGCGAGCCGGCTCATTCCGTCCCTCCGGCCCAGTTCAGCACGCCGTTCACCGCGTTCACCGTCCGCTCCCACTCCGCCCGCTCGGCCGCGAGCTGCCGCCGGCCGACGCCGGTCAGGAAGTAGTAGCGCGCGCGGCGGTTGTTCTCCGTCGTCCGCCACTCCGAGTCCACCCAGCCCTTGCGCTTCATGCGCTGGAGGGCCGGGTACAGCGTCCCCTGCTGGATGGCGAACACCTCGCCCGACATGGTCTCGATGCGCTGCGCCAGCCCCCAGCCGTGCATCGGCTCGAGGGCGAGGGTGCGCAGCACCAGCAGCTCCAGGGTGCCCTGCAGGACGTCGGATCGATCGGCGGTCATGGGTCTCCTTTTACTGATCCAAAGGAATCGTGGCACCTTTTCTCCAGATTGTCAAAAGAAAGGTCGGCGTGGCGGGTTGGACGATCCCGGAACGGGCCTCGATGCCGTTCAGGGCGCCAGGGGGTGGCGCCAGCGCAGGCCGGTGGGCTGCGGCCCGGGCGGAAGAACCCTCACCGAGTGCTCAAGGCACGAGCGGGTGGCATCGGCGCGAGCCATCGTCGTCGTCCGGCTGAGGTAGTCGGGGCATCGAGGGAGGTCGCCTCGTCGTCGCGCCAAGCGGACACCGAGACGTAGAGGTCCGGCAGGATCACGGCTTCCGGTCCATGACCTCGAGCAGCGCTGCATGGCGGTCGAGGGTGACGCCGGGCTGCAGTCCTCCCGCGGCCGCCGGTCGGCAGCTCACTGTTCGCGCCAGTTCTCCAGGTCGAGCCCGTCGATGCGGTTGAACTCGCGGACGTTGTCCGTCACGAGCACGAGCCCGAGCGCGAGGGCGTGGGCCGCGATCAGCATGTCGTTGGGGCCGATCGGCCGACCGCGCCGTTCGAGATCGGTGCGCACCTTGCCGTAGGACGCCGCCGCGGCGCCGTCGAACGCCCGGCAGGCGATCTCGTCGGTCAGAACTTCGAGCATCCGGTGGTTGCGCCGCGGGTGCGCGCTCTTGTCCGCACCGTAGCGCAGCTCCGCGACGACGACGGACGACAGGCACACGTCGGCTGGACCCAGTGCACGCAACCGGGCGGCGACCGAGGGATACCGGCCGGTCAGATAGTCGACGCACACGTTGGTATCGAGCAGGTATCTCATCCGTCGAAGTCCGGTCCCGGCTCGACGGGCGGCGCCTCGGACGGGTACGGAAAGTCGCCAGCGGCCCCCGCGAGCTCCAGAAACGCAGCGGTCCAGGCGGGACGGCAAGGCTCGAGAATCACGCGGCGGCCGTCCCGCGAGATTAGCACCTCTTCCTGTCCCTCGAAGCGGTACCCCTTGGGCAGCCTGACCGCCTGGCTCCCGCCATTCCTGAAGAGCTTGGCGTGGTCGACCATTCCACCTCCGTTCAGGGCAATGTATCAGGACAAGAAGTATATACAATTCTCGACACGCGGATGTCGGGGAGGAACCTGCGACCGAGCACGAAGCCGAGGGCAAACTCGGCCCGGCCGGCGCGGCGCTCGGTATGCCGTGGACAGGCCCCGACAGTGAGGACGGCGCGCGCCGCTACGGGCGGGTCTGCTCTTCGTGCCAGCGGGGGTGGTGGTGGCGGGCCCAGCGCTCGGTCACGGTGCCGTCGATCATGGCGCGGGCGGTGCCGGGGTAGGCGACGGTGCCGAGGTAAACGTGGACGATGAGGAACAGGCCGCCGCCGAGGGTGGCGAGATAGTGGGCGAGGCGCATCCACTGCAGGAACGACGCGCCGAAGGCGGCGGGGAACCACAGGGCGACGCCGCTCGCGACGAAGACGACGGCCAGCGCCCCCTGCACCCAGAAGAACATCTTCTGGCCGGCGTTGTACTTGCCGGCGGGCGGCACGTTGGCGCTGTCGCGCGTCGCGTAGGCCCGCACCGCCCGGAGCCAGCGCCGGTCGCCGTCGCTCAGGAACATGTCGCGGAACCAGACGACGATCATCGCGGCCATGCCCGCGGTGAACAGCACCCCGACCCAGGGGTGCAGCACCCGCGCCGACGGGCCGCCGCCGAGCAGCGCGGTCAGCCAGAAGAGGGCGGGGTAGGCGAACGCGAGGCCGGTCGCGAGCAGGAGCACGAACGTCACCCCGACCACCCAGTGCAGGATGCGCTCGAAGAAGGAGAAGCGGGTGAGCAACCGTTCGGCCATGGCGTCAGCGATTCGGACGGGTCACGCGGACGGCGCCTCGCGAGCCGGGCCGTCCCCGTGGCCGTCGTGCCCCTCGAGCTGCGCGGACGGCGCCTCGCCGACCGGGCCGTCCCCGTGGTCGTCGTGCGCTGCGAGCCGCGCGGACGGCGCCTCGCGGGCCGGGCCGTCCCCGTGGCCCCCATGGTCGTCGTGCTCGTCGAGCCGCTCGGGCCCGTAGCGGAGGAAGTGGACCAGCGCCCCGAGCACCCCGAAGCCCATCATCCACGCGCCGAGGCGCTTCAGGAACATGAGCCCGGTCATCGGGGCGGGGCTCGCGGTCGGGTCCGACGGCAGGCTGTAGTCGGCGAGGCGGTCGCCATGGGGCACGACGTACATCATGTGGGTGCCCCCGACGCCGGCCGGGTTGTAGACGGCGGCGTTCGCGTAGCCGCGCGACTGCAGGGTCTCCACCTTCTGGTCGGCGAGGGCCAGCATGTCGTGCTTGCTGCCCCACGAGATGGCGTTCGTCGGGCACGTCTTGACGCAGGCCGGCTCCAGCCCCGCCTCGACCCGGTCCACGCACATGTTGCACTTCGAGACCTTGCGGGTGCTGGCGTCGAAACGCGGGATGTCGAAGGGGCAGCCGGTGACGCAGTACTGGCAGCCGATGCAGCTCTCCTGATTGAAGTCGACGATGCCGTTCGTGTACTGGACGATGGCCCCGGGGGCGGGGCACGAGAAAAGGCACCCCGGATCCTCGCAGTGCAGGCAGGCGTCCTTCTTGATCAGCCAGTTGAGGTTGCCGTCGACCTCCACCTCGTTGAAGCGCATCAGCAGCCACGTCTTCGGGCTGAGGTCCCGGTGGCTCTGGTAGCTGCCGAAGTTGGCGGTCGGCTCGACCCCGAGGTCGTTCCACTCCTTGCAGGCGACCTCGCACCCCTTGCAGCCGATGCAGGCCCCGATGTCGACGAGCTTCGCGTAGGTCGGCCCCCCCGAGCGCAGGGCGCTGATGGGGATGAAGGCGTCGGGGCTCGCCGAGACGCGGCGGATGGTGAGCGAGTCGGCCATGGGCGTTACTCGTCGGCCTCCGAACGCGGGCACGGGACGCGCGTTCCGTCTCCGGTCCGCATCAAGCGCGCTCCACGTTCACCAGGAACGACTTGAACTCGGGGCAGCGGGTGTTGGCGTCGCCGATGAACGGCGTCAGCAGGTTGGCCATCGACCCCTGGGTGATGCCGACGAAGCCCCAGTGCACGGGGATGCCGACGGTCCAGACGACCCGGCCGTTGACGCGCAACGGCTTGATGCGCTTGGTGACGATGGCCGTGCCCTGCACCTCGCCGCGCTTCGACCACACCCGCACCTGGCTGCCGTTCGGGATGCCCTTCTCGGCCGCGAGGCCCTCGGGCAGCTCGACGAAGAAATCGGGCATCGCCTCGACCAGCAGGGGCACGTTGCTCGTGACGAAGTGCTCGCGCTCGACGACGCGGTAGATGGTGCAGGCGTAGGGGAAGTCGTCGTCGCCGTTGGCCAGCGACTCGCGCACCCCGTCGTACCAGCGGATGACGGGGTTGATCGGCACGTTGTCGTGCATGACGTTCGGCGACGGGCTCTCGACCGGCTCGTAGTGCTCCGAGAACGGCCCGTCGGCGAGGTGGCTGCTGAAGAGGCGCGCCACCCCCTCCTCGGTCATGATGAAAGCCCCGGCCGCGTCGGGCGGCGTCGTCCGCCCGTAGTCGGGCACGTCGCCGATCCACTCGCGCCCGTTCCACGCGATGCCGGCGCGGCTCGGGTCCCAGGGCCGGCCCTCGGCGTCGGCCGACGCGCGGTTGTAGAGGACGCGGCGGTTGGCCGGCCAACTGAACGCCCAGTCGTGGTGCATGCCGAGGCCGGTGGGGTCGGCGGTGCCGCGGCGCTGCATCTGGTTGCCGGCCTCGGTGAAGCTGCCGGTGTAGATCCAGTTGCCCGACGCCGTCGTCCCGTCGTCGGCGAGCTCGCCGAACGACGAGAGCAGCCGCCCCGTCCCGAGGTCGTAGCCGTTGATCTCCTTCGCCAGCTCGACCATGGTCGGCTCGCGCGGGTTCAGGTAGTCCCACGCAAGCTGCTGGATGGCGTCGTTCCACGCCCCGCCCTCGGCCTGGTACAGCTCCTTCACCCGCCAGAAGAGCTCCGACAGAATCCACGTGTCGGGCTTCACGCCGATCGGCGGGTCGACCGCCTTCTCCTTCCACTGCGCCCAGCGCCCGCTGTTGGTGAACGAGCCGTCGCGCTCGATCCAGTGGGACGACGGCAGGTACAGCACCTCGGTGTCGATGGCGGCGGGGTCCATGCCCGGCGCCTTCCAGAACTCGGCCGAATCGAGCATGAAGGGGTCGATGACCACCTTCCACTTCAGCTTCGACATCGAGTCGAGCAGGCGCGGAACGTCGGGGCCGGCCAGCAGCGGGTTGAACCCGAGGGCGACGAAGCCCTCCAGCGTCCCCTCGCGGGCCTTGTCCCAGATGGTCAGCCAGGTCGCGTCGCCGTCCTGCTTGGCGAGGTGGTGGTAGGCGAAGTCGTTCTCGGGTGTCGCGTGCTCGCCGAACCACGCCTTCATCTGCGACACGTAGAACTTCGGATAGTTGCCCCAGTAGTTGACGGTGTCGGCGACGAGGGGCCGCGGCGTCGAGTCGCGCAGGTGCGCGGCCAGCGACGTCTGCGGCGGCGTCGGCACCTTCAGGTAGCCGGGGAGGATGCCGGCGACGATGGCGTGGTCGGTCGCCCCCTGCACGTTGGCGTGGCCGCGCAGGGCGTTGATGCCGCCGCCGGGACGCCCGATGTTGCCGAGCAGAAGCTGCAGGATCGCCGCGGTGCGGATGATCTGGCTGCCGACGGTGTGCATGGTCCAGCCCACCGCGTACATGATCGTCCCCACCCGGTCGGCCCGCCCCGTCGAGCAGATGATCTCGGCCATCTGCAGGAACTCGTCGGCCGTGCAGCCGGCGACGTCGGCGACGACCTCCGGCGTGTAGCGGTCGTAGTGCTGCTTCAGGAGCTGGAAGACCGAGCGCGGGTGCTCGAGCGACGGGTCGCGGCGGACGTAGCCGTCGGGCCCGCGCTCGTAGTCCCACGCCGTCTTGTCGTAGTTGCTCGCGGCCTCGTCGAAGCCCGCGAACAGCCCGTCGGCGAAGCCGTAGTCCTCGCCGACGACGAACGTCGCGTTGGTGTGGGCGCGGACGTAGTCGGCGTGGTGGAGGTCGTTCTCGAGCGCGTAGCGGATGAGCCCGCCGAGGACCGCGATGTCCGACCCGGGCCGGATCTGCATGTGCCGGTCGGCCACCGCCGACGTGCGGGTGAAGCGCGGGTCGATGGTCAGGAGCTTCGCGCCCCGGTCGTCACGCGCCTCGACCGCCCACTTGAACCCGCAGGGATGGTTCTCGGCCGGGTTGGCCCCCATCACCAGGATGACGTCGGTGTTCTTGATGTCCTTCCAGTGGTTGGTCATCGCCCCGCGGCCGAACGTGGCGGCCAGACTGGCCACCGTGGGGCTGTGTCATATGCGGGCCTGGTGGTCGATGTAGACCAGGCCCATGGCGCGCATCGTCTTGGTGATGAGGTAGGCGTCCTCGTTCGAGACGGTGGCGCTGCCGACCCAGGCGATGCCGTCGGCGCGGTTCACGACGCGGCCGGCGTCGTCGCGCTCGCGGAACGAGGCGTCGCGCGAGTCCTTGAACTTCCGCGCGAACCAGTCCATCGCCGTGTCCCAGTCCACCTCTTCCCAGTCGGCCGCCCCGGCCCGGCGCAGCAGCGGCTGGTGCCGCAGCCGCGGGCTGATGGCGAGCTCCATCTGCGACGCGCCCTTCGGGCACAGGGTGCCGCCGTTGATGGGGCTGTCGGGGTCGCCCTCGACGTGGATGACGGTGTTCTTGGTGTTCAGGCCGCCGCTGCCGTGGACGTAGGCGATGGTTCCGCAGCCGACCGCGCAGTACGGGCAGACCGTCCGGTACTCGGTGGCGTTGCGGATCTTGAGCTGGCGGACGGCGGCCTGGGCGGGCCGCAGATCGAAGCCGAGGGCGCTGACGCCCACGGCGCCGCCGGCCGCCGCCTTGATGAACGTGCGTCGGGAAATGTCCATGCGTCGGTTCGTGTCGTGCCCGTTATACCACAACGCGGCGACCGCGCGGGCTGTCGTGAGCCGTCGTCGCTGGTGCCCTGTCGCCCTGTCGTTTGCGGTGGACCCGCCGGCCGGCGGCACTATCCGGTGCCTGGCGCCGAGGCAGGGTCCGCCCCGCCGCACGTATCGTCTGCCGGGGTCTCCGACGAGAGCCTCGGGCGCAGTGGCGCATCCAGCTCGACGAGTCGGCAGCGCTTTGCCGTCTCCCGGGGCCGCCTGCGGCGCCCGCGGCCGGCGCGTCGCCACCGGGGGTTTGCCCTGCACCCCCACGGCATGGCCTTCCCGAGAGGACCGTCGCGGAGCGGATGCCGCCGCCCGGCATGGACGGAACGGCCGCCGGATGACCCGCCCGCCTGTCCCGAGGCGGCGAAGTCGTCGGGGACGAACACGAAGACGGCGCGCACGACGTCGAAGTTGGCACGATACGTGCACCGGATCAGACGGACGCCCGGACGAGCCCGACGTCCAGGACGCGAAAACGGCGTCGCACCGTGTGGTAGGTTGGGGAGAGCCGCGCGCCAGCCGCGCCGCCGGAGATCTCCGATGACGAGACCCGCACCTGCCGCGCCGATCGAGTACCCGAGCTCGGACGGCCAGCCGATGGCGGAGAACGACGCCCAGCGCAGCGCCATCATGTACGGCATCGGCGCGCTGACCCGCCACTTCAGAGACCGCCGGGACGTGTACGTGTCCGGCGACCTGCTGATCTACTACGAGGAAGGCAACCCGCGGGTGTCGATCGCCCCGGACGTCTTCGTGGTGTTCGGCGTGGAGGATCGCGAACGGCCCAACTACAAGCTGTGGGAGGAGCGGCACGCGCCGGCCTTCGTGCTCGAGGTGGCCTCGCCCAGCACGTGGCGGGACGATCTCGGGCGGAAGCGGTCGGTGTACGCGCAGCTCGGGGTGCGCGAGTACTGGCAGTACGACCCGGCCGGCGAACACCTGCCGGCGCGCCTGCAGGGGGAGCGCCTGACGCCGTCGGGCTACGTGCGGCAACCGGTGTTGACGGGGCTCGACGGCACGTTGACGCTGCGCAGCGAGACGCTCGGCCTGGAGCTGCGAGCGACGCCGGGGCGGGAGATGCGCTTCCGCGACCCGGCGACCGGCGACGACCTGCGCAGCCACGCCGAGGAAGCCGAGGGCCGGCTGGCCGCCGAAACGCGGGCTGCCGACGCGGAAACGCGGGCTGCCGACGCGGAAGCACGCGTAGCCGAGCTGGAAGCGATCCTCCGCGGGCGGCGGTCCGGTTGAGCCGTAGCCCAGGAGCGCGCGCCGCTCTGCCGCACAGACTCCCGCGTGAAGTCCGCGCATGGCCCGCCCACGAAACACCCGCCGGCACGCCGCGGAGGCGCCGGCCGCCGGCACGGCACGGTCCGACCCCGCCGGGCCGCGTCTCGTGCGCGGTACCGCTTTCCCCGCTCGGTCGCCGGCTCGCACTCCGCGAAGCACTGACAGCCACCCGTGTCGCGGGCAGTGCCTCTCCAGGACGCCACTCGGGCACCTCGAACGCCCGGAGCGCTCGCGTACAATGACCGGGGGAGTGACGACACCCGATGAGCACGGCAGCGCAGCGCGATTCCGCCCCGCAACCGCGGGCGACCTACCAGGACGTGCTCGACGCCCCGCCCCACCGCGTGGCCGAGATCGTCGACGGCGTGCTGCACACCAGCCCGCGGCCGGCGATGCCGCATGCGCTGGCGACCTCGTCGCTCGGAAACGACCTGGCGGGCCCCTTCCAGTTCGGCCGCGGCGGACCGGGCGGCTGGTGGATCATCTTCGAGCCGGAGCTGCACTTCGGCGAGGACGTCCTCGTGCCCGATCTGGCGGGCTGGCGCCGGGAACGGATGCCCGATTTTCCCGATGCGGCATACAGCACGCTCGCGCCGGACTGGGTGTGCGAAGTGCTCTCGCCCTCGACCCGCAGGCTCGACCTGCTCGGCAAGCGCCCCATCTATGCGCGGGAAGGGGTGGGGCACATGTGGGTCGTGGACCCGAAGGACCGCACCCTGGAGGCGTTCGAGCTGCGCGACGAACAGTGGGTGCTGATCGCGACCGCAAAGGACGACGACCCGGTACAGATCCGCCCCTTCGAGGCGGTCACCTTCAGCCTCGGCGATCTCTGGCCCTGAACGAGAACTGCAAGAGCGCCCCGCCGTTCTCCTCGAGAATCCGGCACTAGCGGCCAACGTCCGCTCGGGCCCTGAATCGGCCGCTCGGCCGCCAACCGGGCTATGATCGTTGCATGACCTCCGAGACGGCCGTCTCGCCCGGCCTGAGAACGGTCACCGTGCGCCGGCGGGGTGAGCATGTCGTCGAAGACCTGATCGTCGTCGAGGAGCCGCTGGAGATACGGGTCGACGGCAGGCCGCTCGTTGTCACCATGCGCACGCCGGGGAACGATGAGGAGCTTGCGGCCGGCTTTCTGCATGCCGAGGGGATGCTGGCGGGCGGGGCGGGAATCGCGTCGCTGCGGGCCGTCGCCGGCGACCAGACGCCCGCGGCCGGGGGCGCATCGGCCCGCATAAGGGTGACGGGCTTCGCCGGCGACCAGGTCGAGGTCACCCTCGCGGGTGCCCCGGCGGGCGCGGCCGACGAGCCGGAGCGGGAGTTCCGGGCGACGGCCGCCTGCGGCGTCTGCGGCAAGGCGTCGATGGACGACCTCGATCAGGATCTGCCGTCGCTGGACCCCGTCGCGTGCCTGCCCGCCCTCTTCGAGACGCTGCCCGACCGCCTCCGCGCCGAGCAGACCTTGTTCCACGCCACCGGCGGCATCCACGCCGCGGGCATCTTCACGCTCGACGGCGAGCTGCTTTGCGTGCGCGAGGACATCGGGCGCCACAACGCGGTCGACAAGGTGATCGGCCACTTCGTGCTGCGCGACGCGTTGCCGCTACGAAATCGGATACTCGTGGTCAGCGGCCGGGCCGGCTTCGAGCTGGTTCAGAAGGCGCTGATGGCCGCGATCCCGGCGATGGTCTCGGTGGGGGCGGCGTCGAGCGTCGCCGTGGACATGGCGACGGCGGCCGGCATGACCCTCTACTCGTTCGCGGGACCCGGGCGCGGCAACCTGCACGTGTGACGGCCCGGCGGGCCGAACCTCTCCGCACCGGCCGGAGCCCGGTCGCCCGCTCCCCCGCGGTCGGGGTCGGCAGCCTCCCGAGCAGCGCCGCGGAAACGGCGCAGCCCTGCCGCGGGTTGGCGGGCCGGGAAGCGGAGCCCAAGCGACGATTCCGCGGCCGGCTGCGGGTCGGTCGACGGGGAATCGGACCCCGGGCGACGATTCCCCGGCCGGCCCGGCTCCGACCGACCTCAGGGCCTCTCGAAGATCGACTGGTCCACCTCGCCGTCGATCTCGACGGCGTCGACGCGCATGTCGATCCTGAACGCGCCCTCGACCTCGATGGTGCTGCTGGTCGACCACATCACCCCGCCGTGCTCCTCGTAGTCGGACGCGTCGGCGGTCACCGTCACCGGGCCCACGCCGGGCGCCTCGCTGGCGAACTGAATCCGGCTCACCAGCAGGGTCCCGGCATCGATGAAGACGTCGAAGTCGACGCCCTGCCAGCCCACCTGCACGACGTGGTGGTTCCGGCCGTCCACCTCGGCGTCGTCGAGCCGGCTGTACTCCGGCGCGCCCGGCCCCGAGCCGTAGTCCGCGAACGCGTGAAGGGACGACTGCGCGGCCAGGGCCACCGCCTGCGGCCCGGTGACGTCGACCACGCCCTGGGCGTTGTCCGACTGCCAGGCGGCGATGCCGTTCCAGGCGGTGGTCTGCTGGAAGAAGTCGCTGTCGAACCGCTGGTAGAGCTTCTCGTTGGGAATGACGACCGATTCGAGGTCGCCCTCCAGGTCCCCGAACGGGGTGCTCATCGTGAACGTGCCGGTCTGCCGCACGCTGGCGATGCTCTCCAGGGCCGCGCGCCCGCCGACCGCCTCCAGGCTTCCGTCGACGATCTCGTCCAGGGTCTGCGCCCCGGCGGCGCCGGCGTACGACACGACGGACAGCGCCAGAATCAAGCCGGTCGTACGTCGGAATCTTCCCGTCATCATTGCAGTCATGCTCCAGTCCGGCCGCCCGTGCCGCCGACATCGGCCCCCGGACGGCGCTCCCTGCCTGGCTCGCGGCATGCTACCCTGACGGGGCGCGCCGGCCGCCGGCGACCATCTCGCGCCGATCGCGTGGCGGGCATCCACGGAGAGATACGAACCTGGGGGACGAGGGTTCCCACCCTCGAGACGACATCAGGACGGCGTCATGGCACTTATACCACGGTCCTCGACGCCCAGACTGCTCGGGCTCGGCCTCCACGCGTGGCTCCGTGTGGGGCTGCTCGGCTGCGCCGTCGCCCTGCTCGTGCTGAACTGGAACATCCGGCGCGCGCCCCTGGACACCGGCGGACAGGCCCCGGCGAGCGAGGCGGAGGGCGAGCTGGAGATCGTCACCCTCGACGCCCTCCCCGGGCAGTCGTCGGACCGCCCCGCCGACCCCGACGAGCCGTCGCTCGTCAACGAGGGGTGGTACGTGCGCAACATGGCCACGGCGCACGGCGCGTTCGTCATCGAGGTCGAGGCGGAGGACCCGGAGCAGTCGGAGACGATATCCCGGGCCCTGATCGAGCCCATCAAGGACGACTACGCCGAGATTCTCGTCTACGTCAACCGGATGGGGGACGACTCGGACCTGCCGGCGCGGCGCGTGCAGTGGACACCTCGCGACGGTTACGTCGAGCTGAGCTACGACCAGCCGGATGCCGAGCCGTAGGGACCTGCGCCCCGGTGGCGCGGTGCAGGGTCCCGGCGGGGCCGGTTCGGGCGCCGCGCGGAGCCGAAGGCGACGATTGGCGGACCAGGCGGTCACCGACGCAGGGGACGCCGTTCGCACGCAGTCACCACCGCCGAGAGCCAGCGTATCCAGGCCGAGATCGAGGCACCGACGCAGGGACGGCGCCCGCACGCAGTCACAGCCCGTTCTGCGGTTCGCGCGCCCGGCACACGGCAGTGGTCCGGCGGCGTCCGCGGTCCGGCCCGATAGCGGGAAGCCGAGCATCAATCGGCCGATTCACGGGGAAGTCAAGTGAAGCCGACACCGACTTCCGGCAACCGGATCATGTCCCTCGCCGAGATGGCGGCGCGGGTGCCCGACGGCGCGTCGGTGGCGCTGGGGGGCAGCTTCCTCCACCGCGGCCCCTTCGCCTTCGTGCGCGAGCTGATCCGGCAGGGCCGGCGCGATCTCGAGATCGTCAAGCAGTCGCCGGGCTACGACATCGACATCCTGTGCCGCGCCGGGTGCGTGGCGCGGGCGCGGGCCGGCATCGTGGCGATGGAGGGCAACTTCGGCCTCGCCCCGTGGTACCGCCGCGCGGTCGAGACGCAGCAGATCGAGCTCGAGGAGCACGCCTGCATGACCCTGACGGCGGGACTGCGCGCGGCCGCCTACGGGGTGCCGTTCCAGCCGGTGGGCGGCGTCCACGGCTCGGACCTCGCGGCGCTGAACCGGTGGGCGTCGGTCGCCGATCCCTACGGGTCGGGGCAGGACGTCTGGGTGATCCCGGCGATTCGGCCCGACGTCGCGGTGATCCACGTCAACGAGGCCGACGAGCACGGCGACGCGCGCGTCCGGGGCACGTCCCACTGGGACCGCATCCTCACGCGCGCCGCGCGGCAGGTGTTCGTGGTGGCGGAGAGGCTCGTTCCGGCCGCATCGTTCGAGGACTGCCCCGAGCTGACCCTGGTGCCGGGCTTCATGGTGCAGGCCGTCTGCGTGGCCCCGCGCGGCGCGTGGCCGGGGTCGTGCTGGCCGCACTACGAGATCGACTATCCGGCCGTGGAGAGCTACCTCGACTCGGGCCGCCACCTCGACGCCCACCTGGAGCGCGCCCCGGAAGCGGCGGGGCCCGTGGACGCCGAAGCGACCGAGACCGCGCGGGCCGAAGCGGCACAGCCCGGGCGCACCGAAGCGGCCGAGACCGCGCGGGCCGAAACGACGGAGCCCGTGGGCGCCGAAGCGGCCGAGACCGCGCGGGCCGAAGCGGCGCAGCCCGGGCGTATCGAAGCGGCCGAGCCCGCGCGTACCGAAACGACGGAGCCGGTGGGTGCCTGAGGGCTGGTCCGGCTTTTCCTACATCGTCACCAACCTCGCCCGCTTCGTCCGGCCCGACGAGGTGACCTTCAGCGGGGTCAACTCGACGCCGCCGATGCTCGCGTGCCTGCTCGCCAAGCGGGCCTACGACTTCGACTTCGTCTACCTCAACGTCGCCGGCGGCGTGCAGCCCCGGCCGTCGAAGATCCCCCTGTCGAGCTCGGACCCGGTGCTCGCGGAAGGCTCGACCGCGATCTTCGCCAACGAGGACTTCTACGACCTGTGCACGCGCGGGGGCATGGACCTGTGCTTCCTCGGGGCCGCGCAGGTCGACGGGCTCGGCCGCACGAACGTGTCGGTGATCGGCGACTGGCGCCGCCCCAGGGTGCGGCTCCCCGGCGGGGGCGGCGGCGCGGTCATGCTGCCGACGGCGCGGCGGGCCGTCACCTGGCGCACCGAGCACTCGACCCGCATCCTCGTCGACCGCCTCGACTTCGTGACCGCGGCCGGCGGCCTGCACGGGGTGGTCACCCCGATCGCGGTCTTCGTGCAGCGCGACGGGCGGCTGGCCCTGCAGTCCTGGCATCCGGAGGTGTCGCTCGACGACGTCCGCCGGCGGACCGGCTTCGACTTCGACGCGGCCGGCGCGGCGCCGACGCCGCCGCCCACCGCGCGCGAGGCGGCAGCGCTGCAATCCCTCGACCCCGACGGGCGGTTCGAGCGCGATGCCAACGTCTCCATCCACTAGCCACCCGTCCGACGGTCCCTCGCTGAGCCACCTGCTGCGCGAGCGCATCGCCCGCCACGCAAGAGCGGGACGCATCGCGCTGCTCGGCCGGTTCGGCCCGATGTCGTACGCCGGGCTGAGGGAACGAATCGAGCGCATCGCGAACGCCATGCAGAACGTCGCCCGCGGCGAGATCGTCGGCCTGCTCGGGTCGCGCTCGCCCGATACCGTGGCCGCGTTCCTCGGCATCATGCAGGCCGGCGGCTGCCCGTGCTTCCTCGAGCCTCATCCGCGCGTCGAGACGGTGCGCGACCGCCTCGACTCCGCCCGCGCGCGCTGCGTCTGCCTGGAAGGCGAGCACGAGTCGCTCGCGCCGGCCCTCGTCCGCGCCGGCCTGCGCCCCCGCCGGCTCTCGCGCCTCGCCCCGGAGCCGCCCGCGCGCAGCGCGGCCGAGGCCCGGCCGCACCCGACCGGCGAGCCGACCGAGACACCGGGACCCGCGGCCGGCGGGCCGACCGAAACACCGGGACCCGCGGCCGGCGGGCCGACCGAGACGCCGGGACCCGCGGCCGGCGGGCCGACCGAGACACCGGGACCCGCGGCCGGCGGGCCGACCGAGACACCGGGACCCGCGGCCGGCGGGCCTCTCGGCGAGCTCCGTGAACCGCTCACGACCACCGACCCCGCCATGGTCCAGCTCACCTCGGGCAGCACCGGCGAGGCCAAGGCGGTCGTGCTCACGCACGGCAACCTGCTCTGCAACGCCCGCGGCATCGTCGCGCGCACCGGAATCACCGCGGCCGACCGGCTTCTCCACCTGATGCCGCTCCACCACACGAACGGGGTGAACAACCAGTTGATCGCGCCGCTTCTCGCCGGCGCCGCCGTCGTGCTCGCCGACCGCTTCCGGGCCGAGGAGGTCGAGGATCAGATAGCGGAGTACGGGGTGACCTGCGTGACCGGCGTGCCCACCATGTACTCGCGGATGCTGCCGCACCTGCGCGACCCCGCCCGCCGGCGGTCGCTGCGGCTCCTGCGCTGCGGCTCGGCGCCGATCTCCACCACCCTCCACGAGCGCATCGAAGCCGCGTTCGGGGTGCCGCTCGTCGTGTCCTACGGCCTGTCCGAGGCCACCTGCACGTCGACCATGAACCCGCCCGGGGCGCGGCGCATCGGCAGCGTCGGCACCGTGCTGCCCGGCCAGCGGGTCAGGCTGTTGCGGCCGGGCTCGGGCGAGGCCGTTCCCGACGGCGCCGAGGGGGAGGTCTGCATCGCCGGCGCGAGCGTGATGAAGGGCTACCTCGACGGATCCACGGCCGCCGGCCTCCGCGAGGGGTGGCTGCGGACGGGCGACCTCGGCCGGTTCGACGCCGACGGCTACCTGTTCATCACCGGCCGGCTCAAGGACGTCATCGTCCGGGGCGGCGAGAACCTGTCGCCGCGGGCGATCGAGAGCGTGCTGGAGCGGCATCCGTCGGTGGAGTCCTGCTGCGTCGTCGGCGGGCCCCACCCCGACCTCGGCGAGGTTCCCGTCGCGTTCGTGCAGCCCCGGGCGGGGGCCGGGCTCGAGGCCGGCGAGCTCCGCGCCCTCGTCGCCGCCCGGTTGTCGAGAGCCCACGCCCCGGCACGCATCCACCTCGTCGACACGCTGCCCGAGAGCGCCGTCGGCAAGGTGGACCGCGCCGCGCTCGCGCGCCGGGCTCGTGACCGCGGCGCCGGTCTATAATCGGATCATCGCCTGATCGGCCCCCGCGGACGACCGCGCCCGCCACACGCCCACGCGCCGCGCGGTCGCCTCCGCCGGTACGTGGAGCGGGTCCTCGCCCCGGAGGCGTGGCGTGTCTCTGGCCGTACGGCGGCGCCGATGCCGAAGCACAACCCGGGTGGAGACGTCAGGGCGGGACGGCCCGAGCCGACCTGCACGGAGGCGCTCTGCCTGCTGCTGCTCGAACGCGAGACCGGCCGGATGCCACGGGCGCAGCGACGAGCCGTGCACTATGCCGTCGCCGGCGCGGTGCTGGTCGATCTGGCCCTGGCCAACCGCATCGGCAACGGCTCCCGGCCCCTTCGTCCAACCGATCCCGAGCCTCTCGGGGACGACCTCCTCGATCCGCTGCTGGCGCGGATCCACGCCGAGCCCAACGGGCACGGCATCGCTGCCTGGGTCGAGCAGACGGCGGAGCACGCGGGCGAGATCCGCAGGGCGGCCCTCGACCGGCTGGTGGCCCGCGGCGTCCTCGCCGTCGAGAAGAACGGCGGGTTCGGAGTCCTGGGCGCCCGCCGCTACTCGGTGCTCGACGACGCCGATCACGACCTGCGGCGCCGCCTCGCGCACGCGCTCTCGGACGGCGAGATCCCCACCCCGCGCGACGTCGCGCTCGTCCGCCTGATCGATGCCTGCGGCCGCTTCGAGCATCTCGTGCCGCCGCGCGAGCTGAAGCGCGCGCGCCAGCGCATCACCGAGCTTCGCGCGGAGCCGCTCGCCGGTCACGCGGTCGCCTCCGCCGTCGAGCGGTCGGTGGCGGGCCTCGCGCCGCCCTCGGCGCCGGGGATACCGGTGGCCGGGAACGCCTTCAGCCTCACCGGCGACGTCCGGGCCTACCTGACGCGCGAGTACCAGCGGCTGGGACCCGTCTTCCGGGTGCGCGCGTTCAAGCGCAGAATCACCGTCCTCGCCGGTCCCGAAGCCAACATGTTCCTCGTCAAGGAGGGGCGGAACCACCTGCGGAGCGCCGAGGCCTGGAGAGACTTCGCGGCGGAGCTGGGCGCGGAGCGCGCGGTGATGAGCATGGACGGCGCCGAGCACGACCGCATGCGCAACGGGCTGAAGCGCGGGTACTCGAGGGCCGCGGCCGAGCGCCACATCCCCGAGATGATCGACATCGTGCGGCGCGAGATCGCGGCGTGGCCCACCGACCGGCCGATACCCGGCCACTACGCGCTGCAGCGCATCGCCACCGACGAGCTGGGCATCCTCGCCGCCGGCATCTCGCCCCGGGACTACCTCGACGACCTCATCGTCTTCGTGCGCGACCTCCTGCTCGCGACCGTCACCCGGCAGCGCCCGCGCAGCCTGCTGAAGAGGCGTCGCTTCCGCCGGGCCCGGGCGCGGGCGGAGAAGCTGTACCGGGAGGTCTCGGCGTCGCACGATCCGGCGCGCCGCCGCGACGCCGCGCCCGACCTCATCGACGATCTGCTCGAGCTGCACCGCGCCGACCCCGAGTTCCTGCCCGAGGCCGACCTCCGGGCGGGAATGCTCGGCCCGTTCATCGCCGGCCTCGACACCATGGCGGGGGTCTGCTCGTTCATGCTCTACTCGATGCTGAAGCACCCCGACGTGCTCGAGCGCATGACGGCCGAGGCGGACGCCCTCTTCGCCAACGGCGGCCCCACGGTGCGGGACATCCGCCGGCTCGACGTCACCCACCGCGCGGCCCTCGAGACCATGCGCATGCACCCGACCGCGCCCGCCCTTCCCCGCACCGTGTCCAACTCGTTCGAGCTCGGCGGCTACCGCCTGCAAGCGGGCGAGAACGTGCTCATGGCGGTGGCGGTGCCCCACTACCTGCCGCGGTACTTCCCCGACCCCGAGCGCTTCGACATCGACCGCTACGCGCCCCCGCGCAACGAGCACCACCAGGTCGGCGTGTTCGCGCCGTTCGGCCTCGGGTCGCACACCTGCCTCGGGGCGGGGTTCGCGGAGGTGGGCATCGCCGTCACCATGGCCACCCTCGTGCACGAGGCGGAGCTGACCCTCGACCCGCCCGACTACGACCTCACCATCGATCCGATCCCCATCGCCCATCCCGCCAAGGCGTTCAAGTTCCGCATGAAGCCGCGCATCCCGGGCCGAAACTGAGACGCCGCGAGCGCGTCCGGCGCTCCGGACACCGGCCGGAACCGCCTCCGGCGCCCGGGCCCACAGGACGGAATCCGCGGGCGGCGAGGCCGCCGCCATCGGCAAGTCGACGCCGGCCGCGTTCCTTTGCAATCGCCGGCGGCGTCGCAGTATCCTCGGTTCCCCGCGTCAAGAGGCTGCTGCGCCGAAGGGCGCCGACGGCCGGAGACCGGTCAGGCGGGAGGAGAACCGCGAGGCGACGGACCTTCCGCCTGCTCGGGAACGGGAACGCCATGAGCCTGCCATCCTACGTGCACGGCGCCAGCCCGGTCGCCCTGCTCGGGGAGACCATCGGCGAGAACCTGCGCCGCACCGTCGAGCGCCACGGCGATCGCGAGGCGCTGGTGGTGCCGTCGCAGGACTACCGGGCTACCTACCGGCAGCTCTGGGACGCCACCACGGCCCTCGCCAAGGCGCTCCTGCGGCGGGGCATCGAGCGCGGCGACCGGGTCGGCATCTGGGCCCCCAACCGCTTCGAGTGGGTCGTCACCCAGTACGCCACCGCCCGCGTCGGCGCCATCCTCGTCAACGTCAACCCCGCCTACCAGGCGCGCGAGCTGCAGCACGCGCTGAACCAGTCGGGGCTGCGCCTCCTGCTGCTGTCGCAGGGCTTCCGCGAGCGCGACTACGTGGAGATCGTCGAGCGGGTCCGCCCCGAGTGCCCGGCCCTGGAACGGACGGTGGTGCTCGACGACGGATGGGCGGCGCTGCTCGAGGAGGGCGCGCCGGTCGGGGACGGCGAGCTCGCGGCGCGCGAGGCCGCCCTGACCTTCGACGACCCCATCAACATCCAGTACACGTCGGGCACCACCGGCACCCCGAAGGGCGCCACCCTGTCGCACCACAACATCCTGAACAACGGCTTCTTCTGCGGCGAGATCCTGGGCTACACGGAAGAGGACCGCGTGTGCATCCCGGTGCCGTTCTACCACTGCTTCGGCATGGTCATCGGCAACCTCGCGTGCACCACCCACGGCGCGTGCATGGTCACGCCGGGCGCCGCGTTCCGGCCCGACCGGACCCTGGCCACCCTCGAGGCCGAGCGCTGCACGTCGCTCTACGGCGTGCCAACGATGTTCATCGCCCAGCTCGACCATCCCGACTTCGAGGGCACCGACTTCTCGTCGCTCCGCACCGGGGTGATGGCGGGGTCGCCGTGCCCCGCCGAGGTCATGAAGCAGGTCCGCGAGCGCATGAACATCCGCGAGATCACCATCTGCTACGGCATGACCGAGACCGCGCCGGTCTCGACGCAGACCCGGGTCGACGACCCCGTCGACAAGCGCGTGAACACCGTGGGACCGGTGCATCCGCACGTCGAGATCCGCATCGTCGACCCCGAGAGCGGCCGGGTGGTGCCGCGCGGCGTGCGGGGCGAGCTGTGCACGCGCGGCTACTGCGTCATGCTGGGATACTGGAACGACGACGACTCCACCCGCGCCGCCATCGACGACGCGCGCTGGATGCACACCGGCGACCTCGCGTGCATGGACGACGAGGGCTACGTCAGCATCGTCGGCCGCATCAAGGACATGATCATCCGCGGCGGCGAGAACGTCTACCCGCGCGAGATCGAGGAGTTCCTCTACACCCACCCGGACGTGGCCGACGCCCAGGTCATCGGCGTGCCCTCGAAGCGGTACGGGGAAGAGGTGGCGGCGTGGGTCATGCCGAGGCCCGGCGCGGCCCTCGACGGCGACGCCCTCACCGCGTTCTGCCGCGGGACCATCGCGACCTACAAGATCCCCCGGTACTGGAGGATCGTCGACGGCTTCCCGATGACGGTGACGGGCAAGGTCCAGAAGTACCGCATGCGCGAGATCTCCACCGCCGAGCTGGCCGCGGCGGCCGGCGCCGAGGACCCGCGGTCATGATCCCGCTCGTCGGGGCGGACGCCGAACTGGTTGACTGTCCCAGAGATGACTGTGCCGCCCTGTCGCCGGTCTTCGTCGGCAACTGCTGCGGACGGGGCGCGCCAGGGCAGCTCTCTTCCAGGACAGTTCACCGGGCGGACGCCCATGACTGCGATCGTCGGAGCGGGCCACGAATCGGACGCACGACCATGACCGCAATCGTCGGAGCGGGCCACGAATCGGACGCACGACCATGACCGCAATCGTCGGAGCGGGCCACGAATCGGGCGCAAGACCATGACCGCAATCGTCGGAGCGGACCACGAGTTCCACGACCCCGAGTACGCCGCCGACTGGGCGGGGCGCTTCGAGCCGACCCCGGACCGCCTCGCCCTGTTCGACCTCATGCTGTCCGAGCTGCGGAGCCGGATACCGCCCGACGGGCGCATCGTCGAGCTGGGCATCGGCCCCGGCTACCTCGCGGCCCACCTCCTGGACGCGCTCCCCGCCGCCCGCTACCACGGTCTCGACTTCTCCCGCGCGATGCTCGACATCGCCGCCCGCCGGCTGCGACGCCACGCGGACCGCATTGTCTTCACGCAGGCCGACCTGCTGGCCGACGGGTGGTGGCAGGCGCTGGAAAGCCCGGTGGACGCCATCGTCTCGACCTGGGCCCTGCACGACCTGGGGGGCCAGGACGAGGTCGAGCACATCTACGCCGGGTGCGCGAGGGCCCTCGGCAGCGCGGGGCTGCTGCTGAACGGCGACTTCATCAAGCCCGACGGCGCGCGACAGGAGTACGAGCCGGGCCGCTTCGCCATCGCGACCCACATCGACATGCTGCGGCGCGTCGGGTTCGACACGGCCGAGTGCCTGCGCGTGTTCGAGGAGGAGCTGGAGGCGCCGACCCCCGCCCAGAACTACGCCTGCCTCCGGGCGGCACCGCCAGTCATCGCATCCCAACCGCACGGTGGCGACTCCGCGTAGAGCCCACCGACTCGATCTCGGAATCGACGGGGACGACATCTAGTCGGCGGAATATCGGAGATGCCCGGAGCGAAGAGAACCGAACTCATGCCTGACACGTACGACTATCCCGCCGAAATCGAACGCGACGAGGACGGCCGTCATGTCGCAACGTTCCCCGATTTCGGGTGGGGCGCAACGGACGGTGCGACCCGGGACGAGGCGCTGGCCGAAGCCAGGGATCTGCTTCGTGAGCTGATCGCGGCGACGATGCGGGAGGGCAGGGGCTTGCCCGAGCCGTCGCGCGCCACCAAGCGCCGGCCTCTCGTCGTGCCGCCGGTGCCGATTGCACTGAAGGCGGCACTCTACGAGGCGTTCCGCAAGGCTGGTGTGTCGCAACGCCGTCTCGCCCGGGATCTCGACGTTGCCGAGAGCGAAGTCCGGCGCATGCTGAATCCGGACCATGCCACCAAGTCGGCAACGATCGACCGCGCCTTGCGCCGGTTGGGCAAGCGGGTCAGCGTGACCGTCGGGGAGGCTGCATGAGGCCATCCGTGGTTGTCGTCACAATTCTGCTCGCGTAACCCCGGGTCATCAAGGAACAGTGATGAAGGGCGGGATCGAGTCGCTCGGCATCCTGCCGCGGATGTTCGCCGGCGTTCGCGTCGGAAGCGCCGCCCACGCTTGACGACGGAGCTCCGTTCGCCTCGGGGTCGCCCGCCGACCTCGGCCCGCGGCGACGCCGGGACCACCATTGAGCCTTGCCGCCCCCAGGGTAGCCGTGGTGGAATGCACTCGACAGAGGAGCACGAAACGATGCGTAGACCGATGACGCTGTTCGGATGCGCCGCCGCGGCGGCGCTGCTGGCCACGACGGCCGTATCCACCCGGGGCGCCGCTCAGTCGGGAAGCGCGGCCCGGTCCGCGGAGTCCACGGCGTGCACGGCGCTGGCCGGCCTCGCCCTGCCCGACACGACCATCCGGCTCGCCGAGGCGGTGCCGGCGGGCGAGTTCACGCCGCCCGGCGCGGCGCGGCCGCTCGAGGTGCCGGCGTTCTGCCGCGTCGCCGCCACCAGCGAGCCCGCCGTCAATTTCGAGGTGTGGCTGCCCGCGGACACGTGGAACCGCAAGTTCCACACCGCCGGCAACGGCGGCATGGCGGGGACGGTCAGCTACGGGGCCATGGCCGGCGCTCTCGGCCGCGGCTACGCCACGTCGAGCACCGACACCGGGCACGTGCAGCGCGCCGGCGGCTTCGACGCGAGCTGGGCCCTCGGCCGCCCCGACCTCGTCGAGGACTTCGGGCACCGGTCGCTGCACCTCACCGCCGTCCACGGCAAGGCGATCACCGAGGCGTTCTACGGCGCCGCGCCCGCGCACGCCTACTACGTCGGCTGCTCGAAGGGCGGGCAGCAGGGCCTGATGGAGGCGCAGCGGTATCCCGACGACTTCGACGGCCTCGTGGTCGGCAACCCCGCCCACGACTGGACCCGCTTCTACGCCGGGGCCCACCTGTGGTACGCGCTGGCGACCCTCGACGACCCCGAGAGCTGGGTCCCGCCCGCCAAGGCGGTACTGCTGGGCGAGGCGGTCACCGCCGCCTGCGACGCCATCGACGGCATCGAGGACGGGGTGCTCGACGACCCCCGCGCCTGCGAGTTCGACCCGGCGGCCCTGACGTGCGGCGCCGGGGAGGACGAGGCGGCGTGCTTGACACCGAAGCAGGTGCAGGCGGTGAAGGACATCTGGCGCGGCCCGACGAATGCGGCCGGCGAGGTCATCTACCCGGGCCTCGTACCGGGGGGCGAGGACGACCCCGGCGGCTGGTCGCGCTGGGTCACGGGGCCCGAGCCCTTCCGCAGCATCCACTACCTGGCCGCCAACGACTTCATGCGGTACATGGTGTTCGGCGACCCCGACTGGAACTTCCGCTCGTGGGACTACGGCCGCGACCTGCCGGTGGCCCTCGAGCGGACGGGCCCCGCCCTCGACGCGAACGACCCCGACCTGCGCCCCCTGCGCGACGCCGGCGGCAAGCTGCTGCTCTATCACGGGTGGAGCGATGCCGACATCTCGCCCCTCGGCACCATCGACTACTACGAGGAGGCGGTGCGGACGGTGGGGGGCGGCGCCGACGCGGACGCCGCGCTGGCCGACACGCAGCAGTTCTTCCGGCTGTTCATGGCGCCGGGCATGGGCCACTGCCGTGGCGGCCCGGGGCCCGACACCTTCGACGCCCTGTCGGCGCTGGAGGCGTGGGTGGAAGAAGGCCGCGCCCCCGAGCGCATGGTCGCCTCGAAGCTCGAGGGCGGCGAGGTGGTGCGCACCCGGCCGCTCTGCCCCTATCCGCAGGTGGCGCGGTGGAACGGCAGCGGCAGCACCGACGACGCCGCGAACTTCAGTTGCGTCGCGCCCGACTGAGCCGCCCGGCGAGCCGCCCGTGGCGGGATGCCCCGCCACGGGCTCCCGGCCGTCACCGCGGGATGTCGTACCCGAGGATCCGCGGCCGCTGGTCGGCCCAACTGTCGACCACGGCCTGGGTGACGACGTTGGTGAACCGCTGCCGGATGTTCAGCGGCCCGTGGCCCGGGAGCTGGATGAACATGAGCCCGACGAGGTCCTCCACCGGATCCGCCCAGTAGAGGGTGCCGTAGGCCCCGCCCCAGCCGTAGCTGCCCGGCGACAGGGCGTCGAACGACTTCGTCGGGTCGACGAGCACCCCGAAGCCGAGGCCGAACCCGTAGCCCGGCCCGCGGACGTAGACGTCCTTCGCGCCGGTGTGGTTGCTGATCATCAGGTCGACGGTCATGCGCCCCAGCAGGCGCACGCCGTCGAGCTCGCCGCCGTTCGCGATCATCTGGGCGAAGCGGAAGTAGTCGGCCGACGTGCCGTTCAGCCCCGCCACCCCCGGGAAGTACGTCGTCGGCTCGCGGAACTGCGGCGCCCGCATCAGCTCCGACTTGCCGTCGTCGGTCGGGCGGTACACCGCCGCCACCCGATCGACCTTCTCGCGGGGCACGTTGTAGAACGTGTCGTGCATGCCGAGGGGCTCGAAGATGCGCTCCTTCAGGAACACGTCGATGGGCTGGCCCGAGATCTTCTCCACCAGCACCGCGACGTAGTCGGTGGACGACCCGTACTGCCACTCGTCCCCGGGATGGAACGCCCCCGGAATGCCCGCGGCCCGGGCGACCCGCTCGCCGATGGTCGCGAACGGCTCTCCGTCGTTGGTGACGTGGCGGCGCTCCTCGTCCGACAGACCGGCGTTGTTCGGGTTCAGGGTCAGGCCCGAGGTGTGGGTCAGCACGTGGCGGATGGTGACCGGCCGGGCCTCGGCGACCCGCCGCCAGCGGGGGCCGTCGCGCTCGAGAACCATGTGGTCCGCGTACTCGGGAATCCAGTCCGCGATGGGGTCGTCGAGCCGGAACCGGCCCTCCTCGAACAGCATCATGAGGGCGGCCGAGACGATGGGCTTGGTCATCGACATCAGGGTGAAGATGGCGTCGGTGGTCATGGGCACCTCAGCCTCCCGATGCCGCCACCCCACCGCCGAGTGATGGACCACCTGGCCCCGCCGGGCCACCAGGGTCACCGCCCCCGCGATCTGCCCGTCGTCGATGAACCGCTGGAAGTAGTCGTCGACCCGCTGCAGCCGCTCGGCCGACATGCCCACCGACTCGGGCGCGGCCAGCGGCAGGTCCTCGGCCGCCGCGAGCGGGGCGGTCGACGGCAAGGCGAAGCCGAAGCCGACGACACAGACCACACCGGCCACCAGACCCGCCGCCCACCGCGCGCCTCGCCGGCGCAAGCCTCTGTCCGTCATCTCACACTCCTGTCACGGGGTAAGCCGGCGTCCGCCGCGCGGCCTGTTACCGCGCACGTTATCACGGACCATGTCGGCGCCGAACGCCGGCGAGACGCAACCGAACGTTTCGGATCGGAACAGAATGGATGGAGGAAATCGCCCTCGTCGGCGCTGGCGTCGAAGAGCAGGTCCGACGAGTCCCAGCCTCGACAGGGGGAACGTCACGAGCGGCTGCGCAACTCGACGGCCAGCGCCCGGACGCCGATGGCCTCCACGCCGTCCGCGAGCGGATAACGGTCGTCTCCGGCGTGCACGACGAAGGCGCGCGCGGGCTCGAGGTCCTGGCACGACAGGTGGAAGCCGCGGCCGACCCTGGCCGACAACGATCGCTTGATCTCTATCGCCCAACGCGTGCCGTCGTCGTGCTCGATGACGAGATCGATCTCCGCGCCTGCGCTCGTCCGGTAGAAGTGCGGCCTGGCCCGAGGGGGCAGCGCGGAGACCAGCGTCTCTATGACGTAGCCCTCCCAGCTCTCGCCGACCACCGGATGCCCCGCGAGCTGCTCCAGCGACCCGATGCCGAGCAGGGCATGCACGAGGCCGCTGTCGCGCACGTAGACCTTGGGCGACTTCACGAGACGCTTGCCGACGTTGGCGTGCAGGGGCGGCAGCCGGCGCACGAGCAGCAGGTCGGCCAGGAGGTCGATGTAGCGGGTCACCGACTGCACGCTCGCCTCCAGGGCCCTCGCGAGCACCGAGGCGTTCAGCGTCGTTCCCTGACGGTGCGCGAGCATCGTCCACAGCCGGTCGAGGGTCGTCGCGGGCACGCGGGGCCCGAACATCGCGACGTCGCGCTCCAGGTAGGTGCGGATGAAATCGCGGCGCAGGGCCAGACTGTCCTCGTCGCTCCCGGCCAGGAAGCTGTCGGGGAAGCCGCCGCGCAGCCACAACCTCTCTCGCGATGCGCGGGTGTCCTCCACTTCGAGCGGGAAAAACGGGGCCATGTCGATGTACGCGATCCGTCCGGCCAGCGTCTCGCCCGACTGCCGCAGCAGGTCGATCGCCGCCGAGCCCAGGATGAGGAACCGGCCCCTGCCCTTCCCCCGGCGCCGGCCCCTGTCGATGACGCCGCGCAGGGTCTGGAACAGCTCGGGCATCCGGTGGATCTCGTCGAGAATGACGAGCCGGTCCTCCACGTTGCCCAGGAACAGGGCGGGCTCGGCCAGCCGGTTGCGATCGTCGCGGTCCTCGAGATCGAGATAGAGCGCGTCGCGCGACCGGGCGATCTCCAGCGCGAGCGTCGTCTTGCCGACCTGACGCGGCCCGATCAGCCCCACCGCGGCCTGACGCGCGAGGGCGCGCTCGACGTCGGCCGTGATGATCCGACGAATCATCCTTGCAATCTATCCACGCGATGGAAAATATACAAGGTCAATCCCGTCTCGAACCCGTGGCAACCCTCGATCCCGCCAGGACGCCCGGCGACACCCTCCGTGTCGCCGGAGGACCGTTCGCTGATATCGTCACCACCATGCACCGCACCCGCGGAGGCGGCGACCGCCGATGACCGGGCTCCTCGACTGGGTGCCCAACGCCCATGCGCTGATCGTGCACCTGCCGATCGGCCTGCTCGTCACCGCGTTCGCGACCGAGCTCGTGGCCCTGCTCCGCCGCCGCCCCGAGCCGGTCGCGACCGTGTCGACCGCCCTCTACGCCGCGGGCTGGCTGACCCTCGCCGCCGCCTACCTCACGGGACGCGCCGCCGCCCCCGAGGTCTACACGCCGGGGCTCGCGGTACCCGTCGTCGACCGGCACTGGACCTGGGCGCTCTGGTGCGTGGTCTACGTCGGCGGGTTGACCGCGGCGCGGGTCGGGCTGCTGGAACGAGGCGAACCGCGGCGGCGGCTGGTCCATCTCGCATTCGGAGCGGCCGGACTCGCCGGCCTCGTGCTGCTGGCGGTCACCGCCGAGCTCGGCGGCCGGCTCGTCTACGAGTACGGCGTCGGCGTCGCCGCACCGTTGGTGGAATGACCGCGACGGCGACCGCCGGCTCATTCGAGCGCCTGACCGAGGGCGACGGGTGCCGAACTCGCGAACACACGGTCGCAGCACCGTGACGGACTGCGACGGCGACCGCCGGCCCATTCGAGCGCCTGGCCGAGGGCAACGGTTCCGGAGCCGCGAACCGCGCACGGCCGCGGCCCGGTCCTGCCGCTTCGCACCCGAACACCACGAGGTGGTTTCGGTCCGCGTTCCCAGGCTCGCCCGCAGCCGGCGCCCCGGCCTCAGCGCGCGGCTTCCTGCTCGGCCAGCATCTCCAGGAACCGCTGCTCCTGCATGTCGATGTGGGCGAGGTAGCCCTCGCGGTCGATGAACGGGTTGGGGTCGCCCTCGGCCCGGGTCATCGCCCGCTCGAGCTTGCGCTCCATGTCGTACCAGAAGCCGTGCGAGCCGAGGAAGACGTCCACCGGCAGCGAGCGCGCTTTCGCGAAGGTCGCCCGGTAGTCGTCGGCAATCTCGGGATAGTCGGGGTTGTCGACGAGGACGTAGCCGGGGTTGACGCCGAAGCTGCACACGATCAGAGCGAGGTAGCTCTGCCCCGCCTCCTCGACGTTCATCGCCCAGCTCGTGCACCCCTTCGTGTGCCCCGCCGTCCGGTGCGCGACCAGGGTCGTGCCGCCCAGCGTCACCTCGTCGCCGTCGTCGAGAACGCGGTCGATGGGGTGCTCCTTGCCGCCGGGCCGCAGCGTCCGCAGCCGCTCGACGTCCTCGCGCATCACCATGACCTCGGCCCCCGTCAGCTCCTTCACCAGCGCGTCGGCCTCCATGTGGTCGCCGTGCGCGTGGCTGCCGAGGATGATCTCGATGTCGGTGAACTCGAACCCCAGCCGCTCGACGCTCTCGCGGATCTGCGGCACCGTCGACTCGAAGTCGGTGTTGATGAGGATGTGCCCCTCGGGCGTCGTGATCAGGAACGTGCCGAGCTGCTCGGTCCCCGCGAAGTAGACGTTGTCGATGACGTGATGCGCCGGGAACGGCGCGTTCCAGTTCCGCTGGGCCGCCGCCGGCGCGGTGCCGAGCAGCGCCAGCACGACGAGGGACAGGATGGATCGGATCCTCCGAGAAGAACGCCTTGAACAGCTCGGTCTTGCCCGCGACCCTCGGACCCACGACCAGAACGACGCCAGGATCGAGTGCGCGCAGGTGTTCGGACACCGGGTACAGTCGACGCGCGAGTGTCTCCCTCGTCTCCGACTCGGCCTGCCCGTAGCCCAGATTGACGAGCTCCGCCCGCAGAGCGACACAGTCCTGCTTTCTGAGACGCATCGACGTGGTGCTCATCTGCCCCTCAACCTGGCTCTCCTGAGACCCGTTCGCAGACGTTCCGTAAGCTCGCGGTACGGATCCTTCAGCAGGATTTCCGCGACTTCACGCAGATGCCGAAAAGTCGCCAGAAGCGCCCCGGAGTCCTGCATGTGTCTTCCTGCCGCCTCCGGGTAGTCGTCACCGTTCCCTTGCCGCAACTGACTCATTTCGTCCTCGGTTCGACGCCGGGTCGTTTCGCCGGTGCCCCGCAATCCGGAGCCGGCGTGTCCATGTCACACCACAGGTTGGCCGGCTCCGCCCTGGCGGGCGAAGCCGTGCGCCTATTCGGCATCACCGCCCGCGAGACCGAAGAAGAGCGCAAGCCAGCCGTGCAGATCCTCATGAGCCACGGCCTTGCCGGTCGAGTGGAGATAGGCTCTCATGTTCTCGGAGAACCCCGGGCCGGCGAAGACGACGAGACCGGGAATAGGCCACGCGGAGATGTCCTGAATCGTCGCCGGGATCTTCTCCTCGGCCGAGCCGCTGACACCCTGGTACTTGCATTCGATGCCGAGGCTTCGGCCCGAGCCCGGGTGGCGCAACACCAAGTCGATACGGCGCTCCGCACCCCAGAGTCTCCGGCCCACCCTGATCTGCCGGCCGACTCGAAGTCCCAGCCGTTCGGCCGTGTTCGCGACCTCCCGTTCGAGCTCCGAACCGCTGGTGACGGCAACCTGCCCACCGGGCATCTACGCCGTCCGCCTCGGCAGGTTGGTGATCACGTACTCCTCGACGCCGCCCCGGCGGGAGGCGTTCGAGTTGATGGCGCGGCGGGCGGGGACGGTGTGGGCCACGAGGCCGGCCTTCTCCGTGTCGGGATTGCCGTCGTAGAGAGCGGCGATCTGCGGCGCCGTCGAGTTGCTGAGCAGCACGTGGCAGCCCTTCGCCGCCAGTTCGACGGCCACCTGCTGGAGGCGGCGCTGGTCGTCGTCGTCGAAGCCGACCGACGTATACGACGTGAAGCGTGCGGTCGTGCTGAGCGGCGCGTACGGCGGATCGAAGTAGATGAAGTCGCCCTTGCGAGCCGTCCGCAGCACCGCGTCGAACCCGGCGTGTCCGACGGTCACGGACCGCGTCGACAGGACCTCGGATACGCGCCTGAGGTTCTCCTCGTCGCAGATCCGCGGGTTCTGGTATCTCCCGCGGGGCACGTTGAACAGGCCGCGGGAGTTCAGGCGGAAGAGGCCGTTGTAGCCGGTCCGGTTCAGGTAGACGAACATGGCGGCCAGGTCCGCCGTGTACCGCTCGGCCCGCGGGCCGTTCCCGTTCATGATCGCTTGCCGCGCCGGATTGAACCGGTCCCTGACCCGATAGTAGTGGTCGCCGGGATCCGCCTCGTAGTCGGCCGCGAGGGCGCGGAGGCGCTCGATCACCGCGTGCGGATCGTCGCGCAACCGCAGCCAGCAGCCGATGAGGTCGGCGTTCACATCGGTCAGCCGGACCCTGCCGTTGCCCAGCCGGCCGGAGTCCGCGAGGTCGAAGAAGACGGCGCCGCTCCCCAGGAAGGGCTCGTGGTAGGCCCTGAACCTCTCCGGGTAGAACTCCCGAAACGTGGGCAGAAGCTGTCGCTTGCCACCGGCCCACTTCAGGAACGGTCGAAGGCGCCGGCTGCCGGGAGGAGACTGCCCGCGGACCGGGCTAGAGACGAACGTCGCGGGGCGGAGGACACGGGGGCCGAGTTGCGGAGCCGAACCCATCGGGATCGCGGTGCTGACGACGGCCCATCTTAGCATGCGGCTCGGACGCCGAGCCCGTGCACTCCGGCTCGCCCGCCCCGCCCCGGGCAACCCGCGGACCACCCCTGCGGCACAGCCTCTCGGCCGGGAGCGCCCGTCGGCGGCTGGGCAGGCGCGGCTTCGAAACCAAGCCGTGGCGGCCGACGCCGACCACCCCTGCGGCGCGGCCCTCGCCCCCGGAGGCACCGGCCCCTGCCGCGGCTGGCCGAGGGTCCGCGGAGTCAGTCGGGAACAGCCTCGACGCCCGCGCGCCCGGGCTGGCCGAGGGTCTCGACCTTCCCGTGCAGCGTGCGCAGCAGGGCCCGGTCGCGCGCGGTCAGCGGCAACCACCCGCCGGGGCTCTCCCGGGCGGCCAGCGACGAGCAGGGGCCGCACATCAGGGAGGCGCCGCCGCGGTTGTGCCTCAGCCCCAGGGTGTGACCCAGCTCGTGCGCGATGACGTTGCGCATGACGGTGTCCTCGCGCGGCCGGCCGATCCGGGCCGTCCGGATCGCCACGAGGTGGTCGGGCGAGCCGATCAAGGGCCACGCGAACGGCAGCAACGGCTGGCGAGACAGCAGCACCACCACGTCGCCCCCCAGCGCAGTCAGCTCCGGGGGCGGCTGCGGCCCGTCGCGCCCCTTGGGAATGCGGCCGCCGCGCTGGGAGACGAACCGGGCGAACGTCTCGATCGCCCGCATGCCGGGCGGGCCGGCGACCACCTCGACCTCGCGCATCCGCACGTCGAGCCCGAGGTCGGCCAGGGTGCGGTTCCAGAACGCGATAGCGGCCCGGGTGTGCTCGACCCGCGGGTCGTCGGCCTCGGGCACCACGACGACCAGACGCCGCTCGAGTCCCTGGCCGGCCGCCGGCAGCGCAACGGCCAGCGCGATGAGCATCGGCACGACCGCGCGCCGCGCGGCCCACCCGGGCCGCGGCCGGGCGGTCGGGGCGCGACGCGGAACGCGGGCGCGGGATGCGCGGGACGGAGCCATCGATCACAACCTGAACAGGTAGCGGATCTTCGTGAAGATCGCCCGGTTGGTGCGCCGCAGGTCGCTGGTGAAGAAGAGCCGCTCGTCGAAGCCGTCGCCGTCGGGGTCGCCGTAGAGCCGGTCGGCCTGCCGGTAGTGGTCGTCGTAGCCGATGTAGAACACGGTGCCGGCGTTGACCCGGTAGGTGAAGAGCACGTTGAAGTCGAGGTCCTTGTCGAAGGTGTTGTACTCGGTGATGTTCCGCATCAGCAGCCGGTCGGTGAACGTCAGCACGCTCTGCGCCCGGTAGATCTGGACGTCGAAGACCCGCTCGGCGCTTCCGCCGCGCAGATCCGTCAGGCGGCTGGTGTTGACCCCGAGTTGCGAGCTCAGGCGGGCGAGGGGCCGTACCGTGACGTTGAGCCGGGCCGTGTCGCCGTACCCCAGCCACGGATTGTCCCAGTCGTAGAAGACCTCGTCGCCGCGGCGGTAGCTCGCGTTGACCGAGAAGGCGCGCGAGCTGCTGACGCCGCCGTTCACCGACACCTGCCGCTTGCGGAAGTCGATGCCGCCGAAGCGCTCCATGTCCTGCTGCGCGTCGACGCTGAACCGAATGCTCCTCGCGAAGTCGAAGCTCAGCCCGAGACCCGTGTTCTCGTCCTCGAGCACCCGGTCGAAGTTCCAGTTGCGCCCGTAGCTGAGCTGCGGGCCCCAGTTGATGAGCCAGCTCTCGGGCCACCACCGCCAGCCCATGTTGGTGATGACGCGCCGCTGGTCGACCCGCCGCGCGAACCCGACGTCGGTCCGGAAGTCGGGGGTCAGCTCGTAGGCGGCGGCGAACCACCGCAGGTTGCGCCCGCTGCTGCGGATGCTCGCGTCGTAGATGTGGCCGGAGCGATCCACCCCCTCGAGGTCGCGGTGCCGCGACTCGATCAGGCGGAAGTTGGTCGACATGGTGCGCGACAGCCGGAAGCTGCCGTCGACGCCCCCCAGCCGGCTGCTGCTGTCCATGAACGACCGGTCGGTGAAGACGGCGCCGACGTGCGACTCCGAGTAGACGTCGTACTTCACCCGCCCGATGAAGTTCTGCGCGGTCTCTCCGAACAGCGGGTCGTCCACGTCGCCGACGTTCCCCGGCGCCTCGTCCTCGGCCGACAGGAGGCCGATGGTGAAGCGGCCCGCCTTGCCGGTCAGCTTCGCCCCCCACGTGGGGTCGACGATGGTCCGGGTGTGGACGAAGGTCACGGGGCCCGGCAGGTCGAAGATCTCCGCCCCCTCGACGAAGAACGGCCGCAGCTCGCTGAAGAACAGGGGGAAGCGCTGGTTCACCTCGATCTGGGGCTGGTCCGACTCGATCTGCGAGAAGTCGGGGTTGAGGGTGAAGTCGGCGGTCAGGTTGGAGGTCACCCCGTACTTGACGTTGAGACCGGCCTCGGGATTCATCCCGAGGTCGTTCCACCCGCCCGTCGACCGGTCGAGCGACCCGAAGTCGATGCCCGTGAACGTGGGCAGGAACTCGAGGTTGCGGCTGGTCGAGAAGTCGGTCATCCCCTCCATCAGCCCCATCTGCCGGTGGAAGCCGGCCACGTCGCGCGACATCGGCGCCCACACCGCGTTCTCCTCGTTCTTGCCCTTGATCTCGCGCACGATCTGGAAGCCCCAGCGGTGGGGCTCGCCGGGGCCCCGCTGCGGATAGCGCAGGCTCTTGACGGGAATCGCCATCTCCGCGATGTAGCCGTCGGCGACGATGCTCGTGGCGCTGTGGAAGAGCGCGTCCCACGTCCGGTCGGCGGGGGGAATGGGGGAGCCGCGCATGCCGCCGCCGGTGTTGACGACGCCGTCGCCCTGCACGTTGAAGGCGTTCAGGTCGAAGTCGTAGGCCCGCTGCTGGTCGAGAAAGGTGTCGATGTAGATGGTGATGAGGTCGTCCGCCCAGGCGGTGTCGCGGTCGACCCGGTTCGCCCGCATGATGCTCGGGTCGGCGTAGTGCAGGTGAAAGCCGAAGTACAGGTGGTCGCTGTCGTAGGCGATGTAGACGTCGGTGTCCTCGGTCGCGGGCGCCCCTTCGAGCGGCGCCTGCTGGGTGAACTCGGTGATGGTGGCCGCCGACCGCCACGCGAGGTCGTCGAGGCGGCCGTCGATGTCGGGCGGCGTGTCCGTGCGCGGCGGGCGCACGGTGGGGCGGCCGGGCACGAGGCCGAAGCCGGCCATCGGCGGCGGCTGGACCGGGGCCGGAGCGCCGACGGCGGGCGGGGGGTCCGACCGAGGGGACGCCGGCGCCGACGCGGTGGGCGGCAGCGCCAGCCCCGCAGCCGGCAGCGCCGGCTCCTGCTCCTGCGCTCCCGCCGCGGCGGAGCCCGCTGCCACCAGGACCAGAACCAGGCATGCGGCCAGCCGTCCGGGAACCGCGGCCCGGCGGCGGCGCGCGAATCCGGCCCGGAAGCCGGCCGACGGCTCCCTGTTTCGCCCGCTGCTCATCGACATCGAGGGTTCTCCTGCACCCGCGGCCGCCCCCGCGGGACGACCGCCTCCGAAAGGACCCTCGCGCCGACGGTTCCGTTTACCGGCCCGGCCGGCGGGGCGCATGCCGGACGGCCAGCCCGGAGCAAAGGGCCGCGGCGAACGACCGGAACCGAAAAAGGGGACGGAGGCCCAGGCTTCCGTCCCCTTCGGTCCACGTCAAACCCGGCGTGCCGATTTCCGGTACCAGGCTCTCCTGTTGCCTTCATCGCAAGGGTCATGCAGCCGTTCAGCCGGGAGTGCCGTCGATGCGACGAACCGGTGGGGCGGCGGCGCGGGCAGGTCCGCCGGGTTGCCCCGGGGCGCCCGCCGTCGGCCCGCGATGGTGTCGAGGTCGGCCTGGCTCGGCCGCCAGCCTGCCGGATCGTATCAGAACGGTCCGGCCGGCGCAGGACCTCGCTTCGGAACGGTCCGGCCGGCGCGGGCCCTCGCCGTGGTCAGGGTGCACGATGCCATTCCGAGGCGACGGCCCCCGACCCTGTCGGCCGCTCGATTCACGGGAGCGGCCGGGGTCGGCGCTCGCGAGCCGGCCGCCGTTGATTCTCGACGCTCACACACGAGGCTCCGCGTGCCGCCCGCGTGGCGGCGCATCACCTTGTCGTGGTGCACCCATGTGGTCACGCCGGTCGGCGACCCGGGCGAGGACCACCAGTTCGGCGCCTGCCCCCCCCGGAGCACCACAACATCTTGTGGCTGGGCGGGTTTTCTCTTGACATGACGGACGTTGTCCTGAATCATCGCTGTGGGGTACCGGTCATCGCTCCTCCTTCCCCCCGGACGGTTCCCAGCCGCCGGGATCACGTCGTGCTCCTCTCCTCCGGAACGAGGCATTCGCGTGTCGCGGGCGGCAAGGTGCGTTCGAACGGCCGCCGCGGCAACCGTCGACTTCGACAGCGACCTCGTTCAGACATTCCATGTCTTTCACCCGTGTGACGGCGCCAACGGCCGGGCGGATGATCCGCCGGGTCGGCCCGCGCCTCTCGCTGACCCTGTAGGAGGGGACCATGACGACCACACCCAACCAGCCCGAGCCGGCCAAGGCGAAGACCGTTCAGCCGCCCCCGGCGCCCCGACCCGAGCCCGAGATGCGCAGGCCGTCGCGGGTCGGCCGCTTCTTCAGCCGCCTGATGATGCTGGCCATCTTCTGCGCCGCCTCCTTCGTCGGCGGCTACTACGTGATGGACCAGGAGGCCCAACTGCACCGCGACGTCCTCGTGCAGGACCAGATGGCGGCCCAGGATCGCATCGCGGCCCTCGAGGAGCAGATCCGCGAGATGCAGCTCAGCCGGATGCAGGAGAACAGCGTCGAGATCGACCTGACCGAGGTGTTCGCCCCGATCCGCGAGGCCGTCAGCCGGCTGGCGGAGGCCCAGATGACCATCGTGGCGCGGCAGATCTCGGCCGAGATCGCCCAGCGCGTGGACGTCGACGTGCAGAACCTGAACACGTCCGCGCCCCTCGCGGCGATTGCCGAGACCGCGGCGGCCGCGCTGCCGTCGGCGATCGCGGCCATGCCGCCGTCGGAAGGGAAGGCCGAAGCGCCGCCGGAGCCGGTGGCCGAGCTGGCCCCGGCCGAGCCGCCCGGCGATGCCGCCACGGAGCCCGGGGGCCTGGAGCCGGCCCCCGCACCCGACGGCGGCCAGGCCGGGCGGGCCGACGATGCGGCCCAGGCGCCGGCCGGAGGCGAGCCGCGTCCCGCGGCCGAGCTGTCGGGGCGGGCGCTCGGCGAGCGCTTCCCGAGCCGCGTGCCGCAATGGCTGACGCGCCTGGCCGACTCGCTCGAGAACGCCCATTCGCGGCTCGAGACCGCGACGTCGGCCCCGGCGGCGGGTGTCGGCCGGCCGGCCCCACCGGCCCCGCACCGGCTCGGCCGGTAGCCCCGGTCCCTCGCGACAACCACGCACCGGGCCGGGCGACGGGAGCCGACCGTCGCCCGGCCCGGTGTCGTTTCCGCCCCTTCCCCCGCCGTTCCCTGGACTCCCGTCGAGACCGGCTGCCGCGCCAGGCGGCCCCGGTCCTCTTCCCATCGTCCCCGCCTTCCCGCCCCGCCTCTCGCCCGGCGAGGCGCGCGGGACGGCCCGGCGCGCGAGCGCAAGTCAGAGGGAACAAGTTCGAAACCGGCGCCGGGCGACGAGCCCCCCGGGACGGCCCCAAGCGCGGAAAGACAAGGCGAGGAAGTACCATGGAGGCACGAACTACCCTGCGGATTGCAGGGAGCACGCCCCTCTGCGGATTGCAGGGAGCACGCCCCGACGAGGCAAGAGCACCCCCGCCGCGCTGCCGGAGCCCGGCAGGGGCCACTGGATGCACGCCGTGCACGGAACCCGACCCCGCGACAGCGCCTTCGGCATGCCGTTCGCGATCTTGATCGCGGCCCTCGCCCTGGGACCGGCGAGCCCCCTCGCCGCGACCGCGCAGCCGGACCCCGGTCAGCCGGTGGCGGCCGCTGATCCGAACGGCGCGAACCCCGCGGTCGGGACGACCGACACCGAGGCACCGTCCAACGAGACCCCGCCCGACGGGGCGCCCGACGAGACGCCGCCAGACGGGACCCCGCCCGACGAGCCGCCGACCTTCCTCGATTCGGTCACCATCTCCGCCACCCTCCGTCCCGCCCCGGTGCGGGACACGCCGGGCGTGGTGTCGGTCATCGACGGCGCGACCATCCAGGAACGGATGGTCGAGGATTTCGCCGACCTCGTGAAGTACGAGCCGGGGGTCTACGTCGAGAACAACGTGACCCGCCTCGGGCTGAACGGCTTCAACATCCGCGGCATCGGCGGCAACCGCGTGATGACGATGGTCGACGGCGTGCAGACCTCGGAGCAGTTCGACTTCGGCCCGTTCAACGTCCACCAGGCGGGGCTCGACGTCGACGTCCTGAAGACGGTCGAGATCGTGCGCAGCGCCAACTCCGCCCTCTACGGGAGCGACGCGCTCGGCGGCGTCGTGTCGCTGTTCACCAAGGACCCCGCCGACTACCTGCGCGACCGGCGGTTCTACCTGGGCGGCAAGACCACCTGGGACAGCCGCGCCGACGCCGTGGGCGCCAACCTCACCCTGGCCGCCGGCGGCGAGCGGGTCCAGGCGTCGGTGTTCACCAGCCTCGACCGGGGCGGCGAGCTCGGCAACCAGGGCGCCGTCGACACGAGAGACCACACCCGCACCGCGCCGAACCCGCAGGACGTGGCGGGCCGGCAGGTCCTGGCCAAGCTGGTCTACAGCGCATCGCCGGACAACCGGTGGCGGGCCGCCGCCGAGCGGTACGACAGCCGCGTCGAGACCGACTGGCTCTCGAACAACCGGCTGCTCGACTTCGGCCGCTTCGCCTATCTCATCCGGGAGTCGGCCGCCCTCGACACGCAGGGACGCCAGCGGCTCTCGCTCGACCACACCCTCGCCGGCCGCGGGCTCGACCTGCTGACGTGGCGGGTGTACGGGCAGCGCAACGACACCGCCCAGGTCCTGGACGAGGCGCGGACGACCACCGGCCTCGGACCGCCGTTCTCGTCGACCCGCCACGGCACCGTCGACTTCGAGCAGGTCGGCCACGGGGGGTCGGCCCAGGGCCAGCACTGGCTGGGCGGCCCCGACGACGGCATGACGATCACGTTCGGGGGCAGCTACAAGGCCGACTACTTCGACATGCGGCGCGGCCGAACCGAAACCGACATCGCCACCGGGCTACCGGTCCCGACCGACCTGATCTTCCCCACCAAGTACTTCCCGGAGAGCGACGTCGTCGAGGCGGGGGCCTATCTGCAGGGCGAGATCCGGTTCGGCCGCCTCACCCTCGTGCCGGGCGTGCGCTACGACCATTACTCGCTCGACGCCAACCAGGCCGATCCCGTCTTCGTCGCGAGCCTCAACCCCGAGGCGGCCGACTTCTCCGACGGCGCCCTCTCGCCGAAGATCGGCCTGGCGGCGCGGCTGACCGACGTCGTGACCCTGCACGCGCAGTACGCCGGCGGGTTCCGGGCGCCGCCCTACAGCGCCATCAACACCGGCTTCGCCAGTCCCCGCGAGGGCTACACGACCCTGCCCAATCCGGATCTGCGGGCAGAGACCAGCGACAACCTGGAGGTCGGCGTCCGCACCGCGTTCGACCGCGCGAGCCTCGGCGTCAGCGCGTTCTCCAACCGCTACCGCGACTTCATCGAGCTGACGGAGCTCGGGGTCGACCCCCTGACGGGGCTGCTCGAGTTCCAGAGCCGGAACCTGGAGGCAGCGCGAATCGACGGCATCGAGGTGTTCGGCGAGGCGTACCTGACCGACAGCCTCATGGTCCGGGGCAGCTACGCGCGCATCGAGGGCCGCGAGTTCCTGCGGGGCGCCGCCGCCGCGGCGCCGGTCGCGCAGGAGACGCCGCTCGGCTCCGTCGCGCCGGACGAGGCGGTGGTGGGGCTCCGCTACGCGCCGCGGGCCGGCCGCTGGGGCAGCGAGCTGTCGGTGCGGCTGGTCGAGGCGTACCGCCAGCATAGGGTGGCGCAGTTCGCACCGGAAGCCTACCGGGTCGTCGACCTCGTGGGTTTCGTGGCCCTCACCGAGGCCCTCAAGCTCCGCCTCGGCCTGCTCAACCTGACCGACGCCAGGTACTTCGAGTGGTGGAACGTGCGGGGACGCCGGGCCAACGATCCGGTCATCGATCGGTACTCGGGCCCCGGGGCGAGCCTGATCACCTCGCTCGCCTTCGACTGGTAGCGCCGCGGCGCGGGCTCAAGCCGAGCGGCGAGAAGAATCGCGACCCGGGCCCGAAGGTCCGGCGGCCGAGGGTAGACCGTTCAGGGTCGCCGCGCCGGCCTTCGCACGGCGGTGTGCCGGTCCGTCGAGCCGCCGGTACCGCCGGCGGTTCGCGGAGGGAAAGAAACCACCCCGGGCGGTGGCGTCACGGCAAGGGGTTCCCGCGGCGCGGTCGGACGCGCCGATAATGCCGCGAGCCTACTCGGCGCGCAGGATGGTCATCGGATCGATCCGGGCGGCGCGCCGGGCGGGCACCCAGCTCGCCAGCAGGCAGATCGCGGCCAGCAGCGCCGAGACCGAGCCGAAGACGACGGGGTCGAGGGGGGCCGTCTCGAACAGCAGGGCCTGCAGCCGGCGGGTCAGCACCACCGCCGCCGCCACCCCGAGCACCACCCCGAGCAGGGCCATGGCGCCCGCCTCGGAGAGCACGAGGCGGCGCACGTCGATCACCTGCGCGCCGACCGCCATGCGGATGGCGATCTCGCGCCGCCGCTGCGCCACCATGTAGGAGACGACGCCGTAGAGGCCGATCGAGCCCAGCAGCAGGGCGAGGCCGGCGGCGATGACGAGCAGGACCATGACGAACGCCCGCTCCCCCCGCGCGCGGCCGACCAGCGTCTCGAGGGTCTCGACGTCGGCGATCGGGAGCGTCGGATCGATCCCGCGCACCGTCTCCCGCGCGGCGCCGGCGAGGGCCGCGGCGTTCGGGGTGCGCACCACGTACTGCATCACGGGCGGGACGCCCGTGCCGCCGACGACCCCCGGTATCGGGTAGTACGCCATCAGCGGCGGGTCCTCGTGCAGCGCCACCTCGTGGACGTCGCCGACCACGCCGACGACGCGCGACCACTGCTCGCCTTCCTCGGCCGGCGGGCCGCCCAGCCGGATGCCCTTGCCGAGCGCGCTCTCCCCCGGCCACTGCGCCTGCGCCACCGCTTGCGACACCATGACGACCGGCGCGTCGCGCTCCCCGTCGAGCGCGTCGAACACCCGCCCCTCGACGAGCTCCATGCCCATGGCGTCGAAGTAGCCCGGCGAGACGCGCTTCCACATGAACACCGGCGGCACCTCGCCGTCGGCGAGCGGCCGGCCCTCGATGGTGTGCCCCGAGCCGGCCAGCTCCCCGCCGAGGGGAATGGTCGTCGCCGATGCGGCGTCGGCGACCCCGGGCAGGGCGCGCAGGCGGTCTACCACCTGGCGGTGGAAGCCCAGCCGCGACTCGGCGCTCTCGTAGTCGCGCAGCGGCAGCGCCAGCCCGAAGGTCAGCACGTCGGTCGCGTCGAAGCCCGGGTCGACCGCGGCCAGCCTCTGGAACGAGCGCACCGCCAGGCCCGACCCCACGAGCAGGGTCAGGGCCAGCGCAATCTGGACCACCACGAGGGCCCGCCGGGCCAACTGCCGCTCCCGGCCCGCGGAGGCGCCGCGCGCGCCCGCGGTGGTGTGGCCCCCGGCGGCCACCGCGCGCGTCCGCCACGCCGGCAGGACCCCGAACAGCACGCCGGCCGCGACCGACGCGGCGAGGGTGAACCCCAGCACCGGCGCGTCGATCGAGATCTCGTCGACGCGCGGCAGCGCCCGCGGCCCGAAGCGCCCCAGCAGGCCGACGGCGAGCCACGCCAGCGGCAGCGCCGCGAGGCCGCCGGCCACGCCCAGCGCGACGCTCTCGACCAGGACCGACCCCGCGAGCCGCCCCCGGCCCTCGCCGAGGGCCGAGCGAATCGCCACCTCGCCGTGCCGCGCCTCGGACCGCACGAGGAAGAGGTTGGCGACGTTGGCGCACGCGATCAGCAGCAGGAACCCGACGGCGCCGAGCAGCATCCACAACGTCGCCTCGATGTCGCCCACCACCGCCTCGCGCGCCCGGTCGACGACGGGCCGGAACCCCGCGTTCGCGAGAATCGGGGCCGCCCCCTCGTCGGGAAAGACCTCCGTCAGGTTCGACAGCATCGTGCCGAGCTCGGCCTGGGCCTGCGCCAGGGTCGAGCCGTCGGCGATGCGGGCGACGCCGTTGATCCCGAACGCGCCGAGCTGCGTATCGTCCCGGTTCAGGGCCAACGGCAGCCAGAGCTCGGCGTTCGGCCGCGAGAAGGAGAAGCCGGGGGGCATCACCCCCACCACCTCGACGCTCGCCCCGTCGATGTCGACCACCGTCCCCACCACGCCGGGGTCGGCCCCGAACCGGGTCCGCCACAGCCCGTCCGCGAGCACCGCGACGGGCGCCGCGCCGGGACGGTCGTCGTCGGGGGTGAAGGCCCGGCCGATGCGCGGCGGCGTCCGCACCACGTCGAAGAACGACGCCGTGACGCGCGCCGCCTGCACCCGCTGCGGGTTCTCCGGACCGGTGAAGCTCGCCTGCAGGTCGCGGAACACCGCCACGCCGTCGAGGGTGCGGCTCTCCTCGGCGTAGAGGAAGTAGAGCGCGTCCGACATCGGCAGCTCGTCGAGCTGCGTCAGTCCCGGCGCGGCGTGCCGCAGCATGACCAGCCGCTCCGAGTCGGGGATCGGCAGCGGCCGCAGCAGCACCGCGTTGACGACGGTGAAGATGGCGACGTTGGCGCCGATCCCGACCGCGAGGGTGGCGATGGCGACGAGGGTGAAGCCCGGATGGGCGGCGGCGCGCCGCCACAGGAGACGAAGCTGCAGGAAGCGTGACATCCCTCTACACTCCGGCCCGGCCGCGGGCGCGACGCGGCCCGGGCCGATCGAGAACGGCCCTACCCGTCACGAGCCGGCGTCGCTACGCGCCTGACGGGATGCTCGGGGAAGTTACGATTCCACGACGCGATGTTGAACACGCCACAGAAATGGACGATCGGCCGGACCCATGGACGCCTGTCCGGTCCCTGCGGACCCCGCAAGGGCAACTGCTGCACGAGCGCGTGTGTTCTGCTCGCCAGGTGCGCGTCGTCCAGCGCGTCGACCGCAATCAGCACGAGGTAATGGAGCGGCTTGTCGGCGCGCCCTGCCGCCCATTCGTACAAGAACGAGTCCCGATACTTGTACTTCAGCTCTTGGTCAAGTCGCCCGCTGCGCAACTCCTCGATGAACGCGTTGCGCGCTCGATCGGTCGCCCGAGGGTGCTGAGGGTCCTTCATCTCGATGTACAGATACCGGTCGGCGAGCTCCACAACGAAGTCCACCGCCTTCATGCAGCGACCCAGCCCGTGGGCGGCACCGTCGAACCTGCCTCCACCCAGCGCGTCGGGGACGTCCATCTCCAGATCGCCCTCCGAGAGGGTCACTTCGCCGTCCCCAGGCTGCGCGCGATCTCCCGGTCGTAGAGATCCGTGAACGTATCGGCGATGGCGTTCGGGTGAACGTCTCGGTAACTGTTCGACGTTGCACAGGCGATCTCACCAGTCTCGTCCTCCCGATAGAGCGCGTGGAACGCAACTTGGTCGGCTTCTCTCGCGCGCAGGTCGAGCTCCTTGAGCACGACGTAGTCGTGGGTCGCCAAGAATATCTGCACACCGTTGCGCTGCAGCTCCAGGAAGACCTCCATGAGAACGCCGAACAGCTTGGGGTTCAGGTTGGTCTCGGGTTCATCCCAGAACAGAACGGAACCCGGGCTGATCACGTCGTTCCGGATCAACAGCCATAGCAGGGCCAGCTTGCGCACCCCCTCCGACAGAAGGGAGAACTCTATGTTCTCCCGTTCACTGCGCAGGAAGAACTCTTCGTTATCGACCGCAACCTCGCCACCAATCGCCGTCTGCAGTCTCGCCGCCAACTGCTCGCGCGGGCTGTCCACCGGTCCGCGCGAGGCCGGGAGATACGCCCGATCCAGGATATCGTTGTACACCTCCTCGAAGTGCACTTCGCGCTTCGAGTACAGCGACCGGAAACCGGGCCCATTGGAGAGCATCTCCTTGACGGGAACGTAGACGCACTCCATCGGCTCGCGCGCCCATTCCTCCATCTCCCGGTCGGGATCGTCGTCGGTGAACGCAGATGGGCGCAGCGAAACCGGCCTCCGACGGCTTCTGAACGACGCCTCGAGCTTCAACCCACCGCGCCACACCCGTATCGTGGCTTCGCCGTCGGCACCCCCTTGCTGCCTGACGAGGCGCCCCCGGCTGTGTCCCGAGGGCATGAACACCCTGACGAGCTTCTGGACGAAGTCGTCCTCCGGACTGCGCGAGACGTCGCAGGCAACGTAGCAGACCTTCATCAGGTGGGTCTTGCCGGTACCGTTGGCGCCGATCAGGACGTTGATGCCTCGGCACAAGTCCAGCTCGAGCGAGGCGAACGCCGTGAACTGCTCCAGCTCCACCTTCGTCAGCGCCACGGTACCTCCACCTGCTGCGCGCACCCCCCAGCGTGGCTCGCGACGCGCGGTCACACTACCGCCCGATCCACGGGCTCCCAACGACAAACGGCCGGGCGGCAACCGCCTCGTCGATTCTACTTTCCGAGCGTGCGCTCGACATAGGCGCGAACGGCCTCCAGCACGCGGGGGGACATCCACGCCTCGGCCACGGCCTCGTCCGCCGACTGCATCTCGCGGACGCGGGCCTGGCTCGGCTCGCGGATGATGCGCTTGGTGAGGGCGAAGGACGCGGGCGGCAGCGACCCGAGGCGGGCGGCCATGTCGACGGCGCGGTCGACCACCGCCTCGGGGGCGGCGACCTCGTCGACGAGGCCGTTCTCGACGGCCTCGGCCGGCGTGCACGTCAGGCCGCGGTAGATCAGGGCCTGCAGCCGGTGCGCGGGCACCGTCAGGCGGAGGATCTCCAGGGCCATGCTCGGGAACGGCACCCCCACCGACAGCTCGGGGGTGCCGATGCGGCCGTCCCCGTCGGCCATGATGCGGTAGTCGCACGCGCAGGTGAGGACGCAACCGCCGGCGATGGCGTGTCCGTTCACGGCGGCGACGACGGGCTTGGGGAAGGTGAACGCCTTGAAGAAGGCCCCGCCGAGCAGCGGCAGCAGCTTCTTGACGTAGTCGGGGCCGCCCCCGGTGAGACCGCGCAGGTCGACGCCGGCCGAGAAGACCCGGCCCGTGCCGGTCAGGACCACGGCCGCGGTGTCCGCCTCCTCCAAGGCCGCGAACTGGTCGATGAGGCCGCTCATCAGCTCGGGGTCGAACGCGTTGACCTTGCCGTGCGCCATGCGGACGACGGTGACGCGGTCGCGGGTCTCGGTCGTTATCATCGGTGCTCCTCCGCACGAACGGGGCCGGCAACGGGGCCGGCAAGACACGGGGCGACGGTCTCGGCCGCGACCCTGCCGTGTTCCTCCGCTCGAGGCCGGCGGCAGGCCCGACGCCGGCCGCGGGCCTCGGCAGTGATCATGCGGTGCCCCTCTGCGCGGGCCGGGCCGCGGGCGCGCCGTCGGGATCGTAGACCTGCTTCAAGGTGAACGCCTCGGGCGTCGGGCCGTCCCGCCACAACCGCTCGATGCGGGCCATCGCTTCGTCGACGTCCGGCCGTTCCCCCTCGCGCACCCACCACAGCGCCACCGGCTCGTTCGGCGGGGGCAGGAACCACTCGCGGCGGCGGCGGAAGAACTCGACGTGCTCGGTGCGGTAGACGTACCGCCGCAGGTCGGCGACCGTCTCCCAGATGGTCAAGTTGAAGAGTATCCGGGGGTCGTCGAGCACCCGCACGTCGGTGGCGTCGCCGCCCTCGGTCTCGAAGCGCCACACGAAGCCCGGCGAGCGGTCCCCCAGCCGGTTGATGCGGTCGATCTCGTCCCGCATGCCCGCCATGCGCGGGTCCTCGAACGGGTACCGCATCCACGCGAGGTTGTTCTCGGCGAGATGGTACCGCACCGGCGGCCTCGTGCGCGGCGCGCGGGCCACGCTCGGCACAGGCTCATCGGCGGGCCGATGGCGGGGCATTCGATCAGTACATGACGAAGGCGAAGAGCTGCTGGCCGGCCGCGACCAGGACGTGCTGGCGCCCGTCGACGAGGTAGGTCTGCGGCGCGTTGGAGATGTTGCCGATGCGGGTGTGCCAGAGCAGGTCGCCGTCGGCGGCGTCGAAGGCCACGAAGTTGCCGCTGCCGTCGCCGGTGAAGACCAGGCCCCCGGCGGTGGTCAGCACGCCGGCCCCGCCGCCCCCGCCGATGGGCCAGGCGTGGCGCCACCGCGGCTCGCCGGTGCGGTAGTCGATGGCGGTGAAGGCGTTGCCGCCGGTGCCCACGGTGACCCGGTCCTTGCCTCCCAGCCCCATCGACCCGCGCGGGTCCGGATCGGTCAGGTAGAGCAGGTTGAAGCCGTTGTTCTCCTGCGTGTAGAAGAGGCCGGTGTCGGGGTTGAAGGCAGGCGGCTGCCAGTTGGCCACGCCCCCCTCGACGGGGGAGACCAGGGCGCCGGGGATGATCGCCTCCTTCGCGGGGTTCGGGTTCGGCGACCCGCTCTCGCGGATGTGGCTGGCCCAGTTCGACGTCGCGCCGTAGCGGGTGGTCACCACGTGCTCGCCGGTCACCCGGTCGACGGTGAAGAAGAAGCCGTTGCGGGCGGCGGTCGAGACGAGCTTGCGGGGCACGCCGTCGATCTCCCCGTCGATCAGGATCGGGGTCTGGGCCGAGTCCCAGTCGTGGGTGTCGTGCGGCGAGGTCTGGAACCACCACGCCATCTTCCCGGTCGACACCTCCACCGCGACGAGCGTGCACGTGAACAGGTTGTCGCCGCGCCGGGCGATGCCGGTGTAGCCGGGGGTGGGGTTGCCGGTGCCGAAGATGTAGAGGTCGGTCTCGGGGTCGTACGACCCGGGCACCCACACCTGCCCCCCGCCGTGCATCGCCGCGTCGAGGTTCGGCCAGGTCTCGATGCCGGGGTCGTCCTCGCTCATCGGCACGGTGTAGAACCGCCACACCCGCTCGCCGGTGGCGGGGTCGAACGCCTGCAGGAACCCCGGCGCGTCGAGGTCGTTGCCGGTGCCCACGAGCACGAGGTCGCCGACCACGATGGGCGCCATCGTCGAGAAGTACTGCTCCTCGAAGCTCGCGATCTCGCTGTGCCAGCGCTCCTCGCCGGTGCGCGCGTCGAGCGAGACGAGGTAGTTGTCGACGGTCTCGAAGATGATCGAGTCGCGCCACATCGCGGCGCCCCGGTTGCCGATGTGGGGGCCGCCGCGCGTCTTCCAGAAGTAGTGCCACCGCGTGCCGCCGTCCCGCACGTCGACGGCCCACACGTGGTCGGGGGCGGTGACGTAGAGCAGGTCGCCGACCTGGAGAATCGAGCCCTTGATGCGCTGCGGCCCGATGGTGAAGTCGCCGGTCCCCACGCCGCCGGTGAAGTCGGGGGCGTTCGGCCCCTGGAGCGGCGGCATGCCGGTGTCGAAGCTCCGGGTCCAGGCGAGCGAGAGCTGCCGGACGTTCTCCGTGGTGACCTGCTTCAGCCGGCTGTAGCGCCGGCCGCTGTAGTCGCCGGAGTAGGTCGGCCACGACTCCTCGAGGGGCTCGACGAGCGATGCGGGGTCCAGCCCGCCCTCCTGCGCGGTCGCCGCGGCGGGCGCGGCGAGCACGACGGCGGCGAGCAGGGCGGCGACGGGCAGCAGGCGTAGCAGGCGGTTGACAGTCATTTTCGGCGTCACCACGTTGTCGCAGCAGGTGGATGGCGGTTGTTCCCTCGATCGGTGGACCGGCGGTTTGCGCAGCGGGCGTCGACGTCGCGGCGCTCCGGCCGACAGACGGCGGACGGCGGACGGCCAATCACTTCAGGGTCACCAGGTACGCGGTCACGTCGTGGATGTCGGCGTCGCGGTACACCTGCAGCATCTCGCGGTGGGCGGCCATCGGGTCGTCGAGCTCCACCCGGGGGGTGTCGCCCTCGCGGCCGAACGACCGGTGCCGGCCGGCGTCGTCGGTGAGCACGACCAGGAAGTCGTTGAGCCGCTCCAGCTCGCCCTCGATCCGCTCGCCCGACGCCAGGGTGACGGCGACCGTCACCGGCGGGCGGACGGTGTTGCGTCCGCCGCCCCGCACCCAGGTGTTCTGCAGCTCCTTCGGCTCGGGAATCCGGCTGGCGATGCCCTCGAGATCGCCGGTCGGCGAGTGACAGGCGGCGCACTTCTCCTCGAAGTAGGTCCGGCCGGCGGTGGCGTCGCCCACGAGGATGTCGAGCTCGAGCTCGTCGCCCAGCGGCGGCCCCCCCTGGCGCGACGCGGTGCCGAGCACGTCGTGCACGTAGGTCACGACGGCCTGGAGGTCCTCGTCGGACATCGGCTGCGGGGGCATGTAGGACCCGCCCGGCCCCGACTGCCCGTCGCGGATCACCGGCCCAATCATCTCGCCCGCCTCGTCCCGCAGCACGAGCTGCGACCGCAACAGGTTGGGCCCCCCGAGGTCGCCGCCCCGCAGGTCCATCCCGTGACACGCCCGGCAACTGATGCCGTAGACGGCCTCCCCCCGGGCCACCACCTCGGGGTCGCCGGGGGGGCGTTGAAGCGACGGATAGAGCCGCTGGCTGCGCTCGTTCTGCTGCCCCGCCGCCGCCGGCGCCTCGCCCAGGCCCGCGATCAGCGCGACCGCGCCGGCCGCCACACCCGCGCGCAACCACTGCGCCATGGCAGATTCCTTCCTCACTTCGAATCCCCTCGCATCGCCCGGCGTCCCGACGTTACGGGGCAAGCCGGGACGTGGCCGGAGTGCCAACCCCACGGCGCCCAGCCGGCGCCGTTGCAGGCTCGGCGCGCCCAGCGTCACGTGGCAGGCCGGGAGGCCGACGTGGCAAGAGCCAGTCCCGCGGCTCGGGTCGGCGCCCGGCCGGCGCCGTTACAGGCTCGGCGCCCCGGCGTCACGCGGCAGGCCGGGAAGCCGACGTGACCGGAGCCACCCCCCGGCCCGGGGCGGCGCCCGACCGTCGCCGTTGCCGGCGTCGCCTTCCACGAGTTCCCTACTGCTCCGCCTCGGCCTCCTGCACGCGCTCGACGGTCAGGATGTTGGTCATCGCGTAGTTGCCTTCGTGGCAGGCGTACTCGTAGATGATGTAGTCGTCGAGCCGCGGCATCGGGCGCACCGCCGTCCACGGCTGCGTGTAGACGGTCGGGTCCTCGACGGTGAACCGGTAGTCGATCTGGTCGGCGCTGACGCGGCGGAACCGCTCGACCGCCTTCATGTTCCGCGACGAGGGGAACCGGTGCACGCTCTGGTCGCTGAAGTTGGCGGTCTCGACCACCAGGGTGTCGCCGTCCCAGTGGGCGCGCGAGTCCCCGTTCCACTGGCGGATGCCGTCGTCGAGCCGCGGCCGCCCGTCGATGGGGATGATGCGCACGTCGTGGATGTTCTCGACCCGGATCGCGACGTGGGTCGGCGTCTGCAGTATCTGGTAGGTGTTGTTGTAGCCGGTCGAGATCGGCGGCACCCCGTGGTAGGTGATGCACCGGTCCCAGTTGCTGCGGTCGAGCCACGAGTCGGCGGGGTGGTCGCGCAGGTACGCGCGCCGGGCCGCCTGCGCCTCGACCGTCTCGGGCCGGGTCGGCAACCGACCGTTCGGCGGGTCGACGATGAGCGAGGTCCGCATGTCCGAGCTCACGCGCCCGCGGTCGAACCACAGCGCGTTGTACGACCCCACGCTCCCCGGCGGGGGGTCGCGGTCGATGGTGACCGCGAGGTTCCGCTCCGCCGCTTCCTCGGCCGTGAAGAACTCCTTGTCGCCCATCGACTCCGGCCGCTGGAGCGGCGTCAGCGACGCGTACGACCAGGTGCCCATCAGGTCCGGGTCGCCCCACGGGGTCCGGAACTCGCCCTCGCCGGCCGCCTGGCCCGCGGCCGCCGCCGGCAGGAGCAGCGCCGCCGCCACCGCCGCGAACGCCGAGACAGCTCTCTTGTGCATCTGAAACCTCCCCGGCCCGCGCGGCGCCGCCCCTGCAGCCCCGCCCGCGGCCCGACCGACCCGCGGGGGTCGGCGTCGCTTCACGGCTCGGACGCCCGTTCCGCGCTCTCCCCTTCCGCGCCCGCCGGACACTCGACCTTCGCCGCCCGATTTCTGCGAGGCCGAGCGGAATCGGCGGGGCGCCCCCGGCGGCGTCGACGACGACCGGCAGGCCGGATCCGATCCGGCCTGCCGGGAATACGGTTCGAGCCTGGAAGCTCGAATATACCTCAGTTGCCGGCCAGCTCGCCCTTGAGCCACGCGAGCAGCGCCGGCTCGAGATCGGCGTTCTTCCCGAACATCGGCAGCCCGTGCTCGGGGCCGGGGTAGATCTTCGCGGTCGAGCTGGCGTGCGGCGACCCGTCGACCGCGCCCTGCAGCGCGTCGGCGACCCCGACGGTGACCGGGTCCTCGGTCGCCGCCGCCGCGAACACCGCCAGGTCCGCGTCGGCCGCCATGTTGGCGACGGCCGCCTCGCTCGGCGGGCCCGACAGCAGCATGAGCGCCTCGACGTCCCGGCGCGCCGCGAGGTCCGCGGTCAGCATGGCCCCGCAGCTCGCCCCGCCCGCGCCGATGCGCGCCGCGTCGACCCCCTCCTGCGACGCGAGGTAGTCGTAGGCCATGTCGACATCGGCCGACGACGTCTGCAGGAATGCGGGGAACCCGGCCCCGATGCCCTCGCCGCCGCTGTCGCCGAAGCCCCGCAGGTCGAGGGTCAGCACGTGCACGCCGGCCCCGACCAGCTCGGCCGCGATGTCGTTCCACGACGTCCGGTCCATGTTGCACTGGTGCACGAGCAGCATCCCCGGCCCGGGCTGGCCGGGCGACGTGTACGTGGCCTTGAGGGTCACCCCGTCGGCCGCCTCGAGGTCGACGTCGCGCGACTGCGCGCCCGCGGAAACCGCCACCATCGCGGCGAGCGCCGCCGCCATGAAGATCCTGGTTCTCATTGCGTTCTCCTCCCCGGTCATTCCGGGCGAATGTAGATGCCGGTCTCGTTGGTGCCGTCGGGTCTCGTATTCATGAGATCCTCGAGGGCCGCGTTGTCTGTCAGGTCCACGCCGGGTTGCACTCCCTGGCCGTGAAAGACGGGGATCGGCGGACCGCCACGACACCACGTTTCGGGCCGGACAGCAGCTCGCGCAACGCCTGCTCGACCACTGCCGTCAGGGTCGTTCGTTCACGCGCCGCGCGGGCCTCGGCCGCCCGCAGCAACGCGTCGTCGATGTCCAACGTGGTTCGCACGCCCTACAGCATAGCGACGCGTGCGCCTCTGCTGCAACGCCGGATCTGCGTCTGCGCCAGCCCCCGACCAGCACGGTCTCGGGTTGCCGGCCGCGGCCCGCCGAGCCCGGAGTGCGCCGCCTGCGGCTCAGACCACCGTTCAACCGACTCCCGTGGAAGTCCGCGCCGCTTCAGGCAGATACGCGGAACGCGGTAGAGTCATCGGCATGCAGGGTAGCACCATCGCCAGCCTGTCCGCGGTGATCGTGGTTGGTCTGACCGCCGCCGACGGGCCGGCGGCGCGCGGCGCGGGAGGCCCGCCGGTCCAGCCGGCCGCGGCCGACCGGCTCGACGAGCCGCGGCTGCCGGCCACCCCGTACCGCTACGCTGTCGAGTTGCCGGCGCACTTCAGCGTCGACGACGGCCCCGACAGCATCGCCGCGGCCGACAACACGCCGGCCGACAACCCTGTCACCGCCGCCGGCGCCGCTCTCGGTCGGGTCCTCTTCTACGACACCCGGCTGTCAGCCAACGGCAGCGTCTCGTGCGGGTCGTGCCACCGTCAGTCGCACGGGTTCTCGGACCCCCGCCGCCTGAGCATCGGCTTCGACGGGCAGCCAACCCGCCGCCACGCCATGAGCCTCGCCAACGCGCGTTACTACGCCCGCGGCCGGTTCTTCTGGGACGAGCGGGCCGAGACCCTCGAGGCGCAGGTACTGGCGCCGATCGAAGATCCGATAGAGATGGGCTCGTCGCTCGACGCGGTCGAGGCCCGCCTCGCCGCGACGCCCTTCTACCCGCCGCTCTTCGAGCGCGCCTTCAGCAGCCCGGACGTCACGCGCGACCGCATGGCGCGGGCCCTCGCCCAGTTCGTGCGGGCGCTGGTGTCCCACCGCGCGCCCTACGACGACGCGCGGGCGGCGGGGCCGCCGGGGTCGCCGGCCTTTCTCGCCCGGCTCGGCCCCGCCGCTGGCCGCGGTTATCGGCTGTTCGCGACCGAGCCCGGCCCCGGCCGCCGGGGCGCCGGCTGCGCCCGGTGCCACGCCGGCGACGCGCAGATCAGCCTCGCGCCGCGCAACATCGGCCTCGACGAGCTCGACGGGAATGTCGAAGAGAGCTTCGAAGCGCTGCACCGCGTGGCCGGGGGCGACCCCGGCGGGTTCGACCCCGGCGCCGGCGACGGCCGCTTCAAGGCCCCCTCCCTGCGCAACGTGGCCGTCCGCCCTCCCTACATGCACGACGGCCGCTTCGAGACCCTGCGCGAGGTCATCGAGCACTACGACGCCGAGGTGGCGCCGCACCCGTTCCTCGACATGAACCTGCTCGACCGCCGCCTCGTCGTCACCGGCGGGCCCGTCCGGCCCATCCGCCTCGGCCTCACCGACGGCGAGACCGCCGACCTGATCGCCTTCCTCGAGACGCTCACCGACCCCGCCTTCCTCGCCGACCCCCGGTTCTCCGACCCGTTCCTGCCGGCCGCCGGGCAGGGCGGGCGCTGACGAACGCCAACTCCCGCGGAGCCTCCGACTCCGCGCTGGTGGACCTGGAACAGGGCCGAGGCGTCCCGGGCATGGAAATTGGCGCCCCACACCCCGATCAGCACGAACCTGACGCCCCGCCGGTTCAGGGCCCCGACCAGCGCCGGGAACGAGGCCAGATCGGTACTCACCGTATACGCTTCGCGCCGGCGCGCACCCGCATCGCGGCGGCGTACCGGCGCAGCACCCAGGACTTGTCGGCGCCGGTGCGGTTGCCGGGCAGCTTCTCGACCCGGTCCACCGCCCGCAGGTACTCGGCCGACAACGGCCCGAACTCCGAGCGTTGCACGTCGCGAACCAGCGCGTCGAGAATCTCGCGGGCGGAATCGCGCGAGCGGGATCGGGGGGTCATTTCATGTCGATGTACTTCACCGGGACCAGACGATGCCCGAGCATGTCCACCGCCGCCTGCGCCTGCTCGAGAATGACGTATCCCAGGAGTGGCTCGTAATCCGCGTTCTCCTCCGGCTTCATGTCCACGAAGATCACCTCGTTGGAAACCGGACGGAACCCCTCGATCTCCACTTCCACCGGCCAGCACGCCTCTCCCCGCACGACCTCCCGATTGGCCATCTGAAGCTCGACGGCCTCGGACCGCTTGAACCGGCCGAGCCTCTCCTTCCACGCCGCGGGCAGGATCAGCGCCCCTGCGCCGGTATCGACGAACATCCCGCACTCGATGGACTTGTCCTCGTCGAACAGGTTGGTGACCCTGGTGCGTACGACAATCCGTCCCATCCGTTTCTCCCGGTCTCCCTGCAGGCGCCCCCGTCGATTCGCCAACCCGGGAATCCGCGCTGTAGAACGGCGCGGACTCCTTGACCGTCGGTTGCGCCAAGCGGAGCCGCAGGCGACGATTGGCGGGCCAGATCACGCCGTCCGCTATCCCGCCACCGACCAGCAACGACCATCGTACCATCGGGCGCCGCCCTCGAACCGGCCCGCCACCCGTCCGCTTGCCGCGACGATCGTCGGTCCGCCGGGGGCAACCGCAGGCCGGCGCCTGCCGGCGACCTCGCGAGTCGGTATAGACTTTCACCGGAAACGGATCGCACAACCGGGCTCGATCCCCGCCGCGGTCGGGGCGAGCCTTGCGAGGAGCATGCAATGACACTGCACGACGTCGACCGTCCGGCCCGCCGCACCCTTCGCTCTCTGGCCCTGGCGGGGCTCGCCCTGCTCGTGGCCGCCACCGGCTTCGCCAACGACTGGACGCAGTGGCGCGGCGAGGACCGGCGCGGCGAGTGGACCGAGACCGGCATCGTCGAGGCGCTGCCCGGCGAGCTGAAGGTGGCGTGGCGGGTGCCCATCAACTCGGGCTACTCGGGCGCGGCGGTGGCCGACGGCCGCGTCTTCATCACCGACTGGAGCGAGGACCCCGAGTCGCGGACGATGGACGGCACCGAGCGGGCCCTCGCCCTCGACGAGGAGACCGGCGAAGTGCTGTGGGTGCAGGAGTGGCCCACCACCTACCGCATGCTGATGTTCTCGTACGCCATCGGCCCGCGCGCCACCCCGACCGTCGACGGCGACCGCGTGTACGTCGTCGGCGCCGCCGGCGACCTCTACTGCCTCGACGTCGAGACCGGCGACGTCCTGTGGGAGAAGCACTACATCGCCGACTACGACAGCTTCATCCCCACCTGGGGGGTGGCCAGCGCGCCCATCGTCGACGGCGACCGGCTGATCACGGTGGTCGGCGGCGAGCCCGGCGGCCTCGTGATGGCGTGGGACAAGCGGACCGGCGAGGAGATCTGGCGCGCCCTCGACGTCGTCGGCGAGATGGGCTACGGCCAGCCCATCATCATCGAGGCGGGCGGCGCCCGGCAGCTCATCATCTGGCACGCGGCGGCCCTGGTGTCGCTGAACCCCGAGACCGGCGAGGTCTACTGGGACGAGGAGTGGGAGGCCGGGGCCGGCATGTCCGTCGCGACCCCCGTGGTCAGCGACAACTACCTGCTGGTGTCGCAGTTCTACCGCGGCTCGATGATGATGCAGCTCAACCAGGACCGGCCCGACGCCACCCTGCTGTGGCGCGGCCAGAGCCGCAGCGAGATGCCGGGAGAGACCGACGGGCTGCACGCCCTGATCACGACGCCGCTCATCGAAGGCGACTACTTCTACGGCGTCGGCAGCTACGGCGAGCTGCGGGGGCTCGACGCCCGCACCGGCGAGCGGCTGTGGATGAGCGACGAGATGACCGCGCAGGCCCGCTGGGGCACCGCGTTCATGGTGAAGCAGGGCGACCGCTACTTCGTGGTGAACGACGACGGCTTCCTCATCGACGCCCGGTTCACCCCCGAGGGCTACGTCGAGCGCGGCCGCATCAAGCTCATCGAGGCGACCAGCGACGCCGCGTTCGGCCCCACCCGGCGGTTCGCCCGGCCGGTGAACTGGTCGCACCCGGCCTACGCCAACGGCCACATCGTGCACCGGAACGACAACGAGATCATCCGCGTGTCGCTGCTCGCGGCGGACTACCAGGACTAGCTGTCGACGCGCTGGAACGGCGTCGCTTCCAGCGGCGGCGCCGATTCCCGGCCGGTCGTTCGGGGTCTACCCGGGACCCGTTGTCGGCGGACCGGAACGGCGACGCCTCCGGCGGCGCCGATGCCTGGGCGGTTGTTCGGGCTGTCCTGTCCCAGGGCGGTCCTGGCGTGCCGGTCGAGGAAACTCCCGCGGAGGCGCCCATGCCTGGCCGGTCGTTCCGGCGGCAAGTCGGAGCCGCCGGCCGGGATTCCGGGCTGGCAGTCCGAACCGCGGGTCGAATCGATCGGCGGCCGGTCGCGGTGCGGGTGTCGTTCCCGACCGCCCGGCCGGCGACAAGGTCGAGGGGGTCGAGATGCTCGCTTCACGCTTCGGAACCGTCGCTCGCGTTCTGTCGCTCGTCGTGGTCCTGCTCGCGTCGCCCGGAGGGACGGCGCTGGGCCAGGACGCCGGCATCGTCCCCGTCACCGACGCCATCCTGCAGGACCCGCCCGCCGACGACTGGCTGATGTGGCGCCGCACCCTCGACGGCTGGGGCTACAGCCCCCTCGACCAGATCGACCGCGGCAACGTCGGCGACCTCCGCATGGTCTGGTCCCGCGGCCTCGGGCCCGGGCTGCAGCAGGGCACCCCCCTCGTCCACGACGGCGTGATGTACATGCCGAACCCCCGGGACGTCATCCAGGCCATCGACGCCGCCACCGGCGACCTCCGCTGGGAGTACCGGCGCGACCTGCCCGACGACCTCCGCGACTACATGCTCGGCGCCCTCACCGACCTCAACCGGAACCTCGCCATCTACGGCACGCACATCATCGACACCAGCGGCGACGACTACGTCTTCGCCCTCGACGCGGCGACCGGCGAGCTCGCCTGGGAGACCGAGATCCTCGACTACCGGGTGAACCCCGCCAACCAGAGCTCTGGGCCGATCATCGCCGACGGCAAGATCGTCTCGGGCCGCGGCTGCACCCCGCGGGGCGGGCCCAACGCCTGCGTCATCGTCGCCCACGACGCGGTGACCGGCGAGGAGCTGTGGCGGCGGCGGACCATCCCCGCACCGGGCGAGCCCGGCGACGAGACCTGGGGCGGGGTGCCGTTCGAGGAGCGCAAGCACGTCGGCGCGTGGATGGTGCCCAGCTACGACCCCGAGCTGAACCTCGTCTACATCGGCACCTCGGTGACCTCGCCGGCCCCCAAGTTCCTCATCGGCGGCGCCGACCTGCAGCACCTCTACCACAACTCGACCCTCGCCCTCGACGCCGACACCGGCGAGATCGTCTGGTACTACCAGCACCTCAACGACAGTTGGGACCTCGACCACCCGTTCGAGCGCATCCTCGTCGACACCGCGGTCAACCCCGACCCGACCGCGGTGGAGTGGATCAACCCGCGGCTCCAGCCCGGCGAGGTGCGCCGGGTCATGACCGGCATTCCCGGCAAGACCGGCATCGTCTACACCCTCGACCGCGCGACCGGCGAGTTCCTGTGGGCGCGGCCGACGGTGGCCCAGAACGTCGTGGGCGGCATAGACGGCGCGACCGGCGCCGTCTCCGAGAACCAGGAGGTCGTGTTCCGCCGCGAGGGCCAGGAGGTCTTCGCGTGCCCGACCCTCACCGGCGGCAAGGACTGGGAGGCGGGCGCCTACAGCCCCCTCACCAACGCCATGTACTTCCCCCTGCGCAACGCCTGCGCGCAGATAATGGCGACAAACGACGGCTCGCTCTACGGCCTCGGCGTCCGCACCCAGATCGCCCCCGGCACCGACCAGGTCGGCACCGTCCAGGCCATCTCGGCCGAGACCGGCGAGCTGCTGTGGATCCACGAGCAGCGCGCCGCCACCAGCTCGCTCATGGCCACCGGCGGCGGCCTCCTCTTCGGCGGCGACTACAACGGCCGCTTCCGCGCCCTCGACCAAGAGACCGGCGAGGTCCTCTGGGAGGTCAACATCGGTTCGCCGGTCACCGGCTTCCCCGTCACCTACGCCCACGAGGGCCGCCAGTACGTCGCGGTCAGCACCGGCCGCTCCCTCACCTCGGGCGCCTTCAACCGCCTGACCCCGGAGCTGCGCCCCAGCAACGGCAACACCCTGTTCGTCTTCGCGCTGGGGGAGTAGCGGGGATAGGAGGCTGGCCGCGCATCGCCTGAGCATCCACCGACGGCGGACCGGTCGGGTTCTGCTTGGGCGCGGTGGCAAGATCGGCTGTGAGCGAAACGGCGCAGCCGCGCGCGGCCGAAGCGGTGAGTCGGCAACTCCTGGAGAACGGAATGGGCGATATCCGGTTATTTCACGTGATCGACCACAGCGCCCATGAACTTGAGAACAATCCCTTCCCCTACGAGCGTGGACTGCAGGAGCTCTTCGAGAAGCACCTGCACGCGCTGACCGGCATCGCCTTCCTCGACTCGGAGTACTCGACCGGTAAACGTCACAGCCGCCGTATCGACACGCTCGGAGTCGACGAAGCGGGTCGTCCGGTGGTGATCGAGTACAAGCGCAGCCGGGACGAGAACGTCATCAATCAGGGCTTGGACTACCTCGACTGGCTGGACGACCACCAAGCGGAATTCCGCGAGCTGGTGCGGAAGAAGCTGGGAGAGGAACGACGGGTCGACTGTCGGACACCGCGCCTGCTGTGTATCGCCAGCGAATTCCCGCGCCAGGACACGATCGCCGCGCGGGACAGTCGCCGATGCATCGAGTTGCTGCGCTATAGACGCTATGGCGATGCTCACATTGCACTAGAGTGGGAGTACGGCAACGAGGAGACAGCGCCGCGATTTTCACCATCCGTGTCTCCCGGTCGTACCGCCAGCAAAGGGAAGATCACCGAGGTCGCACCTGTCCCACCTGCGCCGCAACCACCGGGACCTTCCGTCCGCACTGCCAACGGAGACCCGGACTACTCCGCCTACCAGCATTGGGACAAGGCAGACGAGGGAATCCGCGCTCCGTTCTTCAGGCTCAAGATGTTCGTTGAGTCGTTGGGCAGCGTTGCGACCGAAGCATTCCAGAATTATATAGCCTTCAAGTGCGTGGCCGCACCCAGCAAGAGACAGACGGTTGCCCGAGTTAAGTTCAGAATTCGGAACGGCGGCCTCCGCGTACTAATCCGGGAGGGGCTCCTGGACAACATCCGGCTTGAGAAGGACGACTTCACTCGGCCCTACAGTGACGGTCGGGAGCGAGAAATCACCATCCGCGACGAGGAACACTTCCGCAGGGCAGAGCCGCTGCTACGTGCGGCGTACGAGAATCTCCTCCGCCGGACTTCGTCAAGCCACGCAGACAGTGACATCTACCCCCGGTCCCCGGGCGTGTCGCCACGGTGACTTGCACCGCGGCCGCGGCGCCATGACGAGACGCAAGCTTCCCATCGGCATCCAGACCTTCCGCACGCTTCGGGAGCAGGGCTGCTACTACGTCGACAAGACCGGCTACGCGAAGCGCCTGGCGGACGAGGGCGGCCGCTACTTCCTCTCGCGGCCGCGGCGTTTCGGCAAGAGCCTGTTCCTCGACACGCTGAAGGAGCTGTTCGAGGGCAGCGAGCCGCTGTTCCGCGGCCTGGCCGTCCACGGCGGGTGGGACTGGTCGGTCAGCCATGCCGTGATTCGCCTGAGCTTCGGGGCCGGCGACTTCACGCAGCCCGACTACCTGCAAGAGGACCTCGCGGATCAACTGGAAGCCCACGAGGAACGCGCCGGCGTCCCGGTGCGGACGGCCAGCGCGCCGGTGCGCCTGCGGCGCCTGATCGCGGCGTTGCACGAACGCACCGGCCGGGGCGTGGTGGTTCTGGTGGACGAGTACGACAAGCCGATCCTCGACGCCCTCGAGGATCCCGAGCTCGCCCGCCGCAACCGCAACCTGCTGCGCGGGCTCTACGGGACCATCAAGGACTGTGACGCGCACGTCCGGTTCAGCTTCCTCACCGGCGTCAGCCGCTTCTCGAAGGCGGGCATGTTCTCGGGCCTCAACAGCCCCGAAGACCTGACCCTGAACCCGTCCTGCTCCGCCCTCTGCGGCTATACCGAGGAGGACCTGGAAACCGTGTTCGCGCCCGAGCTGCCGGGCCTCGACCGCGCGCGGATCCGGCGCTGGTACGACGGATACAACTGGCTGGGGAAGGAGAACGTCTACAACCCGTACGACGTGCTCCTGCTGTTCCGCCAGCGCGAGTTCGAGGCCCACTGGTTCGAGACCGGCACGCCGGCCTTCCTGGTGAACACGCTGCGGGAGCGCCGGGTGAGCTCTCTCGACCTGGAGTCGATGACCGGCGACCGCTCGCTGCTGTCGAGGTTCGACGTGGGCGACTTCGGCACCGAGGCGCTGCTCTTCCAGTCGGGCTACCTGACCATCAAGGGGGTCGAGCGGGACGCGGGAGGCACGGCCCGCTACCGCCTGGGCTATCCGAACCAGGAGGTGCGCCAGAGCCTGAACCAGAGCCTGCTGGACGCCCTGGCTCCGAACGCCTCGGCGCAGCTCTCGAGCGGCGCGCGGTTCCGGGAGCTGCTCGGGACGAACGACTTCGACGGCCTGCGAGACCTCATCCAGGCCCATTTCGACGGCATCCCGCATCAGTGGCACGTGCGGAACGACATCGCCGACTACGAGGGGTACTACGCCAGCGTGTTCTACTCGTGCCTCGCCGCCCTCGGGTTCGACGTGGTGGCCGAGGACAGCAGCGCCCGCGGGCGCGCGGACCTGACGCTGCGCTTCGGCGGCGCGGTGTACGTCTTCGAGTTCAAGGTGACGGAGCTGGCGGGCGCCGGCTCGGCGCTGTCGCAGTTGAAGGCCAGGGGCTACGCGGACAAGTACCGTGGCCGCGGCGCGCCCATCCACCTCGTCGGCATCGAGTTCAGCCGCGAGACGCGCACGCTCGCCGCGTTCGACGTGGCGTCGGCATGAGGTGTACGTAGTTCTGCATGCCCGGGCCGGGTGGACATCGACGCTACAGTGACGCCCATATCGCCCTTGATTGCGTGTACGGTGGTGAGGACGCCGCGCCCGCGCCTGCCGCAAATCGAACCCCGGTGTCCGGGCCGTCACGCCGGCCGCGTTTCTGCGCCTGATCGAGGAGGAACCATGAGCAGTCTCTCCGTTCGGTTTTTGGCCGCGGTGGCGCGCCGCGTCCTGGAACGCGTCGAGTGGTAGCGGTGGGCAGCAAGCGGGCGACGCGCGTGGAAGGCTGGCATAATGCACGGCAGGACACTTCGGGAGAGACGACGATGAATCAGTCACGAAGAGCATGGTGGGCGGCGCTCGCGGCGGTCGCGTGCGCCATGGCCGCGGCGCCGGTTTCGAGCTTGGCACAGGCGGCGGAGGCGGAGTCGTGGACCGTGCCCCGCACCTCGGACGGCCGGCCCGACCTGCAGGGCGTCTGGGCCAACAACACCGCCACGCCGCTCGAGCGCCCCGAGGCGCTGGGCGACAAGGCGGAGCTGACCGACGAGGAGCTGGCGCGGCTCGAGGCCCGCTACGCGGAGATCTTCGCGAGCGGCGAGAGCGACGCCGCGTTCGCCGACAGCGTGTTCACCGCCGCCCTCGGCGACGACGACTCGTTCTCGTCGCGGGACGCGGCGACCGGCAACTACAACCAGTTCTGGCTGGTCGACCGCGACTTCGACAACCGCACGTCGCTGGTCGTCGACCCGCCGGACGGCCGCCTGCCGCCCTTGACGCCCGAGGCGCAACGGCACGTCGACGCGCGGGCCGCCCACCTCGCCGACAACCCCGCGTCGTCGTGGACCGACCGCCGGCTGCAGGAGCGGTGCATCACGTTCGGCATGCCGAACCTGTTCGCGGGCTACAACACCTACTACCAGATCGTCCAGACCCCGGACCACGTGGTGTTCGTGCACGAGATGATCCACGACGCGCGCATCGTCCCCATCGACGCCGGCCCCCACGTCGACGACGCCATCCGCCAGTGGCACGGCGACTCGCGCGGCCACTGGGACGGCGACACGCTGGTCGTCGAGACCCGGAACTTCTCGGCCAAGAGCGATTCGCCGGCCGCGCTGTACGAGCGCATCCGCGGGTCGGCCGAGCGGTTGCGGCTCGTGGAGCGGTTCACGCGGGTCGGCCCCGACACGATCGAGCACGAGTTCACCGTCGACGATCCGGGCACGTACTCGGGTCCCTGGACGGCCATGATCCCGTTGACGCGGAAGGACGAGGCCATCTACGAGTACGCCTGCCATGAGGGCAACATCGGCATGGAGGGCATCCTCGCCGGCCACCGCGTGGAGGAGCAGGCCGGCGCCGCCTCGGACACCGAATCACGTTGACGGTGACCGGGACGGCCGGTAGGATTCCGTCGTCAGACAGCGGCACCCGTCACGCAAGCAAGAGGAGCACGACATGGCTCAGGAACAGACCCCGGAACAGAACGTCGACCCGCGGAAGATCGACCCGCGCGTCTTCGACCTCTACGACGAGTACTGCCACGGCCGGATCACCCGGCGCGAGTTCCTCAACCGCGCCGCGGCGATGACCATCGGCGGCGTCTCGGCCCTGTGGATGGCGCAGGCCCTGCTGCCGCGCTACGCCGAGGCGCAGACCATCTCGTTCACCGACCCGCGGATGAAGGGGAACTACGTCGAGTACCCGTCGCCCGGCGGCACCTCGGGCGAGATGCGGGGCTACCTCGTGCAGCCGGCCGGGGACGGGCCGTTTCCGGCGGTGCTGATCATCCACGAGAACCGCGGCCTGAACCCGCACATCGAGGACGTCGCCCGCCGCGCCGCGGTGGCCGGGTTCCTCGCCCTCGCGCCGGACGGCCTGTCGCCGGTGGGCGGCTACCCCGGCAACGACGACGACGGCCGCGTCCTGCAGCGCGGCCTCGACCCCGACCAGCTCGACCAGGACATGATCAACAGCGCGCGCTTCCTCAAGGGGCACGCCCTGTCGAACGGCCGCCTCGGGTCGACCGGGTTCTGCTGGGGCGGGGGCATGACCAACCGCCTCGCGGTCGAGCTGGGCGCCGACCTCCAGGCCGGCGTGCCCTTCTACGGCGCCTCCGCCCCGACCGAGGGGGTGCCGAACATCGAGGCCGCGATGATGATCATCTACGCGAGCACCGACCCGCGCATCAACGCGATGTGGCCCGAGTACGAGGCGGCCCTGCAGGCGAACAACGTCGAGCACGAGATGCACATGTTCGAGGGCACCCTGCACGGCTTCCACAACAACTCGACCCCGCGCTTCAACGAGACGGCGGCCTCCCAGGCGTGGAACCTGACGGTGGGCTTCTTCCGCCGGCACCTGACCGCGTAGGTCCCTCCCGCGTCGGACGTCAACGGCCGGTTCGCCGCCGGCCGGGACGTCCGGCGCGGGACCGCCGGCCGGGAACGTCCGGCGCGGGATCGCCGGCCGGGAACGTCCGGCGCGGGACCGCCGGCCGGGACGTCCGGCGCGGGACCGCCGGCCGGGAACGTCCGGCGCCGACCGGCGGCGAGCCCGGCCCTCGGTCCGCGGGCGCGGAAGACGGCTGGGTTGCCGATGCGCTCGAAGAAACAGTGTCCGGAACCGGTTTCAGCCCGCGGGTGCGGAAGACGGCTGGCTCGCGATGCGCTCGAAGAACAGCGTCCGGAGCTCCCGCATCTCGATCTGCAGACCGTCGATGCGCTGGTTGGTGTCGTCGATACGCTTGTTGCTGTCGTCGATACGCCGGTTGACGTTCTCGAAACCGTCGTCCATCCGGCGGTTGATGCTCTCGAAACCGTCGTTCATCCGCCGGTTGACGTCCTCGAACCGCCGGTTGACGTCGTCGAACCGCCGGTTGACGTTCTCGAAGCCCTCCGCGAGCCGGGCGTTGGTCGAGCACGTTCCGACGGAGAGGGTGACGACTATCGCCCCGATGCCGAGCAGCATCGGTGTCTGATCTCTGTTGACCATCGATCCGTCCCCTGACGGGCGAGCCGCCCTGCTGTCCCGATTATCGTCCAGGCCGCCGTTCCGGCACAACGCCTTCAGGCGGCCCGTTCATCTCGTAATGCAAGTCTCGATCCGCCGGTCCGACGGACCCGCCGCACGGGCCGCTGCGACACCGGCCGGATCGGCGTCGCCCCCATCCCGCGCCGGCGGTCATCCGCGCGTCCGCGCCGTCGCCGCGGCGAGGTAGGCCGTCGGCACCACGATCATGTTGAGGACCGTCGACGAGACGAGCCCGCACACGATGACGAGGGCGAGGGGGGCCTGAATCTCGCTGCCGGGCTGGCCCGCCGCCAGCGCCACCGGCAGGAGGGCGAGGCCGGTCGAGAGGGCCGTCATCAGGACGGGGACCACCCGGTCCACCGCCCCCCGCACCACCGCCGATCGGACGTCGCTGCCCCTCAGGTCCTGCAGCCGGCGGATGCGGGTGACCACCATGATGCCGTTGCGGGTGGCGATGCCGAAGAGCGCGATGAAGCCGATGAGGGCGGCGATCGACAGGGTGCCGCCGCCGATGGCCACGCCGACCACCCCCCCGATGAGGGCGAGGGGCAGGTTGATCATCACGATGGCGGCGTCGCGGGGCGAGCGGAGGGCGCTGACCAGGAGCAGGAAAATGCCGACCACCGCGGCCAGCCCGAGCCAGAGAAGGGCGCGCGCGGCCGTGGCCTGGGCGTCGAACTGCCCGTCGAGCTCCACGCGGTAGCCCTCGGGCAGCGCCACCGCGGCCTCCAGCCGCTCCCGGATGTCGGCGACGGTGCTGCCGAGGTCGCGTCCCGCGACGTTGCAGGTCACCACCAGCCGGCGCTGCACGTTCTCGCGGCCGATGAAGTTGGGGCCGCGGTCCTCGACGATGCCGGCGAGGCTGCCGAGGGGGACGCGGGGGCCCGCGGGGGTGTCGATGCGCGTGTCCCACAGCGCGTCGAGGTCGGCCATGTCGGCCCGGGGATAGCGCACCACCAGGGGCACCGCGACCCGGCCGTCGAAGATCTGCCCGACCTCGCGCCCGTGCAGCGCCGTCTCCAGGGTCAGCGCCGCCTCGCCGGCCGGCAGCCCGTGCCGCGCGAGGGCGGCGCGGTCGAACCCCACCCGCACGGTGGGAATGTCGGACTGCGGCTCGAGGGCGAGGTCGACGACGCCGGGAATGCCCTGCATCGCCGCGACGGCCTGGTCGCCGAGGGCGCGCAGCACCGCGAGGTCGTCGCCGAAGATCTTGACCGCGACGTTGGCCCGCGAGCCCGACAGCATGTGGTCGATGCGGTGCGAGATGGGCTGGCCGATGGTGATGTTGGTGCCGGGCACCAGCGACAGCCGCTCGCGGATCTCCTCGAGCACGACCTCGCGCGGCCGCCCCTCCTCTTCCAGTTGCACGTCGATCTCGGCCGACTCGACCCCCTGCACGTGCTCGTCGAGCTCGGCCCGCCCCGTCCGCCGGCCCGTGCCGGCGACCTCGGGCACTTGGAGGAGGAGCCGCTCGATGGCGCTGCCGAGGGCGCTCGACTCGGCGAGGCTCGTCCCCGGCAGGGTCACGGCGCTGATGACCAGCGCGCCCTCGTTGAACGCGGGCAGGAACGCCCGCCCCAGGAACGGGGTCGAGGCGGCCGCCGCCACCGACAGCGCGCCGGCCGCGACCAGCACCGTCCGCGGGTGGCGCAGGGCATGGGGCAGCAGCCGCGAGTAGCGGCGCCGCACCGCGGCGGCGAGGCGCGGCTCGTGGCCGTCCATCACGCTGCGGCTGCCGGGCAGCAGGTAGTAGCAGAGCACCGGCGTCAGGGTCAGGGCCACGAGCAGCGACGCGGCCAGCGCGATGAGGTAGACGAGCCCCAGCGGCTCGAGCAGGCGACCCTCGACGCCGGAGAGGAAGAAGATAGGCAGCATCACCAGCCCGACGATCAGGGTGGCGAACACGATGGACGTGCGAATCTCGCTGCTCGCCTCGAACACGACCCGGATCATCGGGCGCTGCCGCGCGGCGGGGCGGCGGGCGTTCTCGCGCAGGCGCCGGCCGACATTCTCGACGTCGATGATGGCGTCGTCGACGAGGGCCCCGACCGCGATGGCCATGCCCCCGAGGGTCATGCTGTTGATGGACAGCCCCAGGGCGCGCAGCCCCACGACGGCGGCGAGCAGCGACAGGGGGATGGCGAGCAGGGTGATGGCGCCGGCCCGCAGGCTGGCGAGGAAGAGCAGGGTCACCGCGACCACGAGCAGGGTCCCGTCGCGCAGCGCGCGGGTCAGGTTGCCCACCGCGAGCTCGATGAAGTCGGCCTGCCGGAACAGCCGCGTGTCGAGCTGCATGCCGGCCGGCAGATCGGCCTGAATGGCGTCGAGCACGCCGTCGAGCTCGCGCGTCAGCGCCACCGTGTTGACGTCGGGCTGCCGCTGGATGCCGAGGATGACGGCGGGGTCGCCGTTGCGTGAACCGTCCCCGCGCCGGAGGGCGGCCCCGATGCCGACCGCGGCCACGTCCGCGACGCGGATGGGGCGCGTGCCCCGCGCCCCGATGACGGTGGCGGCGATGGCGTCGACGTCGGCGAGGCGGCCGACGCCCTGAATCAGGTACTCCTGGCCCCCCGCCTGCCGGAACCCGGCCGACGTGTTCCGGTTGGCGCGGCGCAGCGCGTCCTCGACCGCGGTCAGCGACAGCCCGTAGTCGGACAGCCGCGCGGGATCGACCCGCACCTCGAACTGCCGCCGCTCGCCGCCGATCACCGTCACCTGGGCGACGCCGGGGGTGGCGAGGAGCCGCCGGCGCACGACGACGTCGGCGGTGGTGCGCAGTTCGATGGGCGAGTGCGCCGCGGAATCGAGCGCCACGAACATGATCTCGCCCATGATCGAGGAGAGCGGCGCCAACACCGGCGGGGCGATGCCGTCGGGCAGCGAGGGCAGCACCGACGACAGCTTCTCGCTGACGGTCTGGCGGGCCCGGTAGATGTCCTCCCCCCAGTCGAAGTCGACCCACACCACCGCCAGCCCGACCGCGGTGGCCGACCGCACCCGGCGCACCCCGGACGCCCCGTTCATCACCGCCTCGATGGGCAGGGTGACCAGCGCCTCCATGTCGGTCGGGGCCATGCCCTGCCCCTCGACGAGCACCGTCACCGTCGGCGCGGTCAGGTCGGGCAGCACGTCGACCGGCATCTGCCGCAGGACGACCCCGCCCCACACCAGGAAGATGGCGGCGCCCGCGACCACCGCGAGGCGGTTCCGCAACGACCAGCGAATCAGTCCGTCAAGCATCAGTGCGTGTGCCCGCGGGCCGGAAGGACGACGACGACGCACCCAGGGAGCACCCTGGTGCCCGCGACTACAGCGCGAGGCGGTTCCACGACGACCGGCGGCGAATCAGCCCGCCCGGCATCAGTGCGTATGCCCGTGGGCCGGCCTCAGGACCAAGCCGCCCCGCCCGGGGGACACCCCGGCGCCCGCGGTCACCGCGAGCCCGTTCCGCAACGGCCAGCCAGCGGATCAGCCCGCCCGGCATCAGTGCGTATGGCCGTGGGCCGGCGCCTGCGGCGACAGCGCCGCGAGCCGGATCAGCGGCGCCCCCACCGTGACCACCCGGTCGCCCTCGGCCACGTCCCCGGTCACCTGGACGTCGCCGCCCTCGCGGTGGCCGAGCCTGACCGGGCGCCGCTCGAAGCTCTCGCCGCCGATCTGCACGAAGACCACCGGCTGCCCCCCGTCGTCGACGATGGCGCTCTCGGGCACGGTGACCGCGTCGGTCCTCGACGCGCCGAACACCCGCAGGGTGACGGCCTGCCCGATGGCGAGCCGGCGGTCGGGGTTGGGCAGCTCGTAGATGATGGGGACGGTGCGGGTGTCCTCGTCGACCACCCGCCCCACCGTCACCAGCCGCTCGAGGGGCAGCGGCGCGCCGGCCCCCGGCACCTCGAGCTCGGCCCCGGCGAGGTCGTCGAGGCGCGACAGGGCGGCCTCGGGCAGCGCGCCGACGACGTGGACGCGGTCGACGGCGATCAGCTTGAACAGCCGCGCGCCCTCGTCGACGCTGGCCCCGGGGGTGGCCGCCGACTCCGCCACCACCCCCCGCATCGGCGCCCGCAGCACGAAGCGCGTGTCCTCGGTGCCCTCGCCCTCGCCCCGCCGCGTCGAGTCGAGCTGGGCGAGGTGGGCCTCGGCCGCGGTCAGCCGGGCCTCGGCCGTCTGCGACGCCAGCCGCGCCTCGAGGCGGCGGCGCGCGGGAAGGGCCCCCACCTCGACCAGCCGCTCGACCCGCGCGTGCCCGGCCCGGGCCAGCTCGAGGGCGTCGCGGGCCTCGGCCACCGCCAGCTCGAGGGCGGGGCGGTCGTCGGCGTGCTCGCTGCGCGGGACGACCTGGGCCAACGTGTCGCCGCGTCCCACGACGGACCCGACGGGCCGGGGCGGCAGGTCGGCGGCAAGTCGGCCCGCCACCGGGGTCGTCACCTCGGCCTCGCCGCCGGTGCGCGGCCGGATCTCGGCCGGGACCTCGAGGCTGTCGGCCATCGGGCGGCGGCGGGCCGCCGCCGTCGCGAAGTCGAGCGACCACTGCTGCTCCTTGAGGAAGGGGACGGTGCCGTCCTCCTCCTCGGCCTCGGGCGGCAGCCCCGCCGCCTCGGCCGCCGTCAGCACCCGGACCTCGCCGAGGTCGTGGCGGTCCTGCACCGCCGCCGCGTCGAGCAGCAGCTCGAGCCGGGCGCGGCCGGCGGCGGCCGGGGTGACGTCGACCCCGAAGATGCCGGGCCGTCCCGGCGCGTCGACCTCGAACTCCTCGACCCGCGCGCCGCTGAGGCGCACCGTCGCCCGTCCCTCGCGCAGGGGCTCGAAGGTGGCGAGGTCGGTGAAGTGGATGGCGAAGCGGCTCGTGGCCCCCGCGACCAGCGGCGGGAACTCGACGAACAGCTCGCTGCGGTCGGTCCATCGGCTCACCACGACCGGCGCCGGCTCCACCGCCGCCGCCAGCTCTGCCGGCGGCGCGGACCCGCACCCCGACAGCATCAGCACCGCCGACAGCGCCGACGACGACCTCCCCGACGCGTGCCTGGTGTTCCTCATGGCGTCATCTCCCGCCCCGTCGCCCGATCCAGCTCGACGGCGGCCCGTCGCGCCGACGCCGACAGCTCCAGCGACCGCAGCTCCGCGCTCAGGTTGACCCGGTGGGCGTCGAGCAGCTCGAGGATGCCGAACTCGCCTTCCTCGTAGCCCGCGGTCGCGATGGCCACGAGCTCGGCCGCCCGCGACACCGAGTCGTCGCGATAGCGGTCGGCCAGCGCGCGCGCGCCCACCGCCGCCGCCGACGCGGCGTGCACCTCGGCCGCGATGCGGGCGGCGAGGCTGCGGCGCTCGGCCTCGACCCGCGCGCCCGCCGCCGCCGCCCGCGCCGCCTGCGCCTGGCCGCGGTTGAACAGCGGCACCGCCAGCGAGGCGCCGAACACGAAGCCGGTCTCCGTCGATCCGAGCACGCCGCTGCGCTTCATCCCGCCCGTCACCTGCGCGGAGGGCAGCCGCAGGCGCTGCGCGGCGCGTCCCTCGGCGCCCCACCGCTCGGCCTCGAGGCCGAGGGCGCGATACTCGGGGCGGCGCTCGGAGAGCTGCTCCGCCGCCGGGGCCGGGGCGGGCGGGGCCGGATGGTCGTCGAGACGCCCGGCCGCGGTCAACCCGTCGGGGTCGGTCCCCTCCGCGAAGAAGGCGGCGAGCCGCGCCTGCGCCCGCCGACGGTCGATGCCCGCCAGCGCCAGGTCGGCGTCTACCTCGGCCACCTCGCGTTCGGCCCGCAGCCGGTCGAACCGCGAGCCCTCGCCCGCCTCCTCGCGAGTCCGGAGCACCGTGATCAGGGCGTCGAGCCGGCCGACCCCCGCCTCGAGCGACCGCACGCGGTCCTGCGCGAGCAGCAGGTCGGTGAACACCAGGCGCAGCTCGGCCTCGATCGCCAGCAGGCGCGCGTCGGCGTCGGCCGAGCGGGCCGAGACCTCGTGCCGGGTCGCCTCGCCCAGCAGCCCCCGCCGCCCCCACAGGGGCAGCTCCTGGCTCACGAGCAGGAAATCGTCGACGACGGCCCCGGCCTCTTCTCGTGTGTACGCGACGGCGGGGTTGGCCGCGAGGGTCCGCTCGCGCGCGTCCGCCTCGAGCTCGCGCACCCCGAGACGCAGGGCGGTCACGTGCGGGTACTCCGCCCGCATCCGCGCCACCGCCTCGGCCTCGGTCAGCGACTGCGCGGCGCCCGGCGGCGCGAACGCCACGCACAGACCGGCCAGCAGCCACCGTCGAACCATGTCGTCGTCTCCTGCCGTCGACCGCCCGCGGGGTCGGACTCCTCGCCCGGCTGCCGTCGCCTGTCGGCTCCGCCTGCCGCCCAACCGAATCCTTCAGGAGTCCGCGCCGTTCTACGGCGCAGACTCCGGAGCCCGGCCGGCCGCCGTCCCGCCGGGGGTCCCGTAACCCAGGCGGTACCACACCGGGCACAGCGCCAGCCCCGCCGCGAGCAGCCCGCCGATCCAGAGCGGGCGGGCGGGGACCCAGTCCGGGGCGGGGCTGCCCACCAGCCACGTCCCGAGCCCCACGAGCAGGCAGAACAGGGTCGCCGAGCACAACGCCATGGCCGCGACGGCGCGCCCGAGCCGCCGCGCCCCGTCCTCCGCGCCGGGCCCGCCGCCGTCGACCGCGCGGGCCACCGGCCCCCAGAAGCCGACCGGCCGCACCCGCCGGTAGAACCCCGCCAGCCGCGCCGGGTCCTCCGGTGCCGTGAACCGTATCGCGGCCAGCGCCGCCGCCGTCGACGCCGCCGCCGCCAGCAGCAGCCGCAACGGCTGCTGGTCGTCGTCGAGGAAAAAGATGAGCAGCGGGGCTACCGCGCACGATACCACCATCGCGGCGATCTCGGCCCACGCGTTCATCCGCCACCAGATCCACCGCAGCACCAGCACCACGCCGAGACCCGCCCCGAAGAGCAGGTTGATCTGCCACGCCTGGTTGATGGAGGTCAGCCGGGTCATGATGCCGAGGGCGATCACCAGGGTCAGCACCGCCGCGGCCCGGGCCACCCACACCAGGGCGCGGCCGCTCGGCTCGGTCCCCAGCCACGCCCGGCAGATGAACCGCCGGTAGATGTCGTTGGTCCAGTACGACGCCCCCCAGTTGAGGTGGGTGTCGACGGTCGACGCGAGGGCCGCGAGCATGCCCGTCAGCATCAGGCCCCGCACCCCGGCCGGCAGCAGCTCGGCCATGCCGCGGACGTAGGTGGCCTCGCGGTCGGCCTGCACGAAGCCCGGGGCGAGCCCCGGGTCGGGGGGGAAGAGCACCAGCAGCCCCACCCCCAAGGGCAGCCACAGCAGGCTGCGCACCAGCACCTGCGCGAACGTGAACACCACCGCCGCCGTCTTCGCGTCGCGGTCGGTGCGGCACGCCATCGACCGCTGGGCGAGGTAGCCGCTGCCGTCCGACACCGCGTTGATGAGCCACAGCAGCCCCAGCAGCGAGAGGACCGTGAAGGTGACGTCCTTGCCGTGCCCGGGCGTGAACGCGAGGATCTCGTCGGGCCGTATCCCGCCCGGCCCGCCCGCCGCGAACGTCTCCCGCACCCGCCCGGGCAGCGCGCCGAGGCCGCCCGCCTCGGCCACCACGAACGCCGCGAACGCCACCGTGCCCACGCCCATCACCGCGATCTGCCCCATGTCGGTGGCCACGACCCCGCGCAACCCCCCGGTGGCCGAGTAGAACGCCACGACGGCGAGGATCAGGACCAGCGACAGCAGGTTGTTCGCGGTCTTGATCCACACCTCGGGGTCGTCGGCGCCCCCGATGGCGAGCGGTGTGCCGATCGCCTCGACCAGGGCCACGACCGGCTCGAACAGCCCGCCGGGCAGCCACGCGTGCCACAGCAGGAAGGGCTCGGCGATCTTCGCGGCCGCGAACAGCACCCAGGCCAGGGTGACGCAGTTGATGACGGTGCCGAAGTAGAGCGCCTTGACGCCGCGCAGCGCCGCCGCCGGCGCGCCGCCGTAGCGCACCTCGGTGAGCTCGGCGTCGGTCACCACCCCGGCCCGGCGCCACGCCCCGGCGAGCACGAAGCCGAGGAGGAGGAAGGTGACGCCGAAGATCCAGAGCTGCCACAGCCCGAAGATGCCCGCGGTGGCGATGATGCCGGTGACGAGCAGCGGCGTATCGGCCGCGAACTGCGTCGCGGCCATGCTGAGGCCGGCCTTCCACCCCGGCAGGGACCGGCCCGCGAGAAAGTACTCGTCGAGGTTCTTCGACGCCTGCCGGCGGTGGCGGACGCCCGCGCTGACCGCGTAGGCGACGAAGGCGAGGACGATGAGGGCGTCGACGGGATGCACGCGTCCATCCTGCCGCGGACGGCCCGGGGCCGGTCAGGCCGTGCCGCGGTCGTGGGGCCGGACCACCCACACCGCGGCGGCCGGGGGGTCGCTCTCGGCGAGGTCCGTCTCGAGGCGCAGGTGCTCCTCGAACGCGAGCCACTGCCGGTCGGTCCAGCGCCGACGGTGGCTCCGCGGCTGGGCGGCCAGCTCCGCCCCGTCGGTGCCGGCGTACACCGGCATCGGCTTCCGCACGTGGGAACGACTCACCCGTCGCGCGTCCACGGCGACCGCGTCCGTCACCTCGTGGGTGGGAAGCGGCACCGGGACGTACTCGACGCCGCTCTCGTCTCGATAGATCACGGTGCCATTCTACGCGCCATCTGCCGGCGGCCGCCGACCATTCGACCGGCGCGGCGCCGGCCGGGTGCTCGGCCGGCGGCGCCAAGGCGCGCTGGCGGCGACGATTCGGCGGGCGCGAGTCGCGCGGACAGCTCGACCCGCGGCGACCGGCGCGGCGACGGCCCGCACCGGGCGACGATTTGACAGGGGAACGCGGCTTGTCCGACGATGGGATCGGTGTTGACCCGCGCGATGGCGCGGCGGTCTCCGGTCGATGCGGGGCGGATCGGCGGCCGGCCGGGTTGGGACCCGACACATCGATGGCTCGCCCCACGAAGGAGGTGATCCCGTGGACGACTATGGTAGCGGTTCTGCGGAGGTGGCGTCCTCGTAGGGACCTCCAGCGCACACGCGGCGCCGGGACCCCGCGCGGGGTAACCCAACGTCGCTGACGCAGACCGACCTGGGCCCCGGTTCCCTCGGGAACCGGGGCTTTTTCGTGTCTGCCCGCGAGGCGCACCCCACCCGGAACGGTGCGCGGGCCGGAGGCGACTCGCGACGCGGCCGCCCCGGCATGGTCGAGAACGTTCGCGCCGGCCCGCAGCCTCGCGGCTTGGCGCTCGTCGGCCGGGCGGATACGATGGGGTTATCGCCGGTCGGGCCGGGACGCGGACTCTCGGGCCGCCGGTATTCCCCGGGGCCGGTTCTGCCGAAAGATCGGGGGAGCATGCGGCAACGTTGGAGGTGCGGGCGGTGACGACTCGACTCTCGGCGATCGCGTGGTGTCTCGGGTTGGTCTCCGTTCCTCTCCTCACGGCGGCTCAGCCCCCGGATGTCGACGGCCTCGACAGGTCCCCCGACCCCGGCGCCGTCGGCACGCCCCCGGACGCCGGGGCCCCCGGCGCGCCCCCCGACGGCGGCGCCCTCGACGCGTCACCGCCCGGCGGCACCATCGACGCGTCGCCGCACATCGACGGCCTCGATGCCCTCGACGCCCCCGTCGCCGGCCGCCGGATCATCGACCGGGCGCTCGAACAGGCCGTCGGGCAGCGGGCGACGGCGTTCGAGCTCGGCTTCGAGTACTTCACCGACGGCCGGGTCGAATCGCTCGACGGCGACGGGCGCGTGACCGACACCGAGACGACCCGGAACCGCCACTATCCTCTCGAGGGGCACTTCTACTCGGAGGTCATCGGGCGCGACGGCCAGCCTCTCGACGAGGACGAAGCCCGGGACGAGCGGGAGAAGAGGTCCGACTTCGTCCGCGAGGCGAGACGCCACGCCGAGCGGGGCGAGCGTTACCAGCCGGACGAGATGCGCGTCGACTTCGACCACGAGCTGATGGACCGCTACGTCACCACGCTCGTCGGCACGGACGTCGTCGACGGCAGCCTCTGCTGGGTCATCGGGTTCGAGCCCCGCGAGGGACGGCTGCCCGACAACCGGCGCCTCGACAGGGCGATGAACCGCTCGACGGGCCGCCTCTGGATTGCGCAGCACGACTACGGCGTGAGGCGGGCCGAGTTCGAGATGCAGCGCTCCGTCCGCTGGCTGTGGGGAATCGCCGGCACCCTCCGCCGCGCGACCGGCCAGCTCGATTTCCGCCGAATCGAATCGGGCCTCTGGATTCCCGACCGGACCCTCGTGGAGATCGAGCTGGGCGTGTTCTTCGGCCTGAAGACGATACGCCGCCGCATCAGCAACGAGTGGGTCGACCCCGTGCTCCAGGAGTCGGACGGGGAGATCGCGCAGCGCTGACCGGCTCCATTCGCTCCGACCCACGACGAGCTGAGCGAGGGGTAGCCGCAAGTCGTCGCCCCTGTGCCCACGCCCCAGTCCGCCAGGGGACTGCGGCCCGGGCCTGCGCGCCTCTCCACGCATCGGCGCTCCGGTTCTCACTCTCAAGCCGGCGCGAACCCAACTCGGGCGCCCCACCCGACCGTCTGGAACGCGGTGTTGCCTCGCCGCCGATCACGACCGGGTGGCCGTCTGTCGTCCAGGCCGACGCCTGCCTATAATGGGAAGTGATGAAACTCCATACCCACGGCGACGGCTCGTCTGTCGTGGCGCGCGGCGGCTCCTCCGTCGCGGCGTGGTCCCTCCCGTTCCTCGTGCTGTTCCTCGCCGCGTGCGGCGGCGCGGACGCTCCCCCCGACGCGGCCGAGGCTTCGTCCTGCATCGGGTGTCATCGCGAGGCGACGCCCGGCGCCGTCACCGACTGGGAGCTGAGCCGGCACAGCGCGGCGGGCGTCGAGTGCAGCCTGTGTCACGGCGACGGGCACACGACGGCGGACGACGTCGCCCTCGTCCGGATGGCGACGGTGGAGGTGTGCGCCGACTGCCATCCCATTCAGGCCGAGCAGTTCACGGCCGGCAAGCACGCCCTGGCGTGGGCCAGCATGAACGCGATGCCCACGACGCACTGGCTGCCGATGGCCCTCACCGAGGGCATGAAGGGCTGCGGCGGGTGTCACCGCGTCGGCATCAAGTCCGAGGACGACATGCGGCAGTTGCGGGCCGAGGGCGCCACGTTCGGCCTCGCGTCGTGCGACGCCTGCCACACGCGCCACCTGTTCTCGGTCGACGAGGCGCGCGAGCCGCAGGCGTGCCGGACGTGCCACATGGGCATCGACCACCCGCAGTGGGAGATGTACTCGTCGTCGAAGCACGGCGTGCGGCACCTCCTGAAGCAGAACGGGACGCTGCCCGACGAGGCCGCGGCGCCCACCTGCCAGACCTGCCACATGCCGCAGGGCGACCACGAGGTCCGGACCGCGTGGGGGTTCCTGGCCGTGCGCCTGCCCCTCGCGGAGGACCCCGAGTGGGCGGCCGACCAGACGACCATCCTGCAGGCCCTCGGCGTGCTCGACCCCGACGGCAACCCCACGCCGCGCCTCGACGTCGTCGAGCAGGCCGACGTCGCCCGGCTGACCCAGGAGGACTGGCAGCGCGAGCGCGACCGCATGATCGCGGTGTGCGAAGACTGCCACTCGGGCAACTTCGTGCGGGCGGAGCTCGAGAAGGGCGACGACATGATCCGCGAGGCCGACCGGCTGCTGGCCGAGGCCATCCGCATCGTGGCCGGGCTCTACGCCGACGGCGTGCTGCAGAAGCCGGACAGCTACGCGTACGACTATCCCGACCTGCTGACGTTCCACGACGCGCCGACGGTGATCGAGCAGCGCCTGTTCAGGATGCACCTGGAGCACCGGATGCGGACCTTCCAGGGCGCCTTCCACAACAACCCCGACTACTCCCTGTGGTACGGCTGGAGCGAGATGGTGCAGGACCTGACCGAGATCAGGACGATGGCCGAGGAGTTGCGCGAGCGCTAGCGTCCCCGTTCTTGTGGTTCGCGAAACAGGCGATGCAGCTCATGAATCCCGGTTCGACACGCGTGCGCGACGTCAGCGTCGTTCCGCTCGCCTCGGTAACGGGACACCAGCCGCCCGTTGGTGGAGCCCAAGTTCGCACCGCGCCCGGAGGGCGCCGGCGAACCGCCGAGGCGCCCGCCTGACCAGGCGCGAGGAGGCGCACACTGGGCCAATGACCGGCGCCGACTTCATCCTGGGCATCCTTGCCGTCGCCACCCTCGCGCTCATCGCGGTGGTGGTCCGCCGACCCGAGGCGGCGGCCACCGTCGGGGGCCGGATTGCCGCGTTCGCGGCCCTCTTCGCGCTGCCCGGGCTCGTGCTCATGGGCGGCACCGTCCGACACTACGAGCAGGCCAAGACCACGACGTTCTGCCTGTCGTGCCATCTGATGGAGCCCTGGCAGCAGAGCCTGCGTATCGACGATCCGCGGTTCGTGCCGGCCGCGCACTACCAGAACCGGCGGGTCCCGGTGGACCGCGCCTGCTACACCTGCCACACGAACTACACGATGTTCGGCGGCGTCGACGACAAGCTGCGGGGCGTCCGGCACGTGTGGCACGCCGTGTGGGGGACGGCCTCCGACCCCGTCCGGCTGTACGAGCCGTTCGAGAACGGCGCGTGCCTCGCCTGCCATCAGGGCAGCCGATCCTACGAGGAGCAGGCCGCCCACGCGCGCTTTCTCGCCGACCTGCGCGACGGAACGCGGTCGTGCGTGATGTGCCACAACCTGGCGCACGAGACGGCGCAGCTCGACCGGTACCCGCTCCTCGACCCGGAGAGGCTGCCATGAGCCGCGCGAGCCTGCCGGGGCTGCGAAAGGGGCTGGCCGGCCGGCTGCAGGTGTCGGGCCTGTTGACCGCATCGGGGCTGGGCGTGGCGCTGCCCACGCTGTTCTGGAACCACCCGGTCTCGTTCTTCCTGTTCGCCGTCCCGGGCGCGGCACTCGTGAGCGCCGGCATGCTGCTGTACCTGTGGTCGGTGGCGACCCGCGGCGAGTGACCCCGTGCCGGTCGCGGCGCGTGACGACGCCCCCGCCACCGCGGCGGCGCGCCCGACACGTTCCCCGTCGGCGACACGCTCGTCCTCACCGGCCACCCCGCCCGGGTGGAGCAGGTGCACACGCGATCGACGACTTGGGCCGCCGAGGCGAGCGTCAGCCGGCCTGACGGCACGAGCGGGCCGCAGCGGGAGGCGCACCGGCACGACCCAACCGCGACGTTGCCGCACGCAACGGCACCAGCGTGCCGCAGCGGGAGGCGCGCCGGCACGACCCAACCCGCGACGTTGCCGCACGCAGCCGCAAGGACACCCGCTCGACGATGCCGACGAACGAGCCTCTCAGGCGCGACCTCCTGGAAATGGCCCGGCTGGACCGCGTGACCCGGGCCGAGCTTGCCGCCGCGGGCGACCTGTTCGACGTCGGCTACGAGCCCCGCATGGCCCGTGTCCATCGACGGAACGCGCGCCGCCTTCGGCGCGTCATCGAGTCGGTCGGCTGGCCGGGAACGGACCTCGTCGGCCCCGACGGCGCCGAGGCGGCCTGGCTGATACTGCAGCACGCGATCGCCGAGCCCGACCTGCTCCGCCGGACGTTGCCTCTCCTCGAGACGGCCGCACGAGAAGGCAGGGCGGATCCTGTCCACGCGGCCATGCTGGACGACCGGATCCGGTTCTTCGAGGGCCGGCCCCAGCGCTACGCCACCCAGCTCGATTGGGACGCCGAGGGAAATCTCTCTCCGGGCGAGGTGGAAGATCCGCAACGGCTGCCCGAGCGCCGCCTCGCCGTCGGCCTCCCGCCGCTTGAGCAGGGAATCGAGGAGGCGCGCCGCCGGGCGGCCGCCGAGGGCGATGGGCCGCCGGCAGATCACCAGGCGTACGCGAGCGCCCGGGATGCATGGGCGGCAACGGTCGGCTGGCGCGCCGGCAGAGAGCTCGCGGCGGACGACACGCCCTCGTTCTCCTCGCGTTGAAGGGGCCGGTTCGAGGCGGCCCGCCGGAACGACGGCCGCTACGAGGCGCTCGCCCGGAAGTACCTCTGATGCCCCTCTCCATCAGGCTTCGACGCTGAGCCGACCGGGTTGCTCCGAACGCGACTCTCGAATGACGATGTTCACGTCTTGGCCCAGCGCCGTGAGCAGGCGCAGAAGCCGCTCCATGGAGTACTCACGAAAGTTCCCGCGCAGCAGGCGCGACACGTCGGGTTGAGACAGTCCGAGCAGCTTTGCCGTCTCCACCTGCTTGAGACCGCGCTCTCGAACGATCCTGTCGATCCGCGCAACCAGATCGGCCTTGAGCAGATGCGCATCGGCGTCTGGAAGTCCCAGATCGGCGAACACGTTGCCGCTGCCGCGTTCGATCCTCACCCTGTCGGTCGTCATCGATCTACTCTCCTCCTCCATAGTGCTCGCGGTAGTGCCGCTCTGCCCCTCCGAGCCTGTGTCTGATCAGGTCGATCTCGCGCTTCGGTGTCGCGATTCCCCGCTTCGCCTTCTTCTGGAAGGCATGCAGCACGTAGACGGCAGCGCGGAACCGAACCGTGTACACAGCTCGAAACGTGTCGCCATCGTGACGCGCGATGACCTCCAGGACATTGCGGCCCAAGCCCCTCAACGGCTCGACGTCTCGATGCCGGAGTCCCACCTGGGCCAGGTAGAGCGCATGGCCCACGACTTCCCGCACAGCTCCCGGAAACGTCCTCAGATCGGCCTTGCTGGAGCCGATCCACTCGACAGGTCTGGGCGCGTGCGGGGTCATGTCTCACTATAGTGGTTCCGCCATATAACACAAGGCCCCCTCGTTGCTCGAATGGGCACAAGCACCCCGAGCCGACGTTCCTGATCCAGCTCGAGAGGCGGGCGCAGTCGGCGGACCTCCCGGGCGAGATCCGCGCTAGAATCGAACCATCGTCATGAGTCCGCCGCTGAAGAGCTGGCTCGGCCAGGCCAACGAGCCCGACTGCGATTTCCCGATTCGGAATCTGCCCTACGGCGTGTTCGGCCGAGGCGCGGAGAGCCCGCGGTGCGGCGCCGCCATCGGCGACGCCGTCGTCGACCTCGCCGTGCTCGAAGCCGAGGAGGTGCTCGACGCCGGCGGGCCCGCGCCCGTCTTCGGACGGCCGGCGCTGAACGACTTCATGGCCCTCGGACCGCGGGCCTGGTTGGCCGTCCGGGCGCGGCTCACCGAGCTGCTGGCGGCGGGCGGCGACTCGAGGCTGGAGGGCGACGCCGCCCTGCGCGGGCGCGCGCTCGTGCCCCGGCGCGACGTCCGGCTCGCGCTGCCGTTCTCGGTCGCCGGGTACACCGATTTCTACGCATGCCGCCAGCACGCGTTCAACGTCGGGACGATGTTCCGCGGCCCCGACAACGCGCTGCCGCCCAACTGGCTGCACATCCCCATCGGCTACAACGGGCGCGCGTCGACGGTCGTGGTGAGCGGGACGGACGTGCGGCGGCCGCTGGGCCAGACCAGGCCCCCCGGCGCCGACCTTCCGCGCTTCGGGCCGAGCCGCCGCCTCGACATCGAGCTCGAGCTGGGCGCGGTCGTCGGCTCCTCCAACCCGATGGGGCAGCCGGTGAGCGTGGCCGAGGCCGACGAGATGATCTTCGGCTACGTGCTGCTCAACGATTGGTCGGCGCGCGACATCCAGGCCTGGGAGTACCAGCCGCTGGGCCCCTTCCAGGCCAAGGCGTTCGCGACGTCCATCAGCCCCTGGGTCGTGACGAAGGCGGCGCTCGAGCCGTTCCGCGTCGCCACGCCCGACCGCGAGCGCCCGCTGCTGCCGTATCTCCACGAGCCGGGCCCGATGCTGTACGACATCGAGCTCGAGGTCGACATGCGGCCCGAGGGAGCGGGCGCGGCCACGACGATCTCGCGCACCAACTACCGCCACATGTACTACTCGTCGGCCCAGCAGCTCGCCCATCACGCCGTCGGCGGCTGCCGGATGAACGTGGGCGACCTGCTGGGGTCGGGGACGGTCTCGGGCCCCGAGCGAGGACAGTGGGGGTCGCTCCTGGAGCTGAGCTGGGGAGGCAGGGGCCCGATTACCCTGGACTCGGGAGAGACGCGGAGCTTCGTCGAGGACGGCGACACGATGACCCTGCGCGGGTGGGCCCGGGGCGACGGCCATCGCATCGGCTTCGGCGCCTGCACCGGCAAGGTGCTTCCGGCCCCGACCCTGCCGGGCTAGAGAGGATTCGCGGTGCCCAGAGCCTTCGCGTCCACGGGCGACCTGACCGAGAAGACCGTCACCTTCTCGGAGATCGCCCGGGACCTCTACACCTACACCACCGAGGGCGACCCGAACACCGGCGTCATCGTCGGCGACGACTCGGTGATGGTCATCGACACGCAGGCCACGCCGGTGATGGCGCGGCAGGTCATCGACCGCGTGCGCGGCGTGACCGACAAGCCCATCAAGTACGTCACGCTGAGCCACTACCACGCGGTGCGGGTGCTCGGCGCCTCGGCCTACGGGGCGAGCGAGATCATCGCGTCGGAGGCCTGCCGCGCGATGATCCGCGAGCGCGGGCAGGAGGACTGGGACAGCGAGTACGCCCGCTTTCCGCGGCTGTTCCGGGCGGCCGAGTCGATTCCCGGGCTGACGTGGCCGACGCTCACGTTCCGCCGGCGCATGACGCTCTACCTCGGCCGCCGCCGCGTCGACCTGATGTGGCTCGGACGGGCCCACACCGCCGGCGACATCGTCGCCTGGGTGCCCGACGCGGGCGTCATGTTCAGCGGCGATATCGTCGAGTACCGCTCGGCCTGCTACTGCGGCGACGGGCACTTCGGCGACTGGCCGGCGACGCTGGCCGCGGTCCAGGGCTACAGGCCCGACGCGCTGATGCCGGGTCGCGGGGACGCCCTCGTGGGGGCGGACAAGGTTCGCGAGGCAATCCACCTGACCGCCGACTTCCTGGCCGGCACGTATCGCCCGGTGGCGCGGGTCGCCTCGCGGGGGGGCAGCCTGAAGGAGGCGTTCGAGGCGTGCCGGGCCGCCTGCGACTCACGGTTCTCGGACTACGCCATCTACGAGCACTGCCTCCCGTTCAACGTGGCCCGCGCCTACGACGAGGCCCACGGCATCGACACCCCGCGCATCTGGACCGCCGAGCGCGACCAGCGCATGTGGGCCGAGCTGCAGGGCGATGGATAGCGCCGACGCCGCGGCATCCGAGCCCGCGCCGCTCTATCCCTACCGGCGGTCGCCGGACCAGGACGCCGACCCCGTCGCGTTCCACCCCGTCGTCGTGGTCGGCGCGGGGCCGATCGGGCTCGCGGCGGCCATCGACCTCGCGCAGCAGGACGTGCCGGTCGTGGTGCTCGACGACAACGACCGGGTGAGCGGCGGCTCGCGCGCCATCTGCTTCGCCAAGCGGCCCCTGGAGATCCTCGACCGGCTCGGGTGCGGCGACCGCCTCGTGGAGAAGGGCGTGACCTGGAGCAAGGGCAGGGTCTTCTTCGACCGCCGGCAGGTCTACGGGTTCGACCTGCTGCCCGAGGCGGGCCACAAGCGGCCGGCCTTCGTCAACTTGCAGCAGTACTACTGCGAGCAGTACCTCGTCGAGCGGCTGCGCGCTCTCGAACGCCTCGGCAAGCCCATCGAGCTGCGGGGACGCCACGAGGTCGTCGGCGTCGACCCGCGCCCCGACGGGGTGGGGGTGGAGGTCGGCACCCCGGACGGCGCGTACCGTCTCGAGGCGGGCTGGCTGCTCGCCTGCGACGGGGCCGGCTCGCCGGTGCGGCGCATGCTCGGCGCCGACTTCGTCGGCCGGGTCTTCGAAGACAACTTCCTCATCGCCGACGTCGTCATGGAGGCCGACTTCCCGACCGAGCGGTGGTTCTGGTTCGACCCGCCGTTCAACCGGGGGCAGTCGGCGCTGCTCCACAAGCAGCCCGACAACGTCTGGCGCATCGACCTCCAGCTCGGCCGCGACGTCGACCGCGTCGAGCAGCAGAAGCCCGAGAACGTCGTCCCCCGGCTGCGGGCGATGCTGGGCCCCGACGTGCGCTTCGAGCTCGAGTGGGTGTCGGTCTACACCTTCCAGTGCCGGCGCATGGAGAGGTTCCGGCACGGCCGCGTCATCTTCGCCGGCGACTCGGCCCACCAGGTGTCGCCGTTCGGGGCGCGCGGCGCCAACAGCGGCTTCCAGGACACCGACAACCTGTGCTGGAAGCTCAAGCTGGTGATCGAGGGGCGCGCGCCCGAGCGCCTCCTCGACAGCTTCGACCACGAGCGCATCCAGGCCGCCGACGAGAACCTCGTCGCCTCGACGCGGTCGACCGACTTCATCACCCCGAAGTCGGCGACGAGCCGCCTCTTCCGCGACGCCGTGCTCGACCTGTCGGAGAACCTGCCGTTCGCCCGGCCCCTCGTCAACTCGGGCCGCCTCTCGGTACCGTGCGTGCACGACGGCTCGCCGCTGAACAGCCCCGACCACCCCGCCCTGCCGCGGCGGACGCGTCCCGGCGCGCCGGCCTCGGACGCCCCGCTCGGGGATGGCTGGCTCGTCGACGCCCTCGGAGGCCGCTTTCGGCTCCTGGCCGTCGACACCCCGGCGCCCGACCGTCTCGAGGTCGACGGGCTGCCGGTCGACGTGCTGCGCCTCGACGCCGCGGCGACGGGCTCGGACGCGTTGCGCGAGCGCTACCTGGGCGGCGCGGCCTCGGCCGTCTACCTGCTTCGTCCCGACCAGCACGTCGCCGCGCGCTGGGCGTCGTTCGACGAGGCGGCGGTCGCGCGCGCGCTGCGAACCGCAGTGGGGCACCCGGCATGACCAGGCTGCGCACCGGGCCGAACCTCGACGATCCCGACGGCTTCTATGAAGAGCTGCTGTCGCTGCACGAGGGTCGGTCCAAGGACGAGAGCGACGCGCTCACCGCCCGCCTGGTGCTGATTCTCGCCAACCACATCGGCGACCGGCACGTCCTGCGCGAGGCATTCCGGGCCGCCGCGTCGCCGACTGGCCCCGACGGCGAGAGGCGCGATTCCTGACCGAGAAAGGATCGAGATGAAGCTCGAGCGCATCCATCACGTGGCCTACCGCTGCCGGGACGCCAAGGAGACCGTCGACTGGTACGTGAAGAACCTCAACATGGACTTCGTGCTCGCCATCGCCGAGGACCGCGTCCCGTCCACGCACGAGCCCGACCCCTACATGCACGTCTTCCTCGACGCCGGGCAGGGCAACGTGCTCGCCTTCTTCGAGCTGCCCACGAAGCCCGAGATGGGGCGCGACCCCAACACCCCCGAGTGGGTCCAGCACATCGCCTTCAAGGTGAAGGACCGCGAGACCCTGCTCGGCTTCAGGGCGCAGCTCGAGGCCAACGGCGTCGACGTGCTCGGGGTGACCGACCACGCCATCTTCCATTCCATCTACTTCTTCGACCCCAACGGGCACCGCATCGAGCTCGCGTGCCCCGACCCGGAAGAGGAGGCCCTGCTGGCCAGGCTCGACGCCGTGAAGTGGGATATGCTCCGCGAGTGGTCCGAGACCAAGCGCGCGCCGAAGCACGCGGCGTGGCTTCACGAGAAGGAGCTCGACAAGTGAAGGGCCGGCGCGCCGGCTGGGGGCGGGCGGCCCTGCTCGCGCTCGCGGCCGTCCTCGCCGTCGCCGCGACGGCTGACACTTGGGAGCCCGAGGCGAAGGGCCCGGCTGCATTCGGCGCAACGCGCGGAACGGGAACCGCGGAGGCAACGACGATTGCGGCAGAGGCGAAGAGCCGCGCTGCATTGGGTACAACGCGGGAAGTCACCGCGGGCGCCCTGGCCGCCCCAGTGGTGGCGCACGCCCAGGAGTTCGGCGCGCAGGGCCCCGCGGCATTCGCCGCAACGCGGGGCTCCAGCGCGGGCGTCCGGACCGAGCTGGTGATGTCGTCGTGGCTGCCGCCGCGGCACCCCATCGTCGCCAACGCGTTCGTGCCCTGGATAGAGCAGATCGAGGCGGTGACCGAGGGGCGGGTGACGGTGCGCCTGCTCGCGAGGCCGCTGGGCTCGCCGCCGTCGCACTACTACCTGGCGGTCGACGGCATCGCCGACCTCACCTACGGCCTGCACTCGTTCACCCGCGACAACCGGTTCCCGCGGTCGCGTTTCGCCCAGTTCTCGTTCATCGGCGACGACGCGGCGGCGGGCTCGCGGGCGTTCTGGCGGGTGTATACCGGGCGGCTCGACGCCCAGGCCGAGCACGAGGGCGTCAAGCTGCTGGGCCTCTTCGTCCACGGCCCCGGCATCCTCTACAACAACGTCCGGCGCATCGAGCGCCCCGCCGACCTCGCGGGGCTGAAGATCCGCACCCCCGGCGGCTACGTCGCCGACCTCATGGACGGGCTCGGCGCGACAACCCTGTTCATGGACAGCGGCGACGTCTACCAGAAGCTCTCGCGCGGCGTCATCGACGGCCTCACCATGACCTACGAGGCGTCGACGGCCTTCCGCCTGACCCCCCACCTCCGCTACGCCATGCGGGTGCCGGGGGGCATCTACAACACCACCTGGTACGTGGTCGCCAACGAGGGCGCGTGGCGGCAGATCTCGGCGCGGGACCGGGCCGCCATCGAGGCCGTCTCGGGCGAGGCGCTGGCCGACCTGGTGGGCCGCGCGTGGAACGACGCCGACGCGCGGGCCCTCGAGGCAATCCGCGCGGCGGGCATCGACATCTACGACGCGCCGCCCCCCATGCTCGACGCCATCCGGTCGCGGGCGCGGGAGCACGAGGCCCGGTGGACGACGAGGGTGGCGACCCGGGGCTACGACGGCCGGGCCGCGCTCGCCGCCCTGCGCCGGGGCGCCGGCATGGGCAGGTAGCGCCGTGGCTTCCGCCAGGACCTCGCTGCTCCGCGCGCTCGACCTCGGGCTCGGCGGGTGCTGCGCGTTCCTGCTGATGGGCCTCGCGGCCCTCACCGTCGTCGACGTCATCGGCCGCTACGTCCTCACCGCCCCCCTGCCGGGCGCCTTCGAGCTCACCGAGCTGATGCTGGGGGCGCTCGTCTTCGCGGCCCTGCCGCTGGCGACGATGACGGGAGAGCACGTCGCCGTCGACGCGCTCTTCGACGCTTCGCCGCCGCGCGTCCGCACCGCGCTGGCGTGGCTCGGCGGCCTCGCGTCGGCGGCCGCGCTGTGGGCGATCGCGTGGCGGCTCGTTGTCTACAGCGCGCGGCTCGCCAACGACGAGGCGGCGACCGACGCGCTGTTGGTGCCCTTGGCGCCGCTCGGCTGGTTCGCAGCCGGCATGGCGGCGCTCAGCGGCCTGCTGGCCGTCGCCAGGCTCGTGACCCCGCCCGCACGGAGCGCCTCGTGACCGCGGCCCTGATCAGGTTCGCGGCCGCCCATCCTCAGCGATCCAGGGCGTCGATCTGGCGGGTCGGCTCGGGACGCCCCGTGACCGCATCCCTGCTCGTCCATCGTTGGCGCGGCCCAAGGCGGCGACCTGACGGGTCCGCACGGAGCGTCTCGTGACCGCGGCCCTGCTCGGGTTCGCGGCGCTGCTCGCGCTGGTCTTCCTGCGGGTGCCCATCGCGTTCGCGATGGCCGCCGTCGGCGCGGTCGGCTTCGCCATGCTCCGAAGCTGGCCCGCGGCCTGGGCGATGGTCGGGAACGTCGCCTTCGAGACCGGCCTGTCCTACTCGCTGTCGGTCGTGCCGCTGTTCATCCTGATGGGCAACCTGCTGACCATCTCGGGCGTGAGCCACGGCCTGTACGCCGCCGCCAACGCCCTGCTCGGGCGGGTGCGCGGCGGGCTCGCCATGGCCTCGGTGGTCGCCTGCGGGGGGTTCAGCGCGGTGTGCGGCTCGTCGCTCGCCACCGCGGCCACGATGTCGAAGGTCGCCATGCCCTCCATGCGGCGCTACGGCTACGCCGACAGCCTGGCCACCGGCTCGATCGCGGCGGGAGGCACGCTGGGCATCCTCATTCCGCCGAGCGTCATCCTCATCGTCTACGGGCTGCTGACCGAGAGCGACATCGGCCGCCTCTTCATCGCGGGGGTGGTGCCGGGCATCGTGGGCGTTGTCTTCTACGTCCTCGCGGTGGCGGTGGTCGTTCGCCTCGACCCCGCCGCGGCGCCGCGCACCGAGCACCGGGAGCCGTTCTCGCGCCGCGAGCGCTTCGGAGTCGTCGCCGTCGCCGCACTGTTCGTCCTCATCCTGACCGGCATCTACGGCGGCTTCTTCACGCCCACCGAGGCGGCGGGGGTCGGCGCGGGCGCCGCCCTGTGCATCACGGTGGCGGCCGGCGGGGTGACCGCCCGTCAACTGTTCGACGCGTGCGTTCAGACCGCCCGGACCACCGCGATGATCTTCGCCATCCTCATCGGCGCGGAGATCTTCTCGAACTTCATCAACTTCGCGGGGCTGCCCGAGGCCCTGGGGGCGTGGATCGCGTCTCTCGGGGTGAACGCCTGGGTCGTGATGGCCGGCATCGTCCTCATCTACCTGGCCCTCGGCTGCGTGCTCGAGAGCCTGTCGATGATCCTGCTCACCGTCCCCGTCTTCGCCCCGCTGATGTACGAGCTCGACTTCGCGTCGACGGCCCTGGCGACCCCCGACGCGGCCCTCATCTGGTTCGGCATCGTGGTCGTGGTCGCGACCGAGATCAGCCTCATCACCCCGCCGGTCGGCCTCAACGTGTTCGTCCTGCGCAACGTCCTGCCCGACGTGCCGTTGAACACCATCTTCCGCGGGGTCGTGCCCTTCTGGATCGCCGATATCCTGCGCCTGCTGCTGCTGATCGGGGTGCCGTCCCTGTCGCTCTGGCTGGTCGGGCTGATGTGAGCCGGGAGCCTGCGCCCGATGAGTTCTCTGGCCGACGTCTTCCGCGTGTTGAACCGGATGCGCGACGAGGGCATCGTGGCGCAGTACGCCGTCGGCGGCGCGACCGCCGTGCTCTTCTGCGCCGAGCCGACCCGCACCTACGCTCTGGATGTGTTCGTCACCCTCGAGGCGGTCGGCAAGGACGTGCTGGCGCCCTTGTCGCGCGTCTACGAGTGGGCGCGAGAGCAGGGGTTCGGCGTGCAGGCCGAGCACTTGCTGATCGCGGGCGTGCCCGTCCAGCTCCTGCCCGCCTACAATCCCCTCGTGGAAGCCGCGCTCGCGACCGCGCAGGTCCACGACTACGCCGGCGTCCCGGTCCGCGTCGTGGACGCCGACCACTTGGTCGCCCTTGCCTTGCAGGCCGGCGGCGCGCGGCGGCGCGAGAGGGCGTGGCAACTCCTGGAGGCGGGCGCCGTGGACCGGGAGCGGCTGCGACAAATCCTGGCCACCCACGCCATCGCGGCGGAGGTCCCGGACGATGCCTGATCAGATGCCGGAGGAAGTGAAGGCCCTTCTGGAACGAAAGCGGGCCTGGCACCGGGCGAAGGCTGCGGCGCCCTTGCAGGAGAAGGTACGCATCCTCCTGGAGCTGCAACGGCAGGATCTGCCGCTCATCGCCCGCCGGCGTCCGCTCCGGCCCTGGGAACGACCGTGGGACGTGACGCCGTAGGGCAGTCGGATTGCTGCTGCAGATCGGCACGAGGGTCTGTTGGAACCGGAGAAGGAAAGACGGGAACGATGGAGTACCGCCCCTTCAGCGAGCTGACGAAGCACTGGCCGCCGGAACGCACGGCGAAGGTCGAGGCGAGGGTGGACACCGCGCTCGCGGAGCTGGGGCGGCAGGAGCGCGCACCGGCTTCCGACGAGGTGCCATCCGAGGCTACGGGCGCTCCTCCACGGGCCACACAGCAAGCCGTCAGAGAACATCCTTGAGCGCCTTGAAGGCGCCCGCGAAGAAGTCCACGTACAACGCGCTCAACGACTCTCCGCGCATGCGTAGTTCCTCGATCTCACAGGCCCATACCACGCGCCTCTCGCCGTTCTCATCCCACGTCCTCGGCGGTTTCTTCCAGCCCGACGGGCAGGCCAGCGTGCAACGGCCGTTGATATCGGGCAGCCAGATCCCGACCCAGGCCGACGGCATCTGCAGCCTGCTCACATCCCACTCCGCATCCTCTCTGAGGAAATCGAACCCATACTCGACATGCACGCCGTGCCGGACTATTCTCGGCGACCGGTGATACTCAACGTCCGTCTTCCATCCCCCTTCTGTCTCGCCAAGGGCCTCTGTCATCCCGCAGTCGTCCCAAGCCGAGTCCAGTATCTGCTTGAGTCGCTGCTCCACCTGATTCGTTCTGTAGGCCGTGGCGGCTACAAGCTCGTTCATGCTGATCTCGATAGTCATTCCCCACTTCTCCATGAACTTCAGCAGCTCGTCCGTGAACTCCGTGCTCTCCCCACCGCTGCGGGCGCTCACGGTCCAGCGCCCAAGCCATCGGTAGACCTGGAACCACTTGAAGCTCTTGAACGTCACGCTGTCGGACGTCACGTCGAAATCCGGCGGCGCGGAGCTCCCTGCGATATGCACGAGGGTTCTCGTCTCCGCCGTCAGCCCCTGAAGACGCCGCTCGTAGGCCTGCAGTTGGGGAGCCTCGGCCAGCGCACCCATCTTGTGCTCGACCATCACGACGTGACGGCCGCCGTCGGCGTCACGAGCATCCACCCACATGTCCGGCCGGGCGTTGTCGAACGTCCTCTGTGTCTCGATGTCGGCGGTGTCTACGTCCCGTCCAATCAAGTGGCTTGCGTACGCCACGCCCAGCTTCGGATACCGGTCCAGCACCGCCACGAATGACTCGGTGAACCAGTCCTCCCAGGGCAGTCGGCCGTGCGTGGGACGGTACCGGAACAGTCGTGAGAACAGATCGGTGGGCATGAATGTCGTCGCCCTCCAGGCGGTCGTCGTCGACGTCGAACACCGTGCGGTCGTCGTCGACGCCGATCAGGAGTCGGAGGCCTGCCGCCCTCGGGACTCACACGGTCGGATGCGGCTCGTAGCGCTCGACACTGATTCCGTCTTCACGCTTGCGGGCCTGAACGAGATCATAGGTGGTCTGCCGACGCAGCCAGAACTCGGCATTCGACCAGCCCGCCTTCTCCAGTCGAAGGGCCATCTCGGGGGAAATGCCCGCGTGGCCGTTCAGGACTCGCGAGAGGGTGTGACGGGCCACGCCTAGCACCCTTGCCGCAGCGGTCACGTTCAGACCCGCCGGGTCCAAACAGTTCTGCCGGATGCTGAGACCGGGATGAGGGGGATCACTCATCGCCATGCTGCCGCCTCCCAAATCTAGTGATAGTCGACCAGGTCGACATCGTACGAATCGCCATCGTCGAACCGGAAGACGATCCGCCAGTTGCCGGAAACCGAGATGCTCCAGAAGCCCTTCCGATTGCCCTTCAGCGGGTGAAGCCGATAGCCCGGCAGGTCGAGGTCTGCGGGCTTGCGAGCATCGTCCAGGTCGGCCAGGGCGAGCGCGACGCGGTCCACCAAACCGGGGCCCACGCGGCTCGGATCTCCGCGCTCGTAAAGGCGCTTGAGCCCCCGATGGCGAAACCCCCGGATCATGCTCAAGTGTACCGGATGCCGGTACACGGAACAACTCGGACTATGGGACGTGACGTGCTGGGCGGTCGCAGTTTGAGTCCGCGCCTCACGAGCTCCGACATGTCAGGAGCTGATGTCGCGGCTCGCGGCCGGGCTGCTTTCGCCGGATCCGGACGGCGTCAGAAAGCGATCTCCAGGAGGTCGCGCCCGACGATGATCTCGCCCGCGAAGTGGGGGCGGACGGCCTCGAGCCAGAGCTCCGGCCGGTCGAACTGGGGAAGGCCGGACGGCACGAAGTGCGTGAGCACGAGCCGCTCGACGCCGGCCCGCGCCGCGACCCGCCCGACGTCTCCGGGCGGCGTGTGGGCCTCGATGATGTGACGCACGAGCGCCTCGTTGCCCGGGTCGAGGCGTTCCCCGATGACGCGGGCGCCCTCGACGCTGACGACCTCGTGCACCAGGACGTCGGCCCCCGTCGCGAGCTCGACGAGCGCATCGCTCATCGTCGTGTCGCCCGAGAACACGACCGAGCCACGGGCGGTGTCGATGCGGTAGGCGTAGGACGGCGCGGCCGCCCCGTGCGGGACCTCGGCGGCGGTCACGACGACGTTCTCGTCCCGGTAGACGACCCCGTCGCCGGCGATGTCGTGGGCCTGAATCAGCTCTCCCAGCACCGGCCGGCCCTCGTCCTCGACGCGAAGCCGGACGTCCCAGTCCACGTACTCCAGATACGACCGGGTGATCTGCTCCAGCGGGGGCGGACCGTAGGTCGCCACCGGCCGCCGCAGGCCGCTGGCCCACGCCCGAAGCAGCAGCGTGCCGTAGTCGGCGTTGTGGTCGGAGTGGTGATGGGTGATGAAGACGGCCCGCAGGTCGACGACGGGCAGCCCGGCGAGGGCCATCTGCCTCGCGACGCCGTCGCCGGCATCCACCACGTAGACGGCGCCGTTCACCACGACCGCGTTCGCCGGCTGGGCGCGGGACGCCTTGACGGCCGGTCCGCCGCCGGTCCCGAGGAGGACGAGCCGGTGTGGGCGCTCCTGCCCCGGGAGGGGGGACGCGGCCCACAGGGCCGCGATGCCGACCGCGATCGCGAGACGGCGGGAGATGAGACGGCTGGTCACGAGGCCTCCTTCAGCGGGTCGACGGCGGAGCGCCCTCGGAGTCGGACCCCATAGGTGCCTCGCGGTCAGCCCCGATCGTACACTCCGTCCTCCGTCGGACGTTCTGGATGTGCGGCTCGCCTCGTGACACGATAGTCCACGAAGGGCTGGTCGCCCGAGCGCAAGGGATGTGAGGATTACAGATGACCCCGTCACTCGAACCCGTTGCAGGCTGCCTTGCCACCACCAACATGCTGATTCCGCTCATCCTCGGCGACCTCACCGACGACCTGGCGCGCCGGCGGACGCGGGACGGCGATGGGCCGTCGATTGCCTGGGAAGTGGGGCACGTGCTGGACTACCGCTGCCAGTTGATCGGGCTGCTCGGTGCTCCGAGGGCGAGTCCCTTCAACATCGCGTTCGCCACGTCGAGTGCGACCGATGGCGCGGACTACCCCACCGTGGCCGAGTTTCGGCGGCTCTGGAAGGACATCGAAGCGGATCTCCAGGCGGCCCTCGAGGGCGCCAGCGAAGCGACGCTCCGCAGTGCTGTCCAGGACGGCCCCCACGCCGGCCGGCCGGTCCTCGACGCCGTCGCGTTCTTCATGTTCCACGAGGCGTACCACATGGGCGCGATCGGGGCGATCCGCAAGGCCATGGGGTTGGCGGGCCCGGCAGAGCTGGTGATGGCCCAGGCGGCCGGGTAGCCAGTAGCCGCCCCTGGCAACGCCCTTCTTGCGCGACACCGCGAGGTCGGGGAAGGCGCTCCCGAGCCCCATTCGCTCCCCACGCGTCGGCCTCAACGCGGCCCGGAACTTTGCATCGTACAAACCGTACCCCGGCACCGGGTCGGGAAGGGAGCGGCATGGAGACGTGGCGCCATGTACGGCGGAGGCTCCCATGGGGCGTGAGGTCGAGGTCGAGTACACCGAGGAGTTCGAGTCCTGGTGGAACCGGCTCACCGTGGGGGAGCAGGAGCGGATCGACGCCATGGTGAACCTCCTGCGCAGAGAAGGTACGGCACTGGGGGTACCCGAGGTCGTCGCAGGTCAAGACCTCGCGACACAGCCACATGCGGGAGCTTCGAGTGACAACCGCCGGGCGGGCGATCAGGATCTTCTACGCATTCGACCCGCGAAGGACAGCGATCCTGCTGATCGGCGGCCGCAAGGCGGAGCAGGAACGGTTCTACCAGGAGTACGTGCGACGGGCGGACTCGATTTATGATGAGTACCTGTGCCAGATCCGTAGCGAGGGCCTGCTGGAGCCAAGACGTGGTTCGAGCCGCAGCCGATGAGTCGACGAGGAGCAGGAGAACAGCCATGAAGCACCGGCCATTCAGCGAGTTGACGAAGGACTGGTCGCCGGAGCGCAAGGCCCGCGTCGCTGCGATGACCGCCCAACTCGTCGACGAGCTGGAGGCAGAGAAGCGCGAGCGGCGCCGCGGCCAGGCACCGCGAAGAGGATCTGTCAGCCAGCCGGCGGCGGCGCCCTTGCCTCATCCGGCCAGGCGCACGCGATGACGGCCCAAGGACCGAAGGAGGGTCCGTCCAGCCGCGCCGCCGACCGATCCGTGGCACCAGCGCCTCAACCGGTGCCGGTTTCCCGGCTAGAATGCACCGGTCATGACCGCGCCCGAGGGGAGGCCGCCCGACCGCCGGTATCCGGGCAGCCCGGTGCTCTGGCGGCTCGCGGTGCTGGGGACGTCGGTCTTCTACCGCATCGACCGGGTGGGGCCGCCGCTGCCCGAGGGCCCCGTCCTCCTCGTCGCCAACCACCCCAACACCGTCCTCGACCCCGCCGTCATCCAGGGCACGGCGACCCGGCCCGTCCGGTTCCTCGCCAAGTCGACCCTGTTCGAGCGGCACGTGCTCAGCCCCTTCGTCCGCCGGTCGGGGGCGATTCCCGTCTACCGCCGCATCGACCCCGGCGTCGACACCGCGCGCAACGCCGAGACGTTCGCGGCGGTGGAGCGGGCCCTTGCCGGGGGCGACGCCATCTGCCTCTTCCCCGAGGGCATCAGCCACGTCAGCGGCCGCCTCGAGCCGCTCAGGACCGGCGCCGCGCGCATGGCCCTGGCCGCCGCCGCGGCCGGCCGACGCGTCGCCATCGTGCCGGTCGGGCTGAACTTCGACCGCCTGCCGATGTTCCGGTCGAGGATGACCGCGCTGTATGGCCGGCCGTTCCACGCCGGCGACCTCGCGGACGCCTTCCGCGCCGACCCGCACCACGCCACCCGCATCCTGACCGACCGCATCGCGGCCCGGCTGCGCCGCGTGATGATCGAGGCGGACCCGCGGGCGGACCTGCCGCTCGTCGACCGCGTCGACCGCCTCTACGCCGCCGCCCGGGGGGTCTCGCGCGACCCGGCCGAGCGGGTCCGCCGGCGGCGGCTGATCGCGCGGGGCATCGACCGCCTGCGCGAGGAGCACCCCGACCGCTACGACGCCATCCTCGGCGGCGTGCTGGCCCACGACGAGCAGCTCCGGGCCCTCGGGCTGCGCGAGCAGGACCTCGACCGGCGGATGCCGGCGGGCCAGGTGCTGCGGTTCGGGCTGCGCGAGGGCGGCCGCGCCCTCGTGGCGGGGCCCCTGGCCGCTCTCGCCCTGGTGTGCTTCGCGGTGCCGTACTACGCCACGTGGGCGCTCAGCGGCAAGGCCCCCGACCCGCAGAGCCGCGCCGCGTGGGAGGTCTTGGGCGGCTCCGTCGTCTACGGGGCGTGGATCGCGGCCCTGTCGGTCGCAAGCGGGCTGTGGTTCGGAACCGGCATCGGGGTCGCGACCGCCGTCGGACTCGTCGGCTTGGCGTTCGCGGGGCTGAAGGCCGTCGAGCGACAGGCCGCGGTCGTCCGGCTCGTGCGCGCGTTCCTCGCCACCCGGCAGACCCCGCTCCGCGCGCGCGCCCGGCTCAAGCGCCAGCGGGCGGCGATCGCCAGCGTGCTCGAGCGCGTCCACGAGTGGCTGAGCGCGCAGGAGCCGAGGGCGGGGCCGGTCGCGCCCCCGACCGCTCCGGACGGTCCGCGACCCCGAGCGGGAGCGGACCCGAGCCGGGAACCGGAAACCGGGCCGCCCGCGCCCGCAGACGACGGCCCGCGACCCCGAGCCGACACGGATCCCGGCCCCGGAGGGACCACCGAGCCGCCCGTGACCGCGCCCGTATCGACCGGCCCGGAACCGCGAGCGAACACGGCCTCCGGTCCCGAGGCGGACGCCGAACCGCCGGCGCCCGGCGGTCCGGTACCGGCCCCGGACGGTCCGGGGCCGCGGGCGGGAACGCCCCCCGGCCCGCGTGCCGGAGGCGGGTGAAGTAATATTCCACACATGGCCGAGGTGGATCCGCACGCGCTGGGGGCGATGTACGACCGGCACGTACGGGCGATGTACGGGTTGGCCCTGCGTATCCTCCAGGACCAGGGGGAGGCGGAGACGGTGGTGCAGGCGGTCTTCGCCGACGCCTGGTCCCGCATGCAGCAGACCGACGGCGGCCCCGAGCCGACGGCGTCGCGGATGCTCGCGGCGACCCGCCGCCGCGCCATCGAGCAGCTTCGGGCCCTGTCCGTTTCCCCCCTCCCGGACGACCCCGCGGTCGTCGAGCTCCCGATGCCCGCCATCGCCGACGAGCGCCCGCCCCTGTCGGACGAAGCGGTGACCCGGCTGCGGGCGGCGCTGGCCGACCTGCCCGTCATCGAGCGCACCGCCATCGAGCTCGCCGGTCTCCAGGGCATGACCGCGGCCCAGATCGCGGAACGCATCGAGCAGCCGCCCGAGGCGGTCAGGACCCGCATACGCGCCGGCCTGTTGAAGCTGCGGGAGACGCTGACGGCATGACCGAGCCGACGCACGACGGGTTCGACGACCAGGCCGCCCTCTACGCCCTCGGGGCCCTCGGCAAGGCCGAGCGGAGCCGCTTCGAGGCGCACCTCGAAGCCTCCCTCGACTGCGTCAGGGAGGTGAAGTCGCTGCTGCCGGTGGCCCACCTCCTGCCGCAGACGGCGGTCCCCGTGGACCCGCCGCCGGCCCTCCGGGAGCGCGTGCTGCGGGAGGTCGGGGGCTGGACGCCCGCGGCCGGCGAGTCTCCCGCACCGGCCCCGAGCCCGCCGAGAAGGTCGGGGCTCGGCTTCCGGTTCTGGCTCGTGGCGCTCCTGCTCGTCGCCGGCGCCGGCGGCGGCGGGTCCTACGTGGCCGCGCTGCACCGGCAGATCGCCGACCTGCAGGCGGACGCGCAGTCCGCCAACACCCGGGCCGACATCCTGGAGCTCGAAGCGACGGTCGCCGGCCTGGAGGCCGCGCGGCGGGACGAGGTGATCGCGATCGCGATCGATCCGACGGTCCGGTCCCTGACCCTGGCCGGGCAGCCCCTCGCCCCCGTCGGCACGGGACGCGCCCTGTGGACCGAGTCGGGCCTGATGGCCTTCCTGGCCACCGGGCTTCCCCCCCCGCCCGAGGGCCAGACCTACCAGCTCTGGTTCGTCACGCCGGAGGCCGCCCCCATTCCCGCCGCGCTGATCCTCCCCGAGGCCGGCGGCGACGCCACCGTGACCCTGCAGCTCCCGGAGGGCGTGACGCCGGCGGCGATGGCGGTGACCATCGAGCCCGCCGGCGGCGCGTCGCAGCCCACCGGCGACGTCTACCTGCTGTCGGAGCCGTAGCGGCGCGGACGCCTGACCCGATTCACTCGGCCGCGGATTCGCCGCCCAGGCTCAGCAGGTTGGCCAGCAACTGGTAGGCGCCCGGGGTGCCGGCGGGGAGCTGGCGCCAGAGGCCGAGGCCGACGTAGAGCCAGCGCCCCTCGCCGTAGCGGGCCTCGACGAGGGCGCCGCGCTTGGCGCCGGGGTTGAACGGGAACGTATCGCTCAGCTCGACGAGGTCGACGTACGCGCGGTCGCGGTCGGCGAGGAAGTACAGCCCGCGCTCCTGCACCCAGCCGCTCCAGGTCGCGTCGGAGATGGCGTTCGGATAGCCGAAGACGGGGTGGTCGGGCGCGATGATCCGCACCGGCGCGAGCTCGTCGGTCACGCGGCCGCGGCCGACGCGGGCCGGGTAGGGCCCGTACTGCGCGTCGTTGAACTCGAACTTGTTGTATTGCACGACCATCGTTCCGCCCGCCTCGACGTACTCGAGCAGCCGGTCGTTGTTCGCGCGCAGCACCAGGTTCCGCTCGTAGGCCCGGACCCCGGTGACGATGACGTCGTAGCGCGACAGGTCGCCGAACCGCAGCTCGTCGCCGCCGATGAACTCGAGCCGCGCCCCGAGCTGCTCGATGGCCGGCGGCACCTCGTCGCCGACCCCGTCCACGTAGCCGACCAGCAGATCCGGGTCAAGCCGGACGTCGAGGACCTCGATGGCCGCCTCGGCCGCGTGGACCAGGTGTCGCCGCGCCACGTGGGGATACTCCACCACCTGGTAGCCGCGGTCGAAGCGCTCGCCGCCGGCCTCGAACCGCGCCCCGATGCGGTAGTCCCCGGCCGCCGCGTCGGGGGCGGGCTCGACCGCGAAGCGGACCGTCCGCGCCTCGTCCTCGCGGGTGAAGGCGACCGGTATGCGCTCCGGCGTCTGCCGCCAGCCGTCGGGCAGGTCGAGGGTGACGACGCCGCTGGCGGCGCCGACGCCCCCGTTGCGGACGGTGACCCGGACGTCGCGGGGCGCGGTCGCGCCGACGGGCACGATGGCGATCTCGGGGGCGATCTCGACCGCGAACGGCGGCACCACGTGCAGCTCCATGCGCTTCTCGCCGGCGAAGATGTCGCTGCCGTAGCGGAAGGTGACGGGACGCTCGACGGTGACCGAGGCGGTCCCGAAGTCGAGCTCGAAGGCGGCGCGGAACGGCGTGGGCCGGAACGGCGCCCCGAACGGCACGTCGTCGTCGACCCGGTACCGCGCCGCGTCGGGCAGCCGCTCCCAGTAGATGTCGGTGGGCGGCGCCGCCGCGGGCAGGTTCAGCGGGGTCTCGCAACGGTACACCGCCCCGGGCACGAGGGCCCCGGTCCCGCACGTCGACTCGGCCGCGTCGAAACCGCGGAAGCTGACACCCTCGACGGTGGCGCGGTCGCCGCCGTGGTTCGCCACCTGGGCCATCACCGTGACCCCCTGGCCCGGGGTCACGACGCCGTCGTCGGCGAAGACGTCGAGGCGCAGGCCGTGGGCCAGCACCACCGCGCGCTCGAACTGGGCCTCCTTCCGCGCGAGCCGGAAGTCGATCTCGAACGCCGCCTCGTCGGACAGGCCGAACGTGTCGAGGTCGTCCCGCAGGGTGCGGACCGCGCCGAGCCCCGCCAGGAGGGTCGCCCGCTGGGCCTCGGTCGAGCCCCGCTCGTAGACCTGGAGGGCGGTGGCGGCGTGGCGGGCCAGCAGGGCCAGCCCCTCGACGAGGGCGGGCGGAGGCTCGGGGCCAGCGTGGCGCGCGAGGCCCGCGAGGGAGGTGTCGACCCCGTCGAAGAGAGAACGCTCCTCCCGCCCCACGTGGCCGGGGATGACGGTGGCGTCGAGCCGGTAGCGGATCGACGCCGGCCCCGGCAGGCTGACGAGAGGCGACATGCCCTGGCACTTGTGCATGCCGCGGGCATGGCTCCCGATCTCGGCGTAGGTGCGCCCCAGCAGGGGGTCGAACCGGCTGAGGTCGATGGAGACCCTGCCCCCCCGCGCGGCGCTGCCGCCGAAGCCCGGAGGCCCGCCGGGCCCGCCGCCGGTGCGCCCGAACCCGCCGGCGAAGCGGAACGCGGGGAACCCGTCGCGGAAGTAGAACTTCTTCGGCTGCCACGGCCGCAGCCCGTCCGCGAGATGCTCCGGGAACCGGGCCGGATCGGCGGCGGCCTCGTAGGCCTCCCGCGCGATGATCGCCGAGGCTTGGTGGTGCTGGCCCCCGCCCTCGCCGTCGGGGCTCATCGCGACGATGACGTCGGGCCGGATGGTGCGGATGAGGCGGACGAAGTCGCCGAGGATGATCTCCCGCCCCCACGCCTCGAACGTCTCCTCGCGGCTGAACGAGTAGCCGAAGTCGACGGCGCGGGTGAAGAACTGCTCGGCCCCGTCGAGGCGGTGCGCGGCCTCCAGCTCCTCGGTCCGCAGCACCGCCAGGGCGTCGAAGAGCTCGGGGCCGATCTCGTTCTGGCCGCCGTCGCCGCGGGTGGCGCTGACCAGGGTGGTGCGCACCCCCTCGCCGTGGCTCAGCAGCGCCAGCAGGCCGTTGATCTCGTCGTCGGGGTGGGCCACCGCCGACATGAACGTGCCGGCGTTGTTGAGCTGCCGCAGCACGAGCCCGAGCTCGGTCCGGCCGTTGGCCGGCTCCGCCGGCTGCGCCCGCGGGGTCGACCCCGGCAGGGCGAGGAAAACAAGCAAGGCACCGATTGCCGCCAGTGCGCGCATCATCGTCATGATCCCCTGAGTATATCCCCTGACCCCCGCCCGACCGCGAATTGCAGGCCCGGTCGCCGCCTTCGACTCCGTTCGGCCCCGGCAACCCTCAGCGCCGTTCCACGTCCTCGCCCGCCAATCGCCGCCTGCAGCTCCGCCGGACGCCCAACCGACCCGCCGGGAGGGCCGCGCCGCCTCTACGAAGACTCCTCGCCCGCCCGTCGCAGCCTGCGGCTCCGCCGGGCGGCCCGACCGACGCGCCAGGAGACCACGCCGTTCTACGGCGCAGACCCCTGCCCCGCCAGCGCCGGCTCGCGCGACAGCACCTCGGTGTAGAAGGCCTCGTAGCGGGGCACGATGGCGTTGACGCAGAACCGTTGCTGGACGGCGGCGAGCCCGGCCGCCGCCACGGCGCGGTGGCGCGGCGGATCCGTCAGCAGGGCCACGCCGCTCGACGCCATGCCATCGAGGTCGTCGGGGTGATGGAGAAATCCGGTGACCCCGTGCTCGATCACCTCGGGGAGCCCCCCGACGCGGGACGCCACCACCGGCACCTGGCACGCCATCGCCTCGAGCGCGGCGAGCCCGAAGCTCTCCTGCGCCGACGGCAGCAGGAACAGGTCGGCGACCGAGAGCAGCGGCACCACCTGCTCCTGCTCGCCGAGGGAGACGACGGCGTCGGCGAGCCCGAGGTCCCGGGCCCGGCGCACCGCCGGGTCGAGGTCGGGCCCGTCCCCGACCAGGAGCAGCCTCGACGGCACGCGCCGGCGGATGCGGTCGAAGACGTCGATCACCGCCTCGATGCGCTTCACCGGCCGGAAGTTCGAGACGTGGATGACGAGGCGCGTTTCCCCCGCGCCGTCCGCCACGCCGGCGCCGCCGGCGGGCCCGATGCTCGGGACGGCGCCGTCCCCCGCGAAACGGGCGCGCAGGGCGGCGTCCTCCGAGCGGCGGTGGATGTCGCAGTCGAGGAAGTTGGGGATGACCCGGATGTCGGCCCGCACCGAGAGCTGCCGGTAGGTGTCGGCCCGCAGGCTGTCGGACACCGCGGTCACCCCGTCGGACTGGTCGATGCAGAACGCCGCCGTCTCCGAGTACGAGCTGTCGCTGCCGATCAGGGTCACGTCGGTGCCGTGCAGGGTGGTGATGACCCGCGGCACGCGTTCCCCCGCCGTGTTCGCGAGAATCTGCCGGGCCAGGTACGCGGCCGCGGCATGCGGGATGGCGTAGTGGGCGTGGATGACGTCGAGGCGGTGCTCGCGGCTGACCTGGACGATCTTGTTGGCGAGCGACAACAGGTGTTGCGGCTCGCGAAACAGCGGATACCCGGGGGTGTGGACGGCGTGGAAGACCAGCCCCACCTGGAAGTCGGGCACCCGGAACGGCATCTCGGTGCTGATGAGCCGCACCTCGTGTCCCCGCTGGGCCAGCGCCTTGGCGAGCTCGGTGGCGACGATGCCGCTGCCGCCCACGGTGGGATAGCAGACGATGCCGACATTCATGCGCGCGGTGTCTCCCCGGCGCGGCTCCCCCTGTCGGTTGGCAGGAGCGGCGCCCGCACGTCGAAGGACGAGCCCGCAGCCCGGATCGTTTCACCCGGGCCGGCCCCCGGCCGCGCCCCCGCGGGCGCTGCCTCCCCCGCCGGCGGCCGCGGGGGCGCGGCCGACGAGCGGAAGGGCGCGAGGGGCCGTCGCCTCGGACGCTCCGCCGGGATGCTAGTCTCGAAGCCCGGCGGTGTCCACCCGCCGCCACCGGACGCGGGCCCGCCAGGAACGGCATGGTTTCTGCATTTCTGTGGCTTCAGAGGCTTCAGAGGCTTCGGATCACGAGACGGCTACAGATCACGAGGAGTCGCGAATGAAGCTGCCCACCCCGCTCGTCCTGGTCGTGCTCCTCCTCCCCTTGGGCGGCGCCGCGACCGCAACCGCCCAGTCCCTCGTCGAGGTGGCGCGGCAGGAACGGCTGCGGCGCGAGGCGCTGGCGCGTCAGGCCGGCCCCGAGGCGGCGCCGCCGAGGGTGTACACCGACGCCGACCTCGTGTACAGCGGCAGGCTCACCATGCGCATCGACGATGCAGGAACCGATGCGCCGGGAGAGCCGGGAGCACCCGAGACGGGGTCGGAGGCCCCGCCCCCCGAGGCGGAGGCCGCCGGCGACGAGCAACGGTGGCGCAACCGAATGGCCGAGGCCCGGCAGGCGCTCGAAGAGGCCGAACGCCGCGCCACCGAGCTCCAGGCCCGCGCGAACCGGCTGTGGGCCGACTTCACCGGCCGCGACGACCCGGCGCAACGCGCCGCCATCGAGCAGGAGCGGCAGGCGGCGCTGGACGAGCTCGAAGAGACCGAGGCCGAAGCCGACGAGCTCGCCCGGACGATTGCCGACCTGCGCGACGAGGCCCGGCGGGCCGGGGTGCCGCCGGGCTGGCTGCGCTGACCCCGGCGCCGTCGTCCTGCGGTTCCGTCTTCAGCAGCGCGCGGGCGAGGTCGCCGGTGCGCCCGGCACCGTCGTCCCGCGGTTCCGTCACGTGCGGCGCCGCTCCCGCCGACCCCGCGGCGCCGCCGCGGCCTGCACGGGAATCGTCGCCGGCACGTTGGGTCCGCCCCGCCGGACCCTGCCGGTCTTCCCTACGGCAGCCGCTTGCCCGAGTACTCCAGCATCTGCACCGTCAGGTCCATCGGGTAGGAGATCTCCACGTCGACGATCTCCCCCGCGTCGTCGAGCACCGGCGCGAGCCGGGGCTGCACGAACCCCGAGTACGACGGCAGCCCGACGGCGTCGACCCGGGCCACCACCTCGTCGCGCAGGGCCGGATCGAAGTAGATGCCGTAGGTCTCGAACAGGGTCCGGGCCGCGTCGTAGTCGCCTTCCGACTTGATGCGCTGCACCTCGGCGAGCAGGGTCGCCACCCCCGCCCGGAACGCGTCGGCGTCGACCATCACGTAGTAGGTCTTGCCGTCGCGCTCCCGCCGCTCGATCGCCTCGGTGTTGGCCATCAGCCAGTGGACGATCGCCTGGCGGTTGCGCATGTGGTCCTGCTCGATCTGGTTCCCCTCGCGCATCCGTCGAAGCTGGAGCAGGGCGTTGCGGGTGTAGGCCTCGTACTGCGCGAGCACGATGTCCTCATGGGCCTCGGCCGGCAGCACGCCGATCTCGACGAGCTTGGGGTCGGCGATGAAGTAGAGGCCGATGAGGTCGGCCCGCGCCTCCTCGAGGGCCGAGTACTGCTCGTTCAGGTACGGCTGGGCCGAGCCGCCGAGCCGCTCCGCGAGCTGCCCCGACGCGTGGCCGATGACCTCGTGCATGTTGGTGGTCATCTCGCTCGCGAGGCTGCCCCAGACGCGCGACCGCTCGGCCTCCTCCTCGGTCCACGCGAACTCCTGCCGGTAGCCGCCCGGCTGCGACAGGTCGTAGCCCTCGATGACGTTCGCGAGCGAGATCGACTTGCTGCCGTGCTGCTCGCGCACCGTCTGGTCGTTGGGCAGGTTGATGCCGATGGGGGTCAGGGGGCCGGCGTCGCCGATCTCGATGACGACCTCGATGGCGTTGGCGGTGATGCCGGTCACCCCCGCCTTGCGGTAGCGGGGGTCCCAGGGCATGCGGTCCTCGAACCACTGCGCATGCTCGGCGATGGTCCGGATGGCCCCCGTCTTCTCGGGGTCGACGTAGAAGACCAGGGCCTCCCACGCCCCCTTGGCCCCGCGGGCGTCCATGTACACCTCGGTGAACCCGTTGATGGTGTCGACCGTCGAGTCCTGGTCCTCGACCCAGGCGATGTCGTAGGGCCGCTGGTCGACCGGCGACCCCGTCCTGTAGTAGGCGATGTTGGCGCGCAGCGCCTTCGCCATCGCCTCGCTCGCGTAGGGGCCGGCCGCCTCGAGGTGACGGATGATCTCGGAGATCTCGTCGCTGTACTTGCCGCCGACCTTGTAGACCTCCTCGACGAGCCGGCCGTCGACCTTCACGAGGCGCGAGGTCAGCGGGTACTCCTCCTCGAACGTCTCCAGGTCCGCCATCGAGACGCCCTTGTAGAGGTTGTTGGCGCTCGCGAGCAGCATGTCCTCGCCGGGGCCCGGGGTCTTGTTGGTGACGATGGGCTCGAAGTCGGGGTCGAAGAAGAGCGGCGTCATGCGCTCGACCATCGCCCCGAGGTCCTCGCCGTCGCGCAGGGGAAACTCGGCCCCGTCCGCCGCCGCCGCCCGCACCGCGTCGCCGAACGCGGCGGGAGTCGTCTCCATGACGAAGCGGCGGGCGGTGAGGTTGTTGAACGGGCCGGTGTTGATCCAGAAGAGCTTGGCGTACTTCTCGACGGCGGCCTGCGTCCCGCCGTCGACCCCGTCGGGGTGGGTGATGAGCTCCTCGAGGACCTCGCGCATCTCGAGGTTGTGCTCGTAGCGCTGGTCGTAGTAGATGTCGCGTCCGGCCAGGGCGGCCTGGTAGAGGTGCCAGATGAGCGTCTTCTCGCGCAGCGACAGCGCCTCGAAGCCGTCGGCGTAGAGCTGCACCACCGAGGCGTCGTCGATGCGCTCCAGCAGGTGCCGGCGCTCGCCCTCCTCCTGCGCGGCCGCCGAGGGCGCCCCGAGCGCCGCCGCCAGCACCACCGCCGCCGCCGTCCCGAACCATTTCTGATACCGCATGGAACCTCCCCGCCCGCGGCCCGTCGCCGCGTTCATCTCTGCTAAGCTAGCAGCCTTGGTGGGAACCCGCGTTGCACTCGAAATGCACGGGGCTTCGCCACGGGCTGCGGGCAATCGCATGCGACCGCCGGCAGCCCAGGACTGCCCCGGCAGTCTACCGCCCCCCGGCGCGGACATCCAGATCGGCGACCGGACGCGAGGGGGGCTCGCTTGCGCCAGTTTATCCCGGACGGAACCGTCCGGTCCCGTGCTGCAAGGAGAGGCATGATGACCCGTTGGCATCGAGACGTCCGACATGGGCAGGCGCGGAACGACGCAGCTCCGACGAGAGGGGCCCTCCGCACGGGACGCAGAGCCGGCCGTCGGCGGCAGGGCGGTCGCCACGGGCTTCCCGGCCTGATTGGCGCGGCGCTGATCACGCTGCTCGCGGGGCTGGCGCTCGCCGGGCCGGCGGCGGCGCAGCAGCAGGCGCTGACCATCGACGCGATCTACCACCCCGACCGGCGGGCCGACTTCAACGGCGACGCCCCGACCGGGCTCACGTGGATCGACGATGCGCACTACCTCCAGCGGGAACGCGCGTCGGGCCGCACGAACCTCGTGTCGGTGAACGCGGCGACGGGCGACGCCGAGCCGTTCCTCGACGGCGACGCCCTCGAGGAGGCGCTCGCCGACCTGCCCGGCATGAGCGCGGCGGCGGCGCGGGGCGCGGCGCGAAGCCCCCGCCTCGTCTGGAACGCCGACCACTCGGCCGCGGTCATGAACATCTCGAGCGACCTCTATCACCTCGGCCGGCAGAGCGCCGACGACGTGCGGGTGCGGCGGCTGACCCGCGACCCCGCCGAGGAGAAGATGCCCGCGTTCAGCCCCGACGGCCGCATGGTCGCCTTCGTCCGCGACTACGACCTCGCCGTCGTGGACGTGGACACCGGCCGCGAGTGGGCCATCACGGAAGGCGGCGACGGCGTCGAGCTCCTCAACGGCGAGCTCGACTGGGTGTACCAGGAGGAGATCTACGGCCGCGGCAACTTCAAGGGCTTCTGGTGGAGCCCCGACTCGGCCCGCCTCGCCTACCTGCAGACCGACGAGAGCCCCGTCCAGGCGTTCACCGTCGTCGACCACCTGCCCTACCGCCTCGGCCTCGAGCACACCAACTACCCCAAGGCCGGCGACCGCAACCCGCTCGTCCGCCTCGGCGTCGTCCCCGCGGCGGGCGGCGAGACGACGTGGGTCGACCTGGGCCGCTACACCCCGACCGACATGCTCGTGGTCTCGGTGGGCTGGGCGCCGGGCGGCGACGAGGTCGTCTTCCAGGTGCAGAACCGCGAGCAGACCTGGCTCGACCTCAACCTCGCCGAGCCCGCGAGCGGCGAGATGACCCACCTCTTCCGCGAGACCACCCCGGCCTGGGTCTCCGTCAACGGCGACCCCCGGTGGCTCGACGACGGGACGTTCCTCTGGCTCAGCGAGCGCTCGGGATGGAAGCACGCGTATCACTACGAGGCCGACGGCGACCTGATCCGGCAGGTCACCGACGGCGAGTGGGAGCTGCGCACCCTGCACGGCGTCGACGAGGACACCGGCTGGGTCTACTTCTCCGGCACCCGCCGCAGCCCCATCGGCGGCGACGTCTACCGCGTCCGCCTCGACGGCGACGACCTGACCCGGCTGTCCGAGCGCCCCGGCACCCACGGCGCCCGCTTCAGCCCCGGCTTCACCTGGTACATCGACTCGTGGAGCGACGTCGAGACCCCGATCCAGGTGCGCCTGCACGAGGCCGACGGCGGCGAGGCCCGGGTCATCGCCGGGAACCGCGTGCGCGCCCTGGAAAACTACCGCCTGTCGAGCCCCGAGTTCCTGCAGGTGACGGCGCGCGACGGGTTCGTCATGGAGGCCATGCTCATCCGGCCCCCCGACTTCGACCCCTCGCGCCGCTACCCCGTGTTCCAGCACACCTACGGCGGCCCCCACGCCCAGCAGGTCCGCAACCGCTGGGGCGGCACCGCCAACCTGTTCTACCAGCTCCTCGCCCAGCACGGCATCGTCGTCTGGGTCATGGACAACCGCACCGCCAGCGGCAAGGGCGCGGTGTCGACCTGGCCCGTCTACCAGCAGTTCGGCCGGCAGGAGCTCGCCGACATCGAGGACGGCATCGCGTGGCTGCGCGAGCAGCCGTGGGTCGACCCCGACCGCATCGGCATCGAGGGCTGGAGCTACGGCGGGTTCATGACCAGCTACGCCCTGACCCACAGCGACAGCTTCGCCATGGGCATCGCCGGCGGCACCGTCACCGACTGGCGCGACTACGACACCATCTACACCGAGCGCTACATGCGGACGCCCCAGAACAACCCCGACGGCTACCGCGAGAGCTCGCCCCGCTTCAACGCCGCCGACCTCCACGGCGCCCTGCTCCTCATCCACGGCACCATGGACGACAACGTCCACATGCAGAACACCCTGCAGTTCGCCTACGAGCTGCAGAAGGCCGGCAAGCAGTTCGACCTGATGCTCTACCCGCGCCAGCGCCACGGCATCGTCGACCCCGACCAGAACGCCCACCTGCGGCAGAAGATGCTCGACTTCACCCTCGAGCACCTGCGGCCGCACGGGGAAGCGGCGAACTGAAGCGGGCCGGAGGCACTACCGCCATGGCTGAGCTCGACGTCACTCCACGGTCCGGGACGCCCGGGCTCGCGCCGCCGCACCCTCCGGAAACGGAAGCGCCCGCCCTGGAGAACGGAGACCGCCTCACGCGATGCGAGTTCGAGCGGCGCTACGCCATGCGGCCGGACCTCAAGAAGGCGCAACTGATAGAGGGAATCGTCTACATGCCGTCGCCGGTCAGCTTCGTCCACGCCGAGGCCCATTCCGCCATCAACGGCTTGCTCAGCCTCTACGCGGCCTCGACCGCCGGAGTCCGCGTCGCCGACAACGCCACCGTCCGTCTCGACCTCGAGAACGAGCCCCAACCCGACGTGCTGCTGTGCATCGACGCGCCGGCCGGCGGCCGCTCACGGGTGAGCGACGGCTATCTGGAGGGCGCGCCGGAGCTGGTTGTGGAAGTCTCCGTCAGCAGCGCGTCGATCGACCTCCACGACAAGCTCCGCGCCTACCGCCGCAACGGTGTGCAGGAGTACGTCGTGTGGCGCACCCGGGACCAGCGCATCGACTGGTTCGAGCTGGCCGACGGCGACTACCGCCTCCTGCCCGCCGATGACGCCGGCGTCGTCCGCAGCCGCGTCTTCCCCGGCCTGCGCATCGCCTGCCGCGCCCTGCTGGCCGGCGACCCTGCCGCCGCCCTCGCCGAGCTTCAGAAGGGCCTCGACTCCGCCGAGCACCGCCGGTTCATGGCGCGGCTGGCCGGAGTCGCTGCCACAGTCGACCCGGTCTGACGTCACTTGACTCGGTCGTGAAGCCCGTTCGCGAGCGCCCTCAAGGCCCAACCCCGGTATAGCAGACCCCCTGCTGATTGACTTGCGCGCTCGTACAGCCGGATTACGGCGTCCCTAAACACTGCGGGCGCATCGTTGCACAATTCCTCTCGCGCATATCCGCCCAATCCGACAGCGTCGGCAGCAGCCTCCGTATCCCATGACTCAAAATGGCCAGCATCCAGCAACTCAAGAATATAATCCCGGGCATCCTCCAACCCACCAGTTCGAAATTCTCCGCGCCCAAACTGAACAAGCTCAAGTATGGGCACTTCGGCATTTCGATCCCGCATCTGAGCGCAGTCATCAAGCATCCGGTCAAACGGCTCACCCAGTCTGGTTGGAGGCGGGCTCCTTTCCATGGCCGCAGGGGTCGTGCTTCACCATGTGACTGATCCAGGCTGACAGTGTGTCTGCTAGCGAAACCGCAGTTCCTCGGCACGAAACATATCCAAGAGATTCACGCACCGAATGCCGATTGCGACGCAAACGTCCGGAATCTTGGGCCGCTGCAGGCTACCCGTGCTGCGTTCTCCCGAGAGGACCGAACACCCGCGAACCTGCGCGAGAGCGATGACAAAAGGATCGGCACCCGACTTGTTACGCCGGGTATCGAGCATGCGCTGATGGTCGCGGAGCAGACTCGTCACGGCGTCCTGAATCGGACCATCTATGGCGACAATCGACTCGGGCCGGCTGTCAACCCACTCTCGTGCCCCGTCGTCCTTGCGTCCCAACTCCTCCACGACTTCATCGATGAACAGGAGCTGACCTTGGGCAGCGAGATTGCCCAACTGCTCCCATACCCCAGGGAACGTGTCCGGGGGATAGTGTCGCACCCACGCATCGAGAAAGGCACTGGTGTCGCAACTGTAGACGGCCATCGTGGTCAGGACGCGCGTCGTTGCATCTCGCCGCGCACCTCGTCGAGATGCTTCAGGCGCATGCCGAGAAAGTCCGCGACGTCGCTGGCGGAGATCCTCTCCCTGTCGAAGCCCTCGAGGACGAGTCTCATGAAGGTCTGGCCGAGGGCAGCCATCGACACGCGGTGCGGCGGAACGAAGCCGCCGTCCTGATTCGCCTCCGCCTGTTCGGCGTAGCGTTGGCGAAGATGGTCACGTCGTTTTTGGTAGAACGCTTGCGTCGTCAGACCGAACCGCACCATCCGAAGCAACAGAACTTCCTCGCTTGCCCCGCCGAAGCGCCGGCACAAACCCGACAGTTCGCGTTCTGACCAAGCGGCGCCATGCGCGTGACGGACAACGGGTTCGGACTTGCGAAGCTCGATCTCGGGAACGAGAATCCCCGCGGCAACACGGTTGCAGAAGTCCTCCGTCTCTCTGTGAACGCCGCCGACATCGCGTTCATCACACAGGCTGTTCTCGCGAAGGAGGACATGGACGAGCTCGTGAAGAAACGTGAACACTCGGCCTCGGGGGGCATCCCGAATATTGGCCACCGCAACCGGAAGGGGGCGCGCAGCAATGGAGAATCCGCGCATTTCCTTGAGGGCAATGCCCGTGGCCTGAAGAGCGAGAACGCCATGGGCCTCCAGGGTGGCTCTCCATTCGCCTAGCGCCGTGTACGGGGCGGCGCCCCATGCCGTCTGCTGGTCCGACGAAACGCCAAGCCACTTCCGGACTCGGGTGGCGACATCCTCGACGTTGTCATCGAGCGTCACGGCCACGGGGATCTCTGGCGGCGCTTCGTCGAGGTCCCCAAGGAGTTCGAGGGCAATGTCCCGGCGCTCCCACGCCTTCCGGATCTCCAGGCGCAGAGCGGGGGATTCCGTCGGGGCGACGCCCGGCAAACGGCGGAAGTCGCGCATCGGCTCGAAGCTGCGGGGTGGCTCCGGAAGGTAGAAGAGGGCCAGGGGACGGCGATACATCGCCGCGATCTTGCGGAGTTGGCCTAACGTCGGCCGACGCTGGCCGCGTTCCTCCCATGCCCGAACGCGGTCCTCAGAGGTTCGGAGTCGCCGGGCGACATCGGCAAGGGCATAGCCGGCGTTGTCCCGAGCCCACCTGAGGACGTCCGGATTCGGGGTGGCCTCAACTCTCGGCATCGGTCAGGATGTTGCTATCGCCTGGTCGGGCGGGTTGTCGGCCGCCACGGTGCCGGTGATCGCGCCCGGGCGAAGACCCGGCCCATCCTCCGCAGGTTACCACTCCCAGTCCTGATCGTCGAAGGCGTTCGACTGCGGAGGGTCGAGGAGCCGATCGTCGCCGGCAGCGTGCATCCGCCGGGCGGCTTTCGCCCAGCCTGCCCGAGGCGACGAGGCAGCAGCGCCGATGGAATGCGGCCGGGATTCCTTCATGGACTCCCCAAGGGGCTTGGGGCCTACAGGTCGGGTATCCGCTCGGCGTCGGCGTTCGGGCATCTACTTGGCGTTAGATCGGCCGATCAGGCCCACCATCAGCGTCTGCAGCGTCGATTCGACGGCGTCGACGCGGCCGGTGAGCCGGTCGAGCTTGCCGTTGACGACCAGCACGCCGGCCCCCGCCGCGAGGGGAACCGACGGCGCCGATCACGGCCGCAACGGCGGTGAGGGTTTCGACCACGTGTGCAACATAACACAAGACCCGGCGGCCGGCTACGGCGCCGGCACCTGCAGGTCGGGCATGGGCTCGGCCGCGAAGAGGCGGTGGGCCGGCTTGGCCATCAGGCGGGCCCAGCGGGTGGAGCGCGACACGCGGGCGCTGTCGGTGGAGAGGCCGGTGTTGGCGAACATCTGGCGGTAGAGCTTCGAGACCAGGATGAAGGCGAGGCGGGCCTTCAGCGACTTGACGACCGACGAGCGGCGCCAGGCCTCCCGGACGCTGTAGAAGTTGTCCCAGACTTCCTGGGTGTGGACGCGGATCTCCTCGCCCGACATCACCGGGTGGGGGGTCATCAACTTGGGCCGCTTCGACTGCGGGATGAGCCAGTGCCGCGAGATGGGGATGCCGTCGACGTGCGGCATGTTCTCCGCGTTTTCCTGCTCCCACCGCTCGAAGTCGAGGGTGCCCGGGAACGGCGTCAGGGTCACGAACTGCGCGAAGGTGATGTCGGCGCGGCGCGCGAGGTCGAGCGTCGCCTGGAAGGTGCTCGGGCGGTCGCTGGGCAGCCCGAAGATGAACGACCCGAGGACGTGCACGCCGTGGGCCTTGAACAGCTTCAGCCGCTCGACGAGCTCCTCGCCCGCGAGGTTGAAGTCCTTGTAGACGTCCTTCAGGCCGTCCGGGGTCACCGCCTCGACCCCGACGAGGGCGCCGTAGATGCGGGCCCGGCGCATGGCCTTCAGGAACTCGGGGTCCTCGGCCGCCTCCATCGTGATCTGGGTGTAGAACACGAGGTCCTTGGGCAGCTTCTCGAGCTGGGCCATCAGGTCGAAGCGCTCGTCGCGCAGGGCCTTGAGCTGCTCGTAGCGGGTCTTGTCCTCGCGCCGGTCGGCCATGCGGAGGTCTTCGAGGGTGACGGGGTAGAAGTTGTCGTCGGCGAGGGCGATGAACCGGAACCCCATGCGCCGCAGCTCGACGATCTCCTCGACGACGGGGTTCACCGGCCGCTGGCGGGGCTTCTGCCCGTCGGTGCGCCACACCGAGCAGAACGAGCAGTGCTTGGGGCAGCCCCGCACCGTCTGGACCGACGCCCACATGTAGTTCTCGCGATTGAGCAGGTCCCAGCGGGCGGGCTTGAACCGGTTGGCGTCGACCTGGCCGGCGTCGTAGATGCGCTTGGGCTCGCCCCGGGCGCAGTCGTCGATGACGGTGCCCCAGGCGAGGTCGCCGTCGCCCTTGACCACCGCGTGGGCGCCCCCGCGCTCGTGCGCCTCTTCCGGATAGAGCGTCGCGTGGATGCCGCCGTACACCACCCACGCCCCGCGCTCGCGCGCCCGCTTGCCGAGGGCGTAGCCGACCAGCGCGTTGCCGGTGTGGATGCCGACCCCGACGACGTCGCCGGGCTCGATCCGGCTGTCGTCGAACGGCTCGAGGCACTCGTCGACCACGATCGGATCGCCCCACTTTCGGGGGGTCGCGGCCGCGAGCACGTACAGCCAGCGGGGGGTGATGACGGATACGCCGAACGAGAAGTGGCTGGGGTTGACGATGAATACGCGCACGGGTCCCTTCCTGGGTCCTGCCGCCGTGGACGCCGCCGCCGCGCCACGGCATGCCCGCCGCCGCGCCGCCCCGCGGCGGCGTACCCGGGGAGGAGGCGCGCCATCGGCCGCAACCGACACGTCCCGCGCCGCCGGGCGCACGAGCGGCCGGGCGGGGCGGTCATGACACGCCGGCAGCAGTAGATTGTAGACCGTCGGCTCACCGGCGGCAACCACCGGCACCACCGGCCCTGCACTACCAGGCCGGCCGCCCGACGATCAGCGCCGAGAAGCGCGACATCGCGTCGTTCGAGGTGGAGGCGGCCCGAGAGGGGCCCGCGGCCGCACTCGGCGGGGTGAACCAGGCTCGACGCCGCCCGGGGCCCTCACGGCGCGGGCGCGACGGTAACGGCGACCCGGTTCGACCCCTCCAGCTCGCCGTCGCCGGCCCACAGCTCGAGCTCGTAGCGCCCCGGGGCGTCGAACGAGGCCAGCGTGCGCGGCTCGTCGGGCGCGCTGAAAGTGACGGCGCCGGGGCCGCTGAGCATCCGCCAGCGGGCGACAAGCGCTCCGTCGCGAGGCAGCCCCTCGTCGCGGACGCTGCCGAACAGCTTCAGCTCCTCGCCGACCGCCGCCGACACCTCGGGCGGGGCGCCCCCGGGGCCGTTCCGCAGCCCGAGGAACCGGACCGTGGGCGACCGGTTGAGGCAGACGCCGCGGGGCGCCTCGGCCGGGTCGACGTCGCGCATCAGGCGGCCCATCGAGCGCTCCTCGAGCTCCCAGTTGTACTGCAGCATGTCCTCGCTGGTGCCGGTGGTGACGCCGGCGTGGTCGAGCGTCCACCGCAGGCCGCCCGCGAAGTCGGGGCCGAAGACCATCACGCACTGGAACCGGTGGTGGCCGGGCAGGAACGTCGTCGCCTGCCCGCGGTCGGCCGCGTCCGGCTCGAACCGGTTCCGCGGGCCGGGGGGCACCGTGACGGGCTCGAAGTTGTGGCTGAAGTAGGCGAACGCCACCACGTAGAGGCCGTCCTCGGTGACGGTGAACCCGTCGTACACCGGATACACCGGCTCGTTCTGCGCGAGCGCGGCGGGCGCCCCCGGGCCGGCGGCCACCGCCGCCGCCAGCACGAGGGCCGCAACCGGGCCGGACCATCGACGCGTGCCACGAACCGTCATGACGTTCATTCTCCCCGCTTCTCCACGCCGTCTCACGGCCTCGCCCTGCGCCGCAGGGTTGGCCCGGCGCATCGCCGGCCCGGCCGCGCTGCATCGCCGGGGTTGGCCCGGCGCATCGCCGGGTCGGCCCAGCGCGTCGCCGACCCGGCCGCGCTCGAGCGGCGCACCGATTGAACCATTTACCACGTCGCCGCGACCCGCGACAAGCACCGGCGGCCGAGTGGACGACGGATTCGCGAGACGACGGCCCCTCCAGCCCGGCCAGGCTGGCAGCTTCGACGGTTGTCGGCGGCGTCTCGCCGTCTCGACGTGCACGCCGGCCCGGACACGATCCGGCCGTTCCCGGCCGGCGCCACGGTGGATTTCATCGATGCAGTCCACTAGACTGAACGGACATCGGCTCGGTCGCATCATTTCCGGAGGTCATCGCCATGCGCGTCGTCCCGACTCGCGTTGCCGTCGCCATCGCCCTCGCGGCGGGTCTGCTCGGCCCGCACGCCGCCGCCGCGGGCCAGGCCGAGGACGGCGCCACCTTCACCCGCGACGTGCTGCCCCTGCTGCAGCGGTCGTGCCAGAAGTGCCACCGGCCGGGCACCGGCGCGCCGATGTCGCTGCTGACCTACGAGGAGACGCGGCCCTGGGCGCGGGCCATCCGCGACCGCGTGGTCGCCCGGCAGATGCCGCCGTGGCACATCGACCGCGGCATCGGCGAGTACGTCGCCGACCCGTCGCTGAGCGACGCCGAGATCGCCACCATCGTCGACTGGGTCGCGGCCGGCGCCCCGCGGGGCAACCCCGCCGACGCGCCCCCGCCCCTCGAGTTCGCGGCCCTCGACGAGTGGACCTACGGCGAGCCCGACCTCATCGTCCAGATGGAGAAGGGCTTCGAGATTCCCGCCGAGGGCCCCGACTTCTACCCGTCCGAGATCGTCGACCCGGGGCTGACCGAGGACCGCTACGTGAAGTGGGTGCAGATCATCCCCGAGGCGTACTGCTGCGTGCACCACTCGCACGTCTACGTCAGCGTGCCCGAGACGGTCGAGGACCGCGATGAGTTCCGGCTCGGCATGGGGTCGAACACCAGCGAGATCGACCTCATCGAGTACGCCATGGGCAGCACCGGCCAGTACTATCCCGACGGCACGGGGCGGAAGCTGCCGGCGGGCGGCCTGTTCCGGTTCGCCCCGCACTACCACCCGTGGGGCGAGGAGACCATCGACCGCCAGAAGGTCGGCGTGAAGTTCTACCCGAAGGGGCAGGTGCCCGAGCTCATCGTCACCGCCCACCGCATCCGCACCGGCATCGGCCACGACTGGCGGCTGAACCGCGAGGCGGTCGAGGACCGGCTGCTCGCGGCCGGCCACGACCTCCCCCTGCACGCGGACCGCATGCCGACGGGGCTCCTCATCGACGACAACACCCTGAACGGGGTCGCGCTGCTGAGCATTCCGCCCAACACGGTGGCGCGGCACGAGCGGTTCTGGCCGCTGCCCCAGGCCGCGCTGATCCTGAGCTTCCAGCCCCACATGCACTTCCGGGGCAGCCGGATGCTGCTCGAGGCCATCCACCTCGACGGGCGCCGCGAGGTGCTGACCGACGTGGTGAACTACGAGCAGACGTGGCAGATCGTCTACGCCTACGAGACGCCGCACGTGTTCCCGAAGGGCACGATCCTGCACACCGTTTCGTGGCACGACAACACCGCCAACAACCGGCACAACCCCGACCCCTCGGGCTGGATCGGCTGGGGCTCGCGGACCATGGACGAGATGGGCCACGGCTGGACCGACGTCGCGTTCATGACCGACGATCAGTACGAGCGGTACCTGGCCGGCGAGACGCTGCAGCGCATCGAGACCGACGACGGCGACCAGTAGCCGCCTGCGTCGAGTCGATGGAACCGGCGGCGGCGCGGCAAGGCGTCGCGGGCCGGACCGGTCGGACGCGTCCCTCGTTCCCGGACCGCGCGCCCGCCCCGCGCGGGGCGGGCCGGACGCTCGTTTCCTCACCGCTGATCGGCGCCGTGGAAGCGGTGTCGGCCCGGCAGGGTCGATCGCGCGGAGAGCGGCGACCGCACGGCGGCGTTTCGAGGCCATCATCCGGGAACCTCGACGAAGGGACCGACCCCAGCGATGGGCCGCCGCTTGCTCGCCGCCGCCTCCTGCCTCGCGGGTGGATTCCTGACCCCGCCCGCGCCGACCGCCCAGCCCCAGCAGGGGCTGACGGCGGTGGCCGGCCTCGAGGTCGGCCACCACACCCTCGCCGCGCGCCCCACCGGGTGCACCGTCGTTCTCGCCGAGGACGGAGCCGTCGCGGGGGTCGATATCCGGGGCGGCGCCCCGGGGACGCGCGAGACGGACCTGCTCGACCCCGCCAGGACCGTGCAGCAGGTACACGCGATCGTCCTCGCGGGCGGCAGCGCGTTCGGGCTCGACGCGGCGGGCGGGGTGGTGCGGTACCTGTCCGAGAGAGGCATCGGCTACGACACCCGCGTCGCGAGGGTGCCGATCGTGCCGGCCGCGATCCTGTTCGACCTCGGCGTCGGCGACCCCGCGATCCGGCCGACGGCCGACTGCGGCTACCGCGCCGCCGCGGCCGCCACCGCGGGCCCGGTGGCGGAGGGCAACGTCGGCGCGGGGGCCGGCGCCACCGTCGGCAAGCTGGCGGGGCCGGGGCGCGCGATGAAGGGCGGCATCGGCTCTGCCGCCATCACCCTGCCCGGCGGGCTCGTGGTGGCGGCGCTGGCCGCCGTCAACGCCGTCGGCGATGTCGTCGACCCCGCCATCGGCCGGGTGGTGGCGGGGGTGCGCACCCCCGACGGCGCCGGCCTCGCCGACGCGCGCACCCTGCTGCGGGCGGGGACGGGCCGCGCCGGGCGGCCCCGCGAGAACACCACCCTGGGGATCGTCGCCACCAACGCCGCCCTGACCCAGGCCGAGGCGACCACGGTGGCGCGGATGGCCCACGACGGCCTCGCCCGGGCCATCGTCCCCGCGCACACCCCCAGCGACGGCGACGCGATATTCGCCCTGGCGACAGGCCGGCACGACGAGCCGGCGGGGGTGGGGACGGTGGGCGCCCTCGCGGCCGAGGCGATGGCCGAGGCCATCGTGCGGGCGGTGCGGGCCGCCGCCGGCATCCCCGGCTACCCTGCCGCACGGGATCTCGCGGCCCGGCCGTAGGACAGTGATCGACACGAGGTTGCCAACTGCACCCCGGATGCAGCCAGTTTTGGCGGTTCCTGTATCGGGCACGTAGCAGGGCAATTTGCGGCCACTGTCCGTACTGTCCTGCGTACCGGTAGTTCGCGGGTATAGTCCGGATCGCCCTTCTTGCAGGCCCGTGGGCATTCACCATGCGAAGTGCTGCGCGCGCCACCGGCAGGAAGACCGCCGCCGCGGCAGAAGCCCGCGTGCCGCCACCGCCGGGCGGGGCGCCGGCCTGACAGGGCGTCATCCGTGAACCTCTACCTCGCCGTCATCCTCGCCTACGCGGGACTGCTCATGGCGGTGGGGCTGTGGCACGGCCGGCGGGTCGCCGGCCCGGGCGACTTCTTCGTGGCGGGCCGACGCCTCGGTCCCGGGCTGCTCTTCGCCACCCTGCTCGCGGCCAACATCGGGGCCGGCTCGACGATGGGCGCGGCCGCCCTCGGCTACCGCGACGGCCTCAGCGCCTGGTGGTGGGTGGGGTCGGCGGGCATCGGCTCGCTCTTCCTGGCGTTCTGGGTGGGCCCGCGCCTGCGGCGCCTCGCCGAGGCCCACGACCTGCAGACCGTCGGCGACTTCCTCGAGCACCGCTACGGGCGCGAGGTCCGCGCCCTCATCGCGGCCCTCCTGTGGGTGGCCACCCTCGCCATCCTCGCCGGGCAGATCATCGCGATGGGGGCGGTGCTCCATGCGGTGAGCGGGCTCGACCCGTGGGTCGGCTCGCTCGTCGGCGGGGCCGCGGTGACCGTGTACTTCACGGCCGGGGGGCTGCTGACCTCGGTGCGGGTCAACGCCGTCCAGCTCGTGGTGCTGCTGGCCGGGTTCCTCGTCGTCAGCCCCCTCGTGCTGACCTCGGTGGGCGGGCTGTCGCACGTGCTCGCCGAGACCCGCGAGATCGACGGCTACTGGAACCCGTGGCGGGGCGGCGGCTCGGGCTGGTTCCTGCTCGCCATGATCGGCCCCTCGTTCATCGTCTCGCCGGGCATCCTGCAGCGGGTCTACGCGGCCCGCGACGACCGCGCGGTGCGGGTGGGGGTGGGGCTGAACGCCGCCGCCCTGCTCGCGTTCGCGGCGGCGCCGGCCCTGCTCGGCATGATGGCCCGCACCGTGGCCCCCGACCTCGACGACCACAACCTCGCCCTGCCCACCGTGCTCATCGAGACCCTGCCGCCGCTCGTCGGGGCTCTCGGGCTCGCGGCCGTCTTCTCGGCGGAGCTCAGCTCGGCCGACGCCATCCTGTTCATGCTCGCCACGTCGCTGTCGCGCGACCTCTACGCGCGGTTCCTGAACCCGGGGGCGGACGGCGCCCGGCTTCTGCGGGTCGCCCGCGGCGCGGCGGTGGCGGGCGGGGCGGGGGCCACCGCGCTGGCCATCGCGCTGAGCTCGATCATCGCGGCCCTCAGCATCTTCTACACGGTGCTGACGGTGACCCTGTTCGTGCCGGTCATCGTGGGGCTCTACGTCGGCCGGGTGCGGACGCCCGAGGTGTTCGCCTCCATCGCGGCCGGGGTCGCGGTGTTCGCGGCGGTCCGGCTCGCGGCCGGCGAAGGCGGCATCGCGGGGCTGAGCCCGGCGATGCTCGGCCTCGGGGCGGCGCTGGCCGCGACCGCCCTGGTGATGGCGGTGCGCCGGCCGGCGGCGGGTTGACCGCCGCGAGTCCGCCCCGCCGCAGTATCATTCCCGCGCGTCAGCCGGCGGAGCACTCGCAGCGAAGGCGTCGACCATGACCAACCCCAACGCACCGACCAGCGACTACCGGGCGCTCCTGATCCTCGCGGGCGCCACCGTTCTCATGGCCGTGGTCCACCTGCTGCCGGTCCCGGCCCCGCTCGAGCGGGCCGGCGAGCTGATCCCCCTGACCGCCGAGGGCAAGACCTGCCTCGCGATACTGCTCTTCGCGGTCACCCTGTGGGTCGGCGAGGCGATGCCGTTCGCGGTCACCTCGCTGCTCGTGGTGATACTGATCGCGGCCTTCGGCATCACCGACTTCGCGACGGCCGTGAACGCCGGGTTCGGCAACCCCCTCATCGTGTTCTTCATCGGGGTGCTGTTCCTCTCGACCGGGTTCACGTTCTCGGGGCTCGGCACCCGCATGGTGCTGCACGTGCTGCTGCGGGCCGGCACCCGGGCCGACCGGGTGCTGCTCGGCTTCCTCATCGTGGGCGCGCTGCTCTCGATGTGGATCACGGACATGGCCGTCGCCGCCGTCATGCTGCCCCTCGGCGTTGGCGTGCTGAAGGACGCCGGCCTCAAGCCGCTCCAGAGCAACTACGGCCGGGCCCTGATGATCTCGTGCGCCTACGGCCCCCTCATCGGGGGCATCGGCACCCCCGCCGGCACCGCCGCCAACGTCCTCGCCCTCAGCTACCTGGAGGAGATCTCCGGCGTGACCGTCTCGTTCGGGCAGTGGATGGTGCTCGGGGTCCCCGCCGCCATCCTCATGATCCCGGTGGGCTGGTGGCTGCTGCTGCGCATCTTCCCCCCCGAGATCGAGACGCTGCCCTACGGCGAGGGCGAGATCGAGGCCAAGCTCGAGGCCCTCGGCCCCCTGAAGCCGGTCGAGCGCAAGACCCTCGTCATCTTCGCGCTCACCATCACCGCGTGGCTCGTCACCCCCTGGCTCGCCGACCTCACCAGCGGCCTCGTCGACCCGCCGGTGCAGGCGGTGGCCCTCGCGGGGGGCCTGACCCTGTTCCTCCCCATGATCCGCGTCATGTCGTGGAAGGAGGCCCAGGCCAACATGGACTGGGGCGGCGTGATGCTCATCGTCGCCGGCCTCTCGCTCGGCCTGATGGTCTTCGAGACCGGCGCCGCCCGCTGGCTCGCCCAGCTCCTGCTCGGCAACCTCATCCTCATCCCGCCGGTGCTGCGCCCCTTCGTCATCGTCCTCGCGGTGGCGGCGCTCCACCTGCTGTTCTCCAGCAACACCGTGACCGGCTCGCTCATCATGCCGATCCTGCTCGCCCTCGCCCTAGACCTCGGCCTCGACGCCTGGACCATCGCGGCGCCAGCCGCCTTCACCTCGACGCTGGCGTTCATCCTCGTCACCGAGAGCCCGACCAATGTGCTTCCGTACTCGGCCGGCTACTTCTCCATCCGCGACATGGCCAAGGTGGGCATCTGGATGACGCTCGGGGCAGCGGTGTGCGTGACGGTGGCGATCACCGTGGTGGGGCTGTTCGGGGGGTGAGGAATCCCGGAACGCGCGAAGCACGTCAGCCGTGTTCCCGCCGAGCTCGACGGCTCGTGATGGAGTGACCCGATGGGGTGTAGCCCCCTGACCGACCCGGAGACTGCCCGGCATCACCGGACGTGAGGCCGCCAGCGAGTGGCACGCTGTCGCCGGTTCGCCAAGGACTCCGGGTCATTCCGCGCAGACCGGCGGCGCCTCGTAGTCCAGCCCCAGCAGGCGGAAGTAGTTCTCGCCGAGGGCGATGTTGCGGAAGGCCTCGTCGTCGAGGTGGCCGAGGATGCGGCTGTTGACCTCGAGCTCCTCGCGGTAGACGTCGAAGTCCTTGTCGCGCGACGCGAGGAAGTCGGTGCCGGGGAGAATGCGCTCCGAGTGGGCGTTCAGGAACGGCACGTAGGCGGCCCGGCCCTCCGGGGTCGAGAAGTAGGCGTCGTCGAGGACGCGCCACGTGATGTCGAGCATCAGTCTGGGGTAGCGCTCGAGCATCGACGCCATCAGCTCGGCGTGCCGGACCGGGTCCATGGTGGTCAGCTCCCGCGACAGCCCCATGTGGACCCAGACGATCGCGTTGTCCGGATACGTGTTCAGCACCTGCTCCATCAGCGGCAGGTAAAGGGTCGGCTCGTCGTCGCTGCCGAGGTCCGCGTGGATGGCGATGGGGATCCCGCGCTCGCGCAGCACCGCCATGAAGCCGGCCCAGCCGTCGATGGCCTCGGCCGGCACCGGCCCCCGCCCGTTGGCGAAGACCGCCTGCTTGACGAGGTTGACCTCGCCCATCCACCGGAACAGGCCGGGGTATTCCGCGTCGAGCAGCGCCATGCCGTCGAGGACCGAGTCCGGGTCCGTGAGGTCCGGGAAGGTCATGGCCAGCGTCAGGTGGAGGCCCTCGGGCGTCTTCACCACCGCGTTGGCGGCGTTGACGAAGTCGTTCCTCAGCGTCGGCGCCAACGGCGTGCCGGGGCAGTCGAGGTAGTAGGTGCACGGGGACGACGCGGGCAGCATCTGGCCGATGCCGTAGACGTTGGCGAACAGGACGCCGGTCGCCTCGAGGTACTGCACGATCTCCTCGAACGGGACGGCGGGACCGCCGAACGGCCGGAAATGGATGTGGCTGTCGACGACGGCGGTCTGCGGCTGCACCGACCGGTCGTAGCAGGCCGCGCCGTCGCCGCGGAAGGCGTCCAGGGTCAACGTGGACGGTGCGGGCGCTGCGGGGGGCTGGGCGGGTGCCCCGGCCGGCATCGCGACAAGCACCGCCGACAGGCCGGCGACCGTGACGGCGCCGATGATGCGTTTGGCGTGGTAGCTCATGGACGAGAGCGTACAGCACGGTACGCGCCGTTTGCCAGCGGCATCCGCGCTCGGGGGTCGAGGCGGCAAGGCACGACGAGGCCGGTCAACTCGCGGCCACGAGCGGCTTGATGGCGCTGAGGTCGGCCGCGGCGCGGGCAGGATCGAGGTCGTACATCCGCTGGAGGTTCAGCCAGAACTCCGGTGTCATGCCGAGGGCCTGCCCGATGCGAAGCGCGGTGTCGGCGGTGACGGATCGGCGCCCGCGAACGATGTCGTTGATTCGGCGCGGCGGCACGTCGATCGCTCGCGCCAAGCGGTATCGGCTGATCCCGAGCTCGTCGAGCATCTCGGCGAGGTGTTCTCCGGGGTGAATGGGTTGCGTGTCTCCCATGCCGTCCTCAGTGGTAATCGGTCAACTCGATGGCCGGGCCGGCATCAGGCCCCCGCGCCGAGCTGGACGCGGTTCCGCCCGTTGGCCTTGGCCGCGTAGAGCGCCCGGTCGGCCCGTTCGACGAGCGAAGCGGGCGTGGTGTCGGCCGCGGACACCGCGACCCCGAAGCTGGCGGTGACGCGGAGGCCGGCGGGGCGCGGCGAGACCGAGTCGGGCCAGTAGTCCTGGACCCGCCGCCGGATCCGATCCGCGCTCTGGCACGCGCCGGCGGCGGCGGTGCGGGGCATCACGATGGCGAACTCGTCGCCGCCGAAGCGCGCGCAGAGGTCGCCGGCCCGCACCGAGTCGTCGAAGATGGCGGCCAGCCCCTTGAGGACGGCGTCGCCGGCGGGGTGGCCGAGGGCGTCGTTCAGCGACTTGAACCGGTCGACGTCGATGGCGACGAGGGCCACCGGCTCGCGGTGCCGGCGCGCCCGGTCGAGCTCTTCGCCAAGCCGCGCGTCGAGGCCGCCGCGGTTGAGGAGCCCGGTGAGGGGGTCGACGGCCACCACCTGCTCGAGGCGGTTCTTGACCTTCTCCACCCGCTCGTAGGCGAGGGCGAGGGCGGCCGTCGCGGCCAACCCCTGCACCGCGGCCAGATCGGCCCCGTCGAACGGCTGCCCGCCGGCCCGGTCGGCCAGGGTGATGACCCCGAGCGCCGAACCCCGGGCCACCAGCGGCACCGAGATGCACGAGCCGCCGCGAGAGGGAAACCACGGTTCCCCCGGCTCCGCGGCAGCGTCGGACACGAGGCGGGGCCGGCGGGTGGCGAAGGTCCGCCCGGTGATTCCCGCGCCGGGCGCGATCACCGAGCCCGTGGCGGGCGCGGCGGGGCCCCCGCGGGTCGCGGTGACCGTCAGCCTCTCGCCGGCGTGGTCACCGACCGCGAGCACCGCCCGCCGCGCCGTGACCGCGCCCGCGATGGTGTCGACGATCAGTTGATGCAGGTCCTGCCGGCGGCTGGCCAGGGCATGGACGAAGCCGTCCACGTCGACGCCGCCCCGCTCGCGAGCCCCCCGGTCGACCGCCGATCCGCTCATGGCCTTCGTCGCTCCATGCGGTCATGGGAAGCAAGAGCCGTGCCCACGAACCGCGCGGTCCGAGGCCGGAGAGCGACGCCGGCCAGGGGCCGGGAACGGCGAGTGCGCAGTCCGCGGGGTTCGCGGCTTCGCAGCCCGCGGCGCAACCGAGGGTTTCGTGGAACAGCCCGCGGTTCTCAGCGTGGACTCGCGGGCCACCGCCGCCCGGGCGCCGTCCTGGCCCGCCAATCGTCGCCTGCGGCTCCGCTCGGCGCTCGACCAACCCTGCCGGAGTCTGCACGGTTCCACGGCGCAGACTCCTAGCGGGCGACCGCCCCCGCCGATGCCTGCCCGGCGCGAGCGTCCGGCGCGTAGAACGGGCGGTCGCCCTGGATGGTGACCCGGTAGCCGTGGCGGACCTCCGGGTAGTAGTCCCAGACGGCGTGGTGCTGGGTACAGCGGTTGTCCCAGAAGGCGACCGAGTCGGCGTGCCAGCGGAACCGGCACTGGATCTCGGGGGCGGCGCAGTGGCGCACGAGGAACGCGAGCAGGGCGTCGCTCTCGGCCCGCTTGAGCTCCTTGAACCCGGTGGTGAAACCCTCGTTGACGTAGAGGGCGGACCGGCCGGTCTCGGGATGGGTCCGCACCGCGGGGTGCTCGGCCGACGGGTACTCGCCGTCGCGCAGGTTGTCTCCCCCGTAGCGGCCGATGTAGTACTGCCGGCCCTCGTGCACCGCCGTCAGCTCCTCGAGCAGCCGCTGCATGCGGTCGGAGAGAGCCTCCCAGGCCGCGTACATGTTGGCGAACAGGGTGTCGCCGCCCGACGGCGGCGCCTGCTCCACGCGCAGGATGCTGCCCATCGGGGGGTCGACGTCGCACGAGACGTCGGAGTGCCACAGCTCGCCGGACACGAACTTCGAGTCGCCGTCGGCGTGCACGACCAGGATCTCCGGATGCTCGGCGTCCTTGGGGGCGGCGGGATGGACGTGCAGATCCCCGAAGAGGCGGCCGAAGGCCTTGTGCTCGGGCCAGGTCAGCCGCTGATCGCGGAAAAAAAGCACCAGGTGCTTCATCAGCGCGGTGCGGATGGCGGCGACGGCGTCGGAGGCGAGCGGCGCGCCCAGGTCGACCCCGGACACCTCGGCCCCGATGACCGGCGTCACCGGCTCGACCCGAATGTGATTCTCCAATACGGACCTTCCGTCTTCCCGGGACCCGGGCCCCGTCTCCATTCCCGACCCGCGGCTTCCCACAGCCCGCGGCTTTCCGACGGACCTGCGGCTTCGCACAGCCCGCGGCTTCCCCACAGCCCGCGACTTCCGAGGGCCGGCGGTTCCGACGGACCTGCGACTTCCGACGACCGCGACTTCCGACGGCCGGCGAGGGCAATCCCGTGCCGAACGCGGCGCGGCCTCCGACGCGGGGCTGCCATCGTTGTCGGCATACCCGGGCGCCGCAGGGGCGGCCTCCCACCGCGGGGCTGCCATCATTGTCGGCATACCGGGCGCCGGAGGCAAGCGGGACGGTCCGATCCGCTGTATCATGGCGGGTCTGCCGAGGTTCGCCGCAGGCGGGCGCGCGGGCGGTGGAATTGTCGCCCCGTCCGGCGGCGGCCTCGCGAAAGTCGGCCCCGGAATACGGTGGGGTCCGTCCTGATTTCTTCCGACCCGGGCGAGCGGCAAACGTGATATGTACCCGGTTCTACGGCGATCACGCGGCCGGCGGCGGCGTCGACGAGCCGCACCGGGACCGCGCGCGCGTTCGTGACGCCGGAAGGGCGTTGCCACGCCCGACCCTGTCGTGACTCCGGCCCGGGACGACAGGGACAGACATCAAGGAGGCCTCCATGACGATCGTCCTGGCTCTCATGGCGCTGCTGGCGCAACCGCAGGCATCCGAGTCGACCCCGACCCTCGACTTCGAGTACTACAAGGCGAACGTGGAACCCATCTTCGTGGAGAGAAAGCCGGGCTTCACCCGGTGCGTGGTGTGCCACGCGGAGGGCGGCCGGGTCGGGTTCCTCGAGGAGCTGGAGCGGGGCGCCGACGGCTGGACCGAGGAGCAGTCGCGCATGAACTTCGAGAACCTCCAGCGATTCGTCGTCCCCGGCAAGCCGCTCGAGAGCCGGCTGCTGATGCATCCCCTCGAGCCCGACGCGGGCGGCGACGAGTTCCACAACGGCGGACGCCAGTTCACGTCGCAGGAAGACCCCTGGTTCCAGACTCTCTCGGCCTGGGTGCTCGGGGAGACCGTTCAGTAGCAACCGGAAGGACCGCGCTTCAAGAGAAGGAGTCCGAGCAATGGTCACGACACGCAGACTGGTGGTTCTGGCGGCGATCGCCGCCCTCGTCATCCCGGTCGCGGCGGCGGCGCAGACGGTCCGGATCATCCAGACCAACAGCGCCGGCGACAACGTGCACGTCATCGACCCGCTCACCAACGAGGTGATCGGCGTGATCCACGGGATCGAGCGCGCCCACGGGGCGGCGCCGTCGCCCGACGGCAAGAAGCTCTACGTCGCCAACGAGTCCGACGACACCGTCGACATCGTCGACATGGAGACCCTGGAGGTCACGAAGCAGGTCGAGCTCATCGGCCGGCCCAACAACATCGCCATCACCCCGGACGGCGCCAAGGTCTACACCGCCATCGCCGAGTCGCCGGGGGCGCTGCAGGTGCTCGACACCGAGTCCGAGGAGATGACCGCCATCATCTCGGTGCACGGCGGGGTCCACAACACCTACGTGACGCCGGACGGCAAGTACGCCATCGCCGGCATGGTCGGCGGGCGCAACATCACCGTCGTGAGCACCGAGACCGACTTCCCGGTGTGGACGACCTACTCGGACCTCGGCATCCGCCCGATGACCTTCGAGGTCAACGAGGACGGGTCGACGAAGCACATCTACGCCCAGCTCTCGAACTTCAACGGGTTCGGCGTGCTCGACTTCGAGACCCGCAAGTGGGTCGACCGCGTCGAGTACCCCGAGCTGCCGAACAACGAGCGCACCCCGGGGCACGGCGGCAACACCGCCCACGGCATCGGCGTCACCCCCGACGGCAAGTACCTGGTCGCGAACAGCAGCCTGAACAGCAGCGTGTACGTCTACAGCCTGCCCGAGCGCGAGCTGGTGGGCGGCGTCCGCGTGGGCCACTCGCCGAACTGGGTCACCATCACCCCCGACAGCAAGTACGCGTACATCTCGATGTCGGGCGACAACAACGTCGCCGTCATCGACATCGCGACGGTCGAGCTGGTGACCAAGATCGAGACCGGCGGGCAGGTTCCCAAGCGGAACGCGACGCTGATCGTCGACGACGACTAGACTCGGCGAACGGGGCAGACGGGAGCCTCCGGGCTTCCCGTCTGTCGCCGGAGACCGAACCATGCGTGCGCTTCTTCTCGCGACGGGCGTCGCGCTCGTCGTGACCGGCGGAATCTCGGCCGGCGGCCAGGCGGACGGCCTCTACACGTCGGCCCAGGCCGACGCGGGCGAGGGGCTGTACGACGACCAGTGCGTCTCGTGCCACGGCACCCTGAGCGCGTTCGTGCCCGAGATGGCCGCCCTGCTCGGCGACCACACGTTCAGGAACCGGTGGGAGGGCCGCTCCATCGGCGAGCTGTTCCAGTTGATCCAGGAGGAGATGCCGCAGGACGCCCCCGGCAGCCTGTCGAACGACGAGACCGCGAGCCTCGTCGCCTTCATCCTCGCCGGCAACCGGTTCCCCGCCGGAGACACCGCGCTCTCGAACGACCGCGAGGCCTTGAACGACATCCCGTTCTCGCCCTGACCACCCTGACCGCCGACGGCCGACCCTCCCGGGAACCCGTGGTGAGGCCCCGCGTGGCACCGCGCCCGGGGGGCGCCAACTGGAGTCGAGGCGCCCGAGGCCCAGGCTGCACGCCCAGACCATGATCTCGACCCGCTTCCGACCATGATCTCGACCCGCTTCACCGAAATCTTCGGCATCGAGCACCCCATCGTGCAGGGCGGCATGCAGAACGTCGGCGTCGCCGAGCTCGTCGCGGCCGTCGCCGACGCCGGCGCCCTCGGCTTTCTGACCGCGCTGACGCAGCCCTCGCCCGAGGCCCTGACGCGCGAGATCGCCCGCACCCGCGGCATGACCGACCGGCCGTTCGGGGTGAACCTGACGATTCTCCCGACCCTGAAGCCGATCCCCTACGAGGAGTACGCCCAGGCCATCGTCGAGTCGGGCATCCGGATCGTGGAGACCGCCGGCAACAACCCGCAACGGTTCCTGCCCGCGTTCAAGGCGGCCGGCATCAAGGTCGTCCACAAGTGCACGTCGGTGCGGCACGCCGTCAAGGCCGAGAAGATCGGCTGCGACGCCATCAGCATCGACGGGTTCGAGTGCGCGGGGCACCCCGGCGAGGACGACATCCCCGGGCTCGTCCTCATCCCGTGCGCGGCCGACCGCGTGAGCATCCCGATGATCGCCTCGGGCGGCTTCGGCGACGCCCGCGGCCTCGTCGCCGCCCTCGCCCTGGGGGCCGACGGCATGAACATGGGCACCCGGTTCATGGCCACCCGCGAGGCCCCCATCCACGACAACATCAAGCAGGCGCTGGTCGCCGCCACCGAGCGCGACACCGCCCTCATCTTCCGCTCGCTGCGCAACACCGCGCGGGTCTTCCGCAACGCCGTCTCGGACGAGGTCAACGCCATCGAGGCCGGCGGCGACGCCACCATCGACGACATCAAGCACCTCGTCTCGGGCGAGCGCGGCAAGCAGGCCCTCGACACCGGCGACACCGACGCCGGCGTCTGGTCGGCGGGCATGGTGGCGGGGCTCATCCACGACGTCCCCACCTGCCGCGAGCTCGTGGACCGCATCATGCGCGAGGCGGTCGAGATCATCGACGCGCGCCTCGCCGGCATGCGCCCGGCGGTCCCGGCGTCTGCGCTGTAGCCGACAACCGGCAACCGGCAACCCGTACCGCGGGCGACGGCTAGTGCTGCGTCATGACCGAATGTTCGGCCATGGGTTGCCGCGATTCGTCAACGACTGCGCGCGGCAAACCCACGTCCGTGTCCGAAGATCTGGAACGTGACCACCGGTAGCAGTAGCAGGCGACCACGAACCACCGCCGCGAAGCCCCAATGCCAGTCGAATCCGCCTACAGCATTCATGGCGTGAATGCTATCGGGTCAAGAAGATAAGCTCGGGCACGTGGCGTGGGTTGGCTGCGCATGCCCGCAACACCGGGCGGCGTTCGAGATCAACGGCGGCCGGTTCGGTCCGCTCGGCGCGCGGCGCCGGCGCGGGAGCCCGCCCGTTCGAGGCGGGCCGGCACGCCGATGGCAGCGCGCACGGCGTCACCTTCGGTTGACTGCGGCCGGCGCGCGGCAACCCCGCACGGCCAGGCGACCAGGAGTGCGCGCGAGCCGTCCCGCAGCACCACGTCGACGCGGCCGGCGCCGTGCCGGCGCAGCCACCGGACCGCCTCGGCGAACCTGCACCGCGCACCCGCCGTGTGCCCGCCGAACGTGAGGGTCACCGGCCCGACCTGCACCTCACCGCCGGTCGTCGCCCGGCCCGGGGCCCTTCCGACCACTGCCGGCCCGGCCCGGAGCGTTGCCGCCAGCATCTTGCGGGCGTCGCACCGATGACGCCGCCGCCCGTGCCGCACCGTCACGTCGTCCTCGTCGTCGAAACTTGTCGCTTCAGGCATGCGGCCCGTACATGCACGTTCCGTGCCCGACCCGATTCGACGCGGCGGTGCGCTCCCTGGTCGAGGGCGTTCTCGATCGTCCACTCGTTCAGCTCGCGACCGTTGGCGGAATTGCGGACCCACACCCGACCGCTCGGCGATCCGGATCTCGGTGTCCGGCAGCGTGGTCGACGGCGAGGCGCCGGCCCCTTGGTGACGCGCGGCCCGCCCTGTCGGGCACCGCGGACCGTGTGGCATGATCGACGTGCCGGCTGACACGGGTCCGGCGAGGACGGGGACCGCCACGGCCGTCGCGCGGGACGAAGCGCGGCAGGGCACGACGTCGTCCCCTGCCGGCAGCGAGGACCGCCACGGATGGCCACGGCCCGCCCCCGCATCCCCTACGGTGAAGCCGACATCAGGCGCATCCGCCTGAAGGGCTGGCTCTACGTCGACAAGACGCGGTTCCTCCGCCGGCTGGAGGAGGAGAGCTACGTCTTCCTCATCCGCCCCCGGCGCTTCGGCAAGAGCCTCTGGGTGTCGGTGCTCGAGAACTACTACGACCGCAGCCGGACGGACGAGTGGGGCGCCGTCTTCGACGGCACCGACATCGGGCGGGAACCGACCGACGACCGCTCGCGCTACGTCATCCTGCGGTTCAACTTCTCGGCCTTCGACGACACCCTGGAGACGCTGCGGGAACGCTTCGAGACCTACTGCGCCATGGTGATCCGCCGCGCGCTGGAGCGCAACGCGGACCTGTTTCCCGACGCCGCGGTCCGGCGCATTCTCGCACCCGCCGACGCCGAAGGCAGGCTCGGCGAGCTGTTCGCCTGGGCCGGCGACCACGGCATCCCGCTGTACTGCCTCATCGACGAGTACGACAACTTCGCCAACACGGTGCTCGCCCACCACGGCCGGGAGGCGTACGAGTCGTTCACGCACGGCGGCGGCTTCTTCCGCAACTTCTTCGCCACGCTGAAGGCGGGCGCCGGCGAGAGCGGCGGCGGGCTCGAGCGACTGTTCATCACCGGGGTCTCGCCCATCACGATGGACGACGTGACGAGCGGCTTCAACATCGGCAAGAACGTCAGCCTCAGCCCCGGGTTCAACGACCTGCTCGGCTTCACGGAGGCGGAGGTGCGGGGCCTGCTCGCCACCTACCGGGGCGGCGGCGCGCTGAACCAGGACGTGGACGCGGCGATGGACGTGATGCGGGAATGGTACGACGGCTACCGGTTCACGGAGGAGGCCGAAGGCGCCGTCTACAACACCGACATGGTGCTCTACTACCTCAAGGAGGCCATTTCGACCGGGCGCGTCCCGCGGCGCCTGATCGACGTCAACGTGCGCATCGACTACGGCAAGCTGCGGCACCTGCTGGTGACGAGCCGGGAGGCCGGCGCCAAGCTGAACGGCAACTTCGACCTGCTGCGGCATGTCGCCGGCGAGGGAGGCGCCGAGACCGACATCAATCTGAGCTTCCCGCTGGAGGAGCTCGTCGAGCCCGAGAACTTCCTGTCGCTGTTGTACTACTTCGGCCTGCTGAGCATCCGCGGCCGGGCGAACGGCAGGACCCGGCTCGGCATCCCCAACCAGACGGTGCGGCGGCTGATGTACGGCTACCTGCGCGACGGCTACCGCGACGTGGGGGTCTTCTCGGTCAGCCACTACCGGTTCTCGGGCCTCGTGGTCGACATGGCCTGCCGCGGCGCTTGGCGGCCCGCGCTGGAGTACCTGGCGGAGGCGATCGGGGCGCAGACCGGCATCCGCGACTACCTGAACGGCGAGAAGGTGGTGCAGGCGTTCCTGGCCGCCTGGTTCAGCCTGGTCGACCACTTCCTGATTCACTCGGAGCGCGAGCTCGGCAAGGGCTACGCCGACCTGCACCTGGAGCCGTTCCTGGCCCGGTACCCCGAAGTCCGCTACGGCTACGTGATCGAGGTCAAGTACCTGAAGCGCGGCGAGGCGGCCGACGAATCGGTAGTGGCGTCGCGGCTCGAGGAAGCCCGGACGCAGTTGCGCGGCTACCTGGCCGACCCCGGTCTGCGCCGCCGCCAGCCGGGGGTGCGGCACGTCGGCTTGGCCGTGGTGTTCCACGGCTGGGAGCTGGCCGCCTGCGAGGCGGTGGGCGACGAACCGACCGCCGACCAGGCGTCTGCGCCGTGACCGGGCGTCTGCGCCGTGGTTGCGCGGCCGCCAGCCGGGGGTGCGGCACATCGGCTTGGCCGTGATATTCCACGGCTGGGAGCTGGCCGCGTGCGAGGCGGTAGGCGACGAACGCACCGGCGAGGCGTCCGCGCCGTGACCGGGCGTCTTGCGCCGTGACCGGGCGTCTGCGCCGTCGACCAAGCGCCCTTTCGCCGTGACCAGGCGCCTGGGACCGTGGTAACGGGGGCAGACGCCCTGGTCGGCGGGGAAGTCCGGCGGTCAGCCTGACGCGAAATCGCGAACGGTTCAGCGCCCGAACCGGATACAATGCGCGTGCCGTGAAGATCCGCTCACCGCCGCAAGGCGGCCGGTGGCGAGACTGCGGCGTGCTTCAGTCTGCCCGTTCGTTTCATCAAGCGTGCGTTCCGGCTTGGCGCCGGCTCCGGGAGGACCCAGTCGATGAACCCGATCCTGTTGGTGCTGCTCACCACCGCGGGGGCGTTCCTGCTCCACATCGTGATGATCTTCGTGCTCGTCGGCAAGAAGAAGAAGTAGGCCCCCCGGGCTTCCGCGCGGCCTCTGCGGCCGGGACGGGGCGAGCGCCATCCGCCCCCAGCTCCACGCTGCGGCGGTAGGAAGTAGCCGCGCGGCCCCTGCGGCGGGCGGGGCGGGCGCTATCCGCCCCCCAGCTCCACGCTGCGGCGGTAGGCGGCGGTGACCGCCTTGCTCAGCACGGTGCGGAAGCCGCCCTCCTCCAGTTGGTAGATCGCGTCGGCGGTGGTCCCCCCCGGCGACGTCACCCGGTTCCGCAGCTCGGCGGGGTGGAGCGCCGTCTCTCGGGCGTAGACGGCGGCGCCGAGCACGGTCTGGATGACCATGTCGTGGGCGGCGGCGCGCGACCAGCCGAGGTGGACGGCGGCGTCGATCAGCGCCTCGATCAGCAGGAAGACGTAGGCGGGGCCGCTGCCGCTCACGGCGGTCGCCTTGTCGAGGAACGCCTCGTCGCCCACGTAGAGGTGCTTCCCCAGCGCGCCGAGCAGGGCCCCGGTCTGCTCGCGCTGCGCCGCCGTCACCGCCTCGGTCGCGGTCCAAACCGTCATCCCCTCGCTGACCTGGGCCGGCGTGTTGGGCATGGTCCGCACGATGGCGTCGTGCCCGAGGCCGTCGGCGATGGACGCGATGCGCGCCCCGGCGATGATGGAGATGACCAGGGCCTCGGGCCGCAGCACCCCCCGCAGGTCGTCGCAGACCGCCGACAGCACCTGCGGCTTGATGGACAGCACCACGAGGTCCGCGTTCCGGGCGGCGTCCCGGTTGTCCCCGGTGGTGCGCACCCCGAACCGCTCCTTCACCGCGCCGAGCCGGCTCTCGTGGGGGTCCGACGCGGTGACCGCCTCCGGGGCGACGAGATCGTGGTGCACGAGGCCGCCGATCATGGCCTCGCCCATGGCCCCCGCCCCGATGAACGCGCACGACGTGTTCCGCAACGCTGTCAACGAACTGCTCCTTCCTCGGCCGACCCGGCATCCCCCGAACCGCCGTCCGCGCCGCCGGTCTCGGGCCGGTAGGTCCCGAAGCTCCAGAAATGCCCCTCGGGGTCGCGCGCCGCGTACTCGCGCGAGCCGTACTCGGTGTCCTCGGGCTCCATGACGATCTCCGCCCCCGCCGCCTTCGCCCGCACGTGGTGGGCGTCGACGTCGTCCACCTGCACGTAGATCCCCTGCGTGACCGCGCCCACCGCCTTCGGGCTCTTCATGTTCATGAAGTCGTCCTGGGCCGTGCCGATCATGACCACGCTCCCCCCGTAGCGCAGTTGCGCGTGGGCGATGGTCCCCTTCGGCCCCGGGACGAGCATCTGCTTCTCGAACCCGAACGCCCGATGCAGCCACTCGAACGCGGCGGGGGCGTCCTCGTAGCGCAGAAACGGAAAGAACCGCGTCCTGTCCTGCATGTGTCTCGTCCTCGCCGTCCGCATCACGCCGCAGCCGAGGCCGCCACGGGGGCGGGGCCGGCGGGCCGGGTCCGGAAGAACAGGGCGAACAGCCCCAGCACCGCCGCCGCCCACACCGCCGGCACGATCCAGATCCGGCCCCACGCGTGGCCGGCGCCCTCCACGTAGAGATCGACGACCAGCCCCGACAGCCACGACCCGACGAACATGCCGACCCCGAGGGTCACGAACGCGATGAGGCCCTGCGCCGCCGCCCGCAGGTCCGGCGGGGCCTTCTCGTCGACGTAGATCTGCCCCGTCACGAAGAAGAAGTCGTAGCAGATGCCGTGGAGCAGGATGCCGCCGTAGAGCATCCACACCATCGCCCCGTTGTCGCCCCACGCGAACAGCAGGTAGCGGGCGACCCACGCGGCCATGCCGACGAGCAGCATCCCCTTCACGCCCAGCCGCCGGAAGAAGAACGGCATCGCGAGCATGAACCCGATCTCGGACATCTGCCCGAGGGTCATCTTGCCGGCCGCGTTGACCACCCCGATCTCGTTCAGGAACGGGTTGGCGAACGCGTAGTAGAACTGCAGGGGGACGCACAGCAGCATCGAGCCGACCACGAACACCGCGAACGACGGCTCGCGCAGCAGGCGCAGGGCGTCGAGTCCGAGCACGTCCCGCGCCGTGACCCGGGCCGCCGCCTTCTTCGGCGGCGTGTGCGGCAGCCACAGGCAGTACAGGCCCAGGACGACGGAGGCGGCGGCCGCGATCTGCATCGGCCGCTGGGTGTCCTCGAGCCGCAGGAACCCCACCGCGAGGCCGGCCACGATCCAGCCGATGGTGCCCAGCACCCTGATGGGCGGGAACTCGCGGGCGGGCTCGGCCATCTGCCTGAACGACAGCGAGTTGGTCAGGGCCAGGGTCGGCATGTAGCAGAGGGCGTAGAGCAGCAGCACCCCGTAGACGGCGGGGAACGTCGTCCGCGTCGACGCCAGGAACAGCACCGCCCCGCCCGCGACGTGCAGGCCCGCCAGCAGCTTCTCGGTCGCGAACCAGCGGTCGGCGACCATCCCCACGAAGAACGGCGAGATCATCGCGGCGACCGCCGTCGTCCCGAACACCAGCCCGATCTGCTGCCCCGGGAACGCGAGCGCCTCGCCGAGATAGGTCCCCAGCGGCACCGACCACGCGCCCCACACGAAGAACTGCAGGAACATCATGGCCGAGAGCTTCGCGCGGGTCAGTGGGGTCATGGGGTCGATTCTCCGCTACCGCCGCCCTACTGACCGAGGATGCTCGGTCGATCCAACATGTCACGGCAAGGGCGTGACTTGCCCAAGTCCGGTTGAGCTGAACGACACGAAGTGCAGTAGCTCTGCGGTCCTTCCGGGTGTTCGTCGCCGGCCCTCGCCGGGGGGCACCCCGAACATCCCGGGATAACCGTGGAAGACACGCTCCGACCCGTTTCTCTCCGAGCATCGAGGACAGGACTGCCAGCGCTTCTCGTCGTACCACTGCGTCTCGTCGAGCCACGAGCAGCAGGTGCGGCAAGTCATCGTGTCGTCGACCACGCCCGCTCTTCCCACTCTCACGCCTCCAGCGCGGCGCAGCAACCATAGTGCGCCCAGTTCGAAGAGTGCGCCCAGTCCGAAGCCAGGACACCGCCGTCCGCACGCACGCCGGTGGTCCCCGATCGACCGCGAAGGCCGGGGCGCTCAAGCCAAGCGCCGCTGCCGCACAAGATGCGCGCCCGCCGCCAGCAGGAGCGACGCGAGCAGGGCCAGCCACGGGGCCGGCGCCGCCGGCACCGCCGCGCAGGCAACCGTGCGCGTGGCGTCGGCCTGGAGGTCTCTCGACGGATCCTGGGCGGGGTGCGACGTATCGGCGGCGCGCGAGCCGTCGCGTTCGCGGATGGAGCCGCCCCTGATCGCGTCGGCGGGAAGGCCGACCCCGTCCATGTCGCAGTCGCCCTCCTGCACCGTATAGGTGAAGTAGAGCACGCTGTTCCCGAGCGTCCGGACGTCGGGACGATAGCGCGCCTCCCGCAGATCTTCGCCGATGCGCTGCACCAACACGGGCGCCCCGCCCACCGTGACTTCCTTGTGGAACCGGACGAACCAGTAGATCTCGTCGCCGGGGCGGTACACGTTGCCGGGCGGTACGAAGAACGAGCTGAGCCCGAAACCGTCGATGACCGGCGGCACGCCGGCAGAGCTGCCGTCGACCGCGTAGGGGCCCTCGGTGGGGGTGAAGCCGCTCAGGTCGACTTCGAAACCGCCCAGCGACACCCTGGCCATCCGGACTTCGTCGGGGGAGGCGGCATCGTCGCTCCGGACCGTGTAGTAGAACTGGGCCCGGCTGCCGTTCTGGTAGAGGCGGCCTTCGACCTCCCGGGCGTTCTCGCCGATGACCAGCTCCAGCACCGGACGACTGCCCGACGCCGGGATCGGCACGGTGGGGACGATCCGGGCCTTCACCACGTCGCCGCGGTGCCACGTGGTCCGGTCCTGAGGCGGGTCGAACCAGATCCGCTCCACCTGCTGCCCCGCCGCCGGAGGCGCACCGAGGATCCCGGCCAGCGCCAGGAACGCCAAGCCGCAGAAGACCCGTCCGAACCGTCGCATGGCTCCCTCCCTCGCCTTGGCAAGCCGCCCGGCATCCTCGAATCGGCGCGTCGGCATGGAACACCGACGGCGCCATGATTCGGGCCGCGGCTCGGTGTGGCGGCCGGCCGCGAGCATCCGGTCGGTCAGGAATCCGGCCGGCCGCCGGCCGCCCACCGGAGGCGAAGACGACGTCTCGGGCAACGGCGCCCCGCGGCTCGCGATGCCGGTGCCGTCCCGCGGCTTGCGGCGACTCCGCACCCCGATGGACACGCCGCGGACGCGCGCCCGCCGCGGCGGCGACCGGTCCTGCGGCGAGCTGCAGGTTGCCGTACTATAATGCGCCGATGCCCGAAAGCAGGAATGCGGCCCCGAGCCGCCGAAGAGGCCGGCTGGCCGCCATCTGCGGCCTCGCCCTGCTCGCGGCGGCGGGCCGCGGCGCCGCCCCCCTCGCCGGCGGGACCGCGGGCCAGCCGGGCGGGGACCGGCCGCCCAACATCGTCATCATCACCGCCGACGACCTCGGCTGGGGCGACCTGGGGTCGTACGGCCACCCCACCATCCGCACCCCCCACCTCGACCGCATGGCGGCGGAGGGGCAGCGGTGGACGAGCTTCTACAGCCAGGCGCCGGTGTGCTCGCCGAGCCGGGCGGCCCTGCTGACGGGCCGCATCCACCTGCGGAGCGGGATGTTCGGGCGGCGGCAGGGCGTCTTCTTCCCCGACTCGCGGGCCGGGCTGCCGGCCGGGGAGATCACCCTGGCCGAGGCGTTGCGGGACGTCGGCTACGCCACCGGTATCGTCGGCAAGTGGCACCTGGGCCACCGGCCCGAGTACCTGCCGACCCGGCACGGCTTCGACTCGTGGTTCGGCATCCCCTACTCGAACGACATGGACTGGCGGGTGCCGTCGGGCGCGACGCGCCGGGCCGCCATGTTCCATCCGCGGACGGACTACTGGCACGTTCCCCTCATGCGGGACGAGACCGTCGTCGAACGCCCGGCCGACCAGCACACCGTCACCCGGCGCTACGCCGAGGAGGCGGTCTCGTTCATCGAGGCGCACCGGGACCGGCCGTTCTTCCTGTACCTGCCTCACACCATGCCCCACATGCCCCTGTTCCGTTCCGAGGGCTTCCGGGGCCACAGCACCGCCGGCGTCTACGGCGACGTCATCGAGGAGATCGACTGGGCGGTGGGGCAGGTGCTCGGGACGCTCGAACGCCTCGAGCTGACGGAGCGGACCCTGGTGGTGTTCACGAGCGACAACGGCCCCTGGCTCAGCTACCGGTCGCACGGGGGCTCGGCCGGCCCGCTGCGGAACGGCAAGGGGACGACCTTCGAGGGCGGCATGCGGGTGCCCGGCCTGTTCCGGTGGCCGGGAACCATAGCTCCCGGCGTGGTCCAGGCCATCGGCTCGGCCATGGACCTGTTCACCACCGCCATCGCCCTCGGGGGCGGCGCGGCGCCGGACGACCGCCCCATCGACGGCGTCGACCTGAGCCCGGTGCTGCTGGGCACGGGGCCTCCGCCGCGGGAGACCATGGCCTACTACCGGATGGGCGAGCTGTTCGCCTTCCGGCTGGGCCGCTACAAGGCGCATTTCACGACCCAGAGCCGCTACGGCGCGCCCAGGGCGTGGATGCAACAGACTGACCGCAGCCGGATCGTGGGCAGCCCCCCGACCGGCCGGATGGAGCACGACCCGCCGCTGCTGTACGACCTCGGGGCGGATCCGGGCGAACGCTACGACATCGCGGCCGAGCGTCCCGACGCGCTGGCCGCGGTGGTCGCCGCGGCCGAGGCGCACCGGGCGGGCATGACGGTGGCCGAGCCGCTGTTCGACCTGCGGGGGCCCGAGCGGGAGTCTGCGCCGTAGAACGGCGCGGACTGCGGGCGGGCGCCAAGCGGAGCCGCGGGCACCGATTGGCGGGCCGGAAACGGCGCGGTGGAGCGGGCCAGGATCGGCGCGGCGGATCAACGGCACCGGGCAGCCTGCGCCGCGGGGAACGATGTCCGGAGGGATCCGGGCGGGCGCGGAGCGGAACCCGCGGGCGACGACTGGCGGACCGGCGAGGGCCGGGCGGACGTGGCAAGCGAGGATCGGAAAGAGGAGAAGGCTCGATGGACACCGGCACCCGGCTTCGATTCCTCGTCCCGCGCGCGGCGCTGGCCGTCACCCTCGCACTCGGGCTCGCCCCGCCGCCCGCCGGCGCCCAGTCGCGGGTGCCCGACGGCGAGTGGCACCACTTCGGCCGGGACGCCGCCAACACCAAGTACTCGCCGCTCGACGACATCACGGCCGAGAACTTCACCGACCTGGAGGTCGCGTGGCGGTGGACGTCGCTGTCGCGCGCGGTGGCCGAGGAGCACGACCGCATCCGGCCCAGCGCCATGAAGTCGTCGCCGCTGATGGCGGACGGGCTCGTCTACGTCAGCACCGCCCTCGGGCAGGCGGCGGCCCTCGACGCCGGCACCGGCGAGACGGTGTGGACCTACGACCCCCGCATCTACGACGACATGGACCGGCCCCCCAACATGGGCTGGCACCACCGGGGCCTCTCCTACTGGAAGGACGGCGAGAGCGGCGACGCGCGCATCTTCATGAGCAACCACGACCTGAGGCTGGTCGCCCTCGACGCGCGCACCGGCGAGCTCTACCCCGACTTCGGCGAGGGCGGCTACGTCGACCTGACGCAGGGCTACAACCGCGAGATCGACGCGTCGCGGATGACCTACTCGTCGCCGGTGGCGGTGGCCGGCGACACCATCATCACCGGCAGCATCATCCAGGACACCTACATCACCCGGCGCGAGGCGTCGCCGGGCGACGTGCGGGCCTACGACGCCCGCACCGGCGAGATGAAGTGGATCTTCCACACCATCCCCCAGGGCGACGAGTTCGGAGTCGATTCGTGGCAGAACGAGTCGTGGCGCTACAGCGGGCACACCAACGTCTGGTCGTACATGGCCGTCGACGAGGAGCTCGGCCTCGTCTACCTGCCCACCGGCACCCCGTCGAACGACTGGTACGGCGGCATGCGGCCGGGGGACAACCTGTTCGCCGAGAGCATCGTCGCCGTCGACATCGAGACCGGGCAGCGGGAGTGGCACTTCCAGGCGGTGCACCACGGGCTGTGGGACTGGGACTTCCCGACCGGCCCCAACCTCGTCGACATCACCGTGGACGGCCGCGAGGTGAAGGCCCTGGCCCAGGTCAGCAAGCAGGCGTTCACCTACGTCTTCGACCGGGCGACGGGGGAGCCCGTCTGGCCCATCGAGGAGCGCCCCGTGCCGCAGGGCAACGTGCCCGGCGAGTGGTACTCGCCCACGCAGCCGTTCCCCACGAAGCCCCCGCCGTTCGACCGGCAGGGCATCGCCATCGACGACGTCATCGACTTCACGCCCGAGCTGAGGGCCGAGGCCCTCGAGCTGGTGAGCAGCCGGGCGCGGTTCGGGCCCATCTTCTCGCCCCCGGTGCTGCGCGGAGCGGAGACGCCGTTCATCCAGGTGCCGGGCGCCGGGGGCGGCGCGAACTGGCAGGGCGCGGCCATCGACGTCGAGACGGGCCGGCTGTTCGTGTCGTCGTCGAGCACCCTCATCGTCGTCGAGGTGGTCGAGTACGAGGCGCCGGCGACGGTGGGCTACTTCACCGACCCGTGGGGGGTGGGGCTGCCGGGACCGCGGGGACTGCCGCTGTTCAAGCCGCCCTACAAGCGGGTGACGGCGCTCGACCTGACGACCGGCGACCGGGCGTGGATGCAGCCCCACGGCGACGGCCCTCGGAACCATCCCGCCCTCGCGCACCTCGACCTGCCGCCCCTCGGCGGGGGCGGGGGCATCAGCTCGGGGCCGCTGGTGACGCCGTCGCTGCTCATCATGAACCACGGCGGGCGCGGCTACGAGGACGTGGCGGCCGGCTCGCGCACCATCAGCGCCTATGACAAGGCGACGGGCGAGCATCTCGGCTCGGTCGACCTGCCGGCGCCGCCCGGGGGGAATCCCGTGACCTACCGCCACGAGGGCCGGCAATACCTGCTGGTGGCGGTGGGCAGCGGGGGCAGCAACGCCGAGCTGATCGCGCTGGCGTTGCCGGAAGAGCCGGCGTCGTAGGACGTACGCCGGGTCTTGACGGGTCGGTGGGGAAACTGGGCGGCGGACGACTACCGGACTGTTGGCGTGCGTGACCGTTTCCTGACCCTCGTCGGGCTGCTGCTGTGCCCCGTGCTCACGGCCGGGGCGGCGGCCCAGTCCCCGGACGACGACGGCGCCGGAGCCCCTGCGACGATCCAGGAATCGGCCCCCGAGACGGACGGGGGCCAGCTCGTGCCGGCGGACGACGAAGACGCGGGCGCCCCCGCCGCGGTCCAGGGCTCCGGCCCTGAAACGGGCGCGGACTGGTTCCTGCCGAAGGCGTTCCGTACCGTGCGTCGCAAGCTCCGGTTCGAGACGCCCGAGGACTGGTCACTGCGCTTCGACCTGCAGCCCGGGGTCGTCGGCAAGACGCACCCCCTGCCGCGCAATTCCTTCCGGTCCTATCGCGTCGAGCTGGTGAGGCACACCGACGGATCGGCGCTGTGGCACCACACCTATCGCTTCCCGTCCTACGGTGCGGGCGTCCAGCTCGCGGACTTCGGGGGCGGGCCGACGGACCGGGGGCGGCCGGTGTCGGTGTACGGGTTCATCCAGACCCCCATCCTGCCGACCATCGCCACCGTCGACGTGCTCACGACCATCGGCATGGGGGTGACGAGCGGCTGGAACCCGCCGGCGTTCGAGGACTTTCCCTTCGAGCGGCATCCGACCACCCGGCTCACGAGCTACATCGACCTCGGCTTTCAGGCCCGGCGGCGCCTCACCGACCGCCTCGATCTGCTCGCGGGGTTCTCGCTCAACCACTTCTCGAACGGCGGGGTCGGCAGCCCGAACCGGGGCCTGACGGTGACCGCCCCCCGCGTCGCCGTCCAGCACAGCCTGGGCGTGCGCGGGCCGCCGCGGCCGCGCGAGGACCGGCCGCCGTTCGTCGACGGCTGGGAGACGCGTGTCGACGGCGGGCTCGCGGTGCGGGGGGTCGGGTTCTTCTGGCGCGAGGAAGGGTTCGGCCCGCGGGGGTACGTCCAGGTCGCCGCCCTCAAGGGGTCGGTCTGGCGCCGGTTCTACCGCCTCGGCCAGGTCGGCGGGGGTCTGGAAGGGTCCCTGGAGACGGGCCGGCCGCGCGGCACCGCGCGTGCCCCCGACGCCGATCTGAGCGGTGGCGGCAGCCTCGGCCTCTACACGGGGTACGAGCAGATCGCGGGCCCGTTCTCCATCTACCTGCACTTCGGGACCCACCTCGCCCGCACGCGGCCCGACGAGCGGCCGGCCCCGTACTACCGGGTGGGGACCATCATGCGCTTCGCCGAGCGCTGGTTCAGCGACGTGAGCTTCCGGTTCATGAGCCGGGGCAAGGACTTCAGCCACGACTACATCGCCTGGCACCTCGGCTACCGCTTCGACGGGCTGCCGTTTCCCCTGAACAGGTGAGGTGGCGCCGCCCCCATGCGCGAGCGAACCCTCCGGCGGGGCTTGGAGACCCATGGACACCCCGACGGATGGCAGGACGCGGCGCCCCTCCCGCGAGGTCGGCGGGGCCCCGCCCCTCCGCCCCGGAAGCGGCCGCGCATGGCATCCGGGGCCCGGTGCGTGTAGGATGCAGGTCTGAGATGCGGCGAGCACGCGACGGAACGGCGGGCGCACAACCGGCGGCGCGACGGTTCCGGGAGGGGCGACGATGACGAAGACGGTGGCACTGGCTCTCGGCCTGGGCCTGCTGGCGGGTTGCGGCGGTCCCGCGCCCGACCCCATCACCATCACCAACGGCCAAGGCGAGATGGCCGGCGAGGTGACCGCGGACAGCGTCATCCTGCAGTCGCGGCTGACTACGCTCGACGGCCTCGTCGACGGCGACGTCGCGGGGGCGCCGGGAACCGCACGCTTCGAGCTGGCCGTCTCGGACGACTTCGGCGACTCGACGACGACGGCGTGGCTCGACGCCACCGCCGAGGGCGACTACATCGTGAAGACCGCCGTCGACGGGCTGAGCGCGGGCACCCGCTACTTCTACCGGCTCGAGTACGGCCCCACCGCCGAGAACACCCGGCTCGGCCCCACCCGCTCGTTCCGCACCCTGCCCGGCGCGGAGGCGGCCGAGGAGGTGAGCTTCGTGGTGGTCACGGGCATGAACTACGCCCTCTTCCACGGGGACCGCCCGCGGTCCGGCTCGCCCGAGGACCGGCCGCTCGGCTACCCCGGGCTCGCGTCGATCCTGGCCAGGGAGCCGGCGTTCTTCGTCGGCACCGGCGACAACGTCTACTACGACGCCCCGTTCAGCGAGTTCGAGCGGACCCAGTCGTTCCTGCGCCGGAAGTGGCACCAGCAGTTCGTGCAGCCGCGGTTCATCGACCTGTTCGCCTCGGTCCCCACCTACTGGGAGAAGGACGACCACGACTACCGCTTCAACGATTCGGACAACACCGTCGAGCTCGAGCCCGACCCGTCGCCCGAGCTGGGGCGGGCCACGTTCCTCGAGCAGGTGCCGATCGTCGACCCCAACGACCCCGACCCGCGCACCTACCGGACCCATCGGGTCTCGCGCGACCTGCAGATCTGGCTCACCGAGGGGCGCGACTACCGCAGCCCGAACATGGCCGAGCCGGGGCCCGACAAGACGATGTGGGGGGCCGAGCAGCTCGCGTGGCTGCAGGAGACGCTGCTCGCGAGCGACGCCACGTTCAAGATCCTCATCTCGCCGACGCCGATGATCGGCCCCGACGACGCCGACCAGGCCGGGCGCCAGGCGCTGGGGCACGACCCCTTCAAGCGCGACAACCACTCGAACCCCATGGGGTTCCAGTACGAGCGCGACCGGTTCTTCGACTGGCTGGAGGAGAACGGCCTCCTCGACAACCACTTCTACATCGTCAGCGGCGACCGGCACTGGCAGTACCACTCGATCCACCCGCGGGGGTTCGAGGAGTTCTCGACCGGCGCCCTCGTCGACGCCAACGCACGCCTCGGCCGGGCGCCCGGCGACCCCGGGTCGAACGACCCCGAGGGCCTCATCGTGCAGCCCTTCTCGTCGCCCGAGCCCACCGGCGGCTTCCTCGAGGTGACGGTGACCCCGGGCGACGCGCCGGCCGCCGCGTTCCGCTGGTTCGACGAGCACGGCGTCCCCACCTACGAGACGGTCCGCACCGCCGGATGAGGACGCCATGCCGTTGCTGATTCAGCTCATCGACATCTACTCGCTCATCGTGCTGGTGGCCGTGGTCACCTCGTGGATGCAGCTTCCCCCGACGAACCCGGTCGCCAACTTCACGAACGCGCTGACCGAGCCGCTGCTCGATCCCATCCGGCGCGCCCTGCCCCCGATGGGCGGGCTCGACTTCTCGCCGATGGTCCTGCTGATCGGGCTGCGCATGGTCCGCAGCCTGTTCTGGTGACGGGGCCGGCAGATCCGGATGGCCGGGCGTCGTGGCACTCGGGTTGACCGAAGGGCAACCCGCGACTAAGCTGGTTGTTCGTAGGTAGAGGATCGACATGAGCGACATGCATCTCAGGATGTCGAAAGCGGCCGATGAAGTTCTGCGTGATTTCGCGAAGACGAACAACATCACCAAGGCGCAAGCACTGAGCCGCGCGATCGCCCTGCTCGCCTTGGCCAGGGACCAGCGGGCAAAGGGCAGATTTCTGGGGGTCGTGGAAGAAGACGAAGAAAAGCGCCTCCGCGCGGTCGGCGTCGTTGAAGGTGCATATTAGTTAGGGGCGCGCAGTAATGTCGGAGACCAACCGCGCCCCGGTCGCCGATGGGAACCGCCCGGCATCTGACGACGCTGAGAGACTCGACATCGAGAGCCTCTATTCGGAAGTAAGGGCCGACACCGTCGATGAAGCAGATCGCCTCAGGCTCGCCCGCCAGTTGCTTCTGTTTCTCGGCGTTCTGACGGTCGGCATCTTCATCGCCTACGCCAGCTATCCCGAGAACCCCGCGCTCGAGGCAATCTTCGAACTGTTCAAGATCGGCGTGCTTCCGTTGATTACGCTAATCGTGTCCTTCTACTTCTCCAGAACGGATCAATGATGGCTCTGATGGATGTTCCTGTCGGACGGGCATCGGGACGTTTCGCCTCTGCGTGGAGGCGCGCCGCGCGGGCGGTCCTCGTCGTGCTGGCGGCATCGGCGGCGGCCGGCGACGCCGCCGGCCAGCCGTCGGAGTCGCTCGACGCCCTCGCGCACCGCGCCCTGGCCACCATCGAGGGCGACCTCGCGGTCCCGGGCCTGAAGGCGCCGGTCGAGGTGATCCGCGACGAGTGGGGGGTGCCCCACATCTACGCGGAGAACGACGACGACCTGTTCTTCGCGCAGGGCTACGTCATGGCCCAGGACCGGCTGTGGCAGATGGAGATGTGGCGCCGCTGGCGCGAAGGGCGGCTCGCCGAGGTCTTCGGGCCCGAGGCCCTCGACTACGACCGCCGCACCCGGCTGATGATGTTCCGGGGGCCGTTCGACGAGACCGAGTGGACCAGCTACCACCCCGACGCCCACCGCCTCTTCACCGCCCACGCCAACGGCGTGAACGCGTTCATCGAGCAGAACCGCGACAACCTGCCGGTGGAGTTCCAGCTCACCGGCGTCGAGCCCGAGCCGTGGACGGCGGAGACGGCGGTGCTGCGCTGGGCCGCCCTCGGGGTGCCGAGCGTGCGCGGACACGCCCTCCACGAGATGCAGCTCGCGCTGAACGTCGCGCGCTACGGGGCCGAGGAGGCGAACCGGCGCTTCGCCCCCGACCCCTGGGACGACCTCGTGGTGCCCGACGGCCTCGACGTCTCCATCATCACCCAGGACATCCTCGACGCGATGCGGGCCGGCGACGGCGACCCGTTCACGGCGGGGCGGCTGCCCGCCCTGGAGATCGTCGAGCCGTACCGCGACCTCGTCAGCCCGCGCGAGCCGCGGGCGGCGCGGGTCCTGCCCGGCGTCGTCGCCACCGAGGGCAGCAACAACTGGGTGATGACCGGCGCGCGGTCGCCGACCGGGGTCCCCATTCTCGCCAACGACCCCCACCGCCGCATCGAGATGCCCGCCCTCCGCTACTTCGTGCACCTGAACGCGCCCGGATGGAACGTCATCGGGGGCGGCGAGCCGCCGTTCGCGGGGGTCGACGCGGGGAGCAACGCGAGCATGGCGTGGGGCTTCACCTTCGCCGGCACCGACATGGTCGACGTCTACGTCGAGGAGCTGCATCCCGACGAGCCCGACCTGGTGCGGTGGCAGGACGGGTGGGAGCCGCTGCGCGTCATCGAGGAGGAGATCCCCGTCAAGGGCCGCGACCCCGAGCCGATCGTGCTGAAGTTCAGCCGCCACGGCCCCGTCTTCTACGAGGACCTCGAGAACGGCGTCGCCTACGCGGTGCGGTCGGTGGTGCAGGAGCCGGGCACCGCCGCCTACAAGGGCAGCTTCCAGCTCGCGCAGGCCGAGAGCTGCGCCGATTTCTTCGACCGCGCCATGCACTGGCTGGTGCCCACGCACAGCCTCGTCTGCGGCGACGCCGACGGCAACATCGCCCTCCAGGTGACCGGCCTGACGCCCGACCGCGACGGCTGGAACGGGCGGCTGCCGGTGCCCGGCAACGGAGACTACGAGTGGAAGGGGTTCCGCGAGGACCTGCCGCGCGAGTTCAACCCCGAGCGCGGCTACGTCGCCACCGCCAACAACAACGTCCACCCGCCGGGCTACGAGGGACGCCCCGTCTTCTACCACTCGTCGCGCGGGGTCGAGACGTCGCGCATCGCGCGCCTGCACCAGATTCTCGGGGCCGGCGAGACGCTCTCCGTGGACGACCACAAGCGGATTCAGCACGACGCGCGGCTTCTGGCCGCCGTTCGGGACATCCCCGCGTTCCGGGGGTGGACGTCGGACGACCCCGACGTCGAGTGGGCGCGCGGGCTGATCGCCGGGTGGGACGCCACCGTGTCGAGCGAGAGCACCGCGGGCGCGCTCTACGTGCGCTGGAACGCCGAGGTCGACGCCGGCGCGCGGGACCCCGGGAAGCCGGAGGCCGAGCGCCGGCGTCTGATCGCGGCCGGCCTGACCGCCGCAATCGAGCGGCTGACCCGCGAGCTCGGCCCCGACCGCGACGAGTGGCGGCACGGCCGGGTCCACGCCAGCGCCCTGCAGCACATGTTCGTCCCCGAGTTCGACCTCCCCGCCGTCGAGCGCCCCGGCGGCTTCGGCGCCCTCAACGCGACCGGCGCCAACTTCCGCCGCATCATCGACCTCGCCGACCCCGACCGGTCGGTGGCCAGCAACGCCCCCGGGCAGTCGGCCCAGCCCGGCAGCCCCTTCTACGGCAACCTCGCCGACAACCTGGGCAACGGCGAGTACTTCCCGCTGCTCTACACGCGCGAAGCGGTGGAGGAGCACGCCGCGCACCGCCTGACCCTGCAGCCGGCCGACCGGTAGAATCGTTGTGGAGTCAGTTGTGAACCTGCAATGCACCGCCGTCTTCCGGAAGGTCCCCGAGGGCTATGTCGCCTTCATCGAGGAGTTCCCCGGCGCGAACACCCAGGGCGCCACCCTGGAAGAAGCCCGCACGAACCTTGTCGAAGCCGTCGCCCTGGTCATCGAAGCCAACCGCATCCTCGCCGGGGAGGACGCGGCCGGCGCAGCGGCCAATCCTCCGTAACGGCGATCGCGGCGGCGGAACGCCTCGACCGCGCGGCGCAGGTCCTCGCCGTCGAAGTCCGGCCACAGCGTGTCGGTGAACAACAGCTCGGCGTAGGCCGCCTCGAACAGGAGGAAATCGCTCAGGCGCTGCTCGCCGCTCGTGCGGATGACGAGGTCGACCGGCGGGGTCTCCGGATCGGAGTGGCACGCGCGGTTGACCCGCCTCAGGAAGCCGCGCTCGTCGCACGGCTCGCCCGGCCTCAGGGCGCCGGCGGCGGCGAGTATCGCCGAGCGGGCCGAGTAGTCGACGGCCAGCCGCAGGTAGAGGCGGGCGCCGCCGCGCGTCGCCCGCTCCGTCTCCTCGATCGCACGGATCAACGCGGGCGACAGGCGGTCGCGCCGGCCGATCAGCGCGAGCCGCACGCCCTGCCGCCGGCAGTCCGCGCGCTCGCGGACGAGGAAGGACTCGAGCAGCCCCATCAGCGCCGACACCTCGGCCGCCGGCCGCCGCCAGTTGTCGGCGGAGAAGGCGTAGAGCGTCAGCGTCGTGACGCCGAGCCCCGGCGCCGCCTCCACCGCGCGCCGCACCGCGTCGGCCCCGCGGCGGTGGCCCTCGGTGCGCCGGAGGCCGCGCGCCGAGGCCCAGCGGCCGTTGCCGTCCATGATCAGCCCCACGTGGAGGCCGCCGCTCATCGCTCCATCCATCTCATGCCGCCTCTCGCCGGCCGGTCGCCGGCGCGCGCTTCCGTTGCCGTCCGTGATCAGCCCCACGTGGGGAGGCCGCCGTTCATCGCTCCATCCATCTCATGCCGCCTCTCGCCGGCCGGTCGCCGGCGCGCGCTTCCGTTGCCGTCCGTGATCAGCCCCACGTGGGGAGGCCGCCGTTCATCGCTCCATCCATCTCATGCCGCCTCTCGCCGGCCGGTCGCCGCGCAGGTTCCGGCTTGGTTCTCAGCCGGCCACCATGACGGACAGGCGATCGACGAGCGTGACGACCACCAGGAACGACAGAACGAGCAGCCCGAGGGCCCCGGCGGCGAAGATCACCCGCAAGGGCCGGTTCTCGAAGGGGGCGGCGGCGGCCAGCCGGCCGAGCTGCATGACCACCCGGACCGCGACGTAGACCGTGATGATGGCGGCCGCGAGCTCCAGTGGGGGCGCGTCGTCGATCCAGGCCGAGCCGACGAGCGTCCCGGCCGCGAACACCCGCATCAGCCAGGTGAAGAAGATCTCCTCGGCGGGAGCCAACCGGTCGTTCAGAGAGCCGAGCGCTTGTTGCATCGTGACACTCCTCGGGTGCGCGTGCGTAGTTGCTCGCCGCGCGGGTTCTCGTGGTGCGTCAGATCCTGGGCCCGTTGCCGGCGGCCGCGGGGCCGCTACAGGACTCGCTTGCGGTGAGTATCGACGGAGGGCCGCCCCGAGAAATGAGCGGGAAGTGACGGTTCGGTGATATTCCCCTGAAAGCCGGGCAAGACAGTCCGCCGAACTCCCCGAAAGGGATGGCGCGACCCGGCGGCCGCCTTGCGATGCCCGCTGGCGCGGAACACCGGGGCAGCACGACGGCCCGGCCCGGCGTCGCCCTGCGATTGCCCGCCAATGCGGAACCCCGGGGCAGAGGCGGGAGGCCCGGAGGCGGCGCGCGGCAGCCGTCGCAGCACGGGATGGCGGCCGGCGCGGAACACCGAAGCGGCGCGCTCAGCGGGGCCTTCTGGTCAGGCCCGCGGCGAGGCCCGAGCCGAACATCAGGCCCTCGAAGGCGCTGATCGCGACCCGGGTCACGACCCCCGGCGCCGGCTCGCCGAGGAGGCGGGCGAGGGGCGCGAGGCCGACCTGCGAGCCGGGGAAGCTCTGCGCCATGAAGTCGAGGCTCATCGCCCCCAGGAAGCGGCCGCTCCAGCCCAGCACTCCCGCCGCCAGGGCGCAGGCGAGCCCGGTCAGGAGGGCGGCGCGGACCCGGGCGAGCCCGTGCGGGGTGGCCATGCCGCCCTCCGCGGTCGGCGTGGCCAGCCCGTAGCCCAGCCCGACCGCTCCCCCGAGGACCAGGCCTTCCACGGCGCCCGTCACCGGCGAGAGGTCGCGGCCGAACAGACCCTCGAGCACGAGGCGTCCCAGGAGGTGGGCGGCGGCGCCGACGGCGAGACCGCTCGCCGCCCCCGCCGCCGCGAGGGCCAGGCGCCGCCACGCACGAAAGGCGGCCTCCGCGGCGGCGAGGCCGGCCCCGACCCCGGCGGCAGCGACGCCGCCGATCGCGGTGCCGAGAAGCGGCAGCATTGCGAGCACCCCGTCGCCGGCCGTCGAGCCGGGTCCGAAGCGGAGGACGAGGCCGCCGAGGAAGCCGGCGACCGCGCCGGCAACCGCGCCACCGGCGGCGGCGGCCAGCCACCGGCGCCCGGCAAGCCGGGCCACGCGCCGGATGCGAAGCAGGAACAGGATTCTCGCGGCAGCCGGCCAGCCCGGGTGTCCCAGCAACGGGACCGGCCCCGCACCCGGGACGTCCCAGCGGGTCTCGCGCAGGTAGGCGCGGGCCACGGCGTGGCCCGGTCTGCGATCCAGCCGGTCGAGGGCCTCGGCCGTGCCCAGCTCATGCAGGGTCTCGGCCGCCTGCCTCCGCCGGACCTCCGCCGCTTCGGCGTCGCCGGCATCGTCCTCGAGCAACGCCTCCAGGGCCTCGTCGAAGGAGGTGCTTTCGCCGGTCGCCGCCAACGCGGCCCGCGCGGGCTCCCCGGAGGGGCTCGCATCGGGCGCCGCCGGGGCGCGCACGGGCTCCGCGGCGGGCCGCACGGGTTCCGGCCCCTCGTCCGGCTCCTCGACGACGTCGCAGACGAAGCGGTAGCCGTGCCGCGGCACCGTTCGGATGAACGTCGGCTCGCGCGAGTCGTCGCCCAGCGTGCGCCTGAGGATTCGGACCGCCTGGCTGAGGGCGCCGTCGGTGACCGCCACGTCGCTCCAGACCGCGTCCAGGATGTCGTGCCTCGACACCGCCTCGTTCCTCCGCTCGACGAGCAGGACGAGGAGGTCGAAGCAGCGCGGGATCAGCGGCAGCTCCCGGCCGTCGCGGACGAGCGTCCGTCGGGCGGGGGACAGGGTGTGGCCGGCGAAGCGGTAGCGGGGCGTGCCGGGCGACGATGGCATCGACGCCCGGCAGTATACGCGGCCTCGCGACGCGCACCCGCGCTGCCGTACGCCGAAGCACTCGGGAAGCCCCGGAGCATTCCCCCGTCGAATCGGCCGGTGACGGTCCGGTTGGCAAGGTTGCCGGGGGGCGACCGCGCCCGGAGCGCAAACGCTTCGGGACCCTCGTCGTACGCACCGCTCGATCGGATGTCAGCCGCGGGCCGGCGGGATTGTCCCCCACCAGCTTTTCGGGCGTCGAGCGGCTCCCGGGAGGATTCGCTCCTTCACGCCCCCCGGCCCGGGGCGGCATTCGTGGCGCGGGCGGCGCGCTGCGTGATATCGTCAGGCATTCGACGGCCCTGCCGGCAGGAATCGCTCCCGAAGGCCGTGCCCCGAGGGCGGGAGAAGCTCGCTCCGGGGGTGCGGTTCATCCCCTGGATGCTCCAGGCAGCGTGGGCGACTGCCGGCGAAGTCGCCTTGTACTATCAGTGCGTGTCGACGTGCGGGGAGGACCGCACCGACACCCAACCGATTACCGGAGGGCATCATGCGAATGCGCAGCCTGTGGGCGATTCCGGCGGCGGCGGTGCTGGCCGCCACCGTCCTCGTGACGGCGCCGGCCGCCCCACGCGCTCAGGAGACGACCGAGAACCCGTTCACGACGACGCTCGACATCCGGATGGGCCAGCGGCTGTACCAGCAGCAGTGCACGCGCTGCCACGGTCAGACCGGCGACGGCGGCGAGCTGGGGCCGGCCCTGACCAACGGCTTCACCAGCGCCAGCACCGACGCGGGCCTGTTCCGCATCGTCCGCGAGGGCATCCCCAACACCCAGATGATCGGCATCAGCCGCAACTCCACCGACCAGTCGGTGTGGATGGTGGTGAGCTACCTGAACTCGCTGAACAGCACCCCCGCCGTCGACCTGCCGGGCGACGTCGCGGCGGGGCGGATGGTGTTCGAGGGCAAGGGCAACTGCTCGAGCTGCCACATGGTGAGCGGCGAGGGCGGCCGGCGGGGCCCCGACCTGACCCGGGTCGGCGACCGCCGCGACCCCGACGAGCTGGTCAGCGACCTCCGCACCCCCGACGAGGACCTCGTGCCCCGCTGGTGGACCCTGCGGGTCACCCGCGAGGACGGCTCGGTCGTCGAGGGCCTGCGCATGAGCGAGGACACGTTCACGATGCGGGTCATGGACGAGAACGAGGACCTCTGGTCGTTCTCGAAGGGCGGGGTGCGGTCGTACGAGCGCGTCACCAGCTCGATCATGCCCAGCGTGAACGCCCTCCTGACCGAGGACGAGGTGGAAGACCTCGTCGCGTATCTGTACTCGCTCCGACGGGAGGAGACCTGATCATGCAACGGCTTGCCATCGTCCTCGCGGCCGCGCTCGTCGCGGCGCCGGCCGCCGCCCAGGAATCGGGGTCCGGCGACGGCCCCTCGTTCTCGCCCGTCACCTGGGAGCGCCTGCTGAACGCGGCCGACGAGCCCGAGAACTGGCTGATGTACTCGGCCACCCTCGACGCCCAGCGCTACAGCCGGCTCGACCAGATTCACAACCGCAACGTCGGCGAGCTCGAGCTGAAGTGGGCCTACCAGATCCCGCAGCTCGACCGGGCGGAGACGGTCCCCCTCGTCGTCGACGGGGTGATGTTCATCACCGAGGCGCCGAGCAACGTGGTCGCGGTCGACGCCGCCACCGGCCGGCAGTACTGGCGCTACGACCACCCGCTGCCCGACGACCTGCGCATCTGCTGCGGCCGCAACAACCGCGGCGTGGCGATTCTCGGCGAGACGCTCTTCATGAGCACCCTCGACGCCCACCTCGTGGCCATCGACGCGCGCACCGGCAACCTGGTGTGGGACCGGGAGACCGCCAACCACCAGGCCGGCTACAGCAAGACCGCCGCGCCCCTCGTCGTGAAGGACCAGGTGGTGACGGGCATCGCCGGCGGCGAGTACGGCATCCGCGGCTTCATCGACTCGTACGACGCGGCGTCGGGCGAGCAGGTGTGGCGCGCGTGGACCATTCCCGGCCCCGACCATCCCGACAACCAGACGTGGGCCGGCGAGTCGTGGCGCACCGGGGGCTCGGCGAGCTGGATCACCGGCGCCTACGACCCCGACCTCGACATCGTCTACTGGGGCACCGGCAACCCCGGGCCGGACTGGAACGGCGACGTGCGGCTCGGCGACAACCTCTACTCGGACTCGGCCATGGCCCTCAACGGCACCACCGGCCAGCTCGAGTGGTACTTCCAGTTCACGCCGCACGACGTGCACGACTGGGACGCCATCCAGGTGCCGATTCTCGCCGACCTGACGATGGACGGCGAGGAGCGCAAGGTCATGATGTGGGCGAACCGCAACGCCTTCTTCTACACCATCGACCGCGAGACCGGCGAGTTCCTGCTCGGCAAGCCCTACGCCAAGCAGACGTGGGCGGTGGGGCTCGACTCGAACGGCCGGCCGATCCGCGTGCCGAACACGGCGCCGACGCCCGAGGGCACCCTCGTCTCCCCGCCCGTCGGCGGCGGCACCAACTGGTTCTCGCCCGCGTTCAGCCCCCGCACCGAGCTCTTCTACGTGCAGGCCTACGACGGCGAGGACATCTTCTACAAGCGCGACGAGGAGTACGTCGAAGGCGACCAGTTCACGGGCGGGGGCGCGCAGCGGCCGCTGCCGGCCGACAACTACCACAGCGCCATCCGCGCCATCGACCCGCGGACCGGCGACGTCCGGTGGGAGTACCCCATCCAGCCGCGGTCGACGGCGGGGGTCACCGCCACCGCCGGCGACCTCGTGTTCAGCGGCAGCGTGGACGGCTACTTCTACGCCCTCGACGCGCTCAGCGGCGAGGAGCTCTGGCACATGAACGTGGGCCGGCGCGTCCACTCCGCCGCGATCACCTACGCCGTCGACGGGCAGCAGTACGTGACCATCGCGGCCGGCAACGTCGTCTTCACCTTCGGGCTGAGGGACTGAGCCGTGGCGTTCCTCTCGCCCACCGACATGGCCCGCAAGGAGCCGATGCCGGGCTTCGTGGGCCGGTTCGCCAACGGGGTCACGATGACCTCGGTCACCTGGACCATCGCGGCCGGGGCCGAGCTGCCCGAGCATTCCCACCCCCACGAGCAGGTGGCGCACGTGCTCGACGGGGAGTTCGAGCTCACCATCGACGACGAGACCCGGCGCCTCGGGGCGGGCATGGTGGCGGTCATCCCGCCCAACGCTGTCCACTCGGGCCGGGCGGTCACGAGGTGCCGCATCATCGACGTGTTCCATCCCGTGCGCGACGACTATCGCTGACCCCACGGGCCGGGCTCGACGGCGGCCGTTTCGTCGAAGGGGCGCTCCCGCTGGAGCGCCCCTTTCGTTTTTCGCGGAGAGGACCGCGACCGTCGTCCTCCGCGGGCCGCGGGCGGCCGGAGGGTGATACTGTAGCGGCCCATGCCGAACCACCCCAGCTCATGGTGCGTACGGAACCGGCTCTACCCCGGCCGGGCCCGACCGGCCGCGGGCCGGGCCGTGATCCTCGCACCCGCGAAGGCCGGGGCGACGTCCCCGGCGGGGGCGGCCCCGGGGTGGGCGGCCGGCCGCACCACCGGCCGGCGAGGCCGCCCGACGTCCGGCGGCCTCCCGGTGTGATGCCGTTCATCGCGCTCCTGGCGGACGGGCTGCGGCGCGTGGGGCGGGCGCCGATGGTCGTGGCCGGCGCCGCAGTGCTGACGGCGGCCGTGGCCCTGCCGCCGGGGCTGCTCCTCGAAGACCGACGGTCCGAGGCCCGGTCCGAGAACCGGGCGGCCGCGGGTCCCGCAGCCGGCTGCATTCCGCTCCAGTGGTGGCGATTCCCGGCCGCCGAGTACTCGGTCGACGGCAGGCCCTGCGCGGCCGGGGCCGGGGGGACGGCCGCCGTGCTCGCGAGTCTGCGCACCCTGCTCGACGGCGAGGGCCCCGACCCCGCGCTCGCCGCCGCCGCCGTCGTCTTCATGGCGGCCTGGACCCTGTTCTCGGCCGGCGCCATCAACCGCCTCGCTCGGGACCGCCCCACCCGCGGCGCCGGGTTCTTCGCCGCCTGCGGCGCCTACGGGCCGCGGCTGCTGCGTCTGGCCCTCATCGCCGGCGTCGTGTACTGGGTGCTCTTCAGGGCCGTACAGCCCTGGATCGTCGGCGCTCCCCTCCCGCCCGGCGCCGGCGTGCCCGCGGGCGCGGCGCTCCGCTATCTCGGGTTCGGGCTGCTGCTGGCGGCGGCCGGCCTCGTCTTCGACTACGCGCGGGTGCGGGCGGTGGTCGAGGACCGCCGCAGCATGCTCGGGGCCCTGCTCGCCGGCTGGCGCTTCGTGCGGCGGCATCCCGCCGGCTGCCTGGGGCTGTATGCCGCCAACGGCCTGGTGCTGGCCGCCGTCATCGTCGCCTACGCCGCCGCGGGGCCGACGCCGGCGGGCGGCCCGACGTGGGGCGCGTTCCTCGCCGGCCACCTCTACCTCGTGGCGCGCCTGGCGAGCCGGCTGTTGTTCTACGCCACCGAGATCGCCTGGTTCCAGAGCCGGCTGGCCCACGCCGGCTACGTCGCGGCCCCGGCCCCGGCTTGGCCGGAGTCGGCCTCGGCGGAAGCCCTGGGCCGCCTCACGGGAAGCGCGGAGGGGCCGAGGGCGTCGCCCTCGGCGTGAATGCCATGCTCGAGGCCCTGGTCGTCGCTGCGGTCGGCTTCGTTCTGACCCTGGTTCTGCCCATCGTCGCCTTTCTGTACGCGTCGGCGGTGCGGGCCCGCGTCATCGAGATCGAGCGACGCCTCGCCCGTCTCGAACGATGGATGCTGGGCGAGGCGCCGACGACGCCGGAGGCCCGGCCGCCGGAGCGGACCGACATCGCGCCCGGCGAGGGCCGCCTGTCGACGTCGGCCCCGCCGCTTGCCCCGGCCCCGACCGCGCCGCCCTCCCCCGCGTCCGCCTCGCCGCCGGCGTCACCGGCGGCGGAGGACCCGGCCCTCGCGTCTCCGGACGTTCAGCCCGAGCCGCTGCTCCTCGAGACCCGCATCGGCACCCGCTGGATGCTCTACGCCGGCGTGGCCACCCTCGTCGTGGGCGTCGGCCTGTTCATCCGCTACGCGTTCGTCAACCAGTGGATCACGGAGCCGATGCGGGTCGGCACCGGGGTGCTCGCGGGCGGAATGCTGATCGTGTCGGGCCGGCGCTTCGCGGCGAGCGGCCACGAGCGCTTCGGCACGACGCTCGTGGGCGGCGGCGTCGCGGCCTGGTATCTCGCCGTCTACGCCGCCCTGAACCTGTACCGCCTCGTCGACGCTGCCACCGGCTTCGCGATGCTCGTGGCGGTGACCGCCTTCGCCGCGTTCCAGGCGGAGCGGCTGCGCGCCCAGCCCCTCGCGATGATGGCGGTGGTCGGCGGGTTCGCCACCCCGTTCCTCGTCGGCGGGGGCGCCGACGCGCAGGTGGTCCTCTTCACCTATGTCGCCCTGCTCGTCGCCGCCATCGTCTACCTGGCGCACCGGCGCGACTGGCCCGCCCTGACCCTGGCCAGCTTCCTGCTCACCGGGCTGACCGTCTCGGTCTGGTACCTCCGCTTCTACGAGCCCGGCGCCTGGCTGCGGACGGAGCTGTTCCTGACGTTGTACGCGGCGTTGTTCCTCTGGGTGCTGTACCGGTCGCGCGAGTCGACCCGCCCGTACGCCGGCGCCACGCGGTGGGCGCTGGCGACCACCCCGCTCTGGTATCACGCCGCGTCGCTGAGCATCCTCGGCGACCACTGGCTCGCGTTCCTCGTCTACCTGATCGCGTTGACGGGCGCCGGGGTCGCAGTCGCCGCTCGGGCGGGCGCGATGTGGGCCCGCGTCGGACTCTGGGCCCTCGTCGCCGGACCCCTGCTCGGCTGGACGGGCGCCGACCAGGACGGCACGTGGCTGGTCCCCGCCGTCGTGACCTGGATCGCGGTCGCGAGCCTGCACGCGGCGGCCCAGATCGAGCTGCTGCGGCGGGACGGCGGGCGGCTGCACGCGGCCGATGTCGTGCTCGTGCCCGTCAACGGGTTCGGCCTCGCGTTCGGGCTGCAGGCGCTGCTCGAGCCGCACTTCCCCGCCGCGACCGGGTTGGCGACGGCCCTCCTGGCCGTGGCGTGGTGGGCGGTGGCGGCCGGCGTGCGGCGCATCGACCCCGGGGCCGCGATGCACGTGCTGGTGCTGGCCGCGGCCCTCGCGGTGGCCGCCATGGGCCTGCAGCTCGACGGCCACTGGGGCGCCCTGGCGTGCGCGGCCCAGGCGGGGGGCCTGGCCTGGGTGGGCATCCGCGAGCGGCGTGCGTGGATCCGCGCCGCCGGGGCCGGTCTGCTCGGGGCGGCGGCGCTGCTGGCGATGGGGGCGATGGCGGCGCCGGTGCCGGCCGCCCATGCCGTCCTCGCCAACCGGCGCGCCCTCCTCGGCCTGTTCGTGGTCGGGGTGCTGGCCCTGGTCGCCTGGCTGCACCGGCGGGCCGACCGGGACATCCCGCACCGCGAGCCGGCCCTCGCCGCCGCCGTGGTCGGCGCGAACGCGCTGCTGCTGTTCACGCTGTCGCTGGAGATCCGCGCGTTCTGGGAGCTGCGGCAGGGCATCGCCGCCAACGCGGATCTCGCCATGCAGATGATGATGTCGGCGACCTGGGCCGCCTACGCCGCCGCCCTGACCGCGGCCGGCATCCGGCGGCGCTACGCCCCCGTCCGCTACCTCGCCATCGTGGTCTTCGGCGCCACCGTCCTCAAGGTGTTCCTCGTCGACTTCTCGCAGCTCGACTCGGTCTACCGCATCGCCAGCAGCGTCGTGCTGGGGCTGCTGCTCCTGGCCGCGTCGTACCTCTATCAGCGGCAGGGCGACCGGCCGGACGACCTCGCGGATACGCCGGCGGCGCCGGTCGCGCCGACGCCCGCACCGGCCCCCGACTCCGCCCCGCCGTGGCCCCCCGCGCCGGAGGCGCCCCCCGCACCGGCCTCCGTCCAACCCGCCCCCCCAACTCCTGTCGAGCCGGAAGCGCCCCCAGCTCCTGCCGAGCCCTCGGCTCCCGCCGAGACGACGGCCGACGACTGAACCGGTGGCAGCGTCAACGGTACGTTTGTTAGGATTTGTACGTTATTGAGAAATGTGACATGGATGCCTTGAGCATGGCGACGGTCCGGAAGGACCTTGCGGAGTTGATCGGCAAGGTCCAGTACCGCAAGGAACGCATGATCATCACGCGGCATGACAAGCCGGTCGCGGCCCTGGTGCCGGTGGACGACGCGGCGCTCCTCGAAGAGCTGGAGGAGCGCCTCGACCTCGTCGAGGCGCTTGAAGCCATCGAGGACTACGACGTGAACGGGGGCGTCAGCCTCGAGCGCCTCAAGGCGGAGCTCGATCGTTGAACTATGGGGTCGAGTTCACGAGGCGAGCCGAGCGGGACCTGCGCCAGATCTCCGATCGCGCCGTCAGGCGTCGGATCCTGGCGCGCGTGTCGAAGCTGGCAGCCGACGCCCGCCCTCCCGATGCCGTCAGGCTTGCAGGACACAAGGACATCTGGCGTCTTCGCGTCGGCGATTGGCGCGTGTGCTACCAGGTTCGCGACCGCGTGCTGCTGGTGCTGATCGTCGTGGTCGGGCGGCGGGGCGACGTCTACGAGCGGTTGACCCGGCGGCTGCGATGAGGCTCGCCGGTCCGCCTGGCGGGCCTGCCCGGACGCGAGCGTCCGATCCGCGGCGCAGAGCAGGACGTCGACGCCGCCGGCGCAGCTCACCTCGGTCGAGGACATGCCACACATGAAGATCGCCATCGAGTTGCCCGACGCTACCTTCCGGCAGGCGAAGGCGCTCGTCGCCGCCCGCGGCACGACCCTGCAGCAGTTCTTCATCGACGCGCTCCACGAGGAGCTCCAACGCCGCGCCCGTGAGAACGCGGGAGAACAGGAGGCTCCCTGGATGGCCGCCTTCGGCGGGCTGTCCGATCTGTCGAGCGAGCACCGGCGGGTCAACGCCATCATCGAGGAGGAGTTCGAGAAGCTGGAGTCCGAAGAGATCGCATGAGCCCTCCGGGCAACCCCATTCCGTCGAACCGACATCCGGATCGCCGCGCCCGCCTGGCACGCGCTCCCGCCCTTGAGCAACGACACGCATTTCGATCGGGTCGACGGCGTCGAGCGCATCGCGTTCTGAGGCGCAGCGTCCCCGCTGCCGCATTGCCGTACAATGGGGCGACTCTCGGAAAGGAAGGTCCAGATGAAGATTCTCACTTGCGCCTCGCTGCTCGCGTTGGCGGCAATCGTCGGCGCGCCCGCGGTTTCGTCCGGACAGGACTGGGAGCCCCCGCGGCTCGCGAACGGGCACCCCGACATCAACGGCATGTGGAACAACGTCGGCTCGTCGCACGTGCCGCTGGAGCTGTCGCCCGACCTGGTGGGCCGGGACCTGTCGGCGGAAGAGCGCCTCGAGCTGTTCACCGCGCGCTCGGACCGGGCCAAGGCGGTCGAGTGGGAGGGCCACGAGAACAGCCGCGGCGTCGGCGCCTACGCCAACTACTGGTTCGACTGGTTCTGGAAGGAGCCGGTGGCGGGCGAGGCCCCGGCCCTCATCGTCCATCCTCCCGACGGCCGGAGGCCCGACCTGACGCCCCGGGCGCAGGAGAGCGTGCGCTACTACCGCGACCACCTGCACGACCAGGCCGCGAACATGGAGTCGGGCGACCGCTGCCTGTCGCGGGGGGTCTTCGGCATGATGATGCCGACCGCCTACAACAACGGCAAGCTGATCGTGCAGAACGAGGACCACATCATCATCCACAGCGAGATGATCCACAACGCGCGCATCATCCCCCTCGAGGGCGGCGACCACGTCGACGCGAAGATCACCCAGTGGGAGGGCGACCCCCGCGGCCGCTGGGAGGGCAACACCCTGGTCGTCGAGTCGGCGAACTTCAAGGCGGTCGGCAACATGCGGGCCCCCGGCTCGCGCGCGCCCCAGCACGAGGGCCGGCGCATGGTCGAGCGCTTCACCTTCGCCGACGCCGACACCCTGAACTACACGCTCACCGTCGACGACCCCGAGACCTACGCCGAGCCGTGGACCGTCGCGTTCCCCTACAAGCGCGACGACGCCTACCAGCAGTACGAGTACGCCTGCCACGAAGGCAACTGGGCCGTGCCCAACTCGCTGAGCGGGGCCCGGGCCGAGGAAGCCGCCGCGTCCACGGAGCAGTGACGATGCGGGAGAACCTGACCCTCCGAAGGACCGCGGCCCTCGCCACGCTGCTCGCGGTCGCGGCGGCCGGCAGTGCCGCGCGGGCGCAGGCGCCGTCCCTCGACTGGTCGAGCCAGAACCTCAACCTCGACAACAACCGGTTCGCGCCCCTCGACGAGATCGACGCCTCGAACGTCGGCGGGCTCGTCGAGCGGTGGACCTGGGTGGCCGGGCCGGCCGACAACATCACCCAGGCCACGCCGCTGGTCGTCGACGGCGTGATGTACCTGCACTCGCGCTCGACCCTCTTCGCCCTCGACGCGGCGACGGGGGCCGAGCTGTGGTCGGCGCCCCTCGACGCGGGGTCGCCCGGCGGCAGCCCGGTGCGCGGGCCCACGTTCGCGGACGGCAACATCTACGCCTACCGCGGCAACGACCTCTACGCGCGGGACGCCGGCACCGGGGCCGCCGTCGAGTCGTTCGGCGACGGGGGCGTGCTGCCCGTCGTCAGCAGCGCGCTGCAACTGAAGTACCCCGACGACTTCCCGCCCACCCTCGACCCCGTCGAGATCGGCTACCGCATCACCACCCCGCCCGCCCACCACGACGGCACCCTGTACGTGGCGGCGGCGCTGTCGGAGGGGCACATCCCGGGCGGGCTGGTCATCGCCACCGACGCCGAGACCGGGGCCATCCGGTGGGTCTTCAACACCATTCCCCAGGGCCCGCAGGACGAGGGCTGGGAGATCGCGCGCGACACCTGGGGCTACGGCGCGCGGGCCGGCGGCGGCATCTGGACCCAGCCGGCGGTCGACGCCGACCTCGGCCTGGTCTACGTCAACGCCGGCAACCCCTCGCCCGACTACGACGGGTCGGCGCGGGCCGGCATCAACCTCTTCACCAACGCCACCATCGCCCTCGACCTCGAGACCGGCGCCCTGCGCTGGTACTACCAGGCGGTGCACCACGACCTCTGGGACTGGGACCACGTGACGGGGCCGGTGCTCTTCGACGTGACGGGCGAGGACGGCGAGACCATCCGGGGCGTCGCCGCCGCCGGCAAGAACTGCCTCTTCTACATGTGGGACCGCGAGACCGGCGAGCCCCTGCACCCGATGGTGGAGACGGTGGTGCCGACCGAGACCGACGTCCCCGACGAGCAGGTGTGGCCGACGCAGCCCATTCCCTACAACGCGGCGGGGGTGCCGATGACGCCCCTCTGCGCCACCTTCGTCGAGGTCGACGACCCCGAGCTGATGGCGCGGTCGAGCCAGCTCTACAGCCCCTACTGGATCAGCAAGGAGGTCATCGTCCCCCACGGGGGGTCGAGCTTCGGGGCCCCGTCGTTCAGCCCCGACACCGGCCTCGTCTACGTCACCGGCAAGAACGGGGCGATCGCGCTGGTCGTCAACCCCGTCGGCGACACCCTCGAGCCGGGGCCGGACTCGCGCGGCCACACCGAGAGCCTGTCGAGCCTCGACCGCCTCACCGAGGCGTTCCCGCCCGAGGTCACCGTGTCGGCCTACGACCCCGTCACCGGCGGGCAGACCTGGCAGACCATCCTGCCCGCGCAGAGCGCCATCGGGGCGAGCGGCAACATGGTGACGGCCGGCAACCTCGTGTTCCAGGGGGTCGAGGACGGCGGCTTCTACGCCCTCGACGCGGCCACCGGGGAGATCCTGCTCCGCCACGACGCCCCGCGGCCGATCCGGGCGAGCCCGATGACGTATCAGATCGACGGCCGGCAGTACGTGACGGTGGTCGCCACCAACACCGTCCTCTCCCTGGGGCTGCCGTAGAGCCGAGGTCGCCCCGCGGCCCCGATTGCCGCCGGTCGCGACCCGCCGGGGTCTGCGCCGCTCCATCGTGCAGACTCCCGGCCCCTCGACGGAGAGAAGATGCGCGGCGCGCTGGCAAGACCCGCGGCGGCTCTCGCCCTGGGTGCGGTCCTCCTACTCGGGGCGACGCCCGCACCGGCCGGCCCCGTACCGGGCCGGCCTGGCCCCGACACCGGACCCGAGGGGCAGTCTCAGCCCGAATCGAGTCCTCCCGCGTTCAACATCTTCGGCCTGGTCGAGTCGCCCGGCCGCTACGACTGGTCGGCGGGCGTGACCGTCGGCCGGGCCGTCGCGGCGGCCGGCGGGTACGCCGACGGCGGCTCGCCCGACGAGCTGCAGATCCAGCGCATGGTCGACGGGCGGCTGGTCTCGCGCGCGGTCACCGAGGACGATCCGGTGCAGCCGGACGACGTCATCATGGTGCGCGGGAGGGCCGTCGAGCGCCCCGAGCCGGAGCCCGGATCGGCGCACGCCAACGCCAAAAGCTACCGGCGCGACGGCCGAGCCGCCCCGGCGCCGGCAGCCGACCGGCAACCCAGCGCCTGAACACCACGCGTTCGGCCGCCGGCTGGGCCCGGCGGTGATGAGCCGGGGAACGGTCGGGGGCGGGATCGTGCCTTCGAGTCAGTCCAGGTCGGCGAACACCGGGGCGTGGTCGGACGCGATGTTGCCGTCCTTCTTCTTGCGGTACTCGCGGTCGATCTCGACGCGGCGCACCCGCGAGGCCACGGCCGGGGTGCCGAGCAGGTGGTCGATGCGCAGCCCCATGCCGCGGTGGAAGGCGCCGCCCCGGTAGTCCCACCACGAGAACTTCCGCTCGTCCGGATACAGGTGGCGGAACAGGTCCGTCAGCCCCAGGTCGAGGAGGGACCGGTACCGGGACCGCTCCTCGACGGTGCAGAAGATGGAACCGTCGGCGTCCTCGCCCTCCCAGGCGTCGAGCGAGGCGGGGACGATGTTGAAGTCGCCGCCGATGACGAACGCGGCGTCCCGGTCCACCCCCGCGAGGTAGTCGCGCAGCGCCTCGAACCAGGCGAGCTTCAGCGGGAAGTCGGGATGGTCGAGGGTCTTGCCGTTGGGGCAGTAGACGGTGGCGAAGTGGAGGCCGGCCACCCGGACCTGCAGCAGGCGGGCCCCGTCGTCCTCGCGGCCGGGCAGCCCCCGGGTCTCCGCCTCGGCCGGCGTCCGGCTGAGCACCGCCACCCCGTTCCAGCTCTTCTGGCCGTGGACGACGGCGTGGTAGCCGAGGGCCCGGAAGTCGTCGTGAGGGAACTCGTCGCCGGTCGTCTTCAGCTCCTGCAGGCCCACCACGTCGGGCTCGCGGCTCTTCAGCCAGTGCGCGATGAAGTCGAGGCGGGCGCGCAGGCCGTTGACGTTCCACGTGGCGATTCGCATGGCCGGTCAGTATCGCACTTTCCACCGCCGCCCCGTCACCGGGACCAGTCGACGGCGGGGTCGACGACTCGCCGCACGGCCGACGCTGCGGCCCGTTGACACGTATTCCGCGTGCACGTAGCATGTGTTCATGAACCTCACATTGTCCATCGACGATCGGGTGCTGGCCGAGGCGCGCCGGATCGCGGCTGATCGCGGCACGAGCCTGAACCAGCTCGTGCGCGACTATCTGAACGAGTTGACGCGCAACGACGACGTGGAGACGATCATCCGCGAGCTCGACGCGATGTGGTCCGAAGGGACGTACCGCTCGCAGGGCCCATGGACCCGGGACGAAGCGCATGAGCGGTCGTGAGTTCATCGACACCAACGTACTGCTCTACGCCGACGACACCCGCGACCCTCGAAAACAGACCCGCGCGATCGAGCTGATCCGACGCCTGTTCCGCAATCGACGGGGGGTGGTGTCGCTTCAGGTCCTCCAGGAGTTCTTCGCCGTCGCCACCCGCAAGCTCTCGATGCCGAGCGAGGACGCCCGGCGTCGCGTCGTGAGGTACTCGCGGTTCGACGTCGTCACGCTTGGCCCGCCGGACTTGCTGGCGGCGATCGATCTTCACCGCCTTCACCGCCTGTCCATCTGGGACGGGTTGATCGTGCGCGCGGCGCTGAACGGCGCCTGCACGAAGCTGCACACGGAGGACATGCAGCCCGGCTACGTCGTCGATCGACTGACCCTCGTCAATCCGTTCCACGGAATCGGCCTCGATGCCTGAACCCTCGTGGCGGCCGCGGCGGCCCCTGCGGCCGTTGCCGCGGATCGACCCCGCCGAGCGGCGGGTGCTCGACGGCTGGGTGCGCGTCGCCGGCGGCGTCGTCGTGCTGCACGCCCTGCTGATGCTGACGCTGTGGGCGCGCCCGGGCCGGATCGCGCTCTGGATCTGGTACGGGGCGCCCATCGCCCTCGCCGTCGTCACCGCCGGGCTGCTCGTCGCCTCGCTGCGGTCGGCCCGCCGCTGGAAGCACGGCATGAACGGCTGGCACGTGCTCGGCTACGTCGGGCTGGTGACGGTCATCTTCACGCTGCCGGTGTACGACCCCTACCCGTCGTCGTACGACGACCGGCCGAGCCGCGTCGCGTTCCGGCTGCCCCTCGACGGCCCCGTGACCGTCGCGTGGGGCGGGCCGACGGCCGACGTCAACTACCACGTGTTCCTGCCCGACCAGCGGTGGGCCTACGACCTCGTCGTCACCCGGGACGGGCGCACGTTCCGCACCGACGGGGTCGCGCTCGACGACTATCTGGTCTACGGCCTTCCGGTGTACGCCCCGGCCGCGGGCGCCGTCTTCGCGACCCTCGACGGCGAGCCCGAGGTCGCGATAGGCGCGCGGCGATGGGGCTTGGCCGGGCTCGGCAACCACGTGGGCATCGAGGTCGCCCCCGGCGAGTTCCTCTTCGTCGGCCATCTGCAGCCGGGCACCGTCGCCGTCGAGGTCGGCGACCGGGTGGCGGCGGGGCAGTTGCTCGGACGGGTCGGCAACTCCGGCAACAGCAGCGAGCCCCACGTGCACCTCCACCTGCAGGACTCGCCCCGCCAGTGGTTCGGCGAGGGGATTCCGTTCCACTTCCACGGTTATCGGCACGCGGGCCGGCTGGTCGAGCGCGGGATGCCCCGCGGGGGCCGCGGGCGCGGCGAGTACCGGGGCGAGCTCATCGAGCACGCGGGCGCCGGTGCGGCCGCCGGCGGTGGGTGATCGTCCCGGTGCGCATCGCCGCGGGGAGGGAACGGCCCCGCCTCCGGCGGTGCCGGCTAGGCGCGGGTGTGGCCGCCGACGGTGGGTGATCGTCCCGGTGCATCGCCGCGAGCGACCGTGCCGCCCCCCGGCACCCCGCGACCGGATACACGCTTGTCACATGGCGGCGCTCCATGAATGCGGGTCGGACAGCAAACGCCGATACGGCACCGGAAGGCCCGGGCAGCCGCGGTCGAGCGCCGCCAGCGGCCGGATCAACCGCCCAGGGCGCCCCACAGGACGTCAACACCTTCGGCGGACATGAGGAGCGCCGCCAGCGGCCGGATCAGCCGCCCAGGGCGCCGATCTCGCGGTAGAGCGCGGCCGAGGCGACGATGCCGTTGTGGAAGTTGCCCAGGTCGAGCCTCTCGTTGGGGGCGTGGGCGTTCTCGTCGGGCAGGCCGACGCCGAAGAGGACGGCGGGGAGGCCGAGGACCTCCTGGAAGGTGGCCACGACCGGGATCGACCCGCCCTCGCGGTTGAACACCGGGGCCCGGCCGAACCCCGTCTCCATGGCCCGCCCCGCCGCGCGGACGAACGGGTTGTCGAAGTCGGTCATCCACGGCTTGCCGGTGTGCATGCGGGTGACGGTGACGGCGACCGTCTTCGGCGCCACCTTCCGGGCATGGGCCTCGAACAGCTCGCCGATCCTGTCCGGGTCCTGGTCGGGTACGAGGCGCATGCTCACCTTGGCCATCGCGGTGGCCGGGATCACCGTCTTGGCGCCCTCCCCGGTGAACCCCGCGAGCACCCCGTTGACCTCGAACGTCGGCCGGCCCCAGAGCCGCTCGAGGGTCGTGAACCCGGTCTCGCCGAACAGCTTCGGCGCCTCGAGCTCGGCGCGGTAGCGGCGCTCGTCGAACGGCAGCTTCGCGAACTCGGCCCGCTCGGCGTCCGAGAGGGGCCGCACGTCGTCGTAGAAGCCGGGAATCTTCACCCGGCCGCCGCGGTCCTTCATCTGTGCGAGCATCTGCGCGAGGACGAAGGCGGGGTTGGCGACGGCGCCCCCGAACGAGCCCGAGTGGAGGTCGCTCGCGGTGCCCCGCACGTCGATCTGGCAATAGGTCAGCCCCCGCAGGCCGTAGCAGATCGACGGCACCCCGCGGTCGAACATCGGGGTGTCGGAGATGACGACAACATCGGCGGCGAGCTCGTCCTCGTGCTCGCGGACGAACCCGTCGAGGTGGGTGCTGCCCACCTCCTCCTCGCCCTCGAGGATCAGCCGGATGTTCACCGGCAGCCGCCCGCCCTCGCGCAGGCAGGCCTCGACGGCCTTGAAGTGCATGAATATCTGGCCCTTGTCGTCGGCGGCGCCGCGGGCGTAGATCTCCCCCTGCCGCACCGTCGCCTCGAACGGCGGCGACTCCCACTGGTCGACGGGGTCCACGGGCTGCACGTCATAATGCCCGTAGAAGAGGATGGTCGGCGCCCCCTCGGCGTGCAGCCAGTCGCCGTAGACCACGGGGTTGCCGGGCGTCTCGATCAGCCGGACGTTCTCGAGGCCGACCCGCTTCAGCTCGGCCGCTGTCCACTCCGCACAGCGGGCCACGTCGGCAGCGTGGTCCGGCAGCGCGCTGATGCTGGGGATGGCGAGGTACTCGGTCAGCTCACGCACGTAGCGGTCGCGGTTGGTGTTGATGAAGTCGGTGACGGCGTCGAGTGTCATGGCGTCTGTCTCGCTGGATTCTGGAATCGAGTCTACTACGATGGGCGCGGTTCGACTGCAATAGGAGAGCCCCTTCAAGACATGATTCGGCTGAAGGGGCCGTGGCTTCGGAGGCTGACGAACGGCTTGGCGCCCTACATGGCGAACCCGAACGCCAATGAGAGCGTCCAGTGCGCGTTGATACCGAAACGCGCCTCCGGCGCCACGAACCGGGTCCGGGTCTCATTCCACCGCATCAGCCCCACCCCGATGCCGGGCCGGAACATGACCCCGGTGTGGCTCCCGTACAGCGTGTGCCAGTAGGCGCCGGCCCCACCGAGGACGATATAGGGCACCGACTTGTCCGGCGGTCCGAAGCTCTTCGCCGCACCCACCCACCATACGTGGTCCCAGTGATCGAGGGCAGTCGAAATGTTGTACTCGGCGTTCAGGCCCCAGCCCCGCCCGACGTGCTTCCGCCAGGAGACCGCGCCGCCCCAGTGCGGATCCGCCTCTGCATACAGCGGCGCGCCCACGTGGATGGCGACGTGGTCGCGGTGTTGGGCGGCGGCCACTTGCGCGATGGCCGCGAACACGGCTGCGGCGACGGCAGTTCGTGCCATGGTGATCCCTCCACCCTGTAGAGCGCAAAAAGAGGAGGGACCGGTTCACGCCGCGCTTCAGCGGCCGGCACTCCGCGATGTTGGCGCGGAGGCGGGCGGACTGCCAGGACGCCTCCAGGACGGAGCACGAGGCGGGGCGTTGCGGAGGGCGGAGGAGAGCATCGAGCCGGCACCCCGTCGTCGCGCGGGCGACTCACAGCAGCTCGTTCAGCCTCGCGTAGCCACGCCGGCTGACCGGCAGCTCGGTCCCGTCCTCGAGTACCGCGAGGTAGCTGTCGCGGGTGGCCGGCCCGAGCCGGGTGAGGCGGTCGACGTTGAGCAGGTAGGAGCGGTGGATCCGGACGAACCGGGCGGGGTCGAGCTGCCCTTCGAGCTCGGCCAGCGTCTGCTGCTTCAGCCTCTCCTTGCCCCCGGCGACGACGCCCACGTAGTCGTCGCGCGCGCGGACGTAGTCGACGCTGCCGACGGGGACGACGTCCACCCGCGCGCCGGTGCGGATGAGGATGCGCCGGAGGTACGCACCGGCCGGCCGCGCGCTGGCGACGACGCGCGAGACCGGCGTCGGCTGCGCGCGCGCGAGTCGCCCACGCGCCTCGTCGAGGGCCTCGGCGAACCGTTCGGGGCCGAAGGGCTTCAGCAGGTAGTCGACCGCGTGGACCTCGAACGCGCGCAGGGCGTGCTCGTCGTGGGCGGTGACGAAGATCACGCCGACGTCGGGCCCGATGAGCTCCAGCACCTCGAACCCGTCGAGCTTGGGCATCTGGACGTCGAGGAAGACCAGGTCCGGCCGGAGGTCGTTGACGGCCCGGACCGCCTCGAACCCGTTCGCGCACTCGGCCACGATCTCGATGTCGTCGTGCGCGGCGGCGTACTCGCGGACGAGCACGCGCGAGAGCTCCTCGTCGTCGACCACCACGGCCCGGATGCGGCGCGCGCGCGAGGTCACCGGCTGCCTCCGCGGGACGGGGTTCTCGCCGGGCCGGCATCGTCTCCCGACGCGCCGGTCTTCTCGATGCGCGGAAAGCGCAGGTCGACCTCGAACCAGCCGTCCTCGCGCCGCCAGCGGGCGACCGCCTCGCGGCCGAAGCGCGCGGCGAGGCGCCGCTCGACGTTGGCGAGGCCCACCCCGGTCCCCGCCTGCTCCGCCGCCTCGGGGTCGAACGGGTTCCGGACCCGCACGCGCACGCCGGCCTCGTTGCAGCTCGCCCTCACCTCGACGACGCCGCCGTCGACGAGGGGGCGGATGCCGTGCCGCACCGCGTTCTCGACCAGGGGCTGGAGAATGAGGGGCGGGACCCGGCACAAGCCGCACCCGGGCTCCAGCACGACCTCGCTGTCGAGACGCGGCCCGTAGCGGACCCTCTCGATGTCGAGATAGGCGCGGACCATCGCCAACTCATCCTCCAGCCGTATCTCGTCCTCGCCCCCGAGCCGCACGCTGCTCCGGAAGAAGTCGGCCAGCCGCAGGCACATGCGCCGCGCGCCGGCCGGATCGGCCGAGGTCAGGGCGCTGATCGACTGGAGGCCGTTGAACAGGAAGTGCGGATCGATCTGCGCGCGCAGGGCCTTGAGCTCGGCCTCGCGCGCCAGGACCTTCAGTCCGAGCTCGCGCGCCTCGGCGCGGCGCGACTGCTCGAAGGCGGCGAGCAGGTAGTGCAGCAGGCTGGAGAGCCAGAACAGCAGCACCCCGGCGGTGGCGACGGCCGCGAGCTGCGCGGACGTGAGGCGCACCGCGTCGCCGAACGCGGGCAGACCGGCCAGCACGCCGGTCCACCCGGTCCACGCCGCGGCCCACACCGTCGCCGCCACCATCCCCGCGCCCGCGTGCATGGCGAGCGTCCGTCCCAGCGACGCGGCCGCCAGCGGCGCGGCGCGGCAGACGTACCGGGCGGACAGGCAGACGAACGCCAGGACCAGGCAGGGCGGCACGACCACGACGAGGGCGACCGCGATGCCGGCGCCGGGGGTCGCGGCCGACCAAGCGACGGCGCCCAGCGACCCGATCACGGCCCACGACGCCAAGTAAAGGGTGCGCCGCCGGGCGGACCCGAGGATGGGATGCACGGATCAGTTCCCGACCACCACCGCCCCCATGAGCATGGGGCCGCGGAGGGTCAGCACCGGCGCGCCGGCCGTCGCCTCCGGACGGGCGGCGCGAATGCTCGACGCGCCCCCAAGCCCCGGACCCAGGTTCGACGAGACCGCCCAGTGATCGGGCACCCGCAGGTCGACCCGGCCCATCGCGACGCGGACGTCGATGACGGCCGAGTCCCCTTCCATCTCCGCCTCGCGCAAGTCGACTTCCAGGCGCCCCATGACCGCCACCGCGTCTCCCCCGCGGAACGCGCCGGTCACGACGCGCTGCTCGTGCCGGCCCATGAAGGCGAAGGCATCGAGACGGCCGGCGTGCGACACCGCCGACTCTTCGCCGCCCGGCTCCCGCGTGGCGCCCATCTCAGCGAGCGCCGCGCCCAGGATCACGATCGCCGCGATTCCCAGCAGCCCCCGTCCCACGTACGGTCCTCTGGTCATTGTCCTTCCCCTGGCAGCCGGTGGCCGGAAGTCCCCGCTGCATTCGAGCCGCGATGCGCGCCGCCCTTCGCCTCCAATCGTCGGCTGCGGAGTTCCGTGCCGGCGAAGCTCCCAACACGACCGCACGGTAGCGCCGCGGCCGCCGCCTGCGCCCGATCCCTCCAGGCGCTCCACGGCGGAGGCTCCTGGTCGACGCGCTGGCGCGCCGAGCGCCGGCGCCCCCCCCGGCCCGTCAGTTGCGGATCTCTATCCCGCCCATGAACACGGTCCCCTTCAACACCAGCCGCTTGGACGGCACCGCCGGACCGCGCGTCTTGTCCTCCACCCCGCCCATCAGCGACGTCACCCCCAGCTCGACCGTCCAGTCCTCGGGCACGCGGATGTCGACGCCGCCCATCATCGCGAAGACGTGAATGACGGCCCGCCCCTCGGCGATGTCCGCCTCCCGCAGGTCGAGGTCGACGCCACCCATGAACGCCGACGCGGACCCGCCCCGGAAGTCGGCCGACCGGTTCCGGCGCTCGACGGCGCCGAGGAACGCCGCCGCCGACTCCTCCGACTCGGTGACTGCGGCGAGCCCTTTCGAATCGGACAGCACGTTGATCAGGGCCCGGACGCCGACGGCGACGAGGACGAGGGGCCAGAGGTCCCAGAGGTCCACGTCGATCAGGTTCAGGCTGTTCAGCAGCAGCAGCGCCCCCGCCGCGGCCAGCAGGGTGCCGCTCACCGCCGACCCGCGGTCCCGGGCGTCGACGAGGTTCCTCACGCCGACGACGAGCAGGATCACCGGCCAGAACCGCAGGATGGCCCAACTGTCGACGAGGCCGAGGTTGTCGAGCAGGAACGCAAGGCCCACCGCGGTCAGGACGATGCCCGGCAGGAGCGGTCCGAACGCGATGCGCGATCGGCGCCCGGAGCGCCGGCCTTCGTCGTGGTTCTGGAGCGTATCGGTCAACGTGCACCTCCTCGGTCGTCGTTGGCGTCCATCCTGGCCGCCAGCGGCGCGTCGGCGCCAGCGCTTTTCGGTGAATGACGGATCCGAACCGGCGAGCGGCGCCATCGGCTGGCGGCTGAACGGTCCTTGACATCCGACGGGGCGGCGCCTATACAAATGGTATACATCGCGCGCGGGGAGCGTGCTTGGCTGAGCGAGGCGGAGGAGGGGTCACGTGGGGCAGGTCAATTTCCGCATGAAGGACGAGCGCCTGTCGCTCATCGATCGGGCGGCGGCGATTCGAGGGGTCACCCGCACGGAGTTCGTGCTCCGATCGAGCGAAGCGGCGGCGATCGAGACGCTGGCCGAGCGCCCGATCATTGCGCTCGACGACGAGGCGTACTATGCGTTCGTGGCCGCACTCGATGCGCCGGTGGCGCCGAACGATCGGCTGAAGAGACAGTCGGCTCGGCGGCCGCTGTGGGAGCGATGACCGCGCCCGAGCCCATCGGCGAACGACATGAGGTCTCGCGGTTCGACTCGGGAGCCGGGAGCCTCGATGCCTGGTTGCGGCGCAAGGCTCGACTGAACGAGGCCAAGGGCGGCGCACGAACCTACGTCGTTTGCGACGGCGACCGGGTGATCGGGTTCTACAGCCTGGCCGCCAGCTCCGTGGAGCGGCGACGGGTCTCGTCCCGCGTCGGGCGGAGCATGCCCCAACCGATTCCCGTGATCCTGCTCGGGCAACTGGCGGTGGACACCGGCTATCGCGGCAGAGGCCTGGGCGCCGACCTCCTGGTCGATGCCGCCAGGAGAGCTCTCGCGGCTGCCGACGTCATCGGTGCGCGCGCCCTCGTCGTCCAGGCGCTCGACGACGAAGCCAGGGGATTCTACGAACGATTCGGCTTCCGACCGTTCTCGGATCGCGAGCCCCTCATGTTTATCCTCCGAATCTCCGAGCTGAGAGCGGTGCTGTAGATCTGGCGGTACGACGAGCCGGTTCGAGGCGCCGCGACGGGACGATCTCCGTTACCGAGGCACGCGCCCGGCAGTGGCTCGGATAGCGCTCGACAGCAATATCCCGATCGACCTGGACCTCGCTGGGGGCGGGCTTCGGGGCATTCCGGCCGGTTCCCCACTTGCCCCATCGCCACCTCGGCCATCCCGCGGACCACCTACCCACCCGCCGGCAGCGCGAACACGAACAGCACGCTCCCCACGCTGGGGCGCAGCTCGGGCGTCATCCGCAGGTTGATGCCGCCCCCGGCGCCGGTGTTGACGGCCACGTACTGGCGGCCGTCGACGGCGTAGGTGATGGGGAAGCCCACCACCGGCGAGCCGAGGTTGATCTCCCACAGCACCGCGCCGGTCTCCTGGTCGAGGGCGCGGAAGCGGCCGTTGACGTCGCCGCCGAAGACGAGGCCGCCGCCGGTGGCCATGACCGACATGGTGGCCGCGCGCTGCTCGTGCAGCCATACCGTGCGGCCCGTCTCGGCCGACACCGCGTAGACGGTGCCTAGATCGTCCTCGCCGGGGGTGATCTGGTGCCGGGCCGCGAGGGCGTATATCTCCAGGCCCCCCTGCCCGCCCGCGGTCAGGGCACGCGCCCGCTCGCTACGGACGTCGTCGGTGGCGAGCATGCGCGCGCAGGTGTTGCGCAGCGGCATGTACATGGTGTTGGTCAGGGGGCTGTAGGCGCCGGCCTCCCAGTCCTTGCCGCCGGCCCAGGTCGGGCACGCCAGCACTTCCTGCCCGAGCGCGGTGAAGGTGACCTCGGCGTTCTCGGTCACCGCCCCGGTGGCCCCGTCGATGTCGTTGATGACATTCTGCGAGACGGTGGGGGTGGCCCACAGGAACTCGCCGGTCTCGCGATCGAGCGTGTACACGACGCCGGTCTTGCCCGGGATGCCCGTCACCACCCGGCGGACTTCTCCCGGCTGGACCCGAGGGTTGATCCAGCTCACGGCGTCGGGGTCGGGGGCGACGGCGGTGTCGACGAGGAGGCGCTCGAACGGATGGTCGAGGTCCCAGTGGTCGTTCAGGTGCTGGTAGTACCAGCGGATCTCGCCGGTCTCGACGTCGAGGGCCAGCGTGGAGTTGTGGTACAGGTGGGTGTTCTCGACCCCGCCGAGCATGAACTTGGGGGCCGGCGAGGTGACGGACGTGCCCTGGAAGATCAGTCGCAGCTCGGGGTCGTAGCTCGCCGGGATCCACGAACCGACGTGCACCCGCTGTTCGTAGGGCACGCCGCCCCAGGTCTCGTCGCCGGGCTCGCCCGGGGCCGGCACCGTCCGCCGCCGCCACAGCTCCTCGCCGGTGCGGGCGTCGTGGGCGACGAGGACGCAAGACTCCGGGCCGCCGCGCGGCCGGCAGCTCCGCCCCGAGACGACGCGGCCGTCGGCGATGATGGGGCCGGAGCTGTGGCCGGCGGGGGTCTCCTGGTAGTCGAAGATCTGCGTCTCCCAGACGACGTCGCCGGTCTCGACGTCGAGCGCGTAGGCGTAGTCGTCGTCGCTGATGTTGATGATCTGCCGGTCGTAGATGGCGATGTTCCGCATGCTGCGGGCGTTGCCGCCGACGAACTCGTAGACGTCGTCGGGCAGGTCGCGGCGGTACTCCCAGATGAGGTCGCCGTTCGTCGCGTCCAGGGCCTGGATGATGTCGGTGAGCGTAGGCATGTACACCACGCCGCCGTAGGCGAGCGGGGTGACCTCCTGGGTGCCCTGCGGCAGCGCGCGCGACCACGCCATCTGCAGCTCGCCGACGTTGTCGCGGTTGACCTGGTCGAGGGGGCTGTAGCCCCACCCGTCGAGGGTGCGCCGCCACATCGGCCAGTCGGCCGGATCGGGGTTCTGGAGCATCTCGTCGGTGACGGGCACGAACTCGCGCGCGGGCTGGGCCTCGGCGGAGACCGCACTCAGGGCGAAGGACCCGGCCGCGACAGCGGCGACGAACGGGACCGTAGCGGAGAAACGTGGTTGCGGCATCTTGTCGACTCCCATCCGAAGTGCGAGCGGGCACCGCGAGCGGCCCGGACGCCGATTGGCCTGCGGGTCGCAGGCCACGGTCGGGCCCGAGCGTCGCCGGGCGGAGCCCTGGGCGCGGGCGGGACGCGGTTACACGTCCGGCCACACCCAGGCCCGGATCGCCAGAGCCCCGGGCGCGGGGGGACGCGGAGCCGCGGCAGGGCGTGCGACGCCGGCGGGCCCGGTCGCGGCCAGCCCCGCCGCGACGGCGGAGGCCCCGGTCGCGAGAAACGACCGGCGGCTCATCGGTTGCCCCCCGCAAGCATTCCGGAACCGCCACGCGCGTAGAGGACTCCGAGCCGATACTGTACTTCGAACGGCCGCCGAGGCGAACGTGTCGGGTGGGAGGGGGCGATGCTCAATCGGGGCCGCGAGCCCGTGGCGACAGGTCGCGTCCGGCGAGGACACGGATGTCCCGACCGCCGCGTCGAGCGTCAAGGCGTAGTCGTCGGCGCCGCAACCGCACGAGTTCGCCGGCAGCCCGTGGGGAACGCCGCGTCGAGCCTTCAGGCGTAGTCGTCGGCACCCGCGTCCGAGAGCACGCCGGCGGACATCCGCGGCGCCCCGGGTCGAGACGGGAACGTGCAAGCGGGATGCCACCGCTCCGGGAGGCCGAACCCGGCCGACCTCACGGTCCTGTCACGGCTGGCGACGACTGACCCCAGCAGCGTCGCAGCCCGTCGATCCGGCATTCGCACGATTTGCTTTGTACATGTCATGTATATGGCATGACGTTGAGTGTCCTGTCTCGCCATCGCGTGTGGGTGTGCGAACCCGCCGGTCGTCGAACCATCAGACTGCAATCCAGACACTTGGGAGAGACGCGCGCGGCTGGCATGGTCCATGCTTGCTACATTGTCGTTGGCAGCAATACCGGAACCGGAGGACCACGAGGATCGCGAACCGCGCCGCGAGACCGCTCGGGACGCCATGGCGCGTCGGCGGCCGGCGCGACGGTGACGGGCAGCCCCGGGGCGGGGCGAGGCATCGCCGCCGCCCCGCGGAAGGAGGCACGAGGATGGCGCTCAACCCGGAGCTCGTCGGTTTCGTCAGGGAGGCCCTCGGTCGGGGGCTGCCGCGGGAGCGGATCGAGGACATCCTGGTCCGCGCGGGGTGGCCGGCGGACCAGGTTCGCCGGGCGCTGGCCGGGTTCGCCGACGTCGAGTCGCCGATCCCGGTCCCGCGGCCGGCCGTCTCGACCCGGCCGCGCGAGGCCTTCCTGTACGTCGTGATGTTCATGGCGCTCTTCGTCAGCGCCTTCAACCTGGGGGCGGTGCTGTTCAGGCTGATCGACATCGCGCTGCCCGACCCCGCCGGCCTGCCCCCGCAGGTCATCCGCGAGCTGCTCCGGCTGTCGGTGTCGGCGCTCGTGGTGGCGAGCCCGGTCTTCGCCTTCGTCACCCGCGTCATCCGGCGCGGCGTCGAGGCCCAGCCCAGCGCCCGGGCGTCGCGCATCCGCGTGCAGCTCACCTACCTGACCCTCTTCGTCGCGTCCTGCGTCCTCGTCGGCGCCGTCACCGCCCTCGTCTACAGCTTTCTCGGCGGCCAGTTGACGGCACGCTTCGTGCTGAAGTCGCTGACGGTGACCGCCATCGCCGGCGGGGCGTTCGGCTACTATCTGCGCGATCTGCGCGAGGCCGAGCACGAACCCGGGAAGGCGCGGGCGCCCCGCCGCCGCGACCCCCTGCCGGCCCTCGGCGCCGGGGCGGTGGCCCTGGCGGTGGTCGGGGGTCTGGTGGCCCTCGGCTCGCCGGCCGACCAGCGCCTCGAGCGGCTGGACGCGCGGCGCGCGCAGGACCTCGACGCCATCTCGCGGGCCGTCGACCGCTACGAGGCGACGCGCGAGCGGCTTCCCGAGTCGCTCGACGAGCTGCAGCGCGGCTCGGACGTGCAGTTCGCCGTCACCGATCCGGTGACGCGCGAGCCGTACGGCTACGAGGCCGGGGAAGGAACCGCCTACGAGCTCTGCGCCACCTTCGCGCTGGCCACCACGGAGCGCGAGCTCCGCCGCGCGGGGCCGTTCTCGCGGCACGAGGCGGGGCGCCACTGCTTCCCGCTGCGCGCCGAGGCGAACCGCAGCCGGTGACGCCTGCGGTCGCCGGCGGCGGCGCGCGGCCGTCGCGGCTGACTGGAGGCACGCGTGGAGGGGAATATCGCCGGCCGGGCGCAGGTCCACAAGAGTGCTAATGGGCAACCCGCCGGGAAGCGGGCCGGAGGCGGACCTCGATCGCTCGGGCAAGCGCGATGCCGTCTAACCCGCGGTAGAAGATGCCGTGCGGCGGGGCTATGATGGCGTCACGAACGGGACACAGTAGCCGTCGTTGCGCACGGTCTGGCATTTCGGCCTGACCATCGCGTTTCTCGTCGCCGGATTCACGAGCCGGCGGCAGCCGGGCGTCGAGGTCGGAGTCGAGCGGCAAGCTTGGGAATCGCACGCAAGGAGAAGACCATGACCCAGCCGATTCGTCCGCTTCCGCGAGGTGACCGGCGGCTCGCACGCAGACTGCCGCGCCGCGTCTTCCTGGAGCGAACGCTGCGGGCCGGCACGGTCGGCGCCGCCGCCCTGTGGACCCCGGGGGTGCTCGCGGACGAGTTGACGGCGACCCCGAGCAGCCGCTCGCTCGAGGGGCCGTTCTACCCGGACGAGATGCCCCTCGACACCGACAACGACCTGCTCATCGTCAACGACTCGATCACGCCGGCGGTCGGCGAGGTCACGCACCTCCACGGCACCGTCACCACCCGGGCGGGGACGCCGTTGCGCAACGCGTTCGTCGAGATCTGGCAGTGCGACGCGAACCAGAACTACCGGCACACGAACGGCCTCCACGAGAGCCAGGCGCCCGACGCGAACTTCCAGGGGTACGGCCGATTCCTGACCAACGTGAAGGGCGAGTACTACTTCCGGACCATCAAGCCGGTGCCCTACGTCGTCGGCAACGTGTTCCGCACCCCGCACATCCACTTCGCGGTGAGCCGGCACGGGGAACGCATCTTCACGTCGCAGATGCTCGTCAACGGCCACCCCGACAACGCCCGCGACCGGCTGACGCAGCGCATCGAAGACCCGGTGGCGAAGGAGACGATTCTGGTCGACTTCGACCCGTTGCCGGGGTCGACGATCGGCGAGCTGACCGCCCGCTTCGACATCGTCCTCGGCCAGACGGTGGAGGAGCTCGAGGACGGGTCCCTCGGTTGGGGCCTCGGGCGGGTGTAGCCCCGGGAGAGTCGCCGCTGCGCTTCCACCGGCGGTGCGACCCGCCCCGCCGGTGTCGATGCGCGCAGCTCGGCCCACGCCCTGCCGGACAGCGAAGCGAGAGCGGTCGTGCGCCGCGCACGGGAGCCTCTCGGGGAGTCGACGATGCAATCACGGACGCTGACGTTGGGAACGGCGGCGGCGTTGGCGGTGGCGCTGGGGCTGCATGGTTGCGCCGCGCCGGACCAGCAAGCGGGAGGCGGCCCTCCCGGGGCGGCCGGGGACGGCGACGGCGCGCTCCGCGCCCTGCCGGCCTTCCGCGCCCTCGACACCGACGAGGACGGCGCGATCTCCGCGGTCGAGATCGACGCGGCGACGGCGTCGCTCGCCTCGCTCGACGGCGACGGAGACGGGCGATTGTCCGGCGGCGAGCTGCGGCCTCCCCGCCGAGGCGGCCCGATCGGCGGGCCGGCGCGGACCCCGGCGGAGGCGACGGCCGCATTCATGGCGATGGACGCCGACGCCGACGGTGCGCTCGCGGGCGAGGAGCTGCCGTCACAGTTCCGGAGCCTCCTGTCGCGCGCCGATGCCGACGCCGACGGCTCCGCCTCCGAGGCGGAGATCCTGACGCTGATGACCGAGGAGGCCGGCGGTCCCGGCGACCGGCGGCAGGCGGGATCGGAAGGACGGGCCGCGGCGCCGCCGGGAGCCGGGGGTGCCGGCGCCCCGGCGCGGCCGCCCATTCCGCTCATGGCCGCGCTCGACGCGGACGGGGACGGCGCGTTCTCCCAGGCGGAGATCGCATCGGCCCCGCAGTCGTTGCGTGCGCTCGACGCCAACGGCGACGGCCGGCTCACGCCGAGCGAGCTCCGGCCCGCTCCGGGCAACGACTAGCTGCCCCCCGGGGACCGGCGAGACCTCGCCGTCCGGGGGGCCCTGCCCCGGCGCCGGCTCCCGGGTCGCGCGTAGCGCGTCCGAAACGCGGGGATGCGCTATCATTCTGGCGTGTCGGCGAAGAGTCGGCCGGGCCGGAGGCGTGCCGGGAGACGATGCGACAGACAGGACTGATTGCGGCCACCCTGGTCGCGGCCATCGCGCTGGGCGCGGCCGACGCCGCGGCGCAGCGGTCGTCCGAGCGGCGGGTGGCCAACCCCGGCGAGACGCAGTTCGAGCTGCAGTTGCTGCGGTCGTCGGGCGGGCCCGTGGTGCCGATCTTCGAGGGGTGGTACCGGAACCCCGACGGCACCTTCGAGCTGTCGTTCGGCTACTTCAACGTGAACACCGAGGAGACGCTGGAGATTCCCCTCGGGCCCGCGAACTTCATTGAGCCGGCCGAGTTCGACGGAGGCCAGCCGACCCGTTTCGAGGCGGTCCCCGAGAACGACCGCCGCCACCAGGGCGCGTTCACGGTGACGGTGCCGGCCGACTTCGGGGCTGGCGACGTGGTGTGGACGCTGCGCTCGCACGGGCAGACGCTGTCGGTGCCGGGGCGGCTGACCAGCCCGGCCTACGAGCTGGCAGGCTGGGAGTTCCCGGGGCGGTCGAGCGTCTCGCCGCGGCTGCGCCTTGCGCCGGAAGGGCCGGAGGGGCGCGGGCCGCGGGGCATCACCGCCGCCGGGAAGCGGCGCGCGACGGTGGGCGAGCCCCTCGAGCTTGCCGCGTGGGTGGCCCGCGACGCGGAGGCGGGCGAGGAGCGCCCCATCAACGTCAAGTGGTTCAAGCACCAGGGGCCCGGGGATGTCGCGTTCGCGGAGCGGACGGCCAGCGTCGAGCCCGGGGCCTGGGCGGAGGCGGGCAGGGCGCGGGTGGCCACCACCGCGACGTTCTCCGCACCCGGCGACTACCTGTTGCGGGTGCTCGCGTTCAACGTGATCCGGGATTTCGAGTTCCAGTGCTGCTGGACCAACGGGTTCGTGCCGGTCACGGTGGCGCCGTAGGGACGGCGACTGACCGGCGGCTCACCGTGTTGCCCTGGTAGCCACAGCGACCCCGGCGCCGATTCGTGACCGGCCGCGAGACCGGCCGGGAGGGAGAATGAAGACCATGGCCAAGGCGGACAGATTCGATGTCGGGCGTCAGGGCGGGACGGCTCCCGGCGACACGCGTGCAGGGTTCCATTCCTGGCGGTCCACCGCGGTCGCGGGGCTCGTTGCGGCCCTGCTGCTGGCGGGCGCCGGCGGCGCGCAGGCGCAGAGCGGCAACGCGGCGGCGCCCGAGGCGGCCGACGCGGCGCCCACGTTCAGCCGCGACGTCGCGCCCATCCTGCAGCGGTCGTGCCAGCAGTGCCACCAGCCGGCGGGCATCGCGCCGATGTCGCTGCTCAACTACCGCGAGGCGCGCCCCTGGGCGCGCAGCATCCGCGACCGGGTCGAGCGGCGCCTCATGCCCCCCTGGCACCTCGACACCACGGTGGGCATCCAGGACTACAAGAACGACATCTCGCTGACCCCGGACGAGATCGACACCGTCGTCCGGTGGGTGGACGCGGGCGCGCCCGAGGGCGACCCCGCCGACCTGCCCGAGCCGCTCGAGTTCCCGCGCGCCGACGCGTGGGAGGTCGAGGCGATGCTGGGCCGGCCGCCCGACCTCGTCGTCCGCTCGACCCCCTACGACGTGCTCGCCAACGGGCAGGACCAGTGGTGGAACCCGGAAATCGAGTTCGAGGGCTTCGACGAGCCCCGGTACATCCGCGCGGCCGAGTTCAAGCCGTCCTACCCGCTGGGCATCAGGGTCACGCACCACGGGCACGCCTCGTTGCGGGGCACGGCGGCGGCCGAGGGCGAACGGCCGCCGCGGACGCACCTGGTCGGCATGGGCATCGGCAAGCGGTGGGACCTGCTGCCCGAGGGCGTCGGCAAGCTGCTGCCGCCGGGGCCGGCGACGCTCCGCTTCAGCCTGCACTACTTCCCGGTGGGCGAGCCGGTGACGGAGGTCGCCGAGGTCGGCGTGTGGCTCTATCCCGAGGACGAGGCGCCCGACAAGGTGACGGCCGGCGAGCGGCAGTTCTACGTCGACGGCACCCACCGCGAGCGGCTGCGGGCCAGCGACATCCTGATTCCGCCCCACGGGCACCTCGTGCTCGAGGACCAGTACGTCATGGACCGGCCCGCGCTGATTCAGAGCTTCCGGCCCCATATGCACATGCGCGGCACCGAGATGTCGATGACCGCGCTCTACCCCGACGGCCGCCGCGAGCTGCTCAGCAACGTCAACCGCTACGACCACAACTGGCAGATCGCGTACATCTACGACGACGACGCCCAGCCGCTGCTGCCCAAGGGCACGGTGTTGATGCTGCGCGCGAAGTGGGACAACACCGCCGCCAACCGCATCAACCCCGACCCCGACCAGTGGGTGGTGTTCGGCGCCCGCGGCGTCGACGAGATGTCGCACGCCTGGATCGGCATCACCTATCTCGACGACGCCGAGTACGAGGAGATGGCGGCGGCGCGCGCCGCCGCTCAGACGAACGATTAGCACGCCTACCGCGGCACCCACTTCTGCAGGCAGCCGCCGGACGGGCTGACGTCGCAGCCGCTGGTCAGGCCGGCGAAGATGTTGCCCGCCTCGTCGGCCGCCATCCCTTCCGGCCGCGTGCCGGGGATGAAGTGGTGGAGCGAGCCGTCGGTCGCGCTGCCGATGCGGATGCCCACCTGCCACCCCGGATTCCGCGGCGAGCGGCCGGGCCCGTCGGGCGCGACCGGGGGACCCGGGATGGAAGCCCCCGACTCGGAGTCGGCGACGATCATCGTGTCGTCGGCGAGGATGGTGATGCCGCTGGGCCGGCCGAAGTGCCGCCACTCGTCGACGAAGTTCAGGTCCCCGTCGAGGACCTGGACGCGGTTGTTCGACCGGTCGGCGACGAAGAGCCGCCCCTGCGAGTCGAACGCCAGCGCGTGCGGCCCCATGAACTCGCCGGGGCCGAGCCCGAGCCGCCCGACCGCCCGCACGAACTCGCCGTCGGTGGTGATCTCCACCAGCCGGTCGCCGTCCTGCTGCGCGGTGGAGGGCCGCGGCCAGTGCCCGTCGGCGACGATGATGTTGCCGTTCGGCGCCACCGCGCAGGCGGTCGGGCCGATGAACGTGTCCTCGCCCGCCGCCGACACCCCCGCCTGCCCGAGGCTCATCAGCAGCTCGCCGTCCTGGCTGAACTTGTGAAGCTGGAAGCCGCGCCCCGCCGTCGACGGATCGTCGCCGAACGGGCCGCTGTCGCCGGCCCAGAGGTTGCCGTCGCCGTCCATGCAGAACCCGTGGGCCTGCACGATCAGGCCGTCGCCGAAGCTCTTCTCGATCTGCCCGTCGGCGTTGATGTAGTTGATGGGCGGCTCGGACCGGAACATCATCCACGTGCCGCCGGTGCCGTCGGGGATGAGCCCGATGGCCGCGCCCCACTCCATGCCCGGCCGCAGGGTAGGCCAGTCCTCGATCAGGCGGTAGGGGTTGGACATGGTGCTCGTCGGCCGCCGGGACAGCTCGAACAGCGCCGACGGCTCCTGCGCCGACGACGCGACGCCCACCCCGAGAACGGCGGCGAGCGCCGCGCCGGAAGCGAGCTTCGTGACGGTGCCTCGTGACATCGGGTTCCTCCTCCGCATGGTCGGGATCCTGCTGACGGCCGATGTTACAGTTGTTGGGCGGTCGGGGCCAGCATAGAGGCGCCGAATCGGAGCAGGACGAGTCGAGGAGGATGGACATGACGAGACGGATGGCGGGCGCGGCGTGGAGCATCGGAGTCGTCATCGCCGGCTTGGCCGCGGCCGCCCCCGCGGCGGCGCAGGAGAGCTGGGTCGAGCGCGCCGTGCACAACTTCGGCGAGCCCATCAACACGCTGTGGGCCGAGGGCGAGCTGTCGTTCGCGGCCGACGGCACCATGGTGTACTGCAGCGCCCGCGAGGACCTCGGGGCGGCCCCCGGCGACCCCAAGGACCTCTACATCGCGACGTTCGACGCCGGGACCGGGCGCTGGAACACCCCCGTCAACATGGGGCAGCCCGTCAACTCGGCCCCCGCCACCGACGTCGACCCGCTGCGGCTCGGCGACGACCGCGAGCCGTGGATCACCGCCGACGGCAACACCATCTACTTCAAGTCGGACCGCCTGGCCACGAGCGAGCCCCGGAACGCCAGCGACCTCTTCGTCACCCGGAAGGAGAACGGCGAGTGGACGACGCCCGAGCTGCTCCCCTACCCCATCAGCACCGACGAGGGCAACGAGCACTGCCCGGCCATCCTCGCCGACGGCGAGACCCTGTGCTTCGCCTCGCGGCGGGCCGGCGGCTACGGCGGGTCCGACATCTGGTGCTCGCGGCAGGACGCCGACGGCGAGTGGCAGGAGCCGGTGAACCAGGGCCCCAACATCAACACCGCGGCCGAGGAGTTCCACTTCTCGCAGGACGCCGACGGACGGGTCTTCTTCACCTCGGCCCGCCCCGGCGGCCAGGGCGGCATGGACATCTGGTCGGCGATGCAGACGGGGCCGAACAGTTGGGGGCCGGCGGTGAACCTGGGGCCCCAGGTGAACACCGCGGGCGCCGACATGTGCCCGGCCCTGCCGCCGGACGACGCCACCTTCACCTGGTTCTCGAACCGCGACGACAACAGCCTCGGGGGGATCGACATCTTCTGGACCCACAAGTCCAACCTCGCGACCGGGCCGTAGGAATGGACCGCGGCGCGACGTGACGGTCGCGCCGCCGTCGTTCTCCGGCGTGAGGCTCCCGCGGTACAAGCGCCGTGTCGGAGACCGTCGCCTGCGGCATCGCCGCCCGTCTTGCGACGCCGCTCCTACCCGTTTCTCCAGAGGTCCGCGCCGCGTTGACGCACGGACTTCTGGCTGTCAGGCCGAGGTGAAGAGTGAGCCGGCAGCTCCATCCGGGTCGGTCCCGCCGCTGGCCGGCCGCCCTCGCGGCCGCGGCGGTCGCCTGGGCCGCCGCGGGCGGGGCGGCGGGGGCGCACGAGCTCGAGCTGACCGAGGTGCACGTCACCTTCGAGAGCGACGGGACGTTCCGCGTCGAGGTGATGAACGACCCCGGCTGGCTGCTCATGCGGGTGGAGCCGTTCTCCGGGCTCGGGCTCTCGGGCCGGCTCGACCCCCCGGATCGGGACGAGCGGCTGGCCGAGATGGAGCCGACCTTCGCCGAGTGGGTGCACCTGTACTTCGACGGCGAGCGCGCCCCGACCTCGGCGACCTACCTGCCGCCCGCCGAGGGCGGCCCCACCGCGGTCGACGGGACCCTGCTCGGGACGATGCGGCTCGACGGCCGGGTGCCGCCCGGGGCCGAGGCCTTCACCTTCGCCTACGGGCTCGTCATGGACGCCTACCCGCTGCTCGTCCGCGACCGCGGCGACGAGGTCGTCACCTACTGGAACGTCGGCGAGTACGAGACCGAGCCGATGATGCTCGGCGAGCTCACGCCGCCCACCCGGTGGCAGGTCGTGGGCACCTACCTGGGCCTCGGGTTCACCCACATCGTGCCCAAGGGGCTCGACCACATCCTGTTCGTCGCCGGCATCTTCCTGCTCGGCACCCGCCTGACCCCGATGCTGGCCCAGGTGACCACGTTCACCGTGGCGCACACCATCACCCTCGGGCTCAGCATGGTCGGGGTGCTCTCGCTGCCGGCCCGCGTCGTCGAGCCGCTGATCGCCCTCTCCATCGCCTACGTCGCCGTCGAGAACATCGTCACCAGCGAGCTCAAGCCGTGGCGGCTCGCCCTCGTGTTCGGGTTCGGGCTCCTCCACGGCCTGGGGTTCGCCGGCGTCCTCGCCGAGCTGGGGCTGCCCCGCGGCGAGTTCGCGGCGGCGCTGATGAGCTTCAACCTCGGCGTCGAGGGCGGGCAGCTCGCGGTCATCGCGGGGCTCTTCGCGGCCCTCGGCTGGGCGCGCCGCGCCCCGTGGTACCGCCGAGCCGCGGTCGTGCCGCTGTCGCTGGCCATCGCGGCGGTCGGCGTCTACTGGACCGTCACCCGGGCCCTGGGCGGCCTCTGACGCGGGGCCCCCGCCCGCGCGCCCGCGCCGCGCGCGGGTTCGGGTTTGACGATTCCCCGTCGTGTCGCTATCGTGGGGCCGAGAAGCCAAAGGGGGGAACACTCATGTGCTCGATGCGAATCCGGCCGGCCCGTCACGTGCACGCGAGGTCTCGCCGTTTGCTGTGGTGCAGCGGCGTCCTGATCAGCCTGCTCGCGGTCGGGTGCGGGCCGACGCCGAACTTCGAGAGCGCCGGAATCGGCCAGACCGGCGAGAGCGGCGCGGGGGAAGTGTCGATTCCGGTCCCGTCCCGGGAGGACGGAAACGGGGACCTCCTCGTGGCGATTCTCGGCGCCCAGGGGAACCCGAACACCTCCGGACCCGAGGGATGGACGGTGGTGCCCGGCTTCCGCGGCTTCAACGACGCCATGTGTCAGGCGGACGGACAGGGCACCGCGTGTCAAATGACCGTCTTCTACAGGATCGCCGACGGATCGGAGTCGAACGTCGCGTTCTCGTGGGGCGGCAGCCGGCAGGCGGCGGCCGCCGTGCTGCGGTACTCGAACGTCGACGCCGACGAGCCCATCGGCTCGTCGAACCAGCAGCGCGGGTCGGCGGACACGGTGACGGCGCCGGTGGTCGAGACCACCCGCGACGGGTCCCGCGCCCTGCGCATCGCCCTCGTCGAGCTGGACGAGGCGGGGCCCTTCGTCCGCGAGGCGGCGGCGATGTCCGACGTGCCGCCGGGGGAACGCCTGAACATCCTCTCCTTCCCCGCCGCCGCGGACGATCCCGAGAACGGCTGCGGCCCGCCGATGGCCGGCTGCAACACCGACCGCGCGGTGGCGCTGGCGGTCTCGGACACGCGCCACCGGACGGCCGGCCCCTCCGGCCCCGTGTCATGGGAGCTCCCCGCCGCCGACCAGTGGCTCACCGCCACGATAGAGATCCGGCGGCCGCCCGGGCAGTGAGGACTTCGCGCGCGCCGTCGAGCCACCGAGGCGGTATTCCCGCTTGACGCGAGTGACATCGGGTCATCGGTGGTTTCGCGCGCGGCGCACTGGTGTACGGTGAGTGCGCCATGCAGCGTAAGCAGCTTCATGTGACCGACGAGAGCGGGGACGTCTCTTTGAAGAGCCGGAGCCGGGCGACCGGCTGCACGGTGTCGGCGCTCATCCGCCGGCCATCGACGGCGTGTACGCTCCGCGACACGAGCTGACCACGGCCGACCGGATACGCTTGGCCCGGCGCACGGCCGGCGCCTGGAAGGAGTTCCCGGAGACCGGCGCCGAGTACGTCGAGCGCATCCGGGGCTCGCGGCGATGGTCACAGCAGATCGGACGGTCGTGAGCGACGCCGGTCGACCATATCGCCGACGCGCTCGCTCACAGCTCCATGCGGAGGCTCAAGACCAACCAGCCTGAACGCCGTTGACGTCTTCGGGAGACGGCCAGCCTTCGATAGCTCCGCCGCCCGGGGTCCCGGGCCCGCTCACTTCCGGGACCGCGGCCCGGCGGCCGACAACCGGCTACTGGCCCAGATAGCCTCGTCGCCACCCGGCTCGAGGCCAATTCGTCGACCGCACCGCCGCGCTGCTCACGCAGCCGTCTGCACCAGTCGGAGATCCCGAGTATGGTGCGCTCTCAAGGCCCGCTGGCCGTCTCGTTCGCGATAGAACACGACGGACTCCTCGCGGGCCGCCGCGGTGGACGACTCAAGCTCGCTGATCCACCGCTCCATGCGCGACCCTACAGGGGCGAAGCCCTCGTCCAGGATGTTGTCGATCGCCCGCATTTCGTTCTTCAGGCTTCGACCGGCTCCAAGCGTTCGGAGCACGCTTGCCGCGGTGTCGGTCAGGCCCCACGGGAGGAACTCGAACCTGCCCAGCTCATCCAGATCGCGCTGCAATTGGTCCCGGAACGACGTCACTTGATTGTGATCGAGCATCTCTCTGAAGGCGCCCGCACACTGTTCGACTTTCTCCCGGAGCCCCGCCTCGCGGCGCTCCGCGTAGTGCGGATCGTCCTGGAGAGTCAACTGGAGTCGGAGTGCATCGGCCCGGAGATCCATGAGACTCGACAGCACGAACAGATTGATGTCGGACACGGCCAACTTGGCATCTTGCTCCGACCGAATCTCCCTCGTGACAAGGTGTCCGAACTTCCGACGCAGCCACTTGACCTCGCTCCTGGCTGAAACGAGCTCGTTCTTCATGCCATCTGTGAACCGCTGACCGTGCTCGAACTGCGAGCCGACTTCGTCGAGCTGCTCGGCGGCCCCCACCAGCCGGGCATGGTCTTCGGCCTCCATCACGTGGCGCACTCGCTCCAGGCCTTCCGAAAGCGCCCCCACCGCTCGTTGCAAGCGGTCCAGCCGTGCCCCGGTCATCACCGAGGAGACCGTCATGAAGAGCATCACCGGGGCCACGACGGGCATGAGCGCGGTACTTGCCGCGACGAACGGGGCCTGCGCGATGATCCCGGTCGACCCCATGACCGCCGACCCGACCCCGGCGCCGATGGTCATCAACGTCGAGGGATTCGCGGTCGCCAGAAAGACGTTGCCGGCCAACAGGGACGATGCCGCCGTGCTGCCCGCCCCGATGAAGGGCAGCAGCCAACCGCTCTCGATCGCGCCGCCGGACTGGAACGGGCGCGCGTGCCACGACACGCGGAGCGCCTCGCTCGCCTCCCGGCCGAGATCGACCACGGCGATGTTCGGGTAGCCATCGCGCCTGTGCACCTGCCCGACCGGATCCTGCGGCACTTCCTGCTTCAGACCGAGAATGTCCATGCGTAGCCCCGCTCCCCGCTTCGTGTGCTCATCCGTTTTCCCGGCCGACCGCTGGTCGCCGTTCAGCAATTCGCCAATTGGCCGTGCCCTCGCGCCTCTCACGTCCCTATGCAGGTCGTCGAACGATCCACAGCCATCGAATCACGCCACCGACCGCCGCGGCCAGCGCCGCCAGGATCAGCACGCTCTTCAGCAGCGTGAACACCGCGGCCACTCTCGCCAGGGACGACACCGCGCCGTCGTAGGTCGCGGCCAGCAGCGCGATGGAGATGTTCTCGAAGACGTCCGCCACGGCCCCGGCGATCGGCAACAGGTAGAGCGGCCGTCCGCTGCCGAAGAGACGGAGCAGCGCGAGGGCAAGGAGCAGGCCGTACGCCACCGGGAAGATCAGATCGACGGTCACCTCCGTCCAGGCGTAGACTACCCTCGCACTCGGGTCGAGTCGATCGAGCGCGCCGAACAACGCGGCGGCTTGCTCGGGAGTGTACCACCGCCTGGTGTCGAGGAGCTCGAGGCCGCCCAACCGAACGTCTCGCCACTCGAACGCGGCCAGACAGAGAAGCGCGGCCAGCGCCGTCAGCGCGACGACGCGCCACGTGGCAAGCCGTTGCAGTACAGGGCGAATCCCGTCACGCATGTTCACCCTTCCGTCAGCTACCAACTCGGCCTCTCTCCGCGCGATTCCCTCCAGACAACGCCTTTCCGCCCCGGTGTCAAGAAGGCCCCCAGGGCCAAGAGCGTGCGTCGTAGGACGGCGCAGGCCCCCGCAAGACTTCACCCCGCGTCTCTCTTCGTCCCTGGGAACGACAACCGCCGTCTTCGTTCCGCCGCCGTGACTCGTTACACGCTTGCCGCGCGCATCGACGCCGGCGCATTGCACGACGGGTATCGTCCGCACGCGAGGTGCCCGGTTCCTGCAGAGTCAAACGGTTGCCGCTGGTCGCCGGCAGACGATACATGGCCCGCGACGGCTGATTCAAGAAGAACTTGACGGAAAGCGGCACGGGTGTTAAGTGTTACGCAACACTCAATCTGAATGGAGCAACTGTGGCAGGCACCTTCGGCGAGACGATTCGGGAGATGCGGCAGGCGCAACAGATGGGCCTGCGGACCACCGCCGACCGCCTCGGGATCTCCCCCGCCTACCTCAGCCGCATCGAGCGCGGAAAAGAGCGCCCGCCGAAGCCCGATCTCGTGAAGCGGCTGGCGACTCTCCTCGGCGGCGACCCGGACCAGCTCTTCCGCCTCGCGGAGAGCACCGATCCGGACTTGGCCGAGTACGTACACAGCATCCCGAACGTGCCCGAGTTCCTGCGGACCGCCAAAGCGATGAAGCTCACATCGGACGACTTTGCAGCGCTGATTCGGGAAATGAAGCACCGACACCCGTCGGGAGCCGCCCGCGCGAGTGACACTTGATCCACCCGCCACGTGCGCCCCAAGGCTCTTTGTCCCCCTCTCCTCGGGCGCTCCGTGACTCCCAACAGCACATCACGCAGTCCCTGCGCCTCCACCACTCCCGTCCAACTCCCCACCACTGGAGGGATTCGCTTGCGAAGATCGCGTACCGAAATAGAACCCCGTTACAGAACCTGCCAGTGTGCCAAAGGCCGTTATGACCTCCGCGAAACTATCGCCGAGCTGCCCCTTGCCGAACAGCAAGACGTTCACGAACGACCCTATGATGATCAGCGCCAGCATGGCTCGGACCGATCCGTTCGGGCAAATACAGGCCGCGGTCGCGGTCTTTCGAGTCAAGCCCTCGGCGAATGCGCCAAGCCACCGCCGTATAACCCACCAACACGACGGCAAGTAGTCCAGCTTCAATCCACATCAGCGGCGTCGCAGTGAGCGCCTCCAACCCCTGCTCCACCACCGCAACTCGTTGCTCAAGAGCAGAATCGTCTTGCATGGTCGTTGTCCCCTCTCCGTCTGCACCGTGGCAAGACTCCCCAGTCCACTGATTCGGCCTTGACGAAGTTCAACGCCGACCACGTTGGCTGTCCGGCCGACAGACCAAGCCAGAGATCCGGTTCCTCAGGGCGCCACCGGGACGAACTTCTGCACCCGCTGGCCGTAGGTGTCGGCCGCGTAGACCGCGCCCTGCGTGTCGACGGCCATGCCGTGGACCCAGTCGAACTGGCCGGGGCCGCGGCCGGGCTCGCCCCAGGTGGCGAGGATGCGGCCGTCGTCGAGGGCGATCTTGTGGACGCGCTCGCCGGCGTGGTCGGCGATGTAGGCGAAGCCGTCGTCGCCGCGGCGCGAGATGGCGATGTCCCAGGGGTTCCAGCCCTCGTTGGCGAACTCGCGCACGTAGTTGAGCTGGTTGTCGAAGACCTGGATGCGCCGGTTCTCGCGGTCGACGAGGTAGAGGTTGTCGTCGGCGTCGACTGCGCCCTGGTGCGGCAGGTCCCACTCGCCGGGCCCCGCGCCCTTGTCGTCGAGCCCGCCGGCACCCCGGCCGACCTGCTTGATGAACGTGCCGTCGGGCCCGTAGAGGGCCACCCGGTTGTTGCCGTAGCCGTCGGTGACGACGATGTTGCCCTCGCGGGTGAACAGGATGCCGGAGGGGCTGTTGAGGTGGGTAGCGCCGTTGCCGGGCTCGCCCGTCACGCCGATCTGCATGAGGGCGCGCTCGAGGGTCGGGTCGAACTTGATGATGCGGTGGTTCATGCGCTCGACCACCCACACGTTGCCGTCCCAGTCGACCTCGCCCGAGTGCAGCCAGCCCCCGGCCACGCGCTCGCCGTGCATGTCGCGCTCGGCGCCGGCCCGTACGAGGTTGCCCTCGCGGTCGAAGACCATCACCGTCTGCTCGCCCCGGTTGAAGACGTAGATGTGGTCGTCTCCGTCGATGGCGATGCCCGAGATGCCCTGCCCGTAGATGGGGGGCGCCGCCGGCCGGGCCCCGCCCGGCCCTCCCGGCCCGCCGCCGGCCGCGCGCCGGGCCGCCGTGGCGGCGTCGCGGGCCGCCTGATCGGGCCAGCCGCGCTGCTGCCCGAAGAAGACCCCCTCGGGCAGGGTGGGCCAGTCGACCACCAGCCGGTAGGCGGCGTCCTGCGCCCGGCCGACCTCGGCCGGGAGCATGCCGAAGGCGACGACGGCGGCGACGGCGACGAGTACCGAGAGGAAAATCCGCATCACGCTCTTCCTTGTGTGGCGCCCGCCGGAGCGGGCGGGGGGCTCGGTCGGAGTCACGGACACCATACGGCCGGGCTCCCGGCGGGTCAAGCGGAAGGCCTCGGTCGTGCAGTCACCAGCGCCGGTCGCCCCATCGAACGGTCGTGCGACGGGCTGGCGCCGGCCGCCTGAGTCCTTGTCGCGGAATGTCAATCTGGATATCATGTTTCTGACAGATCTGCTCAGCGCATTACTGCCATGTCCAGCGTATCGAAACGTATCGTGGCGCACATCCGCCCGCTCCCGGAGGCCACGCCGATCTGTGCGGGCACATTGCTTCATCTCGGCAGCCGCACGGCAGTCGATCAAGCGCTCTCGCGGCTCGCCCGCTCGGGGAGGCTCATGCGGGTCTGCCAAGGGGTCTACATGAGCCCCGTCGAGACCCGGTTCGGGACTTGCGCGCCGAACGTCGACAAGGCGCTCCGGGCGCTCGCGGACCTGTGGAACGTGTCCATCGTTCCCGGTGGCGGCGCCGCGGCGCACGTGCTCGGCCTCACCACCCAGATCCCGGTGCGGTCGGTCTACTTCACCTCCGGTCGCGGGCGCCGCTTGCGCTTCGGCAATCTGGACGTCGAGCTGCGGCACGCGCCGCGCTGGCAGCTCGCGGCCCCCCGGCGCCGGGCGGGCGAGATCATCCGCGCCCTCGCCTGGCTCGGCCCGGCCGAGGTCCGATCGGGGCTTCAGGCCGTTCTGCCGGTCCTGTCCCCCGAGGACATCAGCGAGCTGGCCAAGGCGCGGGCGACCATGCCGCATTGGATGGCCGAGCCCGTGAGCCTGCTCGTCGCGCATGCCTGAGACCCCGTTCGAGTCGCTTCCGGTTGGAGACAGGCGGGAGGCCCTGAGGGCCGCGCAGCAAGCGAGCGGGCGGCGGGCGTTTCTCCTGGAGAAGGACGTCTGGATCGTCCAGACGCTGCGCGTCCTGTTCGGCGCGCCGTTCAGCGCCCACATCGTGTTCAAGGGAGGCACGTCGCTCGCCAAGGCCTATCATGCCATCCGCCGGTTCTCGGAGGACATCGACATCACGTACGACATCCGCGCCCTCGCCCCCGATCTCGTGACCGGCGCCGGCGCCGAGGCGCTGCCGCCGACGCGAAGCCAGGAGCAACGCTGGAGCAAGGCGACCCGCTCTCGTCTCGCCGAGTGGGTCCGGGGCGAGGCGATCGAGGCAGTCGGCGAGGGCCTGGGCCGGGCGGGCCTCTCCGCCGAAGTCGGCGCCTCCGGCGAGCGGCTCGTCATCCGATACGAGTCGTTGTTCGTCGACCACGGATTCGTCAGGCCCGAAGTCATCGCCGAGTTCGGCGCGCGTGCGACCGGAGAACCCCACGAGATTCGCCCGGTCGCGTGCGACGCGGCCCCTCACCTTCCCGACATCGTCTTTCCGACGGCCTCTCCGTCGGTCATGTTGGCCGCACGCACCTTCTGGGAAAAGGCGACCGCGATGCACGTGTTCTGCCGCCAGCAACGCCCGCGGGGCGACCGGCTGTCCCGCCATTGGCATGATCTAGCACGTCTGGACGAGATCGGATACGCCGGCCAGGCGCTCGCCGACCGGTCGCTTGCCCTTTCGGTGGCCCGGCACAAGGCCGCGTTCTTCCGCGAGAAGGACGCCGGGGGTCGGTGGATCGACTATGCCGCCGCCGTTTCCGGCGGGCTGCAACTGGTTCCGGACCGATTGGCTCGGAACGCGCTGCGGGAAGACTACGAGAGGATGGTTGCCGGCGGCATGCTCGACGATGCCGAACCGTTCGACGAGCTCATCGACGGCTGCGCCGATCTCGAGGCGAGGGCCAACGATGTGTGAGCCGGATGCACGGGACAGACAGAAACGACACGGCGTCGTTGGGTGAACTACGAGTCTACGGCGAGGCTGCTACGCTTGCCGCACCACCGCCGCCCCCTCACCGGGTATCGGGCGGCGGCGCGCCGCCCGGTTGCGCCACGGAGGAGGACTGCATGACCCCCGGATCCGCTCGTTCGACACGCAAGAGCCGGCACGGCGTGATGCTGGCCTGGCTGGCCGCGGTCGCGGTTCTCTCGGCTCCCGCCGCGTCTTCCGCGCAGATGGACCCGGGCCCCCGCGTGGACACGACCTACGGCGCGGGGCTGCCCCGGGACCGCGACCGCCTGATCTTCGACGACGACCAGTATCCGGTGTGGCCGCTGACACCGGAGCAGCAGCAGTATGCGGGCATCGACGGCGCGCGCATGAAGCGGCACGTCGTCGAGCTGGCGCAGATCGCCCTCCGCTATCGCGACGCCGGGCACAAGTGGTGGGGACGGCTGCCCGGCACCTCGGCCGACCGCGAGGGCATGGCCTACATGACGCGCGAGTTCGAGGCCCTCGGGCTGACGGTCGAGCACTTTCCCTACGTGCTGCCCTCCGACTGGCGGGCGGCCGACTGGGCCGCCAGCTACCGGGCCGGCGACGGCTCGACGACCTCCCTGGCCACGGCCTTCCCGGTGGCCCGCACGAAGGCCACGGGACCCCGTGGCGTCACGGCCGAGGCGGTGTGGGTCGGCGTCGGCTCGGGGGCCGACTTCATCGGTCGCGACGTCGAGGGGAAGGCGGTCGTCATCTACAGCGTCTTCGTCCCGGGTGGCCGCAGCCACTCGGCCAGCGGCCGCGCCGGGCTCTTCGACGCCAACCGGCGGGCGGTCGCCCTGGGCGCGGCGATGGTGGTGAACGTGATGGGGGTGCCCGGCAACGGGCAGTTTCAGCCCGAGGGGGGCCTGCGCGAGGTCCCGCACTTCACCTTGAGCATGGACGAGGGCTTCGCACTCAGAGATCGGCTGGCCGCGGGCGAGCGGGTCACGCTCTCGTTCCGGCTCGAGGCGGACGAGCCGCGGAACATCGCGACCGAGTACACCGTGGCCACGCTGCCGGGCATGTCCGACGAGGAGATCGTCGTCATGTCCCACACCGACGGTTACTTCCAGGCGGCGACCGACAACGCGGCGGGCATGGCGAGCGCCCTCGAGCTGGCGCGCTTCTTCGCCGCGCGGCCCCAGGCGGGACCGGCCGCGCACCCTGAAGTTCATCCAGTTCCCCGACCACCATCACGGGGAGGTCGCGCGCGGCCGCGACGGCGTCGGCATCGACGCCACCTGGCCCTGGGACCGGGTGGCGGTGAAGCTGACCATGGAGCATCCGGCGCAGACGCTGCTCTACATGTACAACGACGCGCTGACGCCGGCCAACGCCGTCGGCGCGTTTCGCTGGAACGCGCTCGGCAGCGCGGCGTTCGAGCAGATGATCTTCGATACGCTGCGCGAGTTCGGGGTGTCGGTGTACGCCCTGGAGGACGGTCCGAAGAACGGCGACTACGCGCCGTCGTTCCACATCATCGACCACGTCATCTACCACACCTCGCTCGACGCGCCCGAGCTGGTGCCGGCGAGCGGCCTCGAGCGCAGCACGCGGGCGTTCGCGGCCGCCCTCGATCGGGCCAACGCGATGACGATGGCCGAGCTGCGCGGGGAGAGCTTTCCGCCCGCCGCCGGCCAGGGCACGCTCGACGGCACGGAGTCGCTGGCCAGATGACGGCGTGAACGCAGCGTCGGGCCGGCGCTTCTCGCCGGACTGGTGCGGGTCGCCCGGGGGCGGCGGGGCTGCCGCCCCGGGCACCTGACACATGGCAAGGTGATTCTCGTCACCTTCCCTGCCGACGCTCGGCCAGGTACTCCCGCGACGCCGCCTCGTCCATGAGCGGCCCCTGGCCCGACCGGCGGCAGTTGATATGATGGTCGCCGACGGCCGGCGAAGCACCGAATGCCGCCGGGTCCCGCAGCGGAGGGCACCATGAACAGACGCGACTTCATCAGGACGTCGGTCGGCGCCGGGCTCCTCGTGTCGGCCTACCCCCGGTCGCTGTTCGCGCGGTTCCGGGCGCAGGAGCGACGCGGGACGATGTTCGACAAGATCTGGGACGCCCACGTCGTCGCCAACCTCGGCGGCGAGACCGACCTGCTCCAGGTGGACCGCTGCATCGGCGGCAGCCCCACCCAGGTCATGCGGCTGGTGCGGGAGGGCGTCGAGCTCCGCAACCCCGAGATCTTCTACAACGTGCCCGACCACACCGTCTCCACCTCGCCGGAGCGGTACGACGACCCCTCGCTGGGATGGGGCTGGCAGGCGTACGAAGAGCTCGCCGGCGAGATGAGGGACCTGGGCTTCACCAAGGCCTTCGGCCAGTCCGACCCGCGGTTCGGCATCATGCACGTCGTCGGCCCCGAGACCGGGCTGAGCCAGCCCGGCATGGTGCTGTGCGCGGGCGACAGCCACACCTGCACGCACGGGGCGATGGGCCTGATCTCGTGGGGCGGCGAGAACTCCGAGAACATCCTGCGCACCGGCACCGTCATCCGGCGCCGGCCGAGGACCATGCGCGTGAACATCGTGGGCACGCCGGGTCCGGGCATCCGGGCGAAGGACGTCATCCTGCGCACCATCGCGCAGCTCGGCACCGACTCGGGCACCGGCTACGCGGTGGAGTACGCGGGCCCGGTGGTGCGGGCGCTGTCGCAGGAGGGCCGCTTCTCCGTGTGCAACCTCGCGGTGGAGATGGCCTCGCCGACGGGCATGGTCAGCCCCGACGACACGACTTACGAGTACCTCGCGGGCCGCGAGTTCGCCCCCTCGGCGCGCTACTGGGACCAGGCGGTCGAGTTCTGGCGCAACCTGCCCACCGACGACGACGCCGCCTTCGATCGCGAGGAGACGATCGACATGACGGGGGTGGAGCCGCAGGTCACCTGGGGCATCAACCCCGAGCACGCGATCGGCATCGGCGAGCGGATCCCCGATCCGGACCAGGCTCCGGCGAACAAGCGGGCCACCTACCGGCAGGCCATCGAGTACAGCCGCCTCACGCCGGGCGAGCCGATTCTGGGAACGCCGGTCGACGAGGTGTTCATCGGCTCGTGCGTCGAGAGCCGCATCGGCGACCTGCGCGCGGCCGCGGCCATCGTCGAGGGCCGCCGGGTGGCGTCCACCATCGCCTCGGCGTGGGTGGTGCCGGGGTCGAACGCGGTCAAGGCCCAGGCCGAGGCGGAGGGCCTCGACCGCATCTTCAGGGACGCGGGCTTCGAATGGCGCGAGTCCGGCTGCTCGAAGTGCTACGGCTCGAACGGCGACTACGTCGAGCCGGGCCACCGGTGCGTGTCCAACTCGAACCGCAACTACATCGGCCGGCAGGGGCGCGACACGAACACGATGCTGGCGAGCACGACCACCGTCGCCGCCTCGGCGATCGCCGGCAGCATCGCCGACGTGCGCACGTTCCTGTAGGAGCTCGTATCGTGGAACGGCGCCGACTCCTGGAGGGTTGTTGGGCGCCAGGCGAAGGCCAGCGGCGCGACCCTGTGGTCGCGTTCAGCGATGAATGGCGAGAAGGGGGCCGGACCATGGGGCAGGACATCCAGCGCGGGGGGCACCGCTTCGAGGCGCACGAAGGCCTGGCCGCGCCCTTCATGTTCGACAACGTGAGCACCGACGTCATCGCGCCGGCCCTGACCAACCTGACCGAGGGCCTGGGCGCGCCCCGCGCCGGCCTGGGCTCCAACCGGGGCGCCACCGCGTTCGCGAACATCCGCTACGACGCCGACGGCTCGCCGCGGCCCGACTTCGTCTTCAACCAGGAGGCGTACCGGACCGCCTCGATCATGATCGTCGGCAAGAACTACGCCACCGGCAGCTCGCGCGTCACCGGGGTCACCCGGCCCCTCGTCGCCTGGGGCGTCAGGGTCTACATCGGCGAGAGCTTCGGGCCGATCTTCCTGACCAACGCGGTGCAGTACGGCGTGCTGACGGTCGAGCTGCCCCGCGAGACGCTGAACGAGATTGTCGAGTGGGTCGAGTCGCACCACGGCGTCAGGATGCGGGTGGACCTGGAGCGGCAACTCATCGAGATGCCGGGACGCGACCCCATCCTGTTCGAGACCGACCCCCGGGTGCGGAACAAGCTGCTGAACGGCCTGCACGACCTCGAGGAGATCGAGCCCCACCTGCCGGCGGCGAGGACCCTGAGGGAACGGGACCTGCAGGAGCGCCCCTGGATCTACCAGCCCGGCGACGGCCGCTGAGGACAGTGATCGAGGAGCGCGGCTGGCAAGTCAGCTCACCGTCCCGGGGACCAGGGCAACCCTGACGCCATGTCTCGACACCCGCGCTTCGTGCGGCACACCGGCATCGCGGCGCCCTTCCGGCAGCCGGACATCGAGAGCGAGCTCATCGCCCCGGTCGGCGAGGAGCTTCGGGACCTTCACGCCGTGCACCTCGACGGCGGCGACGTGAGCCTCGACGCCCACCGACACGACGGGTCGTGGGCCGGCCGGCACGCGTTCCCCGGCTTCCGCTACCAGCCCGACGGCGCGGAGGACCCCGACTTCGTCCTCAATCGGCCACCGTACCGCGACGCCTCCATCCTGCTCGCGGGACGGAACTTCGGCCAGGGCAGCCAGCAGGCGTTCGCGGTCATCCGCCTCCGGCAGTGCGGCATGCGCGTGGTCATCGCCCCCAGCTTCGGGCCGGTGTTCCACGACGACTGCTTCGACTTCGGCCTGCTGCCGGTGACGCTCGACGAGCCGGTGGTGGACGAGCTGGCGAATCGAGTCGACGCGGCCCCCCGGATCGCGCTGACGGTCGACCTCGAGAGCCAGTTGGTCGAGCGTCCGGGCATGGCCCCCATTCCCTTCCGCATCGACTCGAGACGGCGCTCGAGCCTGCTTCAGGGCGTGGACACTACGCTGCTCGAACGGCTCGAGCACGGGGCCGGCGCCGAGGCGATGAGGGAACGAGATCGACGTCTCCGCCCCTGGATCTACGACGGCCCCGACCGTCCCGACCGGTGAGGGCGCCACCCAGCCGTGACCATGCGAACGGCTCGAGCGCGGGGCCGGCGCCGAGGCGGTGAGGGAACGAGACCGACGTCTCCGCCCCTGGATCTACGACGGCCCCGACCATCGCGACCGGTGAGGGCGCCGCCTGGCCGGGGCCGTGCGAACGGCTCGAGCGCAGGGCCGGCGCCGAGGCGGTGAGGGAACGAAACCGACGTCTCCGCCCTGGATCTACGACGGCCCCGACCATCGCGACCGGTGAGGGCGCCACCCAGCCGTAACAGTCAATCGGTTGCAGGGCCGGGACTGGCGAGGGCGACCGCCGGACGCAGGGTGTTCGTGCCCGAGATGCCGCTCGCGGCGCGTCAATACTCGATGGTCTCGCCCGGCAGGGGCGGCGCCAGCGGCGACGGACGGCGCATCGTGGTGGCCTGCTCGTAGTCGAAGGCGTAGCCGATGAGCGCCCCCTCGGCGTGGGGCCGTCCCAGGAACCCGACGGCCATCGGCAACCCCTGCGAGCCGAACCCCATGGGGACGACGATGCTGGGGAAGCCGACCGAGCTGTACCCGGCCAGCGTCGCGGGGCTCCGCACGCCGCCCGTTGGCACCCAGGTCGGATCGTCGACGGTGACGGTCGGATCGCGCACGGGCGGCGCGAAGCCGGGGTGGTACGGAAAGACCAGGGCGTCCAGGTCGTGCGCGTCGAAGACGGCGAGCTTGAGGCGCGTGTTGCGCGGCAGGACGTTCTCGACGAGATCGACGTAGGCGGGGTGGTCGGTCGACGTCCGGCTGGCGCGGCCGAGGAGGTCCAGCACCGACGCCTCGGCCGGGAGCGCCGAGCCCGCGACCTCGGTCTCGTAGATCTCGATGAACCGCGCCACCGTCTTGGGCACTTCCGGCCCGAACGTCCGGAGATAGGCCTCCCAGTCCGCCCTGAACCTATAGTCGGCGATCACCCTGACGCCGTCCACGAACGAGCCGTCGAACGTCACCGGGTCGACGATCTCCGCGCCCAGGTCCCGCATGGCGGCGATGGCGGCCTCGGCGAGCGCATCGATCTCGGGGTCGCCCCCGAAGTAGTCCCGCGCGACGCCCAGCCGGGCGCCCCGAAGCGCGCCCCGCTCGAGGAACCGGGCGTAGTCGAGGCGCGCGGCCTCCGGGCCGGCGGGGTGGGTCGCGTAGACCTCGGCGCTGCGGCCGTCGGGATCGGCCGGGTCGGGGCCGGCCATGGCGCTCAGCAGGATGGCCGCGTCGGTCACCGTCCGCGCCATCGGGCCGGCGGTGTCGAACGTGAGGTTCTTGGGGGCGATGCCGTCCCGACTGACGAGCCCGGTCGTGGGACGGAGACCGACGATGCCGCTGAAAGCGGCCGGGTTGCGGACCGAGGTGCTCGTGTCCGTCCCCACCGCGGCCACGGCGAGGTTGGCGGCGACGGCGACGGCCGAGCCGCTGCTCGAGCCGCCGGCGCCCCGGCGCAGGTTGTAGGGGTTGAGGGTCTGCCCGTCCACCGAGTTGTAGCTGTTCCCGCCCGCGAACTCCCCCAGCGACGCCTTGCCCAGAATCAGCGCCCCCGCGTCGCGCAACGCCCGCGTGACGTAGGCGTCGTCGGGCGGCGTCGCGTCCCTCAGGATGACCGACCCGTTGGTGGTCGGCATGTCCGCGGTGTCGACGTTGTCCTTCAGCAGGACCGGAATGCAGTGCAGCGGACCGCGGCGACCGGCGGCGGCCCGCTCCTCGTCGAGCCGCCTCGCCGCGTCGAGCGCGCGGGGATTGACGGTGATGATGCTGTTCAGGCGCGGCCCCGCGTCGTCGTAGGCGGCGATGCGGTCGAGGTAGCGCTGGACGAGCCCCTCGCAGGACAGGACGCCGGCGTCGAACGCGGCGCCGATGTCGGCGATGGTGGCTTCCTCGAGCGTGAACGTCGCCATCGTACGCGCCGCCGGCGCCGACGAGCAGCCGCCCGCCGCGACGGCGAGTCCCGAGATCAGCGCGGCAGCGAACGGCGTGGCTCGCATCGACATGGCGGCCTCCCGGCAGCCGGACCCGGTGGGGTTGGGCGGTCTACCGAGCCGCCATCGTACCACGGCCGCTCGCCGCAGAATCGAACCCGACTGACCCGCAACTTGCCGCATCACCGCCGTCGCCTCTCACCGGACATGAGGCGGCTGGCTGCCGGTCTGTTCCAGCGTGCTCGACCGCGACGGCCTGGTCGGGGTGGAGAGGACTCGACGGGGGTCGGACCGGCCGGTCGAGCCGTCGGCCATCCGCGCCTCGAGCATCCGCCGCTGGAGGCCGTCGACCAAGGGTCAGAGGCCCGTGTGTCCGGCACCGCGGTTCCGTCCTCTCGTGGGCGCTATACTCGGGCAACCCGTGCGCAGCGAAGGCCGGTGTCGCGCAACCGGCGGCCGGGAGGCAATCCGATGATGCGAGCTCGATCGAGTGGGGCGGCGCTCGTCGCCGCGATGGTGGTCGGGGCGGCGTGGGGTGCGCCGGCGGTCGCGGCCGCCCAGGACGCCTGGGCCCTCGACGCGGGCTGGCCGCGCTACCCCGCCGACATGGTGTTCGAGATGGGCACCGGCGTCGCGGTGGGGGCCGACGGGGTCGTCTACACGATCTCCCGCGACGTCGACCACTGGGCCGCGCACCCGCTGGCGATGAGCCGCTACCGGGGCCGGGGCACGGTCGCGCGATGGGACAGCTCGGGCCGGTTCCTGGGCACGTTCGGCGACGACCGGGAGTTCATCGGCCCGCACTCGATGTATGTCGATCCCGAGGGGTTCGTCTGGGTCGTCGACCGCGAGGGCCACCAGGTCGTCAAGCTCACGCCCGACGGCGAGACGGTGCTGACGCTGGGCGAGTACGGCGCGTTCGGCGACGACGAGGGCCACTTCAACGGGCCCACCGGCGTCGCCTTCCTCCCCGACGGCCGCGTCGTCGTCTCCGACGGCTACTGGAACTCGCGGCTGGTCTGGTTCGACGCGGAGGGCAACTACCTGAAGGAGGTCGGCGGCCTCGGCGCCGGCCCCGGCCAACTGGCGCTGCCGCACGCCATCGCCCTCGACCCCGCCGGCCGCCTCATCGTCGGCAACGTGTGCGGCACCGCCCTGCACCCGTACGTGACGGCGCCGGGGCAGATAGCCCCCGAGCGCCTCGAGCCCGTCCCCGGCTGCGTCAGCCGCTTCGAGGTGTTCACCCGGGAGGGCGAGTACGTGGGCCCCTGGGACGGCGTGCCCGAGCCCGGGCTCCCGCTGAGCGTCGCGGTGTACGGCGACCGGATCTACGCCGGGGTGACCGGGTCCGAGCCGGGGCGGCAGGACCTCGTGGTCGTCGACGCCGAGACCGACGACGAGCTCTTCCGCATTCCGAGCGCCAACGTCTACGTCCACCAGATGGCGATGGCCCCCAACGGCGACATCTACGTCGCCTCGGTCTACCCCGAGCACGGCGGCGAGCCGCGCGGCATCGAGGGGCCGTCGTTCGTGCGCTGGGCTGCCGACCGATAGGGGGCTCAGCCCCCGCCGTCGGCGGCGATCATCGATTCCGGGGGCGGACTCCAGCGCTGCCCCGTGGGGGCAACGGCGCTGCCCGGCGGTCAGGAATCGGAGCCGATGTCCCGCCAGAGCGCTGCGTGAACGTAGCGGGACAGATGGCCGACGTTCGTCGTGGCGACGATGCCGTCCGCCGACTCCAACGTAGCGACCTGTGCGGCCAGAATGACGTCGCCATCGAGCGCTCGGTCGTCGGCGGTCGGTCGTCCCCGTTGACGGGCTTCGGCCCAGAATTCGGCCGCTTGGCGCATCGCCGCTGTCGTGATGGGCAGGTATTCCACCAGGTCGACCAACTCGTCGAGGCGTTGGAGCCCTTGAGCCCGACGACCCCGCACCAACTCGCGGCGCACCTCGTAGTCGGCGATTTCTGGCAGGACTACCCGGGAGCCGCCAGCAACGAGCCCCTGGAGCCAGCGCGCGCATGCCATGCTCTCGGGCGACCGCCTCGGGTTCGTCACCAAGCCCAGCGGTCCAGCGTCGAGCGCGACGACCGAATTCACCACGTAGCGCCCTTCTGCTCTGCCGGGAAGAGCGGGCGCTCGGACAGACGGTCTTCGTCCAGTGCGTGAACGAGGTAGTCGCCCGTTGCTCGCTGTTCTTGCGCATCCTCCTCGTCCATCCAGGACTGGAGCACAGCTACGAGATCTGCACGGCTACCCTCGCCGGGCAGATGCTGTTCGAGAAGTTGAGCAGTGTACGCGTCGACCGACACGCCGCGGTGTTTGGCTGCCTGACGCAGGCGGTGTCCGAGGTCCCGGTTCAGATTGAGCGTCACGTTCATTTGAGCATCTCTGCAAGAACGACCGGGTTCTGAACCGGGCCGCCCGGGAGCAACCCGGGGGCGAGCGCTCGGGTCCCCGACCCCGGGGCGCCGAGATTCGAGTCGTGGTCAGCGGAGCATCATTCCGGTTCCGGTTCCGGTTTCGGCTACGGGCAGCGCACGGCGAGGGCGGGGTCGTGCCCGAAGATCGAGACGATGCGCCAGCCGTCACCGGTCTTGACGAGCGAGTAGGTCCAGCCGTACTCGCCCAACAGACCGCCGTCCCGGTGACGGCGCACGCCCCGGCCGCTGACGATCGCCGAGCCCGCGCCGAGGACGCAGATGTTGCGGTCGGGCATGTCCGACCCCGCGTACCCCTGAGCATCCAGGCGCGCCCAAGCCTCGGCGACCCACCGACTGACCTCGTCCCGGGTCCCGAGCGCGCTGCCGTCCCCGAGGACGTACGGGACGTTGTAGGCGTGGCTGGCGATCTCGTCGGCCGCACCCGCCGAGTACCAGGCGTAGTACTGGTCGAAGAACGCGTCCAGCTCGGCGCGCAGGGCCTGCCGCGCCGCCGCGTCGAGCGGCTGCGCCTCCGCCGGGGCCCCGATCGCCAGGAGCGCCGCCGCCAGCAGGGAAATCGACAGCCACCGTTTCATGCCCATCCTCTTTTTCGCAGCGCGATCGGCGGACCGGCGCGGGCGGCGGCTCATTGCCCGCCGGCGCCGGCCAGCCAGCGGTACACGCCGCGCACGTTGAGCGGGAACCACTGCTCGTAGTTGCCCCAGCCGGCATACGCGTCGAGACGGACGCTCTCGGCCGCCTCGTCCTCGGTCAACCCGGCCTCGACGGCGTCGCGGACCGCCGCCGTCAGGTCGTCGTAGTAGGCGATCTGGCGCTGGATCGAGGCCCGGTCACCGGCCGGCCCGTGGCCGAAGACGATCGTCTCGAAGGGGATGCCGAGCAGGCCCGACAGCGCGCCGAAGAACTCGGGGAAGTACCAGGTCGCGAGGTCGCGGAACCCCGCCCGGTCGTTCGAGGCGAAGTCGACCGCGAACGCCACGCCGACGTCGGGGATGTACGGCACCGCGATGTTGTCGGTGTGGCTCGGCCCGAGGTAGTGGAGCTCTATCCAGCGCCCGCCCAGTTGGAAGCGGAGCGTGTCGGCGAACGTGACGGTGGGCGCCGGCTGGTCGGCGCTGCCGCGGGCCTCGATGGGGGCGACCGCGAGCTCGTGGGCGATGATGGGGATGCCGGGCGCTTCCATCGCCTCCATCAGGGCGGCGGCGCCGGTCGCGTGGTCGGCGTCGCTGTGGCTGTAGACGATGGCCGCGAGCGGCGAGCCCGGGGCCGTGCGCCGAATCTCGGCCGCGAGCTGCCGGGCCGCGTCCACGCTGATGGTGTCGAAGACGACGACGCCGGCTTCCGTGGTCACGAACATCGCGTTGTGGGCGATCCAGCGGAACTGGTAGACGCCGTCCGCGATCTCGGTCGTCTCGTAGTTGTCCTGCGCGCCGGCGCCGGCGGTGGTCGCGAGCACGAGAGCGACCGCGAGGGCGGAGCGGGTTGCGAATCTGGTCATCGTCTTCCCTCCCACTGCGCGCTAGTCGACGATCGCCTGCATGACGGCGTTCTGGAAGTCGGCCCGGAGAGGACCGCCCGGCGTCTGCACCATCAGGATGGCGGTCATCTCCTCCTTGGGATCGACCCAGTAGGTGGTGCCGAAGGCGCCGCTCCAGCCGAAGCTGCCGGTCGAGCGGTGGTCGCCGCGGGCCGTGGCGTTGTCGAGCACGACGTCGACGGTCAGCCCGAAGCCCTTCCCGGGGGCCCCGCCGGTGCGTCCCGCCTTCTCGTAGAGGTCGCCGACGTGGTTCGCCGCCATCAGGTCGACGGTGCGCGGGCTCAGCAGGCGCGTGCCGTTCAGCTCGCCCCCGTTCACGAGCATCTGGGCGAACTGCAGGTAGTCGCCGGCCGTCGACCAGAGGCCGCCGCCGCCCCCGTGCAACGTCGTCGTGGCCACCCACTCCGGCACAGCGCGGTGCGCGAGCCCGTCGGGGGTGCGCCCGTAGAGGGTCACGACGCGCGACTTCCGGTCGTCGGGCACGTTGAACGCGGTGTCCTTCATCCCCAGCGGCTCGAAGATGCGCTGCCGCAGGAACTCGTCGAACGTCAGCCCCGAGGCGACCTCCACGATGCGCCCCAGCGTGTCGATGCCGGCCAGGCCGCTGTACGCCCAGCGGGTGCCCGGCTGGAAGTCGAGGGGCGCGGCGCCGAGCGCGGCCGTCCAGTCGGCGACCGTGCCGGTCGTGTCGCGGGGGGCGATGCGCCCCGCCGCCTCGCTTCCCGCGCCGCCGCTGACGAGGCCCGAGGTGTGGGTGATCAGATCATGCACCGTGACCTCGCGGTCTGCCGGCACGGTGTAGATGGCGCCCTCTCCGCCCGCCGCGTCGGTTCGCGGCATCGCGACCTTCGTGTCGCGGAACTCCGGGATGAAGCGGGACACCGGGTCGGACAGCCGCACCTTCCCCTCTTCCACGAGCATCAGGATGGCGACGCCGGTCACCGGCTTCGTCATCGAGGCGATGGGGAAGATGGTGTCCTTCTGCATCGGGGCGTTCGCCTCGATGTCCATCAGGCCGTGCGCCTCGAAGTGCGCGACGTGCCCGCGCCGCGCGACGACGGTGACGGCCCCCGAGATCCGGTCGGCGTCGATGGCGCGCTGGATCATCTCGCCGATGCGCTCGAGGCGCTTGGCGGACAGCCCCACGTCGCCCGGCTTCCCGGCCGGCACCTGGGCCCGCGCAGCGGGGGCCGCGAACAGGGCGACGAGGACGAAGATCGACGACAGGCGGGCCACGAAGCGGGCTCCGTCACGGACACTGTTCGCGCGCACCAGCAACTCCTTTGCTCGAGAATCGACTTGGCTGTAGCTTACCGCATCGACACCACCGCCATCTTCCGGGCGGAATCGGGATCGACGTTGTGGCGGGTCGCCGGGGCTCGTTGCCCTCGACTCTCGGCACTGGCCGGCCTGGGGCCTCAGCGCTCGGCCCGGGGCGGATCGTTCTTGTAGACCCGTCCGCCGCGCATGACGAAGACGACGCGGCCCAGGGCGCCGGGGTCGGCGAGGGGGTCACCGTCGAGAGCGATGACGTCGGCCTCGTAGCTGGCCGCGATGGCGCCGATGCGGTCTTCGAGGCCCAGCGACTCGGCCGCGAGGGAGGTGGCCGAGACCACCGCGTCCATCGGGGCCTGGCCGCCCTGCTCGACGTAGGCCACCAGCTCGTCGGTGTTGGCGCCGTGGCTGCCGGCGTTGGCGTCGGTGCTGTAGACGATGCGCACCCCCGGCGTGGCCGCCGCCCGCCGGAACACCTCGAGGGCGCCGGGGCGGGCCGCCTGGAGGTTGGCGAACCCCTCCATCGTGTAGCCGCCCACGCCGGCAAAGCGGTCGCCGTTGTCTTCGTAGTTGCGGAAGAGCAGGTCGATCTGGTTGCCGAGGTACATGCCGCTCTCGACGAACACCTCGACGTCGGCCGGGTCGAGCAGCCAGCCGTGCTCGACCTGGTCGCAGCCGGCGTCGGCGGCGAGCCGTAGCGCGTCGGACCGGTGCAGGTGGACCACCGCCTTCAGCCCCTGCGCGTGCGCCTCGCCGCACGCGGCCTCGAGCTGGGCCGCCGACAGGTTCGTGACCCCGCCAAAGCGGATGCTCGTCGACGCGAAGACCTTGACGACGTCGGCCCCCGCCGCCGCGCGGTCGCGCACCCAGGCCCGAATCTCGTCCGGCGTGCCGGTGTCCTCGCGCACCGCCCCGAGCGACGTCAGCAGCCGCGGGCCGGGCACCTCGCCGCGCTCGATCCACGCCCTGAGCTCGGCGTCCCGGGGCGAGCCCAGGCTCTGCATGGTGGTGATGCCGTTCATCAACGTGCGGTACGCGTTCTCGGCCCCGTGCAGCGTCAGGTGGGCGACGCTGGGGTCGTTCTCGGCCCGGTGCACCCGGCCGTCGTCGTCGAAGTGGTTGCCGATGTGCACGTGGGTGTCGATGTAGCCGGGCAGCACGGTCAGGGCGGTGAGGTCGTAGACCCGGTCGCCGCGGCCGGCGCCGCGCGGGACGATCTCGGCGATCAGCCCGGCGCGCACGACGAGGTCGCGGTCCTCGAGCACCGCGCCGCGCCCGTCGAGGATGCGGGCGGCGCGCAGCACCGTCGTCTCGCCGGGCGCCTGGGCCAGCGCCGGGGCGCCGGCGACGGCGGTGCAGATGACGGCCAGCAGCACGCCGGCGGTGGACCGAGGGAGGGTGACGGACGCGTTTCGATGACGCATGGGTGCGCTCCAAGTCGATCGTGCGTGACGACGTCGAGGGTGACGCAGCATTCTAGCCCGCCAATCGTCGCCTTCGGCCCCGCTTGGCGCCCCAACCACCACTGCCAGGAGTCTGCACCCTTCCACGGCGCAGACTCGTCGCGCCCGTCGCCCCATGTGCGGGAGCGATCTCGCCGCCCTCGCGTTTGCATCGCCGCAGCCGTTCGGCTAGGTTACATGTAACCCAGGAGCAGTTGCCACGCCACCAGAAGCGCCAGCGAACACCGGCTCGATCGAGAAGGCGCGAGCCTATCGCGAACGAATGCGCGCCCGGGGGTTCAGGCCGGTCCAGTTCTGGGTGCCCGACACCAGAACGGCGGACTTCCGCGCCGAGGCTCATCGCCAATCCCGCGCCGTGGCCCGTAGCGCGCGTGAGCGCGAGGATCAGGCGTTCGTCGACGCGGTCTCGGACCGCGGGGCGGAATGACGCGCGGTGAAGTCTGGACAGTGTCCGGCGCGGGCTACGCCGGCAAGCCACGGCCAGCCGTCATCGTTCAGGACGACCGGTTCGACGCCACCGAATCCGTCACGGTCTGCATCTTCACGACGGACGAAACGGAAGCGGCCGGCCGCCGCGGCTCACTCCGGCGCCGCGGCACCAGCGGCAGCCACCACGCGGGAGGGGCAAGCCGGACCCGTGGTAGATGGCGTTGTCGGCGGGCACCGGGCGCCGATTGCGGGAGGCTTGGAAGTGAGACATCCAGGAGCAACACGCGGCTTCGCCGCCGCCCTGCGCGCCTGCGCCACCGCGTCGGGCGCCCGTACCGTCGGCTCCGTGGCGGTCGGCCTGTCAACGCTGGCGTTCTGTCCGGCGGCGGCTGGCCAGTCGCCCACCCCGGTCCGCAACGACGTGCCGAGATTGGGGCAGCAGGAAGTCGTCATGATGCGTCACGCCTATCTCGAGGAAGGCAGCTACGACGCTTGGCTCGAAGCGAGCCGGTCGGGCGTGTGGCCCTACTTCGAGAGGCTGGGGGCGCGCATATTGGGCGACTTCGAGATCGTCTACCCCGTGGGCGCCGACGCCACCCCCGGCCGGGACGAGGCGCTGCGGTTCGCGCGCTACGCCAGCTTCGAGCACTGGCAGGCCACGCGCGGCGGCGCCCTCGCCGGCGACACCGGCGGCGCCGCCCGGCTCGGGGGCGACGGGGGCCTGAGAGACGCATCGCGGGAGGCGCTGCGCACCCGCCGCCAGTACCAGCAGGGGTCGCGCGGCGGCATCTTCCTGCGGGGCCACTTGGCCGAGACCCGCCCGCTCTACATGCCCGGGCTCGCCGAACGGTACGAGCGGGCCGACGGCGGCCCCCACCCCGATTCCACGGCGCCCTACCCGGTGCGGCTGGGCCGGGCGCGGCTCGGCGCCGGCCTGCTCGCGCTCGAGTACTCCCGAATCAGGAAGGGCGCCTTCGAGGAATTCCACGCCATCGCCCGCGATCGGGTCTGGCCCTACGTGGAGAAGATCGGCGTCCGGCCGGTGGGCCTGTGGCGGGTCGCGTACCTGCCCAACAGCGACCCCGTCGAGAGCGAGGCCTACGACGAGGTGTACTACCTGGCCCGCTACGCCAGCTTCGAGCACTTTCTCGCGGTGCGCGACGACCCCGTCGCCCTGGGCGGCAACGGGCTCGACTTCGAGGCGTTCACGAGCGCGTCGGGTCGGCTGAACGCGCTCACGCAAGGGCGCTCCGTCGAGTTCCTCCGGGGCGAGCCGTATGGCAGCCCGCCCGTGCATGCGCCGAGCCTGCAGGAGAACTATCGTCTCGTCCGGTAGTCCGCGCCGAACGCTATGCGATCCGCGGACACGAGAAGATCGACCATGCCTTCCCGAAACACACTGGCTCTACCGCGTAAGCAGGTCGCACTCCTGCGCGAGCCTGAGCGCCGTCCGCAGCCGGTCGGGTGTCGGACGCGGACGGCCAATCACCCGCGAGCCCGGTGTGACCGTCCACCCGCCCTCCTCGAGAATGACGCGCAGCCGTAGCAGCACGCGCCCCCCCGCGCGGGCATCCGCAAGACCACGGCCGACTGACCAATACGTGTGCTGCGCAAGTACCCAGGCTTCCAGCACGTGGCGCAGAAACTCCCGCACGGAAGATCCGTTCCGCGCTCTCGTCTCTTCCTGCGCCTGCAAGAGCGGAAGACGTTCCCGTTGCTGCTTGAGATCCGGTGTCTCCTCTGACAGCGAAAGAGCGAGCCCCCGAGCAATGGTATGCGGCAGATCGCGCATTTCTGGATCGTCGAGCGCCTGCTCGATGATTCCCATGAGTTCCGTCGGCCCTTGTTCCCGCGACATCAGGCGCCCGATCCACGCTTCGACGGTCCCTTCCGCCAACCGCCCCGGGACGCCGTCGACGAATTCCCTCACCAGAGACTCAATGGACCGCTTCCGCCCATCCAGCGCCCGCATCATCCAGAAAAAAAACGCTTCCAGAGACAACCGAAACAGTTGGCGCACCTGCAAGAGTCGCCACTTCTGCCGCACCGTCAGCAGCCGATCGGGCGGCTGGAATCCCGCCGGTGGACCCGTCATGGCCGCCCGAACACGTTCAGTACCTGTCGCCCTATAGTGCCGCACGGCGTAGCGCATGAGTTCCACGCAGAGTCTTCGCCTCACTGGAGCTGCCACGCCGATCAGCAGCTCCGCCATTACCCCCTTTTCCGTGTCCGTGACGTCCTCCAGCGCCCACAGCCCACCCCACCGCCGCAGGTCGTCCAAGGCAACCCTAACGGGCCCCAACTCCCTGAACGCCTCGTGGCCAAGCGCATCACCGAGCTCTGCCTCCAGCGCGTCCAGCGCAGGGCCGACGACCGGGTTCGGGATCATCACACCCGCGTATTCCGGATGAGGCCGTACCCACCCCAGCATTCTCAGCCCCGGCCCATAGTTCACGGGCGCGGAAAGCGCGGTCGAGTAGCGGCGCTCCTCACGCCGTCGCTGCCACTTGGCCCCTCCGAACTTCAGCCGCCCGTCCTTGAACCAAGACCCCAGGTATCGCGAACCCGGCAGGTCCGCAGTCCCGTCGCGCAGGACCTGTGAGAGCACGAAGAGCACTTCAATCCGATCCACGAAGTCTTGAAGCTGGTCCTGCGGAATCGTACTTTTCCCCAGCGCCCGTGCTCGTTGACCGGCGCGCCGCCACGCCCACGCCACAACCACAAAGGGCCTGACATGCCGAGCGACGTTATTCAGTCCGGGCAGCACCTCATCCATCAGGTCGAAGTTAATCTGCCTCATGCCGAGCGGATCGACACCTCCAAATCTCGTCCTTCCCGGCGGCGTGAATCCCGGCTCTTCCGCGGCCGTCGCGGCTGCCGCAAGTGCTTCGAGAGTCGCCATTCTCTACGCTCCCTCCCTGATGATCACCCACCCGCAGCAGCCTTTCGCCGTCCCCACGCCGATCGACCGCAGCTTCTGGACCTCTCCGCTCGGCAGCCTCACGTAGCACCGCGGGCAGACTTCCTGCGGTCCATCTGTGAAGATAATCCTGCAACCCGCCGCCCGCGAGGTAAGGGCAGCCTCCAACGACGGCCATTCCTCCCCCAGCACCCTAGGCAGATCGGGGTACCCGTTCGACGGCGTACCCTCATCGAACGCCCGCCGGTACTCGGCCACTTGCTCCCCGAACGTCCGCAGCGCCCCCAGCCGCGCCCACAGCTCCGCGAACGCCTCGCCCTCCGCCAAGATCGCCCGGTACCCCACCACGCCCTCTGCCGACGGAGGCGGGCCATCAAGATCCACCCCGAGCCGCAACACGCAGCTGCGCGCCCAACGACACCTGCCGTCGGTGGGCGCCCCGCCCAACGCCAACAGCACCGTCGCCGCAATGTCCTCCCGCCGCTCCCGCGGTACGTCCGAACTCACAAGAGCGCGGATCAGTTGGTCGATCCACTCCTTGGCCTCCGCCGGCTCCGGTCGCAGTCGGTCGCATACGTACTGCGTAAGGTCGAAAGCAGTGACCTTGTGCCGCGCCGGCGCATCCGCCTTGGTGAGGAGGCCGAAAAGCCGCCTGAAGACGCTGAGCGACCGCGCGATCGCCCTGTCGTCGCCTTCCCGCTCGGTCCGATCCTCGCGCGGCTCATCGTCGTCGCCCGCGATACGACCGCCATCGTTGTCAGCAACAGGACCGCGTGACTCACGGAAGGACGCGAGTATCTGGTCGATGAATCGCCACCAGTTGCGCTCCGCGGCAGCCGGCCGAATTTTCGCGACGGTATGGTCCGCTGCGTAGTCACGCTCAAGCGCCGCGACTGTGACGAGCCCCTCGGAATCGTCCTTCTCTTGGGGTCCACCGCCGCCATCCACGCCCTTCGCGTCGGACGGCGCAAGACTGCGCGGATTCTCGTGAAACCAGCTCAGGATCGCCGCCACGTCCGCAGGCGTTTCGTCGCCGGCGATGAGTGCGAGCAACTGCCTGCTGACAGGGCCGGCGCGACGCGTAATGTCGGCGAAGCTCGCCACAGAAACGAACCCTTCGGCCGTTCGTCTCCGGCCGTCCTCCACCCGGATGACCAGCCGCCCGCCCCGCATCGCCGCCGGCTCAAGGTCAGGGGCAGTGATCGTGAACCCGCCGTTCGGCGCGAGCTGTGTAGCCCCGATGAGGGCGGCGCCAGCGTTGCTCAGGCAGTAGACGGACACGGTCCCGCTCATCTTCGGGGTGAGGATCTGGCCGGTGACTTCATCGGCATCAACCACAGCGCGCAGAACACCGATATGTGTTTCCTCGCCCTCCGTTTCCGTGCCGAGATCGGCCGGCGCGTCGGGTGGTTCGGCACCGCCATAGCTCCAGCCGATACGCTGTTCACGCTGAATGCGGACGACGCAGGCTTCAACGTTATGGTCCGCGTGCAGCGCTGCGACGGTACCGTTGGGGCTGCCGGAAACAAGCAAGCGCCCGCGTTCGCAGAGAAGCTCGAACGCCTTGGCATGGAGCGAACGCCGGGCCTCATCGTCGGTGTCCAGGACGGCAAGACGGACCGGACGTACCGACTTTCTCGCGCGCCGCGGCCAGTTGTCGCCGGCACGGCCGGCAACGGAGCCACACGCGTGGGAATGCACGAGTACTTCGTCCAGGTCCAAAAGGTCGCAGAGGCGATCGATAGCTGTGCCGCTGTCCCAGAAGGGAGCCGCGGCCGCTAGGCGTCGCGCACCGCCGAGGTCGGCCGCCGCAACCGCTAGCTGTTCTGCGATCGAGCGATCGAGGTTGTGAAGGAGACGGATATCGCCGTGCCGGACACGATCCGGCGCAAATCGGCGCAAGTCAGCCGCGATGGCGGCGCAGTGTGCCACCGCGCCGTGGCGTACCCGAGTGTTCTCGGCGATTCGCTCGAAGAGATCCGCCGTGTCGGCGATCGCGTCAGCCGCAAAGCCCGGGTGGAGGTGTTCAAGGACTTCACAGTTACCGCCCCACCCGCCAAAGGTAAGGTTTCCGGAGCCGACGAGCACATGGCATTCGTCCGGTGAGATGAAGACCGACACCTTCGGATGGAACACGCCATTGGTGACGGCAACGGGCTCAACATCATAGTCCTTTCCCACCCGGCATGCGCCCTGCTCGCTGATGCTTGCACGCACGCCTTCGACGTCGGCGAGGACCACAGTCTGCGCGGTCGCAGCCCCACGCACGAGCGCGTCGAGGATGACAGCCTCGAAGAAGGAGAGACTCAGAGCGTACGTGGTAAAGGCAACCCGTCGCCACGGATGCGCCTCGACGAGGTCGGTCGGCGTCAGTGCCACGGAACGGCTCTCGTTGCGCTGCAGCAACTACCTGGGCCGTAGTCGACTGACAGTGCGGGCAGCATCTTCGGCTGGCGACCGGGCGCAAATCGGGCACAATTGGGTTCGGCGGCAGCCATATCCCACGAAAGGCGCGTGTTGCGACGGCCGAGAGGCCCTCTCGTCGATCCTGAACGGCACGGGCTCGATTGCAGGAAAGCAGCACCCTGCCAATGTAGTGTACGCCAACGCAATTGAGTTCGTCATGCCCCGCCAGCGGTCGCCGGCCCACCGGCCTGTCCGTCGCGGACCGGGAGCCGCGCGGCGGAGCGCTCGGATGCCCGTCAGCGGGCGATCACGTCGAGCAGCGCCTGCCGCCGCTCCCGCCGCACCACGTCGAGGGCTCGCGCCAGCGCGGCGGGCAGCTCGGCGGGGTCGTCGACGCGCTCGCCGTACCCGCCGTTCGCCTCGCAGATCGCGTGGTAGGCGGGGGCAGGGGCCAGGTCGCACAGCGGCATCGACGGGTTCCGGGCCGCCCAGCCGTCCGGGGCGTGCTCGAGGGTGGCCTGCCGCGTGCGTTCCCAGCCGGCGTTGTCGTAGACCACGAACAGCACCGGGAGGTCGCAGGCGCGGGCGGTGTGGTGGGTCGACGTCGGCACCCCGAAGACGTGGCTGCCGTCGCCCACCGCGCAGACCACGGTGCGGTCGGGGTGCGCGCTCTTGGCCCCGAGCGCGGCGCCCGCGCCCCAGCCGAGCACCGCCGAGTGGGCATGGTTGAAGAACGTGCCGGGGCGCGTGGAGCACGCCTGCGTGGGGTCGAGGACGATCTCGGTGACGACGATGTCCTCGGGGTCGAGCACGTCGCCGAGGCACTTCGAGATCCACGCGTAGTCGAGCGGGGTCGTTCGCCGCACCGCCTCGCCGGCCGTTCGCCACGCCTCGCGGCGCCGTTCGTGCGCGGCCGCCCACCGGCGGCGCCGGGCCGCGATGGCAGGCTCGTCGAGAGGAATCCGCTCCAGCTCCGCCGACAAGGCCCGCAGGGTGCTGCCGGCGTGCCCGGCGAGGCCGATGTCGCTCGCGAAGCCGCGGATCGGATAGGTCGTGTAGAGCGGGTCGTCGTCGACCTGGATGACGACGGCGTCGCGGGGCGGCTCGGTGCGGGCGGGGAACCACGGCGTGTCCGATTCGACCGCGAGGACGACGTCCGCGTCGGCAACGAGGGCCCCGGCGTCGAAGCCCTGGTGCATCGGGTGATCGCGCGGGAAGTTGAGATGGGTCGGCCAGGTCTCGGCCACCGGCAGCCCCAGGCGGTCGGCGAGGTGGACCAGCGCCTCGGGCGCCGCCGGGTCCCGCCCCAGCGACGAAGTGACCGCCAGCGGGTTGGCCGCCCCCGCGAGCTTCCCGGCGGCCTCGCGCAGCGCGGCGGGGGTCGGCTGGGAGGGCCGGGACGGCCGGAGGCGGGGTGACGCGCCGACCGTCAGCGGGGGCATCGGCGCGCCGATGACGTCGACCGGCAGGGTCAGGTAGACGGGGCCGGCCGGCGGGCTGCACGCGATGGCGAGGGCCCGGTCGACCACCGTCTCGAGCTGGTCGCCGCGGCGCAGCTCGTAGTCCCACTTGACGAACTCGCGCAGCAGCCCCGCCTGGTCGAACGACTCCTGGGCCCAGTGGATGCTCAGGCTGCGCGAGTCGGGCAGCCCGCGCTCGGTGATGGCGGTCCGCCCGGCGAGCAGCAACATCGGCACCCGGGCGCGCGCCGCGTTGATCACCCCGCCGAGCGCGTTGGCGGTGCCGGGCAGCGTGTGCACCATCACCGCCTGCGGCTCGCCCGTGACCATGGCGTAGCCGTGGGCCATCGCCACCGCGGTGATCTCGTGGGCCACGGTGATGGGCCGCAGGCCGCAGGACCGGCCCAAGGCCTGCCGCCGGGCGAACGCCTCGATGACGGGGGGAAAGTCGGTGCCGGCGCCGCCCCCGAAGAAGCAGCGGACCCCGCGCGACTCGAGCAGCGCGAGCAGCCCCTCGGCCACGCTCTCGACCTCCAGCCGTCGCGTCGACGGGGTCGCGTCGGCCTCGAGCAGTCGGGGTGCGGATGCGGCGCCGTCCATCACGTTTTCGATACTATCACCGGACTCGACCCGTTCACGCCGGCGTGACCACGACGGGAACGACCCGCGTACCACATCCACCGTCGCCGCGGACGGCGTCATGACCAGCCAGCCCATCGCCCCTTCCGAACTGGGCGCGCAGGCGCCGCTCACGCCGTCCGATCTCGAGCCGGCGGCTCGGCGCCGGATGTGGCTGCGGGCGCTTGCGGCGTCGACCATCGGGACCACCATCGAGTGGTACGACTTCTTCCTCTACGGCATCGTCGCGGCCCTGGTGTTCCCCCGGCTGTTCTTCCCCGACTCGGACCCCTTCACCGGCACCCTGCTCGCCTTCTCGACGTACTTCGTCGGGTTCGCGGCGCGGCCCCTCGGCGGCGTCGTCTTCGGGCACGTGGGCGACCGGCTGGGGCGCAAGGCGGCGCTCGTGGCCACCATGGTGCTCATGGGGGCGGCCACCGTCGGCATCGGCCTCGTGCCGGGCTACGACGCCATCGGCATCTGGGGCGGCGTGCTGCTGGTGGCGGGCCGCGCGCTGCAGGGCGTCGGCCTCGGCGGCGAGTGGGGCGGGTCGATCCTGCTCGCCGGCGAATGGACCAACCCCGACCGGCGCGGCTTCGCCATGAGCTGGCCCCAGTGGGGCGGGCCGGCCGGGCTGCTGCTGGCCAACGGCGCCCTCGGGCTGATGGCCGGGCTCACCACGGAGGCCCAGTTCGCCGCGTGGGGCTGGCGCGTCCCGTTCCTGGCGAGCGTCGCCCTGATCGCGGTCGGGCTCTACATCCGCGTGGGCATCCTCGAGACCCCCGTCTTCGCCCGGCTCCAGACGCGCGGGAAGGTGCGGAAGGCGCCGGTGGTCGAGGTGGTCCGGCACAACTGGCGCGAGATCGTGCTGGTGGCGCTCATGCGGACCGGCCAGATGGCGCCGTTCTACATCTTCGTCACCTACATCCTGGTGTACGGCACGCAGCAGCTCGGCCTCGCCCGCGGCACGCTGCTCAACCTCGTGATGCTGAACGCGGTCGGGTCGCTCGTCGCCGTGCCGCTGTGGGGGCACCTGTCGGACGTCTACGGCCGCCGCCGGCTGATCATGCTGGGCTGCGGCGTCATGGTCCTGTTCCCGTTCGCGTACTTCGCGATGGTCGACAGCGGCGTGTTCGCCCTGCTGGCGGCGGCGATCGTCCTCTCGGGGCCGGTGCACGACATGCAGTTCTCGCCCCAGGCGGCGTTCATCGCCGAGACGTTCCCGGGGTCGCGCCGGTACAGCGGGGTGTCGCTGGGGTACCAGCTCGCGTCGATCACCGCCGGCGGACCCGCGCCGATCGTCGCCCTCTACCTGTTCGAGACGTTCGGGACATCGGCGGCAATCGCGGCGTTCATGTCGGCGACCGCGCTCATCAGCCTGGCCGCGCTCTCGGCGATGCGGGACAAGGCGGGCGAGCTGGACCAGCAGTAGTTCCTGGGCTCCGGGTCACCCCGACGTCACCCTCACTCCGGCGTCACCGGCACCAGCGGGAGCACCACGTGGGACGGGTAGGCCGGCTCGTGGTGGATCGAGTTGTCGGCGGGCACCGAGCGCCGGTGCCGCCCCAGGGGCTCGCCGGTGTTGGGGTTGACGTCGAAGCGCGGGAAGTTGCTGCTCGAGACGTCGATGCGGATGCGGTGCCCGGCCTTGAACCGGTTCGCGGTGGGGTAGGGCCGGATGACGAGCTCGTGGACCTCGCCGGGCGTCATCGGCTCGGGCCGGCTCGGGTCGTTCCGGTAGCGCGCCCGCAAGATGCCGTCGGTGAGGTTCATCTCGAACCCGGTCGGGAAGTCCTCGCTGGGGGGATAGACGTCGACGAGCTTCACCGTGAAGTCGGTGTCGACGGCGGTCGACGACGCGTACAGCATGACGCGGATGGGGCCGACGACCTCGACCGGGGCCTCGAGCGGCTCGGTCTGGAACACCACCACATCGGGCCGGGTCTTGAGCGGCAGATACGGGGGCCGCGAGCCGTAGAAGCCGTTCTCCGAGCCGCCCCCCAGGCGCCTGAACTCGCGCTCGCGCTGGTCGTAGGCGCCGCGCTTCAGCACCCCCGAGAACGAGCCGCCGATGGTCGGCACCGGGTGCTCGGGATCGTAGGTATAGGTGGTCGGCGGCGCCTCGGCGGGCTCGCGCGGGCTCAGCGTGCCGTCGGCGTGGAAGTACCAGCGCGTGGGCTCGGCCTCGGGCAGGGGCCAGGCCTGCGCGTCGCGCCAGTAGCCGCCGTGCACCAGCCGGCCGGCGGCATCGCGGCGGCCGTCGCCGGTGCCCATGACGAAGAGGCGGATCGGCGGCCAGTCGTCGACCGCGGTGGGCACCTGCTTCAGGTGGCGGTCGAACCACTGCCGGTGAAAGTCAGTTGCGAAATCGGGGATCGCCGCGTCGGGCCCGAACTCGACGTCGCCCGCGGACGACCGCGTGTTGGCGCCGTGGGTCCAGGGGCCGACCAGGAGGTGGATGGGCGAGGTCTTGGCCCGCGTCAGCCCGGCGAAGTTCTCGAACTGACTGCCGACGTAGGGGTCGTACCAGCCCGCGACGTGCAGCATGGGGACGTCGGCGGTGCGGCCGTAGTAGGCGCTCCAGTTGACACCGAGGCGGGTCCAGTGCCGGACGTCGGCGTTCGGCCGGTCGTGGTCGGCCCGGGTGAGCTGGTCGAGCACGTAGTCCTCGAACTCGGGCGCCGCCGCCAGCGGGCTGAGGCCCCGCCGCAGGGGCATCGCCGCGAACCAGTCGGCCACGCCCTCGGCCTCGAAGGCGGCCCGCACCACCGGGTCGGGCGACAGGCGGAGCTGGTCGAAGGCCCAGCCGAGCTGCTGCCCCAGCTCGAACGCGCCGTGGTTGCGCACCTTGTGCATCCAGGGGTCGGAGATGCCCCCCTGGTTGAGGAGCAGGGGCCCGAGGTGCGGCGGGTTCATCTTGGCCGCGTCGGCCTGGGTGTGGGCGCCGTACGAGGTGCCGAACATGCCGACGCCGCCGGCGGTGTAGGGCAGGGCGGCGATCCACTCGACGGTGTCGAAGCCGTCGGTCGCGTCGAAGTCGTGGTACTTCGAGAACGTGCCCTCCGACTCGTAGCGGCCCCGCGTGTCCTGCAGCACGACGACGTAGCCGTGGCGGACGAAGTAGGCGGCGCGCTCGACGAGCCCGCGCCCCTCCTTGCCGTAGGGGGTGCGCTGCAGCAGGACCGGAAGCGGGGCCTCGACAGCGACGCCCCCGCGGGCCGGCCGGTAGACGTCGGTGGCGAGGCGGACGCCGTCGCGCATCGGCACCATGACGTCGCCGGCGTGCAGGACGACATCGTAAGGGTCCGGGGCCTGCGCCGCTGCCCCAGCGGCCAGGGTGAGCGCGGCCAGGGCCGGCAGCGCCGCCGTTCCGAGCGTGCGTGTCTTCATTATCGTCACTCCCGTGTTACGGCGTGTAGACCCGGCCGTCCTTGACCACCGTCACCACGTTCCGCAGGTCCCGCATGCTCAGCAGCGGATTGCCGTCGACCACGATCAGGTCGGCGAGCTTGCCCCGGGTGACGGTGCCGAGCTCGCCGCCGCGGCCCAGGTACTCGGCGTTGCGGCGGGTCGCCATGGCCAGCACCTCCATCGGGGAGAGGCCGTACGACACCATCAGGTCCATCTCCTGCCAGGTGGCGTCGGTGTGGAAGTTGAGGGGTGTGCCGCTGTCGGTGCCGACGAGCAGCCGCACCCCGGCGTCGTGGAGCTGGCGCAGCTTCGCCCCCATCTCGTCGATGCGCCGCACCCGCAGGGCGCCGCCGAAGTAGCCGAACCGGCGCGGGTTCTCGATGCTGCGCCGAATGTCGGCCCAGACGTCGGGCGGCGTCAGGGCGCGGGCCCGCGGGTTGTCCCGCCAGTCGGGCCACGCGACGGCCCGGCCCTGGATCGCCGTCTGGATCAGGGTGGGGATGACGTACGTCCCCTCCGCCACCAGCCCCTGCAGCACCTCGGGCGCGATGGCGGGGCCGCGGCCGGCCCCGAGCCCCAGGTGCTCGATGCCGTCCTGGCCCGCGCGGATGCGCATGAGGAGGTCGTCGCGGTTCCCCACGTGGCCGGTGATGCGGATGCCCGCGGCGTCGGCCTCCTCGCGGATGGCGCGGAGCTGGGCCTCAGTCAGCCCCGTGTGGACCTTGACGATGCCGGCGCCCTGCGCGATGGCGGTCCGGGCCGCGGCGCGCGCCTCGTCCACCGTGCGCACGTTGACGGTGTGCGACCGGCGGTGGTGCCGGGCCACCTGCCCGTCCGACCAGTTGGTGATCCACCCCATGCTGGCCACGATGCGGGGCCCGGCCAGCTCGCCGCTCTCGATGCGCGCCTGAGTCTCGCCGAGGGCGTCCGGCTGCCCGGCCAGGTCGACCACCGTGGTGACGCCGCTCATGAGGAGCTGCCGGGTCGAGACGGCCATGATCTCGGCGTAGCGGCCCTCGCGGTACCGCCCGTGCCAGTGCTGGTAGTCGGAGTGGCCGAGGATGTCGAGGTGCACGTGGGCATCGATGAGGCCGGGCAGGATGGTCATGCCGCGGGCGTCGACGACCTCGGCGCCGTCCGGCACCGTCAGCTCGTCCCGGCTGCCGACGGCGACGATGCGGTCGCCCTCGACCAGCACCACCGCGCCCGGCAGCGGCGGCCCCTCGTGCCCGTCGATGAGCAGCCCGCCGACGATGGCGAGGTCGGCCGACGCCGGCTGGGGGTCGGGCTCGCCGTCGAAGGTCTGCGCGGCGGGGAGGGCGATGGCGACAGCGGCCAGCACCGCGGCGAGGGGAAACACGAGAGACGTGCGGAGAGGGGTCGTGATCATGGCGGCGCTCCCTGTGCTGGTCTCGGGCGTGCCTCAGACGATACCACCGCGGGCCGGCCGCAGGGCAGTCATCGGCCCGATGGCGCGCGGAGCAGGAAACGGGTGTATAAGGGTCGGAGGAGGTCGAACATGAGCGCAAAGGCACGGGCCGCCGGCCTGTCGTCGAAGTCCGTCCGGCAGATCGTCCTCGGCATCGCGATTGCCCTGGGGGTGGTCGTCGTCGCCGGGGGGGTCGTCTGGACCGTGAACTGTCCCTGCGAGACCACCCCGGGCTTCGTGCTGTTGGGCGACGCCCACGAGGAGCCGGTCGACGACTGGAGCTTCGCGAACGACGTCTCGCTGTGCGCGATCCAGATCGGCATCTGGGGGAGGCCCCATTCGGTGAACGTCAACTGCATGGCGACGCCGGAGGGCGAGCTCTTCATCAGTTGCTCGGTCGGCGAGAACAAGTACTGGTGTCCGCGGGTGGGCGACGACCACCCGGGCCGACTCCGGCTCGACGGCGTCGTCTACCCCGTCGTCCTGAACCGCGAGATGGACCCGGCCATGCTCGACCACGTCTGGGCCTCGCGGATCCGGAAGCTGCAGAAGCCGGCGGTGCAGGCGCGGCAGCCGGGGGGCGGCGGGGAACCGCCTCCGCTGGACACGCCGCGGCCGGAGAGCTGGTGGACATTCCGCGTCGAGTCGCGCGGGTAGCCGCCGGGCGCGTGCCCTGCCGGGCCCGTGTCATTCCGTGAGCCTCCGGGATGGGCGGCAAGACCGGTCTCACGGAAAGGAGATCGCCATGAAGCGGGTGCAACAGATCGGCGGCGGTGTGCTGCTCGTCATCGCGGTTGGCGTCGGATGGCCGCTCGGCGCGGCCGCGACGGGCGGGCCAGCGGCCCCCGCGCCGGAGGCGGCCCTCGCGCGCGGGGTGGCGGATCCGGCGCCCGCCGCGCAGGACCGCGCGGCGGCGGGCGCCGAGCCGGTGGTGTTCCGCTGGGTGGGGACCACCGCGCACGTGTGGGGAGCCTGGGCAACTCCCGGGGCCGCCGTCGAGGACTGGGTCGAGGAGGCCATCGCGCTGTGCGCCGGCGAGGACCTCTGCGAGGTCAACGTCTTCGACGGGCCCGAGCTCGCGACGCACGAGATTCCGGTGCCCGAGGCGAACCGCGCCGGCCTGAGATGGGTCCTGAGATACCGCCGCGACGAGACGCCCCGCGTCGTGGTGGAAGAGATGCGGCCCGAGCCGGGACGCGAGCCCCGCACGTGGACCTTCGACCGGTGAGGGGTTGTGGATCGCCGTCCCGACGGCCGGAGCTGAAGCCAATGCTCGAGAAGACGACTCGACCGACCGGCTGGAGCACCGCACGGCGCGTCATCGGGCCGCTGGTGCTCGCGCTCGTGACCGGCATCGCCGCCGGCGCGGACGGCCAACCGCCGGATCCCGCCGCCTCGACCCCGGCCGTCCGCCTGTTCACCGGCGCGCGGGTGATCGTCGGGGACGGCCGCGTCATCGACGAGGCTGCGTTCCTGGTGCGCGGCGGCGTGATCGTACAGGTCGGGAACGCCGGCGAGGGGACGGCGCCGCCCGGGGCGACGGTCGTCGACCTGACCGGGCGCACGGTGATGCCGGCCCTCGTCAACACCCACGCGCACCTCGGCTGGGAACGGTACGCGAGCTGGGGCTCGGAGAACTTCACCCGCGAGAACCTCGTCGACCATCTGCACCGCCACGCCTACTACGGCGTCGGCACCATCATCTCGACCGGCAGCGACCTCGAGGAGGTCGCCCTCGAGGTGCGGCTGGCGCAACGGGTGGGCGAGGTCGGGGGCGCCCGCTACCTGGTGTCGCCCGGGGTGGGGACGCCCGGCGGCGGACCGAACCCCCGGTTCACGAACGATGCCGGCTGGTGGGGGCTGCACGCGGTGACCTCCCCCGCCGAGGCGCGCGAGGTGGTGCGGACCGAGGCCGCGCGCGGCGTCCGCATCCTGAAGATCTGGGTGGACTCGCGCGACGAGCGGCGGGGCGCGCGGGTGAAGCTGGCGCCGGACATCTACGCGGCCGCCCTCGACGAGGCGGGGGTGCAGGACATCCGGGTCATCGCGCACGCGACCACCCTGGAGGACCACAAGCGGCTGCTCCGGGCCGGCGCCCGGCGCTTCATCCACATGCCCTACGACGTGGAGGTCGATGACGAGTACCTCGGGCTCGTGGCGGCGCGCAACGCCTTCATCGTGCCGACCATCGGCATGGTCACCCGGCGCGAGCCGTACCGGCGGCCGGTGTACGAGGACCCCTTCTTCCAGGAGCAGGTGTCGGACGAGGTCGTCGCGATGCTGCGGGACGCCGCGGGCGGCGACGCCGCGCCTCCGCGGACCGCCGCCGCCGAGGCGCGAGCCCGGGTCATCCGCGACAATTTCATGCGGCTGCGCGACCACGTCATCTTCGGCACCGACGCCGGCGCGGTGGGCGACTTCTTCGGCTACGCCGATCACCTGGAGCTGGAGCTCTTCGTGCGGCTGGGCATGACGCCGGCCGAGGCCATCGTGGCGGCCACGACGCGGGCGGCGCGGGCGTTCGGGCTGGACGAGACCGGGGCCGTCGAGGCCGGCCGGAGCGCCGACTTCGTGGTGCTCGACGCCAACCCGCTCGAGGACATCACGAACACGCGGCGGATCACCGCGGTGTACCTGCGGGGCGCCGAAGTAGACCGCGAGGCGTTGCGCGCCCGCTGGACGGAGTGACGGCCGGGTATCCGGCGCCGATCGAGGGCGTGAACCGCGAGGCGTTGCGGGCGCGCTGGACGGAGTGACGGCCCGGTATCCCGTCGCCGATCGAGGGCGAGAATGGCGCCTGCGGCGTCTCCTCTCCCTCGCCCGGATGACAACCGGCCCGTCGAGGGCGACGCCGGCACCGCCTTCCCAGGCGCCCCACCGGGCGGGATTGTGGCTTCCGGCGAACTCGTGCTACCGTTTGCCCCGGGCGCCCGCCGGAGGGCGCTCGATTGTCACCGGGCACCGTGGAGCGACGAATCGCGCGACGGGCGCCGGGCATTCGCTCGGCCGCCTTCGTGCTCTCGGCCGGTCCGCCAACCATCGGACAACCGGCCTGTCGAGGAGGAACGACAACATGAAGTACCGTCTGCCAGCTCTGTTCACTTTCGCCGCCGCACTCGTGATGCTGCCGATCGCCGCACACGCGCACTTCCAGTTGCTGGAACCGGCGCCCTGGATCAACCTGGACCGCCTCGGCAACCCCCAGAAGGTCGGACCGTGCGGCGGCAACCCGAACGGCGACAACGCCGAAATTCTGTCCGGCATCGTCACCGAGGTCACCGGCGGCTCCAGCCTGCACCTGAAGATCCAGGAGACGGTCTTCCACTCGGGCCACTACCGGGTCGCGCTCTCGGTGAACTCGCGCAACGAGCTGCCGGCGGATCCGACCGCGGTCGAGAAATGGACGGACCGGGGCCTCTATTCGGTCTGGGGCGTGATTCAGAGCCCGCCGCAGATCCCGGTCATCGCCGACGGCCTGTTCCCGCACTATCCCGTGGGCGACCAGCGCGCCTCGTTCCGGCCCGAGACCCCGATGGATCCCTGGGAGGCCGACATCGACATCCCGAACATCAACTGCGAGAAGTGCACGCTGCAGGTCATCCAGTTCATGGCCGATCATGTGTACAACGTGCCGGGCGGCTATTCCTATCATCACTGCGCCGACCTGAAGATCACGGCCGATCCGTCCAAGCCCATCGACGACCGCTGGCCGGCGGCGCAGATGACCAACTGATCGGCAACCGCCGACCCGACGCCGGCCACGCCCGAGTGCGGCCGGCTCGACACCATCATCCCGGGGCCGCTCGCCAGGGCGGCCCCGGGTCGCGCCGTTTCTCCAGCGCGACCCGGGCAACACCGCGCCTGCCGCAACCCGCGGTCTTCGCAGCCGCCTTCCTCTACCAGCTCGGGTCGGGGCCGATACAGGCCTCGCGACGAGGCTGTTCTTCGGGCCCGTCTCGAACGTGTTCACCGCGGTGTTCGCCTCGCGCCCGCTGTTCGCCTCGTGCTGGCCCGACAGCGGGGAGCGAAGCTCAGCATCTGACGGCGTCGATCTTCATCGCCTCGGAGGTCGTCGTGCGGGCGCGTCTTGCGACGTCGGGCGGTCCTGAGTGAAATGCGGACCCCGGTGACCGGCCGGGGTCACGTCCTCCGCCGCTGCGCGCGGCGACGGGTCTTCGCGTTCTTCTCGACGCGGAGCTTCCACGCGGTGCGGAGTGCCCCAGCCAGGGTCTCCTCGTCGGCCGCTTCCAGGCGGACGTGCGTCATGCCCATGCGTCCCCAGCCGCCGGAGATCGGCAGGAAGACCCCGGGCGCATCGCCGACGAACATCGCCTGGACCTCGGGCGAGAGCATGAGGTTGCCGTAGCCCTGGGCCTCGTGGGCGAGGGTGGCGAAGATGCGGCCGCCGACGCGGAAGTCGGGCGCGCCCATGTGCGAGCGCTCCTCCGCCCCGTCGAGGTCGAGCGCGAGTCGGCGGAAGTCGTCGGCGGTCGCCATGCCGTCATCCTCGCAGGTCGGAGGCGGCCCGTCCAGGGCGTCACGGCGATGCGGTAGCCGAGGCCGGGGGAGCGCACCGTGGTGGTTTACGTATATCGTCAAGAGGGTCAGGTGGAAGGGAGAAGGCGGTGGCCCCCAAGAGCGGCATGCGTCCGGTGCACCCGCGTGAGATTCTGCGTGACGAGCTCGAAGCCCTCGGCATGTCGGCCAACGCGCTCTCCAGAGCGCTCGCGGTGCCCGTGAACCGCGTGACGACGATCCTGCACGGGCGGCGCGGAATCACTGCGGACACGGCGTTGCGGCTGGCGCGGTATCTCGGGACCACGCCGCAGGTATGGCTGAACCTGCAACAGACCTACGAGCTGCGACGGGCGGAAATCGCGGTGGGCCGCCGGATCGCCGAAAGCGTGCAGCCACGCGATACGGCGGCGTAGCCTGCCACGGCCTTCGACAACGTCGAGCGCCGGTCGGCGTATGATCGCGGCCTGACGGCGGCCGACGCGCCGAACCCGTTCGGCGCACGGCGCGCGATCGTTCCGTATCGCCCCTTGCGAGGACCGTATGCCGAAGAAGACCCTGTCGAGGAACACGTGGTACTTCGTCGTCGGCGTGCTGGTCGGCCTGGCCGCGGGGGTGTACGCGGCCACGGCGCCCTACGAGCGGTTTCCCGGCGTGGTGATCGGCGGCGAGGCGACGCCGCCGCCCGCGGACTGGAACACCGTCAACGACCACGGAGAGGTGCTGATGAAGCTCGCGGGGTTCCCCCCGTTCGTCATCCGCATCGTGTACTCGACCGACGAGGGCGGGGTCATCACCGCCACCCGGCCCGACGGCGGCTATTGGGCGGCGCGGGTGCGGAGCGGACGGCGGGACGGGTGGATCCGCCTCGGCGACGCCACCTATGCGCTTAGGGCGACCGAGATCGTCGGCGACGAGCGCATCCCCTACCTCAAGAGCTACGCCGGGAAGAACGGGATGAGCATGGGGTACGACTTCGAGGGCGAGATCATCCCCAGCGTGAACGAGCCGGTCCACACGTGGGAAGTGTTCTACTGGACGCCCCGCTAGGGCACGCAGCCGATCGCGCCGACCCGACCGGCAGCTCGCCGCGCAGCAACCACGCGCCGGTGAGACCGAACGCGCCCGTCAGCCCCTCCCGCGCAAGACGTTCCGCGCCAGGGAGACCTGCCGACGGGCGCTTCCGCCGCGCGCAGGAGTTTCGCGCCAGCGAAACTCCCCACGCGCCCCGTCAGGGGCGCGCCGCTTCGGCCTCCTGCCGCTCGATGTTGCGGTAGACCTCCTGGATGTGCCGGATGTCGTGGTTGCCCTCGTGGCAGGCGTACTCGTACATCGGCCCCTCGGTGGCCATCAGCGGAACCTCGGCGCTCCACGGCCGGTCCCAGGTCGCGGGGTCCTCGACCGTGAACGTGAAGTGGATCCGGTCGTCGGCCACGCGGGTGAACCGCTCCACCACCTTGAGGTGCCGGCTCGAGCCCTGCCACGCGCCCTTGTCGTTGAAGTGGCTGCTCTCGACGACGAGGGTGTCGCCCTCCCAGCGCCCGCGCCCGTCGCCCGGCCACTGGCGGATCTTGTCGGACATCGGCGGCGTCCCGTCGATGGGGACGATGCGCGGCCCGTTGGTGCTCTGCTCGGTGAAGATGACGACGTGGGTCGGCGTCTGCAGGATGTGGTGAATGTCGTTGTACGAGGGCGGCTGCAGCGGGGGCGCGTTGTAGCGGTAGTTGAGGCAGCGCTCGCTGTGCGGCCGCAGCTCGTAGCCGTCGAAGGCCCCCCGGTCGCCGCGCGCCGCCCGCGCCGCCGCCGCCCGCGCGTCGGCCTGCTCGTTGCGCGGGGGAATGCGGCCGTTCGGGGGGTCGACGATCAGCGACGTCCGCCGCGTCGACAGCCCCTTCGGCACCGGGGTGGCGAGCCAGATGGCGTTGTCGTAGTGAACGTATTCCTCGTCGCGGTGGGTCTGGTCGAGCACCCGCGCGCGCTCCTCGGGGTCGTCGATCTCGATGACGAAGCGGGCCAGGGGGTCGGCCCCGTCGACGGTGAGCTGCGACTGGAGCAGCGCGAACTCCTCCTCGCTGTAGAACGCCTGGTCGCCGAGGTACTCCGGGCGCTCCATCGGCGTGAAGGTCTGGGTGGTCCAGTAGCCCTGCAGGTCGGGCTGGCCGTCCGGCAGCCGGGGCATCTCCCAGCTCGCGTCCGCCTCGGGGGCGCTCTGCGACTGGCTCTGGGCGAAGGCCGGCGCGGACGCCATCAGGGCGACCGCGAGCAACGTGACGATGGTTCGGAGACGAAGGTGCATCTCAACCCTCCCTGGGAGGCTGCCGTCGTTGTCGTCCGGAAAGGGCCATGATCGCTCAGGTCCCCGCCGTTCGCAAGCCCTTGCCGGTCCCCGCCCAGCGAGAGCGGCGGGGCGCCCGCCTGACGGGTGTGCCGCGCCCCCGACGGGTAGCGGGGCCGCGTGGCAAGCCCACCCCCTTGGCAGCAAGAACGGCCCGACCGCATGGCGCAGCCGCCCGTGTGGTTCCCGGCCGCCCGCCGCCACGGAGGCCGCACGGCCGTCCCCGCCCTTCCGCTACCCCGCCGCCACGGAGGCCGCACGGCCGCCCCTCGGGGGCAACCGAGATGCTAGGATCGGCGAACCACGCAGTCACAGGAGAGCACTCATGATCAACGAACGCATCCCCCGCGCCCTCATCGCGCTGACCCTCGCTGCCGGGCTGGCCCTCGTGCTGCCGGCCGCCGCCTCGGCCCAGTCGCACCAGCCGCCGCCCGAGCCGCCGGCCGACTGGGGGCCGATCTCGATCAACCTCGAGGGATACGAGTACCCCCACCCCGTCGAGTTCATGAACTTCCGCGTCTTCGACCAGGACGTGCGCATCGCGTACATGGACGTCGCGCCGACGGGGCCCGCGAACGGGCGCACCGTCCTCTTCAAGCACGGGGGCAGCTACTACGGCTGGTACTGGGAGAGCCAGATCGAGGCCCTCGCCGCCGCCGGCTACCGCGTCGTCGTGAAGGACCGGTTGGGCTGGGGCAAGTCGTCGAAGCCCATCCTGCCCTACAGCATGAGCCTGCACGCTTCGAACACGGCCCGGCTCCTGGACCACCTCGGCATCGAGAGGGCGGCCATCGTCGGGCACTCCATCGGCGGGCAGATGGCGACCCGCTTCGCCTTCCTCTACCCGGAGCGGACCACGCACCTCGTCACCGTCAACCAGGTCGGCCTGACCGACCGGCGCGCGGGGCGCGGCTATGCCCCGTTCGACGGCGAGATCGACGCCGACCCCGACCTGCAGGCCGCCTACGAGCGGGACGTGCGGACCGACACGAACCGCTACGTCGAGTGGAAGCCCGAGCTCATCGAGCACCTGCGCATCCGCCACGGCCAGCGGCTGAGCGGCGACTGGCCGCGCCTGGCCTACGTGCGCCGGCTCGGGGGCAACCTGCGCTCGATGGACACGGTGGTCGACGACTGGCCCCACATCCAGACCCCGACCCTGATCCTCGGCGGCGAGATCGACGGGCCCGGCTTCCCCGACAACGTCAGGCGGGCGGCCGAGATTCTGCCCAACGGCGAGGCGTTCCTCATCCCCAACGTAGGCCACAACCCCCACGAGGAGGTGCCCGACATCGTCAACGCCGAGCTGATCCGCTTCCTCGGCACCGGCGCCGGCTCGACCGACGGGCAGTGAGGCCGGGGGAACGTCGAACCGTCGAGCCCGAGACGACAGTGGACGGCGGCGGGACCGTCGAGCCCGGCAGAGAGTAGCCGGTCGATTGCGCAGGGCGGCGGCAGCCCGCGGTCTGCAGCGCGTGTCGCGGAACCGTACCATCGTCGCCACCTGGAACGGGACGCTGGCAGATGGCTACCTGAGCTACGCCGTGCCGGACCACCCGCAGTTCCGGCGGTACTCCCGGACGGCACGCGGCGACGTGGTCGTCGTCTGCCCGGACGCCTCCGGCCGATAGCGTCAGCCATGGCTGCCGGTTCTCCGCCGCCCCCCTCGCCAATGCCGGGCGTCCAGCCCCCCGCCTACTCGTCGAGGTACCCCCGGGCGGCCCCACGCCGTTCACCCGCCCGGCCGTGAACCGGCCGCGACGACCGGCACGACTTGTGCATTACACATGCCCTGACAGCGGCGGGCGCGTCACGCGACCGGGACGCACAGCCGCCCTTGATCAGTCGGCGCCGCGACGACCACCTGCCGGCGGGTAGAATGCGCCGAGGGGGTCGACCGGTGCCCATCGAGGGGTGGACGGCATGACACAGGATCAGTTGATCGAACTGCTCCGCCGGCACGAATGGCGAGACGTCGAGTTCAAGGAAGCCCGGCGCAGCGTGCCGCGCGACGCCTACGAGACGGTCTCCGCATTCGCCAACACCCAGGGTGGGCATCTGGTCTTCGGCGTGCGCAAGAGCGGCCAGGAGATGGAGATCGTCGGCGTGCTGGACGTGGACAAGGTGCAGAGCGAGTTCCTGTCGACGTTGCGCCAACCCGACAAGTTGAGCGTCGTGGTCGACGTCGAGGAAGAGCTGCACCGGCACGGCGATTCCGACCTGCTCATCTTCCACGTGCCGGAAGCCCATCGTTCGCAGAAGCCCGTCTTCCTGAACGGCAACGTCAGCCGGTCGTTCGTCCGGAGCGGCGGCAGCGACGTTCGCTGTTCGGACCAGGAACGGAACCGGTTCCTTCTCGACGCCGCCGTCGAGCGTCCCGACGGTCACGCGATCGATCTCGACCTGCGCACGGCTTTCGACCCCGACGCCATCCGGTGGTACCGGGCGGTCTACGAGAGGCGGCCGGACAACCGCTCGTACGCCACGCTGTCGGACACCGACTTCCTGGCGGAGATGGGCCTTCTCGTAGAGCAGGGCGGCGAGCGACGTCCGACCCGCGCCGCCGTTCTGCTCTTCGGGGCCAATCCGGCCTTCCGGCAGCTCGTGCCGCGGCCCGTGGTCGACTGTCAGCGGTTCAGGGCGACCCGAGAGACCGCGGACACGGAAGACCGCTGGTTCGACCGTGTGGTTCTGGAGGAGAACCTCATCCGTACGTGGCGGTTCCTCATCGAGGGCTGGTACGAGAGGTTCGCCGAGCATCCCTTCCGCCTCGACCCCGCCACGATGCGGCGGGACGACACGCCGCCGGACTACCGCGCATTTCGAGAATCGATGATCAACCTGCTCATGCACCAGGACTACGCCGACCATTCCCGGACGGCGGTCATCCGGCACTACAGGGACCAGACGGTCTTCTGGAACTCCGGCGACGCGTTCGCCGCCGACCCGCATCTGCTGGAGCCGGGCGAGCGGGAGGTACGCAATCCGCGAATCGTGCTGGCGTTCCGCCGCATCGGCCTCAGCGAGCACGCGGGATGGGGGCTGCGCGACGTGTTCCGAAACTGGCAGCAGTTGGGGTACGTACCGCCCCGTATCGTGAGCGACAGACGCCGCAAGAGCTTCGAGCTCGTCCTGACGAAGGAGGCGTTGCTCTCCGACTCGCAGCTCGCCTGGCAGCGGGGTCTCGGCGTCGGCCTCATGGACGAGGAAGCGCGCACGCTGGCCCTCGCTTGTCGAGAGCCGAACATCGGGCTGTGGCAGATCAAGGCCGTGACCGGTCTCTCCGGTCCCGAGTCCTCCGTTCTCGCGGACCGCCTGGTCGATCGCATGTTGATCGAGCGCGCCGGCCCCGACCGCTACGTCCTCGCCGAGCACCTGCGCAAGCGCCGGCCGAGGAATGACCAAGTCAGTGACCAAGTCCGCGTTTGGCCGGATGCTGTTGGTGACCATGTCCGTCCCCAGCGGCCCGACATGTTCACTGACTACGCGGCACTGCCGATGACCACGCATCAGCGTCGCATCGTCGACTCCTGCGACGTGCCGCGGAGTCTTCGCGATCTCATGAAGCGCGCCGGCGTGACCCACCGGACGTTCTTTCGCCGCCGGCACGTGCAGCCGCTGATCGCCGCCGGCATCATCCGCATGACGAATCCCGACCGCCACAACGCCGCCGACCAGCGGTACGTCCTGACCGAAACCGGCGCCGCCCTCAAGGCGGCCGGCATCGGCGCGGTGACGGCATCACCGCCGTAGCCGCCGCATGACTCCCCCGGCCCTCCCCGGCGCCGGACCTGGCGGCCAGCGCCTCGCAGATTGCGGGAGTAGCGCCGTGGTACACCCTCAAAAGGCGAACTGTGCACCGTCTGGCCAGGGCACTCGAACTCATGCGTTCATTCGGCACCGCCGCGCAGATCTGAACAGGATGCGAACTCTCACCGAGCGCATGGGTGGATCCAGGCGGTGTGCTACCGCGGCGACCGGATGGACGCCGGGCAGCAGGTCGATGCAAGGGACATCATCGGACCGCTCGATCGTCAGATTCGGGAGGCGGTGCACTTCGTGGTCCGCAATCGACGCGTCGGAGCGTACAAGGACCCCGCGCGGACGGACGTGCCCCAGTTCAGCGAGCGCGCGGTCTTCGAGGCTGTGGTCAACGCGGTGGTGCATCGCGACTACGCGGTGTCGGGGTCGCGGATACGCCTGTTCATGTTCGACGACCGGCTGGAGCTGTATTCGCCGGGCGGGCTGTGCAACGACATGACGACCGACGACCTGCGCACCAGCCAGTTCACGCGCAACGAGTTGTTGGCGTCGCGGTTGGGCCAGTGCCCGGTCGGCGACGTGCCGGGGACCGGCGGCCGGCAGTGCTTCATCGAGCGCCGCAGCGAGGGTATCGCGGTCATCGAGGACGAGACCTTCGCGCTCGCCGGCGAGCGGCCGGTGTTCGAGTCGATGGGGGAACGCGAGCTGCGCGTGGTCCTGCCGGCCGCACGGCCGCCGGTGGCGGAGGGCGTGCCGGCCAGCGTCACCATTCGGCACGGCGGCACGGGCCGACCGCTGCCGGGTGTGAACGTGCTGCTGCTCTAGGGAGCACGGGCAGGCCGGGTACTCGTCACGAGCTCGTATCCACGTCGCCAGTGGTGGCCGTATCCCGCCGTGTAGTCGTGATCGACGCTGAGCGCCATCTTGCTGGCGTGCTCGAGGCTGCGACGCCAACTGGGGAAACGTCCGGCTCCGAGCCACCCGATCGCGAGCAGATCGACCCGTTCTTCGTCGGACAGGTCGCCGACCAGGCCCACGAGCCGCAGGTTGGCGGGAGAATCCAGGAATGGAGCGCGGTCTTCAGGTGTCAGGATCTTCAGGTTCCCCGACTTGGGTATGGAATCGACGACGAACTGCTCGGTTGCGGCATAGGTCTCGTAGGCGGCGACCAGTTCATCGATTCTCTCGCGGCTGATGACCACGGCGGTTGCCGCGGCCTCGATTCGGCCTGCGGTCGCCGGGTCTTCGAGATGCCACACGTCCGGGATGCGCCCGGCGAGCTTCTTCGCGAATCGCCGATCGGCGGTGATCAAGGCCGAAGCCGTGACCTCGGCACACGCCAGGTACAGGCAGTCGTACACCGGATGATCGATCTCCACCGCGATCTCGGCGGCGCGGTCGATGAGCGCGTCGCCGCCATGGAGCGTGACGATTTCGGGGAGGTTGACCAATTCGTCGAAGTACGGCCGCGGGTCGGCGACTTCACGTCGATGGACCTTCTTCCAGATGGTGTTGGCGAACTCGGCGAGCAGGATGTCGGGAGCGTGCAGGTGGATCCGATGGGCGAGCAACCCGCGCGCTTCTTCGAACCCCTGCTCCTTCACGAACCACTTGGTGACGACGCTGGCGTCGACGGTCAGCGTCATCGGTCGCGATCCGCACGCAGGAGGATGGCGCTGTCCGTTTGCGGGGTGCCGGCGGTGGCGGATGCCAGCTCGCGCGTTCGCTCCCGAAACGCGGCGACGCGGAGCCGACGGTCTGCCCGCTCGGTCAGCATGTGCCGAACCTCGCCTTCCAGCGAGCGCTCGTTTGCACGGGCCTGCGCCTTGAGGCGCTCGATCACACGATCGTCGAGATTTCGGATGGTCAGTGTACCCATTCCCGAGATGTCTCCTGGATTCGCGAATTGCTGTCGTTATGCTAGCGCTGCGGGCGGTCTTTGGACAACCGGGCCCGCCGCGAAATGAGGGAGCGTGCGACGTGATTGGACCGCACGGATCGACCGGAACGGCAGCGTGGGGGTGGTGCGGCGAGATCGAACGGTCGGGGTCGACTGCGGCGGTCGCGTCCGCCGGCCCGGAGAGGGCCGTCGCGCCCTCCGTCGAAGACAGGAGGAAGTGATGCCGGCCGGGACGCGCCGCATCGTCGGGTTCGACCGGAAGATCAGCCTGCGCTGGCTGGACGCGACGGCCGGCGAGGACGTGGTGATGCTGAGCGCCTTCAGGCGAACGGATTGACGATGGTCAGCCCGGCGATGCGCCGCCCGGCCTGGAGGTCTTCCGTCAGCAGGGTGTCGCAACCGGCGGCGAGCGCCGACGCCACGATCAGGGAGTCGTGGAAGCTGAAGTCGTGCGACCGGGCGAGGTCGACGGCGTGCAGGTGGACGTCGACGTCGATGGGACGCACGGGGCCGAGCGCCTCGCGAGCATCGGCGAGGGCGTCGGCGATCAGGTCCCACTCCAACCGGAACTTGCGGCGCAGCACGGCCGCGAACTCGTTCATGACCTGTACGCTGACGACGCCGCCGGCCAGGATGACCTGCCGCGCCGTGTCGCTCTTCGGACCGGCGCCCTGAGCGTAGACCAGCACGTTGGTGTCGATGAACGCGCTCATCGGGCGTTGGCCTCGTCACGGTCGAACGCATGGCCGGCCGGAAAACGCAGCCCGCGGGCGCGCATGCGGTCGACCGCCTGCTCGCGGCGCGCGTCCTTCATGACCTCGATGCGCGTCGACGTGGCCGCCACAATCCGCAGATCGTCGCCGGGCTTCAGGCCGAGGTCGTCGACCAGCGCCCGCGGCAGCCGCACGCCCAGGCTGTTGCCCCACTTCGCAACCAGCATGTCCGCCTCCTGGATATCCCTCGCGCGGCAGGATATCATGCGGGGACGATGCCATCCGGCCGGAACCCGCCACCCGCCACACCGGAGAAGGAGCAGATCGCAGTGACCGATAGCCGCCGCACCCGCCTCGACCGGACCGCCGGCCCCCTGTCACCCTCGCGCCGCCGCTTCATCGGCCGGACCGCCGCCGCCCTCGCCGCCGCGCCGTTCGTCCGGCCCCCGGCCCTGTTCGGCCAGCCCGCGGTGCGGCCGGCCCCCGGCATGCCGGAGCCGCAGCTCGTGAACACCAACGGCATCCGGATGGCGGTGTACGAGCGGGGGGAGGGGCTGCCGGTGGTGTTCGTGCACGGCTTCCCGGAGCTCGCCTACTCGTGGCGCAACCAGATGCGCTCGTACCCCGCGGCGGGCCTGCGGGCCATCGCCCCCGACATGCGCGGCTACGGGCTGACCGACCGGCCGGCGGACGTCGCGGGCTACGCCATTCCCAACCTGTGCGACGACCTCGTCGGGCTGCTCGACGCCCTCGACATCGAGCGCGCCCTCTTCTGCGGCCACGACTGGGGCGGGGCGGCGGTGTGGGCGATGCCCCGGCTCTACCCCGACCGCGTCGTCGGCGTCATCGGCGTGAACACGCCCGCGTCGGGCGGCCCGCCGCCGAGCGAGCCGCCCGAGGAGCCGCTGATCGTCTTCACCGAGAACTACTACGCGGCGACGTTCCTCGAGCCGGGCCGCGCCGAGGCGGTCATGTCGCGCGACGTGCGGCGGGCCCTCGAGATGATCTTCCGGCGGGGCTGGTACTGGGACGTCGAGAACATGCGCGGCTACCCGCCCGACTCGGCCGAGAAGACGATGGACATGCTGCGGATGATCGAGGAGGACAACTACCAGGGCGAGCTCATCATGCCCCCGGACGTCCTCGACTACTGGGTGGAGACGTTCGAGGCGACGGGGTTCACCGGGGGCCTCAGCTACTACCGCGCCAACATGGGCGGCGGCGGCGCGGCGCCGACGGGCGACATCGACGTGCCGTGCCTCTACGTGGGGGCGGAGAACGACACCATCCTGCGCCCGTCCTCGTCCGACCGCATGCCGTCGTTCATTTCCGACCTCGAGCGCCACGTCATCGCCGACTGCGGCCACTGGACGCAGCAGGAGAAGCCGGACGAGTTCGACCGCGTGACGCTGGACTGGATACGCCGGAAGTTCCAGGACGCCTGACGACGGCGACGTTCGAGAGAGGCGTGGCGGAAGAACGAACGAAGGGGACGGCGGCGGTCGGTGTCGCGGAGCACGGCAACTCGGCGGTGCTGGTCACCGTCGGGCCCGGCCGCGATCTCCTCGATCGCCGCCGCATCGACCTGACGGAGCGCGGACTGCCGACCCATCCGCATCACCACGAGGGGTCGTGGGCGGTGGGGCGATACCGGGACAGCCCGTGGGCGCGGGATATCTCGCTCGCCGAGGCCGTCGACCTCGTCGCGCGCGTGCGGGAGTCGGCGGCGCGCGGGGCGCGCGAGGGGCTCGAGGCGCTGGCCGTGACGGTGCCCGTGCCGATTGCCGCCATCGCGATCCGCGTCTGCCCCGCCCTGCCGCCGACGACCGAGGAACGCATCGCGGACAACCGCGCGCAGGCCGTCGCCGACTCCGTCATGTATCGCGAGGCCCTCGCGGCCGCGGCCGAGGCGCGCGGCTGGTCGGTGTGCTGGTACGACCGCGAGGGTGTCTTCCGGGAGGCGGCCGCGGCGCTCGGCCGCGAGGACATCGACGCGGCGCTCTCGGCGATGGGCCGCGCGGTCGGGCCGCCCTGGCAGGCCCGGCACAAGCTCGCGGCGGCGGCGGCCCTGGCCGCGTTGGCGAAACCCGCTCATTGAACGGCCACGGTGCCGGGCCACCGGGAAGCTCAGGACCGTGATGGCCAGGAGTTTCGCCGCCGCGCCTCTGGACGTAGCTGGTTCCGCCGCTTCCGCGCAGCCGGCTGCCGTCGCACCCCACGCCGGCGGGCGGCCCGTCCTCGGCCAGCTTCCTACCGCGGGAACGACGACAACCCCGGCTCCACCCCGTCCGGCAGCGGCGTGCGCGCGGTGTTCATCACCATCGCCAGCATCTGGTAGTAGCCCAGGATGCCGATGGCGTCGATGACGCCCTTCTCGCCGAAGTGCGACACCATGCGCGCGTAGGTCGGGTCGCTGACCTCGTGGTTGCGCAGCAGCTCCATGCAGAAGTCGTAGACGGCGGCCTCGTCGGCGGCGAGCTCCGCCGGGCGGCGCCCGTCGGCGACCGCCGCGACGATCGACGCGTCGAGCCCCTCGCGCTCGGCGATGGGCGCGTGCACGTACCACTCGTAGTTCTGCGTCCAGTGGCGCGCCGTCAGCAGGATGACGAACTCGCTGAGGCGCGGCGGCAGCGCGCTCCGGAAGCGCACGTAGTCGCCCACGTTGCGCGCGCGGTTCATCATCTCGGGGCTGCGCAGCATCACCATGAACGGCCCGCCGACGCGGTCGGTGTTCCGCGCCTCCTTGAACACCTCGACGGCGGCTCTCTGCTCGGGGGACAACTCGGCCTCCGTCAGCGGAGGCATGCGGTTCTGGGCGTTGGCGGTCATGGCGTGGGTCAGGGTCAGCAGTACGGCGGTCACGAGTGCGCCGGCGGCGACGCGGGGCGGCTGCGATCGATTCTGAATGTGCATGGCTGTGTCCTCACTCTTCGGCCGCAGCCGGCGATGCGGCCGGCCGACCCGGCGTCACCGCCGGATCGACGCTGTGTCCTCACTCTTCGGCCGCGGCCGGCGATGCGGCCGGCCGACCCGGCGTCACCGCCCGAATCGACGCTGTGTCCTTCACTCTTCGGCCGCGGCCGGCGATGCGCGGCGCGGCGCCGGCCGCGGCCGGTCGACCCGGCGTCACCACCGGCTCAACTCGCACGCGGGATGGGCTTCGGCAACTCCGCGACATCGCGCGACGCGCGGTAGATGTCGACCGCCCTCTGGGCGTTCAGCCAGAACTCGGGTGTCGTTCGAAGCGCGGCGCCCAGCTTCAGCGCCATCCCCACGCCCACCGACGTCCTGCCATTGACGATGCGATTGACCACCTTGACGTCGCAGCCCAGGTGATCGGCCAGTTGCCTCTGCGTCATGCCGAGCGGCAAGAGGAACTCGTGGCGGAGAATCTCTCCCGGGCCCGTCGGTTCACGTCGTGCGCGCCGAACCGTCATGAGGTCCTCCGTTCGGGATTCAGTGGTAGTCGACGACGTCGACGTCCGTCGGTCCGGTCGCCCTCCAGCGAAAGACGACGCGCCACCGGTCGTTGATCCGCATGCTGTGCAGACCGGCCACCCGGCCCTTGAGCCGTTCCAGTCGATTCCCGGGCGGCGACCTCAGGTCGCTCAGCGCCCCTGCGTAGTCGAGCATGTCGAGCTTCCGGGCGGCGAGCGGGGCAACGCGCGCCCAGCCGGCGCCGCGCGGTACGACGCCATCCGTGAAGAACCGTTCGACGGGCCGGCGGGCGAACCCCTGAATCGCCACGACGCGCTGCCAGTATACCTGGTACAGGTATGCCAGGATGGAGCGTTACCCGCCCCTTCTCGCCAGAGCGCGTGAGCGGGATCGCGTCGTGGCCAGCACCCTCGCTCACAGCACCGTCGTGAGCTTCACGAACAGGGTGTGGCCCTGCTGGGAACGCTGGCCGAACTCGGCCGTGCCGCGCTGGTAGGCGACCTGCAGCGTCCCGAACGGGGGGCGGTAGCGGTAGACGAAGACGGCCTGCACGTTGCGGCGGTCGATGGCCGAGTTGGTCTGGAAGAACAGGCGCAGGAACAGGTCGGGGGTGAAGAACTGGTTGGCGCGGACCACGTGGATCCAGGTGCCGGCGCCGCCCGGGTCGGGGTCGAGGGTCAGCCGCTGCAGCTCGTACTCGGTCGAGGTGCGGTCGGTCGGCTTGTACTGGGCCACGGCGCTCGCCAGCACGAAGTCGGCGTCGAAGTTGCGGCCGGTGGACACGCCGCCGCGGAAGGACTGGTACGACCGGGTGTTCCAGCCGATCTCGAGGCCGGTCTGCCGGTTGCGGAAGTCGCGCTCGAAGCGCTTGAACTCTTCGGTGTGCCGCCCCGTGGCGGTCCAGCGGTTCCGGAAGTCGACGGCCACCGATTCGTCCACCTGCCAGCTCCGGAGCACGCCGGTCTGCCCCCAGTAGACGTCGTAGGCCGAGTCGACCTGGACGCGCTCGACGGGGCCGTCCCGCAGCCAGACGGTCTTGTTCAGGGCCGAGTCGAGCTGGCGCCGGTCGTCGTCGAAGATGAACCCGATGGCGTTGACGTTGTCGGCGAGGCGGTCGCCGAGGTGCGTGTAGCCGACGTGGAAGTGGGCCGTCGCCGAGTCGTAGGCGGGCCGGGCGAAGAACGCGGTGGTCCCCTCGTCGAACTGTCCGTAGCTGTGGACGAGCTGGCCGGTCAGGCCCCAGTTCTCGGTGAAGTACAGGCTGGTGTCGGCGCCGATCGAGCCCTGGTTCAGGCCGTCCAGCGCGCGGTTCGCGAAGAGGACCCCGACGTTCGACCGGGAACCGACGTCGCGCTGCGCCCGGGCCACCGTGTAGCCGGCGCGGCTGCCGGCGAGGAGCGGCTCGGCCCGCGCCGCCAGCACGTGCATGGCCCACGGTCCCTGCTTGCCGAGCAGCTTGCCGCCGCCCTCGATGTCACTGATGCGCCGCGAGTAGAACGTGCGGATGCCCTGCCCGAACTGCTCGCCGCCCTCGAGGAAGAACTGCCGCTTCTCGGTCAGCGAGACCTCGAAGCGCGTCAGGTTGACGAGCTCCTGGTCGGCCTCGACGGTGGCGAAGTCGGGGTTGACGGTGCCGTACGCCGAGAGATGCGGGGTCACGGCGTAGCGCACGTCGAGCCCGACGGCGCCGATCGGCGACTCGCGCTCCTGCGCGCGCGACAGCGCGTAGGGGATGACCTGGTGCCGCCGCGACTGCCGCGGCAGGTCGAGCCCGACGAGGGTGCCGGCCATCGAGAGCCGCGCCCAATAGTCGACCGGCCCCGCCCAGAACGTGCGCTCGAGCGATCGGCGCCGGCTGCGGCCGAAGTTGATGCCCCAGGTGACGTCGTCGCCCGCCCGGTACTGAATCGAGGCCAGGGGGATGGCGATCTCGGCCGACCACCCGTAGTCGGTCCGCTGCGCCCGCGACCGCCACGGGGCGTCCCACGCGCCGTCGCTGCTGCCCCCGTCCTCGGCGATGCGCCCGTCGGTCTGGGTCCCGAGCCGGTTGACCATGAAGTAGTAGCCGGTCCGCCGGTCGTGGAAGGTGTCGAGGAAGACCTGCACCGAGTCGTCGTTCCAGATGGGGTCGTCGCGCTCGATCATCTGCGACAGCGGCGGCTCGGGGTCCCACACCTGGAAGCCGGCGTAGAGGAACTCGTCGTCGTAGAGGACGTGGACGGCGGTGGGCAGCTCGGCCGGGGCGCCGCGCCGCGGCTCGAACTGCAGGAAGTTCTCGGCCCGCGCCGCGCCCCGCCATTCGGGCTCCGTGACGTGGCCGTCGATCACCGGCGGCCGCTCGGCCCGGCGCGCGGGAATGCTGAACTCGCCGTCGCCGGCCGCCGCCAGCACCGAACCGACCGCGAGGTCCGCCAGCAGGAAAACCACCACCGTCGTGAACCGCACGCGCCGGCTACTCCATTGCACCCTCGGATGATCCAGCAAGCCCTGCGGGCCGTCAACCGACCGCCTCCCGCTGGCCCCGCGCTTGCCCGGCGAGCACATCGGACGTCCCGGCTGGCCCGCTCAGGCAATCATCGAACCGCCAGCTCCCAGGCTATGGGCGCCGAGCCGTCGCGTCACGCGTCGAACCGATTCAGCGCTACGCCAACCGTGGCTCCGCCCTCCACAGTCCACAACGCCTCACGCCAACGAGCCCGACTCCGGCGGATACTCCCAAGCCTGAACGTGGTGCCAGTTCGGGTTCACCAGAATCCCCAGCTTCCGCTGCATGACTTGCGCCTGTTCCTGATCTGCTGCGGACCACGAGCGCGCATCCAAATAGGCAGCGTCCTCCGAACCAGCCTCCATTCTGCCGCTCTCTGTGGCAAGACCCACGATGTCCGTAGCCTCGGGTCGCAGCATCTTCACGACCCGTAAGCAGCACTCGAGATAGTTTCGTCGGAACTCTCGATACCGCTCATCCGGCTCACCCGACCGGATTCTGTGAGCGGCAGGAACCAACAACAGGACCCAATACGGATCGCCCACCTCCAGCGGAGGAACAACTCGCAGGCGTCGCAAGGACGGATCCGTTGATCCCAGCATGTCCATGAGGGTTTCCGCCAAGAGTCTTCTCCGGAAGCGATTCTCCCGGGCAAAGAACCTCAGTACTATCTCAAAGTCATACGGATTCGATCCTTCGTCCGTCAGATACTGCGATGTCCCGGCCAAGTAGTGCGTCGTAAATCGCTCGACAATATGATCCCACAGATAGCTCACGCCATCTGCCCTTCGCTTTCGACCGTACTCCGGGCTGTCGACAAGACTTCGCCAGAGATGGTCCTCAAGAATCACGGACCCATTCCCGCTCCTTGGGGCAGTCCTGAAGTCATGCTCGCCCGCATCGTTGACGGTCGCCATATAGCATCCGAGCAGCGCGTCTTCGCTTGTAGCCATTTCGAGCTGACCACTGCAGACAAACGACTCTCTTTTCTTAAGGTACGTCACAAAATCAGCAACGGTATCGAGATGCCCCAGAAGCAGCCTCACTGAATTGTCATCGAGAACGTGGACGAAGGGCCTTTCCGAATGAATGCGACCGACAAAAAAAGGCTTGCCTCCTTCCGCCCTTGGCCGCCGATGGTCATCTCCACTGAGTCGTGGCTTGACCACCAGGCTGCCGGCTCCGCCAAGCTCGTCCTTGCAGCGGGTCGATGCGCCGTGTGCAACGACAACGCGATGCACGCGCATGGTCGTCGAAGTCGGCAATGGCACCGGTAGAGAAGTCTGGCACTTGGAATCAAGGAAAACTCGGTCGGGATGCTCTCGGATGTGGCGTTCGGCACCCCACAATTGACGTGCTGCCTTGTCAATAGCCTTCCGATACCAGCGACTCCAGTCAACATCAAGGTTCCCGCTGGATGGAAACGCACAATCCTTGTCTGAAAACAAGACTACGTTATCTTCGAACGCGACAAGGAGGTCCACTATTTCTTTGCCCACGACAGATCCATCGGATCGTCGCTCGTCACGACATACATTGGGATAGCTCCACAGAGACAGGAACGTCTGCCGTGCGTAGGCGGCAAGTGCACGCTCTGACGCCGTCAGACCGCCAGACGGTTTCGGTCGAACCGGATACTTGACCGGTGGCGGCTCACGGTACTTCCGACGGAGATCATCCGCGCGGGCCCGGCGTTCTCGTTTCGTTCGGCTCTTTCGTCCCATATCGCTGGCCCGATCGTACTACCAAACCAAGGCCAACTAAACCAAACGGCATGGCTCTCGTGCACGGTTGGTTCCTGCAACGACGCGAGAGCCGGCGCTTTCCCGCAGCAAGGTGGCGGCTGGTCATGGCGAGTCCAGGTAGACCATGGATTCCGAGCACGCCGCAATCAGAGGTCGCCGGTAGTGCCGGCGTAGCATCAAGAGGTGTGCGTCTTCAGACACCAAGTAGTCCGCGTCGCCGTCGAGCGCGCACAGCAGGAAGATCTCGTCGTCCGGATCGCTCGGGGGGATCGGCGCGGCGGACGACGTGATCTCGACGGGCAAGAACGCGCCCTGGATGTAGGCGAGGAGGCGGCGCACCCGTTCGGGAGGATGCCGGCGTCGGAGCAGGACGCGCGCGTATTCGTCGAGGATCTCGTCGCAGTAGAGGCCCTTGTGCCTCGTGGCGACGATGATGAGCAGTCGGAGATGCTCGTTCCGGCCGGAGGACGGTGCACCAGTGTCGAGCCATCGGGAGCCGGCGGCGACGATCTCGTTCGTGTCGAGGACGACGCGGAACACGGCAGCTGTCACGCCGGGCCGTCCTCGCCGGAGCCGAGCGTTTCGCGAAGTGCTTGCGCGAAGTCGGCCTGCGTCCAGCCGCTCGACCGCAGGCGATCGACGTCGCGGGCGGCTTGGCGGCGGACCTTCGAAGCGGCGGCTTGGATGCGGGCGTCTCTGGCCGCGCTCAGGCGCTCGATTTCCTCCCCGAGTCGCTGAGGGTCGCGGCAGACGAGGAACTCCCACTCGCCGAGTCGGCCCCAGTTGTTCACGGCGTGAACCCAGCGGCGGGCGGCTTGGTGCTTCGCGTCGGCGTCGGGGTCGGGGGCGCCCTTGATCTCCAGCACGACGTTGAGGCCGTCGCGCAGGCGGACGATGAAGTCGGGTTCGTAGGCCCGCGGCTCGCCGTAGAGCTCATAGGGGATCGTGAACTCCAGGCGGTAGTTCCGCGCGTAGCACTCGACGAGACGCTCCTGCGCCAACTGCTCGATGCGGAACATCGCCGCCTGCTCCCAGCTCGCGGTGTGGCACGCGACGTAGTTCAGGTGGCTGGCCTCGGTGGGCTGCACCGGCCGCACGGTCTTGAAATGGACGCCGGCGGTGCTGCCGATGGGCCGGTACCGGTTCAACCTGGGAAGCAGGGGCGGCTCGCCCTGCGTATCGTCGGGGGCAATCGCGTCGAGGAGACGGCCTGCGATCTGCTCGGCGTAGGTCTGCAAGCCGATCTCGCAGGGGTCGAGGCCCCGCAGGTCGACGCGCTCGCGTACGTACGCCTGGACAATGGCGAGCACCTGCGGAAAGAGCGCCGCGCGGCTGCCGCTGCGGGGAGCCCCACGACCGTTCGCACGGCCGTTCGGGGCCGGGGCTAGTCCACTGCCGCCATTTCCAGATGGCACCGATCGACCGCCGCCGTTCCCCGCCACGCCTGCTCGACCACCGGCGTTTCCGGTTGCCCCCGGTCGGCCGCCGCCGGCACCGCTCCTGGAGGCGGCCGCCTCGGCGGGGTGCGCCGTCTCGGTGAGCCGGCTCACGATCCCGCGCGCGATCTCGAACGCAATTTCCTGGGGATGCGTGGAGTCGTAGTACGCCTGCCGGTCGACGGTTTCGAAGCCGAACCCACCGTGGGTGCCCGGGTGGCCGATCTGGTAGCCGACCTGCGGCCGGACGAAGGCGGCGGTCGGGGTCTTCGTCGGATCGAGCCTCAGCGGCTCGACCGCCTGCACGTCGCATGTAACCCGGTTCCGCGTCAGGTGCACGACGTAGCCCTCGACGACGGGGAACCGGATCTCGAACACCCGCCGCTCGGGAAGGGCCATCACCTCGTGCTTCGGCAGCTCCTCCGGCGGCGGCCCCTTCTCGGGTTGGCGGCCCTTGAACGGAATGAGGGAGAACGGGACACCGAAGATGTCGACGTACTCTGGCGTCAGGAGGCCGGTCTCGGGGTCGGGCGCGTAGTCCATGCGGCGGAGGCCGCGGCCAACCACCTGCTCGCAGAGCAACTGGCTGTGGAAGGCGCGCAGGCCGAGGATGTGGGTCACGTTGTTGGCGTCCCACCCCTCGCTGAGCATGTTGACGCTGACGACGCAACGGATGTCGCCGCCCGGCTCGCCGGGCTTGCCTACGGTGGAGACGATCTGCCGCAGCTCTTCGGCCGCCTCTCTCTGCGTCGCCGTGGGGTCGTCGCTCTCGGCCGCCTCCAGGAGCTTCGAGTCGATGCGCAGCGTGACCGTCTGCCCATCGCGGTTCCACAGCTCGGGGAACCCGCGCAGGCCGGGGCCATAGCGCTTCCTGCGCTTCGGCTTCCTGCGGGACCGGGGGCCGGCCTCATCATCGTCCGGTTCGTCCGCCGGGTCGGCCTCCACCAGATCCTCGCCCGAGATCATCCGGTGCACGTGGGTGGCCACGTCTGTGTGGTCGCAGACGACGATCAGCACCGGCGGCGTCCGGTCCTGGCCGGGGGCGGCGTCGCGCACCTGCCCGAGCTTCTCCTTCCACTCGCCGGCGAGCGTCACCAGCGCGTCCTCGGCCTTGCGGTACACGACCTCGGGCTTCGGCCGGCCGCCAGTCAGCCGTTCGCCGGCGCGCAGGTCCGCGACGACGTGGCGCCACAGGCGGAAGTACTTCGGGTCGGGCCGACCGGTGTTGTCGATGGCGGGCAGCCGCGGGATCTTCGTGATCCCACTCTCGATGGCGTCGACCAGGCTGAAGTCGCTGACGATCCACGGGAAGGGCGAGCCCTCGGGGTAGCCGCTGCCCTGGATGTAGAAGGGCGTCGCCGACAGGTCGATGCCCAGCTCGATGCCGCAGGCGGCGTTGATGGTGTCGAGCCCGTCGATCCAGACCGTCGCCTCGTTGCGGTCCGCCTTCGCATCGGCCGTCAGCTTGACCTTCCTGTCCACCGGTGCCGGCCGGTAGGCATGGTGCCCCTCGTCGTTCAGGACCATCAGGGGCTCGTCGTCCCACAGGTCGCCGAGGCGGTTGCGCGCGAACGCCTCCGGCGTCTCCTTGCCGAGCCGGCTCACAGTCGCCTTGCCGACCCTGACCTCCTCCGGTCCCGGCGCCAGGCGGTGCCAGTTGGTCACCAGCACCTTCCCCTTCGCCAGTTCCGGCCGCAGGGGCGAGGGCACGAGGTCGAACGCTTCGTAGTAGTTGTGGGGGTCGCCCGGCCGCAGCACGCGCAGCCGTTCCTTGATGGTGAGATTCGGGCAGACCACCAACACGCGCCGCGGGTAGCGCGGGTCGCCCGGCTTCGTGCCGCGGTTGCAGAACGCCCAAGCCACGAGCATCGCCATGACGACGGTCTTGCCGCTGCCGGTCGCCATCTTGCAGGCGTAGCGCGGGATGGGCTTCGCGCCGTTCCCGGCCGGGGCGTCCACCAGCTTCGGCGGCTGAGCCACCTTCGCGATCCAGGTCTCCGGTCGCGGATTGATACCCTTGGCCAGCAACTCGAACTCATCAACGCCGAGTTCCGGCTTCCGTCTCGGGGAGCGCCCACGCGCGAGCATCTCGCGCAGGTAGATGATGGTCTCGACCGCTTCGACCTGACAGAAGAACAGCCGCCGCGCCCGATCCGCGCGCCACCAGTGACGCAGCAGCCGCTTCGTCGTCTCCGACGCGCTGCGCCAGCCCGATTCGCGCCAGCGCTTCACGTCCGCGCGCAGTGCGTTCACGAGGGGCAGGTCGTCCCGTTCCTCCTCGGCGAACAACAGTTTCTGGCCGCTGCCGGCCTGCTCACTCTTGTACCAGTAGCTCGCCGGCCGCCGTCCCGGGTTTTTCGTAGGAATGCCGGTGCCGGTGTCGTACCACCAGTGCAAATCCGGTTCCGCGTACGGGGAACAGAGGATCGGCTCCTCGACCGGCTGGACAGCGATCTGCTCTTCCGGCATGCTCATGTTCCAGCCGACACCACCGCGCCACCGACCCTACCGATCACGCCCACCGCCCTCCTTCGGTCAGTACCCGCAGGCCCTCGTTGCCGCGCGGGTCGATGACCTTGACGGCGACCTTCCATGTCTCGCCTTCGCCCAGGCGGGCCGGCCGTGCGAATGGTAGGCTCCGGAAGCCGCTCAGGGCGTCGAAAGCGGCGAGTTCGACGGTCCCCTGGTTGCCGAGGGCCCTCGCCAGCTTGTCCCACTTCGACCGGTCGGGGAAGAACGCCTGGCAGATGCAGAACGTGCGGCCGTCGTAGTCGCTGTCGAGGAACCACGCCGCGATGCGCCTCTTGTCAGTGGGGTAGAGGGCGTTGCTCACCGGGTCGTAGACGTCCATCCCCTCAACCTCGACCACGTAGTCGCCGTCGCCTTGCCGGGTGGGACCGCTGACCCGAGGCGCGCTGAACACCCGGAAGAGCTGACTGCCGGGTTGGTCCTTGAGCAGGTCGCCCATCGCCACGTCGGGACTGATGAGCGCCATGTGGAGGCGGAGTCGGGGATGCGATGCGTCGTCGATAGCCTCCTGGGCGGCGGCGTCGAAGCCGAACCCCGCGAACACGACGTCGTCGTACCCCTTGCGGTGGGCGTCCCGCACCGCGTTCTCCACCTGCATGGCGCTGACGTTGCCGACCTCGGGACCGATGCTGACGGCGACGCGCCGGCCGTCGCCGTTGAGCCACTCGCCCTCGGCGTGGATGAACGCGGCGCCGGTGACCGAATCCAGGCGCGCGAGCTTGACGTTCTTGTTGCCCGAGAAATCCACGCCGCTGGCCTTCAGCAGCCGGATGACCTTGTCGAGATGCGCCTCGGCGTCGCCGACCGCCACGTCGCCCGCAACGTCTGGGTCGAAGGCCTCCAGTTCGTCGGGCGCCCCGCCGATGAGCGAGTCCGGTCCTTCTTCCTGCGCGATGACCCCCTCGACGCTGAACGGCCCCCCCACCCTCACCGTGCCGCTCTCGACCCCCGGCTGGTCCACCAGTTCCTCGTTCTCCGCGTTCGCAGCGATGCAGGCGTTCACTGCGTCCATCTTCGCCCGCCACGCGGCGCGGTACGCGGTCAACGCCGCCCGAAGCGCGTCGGGCCAATCGGGGTCCACGTCGAACGGCGCCTGCCAGTGCATCCACGCCAGAGCCGGTATCTGCTCCCTGTACCTCGCGACCTGCCTTGCCGTGACGCTCTTGAGGGGCTTGCGCGCGGCGGCCGCCCGGATCCACGCCGGATCGGCACCCGGCAGCAGCCAGCGCCGCACGTCGGCGTCGGTGACGGCCCGCGGCCCCTCCTCGCGGTGCTTCTTGACCAACTTTCCGGCCAGCTTCTCCTTCAGCATCGCGTCGACCGTCTCAGCCGCACGGTTCAGCTCCGCCAGCGCCCCATCGAGGACCGTCGCGTGTTGCGCGAAGATCGGGTCGAGCGACGTGTTGCGGGCGATGCTCCGAAGCGTAACGTGTGGAACGGAGCGGCAGTCCAACGTCATCCGCCGGCCGGTCGGTCGACCGTCACCGTCCGCCTCCGCGATCCACGTGCCGTCCGGGTTGCGCGCCACGTCCTCGGCGCTCAGGTCGCGCAGCCGGTAGTAGTCGAACTTCGCGGTCATCAGCCGGTGCTTGGCCAGCGCCAACGCCACGCGGCTAGTGTCGACTGTGATCCACCGCCGGCCCCATTGTTCGGCGACGTACGCGGTCGTGCCGCTGCCACAGGTGGGATCGAGGACTAGATCGCCCGGGTCGGTAGTCATCAACATGCAGCGCTCGACCACCGTCGGCGTCGTTTGAACGACATATACTTTCTTCTCGCCGAATCCACTTTGGCGAGTATCGTCCCACACGTTGTTGATCGGCTTGTAGGCGAAGTCCTCAAGGTAGCGAACGTACCCCAAGGTATCGCCGCTTGCGCACAATCGCCCCGCAGAATATAACCTGCTCATTCCAACTCGATTTGTCTTCCATCCTCCCTTTTTCGGTGTGAACTTCTTGTCTTCGAAATCGACTTCGAATAGCGTCGAGTCAGACGCAGACTGCGAAGTAATCGGATTCTGTCGCCAGACCCTGCCACCTCGTTGTGCGGCATCGTTGATGCTGGTAGAATCCGGGAACGATTGTCTGAGCCCATCATGCCACTCGATCGACCGCAGATTCTGATCATCGTCTGGGGTTCTTGACGTGTATAGCTGGTTGACCCTATACCGTTCAGACCGCGAGTACCAGAGCACGAAATCACACGTCACATCCAGGCCAGCACTAGCCTTTCCTGTCGTAGTGCGAAACGCCACAATGGACCTGAACTGTTGGGAGCCGAACACCTCGTCCATCACGCAGCGTACCCGGTGCACGTTCTCGTCGCTGATCTGCACGAAGATGCTGCCGGTGTCGGCCAGCAACTCCCGTGCCATCGCCAGCCGGTCGCGCAGGTAGGCGAGGTACGAATGGATACCGAGCGTCCACGTGTCGCGGTACGCCTTCACCATCTCGGGCTCGCGCGTGAGGTCCTGCGGCCGGTCCTTGACGTCGCGCTGGCCGAGCTTCGGCTGGAAGTTCGACGCGAACTTGATGCCGTACGGCGGGTCGACGTAGATCATCTGGACCTTGCCGGCCAAGTCCTCCCGCCGCGCGAGACTGGCCATGACCTGGAGGGAGTCGCCCAGGATCATCCGGTTGGCCCAATCGACGTCGTGCCGGTAGAACTGCACCGCCTTCGCGTACTCGTGCTCGGGGTCGGCGAACAAGTTGCGCTGGACGTCCTGCCGCGCGAGGACGCGCAGGATTGCCTGCGTCGAGACCCGCTCGTGCATGTGCAGGGCCACCGGCTCGACCTCGAACCACGGCTTCTCGCGCTTGCCGCTCCACTCCAGCCACGGTTCGTGTCGGCGCAGCGCCTCGGCGAGCTCGTCGGCCTCCTCCGCCGTCAGCGCCCGCCGCCGCGCCGTCGCCAGCAGCCCGGGAAGCCGGTCGGCCTTCGCGGGCTCGGGTGACGACCGCAGCACCGCGGGCAGGTGGGGGTTGAACGCGTACCGCACCGCCGGCGCCTCGCGGACCACGCCGTGCGCTTCGATACCGGCCAGCGGGAGGTTCTTCCGCGTGGCCGGGTAGGTGATCGAGGTGACAGCGTCCGCGTCGGCGCTGCGACTCCCTACAGGCTTCTTCCTCCGCGGCATTTTGGAAGATCTCGCTACAGCAACCGAGCCTGCTGCTCTTCGTTCAGTACGTCCATGGAGGAAACTTCGATCAGCCTAGGTTTCCTGTTCGCCAGCATCTCGTACCGACCCTTCACCCGAACTGGCTTGTCTAGTATCTGTCGCGCCAAGTCCTCCATGTGTGGCCCATAGACGCATCTGATCGCCCCGACGTTGGCGACGTGTCGAATCTCGAACCTCTTTGCATCGAGATCGATTTCCCGCACGACACCGATGAAGCTCCCATGTCCGCCCACCCGCACGGGTTGAGCAATAGCACCCCTCAGGATCTTCCGCGACCTGACGGTCAACGGCTTGGCTTCCTCACCTGGATCGTCCGGACCATAGAACGCCAAACTGTCTATGCCTCGTCGCCCCGTCGGTGCGAGCCTGCTCGCCGCCACCATCACCGTGTCTCGAACCGCCGGGTCAGGGAACGCCTCCTCAATGGCTTCGTCGACGCCATCGCCACCAACGAATTGCGGGACCGTCGCAACGCTCCTGACGGCGACGCGTACCGCCTCCAGTACGGGTTCGGACACTGCCGGCAGCGATCGTTGACCGCTCACTCCATCAACTCCATCCGCCTGAATGCGAATGCCGACCACGAGGCTGCCGCGGGCAACTCCTGATAGACGCGGATCGAGATCGGTTGGCCAACGTACGCGCTCGTCGCTGGTAAGACCCACGATGGACTTCGCGATTCCCTGGATTTGCTTTCGCAGGTTGGAGAACATCGAGGTCACGATGGATACGGGCGGATCGCCGTGAGAGACAGCCGGTCCGGCGAAGCGAGCGACCAGATCGGAGGAATCCACAAGTTGAGCGAACTGGAACTCGTCGCAGTATAGCCGGCTCAACAGATCCAGGTAGGGACGCGCGAACTCGTTCGGATCGCCGTGGTTCCTCGACGCCAAAGCGCGGGCGGCCGCGGCCTGATCGTGGATGATCCGCGCTCTCGCCTCGACCGAGTCCGTCCAGGCACCCATTACTCAAGCCTCAGGATTCCCTTGCGGTGCGAGGGATCAAGACCCTTGTGCCGAGCGGTTTTGACGCGAAGATACTGAAAGAAGGCCGAAAAGTCATTTTGGCCTGGCAGATTGATCCAGAAGTGGACGCTGTAGTCCCGCTGAAGCCGATCTTGCTCTGCGACCATGAAGTTGAGTGCCGACAACCGCCCTTCGTCGGTCGCCCGGCGTCATGTCGAGAACCACGTCCACGTCCTCCGGAACTTCTTTGTCGGTTACGAAGCTGCCGTCAACGTACACGGGCTCGCTAAACCTGCTGCGGATCTCCCGCACCAGACAATCGGACAGGCGGCGCAAGAGATCCTGTCGGTGCGGATTCCAACCGAATCTGTCGGCGATCTCCTGTACCGAACACTCATGCACGCCCGCAGGCAGCAGTCCGTGCTCATCAAGAGCGGGAATCGGCATTCAGGAAACCACGCACCGAGGTCAGCTCACCTGCTCGTCGTGCGCGGAGCCCACCAGCACGACATCAATGAGGCGACGTCGGCCGGGCGTGCGACGGGTCGTCGGTCCACGCCCTGTCGTTCCATTCCGTATCCTGGCGAATGCGGACAGCCCACAGCCCCGGATGGCCGACCGGTCTGGCGGTCGAACCACCGGGGCTGCGCAGCCGGCCCGGGCGGCCTTACAGCCCCCGGATCATCACGTTGCGGAACTTCACGACGCCGAAGCCGTACTGCAGGGCGATCGGCCCCGAGGCGAACTGCTCGTCCTCGACGTCGACCATCTGCTCGCCGTTCAGCCAGACGCGCAGCCGGGGCCCCTCGGCCCTGATCTCGTAGGTGTTCCAGCGGCCGGGGCTGTCGACCTGGCTGGCCGGGGCGGCGATGTGGACGATGCCGCCGGTGCGGTAGGTCTGGTCCGGGCGCGTGTCGAAGATGTTGACCTCGTACGAGTTGCGGTCGGTGACGCTCGTCGCGTCGGCGCAGCGGATGAAGATGCCGCTGTTGGCGGGCTCCTCGGTCGCGTACTGCAGGACGAGCTCGAAGTCGCCGTACGACTCGGGGGTCACGAGGAACCCGGCGCCGCTGTCGGCCTGGGCCGCGCCGTCGACGAGCGACCAGTTGGCGTCGCCGATCTGGTTCCAGCCGTCGAGGGACGAGCCGTCGAGCAGCGTGGTCCAGCCCGCGTCCTGGGCCGATGCCGGGGCGGAGAGCCCGAGGGTGGCGGTGAAGAGTGCAAGGGCGAAAACGGTGGTGCGCTTCATTGAATGGTCTCCTGTTGCGGTTCTGGCGCCCCGGGGCGGGACGCCGGCTTCAGTGCGATGGCCGTCTCTACTGCCCGGATTCCGCCAGCTCCTCGGCGCGGGCGCCCGACAGCAGGTTCTGCATGCCGTAGTTGCCCTCGTGGCACGCGTACTCGAACATCGCCGACCCGCGCTTCATCGGCAGCGCCACCGTGAACGGCCGCGTGAAGGTGGCCGGATCGTCGACGGTGTACTCGTAGAGCAGCGTGTCGGCGTCGATGCGGCTGAACCGCTCGACCAGGTGCAGCGTCTCGCCCGAGCCGATGGCCACCCGGGTGGACGGGGCGAAGCTGGCGGTGTTGGCGGTGAAGTTGGTGGTTTCGACGACGAGGGTGTCGCCCTCCCAGCGCCCGCGCGAGCTGCCCAGCCACTGGCGCAGGTCGTCGGGGAGCGGCGCGCGCCCGTCGAGGGGCACGATGCGCGAGTCGTGCACCATCTCGTTGAGGATGACGACATGGTCGGCGGTCTGGAAGATCTGGATGTTCTGGTTGTAGCCGCCGGGCACGATGGGCGGCCCGGTGTTGAACCCGAGCAGGCACCGCTCGGCGACCCCGCGGTCCTCGGGACCGTCGCTGCCGATGCCGCCGACCCGGATGCGCACCGGCCACGCGGGCTCGGTGCCGTCGCCCTGCCGCTCCACGCCGGGCCGCGTCTCGGGGAGGCGGCCGTCGGGGGGATCGACGATGAGCGACGTCCGGCGGTCGTCCACGACCCCCGCCCCCCGGTCGAACCAGAAGTTGTTGTAGCCGCCGACGTTGCCGCCCACCGGCAGCGGCTCGGTGCGGATCTCGCTCGGGCGGTCGGCCTCGACCGCGCGCTGCACGGCGGCGGCCTCGATCTCGGCCGCTTCTTCGGCCGTCAGCTCGGCCTGGTCGGCCCGGTCCTCGGGGCGCTGCAACGGGGTCAGGGTCCGGAAGTCCCAGACGCCCTGGAGGTCCGGGGTGCCGTCCGGCAGGCGGGGCACGCCGGCCGTCTGGGCGCCGGCGGGGACGGACAGGACCACGGCCAGCGCGGTCAGCGCCAGCGCCGCGCCGAAGGTTCGTCTCTGCATCTCGTACACTCCTGACTGTCTCTCACACCCTCCGCGGATCGACGCCTTGCCGCGGCGCGGAGAGGCGCCGACGCGGACCGGTGGCCATCGCTACTGCTGTCCCGACTCCGCCAGCTCCTCGGCGCGGGCGCCCGACAGCAGGTTCTGCATGCCGTAGTTGCCCTCGTGGCACGCGTACTCGAACATCGCCGACCCGCGCTTCATCGGCAGCGCCACCGTGAACGGCCGCGTGAAGGTGGCCGGGTCGTCGACGGTGTACTCGTAGAGCAGCGTGTCGGCGTCGATGCGGCTGAACCGCTCGACGAGGTGCAGCGTCTCGCCCGAGCCGATGGACTGCACGACGGACGGGTTGAAGCTGGCGGTGTTGGCGCTGAAGTTGGTGGTCTCGACGACGAGGGTGTCGCCCTCCCAGCGCCCGCGCGAGCTGCCCAGCCACTGGCGCAGGTCGTCGGGAAGCGGCGCGCGCCCGTCGAGGGGCACGATGCGCGAGTCGTGCACCATCTCGTGCAGGATGACCACGTGGTCGGCGGTCTGGAAGATCTGGATGTTCTGGTTGTAGCCGCCGGGCACGATGGGCGGCCCGGTGTTGAACCCGAGCAGGCACCGCTCGGCGATGCCGCGGTCCTCGGGGCCGTCGCTGCCGATGCCGCCGACCCGGAACCGGACCGGCCGCGCCGCCGCCCCGGGCCCGGGGCCCTGCTGGTCCGCGCCGGGCTGCGCCTCGGGCACCCGGCCGTCGGGGGGGTCGACGATGAGCGAGGTCCGGCGGTCGTCGACGACCCCGGCCCCCCGGTCGAACCAGAAGTTGTTGTAGGCGCCCACGTCGCCGCCCGCGGGCAGCGGCTCGGTGCGGACCTCGCTCGGCCGGTCGGCCTCGACCGCGCGCTGCACCGCCGCGGCCTCGACCTCGGCCGCTTCCTCGGCCGTCAGCTCCGCCGCCGCGTCCTCGGGGCGCTGCAGGGGGGTCAGGGTCCGGAAGTCCCAGACGCCCTGGAGGTCCGGGGTGCCGTCGGGCAGGCGGGGCACGCCGGATGCCGGCTGGGCGCCGGCGGGGACGGACAGGACCACGGCCAGCGCGGTCAGCGCCAGCACGGCGCCGAAGGTTCGTTTCTGCATCTCTCTCGCTCCTGGTTGTCTTCTCACCGATCTGGAAACCGTCGCGTGAGGCTGGGCCGCCTTCGCGCGGCGCTGCCGCCTCGTTTCAATCCTGCCGGCAATCTGCCCGATCTCCCGGAGCAGACCCCTTGCCTCCCGGACGAAGTCGGCCGGCTTTCGCGCGTTGCGGGCGTTCAGCCGAACCGTATCCTCAGTCGGGCGCGACGCACGCGAAGCTCGCGGCGTCGTCGGTGCTGCCGCTGCCCGTGTACCGGGCCACCTGCGGGTAGGGGCACAGCGGCCTCGTGCGCGTCACCTCGCCGTCGACCACCTTCGACGCCACCATCCGGTCCGGGGCCACCCCGTCCTCGACCCACCGCTCGAGCGCGGTCACCGCGTCGAAGCGGTCGGGCCCCGGCCCGCCCCGGCAGTGGGCGACGCCCGGGGCCATGAACAGGCGGTAGAAGTCGGTCGTCTCGTCCGGGCCGCCCAGCTCCGCCGTCACGCTCTCGTAGTACTCGACCGCGTAGTAGCCGGTGATGAGGGCGTCGGCCCAGCCGTGATAGCTGATGAGCTTGCCCCCGCGGGCCTTGAACGCCGAGAGGTCCGGGTCGACGGCGTTCAGGGCCGAGCCCAGGGTGTCGTCGGCGCCGGCCCCGAGGGGACGGTTGTTGGCGAGCACCCAGTCGTCGTCGAAGTCGAACCCGGCGATGTCGTAGTCGGGGTCCTCGAAGACGGCGTAGCGCATGAAGTCGGCGGTGCTGCCCCCCGGCCGCTCGATGCCGGCCCAGTAGCGCCCCCAGCCGCCCCGGCCGTCGGCGGCCTCGAACCACTCACTGCCCGGCGGATACCCGGGGAAGATCTGCTCGCCGGTGCTCGGCCGCACCGGCCCCGCGTAGATGGCGCGCGCCGCCGCGACCTGTCCCGCGGTGAGGCAGTCGTCGCCGTCGCCGTCCGCGCACTCGAGCACGCCGGGGTCGAAGTCGCAGGCCCGGGGGTCGTCGATCAGCCCGTCCTCGAGCCCGTCGATGGCGTCGCAGGCCTCGAGCACGGCGGCGCCGAGCAGGGGCAGCTTCTCGCGCGGCAGGTCCTGCCCGGGGGTCCTCGTGGTCGCGAGCCCCGCCCACAGCTCGCCGGTCATCAGGCCGACCCAGTAGTTGGCGGGGGCCCCGGCGACGATGCCGTCGTAGTCGTCGGGGTAGCGCTGCGCCTCCATGAGGGCATGGTGACCGCCCTGCGAGCAGCCCACGAAATAGGCGTAATCGGCGGGACGGCCGTAGTAGGCGCGGGTCACCGCCTTGCCCGCCACCGTGGCCTCGTGCTGGGCGCGGTAGCCGAAGTCGACGAGGCGGACGGGGTGCCCCAGCGACCAGCTCCCGTCGAAGCCGCTGGTGCTGGTGTGGCCGTTGTCGGTGGCGACCGCGGCGTAGCCGTTGCGGACCGCGTCCGCGAGCTGCGGATAGCGGATGGCCCCGGCCGAGCCGCCGGAGCCGATGCCCTGGAAACGCCCGTTCCACGCGTCGGCCGGCGGCAGCCAGACCTCGAAGCGGATCTCCGAGCCGGCCTCGGGGCTCGCGGTCCCCGCGACCCGGCAGAACGACACGTCGTCGACGGTGAAGCCGCGCGACGAGAAGGTCTCGGGCGGCGTGAACGGCGGGGTGACCGCCTCGGCCACGGTGATGGTGGTGTGCGGCAGGCCGAGGGCCGCCCCGGCGATGCGGGCGCAGGCGTCGGCGGCCTGGATCGGCCGGGCGACGGGCGCGCCTGCCGTCGCGGGCGCCTCGCCCGACGCGCCGAGAATGCCGGCGCCGGCGAGGACGGCGGCCGCCCCCGCCGCCAGCAGGGCGGAGAAAAATCGGGTGGTCATGGGCCCCAAGGATACCGCACGCGCGACCGGGGCCGCGACTACGGGCGGCCGGGGCAGCCGGCCCGGTCGGTCACTCGCCGCGGCGCCGGACGGAGGCCGGCCCTCGGCACCCCATCCGTCACCTCGCCGCTCCGGTGGGGCGGGGTGGTGCCGGGCCAGCGGTCCGGCCGAAGGTGTCCGCCGCGATGCCTTGGTGTCGACGTTCGCCCGTCCTCCGCCGCCCGCGTTCCGCGAGGGCACGGTGCACGCCGGTCATCGGCACCTCGGGGTCGACGTTCGGCCTCCGCCGCCCGCGTTCCACGAGAGAGCGGGGCGGCGCCGGTCATCCGCTTCGTCCTTGCTTCGCCGCGGCGGAAGGAGAGCCGGCCCTGTCGCCGCTCATCTCCTCGACGACGGTGATCAGCGCCGACAGGTCGTCGCGGCCCCGGTCCCGCCCCATCAGGGCGTTGACGAGCTGCATGGTCAGGGACGCGGCGGGCAGGGCGGCACCGCGGTCGTGGGCGAGGCGGAGGGCGATGTCGAGGTCCTTGTGGTACAGCCGCGACTCGATGCCGGCTGCGAAGTCGCGCGACGCCATGCGCGCGCCGAACACGTCGAGCACGCGGCTCGAGGCCATGCCGCCCATCATCACCTGGCGCACGCGCTCGACGTCGAGCCCGCAGCGGCCGGCGAGGGCCAGGGCCTCGGCCGCGCCCAGCGCGTTCACCAGCAGCGCGAGCTGGTGGCACGCCTTGGTGGTCTGGCCGGTGCCGGCCTCGCCGACGTGGATCACCTTGGGGCCCAGCAGCGCGAACAGCGGCTTCGCGCGCTCGACCGCTTCCGCCGGTCCCCCCACCATCATCGTCAGCGTCGCGTCGCGGGCGCCCTGCGGCCCGCCCGACACCGGCGAGTCGAGCATGTCGACGCCGCGCTCGCCGAGCCGGGCCGCGATGGCGCGGGTGGCGGTGGGGTCGATGGTGCTCGTGTCGACGACGAGGCTCCCGGGGCGCGCCCCGTGGACGACGCCCTCCGGGCCGAGCAGCACCTGCTCGACGTCGCGGGTCCCCGTCACCATGGTGAAGACGACCTCGCTGCGCCCGGCCACCGCCGCGGGGGTTGGGCAGACGGCCGCGCCCGCGTCGGCGAGGGGGCGCGTCGCCTCGGCGCGGCGGGCGAACACCGCCATGGCGTGGCCGCCGTTCATCAGGTGAAGCGCCATCGGGCGCCCCATGGTCCCGAGTCCGATGAAGCCGAGCTGCATCTGTCCGTCCTGCCCTCGCGCGGTGAGCCGCCGGCTGTTCCGCGGCCCACGGTGGTCGCCGGTCGGTTCGGTCCGCGCGTCGATTCGGCCGCGCCCGCCCCGACCGCCGCCGGCGCGCTCAACCGCCAGCGACGCGGTCTGCAAGCGGCCGGCGCGCAGCCGCCGCCAACGCCGTCAGCGCGCGCCCACGCCCTGCTTCTTCCAGTAACGCGCGAGCCCGAGCCAGCACATCGAGAACGGGGCGGCCATGTCGTAGAGGACCGCCTGCTCCTCCGACATGTGCCGCCGCAGATAGCGCCGGGTGTCGGCGACGAACCGGTCGGCGCGCTCCTCGGCGGGCACGTCCTCCTCGATGACGGCGCGCGCGAGGGCGGCCAGTCCGTCGAGATGCTCGCTCATCCCCGCGAGCTGGTCGGCGGCGTCCTCGTGGGGGCCGAAGTGGGTGACGAACAGCGTGTCCGCCTGCCAGTCGGCGATGCGCCGGAGGCTGGCCTTCCACGTGTCGAGGTCGATGTCGGGCGGGGGCGTCGGGGGCAGGACGAAGCGCTCGGGGCCGACCCGCACCCCCGCGGTGTCGCCGACGAACGCCACCCCGCTCGCGCGGTCGAGGAAGCTGACGTGATGGGACGCGTGCCCCGGCGTGTACGCGACCTCCAGCTCGCGGTCGCCCACCTTGAGGCGCTCGCCCCCGGCGAGGACGTGCACGTTGCCCTCGGGCACCGGCAGGAACTCGCCCCACAGCCGGTCCATGTCGTCGCCGTAGAGCCGGCCCGCGCTGTGCAGCAATTTGGCGGGGTCGACCATGTGCGGCGCCCCCGCCTCGTGCACGTAGACCCGGATGTCGGGGTTCTCGCGCACGAGGGTGCCGGTGGCCCCGGCGTGGTCGAGGTGGATGTGGGTGAGGAGAATCGTCCGGACGTCGCCCGGCGCGATCCCCTGGTCGCGCAGCGACGAGCGCAGGGTGTCGAGGCAGGTCGACGGCCCGGGGTCGACGAGGGCGGCCCCGCCCGCGTCCTGGAGGACGGCGGTGGCGATGACCCGGGGCTGGCCGAGGAAGTTCAGGTCGGCATAGGTGATGCCGCGCGCGATCGTTGGCATGGGAGCGGGATCTTACTATGCCCGGCGGGCCGCGAACCCGCGGCGAAAGGCCCGCGGCACTCGAACCGGCCGGGCCGAACGCGGTCGTCGCCGCCCGCCTGTCCACCGGGGCGCCGAGAAGCCTCCGGGACGGCGCTCGGGCGGCGCCCGCCTTGACGCCGCCGCCGTCCCCATAGTCTGATCGCAGAGGCATGGCCCACGATCCGCGCACCGGCCACGGCGTCCTCGACGAGACCCGGCAGAAGACCCGCGAGCCGACCCGCTACCACGTCACCCTGCTGAACGACGACTACACGACGATGGAGTTCGTCGTGCAGGTGCTGGAGTCGGTCTTCGACAAGGGCCCGGCCGAGGCCCACGGCATCATGATGCAGGTCCACACGCAGGGCCGCGGGCGCTGCGGCACCTACACCCACGAGATCGCCGAGACCAAGGTCGCCACCACCCGGGCCCTGGCCAAGCGCGAGGGTTTCCCCCTGCAGGCGGTCCTCGAGGAGGAGTGAACGGCACCGGCCATGTTCAGCGCCGCCATCGAGCTCATCCTGAACGTCGCGTACCGCGAGGCGACGGTGCGCCGGCATACGCACCTGACCCTCGAGCACCTGCTCTACGTGCTGGCCCACGACCCCGAGGGCGAGAAGATCCTCACCGCCTGCGGCGCCGACCTGCCGGCCCTGCGGCACTCCCTCGACACCTTCCTCGACGGCCTCGAGCAGTCGAAGAAGGGCCGGCAGCGCGAGCCGCAGCAGACCCTGGCGTTCCAGCGCGTGCTGCAGACGGCGGTGCTCCACGTGCAGAGCGCGGGGAAGGACGAGGTCCGCTTCGGCGACGTGCTCGCGGCCATCCTGCAGCAGCCGAACTCGTACGCGGCCGAGCTGCTGCAGTCGCAGGACGTCACCCGGCTCGACGTCCTGAACTACATCTCGCACGGCATCACCAAGGCGCCGGCGGGCAAGGACGAGCCGCGCTCGGCCCCGGCGCCGGCAGGACCGGCCGGCGACGGCCCCGCCCCCGCGCGCGACCCCCTCTCCGCCTTCGCCGTCAACCTGACCGAGCGCGCCCGGCAGGGGCGCCTCGACCCCCTCATCGGACGCCTCGGCGAGCTGCGGCGCACGTTGCAGATCCTCTGCCGCCGGCGCAAGAACAACCCCGTCTTCGTGGGGGACGCCGGCGTGGGCAAGACCGCGCTGGCGGAAGGACTCGCGGGCCGGCTGCTGGACGACGACGTCCCCGCGCGCCTGCAGGGGGCCGAGATCTTCGCCCTCGACACCGCGGCGCTGCTCGCGGGCACCCGGTTCCGGGGCGACTTCGAGGAGCGGTTCAAGGCCGTCATCGACGCCCTCGCGGGGCGGCCGCTGCCCATCCTCTTCATCGACGAGGTGCACGCGACGGTGGGGGCGGGGGCCACCACCGGCGGCACCATGGACCTCGCGATGCTGATCAAGCCGCTGCTGGCGGCGGGCGACCTCCGGCTCATCGGGTCGACGACGTTCGACGAGTTCAAGCAGATAGAGCGCGACCGGGGGCTGGCGCGCCGGCTGCAGCGCGTGGTGCTCGAGGAGCCGAGCGTCGACGAGACGGTCGAGATACTGACCGGGCTGCGCTCGCGCTACGAAGAGCACCACCACGTGACGTTCACCGACGGCGCCCTGCGCGCCGCCGCGAAGCTGGCGCGGCGGCACCTGCGCGACTCGCGGCTGCCGGACAGCGCCATCGACGTGCTCGACGAGGCGGGCGCGGGCATCACCGTCACCGGGGCCGACGATGCGCCGGGCCCGACGGCGGCCGGAGCGGCGGACGGCGGCGGCGTCGCAACGCAGGGCGAGGCAACTGACACGGCCGGCGTAGCGCCGGCCGAGACGGCCGATACAGGGATCGCGGCAACCGCCGAGGCGGGGCCGGCCGACGTGGCGGCAAGGGCGGGCGGTGCCGGCGCGCCGGCCGGGACGGCAGCCGCCGCGGATGACGTGGCCGCGCCGGACACGGCAGAGGAGACCGCCGCGCCGCTTCCCCGCGTCACCGCCGCCGACATCGAGCGCGTCATCGCGCGCATGGCCCGCATCCCCGAGAAGCAGGCGACCGCGTCGGACAAGGAGCGGCTGCGCACCCTCGACGAGGCCCTCCGCCGGGTGGTCTTCGGCCAGGACGACGCCGTCGCGTCGGTGGTGACCGCCATCAAGCGGGCGCGGGCCGGGCTCGGCCAGCCCGAGCGACCCGCCGGCTGCTTCCTGTTCACCGGCCCCACCGGCGTCGGCAAGACCGAGCTCGCGAAACAGCTCGCCATCCACCTCGGGAACGAGTTCCTGCGCTACGACATGAGCGAGTACATGGAGAAGCACGCGGTGGCGCGGCTCATCGGCGCCCCGCCCGGCTACGTCGGCTTCGAGCAGGGGGGCCTGCTCGTCGACGCGGTTCGCGCGCACCCCTACGCCGTGCTCCTGCTCGACGAGATCGAGAAGGCCCACCCCGACGTCTACAACATCCTGCTGCAGGTGATGGACCACGCGACCCTCACCGACAACAACGGGCGCAAGGCCGACTTCCGGCAGGTCGTGGTCATCATGACGTCGAACGCCGGCTCGCGCGAGGCGAGCGCGGCGCCCATCGGGTTCGGCGACGACCGCGCGAGCAGCGGCAAGGGGCGCACCAAGGCCGCGATCGAGCGCGCCTTCAGCCCCGAGTTCCGCAACCGCCTCGACGCCATCGTCACCTTCGACAGCCTCCCCCCCGCCGTCGTCGAGACCATCGTCGAGAAGTTCATCCTCCAGCTCGAGACCCAGCTCGCCGAGCGCCGCGTCGCCATCACCCTCGAGCCCGACGCCCGCGCCTGGCTCGCCGGGAAGGGCTACGACCCCACCTACGGCGCCCGTCCCCTCGCCCGCCTCATCCAGACCGAGGTGCGCAACCCCCTGACCGACGAGATCCTCTTCGGCCGCCTGGAGCACGGCGGGACGGTGCGCATCGGCCTCGACGGCGAAGCCCTGCGGTTCGACGTGGAGCCGAACCCCCGGGCCGACGATCCGGACGAAGACGAATAAGGCGCCTCACGCCACCAGTACCCGTATCCGGCGGCGACACCCTTCGACCCCATCGGGCACCGAATGGGCGGGAAGCTGGTATGGTGAATTCACATCCTGTTCACGGTGCGAGGTCACCATGGCGACCGCTGTCAAGAAGACGATCTCCCTCCCGCCGGAGCTCGCCCGCGACGGCGAGCGGATGGCGCAGGACGACGGAAAGACACTGTGCGCCGTCGTTCAGGACGCCCCGCGCGCGGCGGCCGATCACGGGCACAGAGCGCATTCACCCTGAGCACGACGGGTTCGGCGAATCGCTTCGTGCGCGCGGCCCCTTGGCTGCGGGCTCCCGGCCTACTCGTCTGCCGGTGCTGTCCCGCCGAGGCGGCGCTGCTCGGCAAGACCCGCGGTGCGGGCCAGGGCGCGTTCGACGAGGCGTGGCGGAGCGCCGCACACCTCGAGCAGCGCTATCGCGTTCCAGGACCCCGCCGGCCCTCGACGCAAGCGATAATCGAACGAGAGCCCGTCCGCATCGATGCTGTCCGCGAAATGGAACGAAGCGTACGTCCGTTCGAGAAGGGCGACGAGCTCTCGGTCGTGGGTCGCCGCGATCACGATATGCGGTGACGGAGTGCGGCCGTCTGGGTGGATCAGCTCCGCGAGCGTCGCCTCCGCCGCCGCGATGCGCTCGATCGTGCTCGTGCCGCGGAAGAGCTCGTCGAACAGGAAGAGGTGCGGGCGACCGCTCCGACTTGCCTTCACGAGCGAGAGCACGGCTTCCACCTCGTCCCGATAGTAGCTCCGGCCCGCCGTCAGATCGTCGCTCCGGCCGATGAGGCTTCGCACGATGAAGACGGGCGCGCGGTAGCTCGTGGCCAAGCAGGTGTTGACGGCTTGCGCGAGAATGGCGTTCACGCCGACGGTCCTGAGAAACGTGGACTTGCCGGACATGTTCGATCCGGTGACGAGCACTCCTCGCGGCGGCCCCAGCTCGATGGAATTCGGCACGGCCTCCGGCAGCAGCGGGTGACGCAACCCGAGCATCACCGATGCGCCGGACGGCGGCTCGAAGACGGGACGAGTCCAACCCGTAGCGCCGACGCGGTACGACGCGACGCTGATGGCGGCGTCGACCGTCCCCACCGAAGCGACCGTGCGAAGCAGCGCCGGGCCATGCGCCCGGATCTCCCTCGACGCGAAGACGAGCAGACAGAGGTCCAGCAGGAAGAGCATGTTCGCGGTCTCGTGAATCGCATCGGTCAGGTCATCCGACGTCATCGGGTCATGGCCGACCCAACGGGCGATTCGCCCGAGGCGCCGCATTCGAGCCAGATCGGAGGAGAGGGCGGAACCGACAGGCAGGCCGTACGCCGCGATCAGGGGACGGACGAGTTCGGCCGCGGCGAGCAGCGGGGACACTTGTCGAAAGGGACCCAACGGAGGGCCCAGCCGCAGTGCCGTCACGTACCGCACGATCGTGTTGGCGATGACCCCCAGAATCACCGCCACGAGCGCCATCGGCCACACGACGGTCAGCATCAGGGCGACCGGCACGACGAGTCCCAGAACCGGGAACATCGCATCTCCCCGTCCGGTCTGGAGTATGCCGGGCTGCGTGAGCCACCACACCTGGCCGGGATGCCCGCGCAGGGCGGACAACGACACCTGGATCCTCTCCCGCGCGGCGGCATCCTCGGAGAGCCGGGTCATCAGCGCTTCGAACGCGGCAAGATCGTCCGAGGTGGGAGTCGTTCGCAGCCGGTGGTAGAGCAGTTGCTGGCCGATGTCGCTTTCCGTCCGGTCGAGAACCGCGAACACGGCGTCGAGGTTCAGGTCCTCCCCCGTACGCGCATCGAGCGGGAACTCGCGGTCCGCTGCGAAGACCCGGTGATAGCGCGCGATCTCCGAAAGGTCCCGCGTCCGTTCCGTCGGGCGTCCCCACTCGGCGCGCAAGCGCTCCAGGAGCTTTCGTCGGCGACGGCGCGTCAACAAGTGGAAACCCACCAGAATGACGACGACCAGTCCGACGGGCAGCCACAACGCCATGCCGTTGGCACCATCCCCGGGACTCGGTCGCACGCCCGGCCGCCGACGTGCGGCTCGACCTGAACCGCCCGCTGTCTCGTCAGGAAGGCGGAGTATGGTGGTCTCGCGCCTCAAGGCGCTGCCGGGACGTCGGTGTGCGTGAAGTCGTTCCCCTTGAACAGGAGGGGCAACCCCGTCGCCTTGGCCAACGCATAGGAGAAGCAGTCTCCGAAATTGAGGTTCGCCTTCCGCCCGCGGCCCTTCCCGTAGCTGTCGTAAGCATCGATGGCGAGCTCGGCGTGCTCCTCCGTCACGCTCTCGACCTGGAGCTTGCCTTCGCGGAGCAGCGTCCGGACCTTGTCCGCCCCCCGCCGACCGTGCCGGCCCAGCATGACGATGCCGGTCTCCGCGACGGTGGCGGCCGAGACGAGGGCTGGGTCGGCGTCGGCGATCGCCGCCGCGAAACGCGCCGCGTCGGCCTCACCCTGCAGGATCGCGACGAGCGCCGACGTGTCCACGACGATCATCGGGGCAGGCCCCGTTCGTCGTACAGCATGTCTTCGGGGCTTCGCTCGTCCAGCACCGGCAACGCCGCGCACTCGCGCCCGATCTGCAGGAGCCTGTCTGCCCGCCGTGTCCGGTTCCTCGCCCGCGTCAGGCGATCGAGGCGCTCGACCACCGCCCGGTCGACGGCCTGCGTCATCGTCTCGCCCGCCAGACCGGCCAGCTCGCGAACGCGCCGGTGTGTTTCCTCGTTCTTGATGTTCAGGCTCACGCTGACCCCTTGGGTAGAAATCAGCCTGCATTCTACCACGCGGTTGGCCCGACGCCGACGGACGACCGCGCGTGCGCTCGGACGCCGTTGTTCAGGCGGGAAAACGCTCCGGCGGTGTCGTTCGAGGCGTTGACCGGGCCCGCGGACATGTGCATGGTGGGCTCGGCGTTCCGACCCCACTCCCGCCTCACTCGACGCGGAGGGCCTGCATGGGGTCGATGCGGGTGGCGCGGCGGGCCGGCAGCCAGCAGGCGACGAGCCCGGCCGCGACGAGCACGAGGGGGGCGGCGGCGAAGGTCAGCCCGTCGCTGGTGGCGACGCCGAACAGGAAGCGCTCGAGGACGCGCGCCGACGCGGCGGCCGCGAGGAGGCCCACGACCGCGCCGGCGGCGACGAGCCCGCCACCCTGCCGAACGACGAGAGCCAGGATGTCCGCGCGCCGCGCGCCGAGGGCCATGCGGACGCCAATCTCCCGGCGCCGCTGCGTGACGGTGTAGCTGAGCAGGCCGTAGACGCCGAACGCGGCGAGGAAGAGGGCGAGGGCCGCGAACGAGCCGACGAAGACGGCGTAGAAGCGGGGCTGCGCGACGGCGGCCGACAGCCGGTCGGCCATCGTCATCACCCTGCCGATCGCCGCGCGCGGGTGGGCCTCGGTCACCGCCTCGGCGAGAAAGGGGACGACGGCGAGGGGATCGCCGGCGGTCCGGACCGCGACCATCGGGAGCGCGAGGGAGCCGACCATCCCCACCGCCTCCGCCTGATCGAGGGGAATGAACGCATCGGCCCGCGACTCCTCGATGGCGAGCCCCCGGTACCGGATGTCGCCCACGACCCCCACGACCTCGACCGACTCGTCGGACCGGCCGAACCGCACGCGCTCGCCGACGGTCCGCCCCGCGCCGAAGAGCTGCCGCGCGAGGGTCTCGTTCAAGACGACGACGGGCGGGCTGTCGGCGCGGTCGAGGCGCGTCAGGAGGCGCCCGCCGCGGAGGCGCGGGCGCATCGCCTCGAGATAGCCGGGGCTGACCACCTGCACCGACGCCTGGGGGATGTCGGCGGCGTTGCCCGCCACCGGTCGGCCGGCCACGCGGAACTGCGTGCGAAGCTGCGCCGCGTCGGTGACCGCGAGGGGGATGCGCGACGTCACCCCCGCCGCCTCGACGTCGGGCAGGCGCTCGAGCCCCGTCACCGCCTCGACGAGCGCGTCCTGGAACCGCTGGTTGGCGGCCCGGGCCTCGGCCTGCGCCTCGGGGGTCATGCCCGCCCGCCGCGGGCGGAAGTCGGGGTTGCGGGTGATGGCGGTGATCACGTTGGCCGCGTCGTACCCTCGGTCGGCGGTGACGAGCCCGACGAAGCTGCGCAGGAGCAGCCCCGCCCCGACGAGCAGCACGAGGGCGAGCGCCACCTGCCCCGTCGCCAGCGCCGCCCGGATGCGGTTCGAGCGCAGCAGCCGGAAGCCGCCGGCCGCCTGTCCGCTTCCCTCGTTGAGGGCGCGCACGAGGTCGAGCCGCGACCACTGCACGGCGGGGGCGGCGCCGAACAGCAGCCCGACCGCGACCGACAGCCCGAGGTTGAACGCCAAGGCGACCCCGTCGACGGCCACCTGGTCGAGCCGCGCGACGTTGCCGGGGACGAGGGCGGGCACCGCGCGCAGGACGAGGGCCGCCGCGGCCAGCCCGAGCGCGCCGCCGACCAGGCTCAGCAGCACGCTCTCGGTCAGGAGCTGCCGGACGAGCCGGCCGCGGCCGGCGCCGAGGGCCGCGCTCACGGCGAGCGCGCGCCGGCGCGTCACCCCGCGCGCGAGCAGCAGGCCGGCCACGTTGCTGCAGGCGATGAGCAGCACGAGCAGGGTGGCCCCGGCCAGGGCCAGCAGCGCCGGCCGGTACCCGCCGACCATCTGCTCGAGCAGGGGGACCACGCGGGCCTCGATGGCGGGCGCGCTGTCGGCGGGCCGGTTCGCGCCACCGGCCCGCGCGGCCAGGAATCCGTCGTCGCGCTGCAGGATGGCGCCGGCCTCGGTCGCCGCCTGCTCGGGCGACACTCCGGGTCGGAGCCGCCCGAGGGCGCTGAAGGCGACCACCGAGACCGTGAACCGCCCCGACGGGTCGAGGGTGGGAGCGGTGAAGGGCGGAACGACGAACGGCATCCAGAACTCGCCGGCCGGGTCGGGAAAGTAGAACCCCTCGGCGAGCACGCCGACAACGGTGTAGGGGTCGCCGCCGAGGTCGACGGCGGCGCCGACGATGTCGGGGTCGGCCGCGAAGCGGTCGGTCCAGGCCCCGTGGCTGAGCAGCACCACCCGGTCGGCCCCGGCCCGGCCCTCCTCGTCGGTGAAGAGGCGGCCGAGGTGCGGCGCCGCCCGCAGCAGCGGGAAGAGCGACGGCGACACCCGCGCGCCGCGCAGCGTGACCGCCCCGTCGGGGCCGGCCCAGTCGACCGCGGCGGCCCGGTAGGCGGCGATCTGCTCGAACGACCGCGCTTCGTCCTCGAGCAGCGCCATCGACCGGTTCGAGAGAAACGCCCCCGCCCGGCCGCCGAACGACTCGCCGACGCGCACGATCGCTTCGGCGTCCGGCCAGGGCAGCGGCCGCAGCAGGATGCCGTGGACGACGCCGAACATGGCGGTGTTGGCGCCGATGCCGAGGGCGAGGGTCGCGACCGCGGTGAGGGTGAACGCGCGCTGGCGCGCGAGCTGGCGGACGGCGTAGCGGAGGTCTCGAAGGAGCGTGTCCATGACGCCTCCTCTCGCACCGCGAGGGAGCTCGGCACAGGAGTCTGCCGGCCCTGCTGTGGCCTGGTTCCACCCAGTCGTTCCGTCGTCGCGTCCTTCGCGACGGCGCCGGAGCTCGGTACAGGCGTCTGCCGGCCCCGCTGCGCGGCCTGGTTCCACGCGGACGTTCCGTCGTCGCGTCCGTTGCGGATTCACCCCCGACCGCCGGCCGGGCGGCGACGAAGCCCGGCCCGCGCGGAGCGGCTTCGTCACCTGGAAGCGGTTCGGCCGGCCAGGCCCCGGACCCGGCGGCGCGGCCGGGCGCAGACCCGGCGGCAACGCCGCTCTTCAATCGCCGCTCTCGCCCTCGAGCGCGAGCACGAGGTCCTGCAGCCGCTCGATCTCCAGTTGGGCGGCGTGCAGGATGGCCCGGCGCTCCTGCAGCGTCGGGGAGGACCAGCCCTCGCCGTCCAGCTCGACCCGACCGTCGTGGTCGTAGTCGACGAGCACCGCGTCCATCGTCTCTACGTAGAGGCGCATGTCTCATCCGCTCCCCGACGGCGCGCGGCGGGTCGGCGTCGCCGGTTCCAGCCCGACCACCCGGACGCGCATGTCTCATCCGCTTCCCGACGGCGCGCGGCGGGTCGGCGCCCGCCGGCTCCGGCCAGGTTCACATGCCGGCCGCGGTCGAGGCGCGCTGCGCGTCGTCGACGCCGACCACGACCGCGGTCATGTCGTGATCGGCGAGGGCCGACGCGAAGGCGTAGTCGATGTTCACGGCGGCGGTGCTCAGCATGCGGGTGGCCGAGGCCAGCGCGCCGGGGCCGTTGGGCACCGTGACGTACAGCACTTCCCGCTCGTCGACCGCGTAGTCGCGCCCCCGCAGCAGCCCCGCCGCGTGGACCGGATTGTCGGGAACGAGGTGAACGACACCGGCCGCGTCGAGGCTCAGGGCGAGGATGTTGACCTTCTCGTCGCGCAGGGACTGGCACAGCCGCGCCAGCGCCCCCGGCGAGTTCTCCAGCCGCAGGGTGAGCTCGGTACGAATCGCCATGCCCGGGAGCATATCACCGCGATCCCGGCCCGAGGGCGGTGGCCGCCGGGCCTGGCCCGGAGCGCATCGACCGGCTCCGCGGCCGCCCCGGCGCCTTGCCGCGACGACCACGTCGACCGACCCTCGGGGCGCATGGCGGTCACCTCCGGTGCATCCGGCCGGGCTCGACCCGGCCCGCCGTTTCTCCGCCGCCATTCGGATATAAGATGGGGCTTGGGGTGAACCAGCCATGAACTCCTGTCGATTCCTCGGCGCGGCGGCGCTCCTGCTCCTGCTCTCCCATCCGGGCGGCGCCCAGCCGCTCGCCGACGGCGCCGGAGCGCCCGCCGGCTACGAACCGCTCGTCGAGGCGCTGGAGGCGGCGATGCTGTCCGGCGATCCCGGCGCCTACGTGGCCCTGGCGTCGCCGGCGGCCGACCGCGAGGCGACCGTGCAGTTCGCGAACGAGCAGGTGCGGCCCGGCGTCGACCGGGTCACCGCGACGACGCGTTTCGAGGCCGCGCTCGACGGCCATCCCGAGGGCGACGGCTATCGGGTGATGGTCGAGCTGTTCTTCGAGTCGGGCCCGCGCGGCCGGCTCGAGACGTGGCAGCTCGACGTGGTGCGAGAGGACGCGAGCCGGGGATGGCGCATCCTCGACCAGGACGCCGTCGACTCGATCGACAACCTGCGCCACCTGCGTCTCACCCCCACCACGCAGTACGCCGCCGACGACCTGGTCGTCACCGGCGAGGACCTCACGCTGACGCTGGAAGAGGGGTCGGCGTTCGTGGCGGAGACCGAGGAAGGAGTCACCGGCGTCGTGCTTCTCGGCGACGGGGTCATGCGCTTCGCGCCGCAGCCGGAGGCGGAGCGCCGTCAGGTGGAGATCTTCAGCGGGCGCGAGGCGCTCGAGGCGGAGTTCGAGGCGGCCTTCGTCCGGCTGCACCCGGACGCGTTCCGGGCCCGGGTGTCGACCGGCGCGCTGCGGCCGCGGGGGGTGGACCAGGGCGCCCTGCGCGACGCCGAGGAGGTGCTCGCCGAGTTCGTTCCGTTGTCGTTCACCCTGGACCTGTCGGACATCAGCCCCCGCGTCTGGTCCCTCCCGCCGGGGCGTGGCGACTTTCTCGCGGAGGTCCGCACCGAGGACGACGGCACCCTGACCTACATCCAGTCGGTCCGGCAGCCGGAGGACATCTCGCTGTTCGAGCGGGCAACCAACCGCATCATCTCGCTGTACCCGTCGGCCCGGAAGCGGGCGACGCGGGGGCGCTACTTCGGGGACGACGACTCGGTGTCGCTCGACATCCTCGACTACGAGATCAGCGCGTCGTTCGAGCCCCTGGGCTTCACCCAGCAGCGGCCGGGCGCGAGGCGCGAGTTCGTCGAGTGCCGCATCGTGGGCACCACCCGCCTCGCGGCGCAGGTGAAGGGCCTGCCGATCACGTCGTTCAGCCTGCGCCTGGCCGACGAGCTCGCGGTGCGCTCGGTCACCTCGAACGAGTTCGGCCCCCTGCTCTTCTTCCGGATGAACGGGCAGAACAACCTCGTGATCAACCTGCCCGAGGAGGTCGCCGGCGGCACCGAGTTCACGGTGACGGTGACCTACGAGGGCGATCTCGCGGGGCAGGAGCTCGACGAGAACTGGATCGGGAGGCAGACGGTGCGGCTCGAGGAACGCGAGCGGCTCTTCGGCCTCGGGGAGCCCCGCTACATCTACAGCAACCGCAGCTACTGGTACCCGCAGTCGCTGTTCACCGACTACGCCACGGCGACCCTCGAGCTGTCGGTTCCGCCGGGGTGGGGCGTCGTGGCGAGCGGCGCCCCGGCCGGCACCAACCCACCGGTGGCGGACGGCGGAGCGGGCGGCGGGCCCCGCGAGTTCTCGTTCACCGCCCTCCAGCCCGCGCGCTACCTGTCGGCGGTCATCTCCCGGTTCGACGTTCACCCCTCGCCGGCCCGGCAGATCCGGCTCGACGACCCCGCGCCCCGGCCGGCGTCCGCGCAGGCCGACGGGGGCGTCTTCTACGGCACCCTCGCGATAAACGCCTACGGCACGCCGCGGAGCGCGGACGACATCGACGAGACGGCGGCGCGCGCCGCGGACATCGCCGCCTTCTACGCGTCCATCCTCGGGGACATTCCGTACCCCTCGATGACCCTGGCCCTCACCGACAGCCGCCTCCCCGGCGGGCACAGCCCCGCCTACTTCGCCCTGATGAACCACGAGCTGCCCCGGCAGCCGGGCGCCGTCGTCACCTGGCAGACCGATCCGGCGGTCTTCACCGGCTTTCCGTCCTTCTTCCTCGCCCACGAGATCGCCCATCAGTGGTGGGGACAGGCGGTCGGCTGGAAGAACTACCACGAGCAGTGGCTGAGCGAGGGGCTCGCGCAGTACTTCGCGGCCCTCTACGCGGAGCACGACGAGGGGCCCGACGTCTTCCAGGACATCATCGAGCGCATGCGGAGCTGGGCGCTGCGGCACTCCGACGAGGGGCCGGTCTATCTGGGGTACCGCCTCGGTCACCTCGAGCGCGAGCCGCGGATCTTCCGGGCCCTGGTCTACAACAAGGGCGCGATGGTGCTGCACATGCTGCGCCGGCTGGTGGGAGACGACGCGTTCTTCGCGGGGCTGCGCCGCTTCTACCACGAGTGGCGCTTCCGGAAGGCGGGCACCGACGCCCTGCAGCTCGCGTTCGAGATCGAGGCGGGGCGCTCGCTGAGCCGGTTCTTCGACCGGTGGATCCACGAGGCGGCCCTGCCGGACGTGCGGTTCTCGTCCCGAACGGAACGGACGGGAAGCGGCGAAGAGGTGGTGCTCCGTTTCGAGCAGCGGAGCGAGCGGCTCTTCGAGCTGCCGGTCACCGTGACGGTGCAGTACCGGTCGGGCGAGGAGGAATCGGTGGTGGTTCCCGTGACCGAGCGCGTGACCGAGCGCCGCTTGCCGGCGAAGGGTCGCGTGCGCCGAGTGTCGGTGAACCGCGACCGCATGGCGCTGGCGAACATCGACCGGTAGGGGGTCCGGCGCGGTTCCGAGGCGCCGCCCGGCCACGCGAGGCGCGGACGCCGGGCCGGAGTCTGTACCGTCGAACGGCGCGGACTCCCGTGAGGTCGGCCGGGCACCAGGCGGAGCCGAGGGCGACGAGAGGCGGGCCAGGTCGCTCGCGCCCCGATCGACGGACGCCGGACCGGTGCGGTCCCGGCCGCGGCGGGTCGGGGCGTCCCCGGCGGTATGATTACGGTGCGCCCCGGGCGCATGGGAGGCAACCTTGAGCTCGACAACCTCGTTCCGCGGCTGGACCGGGCCCGTGCTGACGCTGATTCTCTCGGGGCTGGCGACGTCCGGCCTCGCCCAGCCGCCAACCGTGCTGATCGACCCCGCCAACGAGACCGACGCGGTCCACGCGGGCACGACGGCCCGGGTGGGGGTCGACGTCGCACTCGACCCCGGCTATCACGTCAATTCCGACGCGCCCCTCGACGACCTCCTGATTCCGACGGTGTTGAGGCTCGATCCGCCCGAGGGGTTCACCCTCGAAGGGGTGGCCTTCCCCGAGGCGATTCTGCTCGAGCAGGTCGGGGTGGAAGAGCCGCTCGCGGTGTTCGAGGAGGAGTTCACCATCGGGGCGTCGCTGCGCGTCGACGCCTCTCTGGCCCCCGGCACCTACACCATCCCCGGCACGCTGCGCTACCAGGCCTGCAACGACCGGATGTGCTTCAACCCCACGAACGAACCCGTCGAGTTCGCGGTGAGGGTGGCGCCCGACAGTCAGCCGCTGGTCACGGTGCGGCCCGATCTGTTCGCCGGCCTGACCATGGCCGACCCCGGCGGCGACCCGCCGGCGCTGCCGCCCGCGGCGCCCGCTCCGGTGCTCGACGACCTGTCGGTGATGGCCGCCCTCGAGGACTTCGAGGTGCTCGGCAGCACCGGGGGGTACCTCGGCACCGAGGCGTTTCTCGACTTCATGGCGGCCTCGGAGTCGGGCGAGGGCGAGCGCGGCTGGTTCGAGGGCCGCGGGCCGCTGGCGATCCTGCTGCTGATACTCGTCGGCGGCCTCGCCCTGAACCTGACGCCCTGCGTGCTGCCGATGATTCCCATCAACCTCGCCATCATCGGCGCCGGCGCCAGGGCCGGGTCGCGCCTGCGGGGCTTCGCCCTCGGCGGCGCCTACGGCGCGGCGATGGCCCTCGTCTACGGGGGCCTCGGCCTCGTCGTCATCCTGACCGCCGGCTCGTTCGGCACCATCAACGCGTCGCCGTGGTTCAACGTCGGGATCGCGGCCCTCTTCGTCGTCCTCGGGCTGGCGATGTTCGACGTCCTCGCCATCGACTTCTCGCGGCTGCAGTCGCGGTTCGCGGGAGGGGGCGACCGGGCCGGGTCGTTCCTGGTCGCGTTCGGCATGGGCGCGGTCGCGGCCCTGCTCGCCGGCGCGTGCGTGGCGCCGGTGGTCATCCAGGTCATCGTGTTCTCGAGCAACCTCTACGGCACCGGCACCACGATCGCCCTCGCGCTGCCGTTCGTCCTCGGCATCGGGATGGCCCTGCCGTGGCCCATCGCGGGGGCGGGGCTCTCGTGGATGCCGAAGCCGGGGGCCTGGATGGTCCACGTCAAGCACGCCTTCGGCGTGTTCATCCTCGGCACCGCGGTGTACTACGGCTACATCGGCTACGGGTTGTTCGCGCAGCGCTGGGTCGATCCCGACGAGGTCGCGAGCAGCGTGCAGGCGCTGCTGGAGGAGGGCTGGCACGCCTCGCTCGGCGCGGGCCTCGCCGCGGCGAAGGCCGAGGACAAGCTGGTGCTCGTCGACATGTGGGCCACGTGGTGCAAGAACTGCCTCACCATGGACCGCACCACCCTCAAGGCCCCGGCGGTCGAGGCCGGGCTCGAGGACTACGTGAAGGTCAAGTTCCAGGCGGAGGACCTCGACGCCTCGCCGGCCGGGGACGTGCTGAAGCACCTCGACGGCATCGGCCTGCCGACCTACGCCATCCTGCGTCCGCGCCCGGATGCCCGAACCGCCGCCGGCGACTGACGCTGTTCGAGAGGACCGGAGCGCGATTCGAGCCCGGCGGGGGGCCACGCGAGCCGCGCCCCCGCGGCGGGCGGTCGAGCGCGCGGCCGCGAGCCGGGAGGGGGGGGAAGAGCCGTGACTGAACGTTTGCGGAACCTGCTGCTGGTGATGGTCCCGGTGCTGGGCGCGTGCGCCCTGCAGCCGGGCGAGGTGAACCTCGTCACCTCCTTCGGGGAGCAGCTCGAGGCGATCGAGGGCGTGACCGACTTCGAGCACGACGGCAACGAGTTGACGTTCATGGGCCCCGACGGCGAGGGTGGCATCGCCTCGTGGCGGGTGCTGGTCGAGTCGACCGAGCTGGTCTCGAACGAGGGGCGGCCGCTGGAGGGCCACGTGGCCTCGTCCTGGTACCGCGACGGAGAGCGGATCGAGCCGGACTACAGCATCATGATGTCGATGCTTCCCAACGAGTTCGGCGAAGCCGGCATGGCGCAGGAGTGCTACGCGCTCTGGGACGAGGCCGAGAGCCGCTGGGACTGGTAACCGGCCCGTCGGCTCCCGGGGGAGAGAGTCCCCGCTGCACCGGGCAACGGTGCATCCCGCCTCGCGCCGCCCTCGATGCGAAGCGGCGTTCCGCCGCGGCCGCGGGACGGACGGCGGGCTCACCCGCCGGCCGGCGGCGGCACCCGGACCCGCAGGGCCGCCGGATGGACGGTGGCGGACAGGCGGCACCCGCCCTGCACCGGCTCTCCGTCGACGTGGAACCGCAGCGGCCGGTCGGCCGAGATGGTCACCCGGTCGACCTGTGAGCAATGCACGTAGGCGTGGTGGTCGATGGTGCCGTTGAACAGGCGCCAGAGGCCCCACGCGGCTCTCGCCGGGCCGATGGGGTCCACCGACACGAGGTCGAGGCGCCCGTCGTCGAGGCGGGCGTGGGGCGCGACGACGGCCCCGTTGCCGTACTGCCGGCCGTTCGCCAGCTCGATGAAGAGGGCCGGCTGCTCGAGGGTGCGTTCGCGGGTCGCGACGGTGTACCGCTCGCTCCGGTAGCGGAGCAGCTCGCGCGCCGTCGCCAGGACGTAGCCGGCCGGGCCGCGGCCGGACAGGCGGGCGAACAGGTCGGCCACCGACGCGGGCAGCCCCACCCCAGCGAGGTTCACGAAGGGTCGGCCGGCCAGCTCCCCCACGTCGATGACGCGGTCGCGGCCGCGCAACGTCGTGTCGATCGCCTCCTCGGGCCGGAGGCTGATGCCGAGCTCGCGCGCCAGGCCGTTGCCCGATCCCGCCGGCACGACGCCCATCACCGCGTCCCGGCGCATCAGCGCCGAGGCCACCTCGTTGACGGTGCCGTCCCCTCCCCAGGCGACCACGGGGGAGAAGCCGCGTCCCGCGAGGGCCGCCGCGAGCTCGCGGCCGTGGCCCGGCCCCTCCGTGAGGGCCACCTCGTGGTCGGCGCCGGCGGCGGCGCAGCGCCGTCGGATCGCGTCGACGGGATCACCGAGCCTCCGGCGCGCCGACGACCCCGCCACCGGATTGACGATGAATGCAAGCGGAGACGGCACCGTCAGAGCCTGTTCCGCGCCGGCCCCGCGGGCCCGGCGAGCGAAGGACCGCCGGCCGCGGCGTGCGCCGATGCGCACGACTCGAGCGCCAACGGTGGTATAGTAGCCTCCCAATTATGGGGAGCCGCTGGGTTCGCACCGTCGTCGTCATCGTAGCACTCGCGACGCTGGGTTTCGCGGGTAACCAGATCCGCCTCTCGAACGCCGCCCTCGCCGACGAGCAGGGCGGGGAGCGGGTCTTCACCGACCTCGGCTGGACGCTCAAGCTCACGCTCGCCGAGCTGAGGAGCGCCCAGCAGGCCCTGGTCGCGGACGGTCAGGACCGCGAGTACTGGGCCTCCCGGGTCGAGACTCATCTCCAGACCGTCCTCGGCAGCCTCGACAACCTCAAGCGCCAGGTCTCGAACCCGGACACCCTCGCGGCCCTCGACGACGCGGTCGCGGCGGTCGGCGACATCCGGGACCTGGATGAGGACGCCCGCGAGTACATCGGCTCCGATCAACCGCTGCAGGCATCGGACCTCATCTTCGGCCAGGGGTTCGATCTGGTCGATCGCGCCCGGGCGCACGTGCAGGCGGCCCAGCAGGAAGAGCGCACGGCGCGTCTCGACCTGATGAGCACCGTACGGGCGAGCCAGTCGAGGATGATGTGGACCGCGGTGGCCGTCATCGTCCTGTCGATGCTCGTGCTCGCGCCGGCGGGCGCCTCCTCGTCCCGGGACGATCCGTCCCCCGACGACGACGAGTACCACATCCCCGAGACCAACGGACTGTCGCTGTTGTCGCTGGACGGCGATTCGGGCGACGACGAGCTCGATCTGCCGCCGGGCGACAGCGGGGACACGGCGGCGGCACCGGCCCCCGCGGCGGCCGGCGACGGCGGCAAGAAGCCGGTGCGGGAACCGTCCGCCCCGGAAGCGGCGCCGGACCTGGCCGCCACCGCGGCGCTGTGCACCGATTTCAGCAACCTGACGAACCGGGATCAACTGCCCGGCCTGCTGGCGCGAACCGCGGCGCTGATGAACGCCAGCGGCATCATCGTCTGGGTCAGCAACGGGAACGTGCTTCAGCCCGCCCTCGGACACGGATACGCCACGGGGACCCTCGAGCGCATCGGCTCGATTCCGCAGGTCGGGACCAACCCGACGTCTTCCGCGTTCGCCGCCAGGCGCATTCAGGTCGTCGAGTCGGAAGGGTCGGACGGCGGCGCCCTGGCCGCGCCGCTGATGGTGTCGGAGCGCTGCATCGGCGTGCTCTCGGCCGAGCTGCGCGAGGGTTGGGAGTCGAGCGACGCGGTTCAGGCGACCGCCGCGATCGTCGCCGCGCAGTTGGCGCCGCTGCTGCCTGCCGACGCCACGGCGGCGGAGCCGGTCCCCGCCTCCGCCACCGGCACCCACGACAAGACCGGTTCCGCCACCGGGACGGAGACCGTCACGCCGGCGTCGTCCTGACGTGACGCCCGATGGAGCCGTTGAGACTGCCGCTCGACTACGCCGCCATCGAGCGGATTCTCCCCCATCGGTATCCGTTCCTCCTCGTCGACCGCATCACCGAGTTCGAGGTCGACAAGCGCATCGTCGGCATCAAGAACGTCTCCCTGAACGAACGGTACCTCACGCGCGAGGCCGGCCCCCGCGGGCGCCCGGTGCTGCCGCCGACGATCCTGACCGAGGCGGTCGCCCAGGTGGGCGCGATCCTGATTCTCTCGAAGCCGGAGAACCGCGAGAAGCTCATCTACATCGTCGGCATCGAGCGGGTGCGCTATCGCCACCCGGCCCGTCCCGGCGACGTCGTCCACATTGAGGTCCGCGTGAAGCGCCTGCGCAGCCGCATGGGCCAGTTGCACGGCATCGCGAAGACCGGCGACGGCAGGATCGCGCTCGACGGCCGCATGACCTTCGCCCTCGGCCCCGCGCAGCAGCCTGGCCAGTAGCCGGGCCGCGACGACGGCGCATCGCCTTCTGATAGAATGCGCCAATGGCTTCCAAGCAACGTCGCAAGCTGCCCAGGCAGCCCCCTCCGGCCCCTCCCCCGGTCGAGCCCCGCTCGAGCGGCGGGCGGTGGGCGCTGATCGCTCTCGCCGTCGTCGCGGTCGCCGGCGCCGGGGCACTCCTGCTGTTGGGGAGTGACCGGACCACGGTGGCCCCCGAGCAGGCCGGCGCGGCATCGACGATCCCTGCATCCTCCACCGCGGCGGCCGGGACCGCCGCGAGCGGGCCGGCGTCGGCGGCCCCGCAGTTCGACAGCGAGGACCTCGAGGGCCTGCCGATGCCGCCGCTCCCCTACGTGCCGCAGACCGCCGGCCCCGCCGACCTGATGAGGCAGGCCTACGTGTTCGCGGCGCGGAACCCCGACGTGCTCGACTACGTGCCCTGCTATTGCGGCTGCGGCCAGACCGACGGGCATGTGGGCAACACGGACTGTTTCGTCGAGTCGCGGGCCCCGAACGGGGCCGTGACCGAGTGGGACATCCACGGCATGACCTGATCGCATTGCCTTGCCGTCGCGCGTGACGCGATGCAGATGCATGCCCTCGGCGCCTCGCCCTCGGACATCCAGGACGCGGTGATGAACAAGTACGCGTCCCAGTCCGCCTATGCCACGCCGACGCCGCCCGCGCCGCGTGGCGACTGAAGAAGACCTGGCTGCCCGGGTACGTCGGCGGTCCGAGTGACCACCCGTACCCGGGGAGCCCGCCGTGACCATCCTGAATGGGTCCGCGCGGTTCCCCTCCCCCGCCGGCGGAGCTGCTCGCCGGGCTGTACGACACCATCCCCGAGGGCATCTACGTCGGCGCCCTCCAAGCCGCCGGCGTCGAGACCCTGGGCGCCAACCCGCACCTGAAGCTCATGTTCGGGTTCGACCCGGACGAGCCTGACGACCGGGTGCGGCCGTTCGCGGCCGAGCGGTTCCTCGACGACCGGGCCCGCGCCGACTTCATCGCGCGGCTCCGCCGCGACGGCGCCGTCAGCAACTACCTCGTCCGTCTCCGGCGGGTCGACGGCAGCTCGATGTGGGTCGAGGTCACCGCCGCCCTCCGCGCGGCGGGAGACTCGCGCCCGGCGCGCCTCGACGCCCTCGTGCGCGACGTCAGCGAGCGGCGGAGGCTCGAGGCGCAGGGGCGGGACCCGGGTCACGAGCTGGTGCAGTCGGAGAAGATGGCGGCCCTGGGCCAGACCATCTCGGGCGTGGCCCACGAGCTCAACAACCCGCTGGCGACCATCCTGACGTGCGCCGAACGACTGGCCGCGCGCCCCGTCGAAGCGGAGACCAAGCGCGGCGTCGAGACCATTCTCGGCGAGGCCGAGCGGGCGGCCAAGATCGTGCGGAACCTGCTGACGTTCGCCCGCAAGCGCAACACCACGCGCGCGTTCGTCGACATGAACGAGATCGTGCACGACACCCTGGCCTCGCGCGCCTACGAGCAGCGGGTGTCGAACATCTCGACCCTCGACGCCCTCGCCGGCGGGCTGCCCCCCATCTTCTCCGACCCCCATCAGGTGAAGCAGGTGCTGCTGAACCTGATCATCAATGCCGAGCACGCGATGCTCGCCGCCAACGGCCGCGGGTCGCTCGTCGCCCGAAGCTGGTACGACGAGGCCCGGGACATGGTCACGCTGGAGATCAACGACGACGGGCCGGGGATTCCGGAGGACGTCCGGAAGCGGATCTTCGATCCCTTCTTCACCACCAAGGCGGTCGGCAAGGGCACCGGGCTCGGGCTGACCGTGGCCTATGCCATCGTTCAGGAACACGGCGGGCGGATTCGGGTGGACTCGACGCCCGGCGCCGGCGCGTCGTTCTTCGTGTCGTTTCCCGCCCGCGCGGGGTTGTCCCGCGCGGCGCCGGCGCCGACCCTCCACCCCGCCCCCTCCGCCGGGGCCGGCATCCTTCTCGTCGAGGACGAGCCGGCTCTCGCGGCGGCGGTGGCCGACTCGCTGGCCGACGCCGGCTACCGCGTGGAGCGCGCCGCCGACGGCGAAGAGGCGCTCGCGCGGGTCGGGGCCCAGCCCTTCGACCTCGTCATCTGCGACCTCAAGATGCCGCGGCTCGACGGACGCGCGTTCTACCGGTGGCTGTGCGAGAAGAACCCCGCGCTCGCCCGCCGCATGATCTTCGTCACCGGCGACGTGGCGGGCACCGACGCCGAGCGCTTTCTCGTCGAGAGCGGATGCCGATGGCTGGCCAAGCCGTTCCGGCTCCGCGACCTGCTCCGCATGGCCCACGAGGTGATGAGGTAGGGAGTCGGCGCCGCCGAACGGCGCCGACTCCCGGCGGATCGGCCGGGCGCCGGGCGGCGCCGAAGGCGACGATGGCGGGCGAGGGAATCGTCGCCGCCGCGATCAGGCGCGGGTCATGCGGCGTTCGAGCTGGGGGCGGCGGCCACGCGGGCCTTCGCCATGTTCAGGCGCGGCCGGGCGCGGCCCGCCGGTCTCCCGCCGGTCGTCGTCGCGGCCATCGCCCTGGGATCGAGGTCCGGGCCCAGCTCCTTGCGGAGGCGCTGCACCGCGCGCGCGTGCAGTTGCGACACCCGCGACTCGTTCACCCCGATCTCGCTGCCGATCTCCTTCATCGTCACGTCGCCATAGTAGTAGAGGCCGATGACCTTCCGCTCGCGGGCCGGCAGCGCCTTGATGGCGTCTCGCACGCGCCTGGCGACGTCGCCCTGCTCGCAGACGCGGTCGGGCCTCGGCTGCTCGGGCGGCATCATGACCGGAGGCAGGTTGGCGCCCTGCCCGGGGTCGACGGAGGCGAGGGGCGACGTCGACTCGATCGCCTTGATGCGGACGATGGTCCGGCTCAGCGCCGCCTCGTCGTAGCCCATGTGCTGCGCGAGGTTCGCCAGCGACGGCTCGTCCCCGAGCTCGTGACGCAGCTTCTCGCGGGCCGCCTCGAGCTCGCGCCGGACCTTGCGGACCCCGCGGGGCCAGGCGTCCCGGCGCAGGGCGTCGATCATCGCGCCGCGGACACGGCGCTCCGCGAAGGTCTCGAACTTGATGCCGCGCCGCTCGTCGAACCGGTGGGCCGCGTCGATGAGCCCGATCATGCCGTCCTGCACGAGGTCGCCGACGTCTATCGAGTGCGGCATGGAAGCGGCCATGCGCCGGGCCATCGCCTCCACGAACGGCACGCCCGCGGCGATGCGGTCGTGATCCTTGCCGTCGGTTGCTTGCGCCTTCATGATGGTCGCCTCCAGGACATTCGGTCAACCGCGGCGCGCTGCCTGCCGGGAAGAGGCCGCCGCCGCGCCTGGAGACGATATATGAGCAAATGACGTGCCACTTCTCGACGGGCACCGTCGGCGGAGGCCATCACGAAGCCGAAATCTCTGTAACTCACCATGAAATGGCAATTTACTTACCCAACCGGCAACCGCCCTCGGGGGCCTGCCCAGGGCCGGGAATCGAACAGGCCGTCATGGAATTGACATAACGGACGCCGATCTGTCATCGTATTGACGGTCGGGCCGGTGGATCCGTGGGCGGGACGAACGGCGTTGGACGGCCGGGCGCCGGCGGGACCAGGGAGTCTGCGCGGTGGAAGGGTGCGGACTTCCGGAGGGTTGGTTGGGCGCCAAGCGGAGCCGAGAGCGACGATGGGCGGGACGGGGCCGGCGTGCTCAGTTGCGGAAGCGTTCCTGGATGTAGCGGGCGGCGCTGATCGCCTCGACGACGCTCGTCACGATCTGAGACGCTCGCGCGCGGCTCGCGTCGTCCTCGAGCTGCGCGTCGAGGAGTTCGGCGTTGGCGAGAATGATGCCGAGCTGGTTGTTCAACCGATGGAAGAGAGCGCCGAGTTCGGTCGGCTGGTCCATCTGGGGAATGTCCATCGTAGCCGGGGCACGGGAGCGATGCGCGGGACGGGGCCGCCGTCAGTCCGCGTGCGGCGATCCCGTCGGGGCCGCTCCGGCGCGCGGGTCGCGCCACAGCGTATCGACGAATATCCGCACCGAACCGCCGGCCGTCCGCACGTAATCGACCTTGCCGCCGGCGATCCAGTTGTAGATCGTGCGGCGGCTGACTCCCACCAACTCGCACGCCTGCGCGATCGAGAGGGTTTTTCTATCGCCAATCATGACAGACGCTCGCGTTTCGCCCGGCCCGGTCTCGCCCTCGCCTCCACGCCCGGCCCGGCTCAAGGATGGTATCGGCCACTGACGGCCCTTCCATTAGCCGGTCCGCGCCGGCGGCGCCGCCGCCGCGGGGTGCCGGGGGAGGCCGGCGCCCATGCCTGAACGCGAGGTCCCGGTGCTGCTGGTGGAGGACGAGGCCCCGTTGCGGGAGGTCACCGCCCGGCGGCTCGCCGACGAGGGCTACCGGGTGGTCCAGGTCGACAACGGAGAGGCGGCGGTCGAGCGCCTGGCCGAGTGCGCCTTCGACGTCGTGCTGACCGACCTGCGGCTGCCGGGCATCGACGGCACCGCGGTGCTCGACGCCGCCCTCGAACGGTATCCCGACATCGTCTGCATCATCGTGACCGGCTTCGGCACCGTCACCGACGCGGTGGCCGCGATCAAGCGCGGGGCGGCCGACTTCATCACCAAGCCGTTCCAGTTCGGGCAACTGTCGCACGTGGTGCGGTCCGCCCTCGAGCAGCGCCGCCTCCGCTCCGAGAACGCCTGGCTGCGGTCGCAGATCCAGGAGCGCTACCGGTTCGAGGGCCTCGTGGGGCGCAGCCCGAGGATGCGCGAGCTGTTCGACCTGCTCGAGACGGTGGCCGCGAGCCCGAGCACCGTCCTCATCACCGGGGAGACGGGCACCGGCAAGGAGCTCGCGGCCAAGGCGATACACCACAACAGCCCCCGGCGCGGCCATCGCTTCGTCGCCCTGAACTGCAGCGCGGTGCCCGAGACCCTGCTCGAGTCCGAGCTCTTCGGACACGTCCGCGGCGCCTACACCGGGGCCGTCGCGACCCGGCAGGGGCGGCTGGAGTCGGCCCACGAGGGGACGCTGTTCCTCGACGAGGTCGGCACCATGAGCGCCCCCCTGCAGGCGAAGCTCCTGCGGGTGCTGCAGGAACGCGAGTTCGAGCGCATCGGAGACGACCGGCCGATCCGGATCGACGTCCGCATCATCGCCGCCACCAACGCCGATCTCGTGAAGATGGTCCGCGAGGGCGGATTCCGGGAAGACCTGTACTACCGCCTGAACGTCATCCCGATCTTCCTGCCCCCCCTCCGCGAACGGCGCGACGACATCCCGCTGCTCGTCCGCCACTTCGTCGAGGCGTTCAGCCGGCAGCAGGGCCGCTCGCGGGAGGTGACCGTCACCCAGGCGGCGATGCGCCGCATGATGGCGTACGGGTGGCCGGGCAACATCCGCCAGCTCGAGAACGCGATCGAGCGCGCGCTGACCCTGAGCCGGACCCGCGCGTGGATCGACGTCGGCGATCTGCCGCAGGAGCTGCAGCAGGCGCCGCTGGCGGAGCCGGCGGCCCTGCCCGCCATCCCCGAGGAGGGCTTCGACATGGCCGCCTGGATCGCCGGCATCGAGCGCGAGCTGATCCGGCGGGCGCTGGACGACTCGGGGGGGAACCGCCAGCAGGCGGCCCGCCGGCTGGGGCTCAAGCGGACCACCCTGGTCGAGAAGCTGAGGCGGCTCGAGACGCCTACGCGAACAGCCGCATCGGCTCGAACGACCCCTTGAGAATCGACGCGCTGTCGTCGAACCCGAGCCACCCCTCGATCATCGACGCGTAGACGCGCCGGAAGTCGGTGGTCATCTTCAGGTTGCCGTCGTCGAGATCGGTCAGGCTGGGGTGCCGGCCGTGCAGGCCGCCGGCGACGCCCGAGCCGATGACGAACATCGGGGTCGCGGTGCCGTGGTCGGTGCCGAGGCTGGCGTTCTCCTCGACGCGGCGGCCGAACTCGGTGAACACCATCATCGCCACGTCGCCGGCGCGGCCGATGCGCTGCAGATCGTCCATGAACCCCCGGATCGCGTCGGCGGTGTACGCGAGCAGGCGCGAGTGCGGGTCGGCCTGGTGCACGTGGGTGTCGAACGAGTTGCCCTGGTAGGCGACGTAGAAGAGCCGCGTCGGCATGCCCGCGTGAATGAGCGCCGCCACCTGCCGGAGCTGCGGCGAGAGCCCGCCGATGCCGTAGTCGACGGGGGTGCGGTACGCGGCCGACGCCTCCCTGACGAACTGCGCGCTCTCGACCGCGTTGGCCGCCGTCGACGCCAGGAACTCGAGGGCGGGGTTGTCGGCCGCCGTCGGCCGCAGCCGCTCGATCGCCTGCTTCTCGGTCTCGGTGCCCACCCGGCGGAAGCCGCGGGGATTGTTGAAGACGAGGGGCTGGTGGTGGCGCGCCTGCACCGCCAGCGACTGCCGGGTCCCGATGTTGACGATCCTGTTGCCCCGGGCGTCGTGGTCGTAGACGCCGTCGGCGAGGCGGCCCAGCCACCCGAGGGGCTCGCCGCCGTTGGGCACCCCGGTGTGCCAGAACCCCATCGACGAGAAGTGCGACAGGCTGGGGTTGTCGTACCCGCACCCGTGCACGACGCCGAGCATGCCCTCCTTGTACAGGCGCTCGAAGCCGGTCATCGAGGGGTGCAGCCCGTAGCCGTCGGCGATGGGGATGACGTCGCCGGGCCGGACGCCGAGGTTCGGCCGCACGCGGTAGTACTCGTCGTCGCCGACGGGGACGACGGTGTTCAGGCCGTCGTTGCCGCCCGACAGCTCGACGACGACGAGGATGCGCTCGGGGCGGCTCTCGGCGCTCGTGCCCTCGAGGGCCTGCGCGGTCAGCGCCGCCGACGTCCGGTCGAGCAGCACCGGCAGCCCCGCCGTGAGCCCGATGCCGTACAGCCCCTTCCGCAGGAAGTCGCGCCGCGAGCACCCACAGCCGTTGAGATGGCGGATAGTCATCGTTCCTCTCTCCACTCCTGCACCGAAGTGTCTGCGCCGCTGCATCGAACTGTCTGCGCCGATCGACTTTCCGCCGTCCCCGTTCTACGCGAGCTGGTACTCCGGCGCGCTCAGCACGAGATAGAGCAGCGAGCGCAACGCCCCTTCCACCCGCGGCCCCGGCGGCGGCAGGCGGTCGCCTCCCAGGTCCTCCCGCAGCCGCTCGACGAGCACCGCTCGCGCGGCGTCCTGGACGGGAACGCGGAGGAACCGCCGCACGAAGTGGTCGACGACGGCCCCGGCCGTGGTGGCCTCGGCCGCCGTCACCATGGCGTACAGGTCGAGGCCGGCGGTCTCCCGCGGAATCGGGATCAGCCGGTCGAAGGCCATGACGTAGCCCATGTAGCCGCCGTACCGGGTGTTGTACTCCTCGTCGCGATCGACGAGCCGGCTCGACTCGGCGTCTCCGCCCTCCTGGGTGGCGGCGGTGATGTTCATGCCCTGCTCGATCCGCCGGCCGACCCGCGCGTAGATGCCGGGGACGTTCCGGTCGGGCGCCCAGAACCCGTCGCGGTCGGGGAACAGGACGCCGCGGAACAGGTTGCCCCGCTCGAGGAGCAGGGCCGGCGTGATCCAGGTCCGGCCGCCGGCCCACCCCGCCACGTTGGGGGGGTTGAACAGCGTCTGCCCCAGGCCCGCCGTCAGCCGGTTGAAGTCGGGGATGGTGGGCAGCCGGGTCAGGCCGAGCTTCCGGTAGGTGGAGACCACGAGCTGCACGGGGCTCTTGATCTGCGTCGCCACCGAGGCCGGGCTGTGGAAGTCCCTCGACTGGAAGATCCGCCGGAGCAGGGGGCGCAGCTCGTAGCCGGCCTCGCGGAACGTGTCGCCGAGGGCGGCGCGGGTAGCCGGGTCGAGCTCCTCGCGGACCAGGAACCGGTAGAGCTTGCCGGCGATGAACTCCGCCGTCACCGGGGTCTCGAGGATGATGTCGATGATGTCCTCGCCGTCGAAGGCGCCGGTCCGCCCGAGGAAGGTCTTCTCGCCGAAGTCGTGGTTGTCGGCGTCGAACCGGAACTCCACGCCGTCGTTCGTCCACCCCGTGAACGCGCGTGAGGCCTCGCGGATGTCCCGCTCGGTGTAGTTGCCCACGCCCATCGTGAACAGCTCGAGCAGCTCGCGCCCGAAGTTCTCGTTGGGATGGTCCTTGCGGTTCTCGCCGTTGTCGAGATAGACGAGCATCGCGGGGTCGGTGAGGATGCCGACGAGCAGGTCGCGGAAGTTCCCGGCGGCGTTGGCGCGCAGCATCTCGTTCTGGCGGTGCATCATGCGGGCGTCCCGCACCTTGCCGGCGCCGGTGGCGAAGTGCCCGTGCCAGAACAGGGTGAGCTTCTCCTCGAGGGGGCGGCGGGTCGTCAGCATGCGCCCGCCCCACCATGTCGCGAGCCGCTGGGTCTCCACCGCGTTGGCGCGCAGGCCGTAGAAGAACGTGTTGACGACGGGCTGCAGCCGGCGCGACTCGCCCTCGGGCAGCATCGCGACGCCCATCGACGTCCCCGTCTCGCGGGCGATGCGCACCGCCTCGGCCCGGCTCTTCGGGAACGGGTCCATCCCCGGGTCCCAGATCGGCGAGGGCTCGAAGGCGGCGGCGGTGTCGACGACGGCGGCGAACTCGACGAGGGCGTCGACGGCGGCCTCGGGGGTCATCGCGGCCAGCCGCTCGATCTCGGCCGGCGTCGCCCCGAACCCCGCGCGCTCGACGAGGTGGGCGGCCCGGTCGTAGCTCCAGTCGGCGGCGGTGATGGGCGTCAGGTCGTCGACCCACGCGTCAGGGCCCGGCTCGGCGGCGAGGGCCGCGACGGCGCCGAGGGCCGCGGCCAGGGCGGCGGCGACCAGCCAGACGAGGGGACGGCGCCTCACGAGGGGCCGGAACATCGCCATGCACCAGCACTCCGGCGCCGCGGCGCCCGTGTCGTAGTCTTTGCGCAGCGTCGTCATGACCGACCTCCGAAAACAGGTCCAAGGCAAGCGATCGCGTCCAGAAAGGCTGCCTGTGCATCATACGCCAACTCGACCCGGAGCCTCCGCACCGGCGGGAGCCGATCCGTCGTTCCGGCCGGCGCTCAGTCCGGATCGCGATGCACGGTATCGGGGGTGAAGGCGGGCATGCAGACGGCGATGTACTCCGCGCCGCCCGGCTCGGGGCTCGAGTAGCGGATCCACTCCCCGGGCTCGGCGACGATCGCCTGCCCGGCCCGCACGTCGACGGCCCCCGCCTCGTGCTCGACCCGCAGCAGGCCGCGCAGCACCAACGTGAGCTCGCGGAACTCTGGCCGCTGCCCCGGCTCGACCCACCCTTGGGGCGACACCATCCGGGCGATGCTGAGATCCTCGTGGCCGGTGTTCACGCGGCCGGCGTACTCCTCGATGCGCTTGGGCAGGTTGCCGGCCGCCTCCACGACGGTGGGGCTCTCGATCAGTCTGGGCATCGGGTCGGTCGTCCTCGCGCCGCGCCTACGCCCCGGTCGGCGCCCGCATGGCGGCGGGCGGCCCGGCGGCCGGGGCGCGCGGCGAGCCCGGCGCCGGCGGCGGGTCGTCGAGCTCGAAGAAGTCGCGGATGACCGCGCGCAGCGCGTCGAGCGAGGGGGCGGAGTTGATCGCCGTGCGCAGGTGCGAGCCGCGGTCGATGCCCTTCGTGTACCAGGAACCGAGGGCACGCAGCTTGTTGACGATCCACCGTTCGCGGCTCGCGGGGTTCCGCCGCCGGGGGCCGACGCGCCGGTCGAGGCCGGCGGTGTGCCGGAAGCCCTCGCGCTCGATCTCGGTCGCCTCGCTCAGCAGCAGGTCGATGTAGGCGAGGAGGAACCGGCCGCGCCGCCGCAGCGACACCGGCGGCGGGTCGCCGCCGCCCCACGCGGCCCGCGCCTGGTCGAAGATCCACGGGTTGCGGAGCGCGCCGCGGCCCACCAGCACCCCCGCCACCGCTGTCTCGCGCATCCGCCCCACGAGGTCGTCGGGCGTCACGCAGTCGCCGCTGCCGAACACGGGAATCGACACCCGGCGGGCCACCTCGTCGATCAGCGACCAGTCCGAGCGCCCGGTGTAGGACTGCGCCGCGGTCCGGCCGTGCACGGCCACCGCGGCCGCGCCGACCTGCTCGACCCGCTTCGCGAGGTCGGGGGCGTTGACGTGCTCGCCGTCCCAGCCGGCCCGCATCTTGACGGTGACGGGAATGGACACCGACCGCGTCATCGCTCCGACGACCTCGGCCGCGTGCTCCGGCGTCCGCATGAGGCTGCAGCCGGCATGGTGCTTGGCGATCTTGGGCACCGGGCAGCCCATGTTCACGTCCACGATGTCGGCGCCCATGCCCTCGACGATCTGCGCCGCCGCCGCCATCTTGGCCGGGTCCCCGCCGAAGATCTGGATCGAGACCGGCCGCTCCTCTTCCGTGTACTCGGCGTACTCGAGGGTCCGGTCGATGCCGCGCACCAGACCCTCGGAGCTGACCATCTCGGTCACCACCAGCCCGCAGCCCCCGCCCCGCTTGACGAGGCGGCGGAACGCGGTGTCGGTCATCCCCGCCATCGGGGCGAGGGCGAACGGCGAGTCGAGGGCGACGGGGCCGATGCTGACGGGTGGACGCGGCTCCGCGTCCGGCGCGGGGTGGGACATGTCGTTTCCTCCGGACCGCGACCGAATCGCGCGGCCCGGAGCCTCGGACGGTCGGGGGGTCGCCTCAGAACCCGGGAGGCGGGGTCCGCGGGCGGGTCAGGCGCTCGTCGTAGATCGCCTGCAGCCCGTCGTCCTTCCACTCGATGATCGCCTCGTTGCGAAGCGTGGTCAGGTAGCGGTCGAGGGCCTCGAGGCGGCGTTCGTTGAACACGCTGTTGACGATCTGCTCGCGCACGTCCTCGAACGGCGTCGGGGCGGCGGCGTTCGACGACTCCAGCTTCAGAATCTGGTAGCCGGCCGGCGTGCGGGCGACCTCGCCGACCTCGCCGACCTCGAGCGCCTCGATGCGGGCGCGGACCTCCGCGGCGAGGTCGCCGAGGGCGATGGGGCCGATCAGGCCGCCGTTCGCCCGCGACACCCCGTCGGACAGCTCGCCGACGACCGCCTCGAACGGCTCGCCGCCGCGCACCCTCGCCAGGGCCGACTCGGCCCGGCTCCGCGCCAGGTTGTCGCGCGCGACGTTGAACGTCCCGCCCTCGGCCGACACCGTGACCAGGATCTCCCTCAGCATGACGGTGGCGGGCTGGGTGTATTGGTCCAGGTTCGACTCGTAGTACTCCCGGGCCTCGACGTCGGTCATCGAGACCCGCCGCAGCACCTGGTCCTGCTGCACCTGCCCGACGATCATCTGCTCCTCCATGACGACACGCAACTCGGCCAGGTTCATGCCCTGCTCCTCCCACAGGGCGGCGACGAGCTCCTCGTCCGTCATGTTGTTGTCCACCTTGATGCCGTCGAGGAGCTCCTCGAACTGCTCGTCGCCCAGCGAGTACCCCATCTCGCGCCCGCGTTGGACGAGCAGTTTCTGGTCGACGGCGTTCACGAGCACGTCGGGGGTAATCTCCCGTAGCGCCATCTGCAGATCGGCGTCGGTCTGGGGCGGCATCGGGCGGGTGCGCAGGGCGTTGATCTGCGCCTCCTCCAGGTCGGTCTGGGTGATGAGGTCGCCGTTGATCTTCACGAGAATCCGCTGGAACACCACCGCGCCCGGTATGCCCGACGTCAGGGCCTGCGCGGCGGCGGCGGCGGCGCCCGAGAGGACGACGCCGAGAACCAGGAGCGGAATCGCGGCTCGACAGAGGCTTCTTGGCATGGTGGTCACCTTCTTCTTCACGATTCTACCGCCTGCAGCCCGCGCAACTCCAACAGCAGGCCACCGACGCGGGTCAGGAGCGAGGCCGGGCCCTCGCGGTCGCCCCGGGCCCGCTGGAGCTCGGCCCTCGAGAAGCCCGCCTCGACCTCGCCGCTGAGGGCGCGGGCCGTCCACCACGACGGCGACTCGCGGGGCCCCCGGGCGGCGCCGGCGGCGCGGAGGTCGGCGGTGAGCATGGCCGGCGGCTTCAGGTCCAGGTCCCGTCGCCGCTCGACGAACCGCATGAGCCGCACCGGGTCCACCGTCGTCGTGGTCCTGAATTTCACGACGAGGAGCGAGCCGTTCCGATCGAGCGACTCGATGCCGAGCTCGTCGGCGGCGAGGCGGACGCGGCCGTACTCGACGAGCATCGAGATGGAGGGCGGCGCCGGCCCGTAACGGTCGCGCAGCTCGTCGGCGAGCGTCGACAGCTCGGTCTCGCTGCGGGCCGAGGCGACCCGGCGGTATACCGTCAGGCGCTGGTTGGTCTCGGGGATGTAGTCGGCGTCGATCTTCAGGTCGACGTCGAGGTTGACGGCGGCCCGGACGGCCTCCTCGACCTCCTCGCCCTTCAGCTCGCGGACGGTCTGATCGAGCAGCTTGACGTACATGTCGAACCCCACCGACTCGATGTGGCCGCTCTGCTCGCCGCCGAGGAGGTTGCCGGCGCCGCGGATCTCGAGATCGAGGGCGGCGACCCGGAACCCGCTGCCGAGGTCGCTGAACTCGCGGATGGCGGCCAGCCGCCGGCGCGCCACCGGCGACAGCGACCCCTCCGGCGGCACCAGCAGGTAGGCGTAGGCCCGGCGGTCGGAGCGCCCGACCCGACCCCGCAACTGGTAGAGCTGGGCGAGGCCGAACCGCTCGGCGTGGTTCACGATGATGGTGTTCGCGTTGGGGATGTCGAGGCCGTTCTCGATGATGGTGGTGGCCAGGAGCACATCGTACTTGTGCTGCACGAAGTCGACCATGCACCGCTCGAGCGCGCCCTCCTCCATCTGCCCGTGGCCGACCGCGATGCGCGCCTCGGGGAGGAGGCGGGTCAGCAGCTCGCCCATGGCGTAGATGGACGTCACGCGGCTGTGCAGGAAGTAGACCTGCCCCCCCCGCTCGAGCTCGGTGCGGATGGCGCGGACGATCACCTGCTGGTCGAAGCGCACCACGTTGGTCTGGATGGACTGGCGGTCCTTCGGCGGCGTCTCGATGACCGACATGTCGCGGATGCCCGCGAGCGACATGTTCAGGGTGCGGGGTATCGGGGTCGCGGTCATCGTGAGCACGTCGACCCGGCGGCGCATCTGCTTGATGCGCTCCTTGTGGGCCACGCCGAACCGCTGCTCCTCGTCGACGATGAGGAGCCCGAGGTCGCTGAACCGCACGTCCTTCGAGAGCAGGCGGTGGGTGCCGACGATGATGTCCACCCGGCCCGCCTCGAGGTCGGTCAGCGTCTGCTTCTGCTCGGCCCGGGTGCGGAACCGGCTGACGAGGTCGATGCGGACGGGGAACGCCGCGAAGCGGTCGCTCAGGGTCTTGTGGTGCTGGAACGCGAGGACCGTGGTGGGGGCGAGAAAGCCCACCTGCTTGCCGTCCATCACCGCCTTGAACGCGGCCCGCATCGCCACCTCGGTCTTGCCGTAGCCGACGTCGCCGCAGAGCAGCCGGTCCATCGACACCGACGACTCCATGTCCCGGCGGATGTCCTCGATGGCGGCCTGCTGATCCGCGGTGAGCTCGTACTCGAAGGCGTCGTCGAACTCGCGGTGCCAGTGGGCGTCCGGGCTGAACGCGTGCCCGGCCATCGCCTTGCGGGCCGCGTAGAGCTTCAGCAGCTCCTCGGCCATGTCGCGCATGGCGCGGCGGACGCGGGTCTTGGTCTTGGCCCACGACGTGCCGCCGAGCCGGTCGAGGGCCTTCGCGGCCCCCGAGTACTTCTGCAGCAGGTCGATCTGCTGCACGGGCACGAACAGCTTGTCCTCGCCCGCGTAGCGCAGCTCCATGAACTCGTGCTGCTCGAGCCCGACGGGAATCTGCTTCAGCCCGACGAACACCCCGACGCCGTGCTCGACGTGGACGACCCGGTCGCCCGCCTTGAGGTCGCGGAAGTCGGAGAGGAACGATCGGGCGGGGCCCGCGGGCCGGCGCTCCCGGACCCGGCGCTCCTCGTCGAAGACGTCCGGCTCGGCGAATATCTGCAGGCCCGCGTCGGGCAGCCGGAACCCGCGCGTGAGCTGGCCCGTCGCCACCAGCAGGGCGGCGCCGCCGGTCTCCTCGGCGTGGTCGATCGAGAGGGCGGTGAGGTCGTAGTCGGCGAGCAGCTCGATGACCCGCTCGGCCCGGCCCGGGGTGCCGGCGACGAGCAGCGTCGTGTCGCCCCGCTCGCGGCACCGGGCGATCTCGGCCGCCCAGTCGCCGATCCGCCCGTGCATCTCGACCACCGGCTGGCAGGCGACGTGGCGGGCCGCCGACGCGGTGTCCTGGTCCTCCCACAGTTGCTCCAGCCGCGGGAGCGACGCGAGCCAGGCGTCGAGGACCGGCCACTCGACGAGCAGCTCCTCCGGCGGGAGCGCGGGGTCGCCCTGGGCCTGCGCGTTCGCGAAGCCCGCGGCGGCCTGCTCGGTGCGCGACTCGATGGCCGCCCGCGAGGCCTCGCCCTCGGACAGGAAGACGCGGACGCCGGGCACGCGCCGCAGGTAGTCGCGGAGCCAGGCGGAGCGGTCGGGCTCGCCGTCCGGGGGGCCCTGCCCCGGCGCCGGCTCGAAGAGCTCGCGCAGGGGGAAGACCTCGGCCTGGTCGAGCGTCTCCGTCGAGCGCTGCGTGGCGGGGTCGAAGCGCCGCAGCGACTCCAGGCTGTCGCCCGCGAACTCCGCCCGGATCGGGTGCTCGTCCCCGGCCGGGAAGAAGTCGACGACGCCGCCTCGCACGCAGAACTGGCCGTGCCCGTCCACCGGGTCCTCGGGGACGAACCCGGCGTCGGCGAGCAGGTCGCCGAGGTCGGGCGGCTCGAGGAACGCGCCCGCGAAGAGCCGGGATCCGGCCGCGAGCAGGCGGTCCGGGGGGCTCACGCGGGGCAGGAGCGCCGCCGCCGCCGCCACCACCACGCGGACGGTGCCGGCCGCGAGCCCGTGGAGGGCCCGCCCCCGCGCGGCCGCGACGTCGAAGTGGGGAGGGAGCCCGCGGTACGGATCGACCTCGTGGGACGGGAACGGCAGGACCTGGTGCCGCACCTCGTGGGCCGAGACGGCGGTCAGGCTGCCGAGGAAGAAGCTGGTGTCGGCCACGAGTTGCTCGACGTCGCCGGCGCCGGGGACGATGACCACCACCGGCGCCTCGGTCGCGGCCGCGGCCGCCGCGAACCCCTTGGCGGACGCCGACAGGCCGGCCAGCGGCCGCGCGGGGCCCCCGAGCCCGGCGCGGGCGGCCGCCGACCTGAACGCCGCCTGGAGCGCGAGCGATGTGCCGGTCACCGGCGAGTGGTCCGTTTCATGGCTGGAGCGGCTCGACGGGCCGAAGTCCCCGCCGCACGCGGGCGGCGATGCGTTGCTCCGCGGTCGAGCATGCCCAAATCCTCTCCCTCGTCGCGCCTGGTCAAGCGGGCCTCGGCGATCCGCGGCGCCCGCGGGCGCGGTGCAACGCGGGGCTTTCACCTCGGGCGGTCGAACCGGATGTTCCCGCTGAACCGCCAGGCGTGCCGAGGGCGGTAGATGCCGACGTCCCTGGTGCCCGACTTCACCCGGAAGGTGTAGAGCAGACGATGATAGTCGTACGAGAAGCCGTCGCGCTTGTGCACGGCGACGTCCAGCTTGTAGGTGCCCGCCACCAGATCGAGACGGTCGACGACGAACGCCACCTCGCCGTCGCCGTCGAGCCGGGCGGGCTCCAGCTCCTCGAGATGGGTGTTGGTGCCGTAGCAGCACACCCCCTCGCTGCTGAAGATGCTGACGCCGAAGGCGAAGTCGGCGACGGGCTGCTCGGCCACGATCCGCATGCGGACGGTCATCGGCTCGCCGCTCTGGAACACGTGCGCGGCGCCCTGCCGCCCCTCGAGGGTCACCCGCTCGATCCGCACCGTGCCGGAGCCCCACCGGCCCTCCCTCGCCTTGAACATGTCGGCCGGCGGCTGCTCGCCGGCGGCATCGGGGGCCGTCGAGTCCGGCGAGGCTTCCTCCGCCGACTCTGCCGACGCTGGTGACGCCGACGACGACGCTGGTGACGCTTCCGCCGCCGACGCGGACGTTCCTCCAACCGCCGGCGCATCCTCGGCCGGCGGCGTCGCCGCGGCGGGCGGCGCCGGCTCCGACGCCGGCGGCGCCTCCGCCGCCTCCGCCGCGCTCGGAGATTCCCCGGCCGGGGACGACTCCGCGGCCGGCACCGGTTCCGACGCCGGCGGCGCTTCGGCGGCGACCGGTGCTTCCGTGGCGGCCGGCGCCGCCGCGGCCGGCGCGATTCCCGCGTCCGCCGGTTTCCCGGCCGGCGTCATTCCCGCGGCCGGCTCCCCGGCCGACGTCGTCCCCGCGTCCGCCGGCGCGGCGCCGGAAGCCGCGGAGCCCTGCTGCGCCTTCGCGTCCTCGGCCGCGAGATGCACGTCCTCGGCCTGCTCGACGTCGGCGAGGTACATCTGAACGACGCGTCTCGGGTCGCCGGTCAGGCGCTTCCGCCCCCCGTCGAGCCACACCGCCTCGTCGCAGAAGCGCTCGACCATCGGCAGCGCGTGGGTGACGAGGAGGATGGTCTTGCCGCGGCGCTTGAACTCCGCGAACTTGTCGAGGCACTTCAGGCTGAAGCCCTCGTCACCCACCGCCAGCACCTCGTCCACGAGCAGGACCTCGGGGTCGACGTGCACCGCCACCGCGAACCCGAGCCGCATGTACATGCCCGACGAGTAGGTCTTGACCGGGGCGTCGATGAAGTCCTCGAGCTCGGCGAACTCGACGATCTCGTCGAACCGCCGGCCGATCTCCCGCCGGGAGAGACCCAGCATGACGCCGTTGATGAACACGTTCTCGCGGCCGCTGATCTCGGGATGAAAGCCCGCCCCCAGCTCGATCAGGGCCGACACCCGCCCGGCCACCCGCACCTGGCCGCCGGTGGGCCGGGTGATGCCCGCGACCAGCTTGAGCAGGGTGCTCTTGCCGGAGCCGTTGCGCCCGATGATGCCGCAGGTCGCGCCCGGCGCCACCGTCAGCGACACGTCGTCGAGGGCCCGGAACGACTCGTCGGGGCGCAGGTGCCGGACGAGGCTGCCCGTCAGCAGCGCGCTCTTCAGGGTCGCGAACCGCCGCTGGTAGCCGTACCGCCGGTAGACCTTCGAGACGCGTTCGAGGGCGATCGCGGACAAAGCCCTACACCTCCTCGGCGAACGAGTCGCGCAGCCGATCGAAGAACCAGTAGCCGAGGAGGAACAGCCCCCCGCTGCCGGCGGCCACCGCGGCCAGCCACCGCCAGTGATCGAACGGGTCCTCGTGGAAGAGGATCTGCTGGTACGAGATGGCGAGGTGCGCGAACGGGTTCAGGTTCATGACCGCCCTGATGATGCCCTCCGGCACCGTCGACATCTCGTAGAGGATGGGGGTCGAGAAGAACCAGAGGGTCAGTCCGTTCGCCAGCAGGTCCCTGACGTCGCGGAAGTGCACCGTCAACGCGGCCAGGATCATCGCCAGCCCGAGGGTCAGGCAGAGCTGGACCGCCACCACCGCGGGAAACCAGACGAGGTCGGCGGGCCGCAACGGAACGTCGTACCAGACGAGGAAGCCGAAGAGAATCGGCAGCCCGAGCACGAAATGGCACAGGTTCGAGGCCACCGCCACCACCGGCAGGATCTCCACCGGGAACACGACCTTCTTGATCAGGTTGCCGTTGACGATGAGGATGTTGGCGCTCTCGTTGAGCGACGAGGAGAACCAGGTCCAGGGCAGGAGGCCGCAGAACAGGAAGACGGCGTAGGGCTCGAGGCCGGCGAGGTCGCCGCGAGGGATGATGCTGGTGAAGACGAACGAGTAGACGAGCAGGAGCAGGAGGGGATTGACGAAGGACCAGAAGAACCCGAGCACCGACCCTCGGTAGCGGGCCTTGAGCTCCCGGGCCACCAGGATATGGACGAGACCTCGATAGCGGAACAGCCGGAGGAGGTTAGCCAGCATCGAACTCGATCACGACGGCGGTCGCGTTGTCGGGTCCTCCTCCCTCGTTGGTCTCCTCGATGAGGGCGTCGCACACCTCGTCGAGGCCGGCGCCGGCCCCCAGGATCCCGCCGATCCGCTCGTCGCTGAGCACCGAGAAGACGCCGTCCGTGCACAACAGGATGCGGTCGCCCGGCTCCAGGCCCAGCTCCTGGATCTCGACGTCGAGATCGGCCGCCCCCGACAACGCCCGCGTCACCACGTTCCGCCAGGGGTGGCGGCGCGCCGCCGCCTCGGTCAGCGTGCCCGCCTGAATCTGCTCCTCGACCCAGGAATGGTCCCGGGTGAGCCGGGAGATCGCCCCCTGCCGCAGCCGGTAGGCGCGGCTGTCGCCGACGTGGGCGAGGGTGACGGCGGCTTCGTCGACGAGCACCGCGACGGCCGTGGTCGCCATGCCGCGGAGCTCGCGCGACGACGCGATCTGCGCCGCGAGCCGGCCGTTCGCCATCGAGAACCCCGCCCGCAGGCGGTTCGCGTTGACGCTCTCCCGGGCGTCGAAGGGCACCGGCCAGGTCTGATCCGGCGAGACGGTGACGGTGGCCTCGACGAACGCCGCGATGCCCTCGACCGCCACCTGCGAGGCGACCTCGCCGGCGGCGTGCCCGCCCATGCCGTCGGCGACGACGAAGAGCCCGAGGTCGCCCCGGACCAGCAGATTGTCCTCGTTCGTCGATCGGCGAAGGCCCTTGTCGGTGGCGGAACCAGAGAAGACGGGCATGGGGTCCTGTACATTCTCGCGGCGAATCGCCCGTACCACCGCCGCGAACCGATCCGCGGTGGGAAGCCCCGCCCGCAGGCGGCGCTTCCCGTCCGGCCGTCGCCGAGAAGAACCGCCTAGTGGCGCCCTCTTCTCGTGGCCACCTGAAGCCGGACCAGCGACTTCAGGAGGGAGAGCCGGGCCCGCTCGTAGTCCATCTCCGCCACCGGGCGGTCGAGCCGCTCCCGCGCCCGCGTCACGGCGGCCTCGGCCCGCGTCACGTCGATCTCGTCGCTCGCCTCGGCGATCTGGGCGAGGATGGTGACGCGGTCGGGAAGGACCTCGGCGAACCCGAACGACACCGCGACGTACGACCTCTCGTCGCCCCGGCGGTACTCGATCTCGCCGACCGTCAGGGTGCTCAGCAGGGGCGTGTGGCCGGGAAGGACGCCGAAGGACCCCTCGGCGCCCGGCACCACCACCTCGTCGACCTTCCCGTGGGCGATCGATCGTTCGGGGGTGACGATCTCCAGCGTCAGGTGATCGGGTATGGCCACTATGCCGCCTCGCTCTTCATCCGCTCGGCCTTCTCCACCGCCTCCTCGATGCTGCCGACGAGCAGGAACGCCTGCTCCGGCAGCTCGTCGTGCTTGCCCTCGACGATCTCCTTGAACCCGCGGATGGTGTCGGCGATGGGCACGTACTTGCCCTCGAGGCCCGTGAACTGCGAGGCGACGAAGAACGGCTGCGAGAGGAACCGCTCGATGCGCCGCGCCCGCGCCACCGCCAGCTTGTCCTCCTCGCTCAGCTCGTCGATGCCGAGGATGGCGATGATGTCCTGCAGGTCCTTGTAGCGCTGCAGCACCTGCTTGACGTCGCGGGCCACGTTGTAGTGCTCGTCGCCGATGATGTTGGGGTCGAGGATGCGCGACGTCGACGCCAGGGGGTCGACGGCCGGGTAGATGCCCTTCTCGACGATGGCCCGCGACAGGTTGGTGGTCGCGTCGAGGTGGGCGAACGTGGTGGCCGGGGCCGGGTCGGTGTAGTCGTCGGCGGGCACGTAGATGGCCTGCACCGAGGTGATCGACCCCTGGGTGGTCGACGTGATGCGCTCCTGCAGCGCCCCCATCTCGGTCGCCAGGGTCGGCTGGTAGCCGACGGCGGAGGGCATCCGGCCGAGGAGGGCCGACACCTCGGACCCCGCCTGCGTGAACCGGAAGATGTTGTCGATGAAGAGCAGAACGTCCTTGCCCTCGGCGTCGCGGAAGTACTCGGCGACCGTCAGCGCCGACAGCCCGACCCGCTGGCGTGCGCCCGGCGGCTCGGTCATCTGCCCGTAGATCAGGGCCGCCCGCGACTTCTCGCGCTCCTCGACGTTGACGACCCCGCTCTCCTGCATCTCGAGCCAGAGGTCGTTGCCCTCGCGGGTGCGCTCGCCCACCCCGCCGAACACCGACACCCCGCCGTGCTTGAGGGCGATGTTGTTGATGAGCTCCATGATGATGACGGTCTTGCCGACCCCGGCGCCGCCGAACAGGCCGATCTTGCCGCCGCGCAGGTACGGCTCGAGGAGGTCGATGACCTTGATGCCGGTCTCGAACATCTGCAGCTCGGTCGACTGGTCGGTCAGCTTCGGCGCCGGCCGGTGAATCGGCCAGCGCTCCTTCGTCTGCACCGGGCGGTCGGGGAAGTCGACCGGCTCGCCGAGCACGTTGAGCACCCGGCCCAGGGCCTCGGGCCCCACCGGCACCGAGATGGGCTGGCCGAGGTCGATCGCCTCCATGCCGCGCTGCATGCCGTCGGTCGGCTTCATCGCCACCGCCCGCACCCGGTTCTCCCCGAGATGCTGGGCGACCTCGGCGATGACGTCGATGTCCACCCCGCTCGCGCTCGACTTGACCTGCAGTGCGTTGTAGATCGCGGGCAGCCGGCCCGGAAACTCGACGTCGATGACCGGTCCGATGATCTGCACGACCTTGCCGGTGCTCCGTTCCGCCGCTGTCTCGTTCGCCATGTCTCGAAACCGTCCCTCCGACGTCCTGCCCGTCCGTTCCCGGGCCCTCGATCCGCACGAACCGATGGTGCCGCCGTGCCGCGAGTTCCGACCCGGGGCGCCTGGCCCGCCAATCGCCGCCGAACGCGACCGCAAGGTCGCGCTGCGGCCTCCGCCTGGCGCCTCCAGGAGTCCGCCCCGTCTGCGGCGCAGACCGCTAGAGCGCCTCGGCGCCGGACACCACCTCGATGATCTCCCTCGTGATCGTGGCCTGGCGCACCTTGTTCATGTAGAGCGTCAGGTCCTCGATCATCTCCGTCGCGTTGTTGCTGGCCGCGTCCATCGCGGTCAGGCGGGCCGCGTGCTCGGCCGCCGCCGACTCGAGCAGCGCCCGCCAGAACTGGATCTCGACGTGCCGGGGAATCAGCGTGTCGAAGATGGCGGCCGGCGCCGGCTCGTAGAGGTAGTCCGGCAGCCGCTCGCCCGCGCCCTCGTCGTCCTCGGGATCGAGCCGCTGGATCGGCAGCACCTGGTCCACCACCACCCGCTGCTGCAGCACGCTCTTGAACTCGTTGTAGACGAGCTTGACGCTGTCCACCTCGCTCCCGGTGTAGGCCGCGACGACCTCGCGGGCGATCGCCTGCGCGTGTCCGTACTCGAGCTGCGAGAAGATGTTGACGAGCTCGAAGCGGACGTCGAAGCCGCGCTTCTCGAAGAAGTCGCGGCCCTTGCGGCCCACCAGCCCCAGCGAGACGCCGGACCCGGGGCCCGCGGCGACCACGCCGCCGGCTTCCTTGATGATGTTGGTGTTGAACCCCCCGCACAGCCCCTTGTCGGCGGTCACCACCACGAGCAGCGTGGGGCGGGGCGGGGCGTCGGCCGGGCGCCGGGCCAGCAGCGGGTGCGCCCCGGCGTCGACCTGGGCGGCGAGGCCGCCGAGCACGCGCTGCATCTGGATCGCGAAGGGCCGGGCGCCGAGGATGCGGTCCTGGGCCCGGCGGAGCCGCGAGGCGGCAATCGCCTTCATGGCCTTGGTAATCTGCTGGGTCGACTTGACCGCGCGAATCCGTCTGCGAAGGTCGAGAAGGGAAGGCACTGGCTGGCTGCTCTCTGCTGGGGGCCGGGGCGCTCGACGGAGCTCAGGCCGCGGCGGTCTTGCGGGCGGCGATGAACTGCTCGGTGAACTCCTCGAGGGTGGCGACGATGCGCGCCTTGAGATCGTCGTCGATCACGGCGCGCGCCGCGAGATCGGCGAAGAGGGCCGGCTCGCGCGCCTCCACGAACTGGTACAGCTCCGTCTCGTACTGCTGCACGTCGTCCTCCTCGACCGCGTCGAGATGGCCGTTGGTGCCGGCGTACACGATGAGGACCTGCCGCTCGACCGGCAGCGGCGCGTACTGGCCCTGCTTCAGCACCTCGACCAGCCGCTTGCCGCGGTTGAGCTGGTCCTGCGTCGACTTGTCGAGATCGCTGGCGAACTGCGCGAACGCGGCCAGCTCCCGGAACTGCGCGAGGTCGAGCCGCAGGGTGCCCGCCACCTGGCGCATCGCCTTGACCTGGGCCGACCCGCCGACCCGGGACACCGAGTTGCCGACGTTGATGGCGGGGCGCACGCCCTGGTGGAACAGGTCCGACTCGAGGAAGATCTGCCCGTCGGTGATGGAGATGACGTTCGTCGGGATGTACGCCGACAGGTCGCCGGCCTGGGTCTCGATGACGGGGAGCGCCGTCAGCGAGCCCGCCCCGAGCTCGTCGCGCATCATCGCGGCCCGCTCGAGCAGGCGCGAGTGCAGGTAGAACACGTCGCCCGGGTACGCCTCGCGCCCCGGCGGGCGCCGCAGCAGCAGCGAGATCTCGCGGTAGGCCTGGGCGTGCTTCGACAGGTCGTCGTAGATGCAGAGCGCGTGCTTGCCGTTGTCGCGGAAGTGCTCGCCCATCGCGCACGCGGCGTAGGGGCTGAGGAAGAGCAGCGGCGCGGGGTCGGCGGCGGCGGCCGCGACCACGATGGTGAACTCCATCGCGCCGGCGTCCTCGAGGGTCTTGACGACCTGGGCGATCGTCGACTGCTTCTGGCCGATGGCGTTGTAGATGCAGACCACGTCCTGGCCGCGCTGGTTCAGGATGGTGTCGACGGCGACCGCGGTCTTGCCGGTCTGCCGGTCGCCGATGATCAGCTCCCGCTGCCCGCGCCCGATCGGCACCATGGTGTCGATGGCCTTCAGGCCGGTCTGCAGCGGCCGCTTCACCGGCTGCCGGTCGACGACGCCGGGGGCGATCCGCTCGACCGGGGAGGTCGCCGTCGTCGCGATGGGGCCCTTCCCGTCCACGGGCTGGCCGAGCGCGTTGACCACGCGCCCGAGCATCGCCTCGCCCACCGGCACCGAGATGATGCGCCCGGTGCGCTTGACGACGTCGCCCTCCTTGATCTCGGTGCTCTCCCCGAGCAGCACCGCGCCGACGCCCTGCTCCTCGAGGTTGAGGGCCATGCCGAAGATCCCGTGGGGGAACTCGAGCATCTCGGTCGCCATGACCCGCTCGATGCCGTCGATCTGCGCGATGCCGTCGCCGACCGACACCACGGTGCCGACCTCGGCCACGTCGACGTCGACGTCGTAGCCGCCGATCTGCTCGCGAATGATCTTCGTTATCTCGTCCGCCTTGATGGTCATCGCAGAAACTCTCGTCCTGGGTGTTCCGGTCTCCGCCGGCGTGTGGCCGTGTACCCGATTGAAAGGTGTTGCCTGGATGGAGCCGCCCGCGTCATCGCTCGAGGAGGGTCTGCCGCATCCGCTCGAGGTGCCGGGCGACGCTGCCGTCGTACACCGTCGAGCCGATCCGGGTGACCACTCCGCCCAGAATGTCCGGATCGACGAGCGTCGTGATGCGCACGTCGCCCGCCCCGGCGGCGGCGAGCCGCTGCCGCACCTCGGCGTCCTGGGCCGGGCTGAGCGGCTGCGCGGTCGTCACCTCCGCGTCGACGACCCCGAGGTGCTCGAACACGCGGGCCCGGTAGAACCGCAGGATGTCCGGCAGCAGGGCCAGGCGCCCGCGGTCGGCGAGCACCGTCAGCAGCCGGGTGACGGTCGGCGAGACCTCCCGCAGGCGGTTCCGCAGATCGTTGATGATGGCCCGCTTCTTCGGCGGCTGCACCGCGGCCGCGAAGAGCACGCGCCGCAGCCCCTCGTGCTCGTCGACGAGCCGGGCGAACAGATCCAGATCGGATTCGGCCTTCCGGAGGTCGCCGCTCTCGAGATTGACGTCGAAGAGGGCGCGGGCGTAGCGCACCGCCGCCGTGCGATTCGTCATGGTTGGTCGGGTGGCCGGCTCGAGCGCGAGCCGGACCGGGGGCGCGGCCCGCGAAACCGCCGGCCCGCGTCACCGTTCATCCGAACTGCCCGTTCGGACGCGCCGAGCCGGCGAGCTCGGCCTGCACGAAAAACGGAAATCCGCCAGACCCATGGCCGGCCGGATCCGGCCGGCGCGACCTTCGCGGAAGCGACCCGTGGCACCGGGGACACACCTGTCAGAGCGCGGCTCTGAACGCACAAACGGCCCATTCTAACATCCCCGGGGGCAGCCGGCCAAGGGTCCCGCCGCGCCGGGTGCACGACGTTGTGACATGGGTGTCCCGGCACGGGTCAGGCCGGGGTTCCGATCTCGTTCTCGGCGGCGTCTCCGTTCCGGTCGTGCGCCCGACGCCTCCTCCGGCGGCCGGCGCCACCGCCCGGGGGCCGGGTGCAGATGGCAGCCGGGCCGGGCGGGCGCACGGGGCCGGTCGCAGGCCCGTTCACGAGTCGGTGAGGCGCTCGAAGAGGCGCTGCAGCTCGTCCTCCGACGCGAAGTCGATCTCGATGCGGCCCTTGCGCCCCTTCCTCAGGATGCGCACGCGCGTGCCGAGGACGACCCGCAGGCGGTCCTGCGCCGCCTGCGTATGAACGTCGACCGGCGCCGTCTTCGGACCCGGCGGCGACGGCGGGGCCGCGAGCTTCTTGACGAGGGCCTCGGTCTCGCGCACGGAGAGGCCGGCGGCCACGACCTCGCGCGCGGCGCGGCGTTGCGCGTCCGCTTCGGCCAGGCCCAGCAGCGCGCGCGCGTGGCCCATGGCCAGCGCGCCCGACGCCACGTCCGCCTGCACCTCCGGCGGCAGCAGCAGCAGCCGGGCGTAGTTGGCGACGGTGGCGCGGTCCTTGCCGATGGCCGCGGCGACCTCCTCCTGGGTCATCCCGCGCTCGTCGATGAGCCGGCGGTAGGCCTCTCCCTCCTCGATCGGATTGAGGTCCTCGCGCTGCAGGTTCTCGACGAGGGCCATCTCGAGCAGCTTGTCGTCCCGCACGTCGCGGACCACGATGGGCACGCGCAGCAGACCCGCCATCTGCGCCGCCCGCCACCGGCGCTCGCCGGCGACGATCTCGAAGCGGTCTCCGTCCATGCGGCGCACCACGATCGGCTGGATGACGCCGGTCGCGCGGATCGATCGGGAGAGCTCCTCGAGCTTCGGCTCGTCGAGGACCGTGCGGGGCTGGGCGCGATTGGGCGAGAGCCGGTCGAGGTCCACCTCGGCCCCCTGGGGGGCCGGCGCCGGCGCCGGCGCCGTCTCGGGAATCAGGGCGCTCAGCCCGCGCCCCAGGGCACGTCGTGTCTTGGCCATCCGGAATCGCTCCTGCCCGCCTTCCCGTCTCGAGGGTCGCCGGTCAACTCCCGCCGGCGGCGCGACCCCGCCTCTCTCACAACCGGGCTTCCGGCTTCGCCGGCACGCCCCGCCCCGCCGCCCCCGCGCGGGCCCCGGCCATCTCGCGCGCCAGGGCCAGGTACGCCGCCGACCCCGTCGACCTCACGTCGTAGAGAATCGCGGGCAGACCGTGGCTGGGCGCCTCTCCCAGCCGCACGTTGCGGGGAATGACGGTGCGATACACCTTCTCCCGGAAATGCGCCCGGACGTCGCCGGACACCTGCTGGCCCAACCGGGTCCTCGAGTCCGCCATGGTCAACAGGACCCCCTCGAGCTCGAGCTCCGGATTCAACCCCGCCCGCACGCGGCTCATCGTCTTCCTCAGCTCGGTCAGCCCCTCCAGGGCGAAGTACTCGCAATTGAGCGGTATCAGCACCGAATGGGCGGCGACGAGGGCGTTCAGCGTGAGCAGGCCCAGAGACGGGGGCGTGTCGATGAAGATGTAGTCGTAGCGCTCGGCGGCCGCGCGCAGCAGGGGACGAAGGCGGCTCTCGCGCCGCGGCATCCCCACCAGCTCGACCTCGGCCCCGGTCAGATGATGGTCGGTCGGAATGATCCTGAGGCCGGTGACCTGCGTGTCGAGCGCGAGATCCTCCGCGTCGGACCCGCCCGACGTCAAGGCCTGGTAGAGGCTGCGCCCCTCGCCGGACTCGTCCCTCAGCCCGAGGCCGCTCGTGAGGTTCGCCTGCGGATCGAGGTCGACCAGGAGCACCCGCTGATCGCCCATGGCGAGAGACGCGGCGAGATTGATGGCCGTGGTCGTCTTGCCGACGCCCCCCTTCTGATTGGCGATCGCGATAATCCTGCCCATCGGCAACCGGCGCTACGTTCTGGCAATCGACCTAAACGTCAATCCACGCTGAACCACTGCTAGATGGTACCGCGATGCCGATGTCGGGACAACCCGATGGGCCCTCGGCTCGTCGACGGCCCGGTCGTTCTCGCGGGCCGCACGACGATGGGGTTCCGTGTGGGAACCTCGGCTCAAGGGGACGCCGGCGGAAGCGCCGCGTCCATCTCGTCGATGATGGCCTGCGCCGCCGCCGTCCGGTCGGCCGCGTTCAGGATGGGCCGTCCCACGACCACATAGTCCGATCCCCAGCGAACCGCCTCGGCCGGCGTGGTCGAGCGCTTGTGATCGTCCCGCGTCGCGCCCGCCGGGCGGATTCCCGGGCTGACGATCAGCACGCCGGTCTCCCGCGGCCACGCTTCGCGGCACCGTCGAATGGTCTCGCCGGAAGCGATGACGCCGTCGCACCCGTGATCGATGGCCTCCCGGGTCCTCGCGATGATCCAGTCGTTGAGGGTGACGCCGCGGGCCGCCTCGGCCGGGGCGATTCGGGAGAAATCGCCGGCATCGAGGCTGGAGACGTATGGGACGACGAGGAGCGCCGGCCACCGGCTGCCGCCCTTCGCGTCGCGGGCCATCGCGATGTCCCGCGGCTGCATGTTCTGGTGAAGGGTCAGGAAACGAATGCTCGGATCGCCGTGCAGGTCGCGAACGACGTCCGCCACCGTGTTGCCGATGTCCGGCACCTTCAGGTCGACGAAGATCCGCTTGCCGTCGCCGGCGATCCTCTCCCACAGGGCGGCGAGGCCCCGGGCCCGCAACCCCGCCATGAGCAGCCGCCAGCCGATCTTGTACGACTGGACGTTCGACAGCTCGTCCACGACGGCGTGCGCGGCCTCGACGCTCGGAACATCCAGGGCGACAATCAGGCGGTCTCCACCGGTCAAGTCTCTCTTCCTTTCGGCTGGCGCTCTCGGGACCGTCGGCGGTCCGAGGCGGTTACGGGGAACGACGTTCATAATCTACACGACAGACAGTGCGACAACGACCAGGAACGCCGGTGATGCCGCGACCCTCGAATACTTGGCCACCGACGGCGCGGTGTTCCACGTGGAACGTCCGCTCCCACGCGGCCAACGGCGCAGGACCGCCGACGCCCGACCGCTGGGGACGGCGAGGCGGACCGGGCCAGAAGATCGTACGACTCCGACCGGGAACGATGCCGCGACCCCGAAATGCCTGGCCTCCCGGTGCGCCATGTTCCACGTGGAACATCCGTCATCCTCCAGCCGTCGGCACCGTTCCGCGGCCTCGACTCCTCGGCATCCGATGACGACTCCCGGAACCGAACCGAGCCAGGTGGCCGACCGCATCGCCCGTCGCGCGAAGCGGGCAAAGCTGGAGATCGGCGCCCCTCTCCAGGAAGCCCTCGCCGCCTACGTCGACCTCCTGATGCGCTGGAACCGGCGCATCAACCTGACCGCGCTGACCGATGACGACGACGGCATCGACAGGCTCGTCATCGAGCCGCTCGTCGCCGCCCGACACCTGCCGAGGCACGACGCCGTCGTCACCGACATCGGGTCCGGCGGGGGGTCTCCGGCGGTCCCGATGAAGCTCGCCGCCCCGTCGGTGCGCCTGCGCCTGGTGGAATCGAGAACGAGAAAGGCCGCGTTCCTGCGCGAGGCCGTGCGCCGGCTCGCGCTGCAGGACACGGCGGTGGAGGCCTGCAGGTTCGAGGAGCTGGCGGACCGGGAGGAGCTCGCCGCGCAATCCGACGTCGTGAGCGTCCGCGCGGTCCGGACCGGGGCTCGGATGCTGGGCCGGATCGAACCTCTGCTCAAGGCCGACGGCGCCGTCTTCCTCTTCGGGAGCACCCGCGAGAGCGTCGACGCCGTGCCCGCGCCCTGGCGGGTGGACGGCGTCTATCCGCTGCCGGGTCGGAGCCGCCTCGTGGTCGTCCGGAAGCACCGCCGCGGCTGACGTGCGACGCCGGCGGCCGGCCGAACGAATCGGCCCGCTCAAACACCCGCCGCTCGCGTCAAGAGTCCGCGCCAGGGAGGAGGGGTTGGCAGGGCGGCAATCGGAGTCGACGCCGACGGTCCTCGGCCCGGCGGCCGAGCGATGGAACGGCGCGCCGCCGCCTGCAGGGTCGGTTCGGCCCCCGGCGGAGCCGAAGCCGACGGTCGGCGGGCTGGGAGTCTGCGCCGCAGAACAGTGCAGACTCCTGGCAAGGTTGGTTGGGCGGTGAGCGGAGCCGCCGGCGACGATGGCCGGGCTAGGAGTCCGCGCCGTGGAACGGCGGCGACGACTCCCGGGCGGTCGGGCGGGCACCCAACGGAGCCGAGGGCGACGATGGCCGGGCGAGGCGGCGCTCCGGGTCTTCGGCGTCCTCGGCGCCGGCCCCCCGGCCGCTCCACCGCTTGACGTAGGCCCCGAGCACGGCGACGGCGGCCGGGGTGACGCCGGGAATGCGACCGGCCTGTCCGAGGGTCGCCGGCCGGGTCGCACCCAGCCTCGACGCCACTTCCGTCGACAGTCCCGGCACCTCGGCGTAGGAGAAGCCGGCCGGGATGAGCCGCCCCTCGTCCTTCGCGGATCGGGCGATCGTGGCCTCCTGCCTGCGCAGGTACCCTTCGTACTTCACCGCCGTCTCCACGCTCGAGCGCTCCGCCCCCGCCGCGTCCTCGCCGAACTCGAGTGCCACCGTCCCCTGCTCGGCCAGCGAGGCCAGGCTGACCTCCGGCCGCCGGAGCATGCGCGTCGCGGCAACGGTGCGGCCGCCCTCCCGGACGCGCGCCGCCCGCACCGCGGCGAGGTTCCGCTCGAACCTCGCGCGACGGTCGCGAAATCGGTCCCATCGTCCGTCGCCGACCAGGCCGATCTCTCGCCCGCGCGGGGTCAGGCGCAGGTCGGCGTTATCGATCCGCAGCAGCAGGCGATGCTCCGCCCGCGACGTGAACATGCGGTACGGCTCGAGACATCCCCGGGCCGTGAGGTCGTCGACCATGACCCCGATGTAGGACTCGCCGCGCCGCAGCACCCAGCCGCTCTCACCGCGAACGCGCCGGGCCGCGTTGACCCCCGCCACCAGGCCCTGCCCCGCCGCTTCCTCGTATCCCGACGTGCCGTTGATCTGCCCGGCGAGATAGAGTCCCGCGACCCTCCGGGCCTCCAGGGTCGGCCCCAGCTCCGTCGGCTGGATGAAGTCGTACTCGACCGCGTAGCCCGGACGCAGCATGACCGCGTCCTCCAGCCCCGGCAGGGCCGCGATGATCTCCTGCTGCACGTCTCGCGGCAGGCACATCGAGCAGCCGCTGACGTAGATCTCCGGCACGTCCAGCCCTTCCGGCTCCAGGAAGACCTGGTGCCGTTCGCGGTCGGGAAACCGCATCACCTTGTCCTCGAGCGACGGACAGTACCGGGGCCCGATGCCGGTGATCCGCCCGTTGTAGAGCGGCGACCGGTCGCGGTTCCGGCGGACCAGCTCGTGGACCTCGGGCGTCGTATGGACGATGTGACAGCAGATCTGCCGGCGGTCGATGACGCCGCTCAGGAACGAGAACGGCACCGGGGGGCGGTCGCCCGGCTCTTCCTCGAAGCGGCCGAAGTCGATGCTGGCCCGGTCCAGCCGGGGCGGCGTCCCCGTCTTCAGCCGCCCCCACGCCAGGCCCAGGCGCCTCAACGACTCCCCCAGGACGCGGGACGCCGGCTCGCCGACGCGACCCGCAGAGCGCTGCTCCGGACCGACGTGGATCAACCCGTTCAGGAACGTCCCCGTGGTCACGACCACCGCCTGGCAACGGAAGCGGACGCCGTCTTCGAGCTCGACGCCGACCACGCGTGCGTCCTCGACGACGACGGCGCCGACCCGGCCGATGATCCAGTCGATGTTGGGCTCGCGTTCGAGCCGCGACCGCATCCACGCGCCGTACCGGCGCTTGTCCGCCTGCGCCCGCGGCGACTGCACGGCCGGGCCGCGGCTGCGGTTCAGCAGCTTGAACTGGAGCGCGGTGGCGTCGATGGCCTCGCCCATCAGGCCGCCGAGGGCGTCGATCTCGCGCACGAGGTGGCCCTTGGCGGTCCCCCCGACGGCGGGGTTGCAGGGCATCTGCCCCACCGTCTCCCGCGAGAGCGTGCAGAGCCCCACCGCGCAGCCGAGGCGGGCAGCCGCGTGCGCCGCCTCGATGCCGGCGTGTCCGGCCCCGATGACGATGACGTCGTGATCCGTTGTCATGGCTCGCTCGACGGCCGTCGGAGCCGCTCTCCCGGGCGCGCACCGGCCGGGCTCGCGGCCCCGACGGTCGCGCCGTCGGTCCGCCCCGTGGGGCGAACGACTACTTTCCGATGCAGAAACGCTCGAAGATGTGCTCGAGCACGTCGTCGGGCGTCCGCTTTCCGGTCAGCTCCTCCAACGCCCGGCGCGCCCGCTGCAGGTCCTCGAGCACGAACTCCTCGGCCGCTCCCTGCTCCGCCGCCGCCGCCGCCGCCCCGAGAGCCGAGCCCGCCCGCTCGAGCAGCTCGATGTGCCGGATGTTCGCCACCATCGGGGTCTCCCGGGTCGCGCTCTCCCCCGCCAGCACCCGCCGCAGCTCCTCCCGCAGCCGGCCGATCCCCTCGCCGGTGAGGGCCGAGACCTCGACCGCATCCCCGCCGAGGGGCAGGCCGATCGGCGACCACGCGGGCGGGCGATCGATCTTGTTCACGACCACCACCCGCGGCGACGCCGCCGTCTCCTGCAGCACGTCGCGGTCATCTCCGGCGAGCGGCACCGACCGGTCGAGGACCACGAGACAGGCGGCGGCCGAGCCCTGGGCCCGCCGGGCCCGCGACACGCCCTCGGCCTCGACCGGATCGCCGGTGGCGCGAATGCCGGCGGAATCGACGAGGCCGACGGCGAGGCCCTCGAGATCGAGGGTCTCGGTCACGAGGTCGCGGGTGGTGCCGGGCACGGGGGTGACGATGGCGCGCGACGAGCCCAGCAGCCGATTGAAGATGCTCGACTTGCCCACGTTCGGGCGGCCGAGGACGACCACCCGGCACCCTTCCCGGATCAGCCGGCCGGCGGCGGCGCCGTCCAGCATGGCCCGCACGCGTTCGCACAGCTCGCCGATGCCGCGTGCGACCTCCGACGTCTCGATGAAGTGGTAGCCCTCCTCGGGGAAGTCGAGCGACGCCTCGAGCCGTGCCGTCAGGTCGAGCAGCCGCCGGTCGAGGTCGGCGATGCGATCGGTGACCGTGCCTTCGAGCTGGTCGAACGCCACGCGGGCCTGAAGCGGGGTGACGGCATCGACGAGGTCGGCCACCGCCTCCGCCTGCACGAGGTCCACGCGGCCGTGCAGAAAGGCCCGGAGGGTGAACTCCCCCGGGTTCGCCAGGCGGGCCCCCGACCGGCAGGCGAGCGCGACGATCTGCTCCAGGAGCACGGGACTGCCGTGGGCGCAGATCTCCACGACGTCCTCGCCCGTGTACGACCCCGGCCCGGGGAACGACGTCGCCACCACCCGATCGATGGCGGTCGCCGCGTCGCCCTCGCGGACGACGAGGCGCGTCACCGTCGCGCGTCGCGGCCGGAGGGACCGCGGGCCGTCCAGCAGCGCGCGGGCGACCGCGGCGGCCTGCGACCCGCTGATGCGCACCATCCCGAGCCCCCCGCGGCCGGGCGGCGTCGCGACGGCGACGATCGTGTCGTCGGGAGCGAACATCGGGGGTGGGCCGGCGGTGGCGGCGGCGGCCCGGGCGCCGGGCCGTTCACGGCCGGGCCGCGACCGAGATCAACACCGTCTTCAGGAACGCGTCGCCGATGCTCTCCGAGGACACGTTCGGGTTGTCCGCAACCGCCAGGTGCACGATTCGCCGGGCGTACGGGTTCAGGGGCCCGATCTCCTGGGTCTCGCCCGTCCTGAGGGCCCTCTCGGCGAGCAGGATCGCCGTTTGTCGAAGCTCCTCGTCCTTGCCCTTCCGATAGTCCAGGCAGTCGACGACGATACGCCCCTTCCCGTGCTCGCCGCGGAAAGCCGCGTTGACGACGTGCTGAAGCGCGTCGAGGCCCTCGCCCTTGCGGCGCAACAGCACTTCGCCGTTGTCCCCTTTCAGGGTGACGCGGGTCCCGTCCTCCAGCGGGGTGCACTCCGCCTCGAGGGACAGACCCAGCGCCGCCGCCACCGCCTCCACGAAAGCCGACATCCGAGCTTCCAGATCCGCTGCCACGCCAAACCTCCCGGTCGTTGCCGCGATTGCCGCGCGGGGGCCGGGGTTCGCCCGCGGCCCGCCGCGGCGGACCGCCGGCCCGCCTACCGACCCTTCCCGCGCGAGCGCCGCGATCCCCGGCCCGCCCGCCCCGCCTTCGACCCCGAGCGGCCTCTTGCCTGACGGTCCCCGCCGCCCTCCCGCGGGGGCTCCGTCGCGGGCGTCTCGGCTGCAGGCGTCTCGGCCGCGGCCTTCTTGACCTGCCGTTCGGCCGGGGGACGCACCTGCTTCACCCGCGGCGGGCCCGCGATACGGTTCGTCACCACCGTCTGCCCGATGCCCAGCACGTTGCTCGTCAGCCAGTAGATGACCAGCCCGCTCGGCGCCCACAGGAACATCACCGTGAAGAGCACCGGCATGAGGGTCATGATCCGCTGCTGTTCCGGGCTGGCCGCGCCGGCCGGCTGCAGCCGCTGCTGGTAGACCATGGATGCGCCCATGATCAACGGCGTCACGTAGAACGGGTCCTGCACCGACAGATCGTCGATCCAGCCCATGAACGGCGCACCCCGCAGCTCGACCGCCATCGACAGCAGCCGGTAGAAGGCGATGAGGATCGGCATCGTCAGCAGCATCGGCAGGCACCCGCTCGCGGGGTTCGCGCCGTGCCGGCGATAGAGCTCCATCACCTCCTGGTTCATCTTCTGCCGCGCCGGATCCGTCGTCTTGAGGCCGGCGTACCGCGCCTGGATCGCCTTCATCTCCGGCTGCAGCTCCTGCATCTTGCGCATGGAGACCACGCTCTTGTGGCGCAGCGGGAAGATCACGATGTTGATGAGCACGGTCAGGAGGATGATCGACCACCCGTAGTTGCCGACGAACCCGTGGATCCACTTCAGGGTCCGATGGAGGGGGACGACGATGACCGACAGGAACCCGAAGTCGATGGCCCGCACGAGGTCCGGGTGCACCGCCGCGAGGAGGTCGAAGTCCTTCGGGCCGATGAAGAACGGCATCCCGCCGGCGCCCGCCTCCAGGGAGATCTCGTACTCGACGAGATCGTGCTCCAGCTCGATCACCGAGAGCGGCCGGTAGTCGACGCGGCTGGCCTGCGCGCCGGGCAGGGCGACGGACAGGAAGTAGTGGTTGTCGATGCCGGCGAAGTCGAACTGCCCCTCGTAGCTCGGCCGCTCCGGCACATCCGCCGGCAAGGCCCGATACACGTCGATGTCCTGCGCCAGCCCGTCCTCGATGGGCCGGCCGTACAACACCGTCGCCGGCAACTGCTGAAACACGAACCACGAGGTATCGGTGCGGACTCCCCCGAGACCCGGGCCCCAGGCCGTGGTCAGGGGCTGGTTGCCGGCCGCCGTCGTGACCGCGGCGTCGAACTCCAGGACGTACGGCTGGTCCGGCGACGGCTGGAAACGGAACGTCTTCCGGACCCGCAGGCCCGAGCTGTCCTCGTAATCGAAAGTGATCGCCCCGGCTTCCGGGCCGAGCCGCAGGCGGTCGACCGACGGCCGGAACAGGGCGTCGTCCAGGCGCGCCGTCAGATCCGGATTCCCGGGCACGAGCAACGAGAAGGGCCTGGGCCGGCCCGCCGCCGCCCCGGGCATCGCCAGCTCGACCGGAGCTCCGTCGTCGTCGGCATAGTGCTTCAGCTTCCAGCTCACGAGCTCGGCGCCGCGGTTGTCGAACTCCGCGAGCACGAAGTCGCTCTCCACGACCACGGTTCGCTGCCGGTCGTCCGCAACGACCGGGACGACCGGCGGCGAGCCGGTCGCCGGCGGGAGATCGGCGACCGCGGCCGGGGGCGCCGCCGCCCCCGGCGTCTCGACCGCCGCGGTGCGGGCGGCGGATGCTTCCGGAATCCCGGGGCTGCCGGCGGTCCCGGCGACCGGTTCGCCCGGCACGCTCTCGACCCCGGGCGGGGGACCGATCCACTGCTGGTACAGCACCAGGACCAGGAACGACAGGGTGACCGCGAGAAGGACTCGGCGTTCCATGACAGATCAGACGTCCGGCCGTGATGCCGGGGGTGGCCCTGCCGGCGTCGCGACACCGCCGGCCGGCGGCACCGGATCCACGCCGCCGGGGTGGAACGGATGACAGCGGCACAGGCGCTTGAGAGTGAGCCAGGCCCCGAGAAGGCTGCCGTGACGCCGGAACGCCGCTTCGGCGTAGTGCGAGCACGACGGCTGGAAGCGACACGCCCCGGCGAACAGGGGACCCAACGTGACCCGGTAGCCGTTCAGCAGGACCGCCGACAGGGCGATCAACACGCGATCCACCTGCCGCCATCCGGCACAAAGGAGTCTCACGCCACCCTCATCGCCGGACCCGGGCACGGAGCTGGCGGAGCAGGGTCCGGTGGTAGTCGCCCTGCAGCAAGCGGAACGGGGCATCGGGGAAATCCCGGAAAGGCAGCACCACGAGGTCGGTCACCGGGGCCGGCTTCTCATGGCGGAAGAGCTCGCGCACCAGGCGCTTGATGAGATTGCGCCGCACGGCGTTCCCCAGGCGGCGGGGCGCGACGATGCCCAGGCGGCTGCAGCCCTGCTCACCGGGGAGGCCGATCAGCGTCATGTAGCGTCCCCGCGTTCGCGTGCCGCGCCGCTGAATCCGCAGGAAGTCCCGACGCCCGCGAATCCGCTCTTCCCGCGCCAGCGTCCGGGTCGCAGCCGTCACCGGCCCCCGCGCACTCGCCGCCCCTCGCCTCTGGCCGGCTAGTGGGAGACCGTCAGCCGGTGGCGGCCCTTCGCCCGGCGGCGACTGAGGATCCGCCGGCCCGCCGGCGTGCTCATCCGGGCACGGAATCCGTGGGTCTTCTTGCGGTGGCGGCGATTGGGTTGAAAGGTGCGCTTCATCGAACCGGGTTCCTCCGTTCCTGCGGCAACCTTTTACACTAGGTCGTCCCTTCTGCATTGTCAAGAATCGCGCCCTTCCCCCGGCCGTTCGAGGTTGTTGAAATCCTGCCCGTCGCCCGCCCTCGGGAGGCGCCCGGAACCCCACGCCGACCCCCGTTTTCAGCACTCGTGATCGCCCCGATCGCGCTCCTCCCGAGGCGTTTTCCACACCTGTGGAAAACGTTATGGAAAATCGACGTTTCACGGAAATCTCCCGGCGCACGGCAACCGACGTCGTCGCGGAGAGGCCCATAAATCCCCTGTTTGCCAATACTTGAAGCCTACGCCGCAACCTGGTGAAGACGGCGATCCGACGAGGCCGCCAGTCCGCGACACCGCCGGACCCGCCTCGGCAAAGCCCCTCCCCCGGACCGATCCCGGCCCCCGCAACGCCGCCTCATCGATTCGGCACGCTCCCCGGCGATCGAGGATTCCGACATCGGACCGGCTGTGGTATGGTGTCCGTCTTTGCTCCCCGCGCCTCTCCAGGCAGCGACCGGTGTCCGCACGGAGGCGCTCAACCGCAACGTTCCAAACGGACGGTACACGGTCATCCCCGCTGACCGGGTCGCACGGCGTACCCGACGCGAGTGGCGCCAATGTCGAGCAACCTCTGGGACGAGATCCTGGCGCGTGTCGAGAACAAGGTCAGCCGGTACATCTTCCACACCTGGTTCAAGCCCACGAGGTTCATCGAGAACGACGACAACGCCGTCACCGTGCTGGTGCCCAACGACGGCTTCAAGCAGTGGCTGACCCGCCACTACGCCGGCGTCATCCGGGAGGCCGCCGACGAGCTGGGCCGGCCGGGCACGACCATCTCGCTCATCACCGACGATTCCGCCCCGGCCGCCCCGGATCGGGAGGCCCCGGCCTCGCCGGACCCGCCCGAGCCCGCCCCCCGACCGCCGGCCCAGCACCAGCAGCGCTACACCTTCGAGGAGTTCGTCGTCGGAGCGTCCAACCAGTTCGCCCACGCGGCCGCCCGCGCCGTCGCCGAGGCCCCCGCGCGGTCGTACAACCCGCTGTTCATCTACGGCGGCGTCGGCCTCGGCAAGACGCACCTGATGCACGCCATCGGCGAGTACCTCGACGTCCACTCGCCGCAGTCCACCCGCACCTACATCTCGTCCGACCGCTTCATGAACGAGATGATCAACGCCATCCGCTTCGACCGGACCATCGACTTCCGGGCGCGGTACCGCAGCACGGACATCCTGCTGGTGGACGACATCCAGTTCCTCGCGAGCCGCGAGGGCACGCAGATCGAGTTCTTCCACACGTTCAACTCGCTCTACGACGCGCAGAAGCAGATCGTCATCAGCAGCGACTGCGCGCCTCACGAGCTGCAGTTCCTCGAGGAGCGGCTCCGGTCGCGATTCGAGTGGGGGCTGACGGTCGACATCCAGCCCCCCGATCTCGAGACCCGGGTCGCGATTCTCAAGAAGAAGGCCGAGCACCTGGCCCCCGCCATCCCCATCGACGACGACGTGGCGCTCTACATCGCCGAGCGGATCAAGTCGAACATCCGCGAGCTCGAGGGCTCGCTGACCACGCTGATCGCGCGCGCCTCGCTGTGGCGCCAGAAGATCTCCCTCTCGCTGGCCCAGGAGGTCCTGCCCAACCTCGGCGAGCGCGACAAGCCCGTCGTGACCATCGAGATGATCCAGAAGCTGGTCGCGGGCCACTACTCCCTGAAGCTGAGCGACCTCAAGTCGCGGAACAACACCCAGACCATCGTGCTGCCGCGCCAGATCTCGATGTACCTGGCCCGGACCCTCACCCCGGCGTCGTACCCGGAGATCGCCAGGAAGTTCGGCAAGCACTACTCCACGGTCATCTACGCGTACGACAAGATCGACGAGGAGCGCACGAAGGACCCCGGCCTCAACTCCGTCATCGACGGCCTGGTCAAGTCCATCAGGAAGTCGGTCGACTAGACGGGCCGTGCCCCCGCGGACCCGGGGAAGGGAGCGACCCGGACTTTTCCACAACAACCCTTCCACAGGGCCGGCCGCCCCGCCCGGCTTCCCCGGCCCGAAGCCGGCCTGTGGAAGGCGCAGTCCGCGGTCCACACGAAATCCGAAGGACTATCAACAGCGTAAATGACTACGAGAAAAGGACTTGCACCAGGAACAGCCCGGTTTTCGACACGCCTTACTGATGTTATAATTCAGAGATCCATGTTCAGTGACGGTCGATGCCAACAACCCCGAAGGCCTCTCCCTTGATGGAACTCAACATCCGCCAGACCGAACTCCTCAAAGAGCTGCAACTCCTCCAAGGCATCGTCGAGCGGAAGAACACGATCCCGATTCTCGCCAACGTCCTGATCGAGGCGGAGGCCGGGGCCTCCGAGGTCCGTCTCGCCGCGACCGACCTCGAGGTCGGACTGCGCAGCCGATGCGCCGCCACCGTCGTCGAGGGGGGGTCGGTGACCCTGCCGGCGAGAAAGCTCTACGAGATCGTCCGCGCGCTGCCGGACACCGAGATTCGGATCGCCGAGCCGTCGGCGGGGACCGTGAAGGTGACGGCGGAGCGGTTCAACTCGCGCATCCAGACGCTGCCGCGCGAGGATTTCCCGTCGATGCCGGATGCGCCCGGCGCCGCCACCGCGCGTCTCGCGGCGGCACGGCTGGCCGAGATGATCGCCCGGACGCAGTTCGCGATCACCGGCGAGGACACCCGGTTCTTCCTGAACGGCGCCCTGTTCCTGCTGTCGTCGTCGTCGATGAGCCTGGTCGCCACGGACGGGCATCGGCTCGCCCTCGCGTCGGCCGCCAGCAAGGGGGCGGAGGACGGCGCCGGGGGGGGCGACGGGGAGCCGTCCCGGGTCATCCTGCCGAGGAAGACGCTGTCGGAGCTGGCCCGGCTCCTCGCCGAGGACGGGGCCGAGGAGGTGGCCTACGAGCAGGGCGAGAACCACCTGTTCTTCGACGTGGGGGCGCGGCAGTTGATCTCACGGACCATCGACGCGCAGTTCCCGGCCCACGAGCGGGTGCTGCCGAAGGGCAACGACAAGCGCATCGAGTTCGATCGCGATCGGCTGGTGGGCACGCTCAAGCGGGTCGCCCTGTTGTCGAACGAGCGCTCGCGGGCGGTCAAGTTCCAGATCGACGCTGGCGGCGTCGAGATCTCGTCGAGCAGTCCGGACGTCGGCGAAGCGTCGGAGGTCCTGGCCGTCGACTACGCGGGGCCGGGGACGGAGATCTGCTTCAACGCCCAGTACGTCCTCGAGTTTCTGGGGGTCGTCGACTCCGACAGCGTGGTCCTCGACTTCAAGGACGAGGTGAGCCAGGCGGTGCTGTCGCCCTCGGCGACCGAGGGGTGCGAATACACGTACGTGATCATGCCGATGCGGGTGTAGGAGTCCGGGGCCGTGGAACGGCGCGGGTTCCTGGAGGGTTGGTTGGGCGGCAAGCGGGGCCGCCGGCGACGATTGGCGGGCCGGGAGTCCGCGCCGGGGAGTCGCGCGGACTCCCGGGGAAGGTTGGGCGCCGGATGATTGGCGGGCCGGGCGTCTGCGCCGGAAGAACGGCGTCGATCGGCGGCCCGGGGGGGAGCGCTTGGCGAGATCCTGCGCGTTCCGAGATGAGGGCGAGGAGACCGCCGGGCCGAGGTGACCAGGACAGATGACGCAACTGGAGGGGAGCAAGCATGCAGTCGGCGTGGCGCCGTCCCCGATCGGCGACGGAGAAGCCGTGGCGACGGCGGCGCCGGAGATCACGTCGGCCGACCTGGCCGACTACGGCGCCGACAAGATCAAGGTCCTCGAGGGCCTCGAGGCGGTCCGAAAGCGCCCCGCCATGTACATCGGGTCCACCGGTGCGCTGGGGCTGCACCACCTGGTGTACGAGGTGGTGGACAACGCCATCGACGAGGCCCTGGCCGGGTTCTGCGACACCATCAGGGTCACGATCCACATCGACAACTCGATCACGGTGGTCGACAACGGCCGCGGGATTCCCGTCGATCTCCACGCCAGCGGCCGGCCCGCGGCGGAGGTGGTGCTGACGGTGCTCCACGCGGGGGGGAAGTTCGACAACGAGAGCTACAAGGTGTCGGGCGGGCTGCACGGGGTGGGGGTGTCCGTCGTCAATGCCCTGTCCGAGTCGGTCGCCCTGGAGATCTGCCGGGACGGGAAGGTCTATCAGCAGAGCTACACCCGGGGCGTGCCCGATGCCGACCTCGAGGTCACGGGGACGACGCGGCGACGCGGCACGAGGTTGAGGTTCAAGCCCGACGCCGACGTGTTCGAGACGGTGGAGTACAGCTTCGACACCCTGGCCCACCGCCTCCGGGAGCTGGCGTTCCTGAACGCCGGGGTGCGCATCAACATCGACGACGAGCGCGAGGACGGCAAGCACCGCGACTTCCGCTACGAGGGCGGCATCAACTCGTTCGTGCAGTACCTCAACGAGAACCGGGTGGCGGTCAACGCCGAGCCGATCTACATGCGGGGCGAGCGCGACGGGATCGACGCGGAGATCTCGCTGCAGTGGAACGACGGGTACTCCGACACCCTGCACGCCTTCGCCAACAACATCAACACGCAGGAGGGCGGCACCCACGTGTCGGGGCTCCGGGCCGCCCTGACGCGCACCCTGAACAGCTACGTCACCCGGCAGAACCTCGCGAAGGACCTCAAGGAGAGCATCGGCGGCGACGACATCCGGGAGGGGCTGACCGCGGTCATCAGCGTCAAGATTCCCCATCCCCAGTTCGAGGGCCAGACGAAGACGAAGCTGGGCAACACCGAGGTGAAGGGCATCGTCGAGGCCATCGTCAACGACTGCCTCGGCGCGTTCCTCGAAGAGAACCCGGTGGTGGCCAAGCGCATCGTCAACAAGACCATCGACGCGGCGCGGGCCCGCGAGGCGGCCCGGAAGGCGCGGGACCTTGTGCGCCGGAAGGGCGCGCTCGACAACAGCAGCCTCCCGGGCAAGCTGGCCGACTGCCAGGAGCGGGACCCCGGGAAGGCCGAGCTCTACATCGTGGAGGGGGAGTCGGCCGGGGGGTCGGCCAAGCAGGGCCGCGACCGGCAGTTCCAGGCGGTGCTGCCCATCAAGGGCAAGATCCTCAACGTCGAGAAGGCGCGCTTCGACAAGATGCTCGGCAGCGACGAGATCCGCGCGATGATCGCGGCCCTGGGCTGCGGCATCGGCAAGGACGACTTCCAGCCCGACAAGCTCCGCTACCACCGCGTCATCATCATGACCGACGCCGACGTCGACGGGTCGCACATCCGCACCCTGCTGCTGACGTTCTTCTACCGCCAGATGCGGGAGCTGATCGAGCGCGGCCACATCCACATCGCCCAGCCGCCGCTCTACCGGGTCAAGCGGGGCCGCAGCGAGACCTACGTCAAGGACGATCGCGATCTCGAGTCGTGGCTCTTCAAGCGGGCGGCGGAGACCCGGGTGCTGCGGCTGCCGGCCGACGAGTTGACCGCGGAGCGCCTCGAGGAGCTGCTGCACCGCCTGGTCGCCTTCCAGCGCTACCGGGCCATCGTCGAACGCCGCGGCCCCGCCTCGGACATCGTCCAGGCCCTGCTCGACAGGAGCGCCGTCGACAAGGCGTTCTTCGAGAGCCGACCGGTCCTCGAGACGCTGGCCGCCGAGCTGACGACGCCCTTGCGCACCGTCCGGGTGGAAGTCGACGAGGAGCACAACGCGCACGCGATGGTGGTCGAGGACCGGAGCGGCGGGTTCGCCCGGCGGCAGGCGGTCGGCGTGGAGTTCGTCGAGTCGGCCGAGTACCGCGCCCTGTCGGCGAGCTACGAGGCGATCCGGGGGGTCGTCAACGGGCCGATGCTGGTCGGCACCGTCGCCCGCGGCGCCGCCACCGACGGCGACGAGTCGGGAGAGTCGGCGAGCCCGCCGCGAGAGGTGTCCGTCGGCGGCGCCGACGAGCTGCTCGACCACTTTCTCGCGGCCGGGAAGCGCGGCGTCGCCATCAACCGCTACAAGGGGCTGGGCGAGATGAACCCCGATCAGCTCTGGTCCACCACCATGGACCCGGAGAACCGGACGCTGCTGCAGGTCAGCGCGGAGGACGATACCGAGGCGGACGTGATGTTCACGACGCTGATGGGCGACCAGGTCGAGCCGCGGCGCAAGTTCATCGAGGACAACGCGCTCGACGTCAAGAACCTCGATGTCTAGCAGCCCGTGGTGGAGGCCCCGCGTTGCACCGAGAGCGGCGAGGCGCCCGCCTGACAAGGCGTGAGGAGGGCGCATATTGGGTATACGCAACCGACGAACAACGCAGTCAGGCGGGATGCATCGCCGCTCGAATGCAGCGGGGACTTTCGCCACGGGCTGCTAGCACCTCACGGGCTGCCGGGCACAGGCGCTGCCGCCGAGGGGCAACGACCAGCCCATCGATTTCAACCGCGATCGGTTGGCGGGCACGCACGAACGGGTAGCCCTGCCCGCCGCGGTCCCCGGCGCGGCGGCGGCCCGGCCCGCGGCACCCTCGCAACCGCCGAGCGCCTCCGCGCGTCCACGGAGGGCTGCGGCGGATCGCGGCGTTGCGCCGGCCGGGACACGACGCCGGTGAAGGCGGCGCTGCCCTTCCCGGGGCGCGCCCGGAAGCTCCACTCCCCCGGCGGCCCGCGGGCTGCCGGCAGATCGGATCACCAGGACCAGACCCACCATGCCCGACGTTTCAGACAGCCGGCCGCCGGTCAACATCGAAGACGAAATGCGGCGCTCGTACATGGACTACGCCATGAGCGTCATCATCGGCCGCGCCCTGCCCGACGTGCGGGACGGGCTGAAGCCGGCCCACCGGCGCGTGGTGTACGGCATGCGGCTCATGGGGCTGGCGTCCAACCGGACCTACCGCAAGTGCGCCAAGATCGTCGGCGAGGTGATGGGGAACTTCCACCCCCACGGCGACGCCTCCATCTACGACACCCTGGTGCGAATGGCCCAGGAGTTCAACATGCGCTATCCCCTGGTCGACGGACAGGGGAACTTCGGCTCCGTGGACGGGGATCCGCCGGCGGCGATGCGGTACACCGAGGCCAGGCTCAAGCCGATCTCCGACGACCTGATGGCCGATCTCGACAAGGACACGGTCGACTTCGTGCCGAACTACGACGAGACCACCGAGGAGCCCACCGTCCTCCCGACGCCCTATCCCAACCTCCTCGTGAACGGCTCGGCCGGCATCGCGGTCGGCATGGCCACCAACATCCCGCCCCACAACCTGCGCGAGGTCATCGACGGCATCGTGTGGACCATCGAGCACCGCGCGGACGGCGAGGACGAGAAGCGCCGCGGGCTGCGGGCCCGCATCAGCGGCCCGGACTTTCCGACCGGCGGGTTCATCGTGGGGCACGCGGGCATCGACGCCGCCTACCAGACCGGCCGCGGGTCGCTGACGGTGCGGGGCCGCGCCGACATCGAGGACATCGGAAAGGGAGAGCGGCAGGCGATCATCATCACCGAGATTCCCTACCAGCTCAACAAGACCCGCCTCATCGAGAAGATCGCCGAGCTGGTGCGCGGCAAGGCGATCGAGGGCATCAGCGACCTGCGCGACGAGTCCGACCGCCGGGGCATGCGGATCGTCATCGAGCTCAAGCGCGGGGAGGTCCCCGAGGTCGTCCTGAACAACCTGTACAAGCACACGCCGCTGCAGACGACGTTCGGCGTGATCATGCTCGCGATCGTCGACGGGCGGCCCCGCGTCCTCGGGCTGCTCGACCTCGTCGAGCGCTTCATCGCGTTCCGCCACGACGTGGTCCGGCGGCGCACGGCGCACGACCTGCGCAAGGCCGAGGCCCGGGCCCACATCCTCGAGGGGCTCAAGATCGCCCTCGACCACCTCGACGCCGTCATCGCCCTCATCCGGGGCGCCGGCAACCCCGCCGAGGCGCGCGAGGGCCTCATGGAGCGGTTCGAGCTGACCCGGATTCAGGCCCAGGCCATCCTCGACATGCAGCTCCAGCGCCTGACCGGGCTCGAGCGGCAGAAGGTGCTCGACGAGCTGGCCGAGCTGCAGGGGGTCATTCGGCGCCTGCGCGAGATTCTCGGCAGCGAAGCGCTGCTGATGGGCATCGTGGTCGACGAGCTGCGGGAGGTGCAGGGCAAGTACGGCGACGAGCGGTGCACCGAGATCGTCGACGACCCCGGCGAGCTGCGCATTGAGGACCTGATCGCGGAAGAGGACATGGCCATCACCGTCAGCAACACCGGCTATGTCAAGCGGACCGCGCTCACCGAGTACCGGGCCCAGCGGCGGGGCGGCAAGGGGCGGCTCGGCATGCGCACCCGCGACGGCGATTTCCTGACCCACCTCTTCGTGGCCTCGACCCACGCCTACATCCTCATCTTCTCGGACCGGGGCCGCCTGTACTGGCTCAAGGTGCACACGATTCCCGACGTGGGTCCGAGCGGTCGCGGGAAGTCCATCGCCAACCTCGTCTCGATGGAGCCCGACGAGCGGATCGCCGCGCTGCTCGCGGTCCGCGAGTGGCCCGAGGCCGAGGGAGAGCGCTACATCCTGACCGGCACGCGGCGGGGCATGATCAAGAAGACCGACCTCCGGGCCTTCCGCCGGCCGAGGCAGAAGGGCATCATCGCGGCCGGCGTCGACGAGGACGACGCGTTGATCTCGGCCGAGATCGGCGACGGGCGGGCCGAGGTGTTCCTGGGCACGCGGCGCGGCAAGGCCATCCGTTTCGCCGAGGGGGACGTGCGGTCGATGGGGCGGACCGCGCGGGGCGTTCGGGGAATCCGGCTGCGGTCCGACGACGAGGTGGTGGCGATGGCCGTCGTCCGGGCCGGGGGCACGCTGCTCACGGTGACCGAGAACGGTTTCGGCAAGCGGACCGGCATCGACGAATACCGCGTGCAATCGCGAGGGGGAGTCGGTATCATTAACATCCAAACCACCGACCGGAACGGCTCGGTCGTGGGGATCGCCCACGTGGAGGACGACGATGAGCTGATGCTCATCACCCAGCAGGGGAAGGTGCTCCGCATGGACACGAAGGACCTCCGGACCATCGGGCGCGCGACGCAGGGGGTGCGGCTGATCGGGATCGACACCGAGGATCGGGTCGTGTCGCTCGCGCGCCTGGGTGACTTGAGCGCGGACGAAGCGGGAGGCGACGACGGAAACGGGACGGCGTCGGACGCGGACGAGCGTTGAGCCGCGTCGGCCGTCTGGACGTTCGGAGACGGAGAGACGCAGTCGTATAGAGGACAACGCGGTCAGCATGGAGCGGCCGGCCGCCGGCCGGCCCGTACCGTGGTGGCTGCCAGTGCAAGGAGGCGGTGAGATGGCTCGATCGAGGATGAAAGTGCCGGTGCTCGCGCTGTGCATGGGAATGTTGTTCGGCGCCTGCGGCGGCGGGGGAGAGGAAGAGACGCTCATTCGGTCGTACTTCCAGGCCGCGCGGTTCGGCGACCGGGACTCGCTGAACAACATCGCGATGTACGCCTGGGACACCCAGCAGCGCGGTGTGGTGTCGAGACCCAGCGTCGAGAACGTGTCCGAAGAGCAGAGCCGCCCGCTCCGGATGGTGGAGCTGGGCCAGGCCCTGTCCGAGGCGGAGGAGGCCGAGGAGGTCTTCACGCAGGAGAAGATCGTCTACCAGGACGAGAACTTCGACGCGATCAACCGCGTCCTCGAGGCCGAGCGCGAGGGCAACAACCTGCGGCGTCGCGCCGACCGGGAGGTCCAGGAGGCGTGGACCGACTGGCGCGACCGCACGATCGAGCACTCCCGGGCGGTGGCGGCCGCGCGGGACGAGCTGAACGCCGAGGTGAACGAAGCCCAGCTCAGCATGTTCGATCCGAGCAACCCCATCGACGTGACGCAGTACGAGGGCGAGCTCGTGACGAAGGAAGTGGAGCTCTCCGCGCGGATCGAGCTCGACGGCAACGAGACGGAGGAGATGCTGACCGTCACCCTCCAGCGGACCATCCTGACCGGCGCCGACGGCATGCCGATGGAAGGCCGCTGGGTGATCCGGAACATCAGCTAAGGGGGGTCGGCGCCGCACGGCGGCGCGGACTTCCCGCACGGCTCGCGCACGGGCGTCTCGGGGTTCTGCGCCGTTGGGGGCAGGTCGCTGCCCGTCCGCGCTTCTCAGACAGAACGGCTCGACACCCTGCCGCGGATGCGGCATGGGCGTCGGGCCGTTTTCGTTTCCGGCAACGTGAATCCGGGCCGGCGGCTTCCCGTTGCGGACCCCATGCCTTGGCCGGCCGGCCGCTGCGCGGGTGGGCACCGTCAATCCGGCGGCTCCCCCGTCGCGGGGGGGAGAGGCGCGTCGGGCGGTTTCCTGCGCGCGGCCAACCGCGAGGCGCGCCGCCCTGACTTCAGAGGGTCCCGATCACCGTGTCCAAGAGCGCCATCACGGGGGCAGGGTAGAGGCCGAGGGCCATCGACACCGCGGCGACGACGAGCAGCGGGACGGTCATGGTCCACGGAGGATCGCGCAGGTCCCTGCCGCGCAGGCCCGGATGCAGCGGGCCGAAGAAGATCTTCCGGGCCGCCCCGAACGTGTAGGCCACGGTCAGGACGACAGCCGTCAGGCCGCCCACGGCCACCGCGAGCCCGAGGGGCCCCATCGCCGCCCCCCGCTCGAAGATCCCCGTGAACATGATCCACTCCGCCGCGAAGCTGCTGAACGGCGGGAACCCCGAGAGCATCAGGCATCCCGCGATCCACAGGGCGGCGGTCACCGGCATCCGCGAGGCCAGCCCGCCGAGGGCGTTCATGTCGCGGACCCCGGTCACGTACACCACGATGCCGGCGGTCGAGAAGAACACCGTCTTCCCCATGACGTGGCTGAGGAAGAACAGCATGCCGCCCTCGACGCTGGCCGCCGTCAGCGCCCCCAACCCCAGGACCGAGTAGGCGATCTGGCTGATGGTCGAGCAGGCGGCGAGCCGCTTGATGTCGGTCTGGGCCAGCGCCAGCAGCGACCCGTACACCATGGTGACGAGGGCGAGGACCATCAGCACCGGCCCGAACCGCGCCACGTCCGCCTCGAGCGGCAGCACTGCGACCCGGACCAGGATGTAGACGGCGAGGTTGGCGTAGACCGCGAGGAGGCCGGCGATGCACGTCGGGTGCTCGGCGTGGACCGACGGCATCCAGACGTGGAACGGCACCACCGCGAGCTTCATCATCAGGCTGACGATGAACAGGGCGACGGCGCCGGCCGCGAGCGGGGTCCCCGCCATGCCCGGCAGGTCCGCCGTCGACAGGCTGCCGGTCTGGCTGTAGACGAGCAGGGCGGCCACGAGGAACAGCAGGGCCCCGATGATGCCCCACGACAGGCTCACCATCGCGACCCGCACGCGCTCCCGATAGCCGTAGTACGCCATCAGGAAGAACAGCGTGACGGTCAGGACCTCCATGAAGAAGTACACCGCGACGAGGTTGGTGCTCAGGATGGTCCCGACGAAGCCGAGCGGGAAGAGGGGCAGGAGCGCGAAGAACCGGCTGTAGTGGGCGCCCTTCGCGGCGGGGTCCGCGGCCGCGTACAGCACCGCGACGCGCCGCTCGATGTAGCGGACGGAGTAGAAGGAGAGGGCGGTGCACAGCAGGAGCACGACGGCCAGCGTCGGCGCGCTGAGCCCGTCGGCGAGGAGCTGCAGCTCGATGTCGGGGGAGAGGACCAGGTAGTCCTCGAGGATCGGCGTTCCCCGCGCGACGTCGAGGGTGACGGCCCCCGCCAAGCCCGTCGCGTAGAGGAGGGCGAGGCTGGCGATCCAGCCCGCGGCCCGGGGCCGCCGGCGCCGGGTCAGCACCACGGCCAGCGAAGCGGCGGCCGGGGTGAGGAGGATCTGGAGCAGTACGGGCATCGTGGGCTCAGGCGCTCTGCGGCGCCGGCGACCGGCGCGTTCAGCCGGCCCCCAGGAACATGTAGGCGAGCAGCAGGCCGAACAGAATCAGCACGTAGGACACGTTGTAGAGCAACACCTCGGTGTCGGCGCGGAGGTGGTGCACGAGGTCCTGCATCCGCTCGGTCAGCCTCGCCGGCCACCGCCGGTGCACCGCCTCGTCGAGCTCCGCCTCCCACTTCCGCGCGACGTGCTGCGCGATGCGCCGCGTGCCGTCGACGAACACGCGGGCGAGGGCGGCGTCGATGCCCCAGCGGCCCCGGAAGAAGCGGTGGAGCGCCCGGGCCGTCCGGCTGCGCTCCAGAACCGCCCCCGGCGCGACGGCGCCCCGGCCGTACGCCAGCCAGGCCGGCGCCGCACCGGCGAGGACCACGAGAACCGAGAGGGTCGGGACGAGGCCCCGCCCGGGCGATTCCGCGGCGGCCAGCCGAAGCGGCCCGTCGAGGAGCAGCGCCTCGTGGAACCCGGCGATCGCGAAGGCGTGATGCAGCAGGTGCTCCAGCGCCGGCCCGGCGAGGCCGGCGGCGACGAGGCCCAGGGCCAGTGCGCCGGCCGCCCACCGCATCGACGGCGTGCCGTCGCCGGAGCGCCCGGGCGGCGCGCCGTCGCCGGCAGGCTCGCCGCCATGCGCGGCCTCGGACCGGTGCGGGCCCGCCGGGCCGTGGAAGACGAGGGCGAAGAACCGGACGGTGTAGGCGGCGGTGATCGCGGCGGTGGCGAGGGCGAGGCCGAACAGCGGCAGGCTCGCGTCGACGGTCGCGAGCAGCACCGCGTCCTTGCTCCAGAAGCCCGGCAGCGGCGGCACCCCCATCAGGGCGAGGGCGGCCACGAGCATGAAGCCCCGGGTGAGAGGCAGGGCCGAGCGCACGCCGCCCATGTCGGTCAGGTAGAACGACTGCGCGGCCTGGATGACGGTGCCCGCGCACAGGAACAGGCACGCCTTGAAGAGGGCGTGGCTGACGAGGTGGAACACCCCCGCCGTGTAGCCGCCGGCGAGGAGGCCGGGGGCGAGGCCGGCGACGCCGAGGCCGAGCATCATGTAGCCGATCTGGCTGACCGTCGAGTACGCCAGCACCTTCTTGAGCTCGACGGCGACGAGGCCCTGGGTCGCGGCGAGAAACGCCGTGAACGCCCCGATCCAGGCCGTGAGCTGGAAGAACCAGCCGGCCTCCCCGATGCCCGCCACCCAGTAGCCGTAGTAGAAGAGCGGCACGAGGCGGGCCACCAGGTACACCCCGCTCTTGACCATGGTGGCGGCGTGAATCAGGGCCGAGACGGGCCCCGGCCCCGCCATCGCCTCGGGGAGCCACTCGTGGAACGGGAACTGGGCCGACTTGCCGAGGGGGCCCGCGAGCAGCAGCAGGGCGACGACGACGACCAGGCCCGGCGTGGCGGACATCGCCGCGAGCCAGTCGGGGGCGGTGGCGTAGAGCTCTAGGAAGTTCAGGGTGCCGGCGTGCACGTAGACCAGCAGGAGGCCGCCCAGCATGAGCATGTCCCCGAGCCCGGTGACCACCAACGCCTTGAGGCCCGCCTCGGACGGCTTCACGAACGGGTCGGGCGGCGGCCCCCCGATCCAGTACTTCCTCTGGTCCTGGTAGTAGTAGCCGATCAGTCCGAAGCTGCACACCCCCACCAGCTTCCAGCCGACGAAGACGAACAGCAGATCGCTCGCCAGCACCAGCAGCAGCATGCTGCCGATGAAGCCGTTCATCCACATCCAGAAGCGGGTCCGGGCCGGGTCGCCCCGCATGTAGCCGAGGCAGTAGACCATGATGACGAAGCCGACCACCGCGACGACGTTGGCGAGGACGATGGCGAGGGGGTCGACGAGGACGCCGAACCCGATGCGGATCGGCCGCTCGATCCACGCCAGGGTCTGCTCGACCGGCAGCTCCTCCGGGTGCACGAGCCTCGGCAGCAGGCTGAGGGCCGCCGCCGCCGCCGCGGCCGAGAAGGCGACGGCGCCGAGGTCGCGCAACCGGGGGTGGACGCGCGCCAGCAGCGGCGTCAGCCCCGCCCCCGCGAGGGGCGCCCCGATGCACACCCAGGCCGCGAGCGTGGTCACCGCACCCCCCCGCCGGCGTCGAGCCCCGGCGGCAGGGCGGGCACGATGAACCGGTCCACGACCTCGCCGTTGAAGAGGCCGAGCAGCAGGATGGCGGCGGCGACCGCGATCATCGGTCCCAGCATCGTCCACGGCGCGGTGTGCCGCCGGGGGGGGATCGGGATGGCGGCGGCCTCGTCCTCGCCGCCGTCCTCGTCCCTCGGGAAGTACAGATACCTCAGCACGTTCGCCAGATACGCGAGGGCGAGGAGGCTGCTCAGCACGATGACCGCGACGAACACCCAGTTGCCGGCCTCGATCGCCCCCAGCATCAGGTAGAGCTTGCTGAAGAAGCCGCCGGTGGGGGGAATCCCGATCATCGCGAAGGTGCAGACGGTGAACACGGACGTGGCCACCGGCATGTGCCGCGACAGCCCCCGCAGCTCGTGGATCCGCCGCAGCCCCGTCCGGTACACGATCGCCCCCGCGACGAGGAAGAGGCCGCCCTTCATGAACGCGTGGTTCACCAGGTGCAGCAGGGCGCCGGTGTAGCCGGCTGCGTTCGCGAGGCCGATGCCGAGCACGATGCAGCCCATCTGCGCCACCGACGAGTAGGCGAGCATGCGCTTGAGGTCGGACTGGGCCAGCGCCATCACCGACCCCAGGACCATGGCCAGCGCCCCCGTCCACCCGAGCACGGTGGTGACGGGGATGACCTCGATCGAGAACCGGGGCTCGAACACGAAGAACATGACCCGGATCAGCAGGTACGCCGCCGCCTTGGTGGTCGTCGCCGCGATGAGGGCGCTGACCGCCGACGGCGCGTGCGAGTACGCCCCCGGCAGCCAGGTGTGCATCGGGAAGAGGGCCATCTTGATCGACATGCCGATGACCAGGAACGCGAACCCGACGAGCACCGCCGGCGACTCGTAGAGGGGCGGCAGCAGCCGGGCGAGGTCGGCCATGTTCAGGGTGCCGGTGGCGCCGTACAGGTAGCCGACCGCGAGCAGGTAGAACGCGGCCCCCACCGTGCCCAGGATCACGTAGCGGAACGCCGACACGACGGCGGCCCCGCTGCCGATCGAGACGAGGGCGTAGCTGGTCAGGGACGTGATCTCGAGGAACACGTAGGCGTTGAACATGTCGGCCGTGGACACGAGGCCGATCAGCCCCGCGACCAGCAGCAGGAAGACGCTGTAGAACGGCACTTCCTTGGACGGGATCTCGTGGAGGACGCTGCGCTTCGAGTAGATGCCGACGAGCAGGGTGATGATCGTGATCATCAGCAGCATCAGCGCGCCGAGCGCGTCGATGCGGAACTCGATGCCCCACGGCGGGGCCCAGCCGCCCAGGTAGTAGTGCAGCGGACCGTCGCGGGCCACCCGGCGCGCCGCCTCGAACGCCGCCGCGCACGAGAGGGCCAGCGCGGTCAGGGTGAGGGGAAAGACGGCCGGCCGGAACCGCCACCCCACCACCGGCAGCAGGAACGAGGTGATCAGCGGCGCGAGGACGACGAGGATGGGGACCGGGGACTGGTGGACGTTCATGCCCGGTCAGGAGCCCGAGGACGCATCGAGGCGCTCCAGCAGCTCGTTCTCCTCGAGGGTGCCGAACTGCCGGTGAATCCGGAGCAGCAGGGCCAGCGCGACCCCGGTGATGGCGACCCCCACCACGATGGCGGTGAGCATGAGGACCTGGGGCAGGGGATTGGCGTACCGCGCCGCGTCGAGCACCGGGGCGGCGCCCCCGCCGTGCCCGTCGAGCACGATCGGGATCGACGCGTCCCGCTTGGCCGACAGCGAGACCACGAACAGGATGATCGACCACTGGAAGATGTTCATCCCCACCAGCTTCTTGACGAGGTTCGACTTCCCGGTCATGGCGTAGAAGCCGATCATCATGAGGACGATGTAGCCCACCGTGTTGAGCTGCCCCGCCGCGCCCTCGAGCAGCCCCATCAGAACTCCAGCATGTCGCGGAAGATGGAGAGCATCGCCGCCATCACCGTGATGCCCACCCCGATCTCGATGACGAGCATGCCGACGCTGCGCGGTTCCGCGAACGGGAGCGGGCCGTAGTCGAGGTAGTTGGCGCCGAGGGCCAGGCAGACCACGCCGAGGCCGGCGTAGAGCAGCACCCCCGCGCTCGCGAAGGCGTTCAGGGCGCCGAGCGGGATGCGGCGCCGCAGGGCCCCCCGGCCTTCGGCGAGCACGAGGAGGACGAAGCTGGCGGCCAGCGTCACCCCGCCCTGGAACCCCCCGCCGGGGCTGCTGTGCCCGTGCACGACCACGTAGAGCCCGAAGAGCTGGATGAACGGCACCAGGCTCCGGCAGACGACCCTGATGATGATGTCCGGCGGCTGCCCTTCCGGGGGGTACCGGGTCACGCCTCGTCCTCCTCGTCCTTGAGGCCGGTCCGCAGGATCAGCAGCACCGCGATGGCCCCGGCGAAGATGACGGTGACCTCGCCCAGGGTGTCGAAGCCGCGGTAGTCGGCGAGCACCGCCGTCACCATGTTCTCGACGCCCGTCTCCTCGAGCCCCGACTCGATGTAGCGGGGGGACACGTGGGTGGCGGCCGGCGCGGCGGGGTCGCCGGTCTCGGCGAGGTCGAGCGAGCCCACGATGAGCAGGAGCCCGGTGACCGCGGTGGCGACGAGGTGGAGGAGCTTCAATCCCTGCTCACCCGGTCCGTCTTGTAGACGGTGATGACGAAGAGCACGGTGGTGACGCCGGCGCCCACCGCGGCCTCCGTGAACGCCACGTCGACCGCCCCGAGCTCGGTCCACAGCAGGCACATGAAGAGGCTGAACGCGGCCAGCAGCACCACCGACGCCAGGAGGTCCCGCACCTGCACGGCGGCGAGCGCGCACACCACCGACAGCATCAGCAGCACCACGTCCAGCGACCCGATCATCGGTCCCCCTCGGCCGTCCACGCCTCGATGCCGCTCTGCCGGGCCGCCCGGGCGATCGCGTGGGTGGCGGTGGGGCTGGTGACGAGGATGAAGCCGGCCGCGATCAGCAGCTTGGCGCTGGTCAGCACGAAGCCGTCGTGGCACGCCAGGCCGGTCATCACGAGCAGGCTGCCCAGCGTGTCGCACTTCCCCGCCGCGTGCATCCGGGTGTAGATGTCGGGAAAGCGGATCATGCCGACGGCTCCCGTCACCAGGAAGAACACGCCCCCCGAGATCAGCGCCATGCCCAGGATGGTCATCGCCCCCGCCCGCTCGCGACGTCCACGCCCTTGCGCTCGAAGTAGCGCGAGAGGGCGAGGGCGCCGATGAAGTTGATCAGGGCGTAGAGCAGCGCGATGTCGATGAAGAACTCCGCGCGCCCGAACAGATGGCCGCTCAGCACGATCACCGCGATGGTCTTGGTGCCGATGACGTTGACGCCGACGATGCGGTCGATGATGCTGGGCCCGCGAATGACCCGGTACAGCGACAGCATGGCCGCGGCCAGGATGGCGAGCGCCGCGCCGAGGAAGAACGTGTCGGACATGTGAGGTTGGCAGGCGGCCGGTCAGCCGCGGGTTCGGTCGGGCGGCGCCTTCCCCGACTGGTCGAGGGCCCGCGCGATGCGCCGCTCCATCTCGCCGCTCCGCAGGCCGGCCGCCGACACGTCGCTGACCGCGTGCACCGTGAACTCGTCGCCCTCGATGCCCAGGGTGATGGTGCCCGGGGTCAGGGTGATGGCGTTGCCGAGGAGCACCCTGGCCACGTCGCCCTGCAGCCGCGTCCGGAACCGGACGACCTGCGGGCGCAGCCGGTCGGGGCGGCACACGAGGTGGACGACGTGCAGGTTGGCGCGGGCGATCTCGACCAGCAGCCAGGGCACGAAGCGCACCATGCCCCAGGTCGCCGCGAGGAGGCGCCGCGACGGCGCCTCCGTGAAGAGGAGCCCCGAGGAGAGCCGGGCCACGAGGGCGGAGCAGACGACGCCGAAGACGAGATGGAGCGGGTCGAAATGACCGGACAGCACCAGCCAGGAGGCGAACAGCATCACGAACATCGACAGTCTTCGCACCGATCCGCATTGTAGTCCGACCCGCCGGTCCTGTCGCCGTCGGTAATGGCGTCCTCCGGGGCCCGGGTGCCCCCGCGGCGGTCTCGTGCCCCGGTCGGATGCAACCTCGTCGACCCCGCCTTGGCCGGCGGAGCACCTCCGCACCCCGCGGGCGGAGCGGTCTGGCCGAGGGTCAGGCCAGGGTGAGCTTCGCGAACCGGGCGCGGAGCGTCTTGCGCCCGATGTCGCCGAAGCGGACCGTGAGCTTCATGTCGTCGGTCAGCGGCTCGACCGAGAGGACGGTGCCCTCCCCGAACGTCGGGTGGCGAACGCGGTCGCCCGGCGAGATGCTGACGACCGACTGGTCCTCGTCCTCGTAGGCGTAGCCGTAGTCGGGCTGTATGCGCTCGTCGACGGGGCCCCGGCGCTGCCCGCGGTAGGCCCCGCGCCCGTAGGTCGCCGGAGACCGCACCGGCGTCGAGAAGACCGGTTCGACGACGTCGATCAGGTTGGCGGGAATCTCGTCGAGGAAGCGCGAGGGCTTCGTGTCGCGGTACTCGCCGTACACGCGGCGGCGGGCGGCGCTCGTCAGCACGAGCCGGGTCCGGGCCCGGGTCATGCCGACGTAGCACAGCCGGCGCTCCTCCTCCATCGCCTCGTTGTGCCCGTCTACGGGTTGCCCGCCGTTGGTGTCACCCTCGCCGAGGCCGGCGTTCACGAGCAGCTCGTCGCGTTCGCCGCCGACCGCCCGTGCGTGGGGGAACAGCTTCTCTTCCAGACCGACCATGAACACGACCGGGAACTCCAGGCCCTTGGCGGCGTGCAGGGTCATCAGCCAGACCCCCGCGTCGTCCGAGCCCTGCGCCTCGTCGGCCTCCGACAGCAGCGACTGGCCGTCGACGAAGCCCGTCAGCGACGGCTCCGTTTCGCGGATCTCGTAGTCGCGGGCGGCCGCGACGAGCTCCATCAGGTTGTCGATGCGGTTCTCCGCCTCCTCCGTCATCGCCTCGCGGAGGTTCTCCAGATAGCCGCTCCGGCCCAGCACCTCGCCGATGACGTCGGAGACCGGCCGGTCGGCCGCGACGCCGCGCAGGGCCTGCACCAGGTCGCGGAACCTCCGGAGGGCGCCGGCCGCCCGGGGCGGCACGAGCTCCTGGTTCACGGCCCGGTTCAGCCGCCCCCAGAGCGAATCGGCCGCCCCCGCGTCTGCCGGGGCCGCCGCGAACAGCGGTCCGGCGGCGTCCGGCTCGGGCGCCAGCTTCTCGAGCGCGGCCATCACCCCCTTGCCGATGCCCCGCTTCGGCTCGTTGATCACGCGGCGCAGGCTCACGTCGTCGTCCAGGTTGATGAGCAGCCGGAGATAGGCGAGCGTGTCCTTGATCTCCTTGCGCTCGTAGAACCGGACGCCGCCGACCATGCGGTAGGCGATGCCCGCGCGGCCCAGCGCTTCCTCCAGGATGCGCGACTGGGCGTTCGTGCGGTACAGCACGCCGGCCGGGGTGTCTCCCGCGTCGAGCGCCTCGCGGAGCCGCGCCGTCACCCAGTCCGCCTCCTCCAGGTCGTCGCCGGCCCGGAAGCAGCGCACGAGGGCGCCCCCCTCGCGGTCGGTCCGCATCCGCTTGCGGAGGCGGCGCCGGTTCCGTTCGATGACCGCCCCGGCGGCGTCGAGGATGACCTGCGTCGAGCGGTAGTTCCGTTCGAGGCGGATCACCGTCGCGCCGGCGAAGTGCTTCTGGAAGTCGAGGATGTTGCTCAGGTCCGCGCCCCGCCACTGGTAGATCGACTGATCGGGGTCGCCCACCACGCACAGGTTGCGATGCTCGCGGGTGAGGAGCCGGACGAGTCGGAGCTGCGGCGGGTTGGTGTCCTGGTACTCGTCCACCATGATGAACCGGAAGCGCTCGCCGTACCGGCGCCGCACCGGCTCGCCGGTTTCGAACAGCCGCATGGTCTCGAGCAGCAGGTCGTCGAAGTCGAGGGCGTTGGCGGCCTCGAGAGCGCGCCGGTACCGCTCGTACGCCTTGGCGAGCAGGTCGCCGCGCGCGCTCCAGGCCTCGCCCCGCAGGCTCTCGGGGGAGCGCATGTGGTTCTTGGCCTCGCTGATCTCGGCGAGGGCCTGCCGGGCCGACAGCAGCTTGTCGTCGACGTCGAGGTCGCGCAGGATGCGCTTCATCGCCGCCGACTGATCGGCGCTGTCGTAGATGACGAAGTCGCGGCCCACCCGGACCCCGCCCTCGCGGCGCAGTATCCGTGCGCACAAGGCGTGGAACGTGCAGATCCACGGCCGCGCCCCGGTGGCGGCGAGCGACTTCACCCGCTCGCGCATTTCCTCGGCCGCCTTGTTCGTGAAGGTGACGGCGAGCAGCTCGCCGGGCTCGGCGTGCCCGTCCGCGATCAGCCGGGCGGCGCGGCAGGCGATGACCCGGGTCTTGCCCGACCCCGCCCCGGCCAGGACCAGGAGCGGCCCGTCGGTGTGCAGCACCGCCTGTTTCTGCTCGGCGTTCAGATCCGAAATGAAGTCCATGGGTCGTCGGTTCGTTCCCCGCGCGGGGCGGGCGTCGGCGCATCGGCAGGCCACGGGGTTTCGGAGGTGGGCCCGTCCTCCCTGGATCATTCCACAGCAGACGACGAGATTCGGAGGTCGCTCGTCTTCCCCGGTTCACCCACCCTGACGCTCCTGGCGAGGTTCGCGGCTCGTCGACGCTGCGACCCGCGGCGGACGGCGACGAGGCAGGGGCAACGCGGATTCACCATGGGGTCGCCGGTCCCCCGCATCACCCCACCGTGACGCTCCTGGCGAGATTCGCGGCTCGTCGACGCCGCGACCCGCGGCGGACGGAGACGAGGCAGGGGCAACGCGGATTCACCATGGGGTCGCCGGTCCCCCCGCATCACTCCACCGTGACGCTCTTGGCGAGGTTGCGCGGCTGGTCGACGTCGCAGCCGCGGCGGACGGCGATGTGGTAGGCGAGCAACTGGAGCGGGACCGCCATGACGATCGGCGTGATCAGCGGGGGCGTGGCCGGAATGGTCACGAGGGCGTCCCGTTCCGGGTCGATCAGGGTCTCGAGGCCGGGCTGGCCGTCGTCGGCCACCGCGATGATGGGGCCGCCGCGCGCCCGGACCTGCTGCAGGTTGGACGCCATCTTCTCGAACACCGATCCGTTCGAGAGCAGGGTCACCACCGGCAGCTCCTCGTCGACGAGGGCGATGGGGCCGTGCTTCATCTCGCCGGCCGGGTACCCCTCGGCGTGGATGTAGGAGATCTCCTTCAGCTTGAGCGCCCCCTCGAGGGCGATGGGGTAGTTGATGCCCCGGCCCAGGTACAGGAAGCTCCGGTGCTGGTGGAACCGCTGGGCCACCGCCTTGACGACGTCCTCGCACTGCAGCGTCTCCTCGATCCAGCGCGGCAGGTGGTCGAGGTCCTCCAGGTGCGGCCGGGCCGTTTCCGGCGTCAGCGTCCCCCGGACCTGCGCCAGGTAGAGGGCGAGGAGGTGCAGGGCCACGAGCTGCGACGTGAACGCCTTGGTCGACGCGACCCCGATCTCGGGGCCGGCGTGGGTGTACACGGTGAAGTCGGCCTCGCGGGTGGCCATGCTGCCGACGACGTTGCAGATGGCGATGGTCGCGGCGCCGCGCCCGCGGGCCTCGCGCAGCGCGGCCAGGGTGTCGGCGGTCTCGCCGGACTGGGTGATGACCACCGCGAGGGTCGTCGGCGTCACGATGGGGTCGCGGTAGCGGTACTCGGAGCCGTAGTCCACCTCGACCGGCACCCCCGCGAGCCGCTCGATCAGGAACTTGCCCACGAGGGCGGCGTGCCACGAGGTGCCGCATGCGAGGACGACGACGCGGTCGACGGCCCGCAGCCGCTCGACGGGGATGTCCAGCTCGCCCAGGTAGACCCGGCCCGACTCGACCGAGGTCCGTCCCAGCACCGTTTCGCGGGCCGCCCACGGCTGCTCGAAGATCTCCTTCAGCATGAAGTGGCGGTAGCCTGCCTTCTCGGCCATCACCGGGTCCCAGTTGACGTGCTGGGTGTCGGCGGCGACCGGCTCGCCCTCGAAATCGGTGTAGGTCACGCCGCCGGCGGTGACGACGGCCATCTCGCCGTTGCCGAGGAAGACGACGTCGCGGTTGTGACGGAGAATCGCGGGGACGTCCGACGCGACGAGATACCCCCCTTCGCCCTCGGCCACGAGGATCGGCGGGCCCTGCCGGGCCGCCACCAGCTTCCCGGGGTCGTCGGTCGCGAGCAGCAGCAGGGCGAACAGCCCGCGCACCCGCGCGAGGGCGCGCCGGACCGCCGCCTCGAGCCCGTCGCCCCGCCATTCGCACTCGACGAGATGGGCGATGACCTCGGTGTCGGTCTCCGTCGCGAAGCGGTGGCCCTCGGCCTCGAGCTCGCGCTTGAGGGCCAGGTGGTTCTCGATGATGCCGTTGTGCACGACGACGATGCGCCCGGTGCCGTCGCGGTGGGGGTGGGCGTTCTCTTCGGTCGGCCGGCCGTGCGTCGCCCACCGCGTATGGCCGAGCCCGTAGTCGCCATCGACGGGGTCGTTCTCGAGGGCCTCGACCAGCCGGTCGAGCTTGCCGGCGCTGCGCCGCAGCTCGACCGCGCCCGCGCGGACGAGGGCGACCCCCGCCGAGTCGTAGCCGCGGTACTCGAGCCGCCGGAGCCCCTCGAGGAGGACCGGGACGACGGGCCTGGGCCCGATGTAGCCGATGATTCCGCACATCGCTTCGCGGCCGAATTCCCTGCGGCTGGTTCTTCCGGGTCGATCTTCTGCGGCCGATCGTCCGCGGCTGACCCTCTGCGGCTGATTCTTCGGGGGCTTCGCCGGTCAGGCGCCCGGCCCGGCTCCCGGCGGCCGTTCCCGCCCTCCTCGACGATCTGCCGGCCGCGGGCCACGGCCAGCGCGGCCGAGCTTCTGCGCCCGATCGTCCGCGGCCGATCTTCGGGGGCTTCGCCCGGTTCAGGCGTCGGGCCCGTCGCCCGGCCCGGCCTCCCGGCGGCCGTTCCAGCCCTCCTTGACGACCTGCCGGCCGCGGGCCACGGCCAGCGCGGCCGAGCTTCTGCGGCCGATCCTCCGCGGCTGATCTTCGGGGCTTCGCCCGGTTCAGGCGTCGGGCCCGTCGCCCGGCGGCCGTTCCCGCCCTCCTTCGACGATCTGCCGGCCGCGGGCCACGGCCAGCGCGGCCGATCTTCTGCGGCCGATCGTCCGCGGCTGATCTTCGGGGGCTTCGCCCGGTCAGGCGTCGGGCCCGTCGCCCGGCCCGGCCTCCCGGCGGCCGTTCCAGTCCTCCTTGACGACCTGCCGGCCGCGGGCCACGGCCAGCGCGCCGGCGGGGACGTCGTCGGTGACGCATGACCCGGCGCCGACGTAGGCGTCGTCGCCGACGGTCACCGGCGCCACGAGCTGGGCGCCGCTGCCGATGAACACCCGATCGCCCACCGTGGTCGGGTGCTTCCGCTTCCCGTCGTAGTTGCACGTGATGGTGCCGGCGCCCACGTTCACCCCCTCGCCGATGGCGGCGTCGCCGAGGTAGCTCAGGTGGTTGGCCTTCGATCCCCGGCCCAGCGACGACTTCTTGATCTCCACGAAGTTGCCGACCTTCGCCGCCTCGCCGATCACCGCCCCGGGGCGGAGGTGGGCGAACGGTCCGACCTGGGCGCCGTCGGCGAGGGTGGCGCCCTCGATGACGCAGTGGTTGCGCACGGTCGCGTCGTCGCCGATCGTCGAGTCGACGATGCGCACCCCGGCGTGCAGCTCGCACCGCGCCCCCACGCGGGTGCGCCCCTGCAGGAAGACGCCGGGGTGGATGACGGTGTCGGGGCCGACGGTGACGTCCATGTCGATCCAGGTCGTCGCGGGGTCCTCGATGGTGACGCCGGCCGCCATCAGCTCCTCGTTCCTCGTCTGTCGCACGATTCGCTTGACCTCCGCCAGCTCCGTCTGGCTGTTGATGCCGCGCACCTCGTCCGGGTCCGCCACCTCCACCGTCTCTACCGGCCGTCCCCGCTGCCGGTAGATGCGCACCAGGTCCGGCAGGTAGATCTCGTTCGAGGCCCCGGCGGGCGGAATCTCGCGGACGGCGTCGAACAGCGGCGGGAGATCGAGGGCGTAGATGCCGCCGTTGATCTCCTTGAGCTGACGCTGCGACGCCGACGCGTCGCGTTCCTCGACGATGCGGGCGAGGCGCCCGTCCGCCCGGACGATTCTCCCGTAGCCGTACGGTCGGGCCACCGCCGCGGTCAGCACGGTGAGGGCGGCCCCCGCGCCCTCGTGGGTGCCGACGAGCCGCTCGAGGGTGCCGGGCCGAATCAGGGGCACGTCGCCGGACAGCACCACGAGGGTCCCCGCGCGGCCCGCGAACAGCGGCTCCGCCTGCAGCAGCGCGTGCCCGGTGCCGCGCTGCTCGTCCTGACGGGCGAAGGCGAGCGACGGGCGGTGGGCGAGGGCGGCCCGCACCTGCTCCCCCCGATGGCCGATCACGAGGCCGACGCGCTCGGGGCGCAGGGGGTCGGCGGCGCGCGCGACGTGCTCGATCAGGGGCAGGCCGGCGAGGGGGTGCAGCACCTTGGGCCGGGCGGACCGCATGCGGGTGCCGCGGCCGGCGGCGAGGATGATGACGTGGTTCGGCACCGCGTCCCCAGTGTAATCGAACCGGGCAGCCGGTGGTGAAACACCGCGTTGCACGGCGAGCGGCGAGGCGCCGGCCTGACAAGGCGTGAGGGGAGCGCATGTCGGGCACATGCAACCGACGAGCAGCCGACCGGGCTTCTGCGCCGGTCACCGCGCTACTGAAGCCCCGGCAGGCGTGGCTCGGCGGCAATCGGAGCGGCAGGCGACGCCTGCCGGGCGCAGGCGGGGATGCATCGCTGCCCGGTTGCAGCGGGGCTCTCGCCGCGGGCCGACCGGGGAGGTCACGGGCCGGTCTCGCCCTTGGCCTCTTCGAGCGCCCGATACATGGCCCGGGCGCTCAGCCCGTACCGGGCCGCGAGCGCCTTCACCGCGTCGCGTCGGGAGCCGCCGTCGACCGTCATCCCGTCGAGCTCGTCGAGCAGCGCCGGCCCGGCGGGCCGCGGCGGCCGGGCGCCGGCACCGGGCCCCGCGGGCCAGACCACGCACGTGTACTCGCCCCGCGGCGCCCCGACGGACCGGAGCAGCGCCGACACCGGTCCGACGAGGGTGGTCTCGTGCAGCTTGGTCAGCTCGCGGCACAGCGCGACGGTCCGCTCGCCGAGACGCTCCTCGAGCAGCCCGAGGGTGGTGACGAGGCGGTGCGGGGACTCGAAGAACACGAGGGTCCGGGGCTCGCGGGCCAGCTCGTCGCACCACCGCTTCCTGTCGTTCAGCCCGCGGGGGGGGAAGCCGAGGAAGGTGAAGCTCGCGACCGGCGCGCCCGAGGAGACGAGGGCGGCGGTGACGGCCGAGGGGCCGGGAATCGCGGTGACGCGGACGCCGGCGTCAAGAGATTGACGCACCAGGTTGAACCCCGGATCGGAGACCAGCGGGGTCCCCGCGTCGGACAGCAGCGCGATCGAATCGCCTTCGAGCAGGCGCTTCACGAGCCCCGGCGTCCGGCGGCGCTCGTTGTGGTCGTGGAGGCTCGTCGAGGGCGTCGAGATGCCGAGATGCAGCAGCAGCCTGCCCGTCCGGCGGGTGTCCTCGGCCGCGATCAGCCGCACCTCGCGCAGGGTGCGCACCGCCCGGAACGTGATGTCCTCGAGGTTGCCGATGGGGGTGGCGACGAGATACAGCGTGCCGGGCATGCCGGAACACGGCCTGGGCGGCGACCCGCCCGCCGAACGTCGCTTTCCCTTCGTTCGGCGCCCAAACCAACCGCGCCGTCCTCCGGCGCGCACTCCGGGGCGGAATCGTGCGATATTGTAGCATCCAGGGTTCGCCGCCTCGCCGGGCCGAGTGCGGCGGGACACGTCCGGCCACGCAAGACTCGCGCCGACCGCCCATGCACACTTCGGAACCGCTCTCGCACTTCATCGACGAGTATCTGGAGTTTCTCTACGAGAACGCTCCCACCGCCGCGTGCGGCGACGGGATGCACGCGCACGACGACCGCCTCGAGGACGTCTCGCGCGCCGCCGTCGACACCCAGGGGCGCGAGCTCGGGGGCTTCGCGCGGCGCCTCGACCGCATCACCACCCGCAGCCTGACGGCCGAGGAGCAGCTCGAGCGGCGCATGCTCGCCGACCACATCCGCGGCCGGCTCTACGAGCTGGAGGAGGTCAGGCCGTGGGAGCGCGACCCCCGCCACTACGCCGAGCTGCTGGCCACCTCGCTCGCCGGCCAGGCCCTCTTCGACCACGCGCCGGTCGAGGAGCGGGCGCGGCGCGTGGTGTCGAAGCTGCGGCAGACGCCGCGCTTCCTCGAAGCGGCCGCCGCCAACGTCGAGGACCCGCCGGGCATCCTCATCAAGACCGGGGCCGAGATGTTCGACGGGGTGGTCGCGTTCATCGAGCGCGACCTGCCGCGGGCCTTCCGGCAGCTCGAGGACCTGCACCTGCTCGGCGACCTCGCCGACGCCGCCACCGAGGCGACGGAGGCCATCAACCGCCACAACGAGCACCTGCGCGGCACCCTGGCGCCCCGGAGCCGGGCGACGTTCCGTCTGGGTCAGGAGCGGTTCGACGGCCGGCTGCGCCACCGGGAGGGCATCGGCCTGGGGTCCCAGGCGCTGCTCGCGGTCGCGGAGCGCGAGCTCGTCCGGGAGCAGAGCCGTTTCTGCGAGGTCGCGGCGCGCATCGACGCCAAGGCGGAGCCGGCCGACGTCTGGCGTCAGGTCAGGGCGCGGCACCCCGAGCCCGGCGCGCTCGTGCAGACGGTGGGCGACCAGCTCTCGGACCTGGTGTCGTTCATCGAGCGCAACGCCCTCGTCACCCTGCCCGACGACCGGTCGATCATCGTCGCCTCGACCCCCGGATTCCTGCGCTGGACCCGGGCCGGCGTCTGGTCCCCGGGGCCGTTCGAGCCGAAGGCCCTGTCCTGCTACTACTACCTGACCGACGCCGATGCCGCGTGGCCGGCCGAACGCCGGGAAGAGCACCTGCGCGACCTGAACTTCGCCACGCTCTGGTCCGTGTCGGCCCACGAGGCCTATCCGGGCCACTACCTCCACTTCCTGCACCAGCGGGGCATCCGGAGCACGCTGCGCAAGTCGCTGATGTTCGCGCCGGTCTCGTTCGTCGAGGGGTGGGCCCACTACGCCGAGCACATGGTGATGGAGGCCGGCCTCGCGCGGGACGACGACGCGATGGGGCTGGGGCAGATCGTCGAGAGGCTGCTGCGGCTGGCCCGGCTCGTGGTCGGCATACGCCTGCACGCGGACGACCTGTCGGTCGAGCAGGGTGTGCGGTTCTTTCGCGAGGAAGCCTATCTGGAGGAGGGCAGCGCGCGGCGGGAAGCCGAGCGGGGGACGTTCGACCCCGACTACACGCTGTACTCCGTCGGACGGCTGATGCTGTCGAAGCTGCGGGACGATCTGGAGGCGCGCGAGGGCTCGGCGTTCTCGCTGAAGTCGTTCCACGATCGGCTGCTGGGGCACGGCTCGGTCCCGATCTGGCTGCACCGGACGCTGTTCCTCGGCGACACCGGCGACGACCTCCTCGATTGATTCGCGAGCCGCCGGCCGGGTACCATGGGCAGTTGGTCCGCCTCCGTGCCCGCCCGCCATCGGGGACGAGGCCGCGTTCGGTCGGGAGCCGGCGCCGTGGGGCGGCGCGGATTCCCGGAGGCGCGGTTGGGCGCTCAGCGGAGTCGAAGGCGGCGGTTGGCCGGCGACAGGACCCATGCCACTCTACGAATACCAGTGCGAGGCTTGCGCGCATCGGTTCGAGCAGATCCGGAGGTTCTCGGATCCGCCGCTGACGACCTGCCCCGAGTGCGAGGGCACGGTGCGCAAGCTGCTCTCCTCGCCCGCCATCCAGTTCAAGGGCACCGGCTGGTACGTGACCGACTACGCCAGGCAGGGCAAGAAGGACCCGGCCGACGCGGGTGAGTCGAAGGCGAAGTCGGCCGACGGCGCGTCCAAGTCCGAGAAGAAGTCGGAGAAGCCGGACGCCGCGAAGTCGGGCGGCTCGTCGGGCTCGTCCGATGCCGCGTCCGGGTCCGGGTCCGCCAAGCCGGCGTCCGCCGGCGCATCGTCCTGAAGTCCGGTCACCGCCTACGGCGCCGGCTCGCGGCCGGGCGGTTCATCCAGCACGGCGCCGAGCTCGGGGTGCTTCCGCGCGAAGTGGAGGATGGCGCGCAGGTAGCCCGGCTTGTTCCCGGCGTCGTGTCGCACGCCGTCGAGCTCGACCGCGAAGATCGGCCGCGCGGCGAGAAGGCGGCGCAGCCCGTCCGTCAACTGAATCTCGCCACCCTGGCCTTGTCCCGTCTGCTCCAGGGCGGGATAGACGTCGGGGGTGAGCAGGTACCGGCCGATGATCGCGAGGTCCGACGGCGCGTCTTCCGGGGCCGGCTTCTCGACCAGATCGGTGACCCGGTGGACGCCGCCGCCGAGCGGGTCGCCCGCGATGACGCCGTAGCGGCCCACCGCCTCGCGCGGCACCCGCTCCACGAGCAGCACCGGCCCGTCGACCTCGGCGTACGCCGCCAGCATCTGGCGGAGCGCGGGCGGGTCGGCGTCGATGACGTCGTCGCTCAGCACCACCGCGAACGGCTCGTCGCCGACCCTCTCCCGGCTCACGAGCACCGCGTGGCCGAGGCCGAGGGGCTCGGCCTGGCAGGCCGTCGACAGCTCGATGGCCGCCGTCAGGTCGCGTAGCCCGGCGAGCAGGGCCGCCTTCCCGCGCCGGGCGAGCACGTCGTCGAGGGCCGGGTGCGGGGCGAAGTGGTCTTCGAGAATCCGCTTGCCGGGGCTGTTCACGAGGACGATCTGCGACATGCCGGCCGCGGCCGCCTCCTCGACGCCGTACTGGATGATCGGCTTGTCGACGATCGGCAGGAGCTCCTTGGGGAGCACCGCGGTGGCCGGCAGGATGCGCGTGCCGAGCCCGGCGGCGGGGAACACGGCCTTGCGAATCGGACGGGGGGTCGGCATGGCGGCGCATGATAGCAGCCCCGGCCCGGCGCGCCGGAACGGCGGGTCGCGACGAGGCCGGCCGAATGGCAGCCCCGGCCCCGCGCCACGGTCACGGCGGGGAACGGCGGGTCGCGGCGAGGCCGGGAGGAGCAGCAGGCTCGAGCCCGCGCGACGGCACCCGGGTCCCGATGAGACCGGCGAAGCGCGCCATTCGACGCGGGGACGGCGCTGCGGCTTCGTGAACCCGACCCGGCGTCGGCCGGGGTGTCGTCCGGACGAGGTGCCGCGTGGCGGCCGGCGCAGGGCCGGGGGCGGTGCCGGCCCGGTGGTCACGGCCACCCCTCGGCGGCCGGGTACAATGTCCGCCCATGCTCGATCCAGCGTTGTTTCGTGACGATTCCGCCGCCGTCGAGGCCCGCCTCGCGGTCCGCGGCGACGGCCTCGCCGACATCCTCGCCGAGGCGCGCCGACTCGACGGCGAGCGCCGCGCGATCATTCCTCTCCTCGAAGAAGCGCGGCACGCCAAGAAGGCCATCGGCGCGCAGATAGGCAAGGCGAAGCGCGCCGGCGAGCCCGTCGACGACCTGATGGCGGCCGGCGGCGCCCACACCGCGACCATCGAGGCGAACGAGGGGCGGCTCGCCGAGGTCGAGCAGACGCGGAGCGCCCTGCTCCTCAAGCTGCCGAACCTGGCCCACGAGAGCGTCCCCGTCGGCGACGGCGAGGCGGACAACGTCGAGGTCCGCCGTCACGGCGAGCCGCCCGCGTTCGACTTCGAGCCGCAGTCCCACGCCGAGCTGGGCCCGGCCCTCGGCATCGTCGACTTCGAGCGGGGGGTGCGGCTGGCCGGCGCCCGGTTCACGGTGCTCACCGGCGCCGGCGCGCGGCTGTCGCGGGCCCTCATCGATTTCATGCTCGACCTGCACACCGGCGAGCACGGCTACGTCGAGGTGTCGCCGCCCTTCCTCGCCAACCCCGACTCGCTCGTCGGCACGGGGCAGTTGCCGAAGTTCGAGGAGGACCTCTTCAAGGTCGACGACTGGCCTCTGTACCTCATTCCCACCGCGGAGGTGCCGCTGGCGAACCTCCACCGGGGCGAGTTCCTCGACGGGCGCCACCTGCCGCTGCTCTACACCGCCTACACGCCGTGCTTCCGCAGCGAGGCGGGGTCCCACGGGGCGGACGTGCGCGGGCTGATTCGCCAGCACCAGTTCGACAAGGTCGAGCTCGTCGCCTACACCCGGCCCGACGACTCCTACGCGATGCTCGAGACCCTGACCGGCCACGCCGAGACGGTCCTGCAGCGCCTCGGCCTGCCCTACCGGACGGTCACCCTCTGCACCCGCGACATGGGGTTCGCGGCCGCCAAGACCTACGACATCGAGGTGTGGCTGCCGGGGCAGGGCAAGTACCGCGAGATCTCGTCGTGCAGCAACACCGAGGCGTTCCAGGCGCGCCGGGCCGGCATCAAGTACCGCCCCGACGGCAAGGGCAAGGCCGAGTTCGTCCACACCCTCAACGGCTCGGGCCTCGCGGTGGGGCGCACCCTGATCGCCATACTCGAGAACTGCCAGCAGGCCGACGGCTCCGTCGTCGTGCCCGAAGCCCTGCGCCCGTACATGCGGGGCCTGGAGGTCATCGCCCCGAGGTGAGCCGGAACCGGGGTCGCCTCGCTTGCCGGCCTGGCCGCCGCAAGCACCCGGGCACGCCAGCGACGACCCGGCTGGTAGGATACGGATTGTTGGGGATGCCGACATGCAGCTTCCTGGCGCGGCGGAAGATTGCCAGGCAGAGTACGGGCCGGTCACCCAGGCCTCGACGTTGCAGGGAGTCGTCATCGTCGTCGGCGGTGCGCGGGACCCGGTTCCCGTGCACCTGCAAGACGGTGACATCGTGCACAACTGCGTCGCGAAACGCGTTGTGGCCAAGGAGCTGGCCCGGCACATCTTCGGACGACCGCTGCGTCTGAGCGGCAACGGTCGGTGGTCACGGGATTCTCGCGGACAGTGGTCGATGAGCCGATTCCTGATCACGGCGTTCACCCGGCTCGAAGACGACCCGCTCGGCGAGATCGTGGCGGATCTGCGACAGATGGCCGGCACCGCGCGAGAGCCAGCAGGTGCGCTGGAGACGCTGAGGGCGCTTCGACGCGGCGAGGAGTAGCGTGATCGTCGTCCTTGATGTCTGGATCTCGCCCGCGGTGCGATGAAGCGCCCGAGCAGCTCTATCCTGGCCGTCGCGCGTGGGCTCCTGCCGCGTCTGCTAGGTGTGATAGAGGCCCGCCCCGGACCGTTGCGCGCGGCCGGATCCTGCGCGTCAAGCGCCCCCGCATCGACCGGCGGCGGTCGAATCGTGCCCGAGGGGAAACGGTCGCGGCTAGCCCGGACGAACCCGTTGCGGCGCCGGGCGACCGCACAGGGTAGCATGAAGGGGCGGAGACCCCTGGCGCGGAGGGATGGCCGAGTGGTTGAAGGCGGCGGTCTTGAAAACCGTTGGGCGCGAGAGCGTCTCCTGGGTTCGAATCCCAGTCCCTCCGCCACGTACTCGCCGTAAATTACTGCAACGACAACAACTTCAGATTCTCGGCGCATGGTGCTCGCCCGTGTTCCTGCATCGTCGTGGCCGGCGGTCGCCCCACCTTGGCGAACGCGACGCAGTCGCCGGAATCTTGTCCGAGCGGGCCGCCCGCCGTCCGACCCGCTGTGGCGCCAGCCTTCCAGCTAGGGACACCTTCAGCAGCGGCGAACAGCGGTGGTGCCGGGCCTGTGACCCGGCGAATCCCGCTGTCAGACCTGCTGGGAGCCGGTTTGTCGCTCTCCTTTCCTTCCCGACGTCCACTTTCCGGGCGGGGCGGATCGTGGCTGCGGCCAGCCCCGCCGCCGCCGAAACCCCGGTGGAGAGCGTCAGCCTGCGACTGGGCGCACACGCCAACGCCTAAGCCAAGCGAGAATGCCAGGACGTAGCGGCCCATGTGTCCCGGAAGGCTGGCCTGCTCGGTCACCACTGTCGTATAATCTCCTCACCTGATGGCACGAGCAACGAGCCCCTCGCTGACTGACGCCCAGGAGAGAAAGGCACGGGGAGCGTTCTTTACGCCGCAGCCCATCGCGACCTTCCTCGCCCAGTGGGCAGTCCGCAGCCCAAGCGACACCATTTTCGAGCCATCCTGCGGTGAAGCCGCCTTTCTGCTTGAAGCCGTGTCCCGTCTTCGCTCACTCGGGGCAGACGCCATCGACTCGGAGCAGATCCAAGGCACTGATATCGACCCACCCTCCGTCGAGCAAGCTCGCGGCCTTCTAGCGGCGCTGCAGGCGAACGGATCACTCGCTGTGGGCGATTTCTTCGACCTCGAGCCGGCGCGGCAGTTCTCGGCGGTCATCGGCAACCCTCCGTACGTTCGCTATCAGGCGTTCACCGGCGCCGAGCGTCGCAAGGGTCTGAGGGCGGCTCTAGCCCAAGGGGTCCGTCTAACCGCCCTCGCGAGTTCCTGGGCTGCGTTCGTGGTGCATGCTACGGGGTTTCTGACAACCGAGGGGCGCCTCGCATTGGTACTCCCGGCCGAGTTGCTCTCGGTGAATTACGCAGCACCCGTTCGACGCTTCCTCATGAAGCGCTTTGCTCGGATCCGCCTAGTCTTGTTCGAGGAGCGCGTCTTCCCGGGCGTGTTGGAGGAGGTCGTGCTGTTGCTCGCCGAGGGCGAAGGGCCGACCGACCACTGCGATCTGCTGCAAACCAAGAACGTCTCGACGCTGTCCAGCATCGACGGCCAGAAGTGGACGCCCGCCGACGCGGAAGACAAGTGGGTTACCGGCCTCCTGCCATCAGACGCGGCCTCCCTGTACGCAGGGTTAGCAGCCGGAGACAACTACTCACCGCTGGCGGGGTGGGGAGAAACGAATCTCGGCATGGTAACCGGCAACAACCGGTACTTTGCGCTGTCGGCGACTCGGGCACAGGAGCTAGGGTTGGCAGCAAGTGAATTGCTTCGAATCTGCCCCCCGGGCTCCCGTCATCTGCGCGGCCTTGGATTCACGGACAAGGCGTGGCGGGACATGGTCACCGATGGCAGCGCAGGTTACCTCTTCGATCCTGACCCCATTCAGCCGTCGAAGGCGGCACGCGCGTACATCACGGCCGGCGAACTGGACAGTGTTCACAGCGGCTACAAATGTCGAAGCCGTTCGCCGTGGTGGAGAGTGCCGCGCGTTCCGGTTCCGGATGCGTTTTTTACGTACATGAATCACGACGCGCCACGAATTGTCGCGAACCGAGCGGGCGTCCCGTGCCTCAACTCCGTTCACGGGATCGTGTTTCCGAAGGAACACCGCCACCTCGCCATTGACCTGCTTCCAATCGCAGCACTGAACACGGTGACGCTCTTGGGCGCTGAACTCGTAGGGCGGGCCTACGGCGGTGGCCTCTTGAAGCTCGAACCGCGCGAAGCGGATCGTCTTCCTGTTCCGTCACGGGAATTGCTCGCGGCAGCGCAGGCAGAGCTCCGCGCCCTCCGGCCGCAGCTCGCCAAAGGCCTTCGGCAGCGGCGACTTCTCGACGTGGTAGCAGAAGTCGATAGAGTCTTGCGTCCGCATCTCAAGCTAACGGCCGCGGATCGCGTGCAGCTTCGTCGCGCGCGGGCTGCACTATTCCGACGACGTGTGTCTCGCTCCCGGGGTTCGCAACAATGACACGGGCCGAGGAACTTCTTCACGCAGGACTGAAGCGTCTCCCTGCCAAGCCAGCGGAGAGCGCACCTGCAGCGACAAAGAAGCGGTACTCGGAACTGATGTCACAGGTCGTCGCCGCAGCGCTGGCGGAGGAGTTGCGCCTTCGAGGCCTTGACGGCACGCGCCCAGGAGGGGACTACGAGGTGGGCGCGAGGGGCGCGGAACGTCGGATGTCAGGCGGCATAGGTGCGAAGAAGGTCGACGTAACGTGGGCTACAGCAGAGTCGGGACTGCTGCTGGCGATCTCCGTTAAGTGCATTACGTCACGAGATGGTAGCAGCGGCAATTACCAAAAGAACCTGATCAACCGGCGGGGCGACATGCTGGGCGAGGCAGTTACATTACACCGCCGGTTTCCTTACGCCGTTCTCGGTGGCTTCATGTTCTTTGATGATGGTGCAGCCGCTGACGGCTCCGCCCAACGGTCATCGACCTTTCGCAACGCCCATCGAGCGTTTCGCATCTTCACGGGTCGAAGCGATCCGGCAGGGAGAGACGAGCAGTACGAGCGCTTCTACTTCGGCTTGGTGAAGGCAACTCCCTTCCACGCGAACGTAACATTCACTCTCGCTGGCGAACCGGATCAGCCGGTGACTCTGGACCATGCGCTGGACGCCCTTCTTCGCCTAGTTGTCGAGCGTGATCCTGACTTCTATACCGTTCTTGGACCCACGGGGGAGATTGATCCAACGCCTAGCGCGACGCCTTTGTCGTTGGCACCGATGAAGACGAGCGGAGCCATCGTAAGGGGTACTAGGAAGAGAGGGAGCGGAGGACGCCGAAAGCCGGCCGCGGGCCGGCGGGATTTGCGGCCGGACGACGCGGTGGCGGACCGGAATGAGAACCGGCGCGGAGGCGATTGAGTTCATAGTGGCGGTCCACGAGGGGGAGGGTCGGCCCCAGGCACGGATGACTGGGCGGGCGGAAGGGGCACACGGCGGCTGTTGTTTGGAAAGAGGTAGTTGCGGTTGGCTGAGGGAGGCCCTCGAATGAAGAAGTCCCTGGCAGCGGCGTTCGGTCGCCTTGAGGCCGTGGCAAATCCGGCGGAAGCGGAAGGTCTTACGAAACCTCGATCGATACTTCTACTCTGGTTCCTGAGAAACGGTCTGGGCCTAGACGACATAGACGCCTATGACCACGTCTGTGACGGCGATGACGACCACGGCGTTGACGGCATCTATGTCGAGTCACGGGAGAGCGAGCTGGGGACAGGTCCGCTGCGCACAATTGTGCTTTTTCAATCGCGCTATCCGACGAGTCCGAAGAACGTGGGCGTTGGGGACATTCGGGGCTTCATCGGTGCTGCGCAGAACTTTCAGAGCAGCGAAAGCGTAAACAAATTACTCAGTGGAGCGCTAGAGGCGGAACTTCGGGCTCTCATCAAGCGATACGGGCTTCCTGGTTTATTCGACAAGGGAGCCAGAGTTCGCCTGACGTTCGTGACCGGGGGAGTCTTGACTCGTGAAGCGCGCGCGCTGATTAACACGGTCAATGTCGAAAAGGGATGGGAGTACATCCGGGCATACGATCTCTGGGACCTGGACAAACTTGTTCTGGCGGCGACCTCACCTACAACGGTAGCGGAATCGGTGATGGTTGAGGTGCCGTCGGCGGAGCGTTTTGTTTCCACTTTCGACGGGTTGAAAGTTGCAGTCTGCGCGGTAGCGGCGTCGGCTATTGCGGAATGGCCAGGCATTGCGTCTCGGCTGTTGTTTGACGTGAACGTACGTGGTCAACTTAGACCTAATCGGGTCAGGCAAGGGCTCGACAGGGCGATACACACTCCCGCCGACCATAGGAACTTCGTCGCATATCACAATGGAATTACCGTGATATGTGGACGTATCGATACATCTAGTTCGTCGGCGCTGACGATCGAGAACATTGCAGTCGTTAACGGAACGCAATCGATTGTGGCATTTTATGACAACAGGAGCAGCCTGACGTCGGCTCTAAAGGTGATAGTAAAGTTCATTGAACTGTCACCAGAAAGCGCGGTTGCGCGGCAGGTGGCGATTCGTAGCAACACACAGAATCCGGTTAACGATCGTAACTTGCGGGCGCTAGATGGCCACCAGTTAAGACTGGTGAGGGAATTTGAAGAGTATTACCCGGAGGTCGTCTATGAGACGCGGCCAGAGTACACGAGAAGGCGGACGGGCACGGTGATCGCTAACGACAAGGCGGCGCAGCTTCTTTGCGCGTTGTTCGCGCAGCGGCCATGGCTGGCGGTCAAACGTCTTCAGCTCTTCTCGTCTGATGTGTATCCGACGGTATTTACGGCGGATACTACGGCAGCGCACGTGATGTTCGCGCACTTGGTACGTTCGCGTGTCGAAATGGCGAAAGGGTTGTTCCCGGCGACGTACCGAACAGCTTGGCAACTTACAGCATTGGTTGCGGTGTTCTTGGTGGGACGGTTGCTGAGAGCGGATGAGGCGCTGGCATGCAGCTTGGCGGATCCGAGGGCGGCATTGGAGGAATCGTCAACGACAGAGGCGGTGGACGTGCTTGTCAAGCATGTCGTGGCGGCGTTGAGGGTCCGGCAGGACAGTTTTGCGGAGAGCGAGGAACACGACGACTTTAAGGTTGAGTTCAAGAACGAAGCGAAGTTGAGGGACCTGGCGAAGTCGGCGCGGGAACGCTACGTCTACTACCGAACGGTTGGGGATTGAGGGATGTACTGTTGGTGGCGGTAGTGGTGGCGTAGCGGCTGGCCCGCGAGGCTCGGAGGCTGCCGATCCAGTGCTTTGCTGCGCCGTCAGCGACGAAGCGTTGCCCAAGGCCTCGACTTCCCGGTAGAGTTCCTGCCGGCCGCTGTGCCCGCCGACCTCGGAAGCCCTCGGGCGCTCTCGAGCAGAGAGAGGCGGGTTGTATCCATGAAGACCCTTGCGGCCCTCTGTTGCGGCGCTGCGGTCGCCGTGTCGCTCGGGTGCGGCGGGGAGCCGGTGGAGACCGGTACCGGCTCGCCCCCCGAAACCCTGGAGCCGTTCGCGTTCCTCATCGACTGGCAGGCCGAGCCGACCTACATCGGCGTTTATCTCGCCCGGGAGACGGGCGCGTTCCGGCGGCTCGGGCTCGAGGTCGATGTCGTCGAGTCGTCGGGCGCGGACGCCGCCGCGGCCGCGGTGGCGGACGGCCGCTACCCCATCGCCACCGCGTCGGGGGGCGCGACGATCACCGCCGTGGGCCGGGGCGCTTCGCTGGTGTCGACGGCCGTCCTCTACCAGAGGCTCCCGACCGTGGTCTACGGTTACGCCGCTCAGGGCGTCGACGCTCCCTCGGATCTGGCCGGCAAGCGGGTCGGCATCTATCCCGACAGCACGACGCGGCACGAGTTCGCCGTTCTCCTGAGCAACGCCGGCATGCGGGCCGCGGACGTGGAGACGGTGTCGATCGACGGTCCCGACCTGCCGCTTGTCCGGAGCGGCCAGGTGGATGCGGCCGTCAACTACGTGGAGATGAGTCCCACCGAGCTCGCGCTGCAGGAGGAGACCTTCCAGCTTCCGCTCGCCGACCACGGCGTCGACGCCTACGGGCTGAACGTGATCGCGTCTCGCGCCGCCTACGAGGGCAACCGCGGCCTGATCGAGGGGCTGACGGCGGCGATAGTGGACGGATACCGGCGCGCGTGCGCGGACCGGCCCGCGGCCGCGACGGTCTTCCTGGAGCTGTTCCCCGATCGCGACGCGCGCTACGTCGACGCGAGCCTGGGGCGGGTCTGCGAGCTGGTCGGCGACGACGTCGGGCTGCAGACCGCGGAGGGATGGCGGAGCACCATCGACGTCTACGCCGCCGCCGGGTTGCTCGACGGGCCCGTTGAGGCCGGAGATGTGTTGCCCGATTCGAGGTAGCCGCGTACGGGCTGCCGGGGCAGCGCAGGTACGGGGAGATCTCGTCCTGCAGCAACACCGAGGCGTTGAAGTGTCACGCCGGCTGCACCTTCGATGCCGTCGTCGGCGCCCTCGGCATCAATCCCTGTGACCTGTTCCCCTCGAACGGACACCGAGTCGCGCCGGCCCGCTGACCCATCGCCGTGTACGACTACGGCGGCGTGTTCGAGGTGGTCCGCTTCGAGCCGAAGGACTTCCGGCAACGCCGGCCGGACGGTCCGGGGCGCTGCATCTGGAATCTCGACGGCGTGGTCCCTCGGCTCTACCGTCTGAACGCGCTGGCAGCGGATTCCCCGAGCCGCAAGCCGTTGCGTATCAGGGCCAGAGGTCGGCGAGGTTGAAGCTGGCGGCCTCGAACGGGGGGATCTGGACGACAGCGTCGTCGGCAACGGTCGCGATCCTCGACCACTCCCCTGCGGTAAGCTCGAACGCTTCGAGCGTGCGTCGGTCGGGGTCGACGAGCCACAGGTGACGCACACCCTCCCGAGCGTACACCGGGCGCTTGGCGTCGAGGTCGAGTCCGCGGGTCGATGGCGAGAGGATCTCGCAGACCCAGTCCGGTACGAGCGTCGTGTACGCAGTCTCGGGATAGCTCGGCATGCGGGTCCGGCGCCAGCCTGCGAGGTCGGGGACCAGGATGTCGTCTCCGAGGTGCAACTCGGGCTCGTCGATGATCCACCAACCGCCCGGGCCACCCCGGCCCAGATGGAACGGTGCGATGAGTTGGCTGCCGAGCAGCGACGAGGCCAGCGCGTGCGGCATGGCTGGTCGCGGAGTGGCGTAGAGCACCCCGTCGACGATCTCGGCGACCTGGTGGGTCGGCGCGTCGAGCACGTCCTGGTACGTCGCCCGTGGCCGTGCTTCCTGTTCTCGTCTTTGGGCTGCCGTCGTCATGGCGTCGTGTCTGCCCGCTGGTCCAGTGTACACGGTAGACATATGCGTCTCCGCACCCACCACGTGCCGGCGGCCACTCCCGTCTTGACCCCGACGCGGTTGCCGTCGGCCGCGACCAGCCGGGCTCGACGATGCGTATGAGGAGCGCCAGCGGCGAGGCGCCCGCCTGACGAGGCGTGAGGAGGGCGCATATTGGGTATACGCAACCGACGAACAACGCAGTCAGGCGGGATGCATCGCCGCTCGAACGCAGCGGGACTTTCGCCACGAGCTGCTAGCGCATGACCAGGGGCAGGATCTCGACGATGTCGCCGATGACGGCGTTGCGGCGGACGATGCGGGTCCGCCGGCCGTAGAGCGTGCTGCGATCGCGCATCCAGAAGACGCCCATCATCTCGGGGTTCGGCTTCACGGCGAGGAACGCCGTCGGCTCGCTGCGGCAGTCGAAGCGGCCGTCGCGCACGAGGCGCCCGAAGGGGATCTCGTTCTCGAGAATCTTCCGGCGGATGGGGGCGTCGAAGGCGTCGAGCTCCATGCGGATGGCGCCCATCTCGACCGGCTGTCCCGCTTGCTCGCCGACGAGCAGCACCCGGCGGAAGTACGAGTTCCCGCTCGCGAAGACGGACAACGGACGCAGCACCACCCGCCCTCCGTAGTGGCGTTCCAGCGTCGGCGTCATGTCGTCGCGGTGGACGAGCAGCGATCGGTACGGTTGGGGGATCTCCTCGGGGGAGACCGCGGTGACCTCGGGGGCGGCGATGCCGGCGCGCTCGTAGACGAGGTCGAGCGGGTAGAGCAGTCCGTCGGCGCGCGGGGCGCGGTCGGGGATCGGGCCGGCGGGGGTCGCGTTCGCGGCGTCCTGCATCCGGGGGGGCATCCCTGCCGAAGCGAGAATGGTACTACTCCGCCGCCGCGGCGGACCAGGCGGCCAGCGTCCGCTCCGCGGTGCGCCGCCAGTTGAAGTCGCGGGCGCGGGCGGAGCCCCGGGCCGCGAGGTCGCGCGCCCGATCGGGGTCGGAGAGCACCTCGCCCACCGCCCGCGCCCACGCGGCCGCGTCGTCGGGCGGCACGAAGAGGGCGGCGTCGGCGGCGACCTCCCGGAACACGGGGATGTCGCTGCAGACGATCGGCGTGGCCGCCGACATCGCCTCCACCAGCGGCAGGCCGAAGCCCTCGTAGTGCGAGGGGCAGACCAGCAGGTCGGCGCGATCATAGAGAGCGCGCAGCGTCTCGTCCGGCGCGTAGCCGAGCCACCGCAGCCAGCCCTCGGCGTCGGCCCGGGCCAGCTCCCCCTCGATCGACTCCCGCCCCCAGCCGAGCTTTCCGCACAGCACGAGGGGCGGGGCGTCGGGCATCGCGGCCCGCAGGCGGGGCCAGGCGTCGAGCAGGGTCGCCACGTTCTTGCGCGGCTCGATGGTGCCGACGTGGAGGACGAAGCGCGGCGGGACGTCCGGGGGCGGCTCGCCGGGGGTCACGTGGTGGAGCCGGCCGGCCTCGTGGACGGCATGAACGGCGGCGGGCGGCGCGCCGCCGTGCTCGAGGAGCTCGGCGCGGACGGTCTCCGTCGGGGTGATGACGGCGTGGGCGCGGGCAATCGTCCGCGCCAGCTTCCGTTCCAGGTCTGCGCGGGTCTCCTCGCGCATGGCCCACGGCGTCCGGTGCAGGGTCATGTCGTGGACGGTGGCGACCAGCGCGCCCCGCGCGGCGGCGAGGGGCCGCGGCGGGACGAAGTTGGGGGCGAAGACGACGCGGTTGCCGTCGGCCGCGACCAGCCGGGGCTCGACGATGCGCATGAGGGGCGCCAGCCACGACCGCCGCACGAGGAGATCGTCGGTGACCTCGTGGCGCACCCACTCGACGGCGGGGCCCTCGGGGAAGGCGGCGGCCGGCCGCGGGCCGTCGGGGCCGACGAACATCGTGGGGCCGTAGAGCCGCAGGCGCAGGCCGGGGCGGTCGGCGAGCTCGCGCAGCAGCTCGTGGAGGTACCAGCCGACGCCGGTCAGCGAGTCGAACAGGGGCGAGATGTCGACGGCCACGGTCAGGCCGTCCTCGCGGCGGCGGCGCCGGATGCCGGCGGCGAGCCGCCGCCCCCAGCGCCAGGTGGCGGCGACCCGGCGCGGCGTGGGCCACGCCAGCGGGAATCCCGTGCGGGCGATGCGGTACGATCGCCTCGCGACGTCGACCAGCACGTGCAAGCGCGGGGTGAGGGGATGATTCGGCGGCATCGACGGTGGCTGCTCCTCGCGCCGACGGTCATGATAACCGCGGCGCTCGGGGTCGGCCGGCTTTCAGACGCGGGGTGAGGAGATGATTCGTCGGCATCGACGGTGGCTGCTCGCGACGGCGGTGGTCATGATTCCCGCTGCGCCCCGGGTCGGCCCGGCCCTCGGACGCGGGGTGAAGGGATGATTCGCCGGCATCGAGGGTGGCTGCTCCTGGCGGCGGTGGTCCTGATGGCCGCGGCGCTCCGGGTCGGCCCCGTCCTGCTGTGGCGGCCGCCGCCTCCCGCGGGCGAGGCCCCGCGCGACGGGTGGGTGCGGGTCTCCGGCGTCGCGCACGTCCACACCACGCTGTCCGACGGCACGGGCACCCCCGAGCAGGTCGCGCGGGCGGCCCGCGCGGCGGGGGCGGCCTTCGTCGTCATCACCGATCACAACACCGACGCGGCCCGCGCGTACTCCGGCTATCGGGACGGGGTGCTGGTGCTGGTGGGCGCGGAGATCTCGGTGCATGAGGGGCATCTCCTCGGCCTCGGCATGCGCCCGCTCGCCTTTCCCCCCGCCGCGGACGCCCGCAACGCCCTCGACGACGTGCACCATCTCGGCGGCGCGGCGTTCGCCGCCCACCCCACCAGCCCGCGCGCCGAGCTCGCGTGGAGCGGCTGGGAGCTCGGCGGCCCGTGGGGGCTGGAAGTGCTCAACGCCGACAGCCAGTGGAGACGGGCGCGCTGGCCGGCCCTGCTCGGCGGGCTCGCCGCCTATCCGTTCGCCCCCGCGCGGGCGATCGCGCGCACCCTCGACCGCCCCGGCGAGGCCATCGCGCGCTGGGACGCGCTGCTGCGCCGGCGAGACGCGGCCGGGGTCGCCGGCGTCGACGCGCACGGCTTCCCGTCGTACGAGAACCTGTTCCGCGTGCTCCGGAACCACGTCCTGCTCGACGCCCCGCTCTCGGGAGAAGCCGCGCGCGACGCCGCCGCGGTCCACGAGGCGCTCGCGCGCGGGCGGTCCTACATGGCGGTGGAGGCCCTCGCCCCGGCCGGCGGGTTCTTCTTCCATGCCGCCCGGGGGGACGACCGGTGGCAGATGGGCGACACCGTCGCCCCCGCGCCCGATCTGGCGCTGCGCGCGGGGGGGCGCCTGCCGCGCGGCGCGCGGGTCGAGCTCTACCGCAACGGGGCGCGCATCGCGGCCGGCGAGGGCGGCATCGAGCTGGCGGCCCCGGCGCCCGGCGCGTACCGGGTCGAGGTGCGGGTGGCGGGATGGGACGTTCCCTGGATCCTGTCCAACCCGATCTACGTCCACGGCGGGGTGGCGGCGATCGTCCGCGCGCGCCGGGCCGGATGGCCCCCGACCGCGCCCCCGCCGCCGGCCGTCGCGCGGACCCTGGACGCGTTCGGGCACGGCTCGGCCATGGCCGCCGAGTCGGACCCGGACACGTGGATCGATCCCGACGTGCGGGTCGCCGGCGAGCGCGCGCCGGGCCCCGCCGCCCGGCTCCGCTTCAGCCTGCGCCAGCCGCGTCCGGACCCCTCGGCGGTCTGGGGCGCGCTCGTGGACCGGTCGCGGCGAGACCTGTCGGGCGACTCGGGGCTGGTCTTCGACATGAGGGCCGACGGCGTGTACCGCATCTGGGTGGCGCTGTGGGAGGAACGGCCCGGCCAGCCCGGCGGCGAGCCGGACTGGTGGCAGACGTCGGTCCGCACCTCGACCGCCTGGCGTCGCCACGCCATCCCGTTCGAGCGCCTGTTTCCAGCCGACACCAACGTCGACGACGCGCTCGACCTGCGGCGCATCGTCGGACTGGTCTTCTACCTCGACCCGGCCACGGACGATCCGGTCAGGAAGGGCAGCGTCCGGTTCGAGGGGCTCGGCGTCTACTGAGGTCGCGCGAAGCGCCCCGGCGCGGCCCGCTCGCCGGGGACCGGCCGGCGTCGTCGTCGCCGCGCGGAGGAGCACGGGTGAGAATCGGGCTCGACGGCAAGATACTGACCCTCCGGGCCGGCGGCACCGGGCGCTACGCCATCAACCTGACGCGGGCGATGCTCGCGGAGGCGGCGGCGCACCGGCCGGACCTGGAGTTCGTCGTCCTCACCGGTCCGCAGACGTCCCGCGAGGTCATGGAGGAGTTCCGGGGCCGCTGCGAAGAGCGCTTCCTGGGCGCGAAGAGCAGCGTGATCCGGTCGCTGACGCTCGTCCCCGCCGCGCTGCGCCGGCTGGGCGTCGACGTCTTTCACGGCATGGACCACGTGGGCATTCCCCTCGTCGGCCGGAGCTGCCGGTACGTGGTCACGGTTCACGACGTGATACCGCTCATCCTGCCCGAGACGTTCACCCCCCGGCATCGCCTCGTCGTGCGGATGGCGCTCGCGCGGGTGCGCCGGAAGGCGGACCGCGTCATCGTTCCCTCGCACGCCGTGAAGCGCGACGTCGTGCGGCGCGTGGGCCTGCCCGAGGATCGCGTCGTGGTGACGCACGAGGGGTGCGAGGCGCGGTTCCGGCCCGTCCGGTCGGGGACGGGCCTGCGCGACGTGGCGGCCAGGTACGGCCTGCCGCCGCGCTATGTGCTGGCGGTGGGCACCCTTGAGCCGCGCAAGAACCTCACCACCCTGCTCGAGGCCTTCGCGCGCCTGAGGCGCGACGGCGAGGTCGATGCCGACCTGCGGCTCGTGCTCGCGGGCGCGCGCGGCTGGCTCGAGGAGCCCATCTTCGCGACCGTCCGGTCCCTCGGGCTCGAGGATGCGGTCCGCTTCACGGGGTTCGTCGACGACGACGACCTGCCGGCCGTCTACAGCGGGGCGGCCTTGTTCGCCTTCCCCTCGCTGTACGAGGGCTTCGGGCTGCCGCTGCTCGAGGCCATGGCCTGCGGCGTGCCGGTCGTCACCTCGAACATCTCCTCGTTGCCCGAGGTGGCGGGCGACGCCGCCGTCCTCGTGGACCCTCGCGACGAGCAGGGCCTCGCTGCCGCCATCGCCCGGTTGCTGCGTGACGAGGCCTTGCGCGGCCGCCTGCGCGAGGCCGGCATTGCGCGGGCGCGGCAGTTCTCCTGGGAGGCGACCGCGCGCCGGACCCTGGACGCGTACGCTGCTGTCGTCCAAGCAGCCCATGGCGCAACCCCGCGTCGCCGCGAGAGCGGCGAGGCGCCCCCCTGACAAGGCGTGAGGAGGCGCATGTTGGTCATATGCAACCGACGAATGACGCAGTCAGGCGGGATGCACCGCCGCTCGAATGCCGTGGGGATTTCGCCATGGGCCGCCGGCATGTAGCGGACCGCGACCGGCCGCGTGCGAAACTGGTGCGATGCGCGTCCTGCACGTGATGGCGTCGGCGGCCCGCGGTGGCGGGGCCGCCCATCTCGCCGGCCTCCTGCCCGCGCTGCGGCGCGCGGGCTGGGACTGCGAGGCGGCGGTGGGCCGCGACGGGCCGCTGGGCCGCGATCTCGCCGCCCTCGACATTCCCGTGCGTTACGTCGACCTGATGGGGCGGCGCCTCGCGCCGCTGCGCGCGCTGCGGCTGGCGCGCCTGACGGTGGGGCCCGGGCCGGACGTGGTCCATCTGCACGGCACCCGGACCGCGTTCTTCCATGCCGTCGGGGCCGCGCTGGGGCGAGTGGCGGGGCGGCGCGGTCGCGGGGGGCCGCCGGTGGTCTACACGGCGCACGGTCTCGCCTACCGCAAGGACGCGGGGCGGGCGGAGCGGCAGGTGTCGTTGTGGGCGGAGCGGGTGGCGTGCCGGGGCGCGGACGCGGTCACCTCGGTCTCGCGGGCGGACCTCGCGGACCTGGAAGGCCGGGGCTTTCTCGGCGGCCGGCCCGGATTCCACGTCGCCAACGCGGTGCGCGTGCCGGCGTCCGACGAAGGGGGGCGGAAGGCGGCCCGGCGGCGCCTGGGGCTGCCGGAGGACGGGCTGGTGGTGGGTACGGTGTCACGGCTGGTGCCGCAGAAGGCGGTGGGCGATCTGGTCGACGCGGTGGCGCGGATCGCGCCCGGCTTCCACGGCCCGACGGGGCCGCTGACGCTGGTCGTCGTCGGCGACGGCCCCCTGCGCCCCAGCCTCGAGCGGCGCGTGGAGGCGGGCACGAACGGCGCGCGGGTGATGCTGCTGGGCGCGCGCGGCGACGTGCCGGGGCTCCTGCCGGCGTTCGACGTCTTCGTGCTGTCCTCGCACTGGGAAGGCGAGCCGATAGCGCTGCTCGAAGCCATGGCGGCGGGGCTGGCGTGCGTGGCGACGGCGACGGAGGGCGCCCGCGAGATCGTGGGCGACGACGCGTCGATCGGGCGGCTGGTCCCGGTCGGAGACGCGGCACGATTGGGAGACGCGATCGAGCGCCTGCTGCGCGACGCGTCAGCCCGCGATGCCATGGGCGCGGCGGCGCGCGCGCGGATGCGGAGCCGAACCCCCGACGCGCAGGCATCTCAGGTGGTCGACGTGTATCGTCGGATGCTTGCCGCGTGTTCGTCGGAGCGGGCCGCGCGCGCTGGCGGGTGAGGCTGCGCTGCTTCGGGCCCGGCCCTCCTTGCGGTACCGCGCGGGGCAGGGGCCGCAGGCAGAACGGGCGCGGGGAGATGCTTGTCGCGTGTTCGTCGGAGCGGGCCGCGCGCGCCGGCGGGTGAGGTTGCGCTGCTTCGGGCCCGGCCCTCCTTGCGGTACCGCGCGGGGCAGGGGCCGCAGGCAGAACGGGCGCGGGGAGATGCTTGCCGCGTGTTCGTCGGAGCGGGCCGCGTGCGCCGGCGGGTGACGGCTGGCGCTGCCCCCGGCCGGGCCCTCCTTGTGGTACCGCGCGGGGCAGGGGCCGCAGGCAGAACGGGCGCGCGGAGAGATGCCGGGCGCGGCGCGGGGGAGACGGCGGGCGCGCGGACCAACGAGGAGATGGGATGACGAGCGGAACGGCGGCCCTGCTCGGGTTCATCGTCGGCTTCGCGCTGGGAGGCGTGGTGGTGAGCTGGTACGCGGGGCGGCAGACGGCGCGGTTCGCCACCCTGTTCAAGGGCATCTCGGCGGAGGTGACGGCGTCGACGCGCGCGGCGTTCCTCGACGAATGGCGGGGCCTGGCCGCGCAGCAGTCGGAAGGGGCGGGGGCCGTGGTGAAGGCGCTGGTCGACCCGGTGCGCGAGCAGTTGGAGCGGCTGCAGCGGTCGGCGGCGGCGAGCTCGGCGCGGACGTCGGCCGAGGTCGGGAAGCTGGCCGAGGAGACGAGCCGCCTGCAGCGGGTGCTGGGCAATGCGAAGATGCGCGGCGCGTGGGGCGAGCAGCACCTGCGGAACGCCATCGAGGCGGCGGGCCTGACGCGGCACGTCGACTTCGTGGAGCAGGCGACGGCAGGCGGTGAGGCGGCCGGACGGCCGGACGTGGTGGTGTCGCTGCCGGGCCGCGCCAGCGTCGTGATCGACGCCAAGACCCCGCTGGACGCGTATCGGCGGGCGGTGGAGGCGGATACCGCGGGGGAGCGGAAGCGGGCCCTGGAGGAGCACGCGGCGGCGCTGCGGGGACATGCGAAGGCGCTGGGCCGGCGAGATTACTCGCGGTACTGGCCCGATGCGCCGGGCTTCGTGGTGATGTACGTCCCCACCGATCCGATGCTCGACGCCGCCGTCGACGCCGACGGAGACCTGTGGCAGCGGGCGTGGGCGGAGCACAACGTGCTCGTCACGACGCCGGGCCTGCTCATCGCGTTCCTGCGCACGGTGGCGATGGCGTGGGAGCGGCAGGACGTGCAGCGGAACGCCGACGACATCCTGAAGATCGCGGGCGAGCTGCACGCGCGGCTGGGCCGGCTCGGAAACGACCTCGACGCGATGGGCAGGGGGCTCGCGAAGGCGGTGCGGTCGTTCAACGACGGCGTGGGCGCCTACGAGTCGCGGGTGATGATCTCGGCGGCGCGTCTCGCGGGGCTCGGCGCCGGCGCGGGGGCCAGGCTGAAGACGCCCGCCGGCGTGGACGTCGAGGCCCGGCGGGTCTCGGTGCCGGAGCCGCCGGACGGCGTCGGCGGTCGCGAGGGCCGGTCCGGCGCGTCGGGGTGACACCGGGCCGGCGACCCGTCAGCCGGGGCGACGTCGCAGGGCGCGGGGTCTTGCGGTTCCGGAGACACCGCTTCCCGCCGGATCGTAGCAGGCGGCCGATGTCCGCCATTGCGCCCGCCCGGAGCGCGAACACCGCTTGCCGCCGTGTCCGCGGTCATCTGCCGATGCCGGAGGCGACGGGGACGGGCGGGCACGCGCGCGCGATCGGCCGGTCGTCGATGGGCAGGTGAATGAGCGCGGCGGCGAGGCCGAGGACGACCCCCGCCCACCAGATGCCGTCGTACGACCCGGTGGCGTCGAAGAGCCGGCCCCCCAGCCAGACCCCGAGGAAGCTGCCGAGCTGGTGGCTCAGGAACACGAAGCCGAAGAGGGTCGCCAGGTAGCGCAGCCCGAAGATCCGGCCCACGATGCCGGTGGTCAGGGGCACCGTCGACAGCCACAGCAGGCCCATCGCGGCGGAGAACGCGTAGATGACCCCGGTGGTCTTGGGGGCGAGCAGCAGCGCGGTGATGGCGACCGCGCGCAGGGCGTAGATGGTGCTGAGCCCGTACTTGCGGCTCCAGCGCTGGCCGGCCGCCCCCGACGCCAGCGAGCCCACGATGTTGAACAGGCCGATGACCGCGATGGCGCCGGCCCCGACCGCGGCGGGCAGCCCGAGGTCGAGGACGTAGGCGGGGAAGTGGACGGTGATGAACGCCACGTGGAACCCGCAGACGAAGAAGCCCGCGGTCAGCAGGCCGTACCCGCGGTGGCCCATCGCCTCGCGCACCGCGGCCGCCAGCGACTGCTCCGGCGCCGCGCCCGGTTCCGCCGCCGCCGGCTCCGCCGCGCTCGACCGCGCCCCGACCCCCGGCAGCAGCAACGCGAGCGGCGCGATGACGAGCACGGTGGCGGACAGGCTGACGAGGGCGGCCTCCCACCCGTGGGCGGCGATGAGCGACTGCCCCAGCGGCGAGAAGACGACCTGCCCGAACGACCCGGCCGCGGTCCCCAGCCCGAGGGCCAGCGAGCGCCGCTCCGGACCCACGACCTTCGCCATCGCCGCCAGCGCGATGGTGAACGCGGTGAAGGCCACCCCGACCCCCACCAGCACCCCGGCGGTCATCTGCAGCAGGGCGGGGCTCTCGGTGCCGGCCATCGCCCGGATGCCGAGGGCGTAGACCACCGCGCCCGCCGCCAGCACGCGGGACGGCCCGAAGCGGTCGCTCAGGGCGCCGGCGACGGGCAGGCTCGCGCCCCACACGAGGTTCTGTATCGCCAGGGCGAGGGCGAAGGTCTCGCGTCCCCACCCCCGGGTCGCCGTCATCGGCTCGAGGAACAGCCCGAAGATCGAGCGCGCGCCGAACCCGACGACGGCGATCGCGCACGCCGCCGCCATCACCAGGGCGGGCGCCCGCCAGTCGAACGGCGCCCGCGGCGGGCCGCCCGCCCGTCGCTCAGTCACAGGCAATCAGCTTCCCGGCCGGGTTGGCCATGATCGCGGCGGTCGTCGAAGCGAGATCGGTCATGTCGGTCCTCTGTCGTGCCGGCTCGGGGCGGCCGCCGTTGCCTTTTCCGCGGCGGCGGGACGATACTGAGAATAGCAGGGAGGGTCCACCATGCGAACCGCGTTGATCCCGTTGTTGGCCGCCCTCGCGCTCGCGCCCGCGTGCCGGGAGGCGTCGCTGGACGATCTGCGGGGGGACGCCCAGGGCGTTCTGGACGAGGCGCGAAACCGGGCGCAGGCGATCGGCGAGCTGTCGGCGGACGAGATCAGCGAGATGTGGGCCATCGAGTACCGGACGCTCCTCGTGCCCCTCGCCGACCTCGAGAACCTCGACGAGCAGTTGAACGCGCTGGGCCAGGAGCGGTGGGAGGCCTACCACGTGAGCGACGAGCCGCAGGGCAAGAGGTTCTACTTCAAGCGCCCGAAGTCGACCGCCATCTCCAACCTGACCCACCTGCTGCGGTTCGGGTCGTTCGTCTTCTGATGTGGTGCGCCCCATGACCGACGCCGCCTCTCCGGCCGCCGGCGCCGCGGCCTCGCCCACCCGAACAACCAGCTCGAAGGCCCGGCTCGCGGTGCTCCTCGCGGTGGCGGCGGCGGCCGTCGCCGGCTACCTGCAGTTCGGGGACGCGCTCTCCCTCGCGGCCATCGCCGAGCAGGAAGCGGCGCTGCGGGCATATCAGCAGGCCCACCCGTGGCTCGTCTACGGCGCCGCGTTCCTCGTCTACGTCGCGGTGACCGGATTGTCGCTGCCCGGCGCGGCGGTGCTCACCCTCGTCTTCGGCTGGTACTTCGACTTCCTGCGGGCCGTCGTCCTCGTGAGCTTCGCCTCGACGACCGGCGCCTCGCTCGCGTTCCTCCTGAGCCGGTACGTGTTCAGGGACGCCGTGCAGTCCCGTTTCGGCGGCCGGCTGCGGGCGTTCAACGACGCGCTGGCGAGGGACGGGGCGCTCTATCTCTTCACGTTACGGCTGGTCCCGGCCGTCCCGTTCTTCGTGATCAACCTCGTCATGGGGCTCACCCCGCTCCGCGTCGGGACCTTCTGGTGGGTGAGCCAGGTCGGCATGCTGCCCGGCACCGCCGTCTACGTCTATGCGGGGTCGGCGGTGCCCGACCTCCAGGTCCTCAGCGAGCGCGGCCTCGGGGGAATCGTATCGCCGCAGGTGCTCGCGGCCTTCGTGCTGCTGGGCGTGTTCCCGCTCCTGGTCAGGACGATCATGCGGCGTTTCCGCCCCGGCTCCTAGCCCGGAGTTCCCGGCCCGGGACTCGTCGAACTCGAGTTGTCGCGGCCCTCCGCCCGCAGGCGGAGCGGCGAGCCCATGGTCAGGCCGGGGAGAAAGAGGGAAATCGACGGCAACCCCCCGGGACAGCCGGGAGGCGTGACGCGTTGGTGGATACCGCTTCCGCCGGAATCACAAATCTGTCGGTGTGACGGCACGATGGGCAGGCGTCGTCGCTGACGGACGGCACCACCGAGTGCTTCTGTCGACAATCGTGTGGATCGCCGGCGATCGGCGACAGGGATGTGGGAATTCCCGTTTCTCCCCCCGCGCCCCCCGCGACCTCGCTTTCCCGAAACCGCCCGGTTTTTCGCGGGATTTCTGCTTCGCTCGCGCCCACGACGCCTCTTGGCCCCGTTCTTGCTAAGGCTTGGTAGAGAACTGCCCGGACGACGGCGCCGCGCCGGCGGCGCCGTTCGGGGGGCGCGAGGAGACGTCAGGCTCGCGGCCGCGGATTGGACGCTTCGGCGCAGGCGCAGCCGGCCCGTGTCGAGACCCCGCTGGAAGCATCGGGCGTCGCGGGGGGCTGGCAGGAAACGGAGGCGGTAGTGGAAACCTCGAACAAGGCGACGCGCATTCGACTGTTCAGCGTGTCGACACCCCAGATGCGCGCGTTCCACATGACGTGGTTCGCGTTCTTCCTGTGCTTCTTCGCGTGGTTCGGCATCGCGCCGCTCATGAAGGTCGTGCGCGACGAGATGGCCCTGACGCAGTCGCAGATCGGCTGGCTGGTCATCGGGTCGGTGTCGATCACGGTGGTGGCGCGGCTGTTGATCGGGTGGCTGTGCGACCGCATCGGCCCGCGGCTCGCCTACACGTGGCTGCTCATCGTGGGGTCGCTGCCGGTCATGGGCATCGGCTTCGCCCAGAATTTCGAGACCTTCCTCGTCTTCAGGCTCCTCATCGGGGTCATCGGCGCGTCGTTCGTCATCACGCAGTACCACACGTCGGTGATGTTCGCGCCCAACGTCGTCGGCACCGCGAACGCGACGACGGCGGGGTGGGGCAACCTCGGCGGCGGCGTCACCCAGCTCGTCATGCCCATCGTGCTGGGCATCCTCACCGTCGGGGCGTACATCCCGTTCACCGACGTGCAGTTCCTGCCGGGCATGGGGCTGAGCGACGCGGTGGCGTGGCGCGCGGCCATGGTCATCGCGGGCGCGATGTGCGCGCTCGTGGGCGTGGCCTACTGGTTCCTGACCCAGGACGCGCCCGAGGGCAACTACAAGGCGCTGCGCGCCGCCGGCAAGCTGCCGCCGAAGCAGAGCGTCAAGGGGTCGTTCCGGGCGGCCACGCGCGATCCGCGGGTGTGGGCCCTCTTCCTCATCTACGGCGCGTGCTTCGGCATCGAGCTGACCATCAACAACGTGCTGGCCCTGTACTTCATCGACTACTTCGACTTCTTCCAGTCGATGGGTGCGATACAGGCGGTGCAGTGGGCGGGGGCGGCGGCGATGCTCTTCGGGCTGATGAACGTCTTCGCGCGCACCCTCGGCGGAATGTTCGGTGACCGGTTCGGGCGGCGCTGGGGCCTGACCGGCCGGGTGCGGTGGCTGTTCATGGTGCTGTTCGCGGAAGGGCTCGCGCTGATGTTCTTCTCGCAACTGACGGTGCTGGCGATGGCCCTGCCCGCCCTCGTCGTGTTCAGCCTGTGCGTGCAGATGGCCGAGGGGGCGACGTACTCGGTCGTGCCGTTCATCAACAAGAAGGCGCTCGGCTCGGTCGCGGGCATCGTCGGCGCGGGGGGCAACGCGGGCGCGGTGGCGGCCGGGTTCCTGTTCCGGGGCGCGATTCCGTGGCCGACGGCGTTCTTCGTGCTGGGCGCGCTGGTCACCCTGGTCGCGTTCGCGACGTTCGCGGTGCGGTTCGACCCGGCGACGGAGACCGATGCGCGCGAGGCGCTCGACGCCGCGCTGGCCGAGCGCTACGGCGCGCTGCCGGGCGCGCGCGGCGCGGTCGAGGCGGCGGGTTAGGCGCCATGGGGAATGTGCAAGGAGCTCGTGGTCGTCCCCACGCGCTCCCGGAGCCGGCGCCGCTCGTCGACCACTACCTGCGGCGGCAGCGGGAGCCGGGAACGGCGGTCGACCGCTTCGCGCGCGCGCACGACGAGTCGACGGCGTCGGGTGGGCCTGCGCTCACCGGACGCTACTCGGCCCTCATGCCGGCGACGCCGCCGGGCGAGGGCCAGCAGTACGCCTTCGAGGTCGATCTCGACGCCTGCTCGGGCTGCAAGTCGTGCGTGGCAGCCTGTCACGCGATGAACGGGCTCGAGGACGACGAGTCGTGGCGCGACGTCGGGCTCCTCCACGGCGGCGGGGTCGGCGCGCCGGTGATGCAGCACGTCACCACCGCCTGCCACCACTGCCTGGACCCCGCGTGCATGCACGCGTGCCCGGTGGACGCCTACGAGAAGGACCCGGCGACGGGCATCGTGAAGCACCTCGACGACCAGTGCTTCGGGTGCCAGTACTGCACGCTGGCCTGTCCCTACGACGCCCCGAAGTACAGCGCGGCGAAGGGCATCGTCCGGAAGTGCGACATGTGCAGCGACCGGCTCGCGGAGGGAGAGGCCCCCGCGTGCGTGCAGTCGTGCCCGGGCGAGGCCATCCGCATCCGGGTCGTGGACGCCGATCAGGTGGTGGAGGAGTCCGAGACGAACCTCTTCGTCCCCGGGGCTCCCGAGCCCGAGATCACGCTGCCCACGACGACCTACCGGACGGCGCGGGCCCTGCCGCGCAACATGATCCCGGCCGACTACTACTCGGTCAACCCCACGGCGCCCCACTGGCCCCTCATCGTGATGCTGGCGCTCACGCAGATGTCGGTCGGCGCGTTCCTCGTCGAGCAGGTGCTGGGCCTGGTGGCCCCGACGGCGCTCATGGCCGCCATCCGGCCGTTGCACAGCGCCAGCGCCCTCGTGTTCGGCCTGCTCGCCCTCGCGGTGAGCGTCCTGCACCTGGGGCGACCGCAGTACGCCTACCGGGCCGTCATCGGGCTGCGCCACTCGTGGCTGAGCCGGGAGATCGTCGCGTTCGGGATCTTCGCGGGGCTGGCCGTGACGTACGCCGCGTGGCCGTGGGTGGACGCGCGCCTCGGCGCCGCCGCCGGCGGGGCCCCGTCATGGCTGGGATGGACCGTGGCCGGTGTCGGCGTGGCCGGCATCGGCTGCTCGGTGATGGTCTACCAGTTCACGCAGAAGGACTTCTGGAACGGGTGGTCGACGGGGTGCAAGTTCCTGCTCACCGCCGCGGTGCTGGGGCTCGCCGCCGCGTGGCTCTCGCTGATGGTCACCGCGGCGTGGACCGAGAGCGCGGCGTCGGCGTCGGCGCTCGAGCGCTACGGGCCGGTGCTGTGCCGCGCCCTCATCGCCGCCGCGGCGTTCAAGCTGGTCTTCGAGGCCGCGCTCTTCCGCCACCTCGCCGCGCGGTCCACCACGTCGCTGAAGAGGACGGCGCTGCTGATGAGCGGCGCCCTGTCGCAGGTGACGGCGGCCCGCTTCGCGGCGGGCGTCGTCGGCGGCATCGCGATGCCCGCCCTCGTGCTGCTCAGCCGGACGCCGGCCGGCCAGGACGTGATGCTCGCGCCGTTCGTGGCGATGCTCTTCGTCGCGTGCCTCGCCGGCGAGCTCCTCGAACGCTACCTGTTCTTCGCGGCCGTCGCGTCGCCGAAGATGCCGGGAGGGGTCTGATGATGCTGTCGCAGCGCGACGGGCACCCAGCCCGGAGAACGTCGCCTACGGCTCCGCTCACCCCCCAACCAACCCTGCCGGGAGTCTGCACCGTTCCACGGCGCAGACTCCCGGCCCGCAACCTCGTTCGGATGCCGGGCGGATTCTGCCTCGTTCGGATGCCGGGAGGGGTCTGACATGCTGCGCCAGCGCGACGGGCATCTCACTCGCGACCTCGTTCGGACGCCGGGCGGATTCGGGCTGGGGCAGGTGCCGGCCCGGCACAAGCCCGACGCCACCGCCGACCTGGTGTGCGGCTACTGCTCGACGGGGTGCCGCCTGACCGTGCACCTGAAGGAGGGCGCGCCGGTCAACCTCACGCCGACGCCCGCCTGGCCGGTGAACCGCGGCACCGCCTGCCCGAAGGGTTGGGAGGCGCTGACGGTGCTCGACGCGCGCGACCGCGCCACCACCCCGCTCCTGCGCGACGCCGGCGGCAACCAGCAGCCGGTGAGCTGGCACGCCGCGCTCGGCACGATGGTCGAGCGGTTCAAGGCCATCCAGGCCCGCCACGGGGCCGGGTCGCTGGCGTTCCTCGGCACCGGCCAACTGCCCACCGAGGAGATGGCCCTGCTCGGCGCCCTCGCCAAGTTCGGCATGGGGATGCTGCACGGCGACGGGAACACCCGGCAGTGCATGGCGACGTCGGTCGTCGCCTACAAGCAGGCGTTCGGGTTCGACGCCCCGCCCTACACCTACCGCGACTTCGAGGAGTCGGACGTCGTCGTGTTCGTGGGGGCGAACCCGTGCATCGCGCACCCCATCCTGTGGGAGCGCGTGCTGCGCAATCCCCACGACCCCACCGTCGTCGTCGTCGATCCGCGCTTCACCGAGACCGCCATGCAGGCCGCGCAGCACCTGCCGTTGCGGCCCAAGTCGGACCAGTCGCTGCTCTACGGCGTCGCGCGCATCCTGATCGAGCGCGGCTGGATCGACGCCGGCTACGTCGAGGCCCACACCCGCGGCTACGACGACTACGCCGCCTTCGTGCGGCGGTTCACGCTCGACCGCGTCGCCGCCGACACCGGGCTCGGGCGGCGCGACATCGAGCGGCTCGCCGCGACCATCCACGCCGGAGAGCGCGTGTCCTTCTGGTGGACGATGGGCGTCAACCAGAGCTACCAGGGGGTGCGCACCGCGCAGGCCGTCATCGACCTCGCGCTGCTGACCGGCAACATGGGCCGGCCCGGCACCGGCGCCAACTCCATCACCGGGCAGTGCAACGCGATGGGGTCGCGGCTGTTCAGCAACACCACGAACCTGCTGGGCGGCCACGACTTCGCCGACGCCGGCCACCGCGCGAAGGTCGCCGGGGTGCTCGGCATCGACCCGGGCGTCATCCCGCGCGAGCCGAGCTGGGCCTATTCCGAGATCGTCAAGGGCATCCTGGAGGAGCGCATCAAGGGGCTCTGGATCGTCGCCACCAACACCGCGCACTCGTGGATCAACCAGTCGCAGGTGCGCGACGTCCTCGGGCGCCTCGACTTCCTCGTGGTCCAGGACATGTACGCGTCGACGGAGACGGCGCAGATGGCCGACCTCGTGCTCCCGGCCGCGGCGTGGGGCGAGAAGGACGGCACCTTCATCAACTCGGAACGGCGCATCGGCACCATCAGGAAGGTGGCGGCCGCCCCCGGCGAGGCTCTCGCCGACTTCGCCATCTTCAAGCTGGTGGCCGAGTACTGGGGCTGCGGCGAGCAGTTCCGGGCGTGGGAGTCTCCCGAGGCCACGTTCCAGATCATCAAGCGGCTGTCGGCGGGGCAGCCCTGCGACATCACCGGCATCGCCGACTACGCCATGCTCGACGAGCGGGGCGGCATCCAGTGGCCCTGCCCCGCCGGCGGCCCGACGCCCGCGCCGGGGTCGGAACGGCGCCTGTTCGAGGACGGGCGCTTCCACCACCCGGACGGCCGCGCGCGGTTCCTCTTCGAAGAGCCGCGCCCGCTGCCCGAGGCGCCGGGCGAGCGCTACCCGTTCCTGCTTCTCACCGGCCGCGGCACCGCCGCGCAGTGGCATACGCAGACGCGCACCGCGAAGTCCGCGGTCCTGCGCAAGCTCTACCCCGACAGGGTCTACGTCGAGATCAACCCCTCAGACGCGCGCGCGCTCGGCATCCGGCCGCACGCGCGCGTCGAGGTCCGGTCGCGTCGCGGCCGCATCAGGGCGACCGCGTTCGTCACCCGGTCGGTCCAGCCCGGGCACCTGTTCGTGCCGATGCACTACGCGGTGACGAACCGGCTGACGGACGCCGTCTTCGATCCCTACTCGAAGCAACCGTCCTACAAGGCCTGCGCCGTCGACGTGGGGCCCGTGTAACTGCCGCCATCGAACAGGAACAACGGCATGACAGATAGAGCGCGCGCATCTTCCCCCAACGGCCCCGAGGCCATCGCCGTCATCGGCAACGGCATGGTCGGCCACCGCTTCTGCGAGAAGCTGGTCGAGCTCGATCGCGAGCGCCGTCACCGCATCGTGACGTTCTGCGAAGAGCCGCGCCCCGCCTACGACCGCGTCGGCCTGACCCGGTTCTTCGACGAGCGCGACCCGGCCCACCTCATGCTGACGAGCCCCGAGTGGTACGACGAGAAGGGCATCGAGCTGCACGTCGGCGACCGGGCGACGGCCATCGACCGCGAGGCCGGAGTCGTGCGGTCTGCGCGGGGGAGGGAGATTCCCTACGACCGGGTGGTGCTGGCCACCGGCTCGGCCCCCTTCGTGCCGCCCATTCCCGGCGTCGACAAGCGGGGCGTCTTCGTCTACCGCACCATCGAGGACCTGGAGGCGATCATCGCCTACGCCCAAGGGGTCGAGAGCGCCGCCGTCATCGGCGGGGGGCTCCTCGGGCTCGAGGCGGCCAAGGCCGCCCACGACCTCGGCCTCGAGACGCACGTCGTCGAGTTCATGCCCCGGCTGATGCCGAGGCAGGTGGACGACGCGGGGTCGCGGCTGCTCATCGAGGAGATAGAGAAGCTCGGCGTCCGCGTGCGGGTCGGCGCCGCGACGAAGGCGATCCTCGGCAACGGCCGGGTCGAGGGAATGGCCTTCGACGCCGGCGGCGACCTCGAGGTCGGGATGGTCATCGTCTCCGCCGGCATCCGCCCCCGCGACGAGCTCGCCCGCGGGTGCGGGCTCGCGGTGGCCGAGCGCGGCGGGGTCGTCGTGGACGACTACCTCGAGACCAGCGACCCCGACATCCACGCCATCGGCGAGGTCGCCCATCACCGGGGCATGGTCTACGGCCTCGTCGCCCCCGGCTACGAGATGGCCGAGGTGCTGGCCGCCCGGCTCGCCGGCGACGAGTCGCGCGTCTTCGCGGGCGCCGACCTGTCGACCAGGCTCAAGCTGATGGGCGTCGACGTGGCGAGCTTCGGCGACTACGAGGCCGGCGCCGACGCCGCCAGGCCCCTCACCTACGAGGACCCGTTCGGCGGCGTCTACAAGAAGCTGCTGTTCAGCCCCGACGGCACGCGGCTCGTGGGCGGCATCCTCGTCGGCGACGCGTCCGACTACGGCAGCCTCATGATGCTCGCGAAGAACGGGACGGAGCTGCCGGCCGAGCCGGGGGCCCTCGTGCTCGGCTCGGGGGGCGGCGGGGTCGCGGTGTCGGCGACGGAGCTGCCGGCCGAGACCCAGGTCTGCCAGTGCAACGGGGTGAGCAAGGGCGACATCTGCGCGGCCGTCCGCGCCGGCGGCTGCGGGACGGTGGGCGACGTCAAGGCGCAAACGCGCGCCGGCACCGGCTGCGGCGGCTGCCTCCCGCTGGTGACCGACCTCCTCAAGCAGGAGCTCGAGGCGACCGGACAGAAGGTCAGCAACGACCTCTGCGAGCACTTCCCGTACACGCGGCAGGAGCTCCTCGACATCGTCAAGGTGAAGGAGATCAGGACCTTCGCCGACCTCATCGCCGGGCACGGCCGCGGCCACGGCTGCGAGGTCTGCAAGCCCGCCGTCAGCTCGATGCTCGCGAGCCTGTGGAACGAGAACATCCTCGACGACGCCCACCAGACCCTGCAGGACACGAACGACCGCTTCCTCGCCAACATGCAGCGCGGCGGCGTCTACTCGGTCATTCCGCGGGTGCCGGGGGGCGAGATCACCCCCGACAAGCTGATCGCGCTGGGGTCCATCGCGAAGAAGTACGGCCTCTTCACCAAGATCACCGGCGGGCAGCGGGTCGACATGTTCGGGGCCCAGCTCCACCAGTTGCCCGACATCTGGGAGGAGCTGATCGGGGCCGGGTTCGAGAGCGGCCACGCCTACGGCAAGGCCCTGCGCACCGTGAAGAGCTGCGTCGGCACCACCTGGTGCCGCTTCGGGGTGCAGGACTCGGTGAAGTTCGCGATCCGGGTCGAGGAGCGCTACCGGGGCATCCGCGCCCCGCACAAGATCAAGTCGGCGGTGTCGGGCTGCGTGCGCGAGTGCGCCGAGGCCCAGAGCAAGGACTTCGGCCTCATCGCCACCGAGAACGGCTACAACCTCTATGTCTGCGGCAACGGCGGCATGCACCCCCGCCATGCCGACCTCCTGGCGAGCGACATCGACGAGGACACCGCCATCCGCACCATCGACCGGTTCCTCATGTTCTACATCCTCACCGCCGACCGCCTGACCCGAACGTCGGTGTGGCTGCAGCAACTGGAGGGCGGCATCGACTACCTGCGCGAGGTGGTGGTGGACGACAAGCTCGGCATCTGCGACGAGCTCGAGCGCCGCATGGCCCACCTTGTCGACACCTACCGCTGCGAGTGGAAGGAGGTCGTCGACAACCCCGAGCTGCGCCGCAGGTTCCGGCAGTTCGTGAACACCGACGAAACCGAGATCGGCATCGAGTTCGTCGACGAGCGCGGGCAGCAGCGGCCCGAGTACTGGGACAAGGCGGTCATCCCCGTCGAGGACGTCACGCGGCCGGCCGAGGAGCGCGCGCGCGCGTTGCGCGACTCGTCCAGTGAGCGCGCGCGTGCGTTGCGCGACTCGTCGGGCGAGCGCTGGGTCAATGTGGGACAGGTCGCCGACTTCCCTGCCGACGGCGGCGCCGCCGTCAAGTACGGCCGTACCCAGATCGCGGTGTTCAACTTCTCGTCGCGCGGCGAGTGGTACGCCACCCAGAACATGTGCCCCCACAAGCAGGCGTTCGTCCTCTCGCGCGGCATCGTCGGCGACGCGCAGGGGACCCCCAAGGTCGCCTGCCCCCTCCACAAGAAGGTCTTCGGCCTCGAGACCGGAGCGTGCCTGAGCGGAGAGAGCTACGAGCTGATGACGTTCCCGGTGAAGGTCGACGACGACCGGGTGTACCTGGAGCTCCCGCCCGAGGAGCAGCTCGACGCCTTCCTCGGCACCGACACCGTCTGCAGCGCCGCCGCCCTCGCCCGGGGGCCCGCGACCGGCGCCTCGAAGGAGCCGGCCGCCCCCTACCTGCGCAGCGAGCGCCCCGACGGCCAGGTGGACTACTTCGCCGAGCGCCAGGCGGCCGGCGTGTAGCCAGTCCCGCGACCCGGCTCGCCCATCGTCGCCTACGGGCTCCGCTTGGCGCCGTGCGAACGTCGAATGCCATGCCGGAGTATTTCGCAGGGCTCGGCGTACCCATTCTCGACGGGCGCGACTTCGCGGATACCGACACGCTCGAGACGCCTCCGGTGGCGATTCTCAGCCGGCGGGCGGGCGAGCTCCTCTTTCAGGGCGAGCATCCCCTGGGGCGGCAGATACGGTGGGGCGTCGATCCCTACTTGCCGCCGGAGGGGACCCGTCGACTACACCTGCATGCGTGCTCAGGCGTTTGCAGATATAGTCATGCCGGCGCTGGAGTGACGGCGAGGTGCCTGCAAGGAGCAGAGGAGTGACGACCATGGATGACATCACGCGACGGACGTTCTTCGGTCGAGCGGCGGCGGGGGCCCTCGGGGCGGCGGCGGTGACGGCTGGTCTGCCCGGCTCGATGCGCGCTCGCGCCCAGACCCGGCGCGCGGCGGCGCCGAGCGGGCCTCGCGCCGACTGGCTGGCGTTGACCGACGAGGCGGTGCTCGAGCCGGAGCTGCCCATCATCGACCCGCACCACCACCTGTGGGATCGTCCCGGCAACCGCTACCTGCTGGACGAGCTGCTCGAGGACACGAACACGCACAACGTCCGTCAGACCGTCTTCGTCGAGTGCTCCTCGATGTATCGGGCGGACGGTCCGGAGGAGCTCCGCGTCGTGGGCGAGACGGAGTTCGTGGAGGGCGTCGCCGCCATGAGCGCGAGCGGCCAGTACGGCGAGACCCGGGTGGCGACGGGAATCGTGGGGTCGGCGAACCTGCGCCTCGGTGACCGCGTGGCGCCGGTGCTCGAGGCGCAGCTCGCGGCCAGCCCGCAGCGCTTCCGGGGGGTCCGCCATCGGGCCGCCTGGGCGGAGCCGCCCGTCGTGGCGCGGCGTTCGTCCGGGCCCGAGCACCTGCTCCTCGATCCCGAGTTCCGTCGCGGCTATGCGCACCTGCGCCCCTACGGGCTCACGTTCGAAGGCTGGATCTATCACACCCACATCGCCGACCTGGCCGACCTCGCGGACGCGTTCCCCGACACCACCATCATCTTCAATCACCTCGGCGGGCCCATCGGGATCGGGCCCTACGCCGGACGCCGCGACGAGGTCTTCGAGGTCTGGAAGCCGGCCGTGACCGAGCTGGCCCGACGTCCGAACGTGGTGGCGAAGGTGGGCGGGATCCAGATGGTCGTGAACGGCTACGGCTGGCACGAGCGCGACCGGCCGCCGACGTCGGACGAGTTGCTCGAGGCCAACGGCGACTGGTATCGCCACATCATCGACGCGTTCGGGCCGCGGCGCTGCATGTTCGAGAGCAACTTCCCGGTCGACAAGCTGTCGTGTTCGTACACGGTGCTCTGGAACCAGTTCAAGAAGCTGACGCGGGGGTTCTCGGCCGACGAGCGGGCGGCGATGTTCCACGACACCGCGTTGCGGGTCTACCGGCTCCCGCGGGTCTGACAGGGCAGGAGACGCCGATCGGGGCCTCGCGGTGGGTGACGACGGCGGATTGGCCGACGAACGCCGGACTGGCGCGTTGTTCGGTGTGTGGGTTCCGTGCCGGCGGGCTTCACGTCTCCCGCGCACCGGGAAGCGACGACGCGGGGCCGCGGCGCGCACCGAACCGGCGGCACCTCCACCCTGTCGCCGCGCGGGCCGCATCTCCCGCCAAGCCGCGGGAGCCGGCCCCGGGCACGTCGCGCGGTGGTGGGACGCGGGCGGCGCCTCCCCGCGGGAGTCGGCCGCTCGTGCCGAAGCGACGCGGGGGACGGCTCCGGGCCGTTGACAACGGCTGGCGGATCGGCATAGGGTGTGCCATCGACTAAAAAAGGCGGCGTGTGGTCGTTCGGCGCGCTTCTTCCGCTACCGCTGGTAGCACGTTCTCGGGGACGGGAGGGTCGTGACCATGTCGTGGCTGTTCAAGGTGACGGGTGGAGTCGTGGCCGCCGTACTGCTGGGCGCGCTCTCACCGCCGGTGAGCCATGCCCAGGCGGTTTCCGACGGGGCATCGGCGCGTGAGTTCGTGGACCGCTACTGCATGGCGTGCCACAGCGACCGCGGGTTCGAGCGCGGGACGGTGCCGGTGTCGCTGCAGGGCCTCGACATGACGGACGTCGGCGCCCACGCGGACGTCCTGGAGCGGGTGGTGCGCAAGGTGCGGGGCGGGCTGATGCCGCCGCCGCAGGTGCGGCGGCCCGACGACGCCGTCCGCGTGTCGCTGGTCTCGTGGCTCGAGACCGAGCTCGACCGCGCCGCCGCCGACCGTCCGCCCGTCGGACGGCCGATGACCGCCCACCGGCTGAACCGGGCCGAGTACCGCAACGCCGTGCGCGACCTGCTCGGCATCGACGTCGACATCGCGGAGCTCCTGCCGCCCGACGACGCGGACGCCGAGGGCTTCGACAACAACGCCGAGGTGCTGTCGGTCTCGACGACCCTGATGGAGCGCTACCTGACGGCGGCGCGGCGCATCAGCCAGCTCGCCGTCGGCGACCCCGCCCTGACGTCGCGGTCCGCCACCTACCAGGTGCCCAACCTCGAGGACCAGGACGACCGCACGAGCGAGGACCTGCCGTTCGGATCGCGGGGCGGCCTCGCGGTGCGGCACTACTTCCCCCTCGACGGGGAGTACCTCTTCAAGTTCGACCTGCGCCGCAACTTCTACAACTACATCATCGGCCTCGGCAACGTGCCCCACCAGCTCGACCTGCGCATCGACAAGGCCCACGTCGAGACGTTCATGGTCGGCGGCGGGTTCGAGGGCACGCGGTGCGCCACCAGCTACTGCGGCTCGGGCAGCGGCGGCTTCCCCGAGTGGGGGGCGTACTCGGTCGACGCCGACAACGAGCTGCAGGTCCGCGTGCGGGTGGAGGCGGGCACGCGGCTGGTCGGGGCGGCGTTCCTCGATCGGCCGGCCATCGACGAGGGGGTCCTGCAGCCTCGGCCGAGCCCCGCGACCTTCGGGTACAGCACCGACGACCGGCAGGACGGGAACCCCGCGTTGTCGAGCCTCACCATCACCGGCCCGTTCGACGGCACCCGGCCGGAGGGCACGCCGAGCCGGGAGCGGATCTTCGTCTGCCGGCCGGCGGGCCCGGGCGACGAGGCAGGGTGCGCCGAGGAGATCCTCACCAACCTGGCGCGGCGCGCGTACCGCCGCCCGGTGACCGACCGCGACGTGAGCCTGCTGACGAGCTTCTACGAGGCGGGACGCAGCGAGGGCGGGTTCGAGTCGGGCATCCAGTCCGCGCTCGAGTTCCTGCTCACCGATCCCGAGTTCGTGTTCCGCGTCGAGAACGCGCCGGACGGGGTCGAGCCGGGCATCGCCTATCCGGTCAGCGACCTCGAGCTCGCGTCGCGGCTCTCGTTCTTCCTCTGGGGGAGCATCCCCGACGACGAGCTGCTCGATGCCGCGATCGCCGGAACGCTGAAGGAGCCGGCGGTGCTCGAGGCGCAGGTCCGCCGCATGCTGGCCCAGCCCCGCGCCCGGCGCACGCTGGCCGACAGCTTCGCGGCCCAGTGGCTGGGGCTCAGCCGGCTGGGGAACGCGCGGCCCGACCCGACGGTGTTCCCCATGTTCGACGAGAACCTGCGCACCTCGATGCAGCGGGAGACCGAGCTGTTCCTCGAGGCGCAGGTGCGCGACGACCGGCCGCTGGCCGAGCTGGTGACGGCGGACTACACCTTCGTGAACGAGCGCCTCGCCGAGCACTACGGGATTCCCGACGTCCACGGGAACCACTTCCGGCGGGTGACGTGGCCGGACGACCGGCGGGCCGGCATCCTGGGGCAGGCGAGCATCCTGACCCTGACCTCCTACGCGAACCGGACGTCGCCGGTGACCCGCGGCAAGTGGGTGCTCGAGAACCTGCTGGGGGCCCCGCCCCCGCCCCCGCCGGCCGACGTGCCCGACCTGGAGGCGCGCGGCGAGGGCGAGCCGCCGACGTCGCTGCGCGAGCTCATGGAGGTCCACCGCGCGAACCCCGCCTGCGCCGCGTGCCACCGGACGATGGACCCGCTGGGCTTCTCGTTCGAGAACTTCGACGGCATCGGCCGCTGGCGCACCACCGAGGACACCGGGGTGCCGGGCGAGCTCGGGCCCGCCATCGACCCGTCGGGAGTGGCGCCGGACGGCACGCCGTTCGCGGGGGCCAGCGGCTTCCGGCGTATCCTGGCGAGCCAGGGCGAGTTCATCCACACGTTGACGGAGCGGTTGCTGACGTATGCCGTCGGGCGCCGGCTGGAAGCGGCCGACATGCCCGACGTCAGGCGCATCCTGCGGGAGGCCGAGGAGGAGGACTCCCGCTGGTCGGCGGTGATTCTGGCGATCGTGAAGAGCGCGCCATTTCAGACCAGGAGGATAGGCTGATGATCGTGACCAAGACGGTAATCCCGCGTCGTACCATGCTGCGCGGCGTCGGAACGGCGTTGGCGCTGCCGCTCCTCGACGGAATGGTGCCGGCGCTGACGGCGCTGACGAGGACCGCGGCCGCGCCCACCAAGCGCCTCGGCGTCGTCGTCGTGCCGAACGGCGCCCCGGTCGAGTACTGGCAGCCGAAGGCGGCGGGCGCCGGCTTCGAGTGGACGCCGAGCCTGAAGGCGCTCGCCCCGGTCCGCGAGCACGTGCTCGTGATGACCAACCTCGACAGCGTCGGGGCCGAGCCGGGCCGGGGGACGACCCACTCGCAGGCGGCGTCGGCGTTCCTGACCGGCGCGCGCCCGAGGCGCACCGCGGGGGCGGCCCTCGAGCTGGGCATCTCGATGGACCAGGTGGCGGCCAACGCCGAGGGCATCGGCCGCGAGACCCAGTTGCCGTCGCTCGAGCTCTCGCTCGAGGGCGGCGACACCGTGTACGGGGTGTCCACGTGCGACGGCGGCTTCAGTTGCGCGTACCTCAACAACTCGTGGGCCAACCGCACGACGCCGATGCCGCGCGAGACGAACCCGCGCATCGTCTTCGAGCGGCTGTTCGGCGACGTGGGCAGCACGAGCGCCGAGGCGCGCCGCCGCCGCATCGAGCAGCAGCGCAGCATCCTCGACGCGGTGAAGGGGAAGGTCGGCCACCTCGAGGCGGGTCTGGCTCCTTACGATCGCCGCAAGCTCGACGAGTACCTCGAGGCCGTGCGCGGCATCGAGCGTCGCATCCAGCTCGCCGAGCAGCAGGCGGACCGCGAGCTGCCGGCCGTCGAGTCGCCGGCGGGCATTCCGCTGTCGTACGAGGAGCACGCGCGGCTCATGTTCGACCTGATGATCCTCGCCTATCAGACGGACATGACGCGGGTCATCTCGTTCATGGTCGGCCGCGAGGAGAGCGGCGTGACCTACCCGCAGATCGGCGTCACCGAGCCGCACCACCCGCTGAGCCATCACCGGGACAACCCGGAGAAGATCGAGAAGCTGGCGCGCATCAACGCCTATCACATGCAGTTCTTCAGCGACTTCCTGGTCAAGATGCAGTCGACGCCGGACGGCGACGGCACGCTGCTGGACAACGTCATGGTGATGTACGGCTCGGCCCTGCGGAACTCGAACCGGCACACGACCCAGAACCTGCCGATCCTGGTCGCGGGCGGCGGCGGCGGGGAGATCAAGGGCGGCCGCCACGTCGTCTGCCCCGAGGGCACCCCGCTCACCGATCTCCAGTACACGATGCTGGCGAAGCTGGGCGTCCCGGTCGACGGCTTCAGCGGGACCAAGGGCCTGATCAACGAGCTCTCGGAGCTCTCGTAGGCGCTTCGGCCGGGCGGCAATCGGGCCCGCGGGGCGACGATTGCCGCCCGGCGTCGTTCTCGTCCGTCGTTGCGGTCGGGGGCGCCATCCGCAAGGCGGCGACCCCCGACCGTCGCACCTCGTTGAGCCGGGCGCCGCCGCCGGTAGCCGTGGCGGAGCCGTAGGCGACGCTCTCCGGGCTGGGCGCCGGGAGTGAGGCCATGGACGGAGGGAGGATCGGCATGCGGCTGAGCGGCAAGTGGGTGGCTGCGGCGACGGTTGCGTGGCTCGGGATGGCCGGCGTCTCGGCGCAGGACGCCGACCTCCGGCTGATCGAGGCGGCGCGGGCCCAGGACCACGAGGCGGTGCGCGCGCTGCTCGAGCAGAAGGTGGACGTCGACGCCCGCGAGGGCGACGGGGCGACGGCCCTGCACTGGGCGGTCGTGCGCGACGACGTCGAGGTGGTCGAGGCCCTGCTCGGCGCCGGGGCCGACACGGACGCCGCCAACGACTACGGGGTGACGGCCCTCAACCTCGCCTGCACCAACCGGAACGCCGAGGTGGTCGGCCGGCTCCTCGACGCGGGAGCGGACCCCGACAAGGCGACCGCGATGGGCGAGACGCCGCTGATGACGTGTGCGGGGACCGGCACCGCCGAGGCCCTGGCCGCGCTCCTCGACCACGGCGCCGACGTGGACGCCCGCGAGAAGTCGCACGGGCAGACGGCCCTCATGTGGGCGGCGGCCCAGGACGACCCCGAGGCGGTGCGGGTGCTGCTGGCCGGCGGCGCCGACGTCGGCGCGCGTTCCGACAGCCATCTCCTGCCGGTGAACCGCGGCGTGGGGAACGCCTTCGAGCAGTCCGTGCTGGAGCCCCAGCGGGGGTCGACGCCGCTGCTCCTCGCGGCCCGGAACGGCCACGTCGAGAACGCGCGGCTCCTGCTCGACGCCGGCGCCGACGTCAACGACAGGGCGCCGAACGGCCAGTCCGCGCTCGTGCTGGCGAGCTTCAGCGACCAGGGCGAGCTCGCGGCGTTCCTCCTCGAGCGCGGCGCCGACGCCCGGGACGCCACCACCGGCTACACCCCCCTGCACACGGCGGTGCTGCGCGGCGATCCGGAGCTGGTCAGGGCGTTGTGCGCGCACGGCGCCGACCCGAACGCGCGCCTCACGGGGGGGAGCCGGCTGCAGCGCAACCTCAACTACTACTCCCTGTCGGCGACCCTGGCCGGGGCGACGCCGTTCTGGCTGGCCGCCAAGTACGCCGAGGTCGACATCATGCGCCTGCTCGCCGAGTGCGGCGCCGATCCCCTGCTGTCGCCCGACAACGGGGTCACGCCGCTGATGGCGGTCGCGGGGGCGGGGTGGACGACCCGGTCGAGCAACCGCCGCGGCATGGGCATCGGCGTCGACGCGGCGCGTCTGCTGGTCTCGGCCGGCGAGCCCCGGACGCGCGAGGGCGTCCGGCTCGCCCTCGAGCTCGGCAACGACGTGCACGCGACCGATCCCGACGGCAACACCGTGCTGCACCACGCGGCGAGGCTGGGCTACCCGGCGGTCGTCGAGCTCCTGGTCGAGCACGGTGGGGAGCTGTACTGGAGGAACAACAACGGGGCGTCGCCCTCCGACCTGGTCTGCCGCAATGCCGACGGCAGGCTGGTGCGCCGGTCCGACGGCGGTTGCGTGGACTGATCCTCGAGCGAACGCCGGGCGCCGGCTCCCCGGCGCCCGGCCGGCCCCGCGCGGCTCCGTCTCTTCCCCGCCCTGTCCCCCGCCAGCCGGTGACGATGCGTGACCCTTGTCGCAGGGCGCTGTCCGAACGGTGAACGGGCGCCGGGCGCCGGCGATCGGAACGCTTCCCCCTCTGCCGCACAACACCGCCAGCCGTCGCCGGCGCGGATCGCGGGTCGTCCCCCGGCCGCCGATCTGCGCCCGGCATCGCGCCGAGCCGGCAGCAACACGTCGCGGTTCTCTATACTAGGAGTCTGCGCCGTAGAACGGTGCGGATGTCTGGAGGTCGACTGGGCGCCAGGCGACGATCGCCGGGGGCAGAATCCGGGCCGTGGAACGAATCGGACGTCTGGAGAGTGGGCCGGGCGCCGAACTCGGTCGGCGGCGGTGAGTGGCGGGCAGGACGCCGGCCATGCGGCCGAGGGCCGGCCCGCGACGCGGGCACGAAGGGCCGAGCCCGAGGCAGGCCCCGGCCCGGACAAGAGAGGACTGGAACATGCGTTCGAGCATGGGCGGACGGATGGGGATCGCGGGCGCGCTGGTGCTGGCGTTGGCCGGGCTGGCCGGGTGCGAGGCCACGCTGTCGCCGTCCGAACGGGTGTTCTTCACGGTCGACGACCTCGTGATCGGCACCGGCGAGCAGGCCATCCCCGGCGACTGGGTGACCATCCGCTACGTGGCGTGGCTCTGGGAGGAGGACGGCCCCGACCGCAAGGGCCAGCAGGTCGACTCCGGGGAGCGCGAGTTCGTGATGGGCGTCGACCGGGTCCTGTCCGCCTTCGAGGAGGGGCTCGCCAGCATGCGGGTCGGCGGCCTGCGGCGCATGCAGGTGCCGCCCGAGTACGCCCTGGGCGGGGAGGGGCAGGGCAACATTCCGCCGAACTCGACGCTGGTCATCGAGATGGAGCTGCTCGCGGTGCGGCCGTACGTCACCGACAGCGCGCCGTTCCAGGTCATCGATCTCCGGGAAGGCGACGGCGAGACGGCCCTCAACGGCTACGTGCTGACCGTCGTCTACGCGGGCTGGCTCTACGACGCAAGCCGGCCGGACGGCAAGGGCCGGCAGTTCGAGGTGAACAACGACGGGTTCAGCTTCCCCCTCGGCCTCGGACAGGTGCTCGAGGGTTGGGAGCAGGGGCTGGCGGGCATGCGCGAGAACGGCGAGCGGAGGCTGATCATCCCGCCGGAGATGGCCTACGGGGAGACGGGGGCGAGGCCCCGGATTCCGCCCAACGCCACCCTGCTGTTCGACGTCACCCTGAACAGCGTGCGGGTCCCCTGATCGGACGGCGGCGCCGATGGGGAGCGCATGCCCAGAATCCGCCTCATCGCGCTGATCCTCTGGGCGGCGAGCGTCGCGGCGCTGTCGGCGCTGTACGCCGTGCGGCCCGATCTCCTGGAGCCCGAGCGGGTCGCGGCCGGGCTTCGCGGCTCGGGCCAGCCCGTCCTCCTCGGCTACGTCGTCCTCAACGTGGTGCGGGCGTTCACCCTCGTGCCCGCGACCGTGCTCGTCGTCGCCGGCACCCTGCTGTTTCCCGACCGGCCGTGGTTCGTGACGGGCAGCGCGCTCGGCGGCGCCGTCGCCTCGGCCCTCCTCATCTACTACTTCTTCGACTTCCTCGGCCTCGGCGGCCTCTTCGAGCGGCGCCACGCCGCGCGGGTGCGGCGGCTCGAGGCGCAGATGGCCCGCCGGGGGGGATTCTGGCTGGTGGCGGGCTGGTCGGTGTTCCCCCTCACGCCGACCGACGTCATCTGCTACGTGGCCGGCACCTTGCGCATGCCCGTCGCGAGGTTCGCGGCCGCCGTCGCCCTCGGCAAGCTGCCCCTCGTCGCCTTCTACGTCTGGGCCACCGGCACGGTCGTCGAGCAGTGGTACGGCCCATAGGAGTCTGCGCCGTGGAACGGTGCAGACTCCTGGCAGGGTTGGTTGGGGCGCCAAGCGGAGCCGAAGGCGACGATTGGCGGGCCAGGCCCATGTGCGGCGTGTAGAATCCGCAATCATGGAACACACGATTCGCGCGACGGATCTCGCCCGGAACCTGGGCGACGTCCTGGCGAGGGTCCGGTATCGGAACGACTCCTTCGTCGTCGAGGGGAACGGCGTCCGGGTGGCGCGGTTGACGCCGATTTCCGCGACGGCGCCCACCGCCACGGTGGGCGAGGCGCTCGACGTCTGGGTGACCGGGGCGGCCGCCGATCCCGGGTTCGCAGATGACCTCGCCGCGATCCGCGCGTCGCACCGGCCGCCGGATGGGATAGATTGATGGGCACCCAAGGAGGAACCATGCGCCATCGCCGCTTCCGCCATCGCCCGCTGCTGTTCGCGCTCTGTCTGGCCCTCGCCGTCGCCGCGACCGTGTCCGCCCAGCGCCGGGACGGGGTGCCGGCGGTGCCCGCGCCAACCGCGGCGCGCGTGCTGCACACCGCCGAGGTGCCGCGCATCCGCGTAGTGCCCGTCGCCACCGGGCTCTCGCACCCCTGGGGCATCGCCTTCCGCGGCAACGGCGACATCCTCGTCACCGAGCGCGACCGCGGCGCCCTGCGGGTGGTGCGCGACGGGCAGCTCCTCGAGCGCGACGTCCCCGGCGTGCCCGAGGTCTTCGCCGAGTCGGACCGCGCCGGGCTGATGGACGTGGCGGTGCATCCCGACGACGACCGGCTCGTCTACCTGACCTACAGCAAGTCGATCGTCCGGGACGGGGAAGAGGGGGTGACGGTGGCCCTCGCCCGCGGGCGCCTCGACACCGGGGCGCTGACCGAGGTGCGGGACATCTTCGTGGCCGAGGGGCTCGACCGCGGCATCGCCGCGTCGCGCATCCTCTGGGGCCCCGACGGCTCGCTCTACATGACCGTCGGCGGGTCCTACGTCTTCGCCGATACCGGCAGCTACGCGCAGGACCCGCGGAACCACTTCGGCAAGCTGATGCGGCTGACCGAGGACGGCGCGGCGCCGGCCGACAACCCGTTCGCCGGCGACCCCGACTACCTGCCCGAGATCTTCTCGATGGGCCATCGCAACCAGCTCGGGCTGGCGTGGCACCCCGAGACCGGCGAGCTGTGGGCGACCGAGAACGGCCCGCAGGGGGGCGACGAGGCCAACATCATCCGGGCCGGCGCCAACTACGGGTGGCCGCTCGCGTCCTACAGCCGCGAGTACTCCGGGGTGCGGGTCAGCGAGACGCCGTGGCGGGCGGAGTTCGAGGACCCCGCGGTGGTGTGGTGGCCGTCGATCGGGCCGTCGGGGCTGACGTTCTACACCGGCCCCCACTTCCCAGAGTGGCAGGGCGACCTCATGGTCGGCTCGATGATGGAGGGCCGGATGCCGCGCACCGGCCACATCGACCGCGTCGTGTTCAACCGGCGGGGCGAGGAGATCCGGCGCGAGTCGATCCTCACCGAGCTCCGGCAGCGCGTGCGCGACGTCAGGCAGGGCCCCGACGGCTACCTCTACGTGCTCACCGACGAGGACGACGCGGTGCTCTTCCGCATCGAGCCGGCCCGCGCCGTCGTCGACCCGCCGGGCAGCGCGATCTTCGTCGAGCGGGCCGACGAGCCGCGGGTGCGGTCCCTGGCCGAGTCCGAATGGACGGCCGAGCAGCGGGCCGTCGTCGAGCGGTACGCGCCGGACGGCGACGCGGGCAACGCGCTGCGCACCCTCGCCCGGCTGCCGGTCCTCGCCGACCGGGTCATGCCGTTCCTGACCTGGGTCACCAGCGACTCGACGCTCTCGCCGCGGCACCGCGCCCTGCTCGTCCTGCGGACGGCGTGGCTCGCGCAGAACGGCTACCTGTGGTCGTCGCACGCCGGCCGGAGCGACCACGGACTGACCGCCGACGAGGTGCGCCGCATCGCCGAGGGATCCGACGACGGCTGGACCACCTTCGAGCAGACCCTCATCGGCCTCGCCGACGAGCTGTTCCGCAACGCCGCGGTCACCGACCGCACCTGGGCCGAGCTGACGCGGATGTACTCGCTCGAGAACCTGGCCGACGCGGTGGTGACCGTCAACGAGATCACCGCGGCGTCGGTCCTCCTCAACTCGCTCGGGGTCCAGCCCGACGCGGGGGCCGAGCACCTCATCCCCACCGACGACGTCGCCTACCGCATCGACGCGCCCGACCGCGAGCCGCCCCTGACCGCCCCGCGCATCGACCCCGTCGCCGGCGACGGCCTGCGGGTCGGCCGCACCCTGCGCCGGCACGCGGCGATGGCCGACGTGTGGAACTCGAACCCCCGCTACGTGCTCGACGAGGAGCAGTCGCGCCTGACCCCCCACGACCGCGAGCTCGTCATCCTGCGCACCGGCTGGAACGCCCAGGCGGTCTACGAGTGGGCCAAGCACGTGGGCAGCGTGGGCCGGGCCCGCGACCACGGCCTCGAGCCGCTGTGGATCGCGCAGGGGCAGGACGCCCCCGGCTGGAACGCGCGCGAGCGCCTGCTCATCGACGCCGCCGACGAGATGTACACCGACACCATGATCTCGGACGAGACGTGGGCGGGGCTGTCCGAGCACTACGACGAGCACCAGTTGGTGAGCATCGCCGCCACCGCGGCCCGGTACCGCAAGGTGTCGATGACCCTGAACGCGTTCGGCGTGCAGCCGTTGCCCGACGACGAGCGGTTCCCGGTGCTGGAGGGATACTGATGCCGAACGAGCCCCGAGCCGTGCGATCCGCGCTGGCCGTCGCCGCCGCCCTGGTCGCCCTGGCCTCGGCCGCGCCCGTCGCCCGGGCGCAGGCCCCCGCCGACTTCGTCCCCGTCACCGACGCCATGCTCCGGGACCCCGCGCCGGCCGACTGGCCGATGTGGCGGCGGACGCTCGACGGTTGGGGCTGCAGCCCGCTCGACGAGGTCACCCGCGAGAACGTCGGCGACCTGCGCCTCGCGTGGACGCGCGGCATGGGGGGCAGCCAGCAGGCCGCGCCGCTCGCGTACCGCGGGGTGCTGTACGTGCCGAACCCGCGCGACGTCATCTCCAATCCTCACAGCAGCTTGGAGTGACACTCGGTCAGCCTGGCGGCCTGGCCGGAAACGCGCCTCGGTTCCTGCCCCCAGACCGGAAACGTCAGAAAACTGACGCACGCCGCACGCCGGATCCTGAGGCGCCAGGGAGCGAGAGGCATCAAGTCCAATCATCACAGCAACTTGGAACGAAACTTGGGCAGCTTGGCGGCTCACCCCGAAACTGCCCGAATTCTCTCTTGACACCCGCCCATAGTTGTGGGTAGGCTAGCTGTCCTGTGGTGCGCCCAGGCCTGTGAAGGGGGGCGGCACCAAGGGGGGTACACTCGTGCGTATAATCTTCGGAGCGAAACACCTGCTGGTCGCAACAGCTACGGTCGCCGTACTCCTTTTCATGGAAGTTGGCGCCGTTGGACAAGAAGCTCGGTTCCCGGTCGACGGTGAACACAGTGTGTCGGCGCTGCCGTTGACTCAGGAGGCGCCGGGATACAACCCGACGACCCCGGAAAAAGTCGAGCTGGGAAGGCTGCTGTTCTGGGACCCGATTTTGTCGGGACCCGGAGACGTAGCCTGCGCGACGTGCCATCATCCCCAAAGCGCCTATGCGGAGGCCCGCGACCTGTCGCTCGGCGTGTCGGGTACCGGCCTGGGCCGCTTCCGGCGTGACGGGACTCTCGTCAAACGCAATAGTCCGACGGTTCTGAACGTTGCTTTCAACGGCATCGATGAATCGGGCCGCTACGACCCGGCGACTGCGGTGGCGTTCTGGGACAATCGCATCAGGAGCCTCGAATCGCAGGCGCTCGAACCGCTCAAGTCGTTCGAGGAAATGCGAGGGGACACCTACCCGGAGGATGAGGCTATCGCGAGAGTGGTGGCGAAGCTCCAGGCCAACGCCGAGTACCCGAGCCTGTTCGCCGAGGCCTTCGGCGGTGAACAGCCGGTCACCGCGGAAAACCTGGGCAGGGCGATAGCGGCGTTCATGCGGTCGCTGCTGGCCAACAACGCGCCGTTCGACCGCTACATGCGCGGCGACAGCAGCGCCATGACGCAGGAACAGGTCAGGGGAATGCAGCGCTTCGAGGAGATCGGGTGCATCAGGTGCCACAACGGGCCCATGTTCTCCGATTACAAACTGCATGTCATGGGCGTGCCCGACAACCCCGCTCTTGCATCAGGTCTCACGACGCCCGCCTCCGACGGAGGCGCTCAGAACCCTCCTTGCGCGGCAGCTCCTCCGGAGCCGCGTACTGCAGCGTCCCGAGCAGCGTGCGACAGCTATGCGTTTCGTACGGCGTCGCTGCGAAACCTCGAACTGACCTTCCCATACGGGCACAATGGCATGTTCCGGACGCTGCGCGCCGTCGTGGGGTTCTATGAAGCCACCATCGCCGGCGAGTCCCGGAACCCGAACGTCCGCTACGAGGAGCTCGATCAGCGGCTTCGCGAGTTGCAGAACGTGGACGAAGAAGACACGGATCTGATCGAGTTTCTATATGCTCTGAGCGATGGCTCGTTCGACCGGACGATTCCCGAGCGCGTACCGAGCGGCCTGCCCGTCGGCGGAAACATTCGATAGATCAGATTACGCGCCGTCGTGGTTATGCCGCTGGCTTTCGGACACCCAATGTTGAGGCATGGCGATTGGAGGACTCACATGAAACTGCTCTCTCTGTTTGTACTCGGCGTAATGACGGTTGTGATGAGTGCGCCGGCGCAGGCGCAGGTCTATGAGGAGCGCCGGGTCGATACGGACGACCCCATCCAGAAGCCGTTGCTCGCCGCTCCGAACTCGGCCATGGCCAGGGACGCCACGGTCATCAAGTGGATTCGGAATCCGGAGAAGAGTCCGGAGGACGATGTCACGGCTGCCGACTTCACGTTTGAAGTTTTGCGGCCCGGCCCCGGCCGTCTGGTCTGCTACGACCTGACCGGCTTTCCTGGAGAGCGGCCGTGGTCGGTGGAGTGCAGCAGCAGCGACGCCAACATGGCGCGCATCGCGCAGAATCGAGCGTTCGCGGAGATGGGGGCCAAGGCCCAGCCACTGCTGGCAGAGGCCAGTGGAGGCAGGCCCGCCGGGCGTCCTGTCTTGTCGAGCAGCGGCACCGGAGGGATTAGGGATCTGGTTGTGGCCGCCGGGAAAGACGGAACGCGTGAGCTGCCCGAAGCCGGGACCATATGGTACAATCTCCGGGGCGATAGCCAGGACACCGCCATCTGGCACACGTTTATCTCCATGCCGAACATGATGGCGGAGCAAGTCGGACTGCCGAACAACCGCGACGCGGGCGGCGCCTGGCTGATGTTCGAGGGCACGCCGGAAGCCCACATCATGATTGGCGGCCGTTAACCGGCAGAGAGTTTTCTCGGCCTCGGGGTTTTCGACCACGAATCGGGGGGAGGTGTACACCTTCCCCCGATTTCCCGCAGGTTGCGAATCACTTCGCTTTGCGGTGAGCCTTATGAAGTATCTACTGACAGGTCTTCTTGCCTCCGCTTTTCTTGCCTCCGCCACGATGTCTGCAACCCAGAGCAGACAGACGTTCACAGGCACGATCACCGATGAGGAGTGCCCCAGCGCCGATCATTCCGGAATGCGGATGGGGTCGACCGACGCTGCCTGCGCCATCGCTTGCGTCGATGACCACACCGTCGAGTTCGTTTTGTTTGACGGCGAAGCAACCTATCTGTTGAGCGACCAGGACAAATCAAGAGAGTTTGCCGGAAAGAAGGTAGCAGTCGTCGGCACGCTGGACTCCACGACCTGGACGATCGAGGTCACTTCAATGGCCGCGGCCGAGTGACCCATCGATCGAACACGCTCAACAAGCTCAACGCGATGAAGCTCGGCGCGATGGCCGACGCCTTCCAGAAGCAGCTCGACACCGACGAGGCCGCCGCGCTCAGCTTCGAGGAGCGGCTCGGCCTGCTGGTCGATCCCGAGTGGACGGCCCGCGAGCAGCGCGAGCTCCAACCGCGCTTGTAGACGGCCAAGCTGCGCTACCCGGCGTCGCTCGAAGCCGTCGACTTCACCCGCGCCCCGCAGCTCAATCGCCATCAGGTCCTCATGCTGCCGTTCGCGGACTCGGCATCGCCGTCCTCGTCCCCCTCGCCGAAGCCCGCAAGCAGCCCTCCCAACCGCAAGCTCGCCGGGTCTGGCAGAGCCCCGTTGGCCGAGCCACGGCTTGGAGAAGCCGGCGCGTGAACCGACGAGCGGCCCGGACATCGGCGATCGGGCGTCGCTGGTACAATGACCTGTGCGGTCTGGAGGCGGCTTCGATCGTCCCGGGGGTTCCCGTTCAGGATGTGGGAATCGACGGTGGGAGCACGGCTGGCATGATGACAGCAAGCCTAATGGAATGAATGACTTGCGTCAATCTTGACACTCGCCCTGCCGGACGGGCACTGAGCACCCGCCTGAACGCCCGCCGTCCCGCGGGGGCCCCCTGGGCCTGCAGGACGGGGACTGAGCACCCGCCGGAACGCCCGGCGTCGCCCGGCGGGGGACCGTCGCCGTCGGGCGGCGCGCTTGTCTCCCAGACCGACTATGCAGTAGATTGCAGGCACCGAACCGGGTTCAACCTGCGACGTGCGCTCTTTGGCGGACGGGGAACCATGTTCAAGTGGAGAAGGCGCCGGCTGAAGGGAAACCAGGCCGACCGCGACCTGGAGGAAGCGGCCCGCGTCCTGGAGGATGCCGACTTCGGCGACTACCTGGGGATTTACGATCGCGGGGCCGGTGCTACCGGCTCGGAGGGTGACGGCGACCCCGGCCGAGGAGTTTCGCCCGATGCGACGGACACCGGACCGGACCCTTCGCCCGGCGACAATTCGGACTAGTCACCAGCTACTGCCCCCTCGACACCCGTTCGTACGACTCGCGGACGAGCTCGCGCAGCACGTCCGTGTCCACGTCCTCGAGCTTCTTGACGTAGAGGCACGACTTTCCCGTCTTGTAGCGGCCGAGCTTCTGCATCAGCGCGTCGTGCCGGGGGAAGCCCGTCATGATGTAGACGGTCAGGCTCTGCTTGCGCGGCGAGACGCCGGTCGCCATCCAGTCGCCCTCGCGGCCGGTGGGGTACCGGTAGTGGTAGCTGCCGAAGCCGATGATGCTGTCGCCCCACATCGCCGGCGGCTCGCCGGTGACCTCGGCCATCAGCTCGACGACGGCCCGGCAGTCCTCCCGGCGCTTCTCGTTCTCGATGCCGTCGAGGAACGCCCCGACGTCCGCTTCGTTCTTCTTCGTCTTGAGCTCCGCCATTGCCGCGGCTCCTGCGGTTTGCGCCCGCGTCGGCCGCCGCCGAGGGGCCTCCCGGGGCGACACCGACACCATCGTCGCACGGCGGGCGGCTCACCGCCAGCGGCGTCCCGCGAGATGACGCATCGACCGTTCGAGCGGCGATTGACCTTCTCGTCCCGCTGCGTGCGCGGGAGCGACGTGCAGGCGCCCCCGGCGACGACGGCAGGTGCTCCGTGGTCGAGGCCGTCGGGCCGCTGCCGCGTCCCCCGGCGAGATGGAGCGGCGCCGGTCGATGCCTCGCTACCTCGGTGGTGACGCCGCGATTCGATCGCATCGAGGCCGTCGGGCCGCCGCGTCCCCCGGCGAGATGGAGCGGCGCCGGTCGATGCCTCGCTACCTCGGGGGCGACGCCGCGATCGATTCGCATCGAGGCCGACGGCAACCTCGCAAGACGCGCCCCGCTGTGGCAGAATGGCGACATGAAGCGGTGGGCCTTCGCGATTACGGCGACGGCCGTGGTGCTGGTCGTCGCCGCTGGCGCCGTGTCCGCGCAGTGGGGCTGGCGGTCGCGCTATCCGCCCCGCATCCGGCCCCCCGAGCAGCGCGACGCCGGGTTCTCGTTCTGCCGGCTCATGTACGCGAGCGAGTACAGCGGCCGCGGCATGGGCCGCTGGTCGACCGACTACCCCCGGGCCGACATCAACTTCATGATCCGGCTGTCGGAGATGTCGACCACCGACGTCAACTTCGACCCCGACGACGAGCCCATCCACTGGGTGGTCCCGGTCACCAACGACGCCCTCTTCGGCTGCCCGTTCATCATCGCGTCGGCGGTGGGGTCGATGGTGCTCTCCGACGACGACGCCGACCGCCTGCGCGACTACCTGCGGAAGGGCGGCTTCCTCTGGGTCGACGACTTCTGGGGAAGCTGGGAGTGGGACCAGTGGGTGAGCCAGATCTCCAAGGTGCTGCCGCCCGCGCAGTATCCGATAGTCGACCTCCCCATCGAGCATCCCCTGTTCCAGACCATGTTCTACATCTGGGAGGTCCCCCAGATCGCCAACATCGGGTTCTGGCGCCGCTCGGGCGGGCGCACGTCCGAGCGCGGCATCGACAGCGCCGAGCCCCACTTTCGCGCGATCTTCGACGAGCGCGGCCGCATCATGGTCGCGATGACCCACAACACCGACATCCAGGACGCCTGGGAGCGCGAGGCCGACGACCCCCGCTTCTTCGAGTCGTTCGCCCCCGACGGCTACTCGCTGGGCATCAACGTGCTCGTCTACGCGATGACGCACTGACGACGGCGGCCGCGGCTTCGGGGCTCTGCGACCGCCCGACCGGCGACGGCCTCGCCTGCGGCACCGTCCGGGCCCGGAGGGCACCGCGCGGCAAGTGGGCGGCCGCGATCTGGCGGCCCGCCGGCTCTCCGAGCGAGCCGCGCCGTGATACGCCGCGATACCGCGGGCGTATCACCGCCCTTGCGTCTTCTTCGAGACGAGGTCGAAGAACGAGAACAGGTGCCCGACCACCTCGGGGTCCCGCGAGATGAACAGCGAGTGGTCGCCGCCGGGGATCTCGATGTAGAGATGCTGCATGCCCAGCTCCCTCATCTTCGCCACCGACTCGCGCGCTCCCGAGGCGGGGACGACCCGGTCCTCCGAGCCCTGGATGACGAGGAACGGAATGTGCCGGATGGCCTCGGCGTCGACGTAGCCCGCGTTCATGCTGCCGCCGGCGACGGCGGCGAGGCCGGCCCAGATGTCGGGGTGGCGGCTGGCGAGGTAGTAGGTGCCGGCGCCGCCCATGGAATGGCCCCAGAGGTAGATGCGGTTCTCGTCGATACTGAGCTCGTCGGTGACGAGCCGGAACACGTTCATGACGTCCTGCTCGGCCCGCCGGTCCTGCTCGGAGTCGCCGCGGTAGCCGTAGCCGCCCCGCCGCGTGTAGCCGAGGGGCGTCACCACCACGTACCCGTGGTGCTCGGCCTGGTCGAGGAAGCCCGCGTAGTTCATCAGCCAGTCGTACTGGCGCCCGGCCCCGTGCAGCGAGACCATCAGCGGCGCGGGGGCCGCGGGGTCGTAGCCCGAGGGCACGAAGAGGGCGTAGGGGATGGTTTCGCCGGTCTCCTCCATCACGTACGAGCGGTGCTGCACGCGCGGGTCGTTGACGGCGTACTCGTCGTCGCGCGCCTCGCGCTGGGCGAGCGCGTCGGCGGGGGCGAGGGCCCCGAGCGCGAGCACGGCCGCGAGGGTCACGGCGGGGCGGGCCTGGTGACGGATCGTCTGCATGGCTTCCTCCTGCGATTCCGGCGGTGTGACGCGGAGCATCATACGTGGAGCCGGCGTTCCGGTAAACGTGCCGCTTCCCGCCGGAGTCGTCTGCAATGGGTCGTTTCGCATTAGTATTGAGAACCCGTATTCCCCTCGGGGCCGAACGCGGGTCGGCAATCCAGACGTGAGGTGCACGATGAGGAAGAGCATTCCGGCGTTGGCGGCGGCGGTCATCGCCATCGGGTCGTTCGGCACGCTGGGGGCCGCCCCGGCGCCGGCCGAGGACCTGGAGATCACCGAGTGGGTCGTGCCGTGGGAGAACACGCGGCCGCGCGACCCCTACGTGGACGGCCAGGGCCGGGTGTGGTTCGTGGGGCAGGTGGGCAACTACCTCGCCTATCTCGACCCCGCGACCGGCGACTTCCGGCGCTACGAGCTCGACCCGGGGACCGGCCCCCACAACCTCATCGTCGACGACGACGGGTTCGTGTGGTACGCGGGCAACCGGGCCATGCACATCGGCCGCCTCGATCCCGAGACGGGGGAGATCGAGAAGCACATGATGCCGACCCCCGACGCGCGGGACCCCCACACGCTCATCTTCGACCAGAACGACGACATCTGGTTCTCGGTGCAGGGCGGCAGCTTCGTCGGCAAGCTGGGCACGCGCACCGGGACCGTCGACCTGATCCCGGTCGAGGGCGAGCGCCGGCGGCCCTACGGCATCGTGGTCGACGCCGACAACCGCGCGTGGTTCTGCCAGTTCGGCACCAACAAGCTCGCTTCGGTCGACCCCGAGACGCTGGAGCTCGAGGAGTTCGAGCTGCCCCGCGCCGAGGCCCGGCCGCGCCGGCTCGCGGTGACGTCGACGGGCGAGCTCTGGTACGTCGACTACGCGGGCGGCAACCTCGGCCGCTTCGACCCCGACACTGGCGAGGTCGACGAGTGGCCGGTGCCCGGCGGCGCCGAGGCGCGGCCCTACGGGATGGCCGTCGACGACCAGGACCGGATCTACTTCGTCGAGTCGGGGGTGCGCCCGAACCGGTTCGTCGGGTTCGACCCGGCCACCGAGGAGTTCTTCACCGAGACCGCCATCGCGAGCGGCGGCGGGACGGTGCGGCACATGTACTTCCATGCGCCGACGCGCGCCATCTGGTTCGGCACCGACACGAACAACATCGGTCGCGCGATGGTCCCGTAGACCTCGGCCGGCGCCCGCGGCGGCGCCGCTCCCCTGGGCGCCGCCGCAAACTTCTCATCCGGCCAGGCCGTCTGCCCCGTGCCGCGGCGCGGGCGCTTGGCCGATAGTCGTCGCCTGCGGCTTCGATTGCCGCCCAATCGACCCGGCCGGGCGTTCGCCGTTCGACGGCGCAGACGCCCGCGCCCGGGAATCGTCGCCCGCGGCTCCGATTGCCGCCCAGAGACCCCGGGAGCCCGCAGCGTCTCGACGGCGCGGACTCCTGGCGCGGACGCCCGTGGCCCAGTACGACGACATCGCCGAGGCCTACCAGGACTCGAAGCGGCTCCCGTTCCGCAAGGCCGTCGAGCGGCACACGCTGTTCGAGGCGCTGGGGGACGTCCGGGGCCTGACGGTGCTCGACCTCGCCTGCGGCGGCGGGTTCTACACCCGCCTGCTCAAGCGGGCCGGGGCCGGCCGGGTGACCGGGGTCGACGTCTCGCCCGAGATGATCCGCCTGGCCCGTCGCGAGGAGGAGCAGGCGCCGCTGGGCTGCTCCTATCTCTGCCGGGACGTCGCCGATCTCGAGCCCGAGCCCGGGGGCGCGGACCTCGTCGTGGCCATGTACCTGCTGCACTACGCGGGGACCCGCGACAAGCTGCTCCGCTTCCTGCGGGTCTGCCGCGACGCGTTGCGGACGGGCGGCCGGCTCGTCGGGTTCAACGACAACGTCATGCGCCCGCCGCGCGGGACGGTGTCGTGGCTGAAGTACGGCATCGAGAAGACCGGCCCCCTCTCGGCCCCGAACGAGGGCGACCCCATCCACTACCGGTTCACCAACCCCGACGGCCGCCAGTTCGGGTTTCACAACTTCTTCCTGAAGCCCGAGACCTACCGCGACGCGTTCCGCGAGTCGGGGTTCCGCGACTTCCGATGGCTCGGCGTCTCGCTGGACCCCGACGAGCGGGGCAACCCCTTCTGGAACGACTTCCTCGACAATCCCCCCGTCATCGCCTACTCGGCGACGAGGTGAGCGGGGCAACCAGCCGGGGCTCGGGTGGTCCCGACGCCGCCGTCATGCACGGCGACGACGTGAGCGGGGCGGGGGGCGCCGGTTCAGCTCGCCCGGCACCTCCCCGCGGCCTCGCGAGTGCACGGCGACAGCATGAGCGAGCGGGGTCGCCGGACAGCTCGTCGCTACACCCTCGAGCATCGCCGGCGCGTCCAGTCTTCCGGGCGCCCGTCGTCATCGACTTCGTGAACGTCATATAGACTTGAGCGGCGCCGGCCCGCCCCGCCGAGGCGCGGGCGCCGGCGATCCGACCCCACGGAGGAACGACACGATGAGCCGTTTTCGCGCCGGACCGGGCTTCCTGGTCGCCGCCGCCTTCATCGGACCGGGGACCCTCGTGACCGCGAGCCGTGCCGGCGCGGGATATGGCACTGCGCTCCTCTGGGCGGTGCTGTTCTCGGTCGTCACCACCGCCATCCTGCAGGACATGGCGGCGCGGGTCGGCCTCGCGGGCCGGCGCGGGCTCGCCGAGGCCATCCGCGACAGCCTGTCGAACCCGACGATCCGGGCGGCCGCCCTGGGCCTCATCGCGACGACCATCCTCGTCGGGAACGCGGCGTTCCAGACCGGCAACCTCCTCGGCGCGTCGCTCGGCGTCACCCTGCTCACGGGGCTGCCGCAGGCGCTCCTGGTGGCGATTATCGGCGGGCTCGCCGGCGCCCTGCTCATGACCGGCACCTACAAGACCATCCAGAACGCCCTGGTCGCCCTCGTGGGGCTGATGAGCGTGGTGTTCTTCGTGGTCGCGGTCCTCACCGCGCCCGACGTCGGCGACCTCCTGTCGGGGCTGCTGGTGCCGCGGGTGCCGCCGGGCGCCCTGCTCACGGTGCTGGCCCTCATCGGCACCACCGTGGTGCCCTACAACCTGTTCCTCCACGCCAGCGCCGTCCTCGAGCGGTGGCCCGACGCGGAGAAGAACGACGAGAACCTCAGCGAGAGCCGGCGCGACACCCTGTTCTCGGTGGCCCTCGGGGGGCTGATCACGGCGGCGGTGGTGGTGGCCGCCTCGCCCCTGTTCGGGGAGGGCGGCGACGCCGACGTGGCCGCGGTCGCGGCGCGCCTCGAGCCCCTGCTGGGACGCGCCGCGCCCTTGTTCTTCGGTGTCGGGCTCTTCGCGGCCGGCCTGACCTCGTCGATCACGGCGCCGCTGGCCGCCGCCTACGCCGCGAGCGGGGCCCTGGGCTGGGGGTCCGACCTCAAGAGCCGGCGCTTCCAGATGCTCTGGGGCGGCGTGCTGCTGACCGGCATGGTCTTCGGCATCTTCCTCGGCGCGTCGCCGTACCAGATCATCCTGTTCGCCCAGGCCGGCAACGCGGTCGTGCTGCCGCTGACCCTCGTGCTGCTGCTCGTCGTCGTGAACCACACCGGGATCATGGGCAGGCACCGCAACTCGCGGCTCGCCAACATCGCCGGGGCCCTCGTCGTCCTCGTGATCCTCGGGCTCTCGGTGGTGCAGCTCGCCCGCGTCTTCGGGGTGGGGGGGTAGGCGCCCGCGCCGTGGAACGGTCCCTCTCCTGTGCCGTGATCGAGACCCAGGCCGCCCTGGCCGACCTCGCCGCGCGCATCGCCGCCGCCGACCGCGTCGGGGTCGACACGGAAGCCGACAGCATGCACTGCTACCGGGAGAAGGTGTGCCTGGTGCAGATCGGGCTGCCGGGCGCGGACGAGCTCGTCGATCCGCTGGCCGGCGTCGACCTCGCGCCTCTGCTGGAGGCCCTGGCGGCGACCGAGATGGTCATGCACGGCGCGGACTTCGACCTGCGCATGCTCTACCGCCTCGGCCTCGGCGAGCCGCGCGCGGTCTTCGACACCATGATCGCGGCGCGGCTGACCGGCGCCGCGAAGTACGGCTACGCCGCCCTCGTTGCCGAGCACTTCGACGTCGCCCTGCCCAAGGGCCTGCAGACGGCGAACTGGGCGCGCCGCCCGCTGGCCCCCAAGCTCGCCGAGTACGCGCGCAACGACACCCGCTATCTCCTGTCCCTCGCGGAACGACTGGAGCGGCGGCTCGAAGAGCTGGGCCGGCGGGATTGGCTGGAGCAGTCGTGCCGGCGCGCGGTGGCGGCGGCGCGCGTCGTGCGCGCGCGCGATCCCGAGACCGAGTGGCGGGTGAAGGGCAGCTACGTGCTGGGGCCGCGCGCGAGCGCAATCCTGCGCGCGCTGTGGCACTGGCGCGAAGACGAGGCGCGCACCGCCGACAGGCCGCCGTTCCACGTCATGTCCAACGCGGACCTCGTCGACGCCGCGCAACGCCTCGATCGCGGCGAGCATGTCTCGCCGCGCGCGCTACGGGGAACGCGGCGCGAGCGCTTCTCGCGGGCGGCGGACGCCGCCCTCGCCCTCGATCGCGACGAGTGGCCGGCGCGTCCGGCGGGCCGGGTACGGCAGCGGCTCACCAAGCCGCAGGAGAAGCACGTCGCCGCCCTCAGGCAGCGGCGGGACCAGACCGCGAAGAAGCTGGCCATCGACGCGGACCTGATAGCCCCGCGCGCGGCGCTGGAACGCATCGCCACCGCAGGCAAGGAAGGACTCGACGCGCTGCTGCCGTGGCAGCAGTCGCTGCTCGGCGGTCCAGACTGAGGGTCGCAGCGCGGCGCGGTCAAGCTCGATCGTTGCGGGCTGGGCGGCTCAGGGCGCCGCCCCGGCCGGTACCCACGCCGGGGTGCCCTCCTCCCAGCGGTTGTCGGTCAGGGCGCGCTGCTCGGAGCCGTCGGCGCGCATGATGAAGAGCTCGCCGTAGGGCTGCGGGATGTCGTGCATCGGGGCTTCGTCCTTGAACCCGTGGCGCGAGCTGCTGAACAGGATGTGCTCGCCGTCGGGAGACCACGAGGGGTGGGAGTCGCCGCCGGGGGTCGCGGTCAGTTGGCGCAGGCCGGTGCCGTCCGGCCGGATGGAGAAGATGTCGAAGTCGCCGTCGGCGAGGCGGCTGAAGACGATGAGGTCTCCCGCCGGCGACCACGCCGGGAAGTTGTCGTAGCCGGTGGTCAGGGTGCGGATCGTTCCGTCCGCGAGGTCCACGATGCGCAGCCCCTCCGCCGTGTCGCCCCAGACGCGGTAGACGACCTCGCCGCCGTCCGGCGAGAAGCTCGGGAACCCGGCGTTCAGGGGTCCGTGCGTCACGGCGCGCGGGTCCGACCCGTCGGGCCGCACCACCATCACGCGGCCGGGGCGGGTGCGGCGGGCCCCGAAGTAGCCGCCGGCCCCGAAGACGATCCACTCCCCGTCGTGCGACCACTGCGGGGCCATGACCGACCCGTCGCCCCGGAAGATGCGCCGGGGGTCGGCGCCGTCGGTGCCCCAGACGGCCAGCCCCGTCCGGTCGTCGGGCCGTCCCCGGCCGGTGCGCTCGCTGACCACGAGCCGGCGCCCGTCGGGCGACACCGCGGGGAAGCCGCTCGCGTAGCGCAGCACGAACCCCGGGTCGCGGCCGGCCAGCACCTCGCCGGGGGCGCGCGGCCGCGCGATGGTCGCTATCGGCCCCTGCTGGTAGACGACGCGGCGGCCGTCGTGCGACCACGACGGGTTGCCGATGTCGCCGGTGGCGCCCTTCCCGCCGTCGCTGAACGCGAGGGTCGCGGCCGGCCCCGACTTGGCGAGCCAGCCCACGCGGTCGGCCGCGACGAACTGCGGCGACAGCTTCAGCCCCGGTCCCGACGCGTGCTCGTTGCGGGCGCCGGTGGCCACGTCGACCGACACGACGCGCGACTCGACCCGGGCCTGGCCGCCGCGCCCGCGCGCCCTGAACGTGTCCTCGACGGCCAGCTCGTAGAAGACCACCCGCCGTCCGTCCGCCGACCACCGGGGCGATCCCGCGAGCTGGCCGTCGCCGGTCAGCCGGCGCACGCCGCCGCCGTCGGCCCGCATGACGTAGACGCTCGGCTCGTGGATGTGCTCCCAGCGCCCCGCCGCCATGCGCGGCGGCTTCCCGCGCTCCGACGAGAACGCCAGCATGCTGCCGTCCGGCGACCAGCTCGGGCGGTAGTCGCCGCCCGGCGCGTCGGTCAGGTTCCGCACCTCGCTGGTCTGCACGTCCAGCAGGTAGATGTCGGTGGAACCGTGGTCGCGGGTCGAGACGAAGGCCAGCGACCCGCCGTCGGGCGACAGCGCGGCCTGGTCGTCGAAGGCGGGATGGTCGGTCAGCCGCTCGAGCCCCATGCCGTCGGCGCGCACGCGGAAGATGTCGGCCGAGCCGTGCCGCTCGGAGGTGAACACCACCCACTCGTCGTCGAACGAGAACGACGCGTTGTAGTCGCGCTCGGACCCCGCGACCAGCTTGCGCGGGTCCGCCCCGTCGGCGTCGGCGATGTAGAGCACCGACTCGGTCGGGCTCCACTGGTCGACGAAGATCCGCTCCTGCGTCGCGGGTGCCGCCACGGCCGCGAGCAGGACGAGCGCCGCCGCCGTGCCTGCACAGATAGCGCGCATGGTGTCCTCCATTCGGGACCGCACCTCGCGCTGCCCCGCAGGTGACCATCGTCGGTTCGATGGTGCGGACGAGTTCGGGCGCCGCCGGGCGACGGGTCGCCGACCTCTGCAGAGTCCGGCCGCGGGAACGGTATCCATGAATCATACGGCGATTCGGTCGTTTGGGCGGGGATCGAACCGTCCGTACCCTCCACTGCGCGGTAGCCGCCCCCCCCGGCGGGCCGCCGGCGGAATCCTGCGAGCCTGACCATTCGGCCGCGTCGCCTTCGGCCGACCTCGGGCGCACCGCCGCCACGGCATCGGAGCCCGGCCATCGGAGCCATTGTCCAACCGGGAGCGGAGCACTATGATGGTCGGGTCAACTCTCGCCGCGTGGCCCGCGTCGATCTCGCGGGCCGCCCGCGGCTGCTTCGAGGAGGTCGGGAACATGAAGCGACGACTGCTCGATTCACTCCGTGTCGCGATGGCGCCGGCCGCCGTCGTGGTGGTCTTCCAGCTTGCCGCCGCCCCGGTGGCGGCGCAGGACATCGCCCGGACCGAATGGGGACATCCGGACCTCGGGGGCATCTGGCTCGACGTCTGGGACACCCCCTTCGAGCGGTCGCCCGAGCTGGGCGACCGCGAGTTCGCCACCGAGGAAGAGCGTACCGCCCGCGATCTGTCGCGCCAGGTCGACCCGGGACGCAACGTCCGCGGGCCCCGCGGGAGCGCGCAGGACGTGTCCGGCGCCTACAACGCCGTCTTCAGCTCGGCGAAGCCGGCGGGTCCGCGCACGTCGCTCGTCGTCGATCCCCCGAACGGGCGCATCCCGGCCCTGACCCCGGAGGCGCAGCGGCGGGAGGACATCAAGCGCGACTGGCGGACGATGCTGATGCGGAACACGCCGACCTGCGAGCAGCAGGCGCCCGGCTGCGAGGGCGGCGAGTACGGGCCGGTGTCGCCGCGCCGGTTCGACATCCCGCCCTTCTACAACACGCTGCGGATGAACCGCCACGACGGGCCCGAGGACCAGAGCCTCGGCGACCGGTGCATGCTGGGCGCCACCCCCGACTTCAACGGGCACCGGCGCATCACCCAGGGCGAGGACGCCATCGCCATCGCCATCGACGTGGGGCAGGGCCAGGGCTTCCAGCGCGTCGTCAACCTGAGCGGGACCCACCCGCCGAGCACGGTCCGCCTGCGCCACGGCGACTCGCGGGGGCGCTGGGAGGGCGACACGCTGGTCATCGAGACCACCAACTTCTCCCCGAAGTTCCCGTATCGCGCCTCGGCCGAGAACCGGACGCTCGTCGAGCGGTACACCGTGGTCGACGCCGACACGCTCAACTACGAGGCGACCATCTCGGACCCGACCACCTGGACGGCGCCGTGGACCGTCCGGCAGGAGCTGAGGCGCCAGAGCGACGTGCAGAACCGCATCTACTACGAGCCGCGGTGCCACGAGGGCAACTACGGGCTGCCCGCGATGTTCATCGGCCACCGGATGCTGGAGCAGGAGTTCGCCGAGGGGCGCGCCCCCGATCCGTTCTCGCTGGACACCACCACCGGCGGCGGCGGCGCCCGGTAGCCTTCGTCTATTCGCTCCTCAGCGACTGCGCGGGGTCGAGCCGCGAAGCCCGGACGGCCGGCCACAGCGACGCCAGGAGTCCGGCGGCGGCCAGACAGCCGGCCACCGACGCGTAGACGGCCCAGTCGAGCACCGCAACGTCGACCAGCAGGTGAGCGATGGTTCGGAGAGCTCCCACGGAAAGCACCAACCCGACGGCGAGCCCCAGCAGGACCAACGCCATTCCGCGTCGAACGACCATGGCCCGTACGCCCGCTGGTGTCGCCCCGAGCGCCAACCGGATCCCGATGTCCCGCGCGCGCGCCGAAACGGAGTAGCTCAGCAATCCGTACAACCCGACGCCGGCCAGCGACAGCGCCAACGCCGCAAACACCGAGAACAACACGCCCCATAGCCGTCGCTGCCACAGCGCGGCGTCGATTCGTTCCGTCATGCTCCGGATCGAGACGACGGCCGCGTTCCGGTCCTCCTGCGAGACCGCGGCCCGAATCGCGCTCGCTACCGCGGTTCGGTCGAGCTGCGTGCGCAGGACGTAGTAGCCGCCGCCCACCGGCCATTGCGTGAACGGGTAGTACAGCTCGATCGCGTCACGCTCCGCGCCCTCGTGTCTGACGTCGCCCACCACCCCGACGACGCGGCAGTACGGGTTCGACGGCCCCACCGTGTCTCCCCACTGCACCATCTGCCCAATCGGGTTCCGCTCGCCGAAGAGCGCCCTGGCTCCGACCTCGTTGATGATGACCACCGGAGCGTTGTCGCTACCGTCGGTGCGCTCGAAGAACCGACCCGCCGTCAAGGGAATCCGCATCGCCTCGAAGTAGTCCCACGAGACATCGGCGCCGGTCGTCGGCAGCAGAAACTGCGTTTCCTCCTCTGCCAGGCCTTGAACCCGAAGCCGCCCCTGCCGCAACTCTCCGCCCGCGTAGGGGAGCGAGTTGGAGACCGCCGCGCTGTCGACCCCGGGGATGGCTTGCAGTCGCGCCAGCACACGCTCGTGATGCGCCGCGAGCAGCGCGGCCCGTTCCGCGCGAGGCGCCTGCGGGAACAGGCTGTTGCGCGCGCTCGCCACGATCAGGTTCTCGGCCTCGAAGCCGTGATCCGCGTTCTGCATTTGCACGAACGTCTTCATCAGGAGTCCCGCGCCCAGCAACAGCAGCAGCGAGGCGGCCACTTCCGCCACGACGAGGGCGGAACGCCCCCACGAGGCGCCCGAGCTTCCCCGCGTCCCGTCCTTCAGCGCCTCGGTGAGGTTCACCCGCGAACCCATGACCGCGGGCGCGAGCCCGAGCGCCAGCCCGCTGACCACCGTGGCCGCGAAGCAGAAAGCCAGCACCTGCGGGTCGACCGCGAAGTGCATCCACATCGGCAGCGAGTCGGGCAGCAGCGTCTGGAACGCGCGGACGGACACCCACGCGATGGCGGCGCCGCCGGCGCCCCCGACGGCGGCGAGCAGCAGGCTCTCGGCCAGGAATCCCTTCGTCAGCTCGAACCGTCCCGCCCCCAGCGCCGCCTGCAGCACGTACTGCCTGTGCTGGGTCAGGGCTCGTGCGACCAGCAGATTGGCCACGTTGAAGATGCAGATCAGCAGGACCAACGACACGCCGGCGGCCAGCAACATCAAGTAGGGACGCACCTCGCCCACCTCGGCGTCGCGCAGAGACACGAGACGAACGCCGACGTCCCGGTTGGTGGCGGGAAACTCCGCCGCGAGCTGCCGGGCCACCCCGCTCATCTCGTCCTGCGCCTGCTCGAGGGACGCCCCGGGCGCGAGGCGCGCGACGGTCGCGTACCACCGTTGATCACGCTGCTTCTCGCGATAGCTCTCCAGCCCCAGCGCGTACCAGCTCTCCATCGTGAGCCACAGCGTCGCCCGGTCCGGGTACCCGTGCCCCGCGGGCATCACCCCCACCACTTCGAACTCGCCCATGGGCAGCCGGATCATCTTCCCCAGCGCGTCCGGCGCACCGCCGAAACGACGTTGCCACAGCCCATGGCCGAGCAGCGCCTTGTTCACCGGTCCGCCTCTGCGATCTTCCTCTTCGGTGAAGAGCCGGCCCAGGACCGGTTGCACGCCCACCGCGTGCATGGCCTCCTGGTTCAGTTGCGCGATGACCACGGCCTCCGCCAGACCGTCGCCCTCGATCTGGGAATTGAAGACCGTATACCCGCCGACGTTCTCCAGCCGGCTCGAACGCCGGTTGTACTCCTCGATGTCGAGCAGCGAGGCGTTTCTCTCCGCCCCCTGCTCGCTCTCCGCCACCGTGAACACCCGCACCAGGCGCTCCGCGTCGGATAGGGGAACGGACGGAGGAGTATGGCGTAGACCAGGCTGAAGACCGCCGTCGCAGCCCCGATTCCCAGGGCGATGGTCGCCACGGCGGGAACGGTGAACGAAGGCGTGCGCCGCAATGCTCGCCACGACAGCTCGAAGTGCTCGAGCCAACCGCGTGACGCAGTCGGCGCGAACCGATGTGTCGTTTGCATCGACATCACGTCTCCCTTGCATCAGCTTGCGCCCGATGTCCTGCCGACGAGCGGTCGCCGGAAGATCCGGCACGGAACGCGTGCTCTGTGTGGCCGGTCCCTGTCGGGCCGGGCGCGTTGATCGCCCCGCCGGTGCCGCCACACCAGGCGAGTCCTCCGCTGCGCGTCCCGCCGCGGCCGCCTTCGTCGCGGCGTGACTGTCGTCGACGCGTGCTCGGCGTGGCCGGTCCCTGTCGGGCCGGGCGCGTTGATCGTCCCGCCGGTGCCGCCACACCAGGCGAGCGTTCCGATGCGTGCCTGCCGTCGCCTACTGCAAATCGGTCCCTCCGCCGCCCGGCGCGGCTTGCGCGGCGCCCTCGACCCGGCCAGGTTCAACCGATACCCGGACGCCTGACCCGTAGCAGAAACGGGGCGTACCGCGCCGTTGGCCGAAGCGGCAGCGGCACTCGATCGAGGAGGTCGCGGCCGGCGGCGAGGGAATGTCTTCGACGCCGCGAACCGCAGGTTCGCGCCCCACCGCCAGATTCGAAGGGCGGCGTCAGCGCGCCGAATCGGCGCCACGGGCGGACCGGTCCGAAATCGTTCTCGGACACGTGTCGTGAGGTACGTGTGAGTCGCGAACGAACGAGAAGGGGGTCAGGCGGGCGGGCCGCGGTTGGGCCGGATGCCGAGGGCCGCGCCCCGTTCGCCCTGCGGGCGGACGGACGAAACCGCGTGCGCGACGAGATCCGGCGCGCAAGGCGCGGGGGCCCTGTCGGTCTCGATCACCAAGAGATGCCCGAAACGACAGGCATCGCAGTCGGCATGGGCGGCGCCCTGCGTGTCGGGGCCGTGCCCGTGGCGGGCGGCGCTCGTCGCCGCAAGCGCGGCGACCACGAGGAGCGCCGCCGCGAACGCCGACGCGCGCTTCAACCGCGTCATCGCTCCCCAATAGACCACGTGCGCGCGGCGCCGTCAAGGGTCCGGCGGGCCGTGTCCGAAGGGTGGGGCCAGCTTCAAAGCGCGATTGCCGCCGTGCGCCCTGCACCAGGCGGGCCCACTACGAGCGACACCGGCCGGTCGATCGGGAGCTTCGAGCGCGATTGTCGCCGTGCGTCCTGCGCCAGGGGAGCGACACCGGCCGGTCGATCGGGAGCTTCGAGCGCGATTGTCGCCGTGCGTCCTGCGCCAGGGGGCCGCGGTCAGGTCCACCTCGATGAAACGCCGGTCGAGCATGCGCCGTCCTGATCCATGGAATCGGCAACGGGTCCCCCCGGATTCGCGGCGCTGGCGCGCGGCGAATCCGAAATCGTGCCGACGGGCGCGGCGAGGCGGCCGCCGCCCGCGGTCGTGCGTTCGTCCGAGGCGGTTAGAATGTGAGCTTTCCGGAAACACGGGCCGACTCAGGTCGGCGGAGACCATCCATGACCCGACAGGTTCTTTCTCGCCCGCTGTGTGCCGCGGCCCTCGCCGCCGGCATGGCGTTCCTGTCTCTCGGCGCGGCGTCGGCCGCGGCGCAGCCCCCCATCGTGCAGCCCGGGGCGCCCGGCGAGCCGAGCCGGACCATCACGGCCGCCGAGGCCTCCGACCTCGCGGGTATCCGGTTCGCCGAGGCCGACGTCCGGTTCATGCAGGGCATGATCTCGCACCACGCCCAGGCCCTCGAGATGACCGCGCTGCTCGACACGAACACGGCCAGCGACGCCATGCGCGCGACGGCGCGGCGCATCGAGCTCTCGCAGGAGGACGAGATCGAGATGATGCAGGACTGGCTGCGCGAGCGCGGCCAGGAGGCGACGGCCGTCGACGCGCACCACGCCGAGGGCTTCCAGCCGATGCCCGGCATGCTGACGGCCGACGAGATGGCGAGCCTCGCCGGCGCCGAGGGCGCGGCGTTCGACCGGCTCTTCCTCGAGCTGATGATCAAGCACCACCGCGGCGCCATCACCATGGTCGAGAACCTGCTGCGCCAGCCCGGCGCCGCCCAGGACTCGGTGCTCTTCGGGTTCACCTCGGACATCACCGCCGACCAGACGGCCGAGATCGACCGCATGGACGCGATGATGGCCGAGCTGTCGCCCGACCCCCGGGTGCAGCTCGCGGCGGGCTTCGAGGACGCGGAGCAGGCGCTGTGGAACATGGCGCTGGTGGCGACGCGGCCGATGCCCGAGGGGTTCTACGATCCGAACGACCCGGCGGGGCGGCTCATGCCGGTGCGGCCCGACCCGGCGCCGGAGGCCGAGGCCGAGGAAGCGGACGAGGCCGAGGACGACGCCGAGGAGGGCGAGGGCGCCGAGGAGGGCGAGGGCGCCGGCGCCGAGGAAGGCGAGGCGGCCGAGACGGCCGGGGAAGCGGAAGCGGAAGCGGAAGAGGACGACGAGAACGACGGCCCGCGGCGTCGCGGCCTCCTCAACTTCGGCAACAGCGACCTCGCGTTCGCCGGCGACCAGGTCTTCGTGGGCAGCTACCACGGCTTCAACACCTACCGCATCGAGGTCCCCGCCTCGCCCACCCTCGTCAGCTCGGTGGTCTGCCCCGGCGGCCAGGGCGACGTGTCGGTGGTCGGCAACCTGCTCATCATGTCGGTCGAGCAGACCCGCGGGCGGCTCGACTGCGGCCCGCAGGGGGTGGCCGAGCCGGTGAGCGAGCAGCGGTTCCGCGGCATCCGCATCTTCGACATCGGCGACATGCGCATGCCGCGGCAGGTGGCGGCGGTGCAGACCTGCCGGGGGTCGCACACCCACACCGTGGTCACCGACCCCGACGACCAGGGCAACATCTACGTCTACGGCTCGGGCACCGGCCCCGTCCGGTCGGGCGAGGAGATGGCGGGCTGCTCGGACGAGTCGCCGGCCGAGAACCCCGACAGCGCGCTCTTCCGCATCGACGTCATCCGGGTCCCGCTGGCCAACCCCGAGAACTCGGCCGTGGTCAACCGTCCGTTCGTGTTCCGCGACCCCGAGACGGGGCGGGCCGGGGGCCTCTGGCCCGGCGGCGACCACGGGCCGGGCACCCAGCGCACGGCCGAGACCAACCGCTGCCACGACATCACCGCGTTCCCCGAGCTCGGCCTCGCGGCCGGCGCGTGCTCGGGCAACGGCATCCTCTTCGACATCTCCGACCCCGTGAACCCCGTCCGGCTCGACGACGTCGTCGACCCCGCGTTCGCGTACTGGCACTCGGCGACGTTCAACCACGACGGCACCAAGGTGCTCTTCACCGACGAGTGGGGCGGCGGCGGCCGCCCGCGCTGCCGCGCGTCCGACCCGCGCGAGTGGGGCGCCAACGCCATCTACGACATCGTCGACGGCCGCATGGAGTTCCGCAGCCACTACAAGCTGCCCGCCCCGCAGTCCGTGACGGAGAACTGCGTCGCCCACAACGGCTCGCTCGTCCCCGTGCCGGGCCGCGACATCATGGCGCAGGCCTGGTACCAGGGCGGCATCTCGGTCTTCGACTTCACCGACTCGGCCAACCCCGTCGAGATCGCGTTCTTCGACCGCGGCCCCATGAACGCCGAGCGGCAACTCAGGGGCGGCCACTGGTCGGCCTACTGGTACCGCGGCTACATCTACGGCAGCGAGATCGCCCGCGGCCTCGACGTCCTCGAGCTGCTGCCGAGCGAGTTCCTCACCGAGAACGAGCTCGCCGCCGCCGCGTCCATCGCGCCGGCCGCGTTCAACGCCCAGCAGCAGCGGGCCATCGAGTGGCCGGTGCGCCCGGTCATCGCGCGCGCCTACCTCGACCAGCTCGAGCGCAGCGACACCCTCGGCGCCGACCGCCGCGCGGCGCTGTCGGCCCTGCTCGACCGCGCCGGCGGCGCCGGCCCCGACCCCGCCCTGGCGGCAGAGCTGACGTCGGCGGCGGAGGCGCTCGGCGACGACGCGGCGGCGGCCGGCGGGCGGACCGAGCAGAGGCTGGCCGCGCTGGCGGAGACGCTGACGGGTCTTGCAGAGCGCCTGCGATGACGTGTGAAGGGTGAAGACGGCCGGCAGGCCGCGCCGTCTCTCCGTCTCCCTCGCGCGGGCGAGCAAGGGGATGCACGGGGCCGGGCTCGGCTTGAAACGGGCTTCGTCATCCGATGCAGTCGGGAGGGCGGCCGGCGAGTTCCCGGCCGGCTCGAATCAGAAGGCCACGTCACCGCGTAGCGACGCCACCCGTGTGCGCGTCCCACACCGTTGCGTCCTGGCGTAGCTTGACGCCGTCATCCTGGCAGTAGAATGTGAGTTTCTGGAACACGGACCGACCCAAGTCGGTGGAGACACCCATGACCCGACAGAGTTTCTCTCGCCCGCTCGTTGCCGCGGCCCTGGCCGCCGGCATGGCGTTCCTGTCTCTCGGCGCACCGGCCGTCCCTGCGCAGCCCCCCATCGTGCAGCCCGGCGCCCCTGGCGAGCCGAGCCGCACCATCTCGGCCGCCGACGCCTCCGACCTCGCGGGCATCCGGTTCACCGAGGCGGACGTGATGTTCATGCAGGGCATGATCTCGCACCACGCCCAGGCCCTCGAGATGACCGTGCTGCTCGACACCAACACCGCCAGCGACGCCATGCGGGCGACGGCGCGGCGCATCGAGCTCTCGCAGGAGGACGAGATCGAGATGATGCAGGAGTGGCTGCGCGAGCGCGGCCAGGAGGCGACGGCCATCGACGCGCACCACGCCGAGGGCTTCCAGCCCATGCCGGGCATGCTGACGGCCGAGGAGATGGCGAGCCTCGGCGAGGCGGAGGGCGCCGCCTTCGACCGGCTCTTCCTCGATCTGATGATCAAGCACCACCGCGGCGCCATCACCATGGTGCAGAACCTGCTGCGCCAGCCCGGCGCGGCGCAGGACTCGGTGCTCTTCGGGTTCACCTCGGACGTCACCGCCGACCAGACGGCCGAGATCAACCGCATGGACGCGATGCTCGCCGAGCTGACCCCCGACCCGCGGGTGCAGCTCGCGGCCGGCTTCGAGGACGCCGGGCAGGCGCTGTGGAACATGGCCCTGGTGGCGACGCGGCCCAAGCCCGAGGGGTTCTACGACCCGAACAACCCGGCGGGGCGGCCCATGCCGGTGCCGTCGGACCCCGAGCCCGAGGCGGCGGAAGCCGAAGAGGCCGGTGACGGCGCCGAGGAGGGCGAGGACGCCGAAGCGGGCGAGGGCGCCGAGGAGGGCGAGGACGCCGACGCTGACGAAGGCGAGGACGCCGAGGCGGCCGAGGAAGAGGAAGCCGAAGAAGAGGACGAAGAGAACGCCAGCCCCCAGCGGCGCGGCCTCCTCAACTTCGGCAACACCGACCTCGCGTTCGCCGGCGACCAGGTCTTCGTGGGCAACTACCACGGCTTCAACACCTACCGCGTCGAGGTCCCCGCCTCGCCCACCCTCGTCAGCTCGGTGGTCTGCCCCGGCGGCCAGGGCGACATCTCGGTGGTCGGCAACCTGCTCATCATGTCGGTCGAGCAGACCCGCGGGCGGCTCGACTGCGGCCTGCAGGGGGTGGCCGAGCCCGTCAGCGACCAGCGCTTCCGCGGCGTCCGCATCTTCGACATCGGCGACATGCGCATGCCGCGCCAGGTCGCGGCGGTGCAGACCTGCCGGGGGTCGCACACCCACACCGTGATCAGCGACCCCGACGACGAGGGCAACATCTACGTCTACGGCTCGGGGGCCGCCGGCGTCCGGTCGGGCGAGGAGATGGCGGGCTGCTCGGACGAGTCGCCGGCCGAGAACCCCGACAGCGCGCTCTTCCGCATCGACGTCATCCAGGTCCCGCTGGCCAACCCCGAGGACTCGGCCGTGGTCAACCGTCCGTTCGTGTTTCGCGACCTCGAGACGGGGCGGGCCGGGGGCCTCTGGCCCGGCGGCGACCACGGACCCGGCACGCAGCGCACGGCCGAGACCAGCCGCTGCCACGACATCACCGCGTTCCCCGAGCTCGGGCTCGCGGCCGGCGCGTGCTCGGGCAACGGCATCCTCTTCGACATCTCCGACCCCGTGAACCCCGTCCGCCTCGACGACGTCGTCGACCCGTCGTTCGCGTACTGGCACTCGGCCACGTTCAACAACGACGGCACCAAGGTCGTCTTCACCGACGAGTGGGGCGGCGGCGGCCGCCCGCGCTGCCGCGCCTCCGACCCGCGAGAGTGGGGCGCCAACGCCATCTACGACATCGTCGACGGCCGCATGGAGTTCCGCAGCCACTACAAGCTGCCCGCCCCGCAGACCGAGACCGAGAACTGCGTCGCCCACAACGGCTCGTTCGTCCCCGTGCCGGGCCGCGACATCATGGTGCAGGCCTGGTACCAGGGCGGCATCTCGGTGTTCGACTTCACCGACTCGGCCAACCCCGTCGAGATCGCGTTCTTCGACCGCGGCCCCATCAACGCCGACCGCTTCGTCATGGGCGGCTACTGGTCGGCCTACTGGTACCGCGGCTACATCTACGCCACCGAGATCGCCCGCGGCCTCGATGTCCTCGAGCTGCTGCCGAGCGAGTTCCTGACCGAGAACGAGCTCGCCGCCGCCGCGTCCATCGTCCCGGCCGCGTTCAACGCCCAGCAGCAGCGGGCCATCGAGTGGCCGGTGCGGCCGGTCATCGCGCGCGCCTACCTCGACCAGCTCGAGCGCAGCGACACCCTCGCCGCCGACCGCCGCGCCGCGCTGTCGGCCCTGCTCGACCGGGCCGGCGGCGACGGCCCCGACCCGGCCCTCGCGGCGGAGCTGACGTCGGCGGCGGAGGCGCTCGGGGACGACGCGGCGGATGCCAGCGGGCGCACCGAGCAGCGGCTCGTTGCCCTGGCGGAGACGCTGACGGGCCTCGCGGAGCGGTTGCGGTGAAACGGAGGCTGCCGTCTGGGGAAAGCGGATCGGCAACAAGCCCGGGCCGCGCGACGAGGTGAAGAGGAGAGTGGGCATGCGGCGCATGACCATCGCAATGTCGGACAGCATCGATGACGAGTTGGCGGCATTCGCGCGGACAAACGGGGTCAGCAAAGGCGAGGCGATACGTCGGGCGGTCGCCGTGCTGGCCTTGGCCAGGCAGCAGAGAGCGAAGGGTAGATCGCTGGGTATTGTCGAAGAGGACGAGGATCGACAACTCCGCGCGGTAGGGCGTGTCGTGGGAGTGTAGACCGAGCCATGGGCGTGCGTCGCACCGGAGAGAACGCCTTGGACGTTGAAGTCACGACAGTGTCGGCTCTCGGTTTCCGGGTTTCTATCGACGAGCGGGAGGTCTTCGTTTCCTTCAGGGACTTTCCGTGGTTCGAGGAAGCCTCTGTCGATGAACTGGTGGCGGTTGAGCGACCGAGCCCGAATCACCTCTTCTGGCCCGAGTTGGATGTTGACTTGACGGTCGACTCGTTGGGGCATCCCCAACGATACCCACTCGTCAGCCGTTGCCGGAAGTCGACAACCGGCCTCGTTCATTGACTCGGGTGCCTCCCCGTTACCACCAAAGGGAATCCGCGGGTTGGTCACGTTCCGATACGCGCCGGGGACGTACGGAAATGGTTGTGAGTGAGAGGGCTTGATGAGTCAGGAACGCGATGGGCTGAGTTGGCTAGGCGCCCTGTGGATAGCGTTTCTGGGGTTGGTCACCATACTGGCTTGGACTACCGAGATTCCGGAAATCGAGAGATTCTGGCAGTTCTTGATGGCGTGGTGGGTCATCCTGCCGGGCGCTGTCCTGGTCGGGGCGGCGGTCATCGTGTTCTTTGGGTTCGTCGTCGGGTACCACGAGGGGATGCCCAGGGATGCCCGCGATCAACCACGAGGAGACGGCCGAGATTATCGTCGGGATGCGTGAGAGTGTGTGAAATCGCTGACAGAGCCAGGGCTGGAGACTCGACATGCGTGGCCCGAACGGACAGCATCCAATCGAATATCTGTTCAAGCAGTTGGCGGCGTTCGTCTATCCGCAAGGAATCGTTGGGGTGCCGGACAGGATTCCCGGGACTGCGTTCTTCCCTGGCGGCTCGGGTTTGTGGCGGGAAAGGCCAAGCGACCCCTTGCCACCGATGCCGCTCGGGAGAGTGATGGTTCTCGGGAACTACTTCGACACGGAGGATGGGTACCGGAGGTCCCGACAAGAGGGAGACGAGCTGTACACCCCTACGTGGAACAACTTGCTCACGCTCTTGGAGAGCGTCGATATCCAGCGGGAAGACTGCTTCTTCACGAACATCTACATGGGGCTGAGCATAGGCGATAGCAACACCGGCCCATCTCCAGGAGCGAAGAACCCGGAGTTCAAGCGCCGTTGCGAGTCATTCCTCGCTGAACAGATCGCCGCGCAGCAGCCGCGGCTCATCTTGACGCTGGGAAGGTTCGTACCGAAATTCATCGCTGCGCTGTCGCCTGGTCTGGCCGCGTGGAGGCGATGTGCGAGTTTCTCGGAATTGGACGATTCAGGTCCCTTGAAGCAGGATGTTCAATTCGATGGTTCCGTGGACCGGGCAACGGTCGTTGTTGCCCTGGTGCACCCGAGCCTGCGCCAAGGGAACGTCTGGAGGCGACGCTACCAGGAGTGGACGGGCAACGATGCGGAGCTGGCAATGTTGAAGAAGGCAGTGAAGTTGGCGGCAATCCGATGAGTCTCGTCGTGGGTCTCAAGGGGAGCGGACATGACATGGAATGATCGCATAGCCGTGGACCCGGATGTTCTGGTCGGTAAGCCGGTGATCAAGGGGACGCGGATTGCGGTGGAGTTCGTCATCGATCTCATGGCACGGGGCTGGACGACTGAGCAGATCCTCGCCGAGTACGACCACTTGAGCACGGAGGATCTTCGGGCCTGCCTGATGTACGCTGGCGAATTGCTCAAGTCGGAGCGGGTATACCCGACGCCACCAGCGGCGTGACGTGCGTGATGCGGATGATCGCGAACGAGAACATTGCCGGCGCCGTTGTTCGAGAGTTGCGCCGGCGGGGCCACGACGTCTTGTCGGTCAAGGAATCGATGCGCGGCGCGGACGATCTCTCGGTCCTGCGGCGGGCGGAGGACGAACAGAGGTTGATCATCACGCATGACAAGGACTTTGGAGAGCTGGCGTTCGGGCGTGGTCAACTAGCGACGTGCGGAGTTGTCCTGTTTCGCCTCGGGGGCGTGACGCCTTCAGCGGACCACCGGCGGCTGCTGGACGTCATCGATAGTCGAACGGACTGGATGGGGCACTTCTCGGTGGTGACCGCCGATCGCATTCGGATGCGATCTCTTGTGCGATGATGTGGCGGCTTCAGGTCTGAAGAACGGGAGCGGACAATGAACAGCAGGTCTACCGTGTGGCGGCGGGCGTGGACAATCGGGATGGCGGTTCTGGCCCTTGGCTCGGGCGCGCGTGTCCACGCCCAGCCCGCCGACGACTTCGTGCCCGTCACCGACGCCATGCTGCAGGCGCCGGCGCCCGAGGACTGGCTGACGTGGCGCCGCACCACCGACAGTTGGGGCTACAGCCCCCTCGACCAGATCGACCGCGACAACGTCGGCGACCTGCGCATGGTGTGGACGCGGGGGCTCACCGAGGGGTTCCAGTCGGGCACGCCGCTCGCCTACCGCGGGGTGCTGTACATGCCCAACCCCAACGACGTCATCCAGGCCATCGACGCCGTCACCGGCGACCTCATCTGGGAGCACCGGCGCGACGTGCCCGACGACGTCGGCGAGTACCTGCTGGGCGCCCTCTCGACCAACAACCGCAACATCGCCATCTACGACCGGCTCATCATCGACACCAGCGTCGACACCCACGTCTTCGCCCTCGACGCCGAGACCGGCGAGATGGTGTGGGAGACGCAGGTCCTCGACTACCGCGAGAACGCGGCCATGCAGGGTGCGGGGCCCATCATCGCGGACGGGCTGGCCGTCTCGGGCCGAAGCTGTCTGCCGCGGGGCGGGCCCGAGGCGTGCGTCGTCGTCGCCCACGACGCGCTGACCGGGGCCGAGGTGTGGCGGCGGCGGCTGGTCCCGGCCCCCGGCGAGCCCGGCGACGAGAGCTGGGGCAGCGTGCCGTTCGAGGAGCGCACCCACGTCGGCGCGTGGATGGTCCCCAGCTACGACCCCGCCCTCGACCTCGTCTACCTGGGGACGTCGGTCACCTCGCCCGCCCCCAAGTTCATGCTCGGCGGCGTCGACAACCAGCACCTCTACCACAACTCGACGCTGGCCCTCGACGGCGACACCGGCGAGATCCGCTGGTACTACCAGCACCTGAACGACCACTGGGACCTCGACCATCCCTTCGAGCGCATCCTCGTCGACACCGCGGTGGCTCCCGACCCCTCGCAGGTGAGCTGGATCAACCCCGGGCTGCAGCCGGGCGAGACGCGCCAGGTGGTCACCGGCATTCCCGGCAAGACCGGGGTCGTCTACACCCTCGACCGCGCGACCGGCGAGTTCCTGTGGGCCACGCCCACCGTCACCCAGAACGTCATCAGCGGCATCGACGGCGCCACCGGCGCGGTGACCGAGAACGCCGAGGTCACCTTCACCGCCGTCGGCCAGCAGGTCTTCGCCTGCCCCACCTGGAACGGCGGCAAGGACTGGGAGGCCGGCGCCTACAGCCCGCTGACCAACACCATGTACATGCCCCTGCGCAACACCTGCGCCCGCATGATGGCGACCCGCGTGTTCCCCGAGGACGCGCCGCCGGCCGAGCGCAACGAGAGCCGCTCCGAGCTCTACGCCATCGCCTACCGCCACCAGCTCGCGCCGGGCAACGAGAACGCGGGCACGGTGCGGGCGATCTCGGCCGAGACCGGCGCCACCACGTGGCTCCACGAGCAGCGCGCGGCGACGATGTCGCTCGTGGCGACGGGCGGCGGGCTCGTCTTCGGCGGCGACGTCAACGGGCGGTTCCGGGCGTTCGACCACGAGACGGGGGAGATCCTGTGGGAGATCAACCTGGGGTCGGCGGTGACGGGGTTCCCGATCACCTACGCCGTCGACGGGCAGCAGTTCGTGGCGGTGAGCACGGGGTCGGGGGGGACGTCGTCGCACTTCACGGGGTTGACGCCGGAGTTGCGGCCGAGTGCGGGGAACAACTTGTTTGTGTTTGCGCTGCCGCAGTGAGCCGTCGTTGCGACGCAGGCGCGATGGTGAAGGACGGGTGGGAATGTGTCACGGAGATGGCGGAGTGAACTCCGGTCGTAGATCAGGCGGCGTGGATTTGCCCAGCCGTGCCTCGCGCGGTGTGACACGCCGCCGGCCATGGTTCCGCCGCGCAAACGGAACCTTCCAGTCAGCCGCGTCGCGCGTGCTGGATAAGGACGAAGCAGCGGCGGTGATCGCCTTCTGTCCGCTCAAGCGCTTGACCAGCTTCCACGAGGACGCCGTTGGGAAGGAGGATGGCGACATTCCTGGAGGAGGTCGCGCACAGCTTCTGGAAGCAGCGCGCGTTTGCTAATGACGCCGGACGTTTGCCGCGCTTGGTTCCCAAAATGAGGTCTCGAACCCAGCGCATCGCACCTTTGGCGCGGACGGCGTTGTTCGTGATCGACGAGGCACACATCCTCGACGGCGTACTTGGTTCGTGCTGAGGGGGTTGGGTGGTGAGAATGTCGAGGTGCGGGGTTTGCGCTCACCCGCGCCTGCTACAACCTCGACATCAACGGTGCGGCCCCCCGCTGCGCCCTCTTCACGGGAGTTCGGCCAGCTCGGGCGGCATTTGGCGCGCTCGACCACTCAGGATGCGACTGATGGTTCTGCGCCGACGCGCGCGGATGGTGATCGCGACGGAAACGGTGAAGTCCATGCGGAACGCGGGGCGAGGAGGGCGCCGGGCTTCAATCAAGACAGACGACGAGTAGAGGCGCACATGAGGAAGTACGTGACAGGTCGGCTCATTCGAGAGTTCCTGCTTGGGGCATTGGCAACTTACGGCGGCCTGTGGATGGTCGTGGAATCAATCAGCGCTTTTTTTGCGTCTCTGAGTCCGCGGGGGTTTGGTTGGTACGGCCTTCTCTTGTTTTTGTCGGTTCTGGGCGGGTTGTACCGCGCTGTGCCGACGCGCCGGATTGAGTTTCCGATTCCAGGGTCCAATTCGTCATTTGAAATCCAGTACGGCGATATATTCGACGGCTCGGGCGCGATTGTTATTCCTGTCAATGAGTACTTCGATGGAATGCTTGGAGATCATGTGTCGGAGAGAAGCCTGCATGGCAAGTTCATCAAGAATGTGCTGGCCGGGCAAGCGAAGACGTTTGAGGACTTGACGAGTGACGCACTGACGGGCGTCAGGCCAGAAGAGCAAGGCGTGTCGAGGCCAAGTGGCAGGCGAGAGCGGTACGCAATTGGCACGGTTGCATGCCTTGACCTAAACGATAAACGCTACCTCTTGGTGGTCTTGTCGCGTACAGACCCGATGACACTGAAGGCATCTGCTACGGCACTTGATCTCTGGAGGTGCCTAGAAGGCGTTTGGCAGGGAGTGCGGGATTACTCGAATGGGCGTTCCGTTAGAATTCCACTCATTGGGGCAGGGCTTTCGGGAACAGGCTTGCCACCAAGAAACTTGATCGAGATCATAGCGACGTCCTTTCTCTATTACAACAAGCGAAAGTGGGTAGCGGGTAGGGTGTCTTTGGTATTGCAGCAAGACCTCATGAATGAGGTGGACCTGAAGAGCATCGAGAGGAGCTGGTGATAGTGGCATATCGAAACGGTAACTACTCCGCGTTCTACGTTGACGAGCCCTTTGTTGAAGGCAGCCTCGGTGCCCATGCGACGAGAGATTTTGTATACTATAACCTGCTGAGGGCGTGGAAGGGAAAGGACTCGACATTTCCATTCGTGGATTCACACGACAAGACTTACAACGTTAGAGATGGCAGTGATTGGGAGCGTACGCTGAAGCCGCGGATTCGAGAGCGCCTGCGCAACTCCAAGAATATCGTTCTGTTCTTGAGTTCGATCACAAAGAACTCACGGGCTTTGCGAGAAGAGATGGACTATGGCATCAACAGCTTGGGTCTGCCGGTCATAGTGGTATACCCTGATTTTGGTGCGGAGTCCGACATTATCGGGTGCGAATCAGAAAAAATTAGAAAGCAAATCAAAGACCTCTGGGACAAAGTGCCGAAGTTTAGAGACTCGATGGCAAGTGTCCCCACAATCCATGTGCCGAACAAGCAATCGCTCGTCAAGCAAGCGCTGCGGGATGACGACTTTCGGGTGCAATCAAAGGGGACGGCTGGGATGTTTTTCTATCGGTGCTGATTAAGTTAACCTGCCGGGGCACGCTCGGACTCCTGTGCCGTCGCATCTATACTACGCAAGAACCGTAGCGACGCGGCGACGTGATTGAATATGAGCAATGCCTCTTCATAGCCGAGAATCGGGTTGTCGTGCGCGAGGCTCCGGTTGTTACGCACGTCGTTGAATGCCTCGAGCGTGGAGATGCTCGACTTCAGGATGCGGGCCGTCATTTCGGATTGGAGGTGGCCATCTTTCTTTAGTTGCTTCACGTACTCGCCGAATACGCTGTGGAGCGGTTTGTTTCGGTCAACGGTTATGCCCTGCGCCTCGCGCAGCGATCGCACATACTTGACGACGAAGGTATGAAGCCGGTCGAGGCCCGCCTCTAGTTCGTCGCGGTCGATGGCGTCGCGGACCGCTTTGGCCACGACTTCGAAGTCGCGCTCGTTTCCGAGAGCTATGAGTGCATCAAGCTCCTGAACGGGATTGTCCTGCAGCAGGCGCGTGACGGTCCGCTTGCATTCTGCATGTAGGGCGGGGTCTCTGTCGAGGTCTCTGTCGGGATAAGTCGTGCGGCAGTAATCGAGCATGTCGGCCATGAGTTTGCCGACCACACGGTTCGGCTCGACCGCCCAGAAACCGCGCAGGCGGTTTGCCTTGGAGGTGCCATGGTCGTATTGCGCATCGTACGGATCGCGACCGGTGGCGTCCATCACGAACTCCGCAAAAGTCTTGTTGGAGAAGTTGAGCACATACCCAGTGCTCATGCCTAGCAGTCGCTCAAACTGCCGTTTTTCGGTGTTGGTGAGGTCCGCCATTTTGCCCCAATCGCCGAAGTGGCCGGCTTACGGATGATGATCCTCAGAAGTGTAGCATCACTGCATAGTTGCGTGAGGGGTTGGGGATTCCGGTGGGAGGGTTGCGGATACACGGCGGGGCGGAGGACGAGCAGTTCGGCGGTCAACTGCGTGTGATCGGCGTCCAGCGGCGTGTTCTGGGCCGAGGCGCGGGTCGGGGCCACGGTGCTCCCGGACATGGGACGCCATCGCGCGATCGAGGACATCGTCGACCGGTCCAGGGTCCTATCCCGTCGGCACGATGCGATCGAGGCGTGCCGCGCGGCCGAGACGCTGCGCCGGCACCAGGGGTTGAGGCGCGAGCCCGTGCCAACCTGCTGGAGCTGCTCGAAGAACGGGGCGTTAAGGTGTTCGCCTTGCCGCTCGACACCGTGGGCGGCCTCGCCGCCCGGGCGCGCCGCCCGGGACTGCCGGCCGTCCCCGTCGTCGTCGTGAACGCCGGGGACTGGGGCGAGCGGCAGCGGTTCACCATCGCCCACGAGCTGGGCCACATCGTGCGCGACGTGTCGCGCGGTCTCGACGCCGAGCGGGTCGCGCACCGCTTCGCCGGCGCGTTCCTCATGCCCGCCGAGGCGCTGCGGCTCGAGGTCGGCAAGCACCGCAGCGCCCTCGCCCTCGGCGAGCTCCTCGCCCTGAAGCGCGTGTTCGGCGTCAGCATCCAGGCGCTGACCCACCGCTGCCGCGACCTCGACATCATCGGTGCGGCCACCTACCGCGCCCTGTTCAGCGAGTTCGGCCGGCTCGGGTGGCGCTCGCCTCCCTACCAGGAGTACGGCGCCAAGGCCGGCGAGGTCCCGAGCCGGTGCGGCCGGCTCTGCCTGCGCGCCCTCGCGGAGGGCGCCATCAGCAAGTCGAAGGCGGCCGAGCTCCTGGGCATCGGCATCGCCGACGTCGACGACTACATGCGGGGCGTGCTGCCTTCGTCGGCGGCCGCGGGGTGATGCGTGTCCCGACGGGTCGTCGTGCCGGACTCGTCCGTGCTCATCGATCTCGAACGCGGCGCCTTCCCGGGGTCGCCTCTGCGCGCCATCGCGTTGACGGCCGCGCCACCCCAGGGTTGCAGTTCCTGCGCCGTCGGTCGCTCGCCGCCCGCTCGTTCCCCCGTTGGGGCGGGCCGTTCCGCGTTGGCCCCGTTCTTGCTCCTGAACCGCGTCGACCGGCCGCCGAAACCGAGGCCCTTTCGCAACCCGGCGAGAGCTGCCGCACGTCGCCGGTCCGCATGACTCGGGATCAAGAGGGAGCGGAATGCACGACCCCGCCTACAAGCTGTTGTTCTCGCGCCCGCGCATGGTCCGCGACCTGCTCGACGGCTTCGCCGCCCGCGGCTGGAGCGGCGCTCTCGACTTCGAGTCACTGGCCCCCCTGCCCGCCAGCTTCGTCGGCCGAGAACTGCAGCAGCGCCACGGCGACCTCATCTGGCGCGTCCGCTTCCGGGACGACCGCTGGCTCTACCTGGTCCTGCTCCTCGAGTTCCAGTCCCGGAGTCTGCGCCGTAGAACGGCGCGGACTCCTGTAGGGTTGGTTGGGCGCCCAGCGGAGCCGCAGGCGACGATGGGCGGGCTATCGACGCGGCGATGGCGGTGCGCATCCTGGAGTACAGCGCGCTGCTCTACCGGCGGCTGGTCGCCCACGACGTGCTCCGAGAACACGGAGCCCTGCCGCCGGTGCTGCCCGTGGTCCTCTACAACGGCCGGCGGCGGTGGACGGCGCCGGTCGAGGTGACGAGCCTGCTGGCGGCGGGGAGCGAAGCGCTGGCGCGGTACCAACCGTCGCAGCGATACTATGTTCTGGACGTGGCGCGGGCGGCGGACGCGGACCTGCCGGTGGACAACCTCGTGTCGGCGCTCATCGGTCTGGAGAAGACGCGCGACGCGGCGGGCCTGCGCGAGGCGCTGCAGGCGCTGAGCGACCTCTGCCGGCGCAGGGGGACGACCACTTGACGCAGGCGTTCGTGACGTGGCTGCACCAGGGGTTGCGGCACGCGGGTCGGCTGCCGGCGGACGGAGAGGACCCGTTGGCGCAGTTGCGGGAGACGGAGACGATGCTGGAAGAGACCGTGCGGGAATGGACGCGTGAATGGCTCGAGCAGGGCCGCGCTCAGGGCGTCGAACAGGGTCGCGCCCAGGGCATCGAGCAGGGCCGCCACGAAGAGCGGGCGCTGCTGTGCCGTCAGGCGGCGCGGAAGTTCGATGCCGGGGCCGCCGAGGGGCTGGCCGCCACCCTCGCCGGCGTCACCGACCCCGACTGCCTCGCGCGGGTTGGCGACTGGATCATCGAGTGCTCCACGGCGTCAGAGCAGCTCGCCCGCGTCCGCGGCGACAACGGGTCGGGCGATTGAGGCCCAGGTGGCACGGACCCGTCGGCGGAGCGTCCTCGGCGTCGAACGCGATGACGCGTCCTGTAGATCGAAGCGGTTTGCGTGGCCGACGTTCTGCGCCGCCACTGGAGCTTGGGCCACGAGCCCCTGCCCAACCTGGTGAAGCTGTTCGAAGAACGGGGCGTGGCGCGGCATCGGAGCGGAAGGGGAAGAGGCTTGCTGGGCGACACGGAGCTGATTGCGCGGATCGAGAGCGGTGAGGGCGACCGTGTGGAGTTCACCGCGTCCACCAACGATCTCGACAAGTTCCGGCAAGCGGTCTGCGCGTTCGCCAACGACCTCCCCGGGAACGGGGAGCCAGGGCTTCTCTTCATCGGACTGGAGGACGACGGGCGATGTGCCGGCTCGACCATCGACGATGACTTGCTGAAGACGCTCGGCGGCTTGCGGACCGACGGCAAGATTCTGCCATTCCCGTTCATGGAAGTGGCGAAGAAGCGCCTCCGTGACTGCGACGTGGCCGTCGTCCAGGTAGAGCCTTCGGACAATCCACCCATGAAGGTGGATGGCCGCTGCTGGATTCGCATCGGCCCGCGGCGAGGTCAGGCAACGGCCGAAGAGGAACGCCGTCTCACCGAGAAGCGCCGTTGGGGGAACGTGCCCTACGACATGCAGGGCGTGCCCGGGGCAACCGTCGAGGCCGACCTGGACATGCGGGCGTTCGAGAACGACTACCTGCCCTGCGCGGTCTCCCCGGAGGTGCTGGCGGAGAACCGGCGCGACCGGGGAGAACAGTTGAGGGCGCTGCGTCTCTTGGCCCGGAACGGTGCGCCGACGGTGACGGCAATCCTCGTGCTGGGCAGGGACCCGCGGTACTGGTTTCCCGGAGCATACGTGCAGTTCGTCCGCTACGACGGCACCGCCGTGACGGACGGAATCGTCGACCATGCCGAGCTGTCCGGGCCGCTGCCGGAGCAGTTGCGCGATGCGGACCGCCTGCTGAGATTGAACATCTCCCATGCACTCGACACGCGGGGAGAACGTCACGTCGAGCAGCGAAGCTATCCTTACGAGGCCCTCCGTGAGCTCCTTCGCAACGCGGCGATTCACCGGAACTACGAAAACTCGAACACGCCGGTGCGGATTTCGTGGCTCGCCGACCGTGTGGAAATCGTGAGCCCCGGCTCGGCGTTCGGAGAAGTCGGACGCGGCAATTTCGGAAAGGGCGCGACCTCCTACCGCAACCCCACCGTCGCGGAAGCGATGAAGAACCTGGGCTTCATGCAACGCTTCGGAATCGGTATCGAGACCGCACGCCGGGCGCTGGCGGAGAACGGCAATCCACCTCCCGAGTTCGACGTTCAGGACGCGTTCGTGTCGGTCACCGTCAGAAAGCGGTCATGACGGCGGAGATCGTGGCCAGGGCGGGTAACTTTCAGAAGTCGTCCAGCGCTGCAGGGTCCGCGGGGGTGACGCGTGTCCCCGACGGGTCGTCGTGTCGGTCTCGTCGGTGCTCATCGACCTCGAACGCGGCGCCGTCCCGGGGCCGAGGTCGCCAAGCGCCTGACAGGATGGGCGAGGCTGATGTCGCAGGACGTCGTCCCTTGCGAGAGGTCGTCAGGCCGTCGACCGGTCGGTTTCCGGTGGGTCGTCCAGCGCTGCAAGGCCGGTCAGCGCCACGGGCGGCCGGTCGGGGAACTCCACCACGAGGCTCAGCTTGCCGCCCATGGCCGCGATATAGCCGCTGAGGGTGGAGAGCAGCAGGTCGCTGCGCTGTTCGAGACGAGACACGTTCTCCTGATTGATCCGGAGCTTCTCGGCGACGCGCACCTGCGTCTGCTTCCGTGCTCTGCGCAGGTCCCGCAGCGACATCTCCTCGGCAATCAGCGCCTGGGCGCGTTCCTCGACCCTCTTCCGGCGCGCCGGAGGCAACTGGGCCATTCTCTCCGTCAAGGTGCTCATCTCGTCCTCCTCGCGGCCTTCAGACGATCGAGGTGCCGATCGAAGCGCTCGTCGGCCTTGCCGATCAGTCGCCGGTAGAGCCGTCTCTCGGCGACTCCCGACTTGTCGGCGGCGAGCAGCAGGACGGCCTTGCGCTCGGGGTCGAAGGCGAAGGCGACCCGCCAGACCCCGCCGTCGGCGGTGAAGCGAAGCTCCTTCATGTTGGCGTGGCGCGACCCCTTCAGGGTGTCGGCTCGCGGCCGGCCCAGCGTCGGCCCGAACGCCTCGAGGAGCTTCGCTTGCGCGAGCAATTCGTCCTGCACCACGAGCGCCAGGGCGTCGAACTCCGGATCGAATTCCGGATGGAGGACGACTTCCCAGGCCACGCCACAATATGCCTCCAGGAACATATGCTGTCAAGGGCATGCCGACAGATCTGCCCGCTACTGTCGCTCGGCGAGCGGCTACGGGCAGTCGACTTGCGGCTGGCTGGCGACGGAGGCGCCGTCGGAGGTGAGCCGGATCACGCGCTGGCGCGTCTCGTCGGGTCCGGCGGGTGTGGCCGGCCTGGTTCTGATCGACCTCCACGCCGACGCGGTCGACAACGCCGGACATCCTGCAGGGGGCGTTGGGCTGACGGCGCGTCGCGGGGTCGGCGGTGGCGGTCACGGCGCCACCCCGGCGACTTCCGCAGCGTGAGCCGGTCCAGCGCTCAACTGCGCACTCTCCCACTGGAACCCCCTGGTTGGGTTCGGGAGGCGCAAATGATGGGATGGCGACGTTCCTCGCGGGCGGCGGCGACCTGCGCGGCGCTGGCGGTCATCGCAGTCTCCACACCGGCGCGCGCCCAGCAGGGCGACGGACCCCGTCGGGCGCCTGCACGGTTCGCCGAGGTGCTGGAGCTGCAGTTCGGCGGCGGGTACCTCTTCCGAGACGGCGACCTGGCGTCCTTGCCGAGCGTGGAGGGTGGTGTCGTCCTTTGGTGGAGCGAGTCGTGGGGGTTCTCGTTGCGGCGCTCGACGACCGTCGGGGAGCACATGGCGTCGTACGACTACGGCGACGGTACGCGGACCGGCGGACGCGATTTTCGCCATTGGACTGGGACGCTGCGCTACCGTCACGCCTTGGGTCCGGGACTCGAGCTGAACATCGGTGTGGGCTTGATGTTCGGCGCCTACGACCATCTCACCTGGCATCAGGGCCCGCGGGTGAGTCCGCGGCCGGAGAGACGGCTCTACAACATTGGCGGGCTCGTGGGCGAGGTGCTCGTCGGCAAGCGGATCACGCCGCGCCTGGGTGTCAAGGCCGGGCTCGTCGTCTATCCCGTCATCGACGAGCGGAAGGGGGTGGTGCCGGTCGCCTTCGGTGTGGTGTCGTTCTGACAGTATGGCTCGCTATCGTACCCGTCAACGAGGCGTTCCTCCGCCTCGGCGATGTCGGTAGAGCCGTCGCTCGGCGACCCCGACTTGTCCGCGGCGACCCAGGACGGCCTCGCGCTCGGGATCGAAGGCAGGGGCGATCCTGTCGCCGTGGAACAGGAACGCGAGGTCCGGGATGCCGCGCGGTGGTCACACGAGGTCGTCCAGCGGCACGTCGAGGGCGGTGGCGAGACTCTTGAGCGCCTTCACCGAGCCGGGCTTAACGCCGCGCTCGATGGCGGAGAGGTACGAGCTGGGGATGCCCGCGGCGGCGGCCAGCGCGCGGGCGGTCATGCGGCGGTGCGTGCGCCAGACGCGCACGGGGTGTTCCCCTTCGACGATGCGGCGCACGAGCTCTGCCGGGGCCCAGGTCTCGTCGGGGTCGTCGAGGACGCGCTGGATGGCGGCGACGTCGGCGGCGTCTTCATCGGCGGCGGCGCGCAGGCGCTCGTACTCGTCGCGGGGAATCACGACGTAGTCCTCTCCGGCGAGGGTCAGGGTCTGCGGCGTGGTGGTCATCGGTACGCCTCCCCGCGTGACAGTATCGCGGCCACGCGCAGCAGCTTCTCGGGCGACTCGACGAGGTACAGCACGCGCCAATCGCCCACGCGGAGGCGAAAGCCCGGCCCGCCCTTCAGGGCCGCCGCATTCGGATTCGGCGCCGTGGGGTCCGCCGCAAGGCCGTCGATCTTCGCGACTATCGTCTGCGCGGTGTTCGCCGGCATGCGGCGCAGCCGGCGGCGGGCCTGCGCGCTGTACACGACCTCGAACACCCGGCCAAGTTATCCAATGGGTGCGCGTGTGTCAAGCACGCGATATCCAGCAGGTTCTCGGCGGCCTGGCTGACACGGGCCCGTCGGGCTCGGCCGAGTCCCCCGCCGGCGGGCTCGAGACGCTCTGCGCCGCCTACTGCGCATTCCGGTGAAGTCGATCGGTTTGGGCCGGAATTGGTGATCGGTTTGGACCGGAATCGGTGATCGGTTTGGACCGGAATACGCATCTACCGTCGGGCGGCGCGGAAGTTTCGTCCGCGGCGACAAACGGGTCGGGCGATTGAGGCCCAGGTGCCGCTGACCGGTCGGTGGCGCGGCATCGGCGTCGAACGTTTGCGACCAACGCGCCACGGTTGTACGATCCAGATTGCGAAGCGGAGGCCGGCCGCCCATCGGCAGCCGCGGCAGGACGACGAACCAACGCCCCCTCACGGCGACCCCCTTGGGGGGTGACATCATGGTGGACTTCTTCCACGAGTCCCGGCCGCTACCGGATGTGGTTGCACAGGCGCCGGCCGACGAGCCTTCGCCTCACATCGAGCGCGTCTGCATCGACGAACTGGGTGACGCCGGCTACCGCATCCTCCAGCCGATTCCCGTAGAGATCAGGAGAGTCGAGATCGGAGACTTCCAAGCGTGGTTCCGAGAGGCGAACATTGCGATGCCGGGCAGCGACGGCAACGATGCCTTGCAGGCCCTCGTGGCGGAGATTCTCGAGACCTTCGACGTGCTCCTGAGTGAGCGGCATCTGGGGCCGGACGCTGTCGAGCAGCGTCGGATCCTCGGTACTTACATTGTCAGGACGTAGCCTGCTCACGGCCGATTCGGCGCTCACGATCGCCAACAAGCTGGATGCCGAGATCTCGGAGGGCCGCAAGCACACCAACGTCGTGGTGCGGGTCCGCGGCACCTACATCGGACGCTTCGGGATCCGCCGAGATTCGAAAGCTGGACACGACTACATCCCCAGGCAGATCCACGTCACCATGAAGGAAGCCTTGGGCTTGGCTCGTTGCAGCCTCTACAGGGCGGACTACGAGAGGATTCTGAAGGACCGAGGGAAGCTGCCCGACGGCTCCGCCCCCCCAAGGTCTGACTTTCCCCTCGACCCGAGGTGACGCCCCAGGTGGCACGGACCCCTCGGCGGCGCGGCATCGGCGGCGAGGGTTGCGAGGAACGCGCCGAGGTTGTGCCGGATCAGCCGTCGACGCGGAGGCCAGCTCGGGAGCACGGCTCGGTGGGCGGGCATCAGGTCAAGGCTGGCCGGCGGTGACTGAGAGGGAAACGTCGCGCAGCCGTTCCTGCACGGTGCCGGGGATGCCGAGCCTGGTGTCGGCGCCGAGCTCGGCGAGCAGGGCCGCCGTCTCGGGCCAGCTCTGGAACTGGAACGACTGCTTCGAGCCTTCGGCCATCCGGTACGCGGTCCGGCCGCGGAAGTCGCGCGCGTCGATGTCGGCGCCGTTCGCGACGAGGTACTCCACGACCTCGTTCAGCCCGCGGAACGCGGCCCCATGCAGCGCGGTGAAGTCGGCCTCGTTCACTGCATCGACGTCGGCGCCGGCCTCGAGCAGCAGCCGCACCGCCTCCTCGGCCGTCGGCGACCGGGTCCCGCGCGGTACGCGCGGGGTGTAGGTGGCGCGGCCGAGGCCGGCCGCGGCCATCAACGGCGTCGTGCCGTCGTCGGTCGTCAGGTGGGGGTCGGCGCCCGCCGCCAGCAGCGTGCGGAGAATCTCGGCCGAGCTGGAGGAGTAGGCGGGGCCGTAGTTGAAGACCCGCCCCGCGCCGTTCATGTCCGTGGCCGCCACCCACAGCGGCGTCGCCCCGCGCAGGTCGCCGGTCCCGACGGAGAAGGGCTCGAACGCGCCCTTCCTCGGATAGCCGACATAGGAGCTGAACATGGCCGAGCTGGTGGTGCGCGCGTTCACGGCGGCGCCGCGGTCGAGCAGCGCCTTCACGAGCGTCAGCCGGCGGGCGCCGTCGAGCGCGCCGCCGAGCCGTTCGTAGCGGCGATAGCGCTCGTGTCGAAGGTACCAGTCGCGCAGCCAGAGGTCGACGTCGCCCGAAGCCGCGTGGAGCGCGCGCACGCCGCCCATGGACCCGTTGGGGTCGGCCCCCTCGTCGAGCAGGAAGAGCGCGAATGCGTCCTGGGCGCGCACGATGGCGTACGGCAGGACGTGGGTGCCGTCGGCGCTCGGCGCGTCGACGTCGGCGCCGGCCGCGATGAGCGCGCGGGCGGTCTCGATGTCCCCGTTCTGCGCCGCGAGCATCAGTGGGGTGAAGCCCTTGGCGGTCGAGACCGCGGGGTCGGCGCCGGCGTCGAGCAGTATTCGCGCCACGCCGGGATGCGGGTTGGCGACCGCCCACATCAGCGCCGTGGCCCGGGTCCGGGTGGTGGCGGCGTCGACTTCGGCCCCGTGTGCGAGGAGCGTGCGGACCACGTCCCGGTCTCCGGTGCGGGCCGCGGTCATCAGGGGGACGAGACCGCTGACCTGGGCGGCGTCGACGTCGGCCCCCGCGGCGATCAGGGTCTCGACCATGGAGAGGCTCGTGTTCTCGACCGCGCGCGCAAGCGGCGTCACGCCGTGGTCCTCGGCCGCGTTGACGTCGGCGCCGGCCGAGAGCAGGCGCCGGGCCAGCTCCAGGTCGTCCCAGTGGGCCGCCCACAGGAGCGCCGTCGCGCCGTCGGCGCGCGCCTCGTTGACGTCGGCGCCCGCGGCGATGAGCGCGAGGGCCTCCCCGCGATCCTGGTTCGCGGCGGCGGTCACGAGCGGGACGTCCTGCGCGGCGGCCGGGGCGGCCGCGGCGGCCCAGACGGCGAGGAGGAAGAAGGCGCGGGTGCTGGTCATCTCTACACATGTGGACGCGCGAGGGCGCGGTCACGTTCCCGCCCGGCGCTTCGACCGGGCTGCCGCCCTCTGTCGCCTACGGCTCGGCCTGGCGCCCAACCAACCTTCCGGGAGTCTGGCCGAGCGGCCGCCACCCGAGGGAGTTGCTGGCGCTCGGGATTCGGGAGTACCGGGAGGTGTTCTTCGAGCCCTACCGCCTCATCTGCCGCGTCATGGGAGACGGCGCCTACGTTCTGGTGATCGCGGACGGGCGGCGTGACATGCGGGCGTTGTTGCAGCGGCGCTTGCTGCGCGTGTGAGTGCGGCAGCGGACCGGCCGAGCACTACGCCCTGGCCGCCGTCGGCCCAGCGTTGAACCCACGAGACATGAACCACAGCGGGGGAGAGGCGCGGCGGCGAGCCCCGCGCGTCGGCCGTGAACCCCGGCGCCGACATCCACTTGTTCGGCCAGGAGGTGAACCCCGAGACCTTCGCCATCTGCAAGGCCGACCTCTTCATGAAGTCCGAGGACGGCCGCGACGCCGAGAACGTCGTCTTCGGCAGCACCCTGTCGAACGACCGGCACGACGGCGCCGGCTTCGACTACATGATCGCTTGTCCGGCAGACTTCCGAGCATGGCACGGACGGCCGCCCCGAGCCCGACCCCGAGCTGCGCGACACCGAGAACGTGCCGCTCGGTGACGACGTCGAGTCGTTTTTCGAGCGCGAGGTGAAGCCCCACGTCCCCGACGCCTGGATCGACACGGGACGCCGCGACCCCCAGGACGGCCAGGTCGGGCTCGTCGGCTACGAGATCAACTTCAACCGCTACTTCTACGAGTACCGCCCGCCCCGCCCCCTCGAGGAGATCGAGGCCGACATCCAGCGGGTGGAGAAGGAGATAGTGGCCATGCTGCAGGAGATGTCGGGCTGAGGGTGCGCCGCAGCCGTACCGCGGACTCAACCCTCAACGTGCATCCCTGGGGCCGCCTCTGCGCCCCATTTGTGTTGACGTTTCGCGCCATCCGAAGGCGCGCGGTCGTCCTGGGCGACCTGGACACCGTGCGCCTGCGTCCCATCGCGTTGACGTCCCGCGCCACCCCAAGGGTTGCAGTTCCTGCGCGTCGGCCGCTCGCCGCCCGCTGGTTCCCCGTGCACGCGGGCCGTCCCGCGTTGGCCCCGTTCTTGCTCCTGAAGCACCGCGTCGACCGGCTGCCGAGACCCGAGGCCCTCTCGCAACCCCGGCGAGAGCCGCCGCACGCCGCCGGACCGCATGACTCGGGATCAAGAGGGAGCGGAATGCACGACCCCGCCTACAAGCTGCTCTTCTCGCGCCCTCGGATGGTCCGCGACCTGCTCGCCGGCTTCGCCGCCCGAAGCTGGAGCGGCCTCCTCGACTTCGAGTCGCTAGCCCCCCTGCCCGCCAGCTTCGTCGGCCGAGAGCTCCAGCAGCGCCACGGCGACCTCATCTGGCGCGTCCGCTTCCGCGACGACCGCTGGCTCTACCTGGTCCTGCTCCTCGAGTTCCAATCCACCGTCGAACAGGCGATGGCAGTGCGCATCCTGGAGTACTCCGCCCTGCTCTACCGGCGGCTGGTCGCCCACGGCGTTCTCCGAGAACACGGGGCCCTGCCGCCGGTGCTGCCCGTGGTCCTCTACAACGGCCGGCGGCCGTGGACGGCGCCGGTCGAGGTGACGAACCTGCTGGCGGCGGGGAGCGAAGCGCTGGCGCCGTACCAACCGTCGCAGCGATACTATGTTCTGGACGTGGCGCGCATGGCGGACGCGGAGCTGCCGGCGGGCAACCTGGTGTCGGCGCTCATCGGTCTGGAGAAGACGCGCGACGCGGCGGGCCTGCGCGAGGCGCTGAAGGTGCTGTTCGACCTTCTGCGAAGACAGAAGGACGACGCGTTGACGCAGGCGTTCGTGACGTGGCTGCACCAAGGGTTGCGGCATGCGGGTCGGCTGCCGGCGGACGGGGAGGGCCCGTTGGCGCAGTTGCGGGAGACGCAGACGATGCTGGAAGAGACCGTGCGGGAATGGACGCGTGAATGGCTCGAGCAGGGCATCGAGCAGGGCCGCCGCGAAGAGCGGGCGCTGCTGTGTCGCCAGGCTCGACGGAAGTTCGATGCCGGGGCCGCCGAGGGGCTGGCCGCCGCCCTGGCCGGCGTCACCGACCCCGACCGCCTCGCGCGGGTCGGCGACTGGATCATCGAGTGCGCCACGGGGTCAGAGCTGCTCGCCCGCGTCCGCGGCGACAACGGGTAGGGCGATTGAGGCGGCCGGTGGCACGGGTCCGTGCGGTGAATACATGTCGGCACTTGTGTGTATGTGCCGACATATATTACGATCCGATTCGTGGTTGAACTCAATGCGGCCGCCTTGCGGACAGCCGGCCTCGGGGCCTTCTTCCGGCCACGAGACGTCGATTCGCTGGGCGTCCCGTACCGCCAGCTCCGCCGACTCGTTGCGACGGGCATCGTCGACGACCTCGGTGGGGGCCTGTACCGGCTTGCCGAGATCGAGGCGACCGAGTTCGAGACCGTCGCCATGGTGGCAGCGGCCGTGCCGCACGCGGTCGTCTGCCTGATGACGGCGCTCCGCGTTCACGAGATTGGAACCGAGTCTCCTCACGAGGTCTGGATAGCCATCGACCGCAAGGCCCGCCGGCCCGCGCGAACCCCGGCGCAGGTTCGCGTCGTCCGGTTCTCGAAGGCGATGCTCACCTACGGCGTCGTTCGCCGCCCGATGCTCGGAGCGCCGGTCTCGATCACGTCGCCGGCCCGCACGGTCGTCGACTGTTTCCGATATCGCAACAAGTTCGGTCTCGACACTGCGCTCGAGGCGCTGCGGGACACCCTGCGCCAGCGGCTTGCCTCGGTGGACGAGATCATGCGAGCGGCCAGCGTGTGCCGGGCCCGCACGGTCCTCGAACCCTACGTCGACGCGGTCCTGTCGTGACGAAACGTCGACTCAAGAACGTCGGTGCGTCGGTTCGCGCGCGACTGCTCGCTCGGAGTCGGGAGACCGGCGAGGACTTTCAATCTCTCCTCTGGAGGTACGCCGTCGAGCGATTCCGCTTTCCGTCTCGGCCAAGTACTACGTCGATCACGGAATTCCTTGTCTCCGTTCTCTTAACGTGTCTCGTGGCGCGATAGATATGGAGAACCTCGTGTTCATCAGCGAGCATGCGAACGAACTCCACCGGAAATCGAAGATCTTCGCAGGTGACGTAGTCGTGGTTCAGACCGGCCAGGCTGGAACGGCGGCCGTAGTGCCGAAGGAACTGGACGGAGCCAACTGCATCGACCTTCTGATAGTGCGGGGCTCGGAGCAGATTCTCTCGCGGTTCGTGTACTACTACCTGAATTCCCGCAATGCGGTTTCGCAAGCTGAGGAACTGTCAGTGGGCGCGATTCAGGCCCACTACCATACCTCGACGCTGGCGCGGCTCGTCCTCCCCAAGATTCCCATGGACGAGCAAGGCCGCATCGTCGCGTACCTCGACGCGGCAACGCGAGAGATCCCTCGGCGACGCCGTCTCGCCGAGGAAGCTGCCGATGAGCGCCTCGTACCGCACGACGAAGAACGGCGCGGACAGGGCTTCGGCGATCGCTTCCGCGAGCGACGTCTTGCCGTTTCCCGGCGGCCCGACGAGCAGGATGCGGTGCCGCGGTTCGAGCGAATGGGTGCGCAGGACCGAAGCCCGGTGCTGTTCCTCGATCAGCTCCTCGCAGGCGCGGCGCGCGACGTCGGTCAGGACGAGATCGGCGAGCTTCTTGCGCGGCGTCAACTCCACCAGGAACTGGCGGTGCGGCCGTTGGCCGGGCGCGATGAAGGCGGCGCCGGGATCGGCCCCGTTCATCCGCATCGCGTCCGTCAACCGATCACTGTCCTAAGGCCGGACGGCCGCGAACCGCAGGCGGACGTAGTCGACGACCCACGTCCCTTCCGGGCGCTGGATGCGCGGGGCCAGGCGCTCGCGCATCTCGGCGAGCAGGGCCGCGCGCTCGGGCTCGGGCACCGCGGTGATGAACGGCTGGGCGAACACCTCCAGCCAGTGGACCACGTCGCCGGGCAGCGGGGTCGGGCGGGGGAACCGCTCGATGGAGTCGACCCGGAAGCCGCGCCGCTCCAGGCGCTCGCGGTACTCGCCGGCGGTGGGGAAGTACCAGGGATTCACGGCGTCGCCGTCGATGCCCCGTGCGCCGAGCGCCTCGGCGAAGCACTCCCGGACCGAGGCGACGCAGCCGGAGCCGCCGCACTCGGCCACGAACCGCCCCCCCGGCCGCAGGGCCTTCCAGACGCCGTCGATGGCCGCGTCGGCGTCCCGAATCCAGTGGAGGACGGCGTTGCTGAAGACGGCGTCGAACTCCGCGTCGAACGGAAGCTCGAGGGCGTCGACGATGCGGGCGTCGAGGCCCCGCTGCAGCGCCCCCCACACCTGCTCGGGGCTGCTGTCGACGCCGACGACGAGGCAGCCGGCGTTCCGCAGCCGCTCGGTGAGGGCGCCGTCCCCGCACCCGAGGTCGAGGATGCGCTCGCCGGGCTGCGGGGCCAGCAGGTCCACGACCGGCGCGCCGAGGTCGGACACGAACCGGGCGTGCGCGGCGTAGGATTCGGGGTCCCAGTGCTGGGTCATGGCTGTGTCGTCGAGTCTGGTCGGGGGAACCTGCGCCCGCGGAGCACATCGCAGGTTCGCGCCGGGAGTACCGCAGCCTGCGGCTTCTCGCGCGCCGCGCCGACGGACCCTGCCTCTGCACCCTCCCGCGGGGCCTCACGTCGGTCGGCGGCGGACCGATCGCGGGCATCCCCCGCGCCGACGGACCCTGCCTCTGCACCCTCCCGCGGGGCCTCACGTCGGTCGGCGGCGGACCGATCGCGGGCATCCCCCGCGCCGACGGACCCTGCCCCTGCGCCCTCCTACGGGGCAGAATCCCGGGCGTAGTCGAGGGCCCCGGTGTAGATGGCCATGCCGACGACGGCGTCGATGCCGGCGGCGTCGAGGGCGTCTATCTCCTCGCGGGTGGTGATGCCGCCGGCGGCGGTGACGCGCCGGCCCGTCGCCGCCGCGACCGCGCGCGCGGCGTCGAGGTCGGTGCCGGTCATCAGACCTTCGCGGTCCACGTGGGTGTACAGGAACTCCCCGCAGTACGGCTCGAGCTGCCGCACCGCCTCGACCGCGGTCACCTCGACCGGCTCGGTCCAGCCGCGGATGACGACGCGGCCCGCCTTGCTGTCGACGGCGCCGATGATCTTCTCGACGCCGACCGCGTCGGCCAGGGACCGCGCGAAATCGAGGTCGGGCCGGCCGTCGCGGAAGAGGGCGGAGCTGACGATGACCGCCCGCGCGCCGTAGCCGAGCACCGCCTCGGCGCGGGCGACGGAGCGGATGCCCCCGCCGACCCGGCACGGCAGCCGCGGGGCGACCTGCCGGACGAGCGCGTCGTTGTCGCCGGACCCCATGGCCGCGTCGAGGTCGATGAGCTGCACCTTGGGAAACCCGGAGAAGCGCGCGACCCACCCGTCGAGGTCGTCGCTCTCGATGGCGAGCCGCTCGCCCTGCACGAGCTGCACCACGCGGCCGTTCTTGAGGTCGATGGACGGGATCAGCATGAGTCCTGGGCCGCCGCGGGCGGGGCGGCGTTCTCGATGTTGACGGACGGGATCAGCATGGCGTCGGGTTCCGCGCGGGCGGGCCGGCGTTCCGCGAGGTCGGCGGCCGGAGTCAGCATGACGTCGGGTCCGCCGCCGCGGGCGGGGCGTCGTCGGCGGGCAGGCCCGGCCGCGGCAGCCGCACGGGGATGCCGTGCGCGTGCAGGTGGGCCTTGAGGTCCTCGACCGCGTGCTCGGCGTAGTGGAATATCGAGGCGGCGAGGGCGGCGTCGGCCCGGCCCGCGGTGAAGACGTCGACGAAGTGGTCGAAGTTGCCGGCGCCGCCCGACGCGATGACGGGTATGGGCACCGCCGACGACACCGCCGCCGTCAGCTCGCAGTCGAAGCCCTGCTTGGTGCCGTCGCGGTCGATCGACGTCAGCAGTATCTCGCCGGCGCCGCGGTCGGCCGCCTCGCGCGCCCACTCCACGGCGTCGCGCTCGGTGCCCTGCTGGCCGCTGCGGACGTAGATGCGGAAACGGCCGCCCTCGCGCTTGGCGTCGATGGCGACGATGACGGCCTGGCTGCCGTAGCGCCGGGCCAGGGTGGTGATGAGCCCCGGCTGGGAGAGGGCGGCGGTGTTGATGCCGACCTTGTCGGCGCCGGCCTCGATGGCCGCCTCGGCGTGGTCCTCGCCGCGGATGCCCCCGCCGACGCACAGCGGCAGGAAGATCTCGCGCGCGACGGCGCGGATGGTCTCGGCCAGCGCCTTGCGCCCCTCGATGGTCGCGGTGACGTCGAGTATCACCACCTCGTCGATGCCCTCGCGGTTGTAGCGGCCGGCGAGGGTGGCGGGGTCGCCGGCGTTGCGCAGGCCCTCGAAGTTGATGCCCTTGACGACGGCGCCGTCGCGAACGTCGAGGCAGGCGATGATGCGTTTCGACAGCATGGCGGGTCTCAGGCGGGCACGCGGCGCAGGAAGTTGCGGAGGATGCGGAGGCCGACGTCGGACGACTTCTCGGGGTGGAACTGCACCCCGCCCACCACGCCGCGCTCGACCGCGGCCGCGAACTCGACGCCGTAGCGGGTCGACCCCACGCAGCTCCCGGTGACGGGGGCGGCGTAGGAGTGGGTGAAGTAGACCTGGTCGCCCTCGTCGACGCCCTCCAGCAGCCACGAGTCGCGCGTGCGGTGCAGCGAGTTCCAGCCCACGTGCGGCACCTTGAAACCGCCGGGTCCTCCGCCGGTTTCCCCGGGACCGCGGCCCGTCTCCCCGGGGCGCTCGCCGGTACTTGCGGAGCCCCCGCCGGTTTCCGCGAGGTCGCGGCTGGCCTCCGTGGAACCGTTGCCCGCTTCGACCGCGCCCTCCTCGTCGGTGATCAGGCTGCACGTGCCGGCCAGCAACTCCAGGCCGGGGTGGCCGGGGGCCTCGGCGCTGCCGTCGAAGAGCCACTGCATGCCGACGCAGATGCCGAGCATGGGCCGCTCGCGCGAGATGTGGTCGCGGATGGCGGCGCGCCAGTCGTCGCCGAGGGCCGCCGTGACCTCGAAGTTGCCGACGCCGGGGACGATGACGCCCGCCGCCGCCTCCAGGTCCGCCGGGGCGGCCGGCGTCGTCACCGGCGCCCCCAAGTGGGCGAGCGCCTTGCGCACCGACGTCAGGTTCCCCGCGCCGTAGTCGATCAACGCAATCATGTCGGCAAACCGTCCCGCGCCCGCCTACATCAACCCCTTGGTGCTCGGCAGCCGCTTCGCCATGCGGTCGTCCTTGTCGCACGCCACCCGCAGCGCGCGCGCGAACGCCTTGAAGATCGCCTCGACTTGGTGGTGGCTCGACCGGCCGTAGAGCACCTTGACGTGCACGTTGGCGCGCGCCCCCAGCGCGAACCCCTCGAAGAAGTCGTGCAGCAGCTCGGACTGCAGGTCGCCGACGAGCCTCACCCGGAGGCGCAGGTCGACCACCGCGTGGGGGCGTCCGCCGAGGTCGATGGCGGCGACGCCGAGGGTCTCGTCCATCGGCATGACGAAGTAGCCGGCGCGGTTGATGCCGCGCCGCGTCCCCACTGCCTTCGAGACCGCCTCGCCGAGGGCGATGCCGACGTCCTCGACGGTGTGGTGCTGGTCGACGTCGAGGTCGCCGACGGCGTCGATGCGCAGGTCGAAGGCGCCGTGGCGCGCCACCAGCTCGAGCATGTGGTCGAGGAAGCGGATGCCGGTGCTGACCTCGTACCGGCCCTGCCCTTCGATGCCCAGCCGGACGGTGATCTGCGTCTCGGTCGTATGCCGCTCGATCCTGGCGCGTCTCATGGCAGCGTTCCGCCGTTCATGGCAACGGCATCCGTCCCCCGCGGCACGCGGCGGCGGTTGTCATCGGCTCCCCGTCACGCGCACCCGCACCGACTCGGCGTGGGCGGTCAGCCCCTCCGCCTCGGCGAGGGTGAGAATGGTCGGGGCCAGGGCCTCGAGCCCCTCCCGCGTGATGCGCTGCGCGCTCTGCACCGACACGAAGTCCGACGCGCTGAGCCCGCCGCGGAACCGCGCCGCGCCCCCCGTCGGCAGCACGTGGTTCGACCCCGTCGCGTAGTCGCCGGCCGCCTGGGCCGCGTGGGGCCCGATGAACACGGTGCCGGCGCGGGTGGCGCGCGCGGCGACCTCTTCGTCGAGGCACACCAGGTGCTCGGGCGCGATGTCGTTGGCGAGGTCGACGGCCTCGTCGAGCGAGCGCGTGACGACGATGATGCCGTTGCGCTCGATGGACGTCCGCGCCGGCCCGTCCGCCGGCAGCCGCTTCTCGACCTGCCGGGCGACGCGCGCCGCGAAGCGGCGGTCCGGGGTGAGCACGATGGACCGGGCGTCGGGGTCGTGCTCGGCCTGCGCGATGAGGTCGGCCGCGATCCAGCGCGTCTCGCCGCGCGCCGCGACGATGACGATCTCGGTGGGGCCGGCGTGGAAGTCGATGGGGCAGTCTGCCGACACCAGCGCCTTGGCGGCGGCGACCCACGCGCTGCCCGGCCCGACGATCTTGTCGACGCGGGGCACGGTGGCGGTGCCGTAGGCGAGGGCGGCGACGGCGTGGGCGCCGCCGAGCCGGAACATCCGCGTGACGCCGGCGATGGCCGCCGCCGCGAGGGTCGCGGGGTCGGGGCGCGGGCAGGCCACGACGACCTCGGGCACCCCCGCGACCCGCGCCGGGATCGCGGTCATCAGCAACGACGACGGCAACGGGTAGCGGCCCGCCGGGACGTAGCAGCCGACCCGCTCGAGGGGGGTCACGCGCTGCTCGATCTCGACGCCCTCGGTGACCTTGGTGCGCCACCCCCGCGGAAGCTGGCGCCGCGCGATGCGCCGGATGTGGCCGGCCGCGGTCCGCAGGGCCGCCCGCAGCTCGGCGGGGACGGCCTCGAGCCCCGCCCGCATCTCCTCCGGCGACACCTCGACGGGGCCGTCGAGGCCGTCGAAGCGCCGCGCGTAGCGCAGCAGCGCCTCGTCGCCGGACCGCCGGACCGCGCTCACGATGCGCGCGACCCGGCGGGTGAGGCCGGGGTCGACGTCGTCGCGGCGGTCGACCAGGCGCCGGACCGCCGCTCGATCCGACGAGTCTACGATCTGCATCGGCGCACAATCCGGTCGATCGGCAACCCGGCGGTGTCTTCCCTCCCCGCCGCGCGGGGCCCGACGGCCGGACGATCCCACGAGTCGATGATCCGCATCACAGCACGATCTTGTTCAGGGGGAACTCGACGATGCCTTCCGCCCGCGTCGCCTTCAGCTTCGGAATCAGCTCGCGCACCGACGACTCCTCGATGATCGTCGAGACCGCGACCCACGCCTCGTCGCTGAGGGGGGCCACGGTGGGGTCGTGCAGGGCCGGCAGCAGCCCGAGCACGGCGTCGAGGTCGGCGCGCTTCACGTTCAGCATCAGGCCCACGCGGCCCTGGGCCTCGATGGCCGCGCGCAGCAGCAGCGCGATGTTGTCGATCTTGGTGCGCTTCCACGCGTCGTCGAGGGCGGCGGGGTTGGCGATGAGCTGGGGGTTCGACTCGATGACGGTGTCGATGATGCGCAGCCGGTTGGCGCGCAGGGTCGAGCCGGTCTCGGTCGCCTCGACGATGGCGTCGGCGAGCAGCGGCGGCTTGACCTCGGTCGCCCCCCACGAGAACTCCACCTTCACCGGCACCTGCAGGCGCTTGAAGTACGCCTCGGTCACCCGCACCAGCTCGGTCGCGATGGTGGCCCCGGCGAGGTCCTGCGGCGTGCGGTACTTCGAGTCCTCGGGCGCGGCCAGCACCCACCGCACCTTGCGGAAGCTCTGCTTCGAGTAGACGAGGTCGGCGACGTCGACGACCTCGTCGCCGGTGGCGGCGTGGTGCTCGGCAATCCAGTCCTGCCCCGTCAGCCCCGCGTCGAGGGCGCCGTGGGCGACATAGCGCGCCATCTCCTGAGCCCGGATGAGCGTGCACTCGATCTCGGGGTCGTCGATGGTGGGGTAGTACGAGCGCGAGCTGGTGTAGATGTTGAAGCCCGAGTGCGCGAACAACTGGATGGTCGAGTCCTGCAGCGAGCCCTTGGGGATGCCGAGCCGTAGCGTCGTGTCAGCCATGATCGGTGCGCGGGTGGGGGTCAGCGGGACGAAGGGCCGGCCGCGGCGTCGTCGGCGATCGGCTCGAGCGTCTTGAAGAAGCAGGTCCGCTCGCCGGTGTGACAGACGTTGCCGTCGCCGTTGCGGGTGACCTTCAGCAGCACCGTGTCGTCGTCGCAGTCGACGAGCATCTCCCGCACGGTGAGGGTGTTGCCCGACGTCTCTCCCTTCATCCACAGCGTGTCGCGGGTGCGGCTGAAGAAGGTGGCGAAGCCCGAGCGGCGGGTCAGGTCCAGCGCCTCCTGGTTCATGAAGCCGACCATGAGGACCTCGTCGCTCGAGGCGTCCTGCACGACGGCGGGGATGAGTCCGTTCAGCTTCGAGAAGTCCATGTTCGTGTCCTGCCGCGCGCCGGCGCGTGGGCCGGTGCGCGGATCGCTTGCCCGGTGGGCCTCCAAAAAAAAAGCCCCGCCGGGGTTGTCGGCGGGGCGGTCGCATGCGTTGGCGGTGACGGGCGGTCGCGCTACCTCACATGCAGATCCGCAGCCCCGCCCCGGTGGACGGTGGGCTGCGCCGTGTGGTGACCGTGCCGCTGCACCATGATCTGGAGTACCCTATCCGACGCGGTCTGGCGTGTCAAATCGCCGCCGACCGGGGCGCCCCCGGCGCCGGGCGGAATCGGCGTGGTGAAGCGCAATGCCTGAGAACGCGGGGTCCGGCGGCGCACGGTGGGTGGCCCTCCACTCGGCCAACGTGCGCATCTGCCACTGGATCAACGTCGTCGCCGGCGCCTACCTGCTGCTCAGCGGCATCCACATCTTCCTCGACTTCCCCGAGCTCTACTGGGGCCATACCGGCTACCAGGGCTACCCGGCGATCTTCCGCCTCGCCGACTGGGGCATCTCGTGGGACGAGGCGGGGGCGATGGGCGACCGCCGGTGGGGGCGGAACTACCACTTCACCTTCGCGTGGGTCTTTCTCGTCAACGGGCTCGTCTACGTCGGCTGGAACGTCGCGACCGGCCGCTTCCGCGAGCGCCTCGTGCCGCGCCGGGACGAGCTCGGCGCCGCGAGCCTGGCGCGCGACCTGCGCGCGCATCTCCCCTGGCGCCTGCGCGCGCGCGGCGCCGCCACGAGCTACGGCGTGCTGCAGAAGGTTTCCTATCTCCTCCTGCTCCTGGTCTACGTGCCGCTGATGACGCTGACCGGGCTCGCGCAGTCGCCCGGCTTCACGGCCGCGATGCCGTGGCTGCTCGACCTGTTCGGCGGCCGGCAGTCGGCGCGGACCCTGCACACTATCGGCACCGTGGTGTTCGTCCTCTTCGTCGTCGTGCACGTGCTGGAGGTGGTGGCGGCCGGCGCCGTCGACCGCATCCGTGCGATGATCACCGGCAAGCTCCGGTTGCCCGCGGAGGAGTCATGAGCAAGCCGATATCCGAGCCGCGTCGCATCGCCCGCCCCCGCACCCTCTCGCGGCGCCGCCTGCTCGCGCAGGTGCCCGCCCTCGGCACGCTGATGGCGGCCGGATGCTCGCGCGACGTCTACGTGCCGCCGCGCGTCCGCGGCGGCCTCGTCGGGGCCGCCGACGTGCTCACCATGAGCACCAACCGGCTGCTGCTCCGCGACCAGCCGCTGGCCCGCGAGTACGGGCCGGAGGACATCGCGCCCGACTTCCCGACCTGGGGCCAGACCAACCCCGACGACGAGGAGTACCAGCGCCACCGGAGGGAGGGGTTCCGCGACTGGCGCCTGCCGGTGGGCGGGCTCGTCGGCCGCCCGACGTCGTTCTCGCTCGACGACATCCGGAGGCTGCCGTCGCGCACCCAGATCACCGCCCACGTCTGCGAGCAGGGCTGGTCGGCCATCGCCGAGTGGACGGGCGCGCCCCTGCTGCAGGTGCTCGAGGCGGCGGGCGGGCTGAAGCCCGAGGCGCGCTACGTGATGCTCGACACCGTCGACGGCTGGTACGAGGGCATCGACCTGTTCGAGGTCGTGCACCCGCAGACCATCCTCGCCTGGGGCCTCAACGGCGGGGACCTGCCGGTCGGCAACGGCGCGCCGCTGCGGCTGCGCGTCGAGCGCCAGTGCGGCTACAAGAACCTGAAGTTCCTGAAGTCCATCCAGGCCGTGGACTCGATGGCCGGCTTCGGCCGCGGCACCGGCGGCATCAACTCCGACTGGGGATTCCACTGGTACGCCGGCGTTTGACGGCGCGTTCACGCACGGCTCGCCCCACTCGCCCGGCACCGGACTGCGCGTGGACCCGGTTCGCTCCGCGGAGCCCCGGGAGCGCGCGACGGAAGCGGGACGCACCGCCCGTCGGCTACCCGCGGGGACCCTTTCGCCATGGTCCCGGGCAGCCGGGAGCCCCCTCGCGTGCGTCGGGCTGATGGCGGCGTGACGGCGCCCGGCCCGATGCGGGCAGGCGTCGCCCGCGGCGGTGGACGGAGGCGTCCCCGCGACGGGGCGACGTTCGCACGAGGGACACTTTGCCGATACACTAGGGCGCTTGCTCCCTGGACGGAGCAGGCTTGCACGGTGGTTCGTACGAGCTGGAGGGGAGCCGCGCGCCGCGGCTTCCGGGTTGAACGCCGCATGCACGACAGGTTCCCGCGGGCACCGGGACGTCGATACGGGCGCGGCCCCTCGTGGGCCTCGCCCGCCGGGGCCCGTCTGCGAGTCCGGTTGCTCGCAAGGGTCGTTGCCGTCGCCGGGCTCGCCGCCGCGGCGGCGCCCGCGGCGGGACAGGTATCTCCCACGGTGGTGGTGGCGCCGTTCACGAACGTGAGCCGGCAGCCGGCCGACGACTGGATCGGCGCGGGCATCGCCGAAACCATCGCCGTCGATCTGCAGGACGCGGGGCTGGATGTGGTGGAGCCCGCCGCGGCCGACCCCAAGCGTTTCGGCTACCGGGGCGCTCCGAGCGGAGCGCTCGACCCCGCCGCCGTCCTCGACGCCTATCGCCGCCACGGCGTCGCGTGGATGGTCGACGGCACCCTGCAGCGGGTGGGACACGCCGTTCGCATCACCGCGCGGATCGTGGACGTCGCGACCGGCGCGGTCGAGTTCGGCACGCGGGTCGACGGCGAGATCGCCGACCTCTTCGACGTCCAGGACGAGGTGGCGGCGGCGCTCGCGGCACGACTCTCGGCAGACCCGGGCCGCGGGGCCGTGGCGTCGATCCAGAATGCCCCGGCAGGTTCCGCACCCACGTTGGCGCCGGGTCGGCGGCGGGCGGCCGTGCCGTCGCCGACGCCCCGGAACGCGCCGGTCCCGGCCGTCGCCGCCGCGGTTCCTCCCGTGGCGCCCCGGAACGCGCCGGCCCCGGCCGTCGCCGCGACGGCCCCTCCCGTGGGCTCCGGGCTTCGGTCCCCGGCGCCGGAGCTTGCGCCCGCCGCTCCCGGGGTTCGGCCCGCCGCCCCCCCGACTGCAACCGAGCAGCCCGTCAGCGGCGCCTTGGCTTTCGGATCGTCCCCCGCCGGCGAGTCCGCCACGTCGCCCGACGCCGGCCAGCGCCCGCGCCGTCGCGGCGGCGGCGGGTTCGCCCCGACCCCGCTGGGCCGACCCACCGCGGTCATCGGACGCACGAACAACCCGCCCGAGATCGATGGCCGGCTCGACGACTCGGTCTGGGAGACCGCCGCCCACATCACCGACTTCGTCCAGATCGCGCCGGTCGAGGGTGCGCCGGCGTCGGAGGACACCGAGGTGTGGATGGCTTACGACGCCGACCATCTCTACTTCGCCTTCTACGCCCACTACACGCGGCCCGAGACCATGCGCATCAACCGGGCCGACCGCGAGGAGATCCGCGGCGACGACCGCATGGCGATCCTGTTCGACCCGTTCCTCGACCAGCAGCGCGCGTACCAGTTCGAGGTGAACGGCTACGGCGTGCAGGCCGACTCGCTCGTGAACGCCGACGGCAGCACCGGCTTCTCGCGGTCGAGCGGCAGCGGGTCGGCGAGCCGGGGCAGCGGTCCGCGGCGTAGCGGCGGCAGCGGCATGAGCAGCTCGGGGCAGTTCGGCATCCGCGGCGACGACTCGTGGAACGCGCTGTTCGACACCGGCGGCCAGGTCGTCGCCGATGGCTGGACGGCCGAGATGCGCATTCCGTTCAAGAGCCTGCGGTACCCGTCGCGGGGCTCGGGGCAGCCGCACCGCTGGGGCTTCCAGATCACCCGGGTCATCCGCGACAAGTCCGAGGCGCAGTCGTGGTCGCCGATCTCGCGGGGCGTGGCCGGCCAGCTCACGCAGTTCGGCACCCTCGAGGGTCTGTCCGACATGTCCCTGAGCCGCAACCTGGAGCTCCTGCCGGAGGTGACCGGGTTCAGGCTCGGCTCGCTCGACACCGGCAGCGGCGAGTACTCGACCGACGACCCCACCGGGGAGCTGGGGTTCGGGGTCAAATACGGCATCACGCCGAACCTGACCGCGGACATGACCTACAACCCCGACTTCTCGCAGATCGAGTCGGACCGGCCGCAGATCGAGACCAACCAGCGGTTCGCGCTGTTCTATCCGGAGCAGCGCCCGTTCTTCCTCGAGGGGCAGGAGATCTTCCAGACCGCGACGCCGCTGACCCTGGTCCACACCCGCACCATCGTCGACCCCCGCTTCGGCGGCAAGCTGACCGGCAAGGTGGGCCAGACCACGCTGGGGGTCGTGGTGGCCGACGACGAGGCGGCGGGCCGTTTCGACGACACCGCGCACCCGCAGTACGGCACCAGCGCCCAGACCGTCCTCGGCCGCGCCCGCTACGACTTCTACGCCGAGTCGTATCTCGGCGCGATCATGACCGCGCGGGAGTTCGGCGCCGACCACAACCGGGTGGCCGGCGTCGACGGGCGCTTCCGGCTGGGCCGGACCCACCGCGTCAGCTTCCTCGCGGCGGGCTCCGAGACCGAGGACTCGACCCTTGGCTCGCTCTCCGGAGGGGTGTTCGAGGCCGACTTCTCGAAGCAGGGGCGCAACGTCAGCTACAACGTCGCCCACAGCCGCATCGATCCGGGATTCCTCACCAGCACCGGGTTCCTGCCGCGCGTCGACCTCCAGCAGACCAGCGGCACCGCGGGCTACCGGTGGTGGCCCGAGTCGAGCCTGATGACGTGGGGGCCCTCGGTGACCTACCTTCGGCTGTACGACCACTCGGGCGTGCTGCAGGACGAGCAGATCCAGGCGATGGCCAACTTCTCGTTTCGCAACAACATGGCCATCACCGGCATGGTCAACCGCGACCTCGAGCGCTACGGGGCGGTCGACTTCCGGAAGACCGGCTTCGGCTTCTTCGGGGTCATGAGCGCGCGCATCCTGTCGATCTACGGCGGCTACAACTGGGGCGACGGCATCCTCTACGACGCCGACAGCCCCTACCTCGGCTGGTCGACGGTCGGCAACGTCAACTTCCGCTTCCAGCCCACGTCCCGGCTGCGGACGGAGTTCAACATGGTGTCGAGCGACTTCGTCGAGCCGATCTCGCAGACCGACATCTTCAACGTCAAGATCTTCCGCACCCGCACCACCTACCAGTTCACCGACCGGCTGCTCGTCCGCTACATCATGGAGCACAACACAGCGGCCGCGACCCTGGGCAACAACGTGCTCTTCACCTACCGGGTGAACGCCGGCACCGTCATCTTCCTCGGCTACGACGACCGCTACCGGCAGGGCATGCTCATCGACAGCCTGCTGTTTCCGACGACCGAGATGCTGCGGACGAACCGCGCCTTCTTCGGCAAGATCTCCTATCTGTTCCGGTACTGACCTTCACGCCGCCCATCCACTTGTTCCAGGTTGTCACGCTCCGCGGCCGGCGCCGTCCGCCGCGGTCAAGCGGCATCGGAGGCGGCCACGCGGCCGCCGCGCCGCCGCGGGGGGCTCCATGAGCGAATCGGATCCCGGCATCACCCTCGGCATCGAGGAGGAGTTCTTTCTCGTCGATCCCGAGACGCGCGACCTGCTGTCCGATCCGGACCGACGCATCTTCGAGGCGTGCGAGCGCAACCGCGGCCCGCACAACGCTGTGCCCGAGTTCCTCCGTTCGCAGATCGAGACCGGCACGAAGGTCTGCCGGACGGTGGGCGAGGCGCGCGAGGCGCTGCGGGAGACCCGCCGGCTGGTCATCGAGGCGGCGGCCGAGCACGGCGCGTCGGTGATGGCCGCCTCGACGCACCCGTTCGCGGCGTGGCGGGCGCAGATGGTCACGCCGAAGCAGCGCTACGAGCGGTTCGTGGTCACGTTCCAGGAGAGCCTGCGGCGCCTCGTCGTCGGCGGCATGCACATCCACGCCGGCTTCGGCGACCCCGACTCGCGCATCCGGGTCATGACCGCGCTACGGCGCTACCTGCCGCTGCTGCACGCGCTCTCGACCTCGTCGCCGTTCACCGGCGGCCGCGAGACCGGGTTCAAGAGCTACCGGCTGACCATCATGGGGGCGATCCCGCGCACCAGCCTGCCCGGCCCGCTGTCGACCCGCGCCGACTACGACCGGCTGGTGGGGGCCTATCGGCGCATGAAGTTCATCGAGAGCGCGAGCGAGCTGTGGTGGGACCTCCGTCCCTCGGAGGCCTTTCCCACCGTGGAGATGCGCATCTGCGACACCTGCCCGCGGATCGACGACGCGGTGAGCATCGCGGCGTTGTACTCGTCGCTCGTCCGGCACCTCGCGCGGCTCGATCGCGAGGGCCGGCTGCCGCCCGAGCCGCCCACGGAGATCATCGGCGAGAACCGGTGGCTCGCACAGCGCTACGGCGTGCTCGCCTTCTTCGGCAACGAGGGGAGCGAGGGCCGGGTGGACATCGAGGAGTACGCCGCGGTCCTCGTGGAGCAGCTCGCCGACGACGCCCGCGCCCTGGGCTGCGAGCGGGAGCTGCGGCGCGTGCTCGAGATCATCCACGACGGCACCGGCGCCGACCGGCAGATAGACCACTTCCGCCTCCGCCGGCTGGAGGGCGACACCGAGGAGGAGGCGCTGCGGTCCGTCGTCGACCTGGTGGTCGCGGAGACGCGGGAGGGCATGGCGGCGGGCGCGTAGCGTATCGCCGCGGCGCTCGCGGCGCCGGCTCTCGCATTCCGTCGAGGGGCGGACGATCGGCCCGCTTCCGGGGCTGTCGACGCCTCGACGTCCACCGCCCTGGCGCGCGCGCGGCGATCGGGGCGCTCCCATCGTTCGGCCGCTGTCGCCTTCTCGGCGTCACCGCGCACCGTCCTGGCGCGCCCGTGGCGATGGCTGCGCTCCCACCGTTCCGCCGCTGTCGCCTCCTCGGCGTTCACCGCCCGGCGCCCTGGCGCGCGCGCGGCGGCGCCTCCAGGGGCAGGGCGGTCGACGCCTTCACCTCGTTGACGACGATGCTCGTGTGGATGCGGTCGACCCCGTCGATCCGCATCAGCCCCTCGAAGAGCACCGTCTCGAGCGCCTTGTGGTTCGGCACCACGATCTTGATCAGGTAGTCGGACTCCCCGGTCAGGTAGTGGCACTCGAGGACCTCGGGAATCGCCTGCACCTCGTCGCGGAAGCGCGCCACGCAGTCGGGTCGGTGGTGGGCCAGCTTGACCTCGACGAAGCAGAGCAGGTCGAGGCCGACCGCCTCGCGGTCGACGAGCGCCGTGTACCCCCGGATGACCCCCGCCGCCTCCAGCCGCCGCATCCGCCGCTGGAGCCCCGGCGGCGACAGGCCCAGCCGTCTCGCGAGCTCGACGCTCGTCGCCCGGCCGTGCCGTTGCAGCAGCCCCAGCAGCCGGCGATCGAGGTCGTCGATCCGCGGCGGCCCGCCCCCGGCGCGCGGCCCCGTCGCCCGCCGTCCCTGCGTTTCCGCCTGGCCGTTCATCGACGAATCGTTCAGATTGTCTTGTTTTTTAGTTGTCATGGTCATTTATGCTCATAAACAAAGCAAGTTAAGGCGTCAATCATTTTTTGTCGTTGAATGATATCAGAAAGTGTTGCTATCGTGAGTACATGTCAGTCGCCACCCTCGATCACCCGGGGAGCACCGCCGTCGCCGCGCCGCCGCCCGGAATGGCCCGCTCGCGTCTGCGCGAGCTCGCGCTGCTGCCGCCGCGGCCCGGCTTCGTGTCGCTCGCCGGGGGCCTCCCCGCCCCCGAGCTGATACCCCGCGCCGCCTACGCCCGGGCCCTCGCCGACGTCCTGGCCGACGACCCCGCCGCGATGCAGTACGGCCCGCCGCACGAGCCGCTCCGCGAGCGCATCGTCGAGCTGATGCGCGAGCGGGGCATCGACTGCGACCCCCGGCAGGTGCTGCTGACGTCGGGCGCCCAGCAGGCGCTGAGCCTCGCCGCCCAGTTGCTGATGGCGCCGGGGGGCGACGTGCTCACCGAGGAGCACGTCTACGCCGGCCTGCGCCAGGCGTTGCTGCCGCACCGGCCGTCCTTCCTGACCGTCCGCACCGACCCCGGCGCCGGCATGGACGTCGACGGCGTCCGGGCCCTGCTGGCGCGGGGGGCGCGGCCCGCGTTCATCTACGCGATGGCCGACACCCACAACCCGTGCGGCGTCCGTCTCGGCCGCGAGCAGCGCCGGGGGCTCGTCGCGCTGGCGCGCCGGTTCGGCGTCCCCGTCGTCGAGGACGACACCTACGGGCTGCTGCGCTACGACGGGGACTGGCTGCCCGCCCTGCGCGCGCTCGACCCCGAATGGGTCGTCTACGCCGGCAGCTTCTCGAAGATCCTCGCGCCCGCGCTGCGCCTGGGCTGGCTCGTGCTGCCGCCGCGTCTCGCGACCCGGGCCGGGGTGCTCAAGGAGGCGGCCGACCTGGAGTGCTCGGCCCTCACCCAGCGCGCCGTCGCCCGGCTGCTGGAGCACGGCTTCGCGGGCCATCTCGACCGCATCCGCGCCGCCTACCGGCGCCGGCGCGACGCGATGCTGGCCGCGCTCCGCGATCACTTCCCCGAGGGCGCCCGGTGGACGCGCCCCCCCGGCGGCTTCTTCGTGTGGGTCGCGCTGCCGCGCGGGCTCGACGCCGACCGCGTCTGCGAGGAGGCGTTGGCCGAGGCCCGGGTCGCCGTCGTGCCCGGGTCCGCCTTCGCGGTGGCGGCGGGGGCGCCCGCGAACCGCCTGCGGCTGAGCTTCTCGAGCGCCGCGCCCGACGACATCCGGGCCGCCGTCGCCCGCCTCGGACGGCTGCTCCACCGGAGACTGCGCAATGACTGATCGCTTCCCCATCCGCCGCATCGACCACGGGCGCCGGGGCGCTCCCGAACTGACTGCGGGCGAGCTTCTCGAGCGCCGCGCCCCGACGACGTCCGGGCCGCCGTCGCCCGCCTCGGACGACTGCTCCATCGGAGACTGCGCCATGGCTGACCGTTTCCCCATCCGCCGCATCGACCACATCGAGCTCTACGTCGGGAACGCCCGGCAGGCGGCCGCCTTCTACCGGCACGCGTTCGGGTTCCGCGTCGCCGCCTACCGCGGCCTCGAGACGGGATGCCGCGAGATGACCTCGTACGTGCTGGAGTGCCGGGCGATCCGCCTCGTCGTGACGAGCGGCCTCGCCCCCGGCCACCCCGCCGCCCGCTTCGCGCACGCGCACGGCGACGGGGTGGCGGTGATCGCGCTCGAGGTGCCCGACGCCGCGTACGCCCTCGCCGAGGCGCGGCAGCGCGGGGCGGCGGCGGCGGCGCCCTTCGGCGACGAACGCGACGCGCGCGGCGTCTTCCGGTCCGCGGCCGTCCGCGCCTACGGCGACACCGTGATCCGCTTCGTCGAGCGGCGCGGCTACGACGGCGTCTTCGCCCCGGGGTTCGAGCCGCACGGCGCACCCGAGGCCCCGGCCGACGACGTCGGCCTCGCGGCCGTCGACCACGTCGTCGCCAACGTCGAGCTGGGCCAGATGGACCGCTGGGTGCGGTTCTTCGCGGAGACGATGGGGTTCAGCGAGATGCTGCACTTCGACGACGAGGCCATCTCCACCGAGTACTCGGCCCTCATGTCGAAGGTCATGCAGGACGGCGCGGGCCGCATCAAGTTCCCCATCAACGAGCCCGCGGCGGGCCGCCGCAAGTCGCAGGTCGCCGAGTACCTCGATTACTTCGGGGGGCCCGGCGTCCAGCACGTCGCGCTCGCGACCCGCGACATCGTGGAGACCGTCTCGCGGATGCGCGCCCGCGGCCTCGCGTTCCTGCCCGTGCCCGACGCCTACTACGACGACCTCGGGGCGCGCGTCCCCGCCGTCGCGCCGCACGTCCGCGAGCTCGCCCGCCTCGGCATCCTCGCCGACCGCGACGAGGACGGGTACCTGCTGCAGGTCTTCACCCAGCCCGTCCAGGACCGGCCGACGCTGTTCTTCGAGGTCATCGAGCGGCGCGGCTCGCGGGGCTTCGGACAGGGCAACTTCAAGTCGCTCTTCGAGGCGCTGGAGCGCGAGCAGGCCCGCCGCGGCAACCTCGTCGAGGCGATGGCGTCATGACCACTGCCTGAAGCGGAGCCAAGCGGAGCCGCGGGCGACGATGGCGGCGCCGGGAGCCCGCGCCGCAGAACGGCGGGGCCGCCGGCGGGGTGGTCGGGCGCGCCGGAGCCGCGGGCGGCGATTGGCGGGCCGGCTCGCGGTGACGATGGGCATGTGCCGGCCGCCGCGGCCGACCGCCGGGGCGGCGTTCGAGGACGAGGCCCGCGCCGGCCGCCGGTCACGGGCGTGGCGCGGTGACGAAGGAGGAAGACCATGAGCGGCAGGAGCTTCGAGACGTTCAAGGGCACCGTCGAGCGCGAGCTGATGCGCCACCCGGTGGTGACCGGCAACCTCTACACCGCGTGGTTCGCCGAGGGCCGCGTCCCCCTCGACCACCTGCGGCACTTCACCGTGCAGTTCTCGGTGTTCTCCAACCAGTTCCTGCTCGCCGCCCTCAACCGCGTGATCAACGCCGGCACGATCGAGGCGGCGCGCGAGAGCAAGGAGATCCTGCTGAACGAGCTCGGCGTCATCTATGCCGACGGCGGGCGCGCGGCCGACGGGACGGGCGCGCGAGCGGGCGCGGGACCGGTCGACGCCGACCGCGAGGGCGACCCCGCGCTGGTCTCGACCACCGGCACCGTCGACGGCGGCACGTTCCGCTTCCGGGCCGCCCACTTCGAGTGGCTGCTGCGGTTCGGCGCCGCCCTCGGCCTCGGGTTCCGCGACATGGGCCAGCGCCGCCACGGCGACCCCGGCACCCTGTTCTTCTGCGACGAGCTGTTCCGGCTCTATGGCAGCAGCGACTACAACGAGGCGATGGGGGCGTCGTTCGCGGTCGAGAACTGGGCCGCCGCCGGCTTCTGGAAGGAGCTGATCCGGGGGCTCGAGCGCGTCAAGGCCGAGCAGGTCCCGGCCCTGCCCCTCGCGTTCTTCACCTGGCACGACCGGCTCGAGGAGAACCACCGCGAGCACGTCTGGCACGAGCTGCGGGCGTGCCACGATTCGCCCGCGTTCGAGGAAGGGGCGTTCATCGCGGCCGGGGTCGAGATGCTCGACGCGGTGGGGGCGTTCTGGGACGGCCTCTACGACGCGCGGCCGCGGGACACGGGGGCAGACCTGCTGGCAACCGCGTAGTGGACCTCCAGCATGATGCGGCCGGACGGGAACGTAGCTCAAGGGCAGTTACCATGCCAGCGCGTGCAGGGCCGGGGACGGGGCGGCCGCGGCGCGGGACGTGGACACGTTTCCTTGGCGACCACGTAAAGGCCGGGGACGGGACGGCCGAAACCAGACTGTAACGGTCTCCATGTCCCTGCACCCGGCCATCCTGCCCGACGGGCGCGAGCCGCGCCCGGCCGGCGCGGCGTCCATCGGCGAGCTGAACGAGCGGTCGCTGCACCGGGCGCTGAAGGCGCGCTACGCCGTCGGCGGCGGCGCGACCGAGCAGGCCGTCGACGGCTTCGTCGCGGACGTGGTCGCCGGCGGCCGCATCGTCGAGATCCACACCGGCGCCTTCGGGCCCCTCAGGCGCAAGCTGCCGCGGCTGCTCGAGCGGCACCCGGTCACCCTGGTGCATCCCGTCGCCCGGGACCGCTACATCGTCAAGGTGCCGGCCGACCCGAACGCGCCCCCGACGCGGCGCCGGTCGCCGAAGCACGGCTCGGTCTACGACGTCTTCCCGGCCCTCGCCAGCATCCCCGCCCTGCTCGCGCATCCCAACCTGACGCTCGAGGTCGTGATGACCGTCGAGGAGGAGGTGCGCGCGTTGACCGGGCGCGGCAGTTGGCGCCGCCGCGGCTGGGCCATCCTCGACCGCCGGCTCGTCGACGTCGTCGAGACGTTCGCCGTCTCGTCGATGGCCGACCTGTTCGCCCTGCTCGACACCGGCCTGCCGGAGCGGTTCACGACGCGTGACGTTGCCGCGGCGATGGGGTCGTCGCGACGCCTCGGCCAGCTCGCCGCGTTCTGCTTCCGGAAGGGCGGCGTCAGCGAGGTCTGCGGCAAGAAGGGCAACGCCCTGGTGTACCGGCGCGTCGGCCGAACTGGCGCTGGCGGGAATCGCCCCGTCGCGAAGGCCGCGAAAGAGTCTGCGGCAAAGGAGAACGACGCCTTGGTGCACCGGCGCGTCGGCTGAACCGGCCCTGGCGGGAATCGCCCCGTCGCGAAGGCCGCGAAAGCGTCTGCGGCAAGGGAAGGCGACGCCCCGGTGTACCGGCGCGTCGGCTGAACCGGCCCTGGGGGAATCGCCTCGTGGCGAGCGCCGCCAAGACGGGCTGCGCTCCGGTGCAAGCGGGCCAGCTCGCGGTCCCGGACCGGATCCCGCATCGACGCGCGGCCGCCCTTCGCGCCGCCCGGCCCTTCGCGTGACCCGACGGCCGGTCAGCCGTGGCGATCGAGGTAGGCCCGCAGCCGCGCCGCCTCGTCGGTCGCCGCGCGATCGCCTTCCACCTGGTGGAGCCGGGTCCGGACCACGAAGACATCCATGTCTTTCTCGCTCGGTGCGTCGCGTTCGACGATCTCCCGCACCTTCCGCGCGAAGAAGGTGCCCCAGTCGGGCCGGCGGCCGTCCACGTCGGTGAAGCCGTACTCCTTCGCCAGCCCCCAGCTCGAGAACAGGCCGCCGCTCCTGGCTCCGACCTCCGGGTCGGCGGCCAGCGCCGCCACCGCCCGCCCGACGTAGCACGGTGTCTCGGACTCGGCGAAGTAAGGGTCGGCGGCGATGGCGTCCCGCCAGTTGGCCTCGGCGACCCCGAAGTGGTCGAGCACCGCCTCGGACCGCAGGAAGCCCGGCGTGAGGGCCAGGGCCGTCACCCCGTGCGCGTGCAGGTCGGCCGCCATCGCGTAGGCGAGCCGGATGACCGCGTTCTTCGCGAGGTCGTAGAAGAGGTTGCCGCGGTAGCCGAGGGTGTCGCCGTCGGTGACCTCGACGACGAGCCCGGCGTTCCGCTCGACCATCAGCGGCACGCCGTGCCGGCTCGTGACGAGGTGGCTGTGGACCGCGCGCTCCAGAAGCTGCAGCCCCTGAGGGGTGGAGAGCTCCCAGAACGGCTTGCCCCACTCGGTCAGGGCATCGCCGCCCCAGACGTCGTTGACCAGTACGTCGAGCCGGCCCTCGTCGGCGCGGATGCGGGCGAACAGCCGTTCGACCTCGGCCTCGACGGTGTGGTCGGTCCGCACCGCGATGCCGCGGCCCCCCGCCGCCGTCACCAGCTCCGCCGTCTCGTCGATGGTCTCGGGCCGCCCGGCGGTGGCGGGCCGCCCCCGCACGCTGCGCCCGGTGCAGTAGACGGTGGCCCCGGCCGCGCCCAGCATGCGGGCGATGCCGCGCCCGGCGCCGCGGGTGGCGCCAGCGACGACGGCAACCTGGTTCACGAGGGGTTGGTCGGGCATGCGGGGTCCTTCGCGTTCGGGCCTGTCGTTCAGTCCGCCCCCCGTCCGTGCCCGCCGCCGGGACGCGCCCGGCCCCCGGGCTCGCCCCGCGGGGCCGGGCACACCCGCCCGTTCCAGCAGCCAGCCCTCGCCGCGAGGGGGCTCCCCCGCGGGGCCGGGCACATCCCCCGTTGCCGCTGAGCGCCGAGGGTCTCGACGAGGACTCCCGCCGTACGTCCCCGGATCCTGGCCGGTCGGTCTGACGCTGCGGCGCGAGGGTCTCTGCGGCGCCTCATGCCTCGAGCCTCTCCGTCAGAGCCTCAGCAACGGGTGGTCGGGCGACTCCGTCAGAGCCTCAGCAGGGGGCGGTCGGGCGACTCGGGGCGCGGGCCGAGCGTCCGGGTCACGCAGTCGGCCACCAGGTCGAGCTGCTCCATGACGACCTGACCGACCAGGGCGTCGGTGCCCGCCGGAACGACGACGCAGTTGACAGGCATCCAGCGGTCGCCGATGCTGACGGTCACCGGGCCGGCGACGGGCCGCTCGCCCCGTCGTCCGTCGGCATAGGCGCACGCGACGCTGCCCACGACCTCCACGCCGAGCCGCTCCACGACGTCCTCGGGCAGCGCGAGCATCACCGCGCCGGTGCCCGCGACCGCCTCGGTGACGCGCCGGATGTCGGCCTCTTGCAGATGCCCCGCCTTGGCCAACGCGCGGTCCCCCACGTTCTCCAGCGCGACGTCGACGACGATTTCGCCCATCGCAGATCTCTCCTGCACCACTCTACCGCATCGACTCGATCGCGGCGCGGCCGCCACGCGTTCGTGACCCGCTCGACAGCGAGATTGCGGGCGCCTGAGCCACCAGGCAAGGCGCCCCATGCGACAGCGGAGTCGAGAACCCGTCCTCCATGAAGTGCCGGCGGCCGAAGGCGCGTTCTTCTTCGACGCCGATCGACAACATCCCGCCTTCGTCGCACAGCATGCCGCGTGACAGCATGAACTCCGTGATTCCGTCGAGATGCTCGAGCGCCGTCACGCGGAACGCGGGCATCTCGCCCAGCTATTCGCGCCACGAGGCGCGCCCGACGGTTCCTTTCTGCAAGACCAAGCAGCAAAACCAAGGCCAGGAGCTGCTGCGCGGACATGTGGAACGGTTCCGGTGGCGGGGCGACGGGTCTACGTAGCCGTCGAGCCAGAGTTGCCGCAGGCCGGACGCTTTCAGGAATCCGTCGTCCGACGTGGCCAGGAAGAGACGGATGCGAGCCGTTCCGGGTCGAACGCGGATTCGCGACTCACCGCTCGCGGCTCAGGGTGGCGGAACGGCCCTCACGAATCCTCGAGCGCCGACGGCTCATGAGCGGAGGCGGCCAAGGGTGAGGCCTCACTGATCGAGGGCGGCTCGGAACGGGTCGCGGCGCGACCTTCCGGGGCGGCGGCGGTACCCTCGAAATCGCTCCGCCGGAAGAGCGGGATGAAGTGCTCGACTTCGCGGCGGATGTTCGCGGCGCCGTCCTGCTCTCCGCGGTCGACAAGGGCCATCGCTCCGACGACTTTGCAGCCGGCCTCGCGCGCGGCCTTCACGGCCTGGAGCAGCGACCCCCCGGACGTGACGACATCGTCGACGATGACGACCTTGGCTCCCTGTCCGGGCGGATTCTCGATGAGGCGCTTCGTGCCGTGGCTCTTCGGCTGCTGTCGGACGTAGAAGCCCTGGATCGGACAGTCTCGCACCTGCGAGAGCACGATCATCGCGCTCACGATCGGATCCGCCCCGAGCGTCCGTCCCCCAACGGCATCCGGACGCTCGGGAAGCTGGTCGAGCGCATCGAGGAAGGCCTGCCCCGCGAGGTACGCCCCTTCGGCGTTCAGCGTTACCAGCTTGCAGTCGAAGTAGAAGTTCGACTTCGCGCCGGTGGCGAGCGTGACCTCGCCGGTCCGCCGGGCTCGGGTCGCCAGCAGGTCCCGGAGTCGGCGCGTTCCCGCCTGGGTGTCGATCATGGCTCTCTCCTAGCCCGCCAATCGTCGCCTTCGGCTCCGCTCGGCGCCCAACCAACCCTGCCAGGAGTCTGCACCGTTCTACGGCGCAGACTCCTGGTGAACGGTGACGACATCGATGCGCGGATTATACGTCCCAACGCTCCTGACCCGTGGGGAGGCGCGGCGGCTTCGCTTCGCCGAGTGCGCCGCTTGACGCTGCTGTCTCCGCGCCGTTCGGGGATGTCGATGAAGTCGCGGATCGGCGTCATGAGGGTTCGCCGGGCGAAGCTCGGCCGGGGTCGGGCAACCGGAATCTGCACTTGGGGCCGGGTGCTCGGCTCAGGCGGGCATCGAGCGTGGCCAATGGTACGGCCAGCGCCTCTGCGCAGCCGACGTACCAGGCGTCGTAGGGCGTCAGGTTGAAACGCAACTCCCAGATTCGTTCGGCGTACGGTCCGAAGGGCAGCAGATCGATCGGAAAGCTGACGATTCTCCGATAGCCGCCTGTCGCTTGCAGGCTGGAGATCTCGTTCGCCATTTCGGCGCGCCGTAGTACGTGAGCGGCCTCGATCGGAGCCAACTGGGGCGCGATGAGGTGTTCGCTCGCGATGATTCCGCGAGCCCAGCGGCCATTGGCTCCGGCGTTGAGCACCGCCGCAACCAGCAGGGAGGCGTCGATGACGACCGATTCCATGGCTTGTCAGTCACGGCCACGGATAGCGTCGAGGTGACGGAGAATGTCCTCTGTCGGCATGTGTGTCCCGGGCTCACCGGCCCGCTCGCGCGCCGGCTCGAGCCATTGGTCGATGGGCGGCCGCGAAGCCAGGCGTTCCAGCTCGTCCCGCAAATAGGCCTGCATCGACTTGTTGGCCCGGGCCGCGCGGGCGACCAACTCGTCACGCACCACTTCCGGGACGTCCCGCACCGTGATGTGTACGGCCATGAATGAAATTATGCTGCGGTTCCGAGCGAGTCGCAACCGCGGCCGGACAGGTGATCGTCGGCGTCATCCCGACGCCTTGCGGCGGCCTCGACGCTGGCCGCGCAGGTCGTCGCCCTGGCCGCCGAGTTGAGTCGCCGGCCTCCAGCGTGCCGAAATTCCAGGCGATTCCAGCTCGGTGCCTTCGCGTGCATTAGTTGGCACGGCTAGTGCGAGCCGACTTGTCGTCTCGCGGTGCCTCCTTCGCAATCATCACCTCGGTCGCCTTGATCAGCGCCGTCGCCTCGTCCCCGCGTTTCAGACCCAGCTCGTCGAGGGCGTCGCGGGTGATGACCGCGGTCAGCCACTGGTCGCCGATGCGAAGGCGCACCTGGGCGACGAGGCCCTCGCGCCGCACCTCGTCGACGATGCCCTGGAGGCGGTTGCGGCCGCTGATGCGGACGAGGACGCCGCCGCCGGTGGCGCCGCGCGTGGCGCGGGCGGGCGGCCCGTCGGTGCGCGCGAGCAGGCGCTCGACCTCGGCCTCGGCGATGCGGTGGTGCCCGCCGGCGGTGCGGGTGGTGCGGACGCTGCCGCGGTAGATCCAGTGCTTGAGCGTCGAGTAGCCGATGCCGAGACGCTCGGCTGCCTGCCGCACCGTCAGCGTGGCCATTTCCCTGCCGCTCTCCCGTGCCCCGGTCGCACGCTGTTCGACTTCGGTCTGGTTGAAGTCACCCTGAATCGTTTGGCGAATCGGATTGAATCATACTATATTGTGCGGATGACTGGCTGGCGGACGGCCACGCGGGGTGCAGGCGACGCGCGTTGTCGGCATGGCGTAGCGGGACGGGAGGTCGTTGCGAGCTGGAACGGAAGCGGACTCTCGCCGGCTCTGCCGGCTCGGCAAGAGGCGGATGCGCGGCAAGCAGCGGCAAGGCTGAACGGCGGGGGGAGTTCGCCGCGGCAGTGGCCGCGGCATGGAGCGGAACAACGGGAGGCCGCTACGAGGCACGGCCAGCGCCGACGGGTAGCCGCGAGGGCGGCGGCGGTCCTGGGTCTTCTCGGCGCCGCGGTTCTGACGGCCTGCGCGGGTCCGGGAGCGTCGCCGGCCGACCGGGTGCGGGTGTCGGCGGCGGTCAGCCTGACCGAGCCCCTGGAGCGGGCGGCGGACGACTTCGAGCGCGAGAGCGGCATCGCGGTCGAGCTGAACCTGGCCGGCTCGAGCACCCTGGCCGCACAGATTCTGGTCGGGGCGCCCGTCGATCTGTTCATCAGCGCCGACGAGCGGCAGATGGATCGCGTGGCGGCGGAATCGCTGGTCGACGCGGAGACCCGGGTGGTGCTGCTGTCGAACCGCCTCGCGGTGGTGACGCCGGCGGGTGAAGGCGCCGCTCCGGGCGACGCGGCCGGGCTGCAGGCCGAGGCGTTCAGGCGCATCGCCATCGGCGACCCGGCCGGCGTGCCCGCCGGGGTCTACGCCCGCCGCTACCTGGCGTCGCTCGGCCTGTGGGACGCGCTGGCCCCCCGCACGGTGCCGACCCGCAGCGTCCGGGCGGCGCTGGCCGTGGTCGAGGCGGGCGACGCCGACGCCGGCATCGTCTACCGCACCGACGCGCGGTCGTCCGACGAGGTCGCCGTCGCGTTCGAGGTGCCGGAGGACGAGGGGCCGGCCATCGCCTATCCCGCCGCGGTCCTCGCCGACGCCCCGAACCGGGCGGGGGCGGCGCGGTTCCTCGCCTATCTCCAGAGCGCGGCCGGCTGCGACGCGTTCCGGCAGGCCGGCTTCATCGTGCCCGAGCGCCGGCCCGTCTCCCGCGCCGTCGCGCCATGACCACACCCTCTCCAGGCGCCCCTCGACCCCGTGGCCGAACGGGTGGTCATCCTCGACGAGGTGACCGGCCATGACGACATCCTGTCCGTCGCCTGTTCACGAGACCGACCAGGGGACGCCAATGGCGACGAGGCCGACCGGCGTGAACGACATCCTGTCCGTCGCCGTGTTCGCCAGGGCCGAAGGGACGGTCATCGACGACGAGGCGACCGGCCCATGAACGACGTCCTCTCCGTCGCCCTCTTCACCGCGGGCATGGCCGCCCTCGCCACCGCCGTCATGCTGCCCCCCGGCCTCGCCGTCGCGTGGGTGCTCGCCCGCCGCCGTTTCCCGGGGCACGCGGTGCTCGAGACCCTGGTGTCGCTGCCCCTGGTGCTGCCGCCGGTGGCGACGGGGCTCATCCTCATCACCGTCCTGGGACGGCGGGGGCTGCTCGGGGGGCTCCTCGAACGGATGGGCATCGAGGTGATGTTCACGTGGCGTGCGGTGGTGGTGGCGATGGCGGTGATGGGCCTGCCCCTGCTGGTGCGCTCGGCGCGGGCGGGGTTCGAGCAGGTGGACCGGCGCTACGAGCAGATCGCGGCGACCCTGGGGGCGCGGCCGGCGCGGGTCTTCTTCACGGTGAGCCTGCCGCTGGCCCGTCGCGGGGTGCTCGCGGGAGCGCTACTGGGGTTCTCGCGGGCGCTCGGCGAGTTCGGCGCCACGATCATGGTGGCCGGCGCCCTGCCCGGCACCCGGACCATTGCGGTCGCCATCTACACCTACACCGAGACCGGCCAGGACGCCGCCGCCGCGGCGATGCTGGCGGTGTCGGCCGCCATCGCCTTCGGCGCCCTGCTGGCGTCGAACCGGCTGGTCGTGCATCGAGCCGCCTGACCCTGTACCGCGATGACCGGAACGCCTGACGACATCGCTCATCGAGCCGCCTGCCTGTACGACCATGACCGGAACGCTTGTGTACGACCATGACCGGAACGCCTGACGACATCGCTCATCGAGCCGCCTGACACCTGTACGACCATGACCGGAACGCCTGACGACAATGCCGTCGCGCGCCGGCCGGACGCGCGGTTCCCGCCTGCCCCGCGCGAACCGCGGCCGTTCGGCGAGCCGCGCGGCGCCGGTGCGGCCGGCCCCATTACCCTCGACTTCGCCCTGCACCAGGGCGGCTTCGTGCTGGAAATGCGCGAGCGCATCGACGCGCGGGTCGTCGCCCTGTTCGGCCCGTCGGGGGCCGGCAAGACGACGGTGCTCGAGTCGATCGCGGGGCTGCGCCGGCCCCGGCGCGGGGTCATCCGCATCGGCGAGCGCACCCTCTTCGACGCCGAGGCCGGGGTGGACGTGCCCTGCCACCGGCGGCGCATCGGCTACGTGCCCCAGGACCTCGCCCTCTTTCCCCACATGAACGTGCGCCGGAACATCCTCTACGGCGCGGGGGCGGGGCCGGGCGGCGGGTTCGAGCATGTCATCGCCCTCCTCGAGCTCGGCCCCCTGCTCGACCGCGGCGTCGCCGGCCTGTCCGGCGGCGAGCGCCAGCGCGTCGCCCTCGCCCGCGCCCTCGCCGCGTCGCCGGCCCTGCTGCTGCTCGACGAGCCCCTCGCCGCCCTCGACGCCACCCTGCGCTCGCGCATCCTGCCCTACCTGGAGCGCATCCGCGACGAGCTTTCGACACCGATGCTCTACGTGTCCCACGCCGAGGCCGAGGTCCGCGCCCTCGCCGACTGGGTGGTCGTGCTCGACGCCGGCCGCGTGGTGCGGTCCGGGGCCGGGTTGTGACCTGGACTCGCGGCATGCGCTAGGATCGGCATTGGAGTCCGCTTGTTCCTGAGGTGACAAGTGACCATGCCGACCGCGGACGTCAATCTGAGCGAACTCAAGGCCAAGGCGGCACGGATGCTCGCCGAGATGAGGGCCTCGGAACACGAGTTCATCCCGGCGCAACGGAGCGCGGCGAGCGCGGTCGCGCAGGACCGTGCCGCGCAGGAGCGCCAGCGAAGCGCACTGCTGATGTTGGCGCTCATGGTGCAGGGTGAGACCGACATCCAGGCGGGACGGACGATTCCGCAGGATCGGGTGTTCGCGGGTATCGCGCATCGTCTGACCCGACCGGAGGATGGCTGACTCGAACGTCTGTGGACCGCCGGCCCGATCAGATACCACGGGCCGCAGTCCGGGAACACGCCATGAACTGGAGAAACCACATCACCGTCGATCCCGGAATCTGTCACGGCAGGGCCTGCATTACGGGTACACGGGTCATGGTGACCACGGTTCTCGACAACCTCGCGTCCGGTCTGGGCCCGGACGAGATCACCAGAAGCTACCCGTCACTGACGCGGGAGTCCATCCAGGCTGCGGTCTGGTACGCCGCGGAACTGGCGAAGGAGCGTGTGATCTCGATATCCGGCTAGGAGTTCGGCTTGCGATTCAAGCTGGACGAGAATCTGCCGCTCGAACTGGCCGAGCTGTTCCGCCGAAGCGGACATGATGCCCAGACCGTCCTCGACGAAGAACTTGCCGGTGCAAGAGACGCTGACATCGCGTCAGTCTGCATTCGCGAACGCCGGGCCGTCGTCACGCTCGACATGGACTTCGCGGACATCCGCACCTATCCACCCCCCGAGCACGCAGGAATCGTAGTGTTTCGGCTTGAGAATCAAGCGCGAGATCATGTCCTGGATGTCGGAACGCGGTTCCTCCAGGCGCTCTCGCGTACACCGCTGGACGGCCAGCTCTGGATCGTGGAAGAATCGAGAATCCGGGTGCGAGAATGAGTTGTCGAGTGATGTCGGAGAACGCGCCCCCGCGCCGTCGCACTCTTGTCGTACCGGAGCGAGCCGCTTCACCATGATCCACCTGCAGAAATCCGTGGCGTGGCTGGGCATCGGCCTCGTGGTGTTCGTGGCGGTCACGTCCACGGCCGCGGGCGAGATCGCCGCGCTGCTCGCGCCGCTGTGGCTCCTGTGCGTGGACCTCGCCGCGCGCCGGCGGCGGTGTGGCGCCGCGCGCCGCGACGAACGTCTCCGCTCGCTGCTCGCGCTCGTTCCCTCCCGCGCGCCTCCCGCGCGATTCGCGCTCGTGAAGCCGCCGTCGTCCTGACGGGCGGCGAGCCCGTCCCGCGTCTGCGGCGGCGGCTCGTCGCGTTACGGGTGAATCCACGGGAGATTTCCATGTCCGCATCGCCTCGTGTCGGCCCCCGCGTGCGCAACCGCGTGGGATGGCGCCACCGCGTCGCGCGCCTCGGGATCGGGCAGGTCTACGGGATGCTGAGAGACATCGGCGAGAATCCGCCGGCGGGGCGGCGCAGACATGTCGCGCGGTCGCGGCCGGAACGCGAGTGGCAGGCCGGGGAGAGCGACTAATGACCGAGACCACCCCTGCGCTGACAGCCGTGCTCGTCGTGCTCTCGGGCTACCGTTCTTGGTCGGCGTCCTGGTCGGCTGGCTACTCCGCGGCCGGCGTCCGTCGTCGATGCGGCCCGGTTCGTGAACGCCACACCAGCTCCACCCGTCCAGGGAGCGGTCAGTCAGTCGACGCCAGCGCCTGCCCCACCGCCGCTGCCCTTCGAGCAGGATCCCGACGGGCCGGCATCTTCAGCCGACGGGGGGACGCGGAGCCAACCGCGCGTCGGCGACCACGGCCGCCATCCTGCCGTGGTCGGCCACGTGCACGCCAACGTCGAGTCCACTGACCCACGGCGCCCCGACTCGACGCTGCGGATCCGTCGCCTCGTTCCCGCACCCCTACTTGCCTTCGCGGAACGTGGTACCATACGCGTTCAGGTGGAGTTCCATGCGCATAGATCTCTTGTTCATTCAGCTTGCTGTCGTGTTCCTTCCCGGGTTGATCTGGACACAACTCGCGGCGACATATGCCATGAAGGAGAGACCGCGGCCGGCGGAGTTCTTGGTTCGGGCATTTATTTTTGGCCTCCTTACCTACATGGCCGTCTATTTGGCATATAGGTCCCTGGGGTTGAATTTCTCGGAACCGTCCGTCGGCGATTCTCAACAACTTCTCACCGTCGACTTCGTGGACGAGCTGCTGTCGTCCTCTGTCGCAGCCGTCGCGTTTTCCTTCGTCTGGATCTACGGATCCACGCGAAGGTGGATGACCCGCCTGCTGAACCACGTCGGCGCGGCCACGACACACGGAAAGGAAGACGTCTGGGACCTCACATTCAGCCGATTGCAGGCTGAGGTGGAGTACGTACACGTCAGGGATTTTGAAAGAGGTATTACGTATGCCGGCTGGGTCCGTGCGTACTCCGAAACAGGCAAGCAGAGAGAGTTGTTGCTCAGGGACGTCATTATTTGGGACAAGGCCAGCAACGAGATTGAGATTCCTTTGTTGTACCTCGCCCGAGACGGCAGCAACGTGCATATAGAATTTCCGTATCGGGAAGAACCGACCGGCAGTCCCGCAGGAGGGACATCATGACGAATACGCGCGACGCTGTCAGTAACACTCGCGGTTCCGGCACTAGATTCGCTGATGTTGCCGTCGAGAAGCGCGGCCTCAATCCCGAGGTATCCAAGGTCAAGGTGAGGCCGGAGCCGCCGAGGCCGATAGTCACAAACCCGACGACGCCGAAGCCATCCTCCGACAACTGAGATTCGGCGGCGACCGCCTCAGGCGCTCGACACGGTTGCGTCGGCAGTCACGGACGCAGGAATGGAACGTTACGTCAGTGTGACGCCGCGCCGTTACGCGGGGCGCGTGACGTCGGTGCCGGCACGTCGGTTGAGCCTCGCGTACAGCTTCACGGTCAGCTCGACAGGAGCCAAGCGTATCGCGACTTCGCGGAGGCGGCAGGCGATGGGGTTGGTGGTTCGCATGACTTTCGCCGTCCGGCGCCCTTGGGCCACGAGGGCTGCCGTCTTGGGGCGCCGCTCGCGTTCGTACGTCTGCAAGGCGTCCGCCACGTTCGCGCCGTCGCCGAGGACCCGACCGAGGGCGACGGCGTCGACAATCGCCTGGGCGGCGCCCTGTCCGGTGTGCGGCAGCAGCGGATGCGCGGCATCCCCGAGCAGCGTCACGACGCCCTCGCCCCAGCGCGGCAACGGGTCGCGGTCGACCAGCTCGTCGCAGCGGAGCTCTTCGGTGTTGGACGTTACGGCGCGGAAGGTCGCATCCAGGTGCGGTGACATGTGCGCCAGGATGGCCGCGGGGTCGCGCGTGTCGGACGGGACGAGCTCGCGGGCGAGCGACAGGAACCAGTAGATCCCGGTGTCGCCGGCCCGGACGAGGACCGACTCGAGGCCCGGGCCGAGGTACATCACGCCGGACAAGTCGCCGAGATGATGCGCGGCGGTGGACGCCCCGCGCACCGCGATGATCCCGCACGGCCGGGGAGGCGGCTCCGACGGATGGAGGGCGCGGCGAACGACGGACCCTACGCCGTCCGCCCCGAGCAGCAGGTCGCCTTCCGCCGTGTGGCCGGATGCGGTCCGGACTGCAACCCGGTCGCCGTCGGCCGTGAACCCGGTGACCTCGCTACGGAACGTGATCGCGTCCAGGCCGGTTGCCTCGAGCAGGGCGCCGTGCAGCGCCGGGCGCAGCGCCACGACCATCGGGCCGCCGAGCACCTCGTCGGCCGCCGGCAACTCGAGGCGCTTCAGAACCGTGCCGTCCATGCGGCGAAGCTCGCCCCGCGTCGGGGCGAAGCCGCGGGCCAGAACGATGTCCGCGACGCCCAGCCGCCGGAGCGCGGCGATTGCGTTCGGCGCGACACCGAGCCCGAAGCCGAGTTCCCGCGCCGCTGCCGCGCGCTCGAACAGCCGAACGTTCCAGCCGGCCTGCCGCAGCGCGATCGCGGCCGAGAGTCCGCCGATGCCGGCGCCGACGATCAGAGCGGTCCGCTTCATGGCAGGTTGCATCCAGGGGCTGCCGCGGCGGGTGGCTCAACCGCGATAGCGGCGCGACCCGCCGTCGCGGTGCCAGAGCCGCAGCATGAGGCGTCTGCGCTGGTGCGCTTCATTGCAGGTTGCATCCGGGAGCGGCGATGTCGGTTGGCAGGTTGCATCCACGAGCGGCCGCGGCGGACCGCTCAACCGCGGTAGCGGCGCGACCCGCCGTCGCGGTGCCAGAGCCGCAGCATGAGGCGTCTGTTCGCCGGATCGTCGACGTAGGCGGTGCGCCCGTGGCCGCACCAGCGGTTGTTGACGAGCTGCAGCTCGCCCGGCCTGAGGGTGAACTCGCAGCACATGTCCGGGTCCTGCACCACGCGGGTCATCGTCTCGAACGCGGCCCGCGTCAACTCGTCCATCTCGACGCCCGCGGTCTCGTAGCCGGCGGGGATCGTGAAGTGGGTGTAGCGGCAGCGCAGGTCGGGCCGCAGCTCGAAGACGGGGAAGAACACCGTCTGCGGCTCGTCCGGCCAGAAGTCGCCCTGCCGGTCCTGGTGGAAGGGGAGATAGAGCCGTTCGAGCAGCCGCGGATGCTCGGCGAGAAGCGCGTTGTGGACCGAGCAGAAGCTCACGAAGCGGCTCGCCCCGCCCTCCCGGGCGGCGCGGAGGCAGAGCAGGCTCACGTGGTCGGGCGGCGCGTGGTTGAACGAGTTGTCGACGTGCGGGGGCTGCGCGACGCTGGTGCGGTAGCCGCGCACCCCGATGCGCTTCTTGACGCCGGTGTCGGTGACCTCCACCAGGACCTCGCCGTCGCGGGTCTGCACCACGGGACGGCCGACCATCGACGCGAGCAGCCAGAACACGGCCTCGATCCGCGGCCGGCCGGCGAGCTCCGCGATCGGGATCCGGTCCACCACCGCCACGCCGGGGCCCTCGTCCAGCCGCCGGCGCACCTCACCGAGCAGGCCACGGCAGGCGTCGAGCTCGTAGTCCGCGGGGTCGAGCAGCCACGTCGGCACGGGGTCGCGCTCGAGCGCGCGCGCCAGCCGCTCGATCTCGTCGAGGCAGCTCGCCGGCAGTGCGATGCGCCAGTCGCTCTCGCGAATCGTGCGGCGGGTCCAGGCGCGCGGGCCGGTGATCGGCTCGCGGATCATGCGTGGCGCGGGGGCTCGGGCGTCACCGAGCGGTGCGGGGCGCTGATGAGGGGATTGGCGCTGATGGCCCGTCGGCACCTTCACTCGGCCTGCTTTCCCCCGTCCAGGGCTTCGAGGGTCATCTCGACCCAGGCACGTCCCCCCGGCCCTCACGTCTCCCCGCCATTCGCGGCCAACGCATCCGTGGAGCGGCGGGCTGCGTCATGCCGCCGTCGAGCTCGCCGATCAACGCGCGCGCGAGTGCTCGCGGAAGAACGAGACGATCCGCTCGCTGGTCCCGCGCGGGTACACGTGGGCGCCGGGATGGATCCAGGTCATGACCGGCGCCGCCGTGTCGGCTCCGTACACCGTGCAACCGGCGCCGCAGCCGGTCGCGGCGTCGACGCCGTTCACGTCGATGGCGACGGCTATCGCGGCTTCCTGATCGGAGAAGCGGACCACCCGGTCGCTCTCCCCGGCCACGTGGAAGACGGGCCGGGGCTCGGTGGGCCGCACCGACGGCCGGAGCCGGGCCGCCACCGGGGCGTAGGCGGCGAACACGCCGGGGCGCTCCGCCCACAGGAGGTAGGCGAACATCCCGCCGTTCGAGTAGCCCGTCGCATAGATGCGGTCGTCGTCGATGGCGTACGCCTCGCGCAGCGACGCCAGGGCCGCGTCGACGAGCGCGAGGTCGCGGTTGCCGCCGCCGGGCTCCACCCGCCAGCCGGGGAGGCCTCGGCGCGTCGGGAGTCCCTGGAAGTACACGACGACGGCGTCGGGCCACGCCACGTGCAGGTTGGTGTACTGGAAGTTCTGCGCGTTGTCGCCGAACCCGTGGAACGACAGGATAAGCGGAGACCCTTCCGCCGCGGGTGACGCGGGGGCGTGGACGATGGCTTGCCGCGTCTCGCCGTCCACCTGCCATCGCATGACCTGCGCGGCGGCGTCGCGGACGCCGGGAATCAGCAACAGGCCGATCACGGCCACGTGCGTCAGACGTGTTCTCATCGATGCCTCCACTGTCTACACCCCGACGCCCAGCACGCTGAACAGCAGCCACGACACCAGCCCCCCCACGACGGTCATCGACAGGCCCCACGCCATCAGCTTGTTGAACAGGTCGCGGGTGTCCACGCTGGGGTGGGCGGCGGCCATGCACAGGGCGCCGAGGGTCGACAGCGGCGAGACGTCGACGAGGTGCCCGCCCACGTTCATCGCCGAGGCGAGGGCGATGGGCTCCACCGACAGCCGCTGCCCGAGCTCGGCCACGGTGGGGAGGAACGCGGGCAGCACGACCCCCGAGGTGCTGCTGTAGATCGAGATGAACCCGGTCGACGCGGCCATGATGAACGTCGGTGCGATGGCCGCGGGGCGCTCGATGAGGTCGGTGAACAGGTCCAACCCGCCGGTCTGGCCGAGCACCTCGATGAGCACGGTGACCCCGCACACCATCATGATGACCCGCCACGGCATGATCTTCACCGCCTCGAGCTCGTCGCCGGCCTTGAGCAGGCTCAGCAGCACCGCCCCCGCGAACGCTCCGAGCCCGACGTCGACGTCGAGGAAGATGACGCTGACGATGAGCGTCGCGATCACGGCCAGGGTGACGAGATGCGTCTGTGAGAAGGTGACCGCGCCGGCGTCGTCCACCCCGTCGGTCCCGTCGCTCGACGGCACGTCCACCGCGCCCTCGTGGTAGCGGCCGAGGAGCTTCAGGCCGCCGAAGGCGAAGTACGCGGTGAACACCACGACGGTGTGCGCCATCATGTTGTTCAGGTAGTTGTAGACCTCGTACCCGCCCATCCCGAACTGTTCCATCACGCCGTTCACGATGACGCCGGTCGGCGCGATGGGCGAGAGCGACCCCGCGTTGGCGCCCATGCCGGTCATGATCGCCATCAGGAACGCGGGCACCCCCACCTGTCCCGCCACCGCCATCGACATGGGGGCGATGATCGCGGTCGCGGCGATGTTGCCGGGCCCGATCGACGCGAGGAGGAACGCGAGCAGGAAGAACATCATCGGCATGACGCCGACGTTGCCGCGGGCGTAGCTGACGGCGCGGTGGGCGATCCGGTCGAGGGTGCCGTTGAGCTGGGCCATCGAGAACAGCAGGGTGACGCCGGCCAGGGTCAGGAAGAGCCGGGCCGGGAAGCCCGCCATCACCTCGCGCGCGCTCATCCCGGCGACGTAGACGCCGACCAGCCAGGCGAGCGAGATGGCCAGGAAGCCGACGTGCAGCCGGATGGTGCAACTGACGACGATGGCCACCGCGAGGGCGCCGAGGGAGATGGCCGCGACCGGGTCTACCGAGCTGAACAGGTCCATGGCCGGCGATCATATCGCGGATGGTGGTGCCGACTCGGCAGTGGTGCCGGGCCGCACGGAGGAGCCCGGGGCGAACCCGGGAGCTTTCCCCGGCGGGGCTCGCGGACTGCCCGCTTCATCGGTTCGGCGCGGCTGGAACCCCGGTCCCTCGCCACGGTTCCAGGGCTGCCCCGCCACGCCGTGGGGCTTGACCCCGCGCGGCGGCCGCGCCATTCTCTGACCGTCGGCCGATGTTCTTCTACCTCGTCCACCACGGAGACGCGCTCGGGCCCGCGGAGGACCCCCAGCGGCCACTGTCTTCTCGCGGGCGCGCGCAGGCCGACGCGCTGGCCGCGCAGGCGGCGGCGCGGGGAGTGCGCCCCGCCGCCATCTGGCACAGCGGCAAGCTGCGGGCTCGCCAGACGGCGGAGGCGTACTGGCGCGCCTGCAACCCGCTGGCCGAGTTCACGGCCACCCGGTGGGCGCAGCCCGGCGACCCGCCGCGGCTCGCCGACCTGATCGGGGTCGAGACGCGCGACGTGATGCTGGTGGGCCACATGCCGCACGTCGACCGGCTGCTGCGCCGGCTGCTGGGCGAGGACGAGGGCCGGCCGCCGTTCCCCGTGAACGGGCTGGTGGCCGTCGAGCGGGTGGACGAGGCGTGGGTCGAGCGCTGGCGCCTGGCCGCGCCGGCGTGAGCCGCGCCTTCGACTGTCGGGGAGGGGTGCCGGGCGGGCCGTCAGGCCGGCCGCGGGCCCTGATGGAGCCGGTCGAGGTGCTCCTGCAGCAGCTCCCACGCCCGGCGGACGTGGCGTTCCTCGGTGCGGATGTGCCCGACGGCGAGCCGCAGGGCGAAGCGGCCGTCGAGGCGCGTGTGGGACAGGAACACCTCGCCGGTGGCGTTCACGGCGTCGAGCAGCCGCGCGTTGAGGTCGTCGAGGTCGCCGGCCGGCTCGGCCGGATTGGCGCGGAAGCACACCACCGAGAACGGGGCGGGGGCGAGCCGCTCGAAGCGGCTGTCCGCATCGACCCACCCCGCGAAGAGCCGGGCGAGCCGCATGTGCTCGTCGAGGCGGCGGCGGATGCCGTCGGCCCCGAAGTAGCGCAGCACCATCCACAGCTTCAGGGCCCGGAATCGGCGCCCGAGCTGCACCCCGGTGTCCATGAGGTTGCGCGCCGCCCCCGGCTCGCGGCTCTGCAGGTAGTCGGGGGTCAGGGCGAAGGCTCCCTCCAGCCGGTCCATGCGGCGGCAGTAGAGGGCGCTCAGGTCGAAGGGGATGAACAGCCACTTGTGGGGGTTGACGACCAGCGAGTCGGCGCGGTCGCATCCCGCCAGGGTCTCCTCGTGGCCCGGCACCATGGCCGCCGCCCCCGCGTAGGCGGCGTCGACGTGCAGCCACAGCCCCTCGCCGGCGCAGACGTCGGCGATGGCCGGCACCGGGTCGACGCTGGTCACCGCCGTCGTGCCCACCGTCGCCACCACCGCCAGCGGCGTCATCCCGCTCCGCCGGTCGTCCTCGATGGCCGCCGCGAGGGCGTCGGGCCGCATTTGGAAGCGCTCGTCGGTGGCGATGCGCCGCAGCCCGTGGTGGCCCAGCCCCAGGGTCATCACCGCCTTGTCGACCGACGAGTGGGCGTGCTCGGAGCAATAGACGCGCGGCGCGGGGAGGTCGGGGCGGCCGGCGAGGCCGCGCTCGCGCACCTCGGGCACCGCCTGCCGGGCCGCGGCCAGCGCGTGCAGGGTCGAGATGGAGGCGGTGTCGTAGATGACGCCCTCGAAGCCGTCGGGCAGCCCGAGCAGGCGCCGCAGCCAGCCCAGGGCCACGCCTTCGAGCTCGGTCACCGCCGGCGAGGTGCGCCACAGCATGCCCTGGGCGTTGAACGCGGCGCTCAGGAAGTCGGCGAGGATGCCGGGGCCGCTGGCGCTGATCGCGAAGTAGGCGAAGAAGCCGGGGTGGTTCCAGTGGGTCAGGCCGGGGACGACGATGCGCTCGACGTCGTCGCGAATGGCGCTCCACGGCTCGCCGGCGTCGGGCGCGGCCGGGGGCACGGCGTCGCGGACCTCGCCCGGCTTCACCCGCGACAGCACCGGGTAGCGCTCGGCTTCTTCGAGGTACCGCGCGATCCAGTCGACCAGCTCGTGGCCGGCCTGGCGGAACGCGGCGGCGTCCATGTCGCCGAGGTGGGGCGGTGACGGGGGTGGTGGCTGACCGCCGGGGGGGTGTGCGGACATCGGCCCTTGCCTGTTGCGCCCTCCTCACGCCTCGTAGGCGGACGCCTCGGCGATCCGCTGGCGCCCTTTGGGCGCAGTGCAACGCGGGGCTCTCACCACGGGTTGCCTGGTGTGCGCGGACCGAAAATTGTAGCATCAGGTTTCGGAGGCGCCGGGGGCGGAGACCGGGGGCGGCGGACGCCCCGGGTCGGCGGACGCGTCCCGGCCATGTCGGCGCCCGCCAGGAGCCCGTGGCGAGACCCGCGCGTTGCACCGCGCCCGAAGGGGCGCCGGTGGCGCGGCGAGCGGCGGGATGCATCGCCGGTTGGATGCAGCGGAGACTCTCCGCGGACTCCCGGGCGCGGGCGCACGGAGGAATCTGGTGTCAGAAGCAGCAGTAGTGCACACGAGCAAGCTGCGGGTCGAGCGTATCGGCGGTCCGTTGCGGCATGCGTACCTCGAGGGTTTCGACGAGCCGATCCGGTTCGGCGTCCACGGGGGCATCAAGGCGTTCTACGGGGTCGAGCCGCCGGAGGACGTGCCGGCCACCCTGGACTACATGGTCGGCGCCGTCGGCGGTTGACTGCTCGGCACCCTTGCACGCGCACTGGAGGTGCGCGACATCCCGGCGCCGACGGACAAGCTGCAGGCCAGCGTCGAGGGCGACATCCAGGCCGTCGACAACGTGCTGCGCATCACGACGATACGCGTGCGGTACCGCATCCGCGTCCCCGCCGGCAGCCTCGCGAAGGCGCAGCGGGCCGTCGACACGCACGCGACGAAGTGCCCCGCCGCCAACAGCGTGCGCGGGTGCATCGACCTCGACATCGACGCCGCCATCGAGGAGGAGTGAGCCCGCCAGACCGTGCCTGGCATTCTCTTGGCATCGACGCCGCCATCACGGAGGAGTGAGCCCGCCAGACCGTGCCTGGCATGCTCTTGGCATATCTCCCTGGCGGAGGTTGCCGAGGACGCCGCCTGCGGGCGGCATCGCCGAGGCGCGGAGATCGGCTTCAGGCCTGCGGGTCGGGCGGAGGGGGGCGATGTTCAAGCGTGAATGGGTGAATGCCGGCGCGGCGGTCGTCGCCGCGATAGCGGCGGTCGGGGTGCTGGTGGTCAGCATGATCTCCTTGGCCGCCGGCTTCGCGGCCGACGTGGAGACGTCCATCGACACCGTTCGGACTGAGATGCGGACATCGATCGAAGCCGCGCAAACGGAGATGCGGACGTCGATCGAAGCCGCGCAAGTGGAGAACCGGGCGTTGATCGAAGCCGCGCAAGCGGAGATGCGGGCGTTGATCGAAGCTGCGCAAGCCGAGAACCGGGCCGCTCACGCGGAGCTGGGCCGCAAGATCGAGAGCGGCGGAGAGCGTATCGACCGGCTGTACGAGCTGCTTCTGGCCCAGGCGAACCCGTAACGCCCCCCGGCACCGGGAGCGGGGGTTGGCGCGGCCGGCAACGGCGGTGGTCATGGCCGCCGGCCTGCGCCCTCGACGGCATCCTTGTCCGCCGAGACCTGGGCGTCGCGCGTTCCGCCGGGTCGGTCGATCAGCGCGATCTCGACACGAACGCGATGGCGGACAGCGGCTCCGGGGCTCGGCTGGCGGGCCTTGGCGGTGTCGGCTCGTACAGCGTGATGCCTTCGGCGGAATCGGCGGAATCGATTGCCTGGCTCGACTGGGGAGCCGACGCCTTCGCCCGCTCCGCGGCGGAACAGAAGCCGATACTGCTGTTCATCGGCGCCGCGTGGTGCCGGTGGACGGCGGAGATGGACCGGTTCAGCTTCCGCGACCCTCGCGTCGTGCGGCTCGTGGCCGACCGGTTTCTGCCGGTGCGGGTCGACGCCGAGCGCCGGCCCGACGTCAGCGCGCGGTACACCCTGGACGGGTGGCCGACCACCGCCTTCCTCACGCCTGACGGCGACCTGCTGGGGGGCGGCACCCATCTCGACGCCGACGCCCTGACGCGGGTGCTGGCCGATGTGGCCGAGGCGTTCGCCGAGCGGCGGGCCGACATCGCCGTCCGCGCCGCCGCCGCTCGTACTGCTGCGTCGCCCGGGGTCGAGGTGGCCCCTCACGGAACGACGGCTCGCGGCGGCCGGGCGGCTTCCCCCGGGCGGCAGGGTCCTGGCGGCAAGGCGGAGCGTTTCGGGGCGGCGGATCGTGAGGAGAGGTCGGCCAGCAATGCCTGGGCGGCTCCCGCCGGTGGGCCGGGCCCCGGCGGCCGGGCGGATCGCACCAGCGTCGTTGCCCCGTCCGACGGTCGTACCGCCGACGACCCCGGGCTGGACGCCGGGGCCGGGCAATGGCTGCGCGACCTGCTGCTGGGGCGCTTCGACGAGATGTCGGCGGGCTTCGGCGAGGGGCCCAGGCGGGTCGAGGCCGACGCCCTCGCCGCGGCCCTCGGTCTGTGCCGCGAGACCCGCGACGCCGATCTCTCGCGCGTCGTCACCCGCACCCTCGACGCCATGGCCGGCGGGGGACTGTGGGACCCCGTCGACGGCGGCTTCTTCCGCTACTGCGCGGGGCGCGACTGGTCGGACCCGGCCCCCGAGAAGCTGCTCGCGCCGAACGCGCGCCTGCTCGACCTGTACCTCTCCGCGGCGACCCTCTTCGAGCGCGACGACTACGCCGACCGCGCGCGCGCCATCGTCCGCTTCGTGCACGGGACGCTGGCCGACCCCGAGGGCGGGTTCTTCGCGAGCCAGCGCGGTGCGCCCGACCCCGACCGGCCCGGGCATTCCCCGGCGCCGGGGGCCGGGGCCGTCGACCGGACCGTCTACACCGACGCCACCGCGGTCATGGCCTCGGCCTACGTGCACGGCGCGTCGGTGCTCGATGACGACTCGCTGCTCCAGTTCGCGGCCGAGTCCGTCGACCGCGTGGTGATGGCCACCTACGAGCGCGGCGCCGGGGTCGGGCACGCGGCGGCCGGCGATGCGAGCCCGCGCGGCCTCCTCGCCGACCAGGTGCTGGCCAGCGCCGCCCTTCTCGATCTCCACGAGGCGACCGGCCAGCCCGTCTATCTCGACATGTCCCGCGAGCTGATGGCCTACTGCCGCCACGCCCTGTGGGACGAGACCGGCGGCTTCGCCGACCGGGATCCCGCGCTGCCGGGGCCCGACGCCCCGGTCGGCCTGCTGCGCGACCCCGTCTACCCGCTCGACCTCAACTGCCGCGCCGCGATGGTTCTTGCCCGCCTCGCCGAGCTGGCCGAAGAACCCGGCTATCTGGACCTCGCTCGCCGTACCCTGATGCGCCAGACGCCCGCGTACCGCGGCCTCGGGCTCGACGGCGCCGCCTACGTCCTGGCGCTCGACGCGGTGTCCGGCGCCTCGTCCCGGCGATGAAATCGACGTCGGATCGACTCGCGCGGCCGCGAGCCGAGGGCTCACATGGTCGATATCGTGCGGGTCGACCTCGATCACGCCCTCCGGATCGCCGCGCGGCTCGAGGACGAAGAGACGATTCGCGAGCTCGAGCAGCACAAGTGACGCCAATCTGACGACCGACTCGCACCTCGCGGCCCTCGCCATCTCCCACGGCGCCACCCTCGTCTCCTTCGACAACGACCTCGCCCGGTTTCCGAACCTGCGCCGGACCCATCCGGGGCGCCGGAAGTGACGCCGCGGACCCCGCCGCCGCCGCGGGTGAGGCGTGGTACACTCCGTCGCTTTGGAGGTGCCGTGTCCACCGATCGCTCCACCCTTCCCGCGCTGCGCGACGTCGCCACCCGGCTTCGGATCGAGTCGGTCCGGGCCACGAGCCGGGCGGGGAGCGGCCATCCCACGAGCTGCTGCTCGGCCGCCGAGATCATGGCGGCGCTGTTCTTCGGGCAGATGCGGTTCGATCCGCGGGAGCCCGGCCACGAGGACAACGACCGCTTCGTGCTCTCGAAGGGGCACGCGGCGCCGGTGCTCTACGCGGCTTGGGCCGAGGCGGGGGCGATCGAGCGGGGCGAGCTCGCGGCGCTGCGCGAGATAGGCTCGGACCTGGAGGGTCACCCGACGCCGCGACTGCCCTGGGTGGACGTGGCGACGGGCTCGCTCGGCCAGGGCATCTGCGCGGCGGTGGGCATTGCCCTCAACGCGCGCCGCATCGGGTCGGCCTATCGCACCTACGTGCTGCTCGGCGACGGCGAGTCGGCCGAGGGGTCGGTGTGGGAGGCGGCGCAGGCGGCGGCCGCGATGGGGCTCGACAACCTGTGCGCGATCACCGACGTCAACGCCCTCGGGCAGAGCCGGGCCACGCAGTGGGGGCACGACATGGCCGCCTACAAGCGGCGGTGGCAGGCGTTCGGCTGGCACGCGCTGGTGGTGGACGGGCACGACCTCGGCGCGCTCCTCGACGCCCTGGACGAGGCGGCGCGCACCGCCGGGCGGCCGACGATGATCCTGGCGCGCACGCTCAAGGGCAAGGGCGTCTCGTTCGCCGAGGGGCGCGACGGCTGGCACGGCAAGCCGTTCAAGGGCGACGACCTCGATCGCGCCCTGCGGGAGCTGGAGGACCAGCTCGGTGCGCCGACGGAGAATCCGCCGATCCCGGCGCCGCCGGCGCGATCGGGCGCACCGGCCGTCGCCGAGGGGCTGCGCCTGCCCGCCTACGAGCTCGGCGCCAGGGTGGCGACGCGCGAGGCCTACGGGACGGCCCTCGCCGCGCTCGGCGCGTCCGACCCGCGGGTGGTCGCCCTCGACGCCGACGTGAAGAACTCGACTTTCAGCGACCGGTTCGAGCGGCGGCATCCGGAGCGCTTCTACCAGACCTACATCGCCGAGCAAGTCATGGTGGGGGCGGCCCTCGGCCTCGCGAGCCGCGGCGCCATCCCCTTCCCGTCGACGTTCGCCGCCTTCCTCACCCGGGCCGCCGACTTCATCCGCATGGGGGGCATCGGCAACGTCAACGTCAAGCTCGCGGGCTCGCACGCCGGGGTGTCGATCGGCGAGGACGGGCCGTCGCAGATGGCCCTCGAGGACCTCGCGATGATGCGGGCGGTGCCGGGGTGCGCGGTGCTCTATCCGTGCGACGCGGTCAGCACGTCAGCCCTGGTCGCGGCGGCGGCTGCGCACGACGGCATGACCTACATCCGGACGTCGCGGCCCAAGACCCCGGTGGTCTATGCGGCCGACGAGGCGTTCCCCATCGGCGGGTCGAAGACCCTGCGCGAGAGCGCGGAGGATGCGTGCACCGTCGTCGCGGCGGGGGTCACCGTCTTCGAGGCGCTCGCCGCCGGCGACACGCTGGCCGAGGCCGGGGTGCGCGTCCGGGTCGTCGACGCCTACTCCCTGCAGCCCGTCGACGCCGACGGCCTCGTCGCCGCCGCGCGCGCCACCGGCGGCCGCCTCGTCACCGTCGAGGACCACTACGCGGCGGGCGGGCTGGGCGACGCCGTGAGCGACGCCGTCGCCCCCCACGGCATCGCCGTGCGCCGCCTCGCGGTCCGCGACGTGCCCCGCAGCGGCAAGCCGGCCGAGCTGCTCGACCGCTTCGGCATCTCGGCCCGCCACATCGTGGCCGCCGTCGAGGCACTCGTCGATACCGCCCCCGCCTGACGGTGCCCGACTGCCGGCCTCGTCGATGACGCGGCCGTCCCCGGCAATCACCCTTCCTACCGCGTGGGGGCGGCCTCTCTGCGGCCGCGGTAGAGGCTCGTCGAGACCGCGCCACGGTCCGACAGCAGCGTCGACTGTCTGCTGGCTGCATGGGTATGCACTGCCTATACTGGATGCATGCAGTACACCATCCGCAACATCCCCACGGTCGTCGACGATGCGTTGCGCGCGCGTGCGCGGGCCGCCGGGAAGAGCCTGAACGAGGTTGTCGTCGACGCGCTCGCGGCGGGCGCGGGAGTGACGGAAGCGCCGAGAAAGCGCCGGGATCTGGGTGACGTGGCCGGCTCGTGGAAGACCGACGAGGCCGTCGAGTCGGCACTCGCCGCGCAGGACGAGCCGGATGAGGATCTCTGGAGGTGAGGGTCGCGCTCGTCACGAATCGGTACGTGGACCTCTGCCAGGGAGTCGCCGCGACCGTGGCGCTCCTCGAGTCGTGCGATGAGGTCCTGTTGCCGTTCGTCGTGCTCGGCGAGCTTCGTGCCGGTTTCGCCCACGGACGACGCACCGCGGAGAACGAGCGGCTCCTCCGGCGTTTCCTCCTGAAGAGCGGCGTGCATGTCCTGTACGCGGACGACCAGACGACCCACCACTACGCCGCCGTGTACTTGCAGCTCCGAAGGCAGGGCACTCCGATTCCCACCAATGACATGTGGCTGGCGGCCCTCGTGCTGCAGCACAATCTCGTGCTGCATGCCCGTGACAAGCACTTCGATCGCCTGCCGCAGCTCGCCCGCGTCTGAGGGGACGTTTGCCTCGCGACCGCGCCGCGCCCTGGGGCGGTTCCCGGGGTGCGCGCCCCGCCCTGACCGCGCGCACGCGTCGACGAACCTTTTCCGGCCGGATGCGTTCCTGTCCACAGGGCCCGGAACAGGACGAAGCCGGGCGGCCCGGAGACGCGGATTGTCGATGGACATTGACGAGGCGACGCTCGTCGAGCGGTGCCGCGGGGGCGACGAGCTGGCGTGGGAGTGGCTGGTGCGGCGCTGCCAGGGGCGGGTCTACGGGCTGGCCTATCACTACCTGGGCAGCGTCGAGGACGCCCGGGACGTGGCGCAGGAGGCGTTCGTGCGTGTCTACCGGCAGCTCGGGACCTTCGAAGGGGACCGCTTCATGGCGTGGCTGCTGCGCATCACCCGCAACCTCTGCATCGACCAGCTCCGCCGCCGCAGGACCCGGCCCCCGGCGGAGGACGTCCAGGCCGACGCGGCCGGCGACGCGGCGCCGAGGGACAACGCGCCGAGCCCCGAGCAGGCGTGGCTGGCCGACGCGCGCACGAAGCTGGTCCACCAGGCGCTCCAGCGCCTGGACGGCGCGAACCGCGAGGTGATCCTGCTCAAGGACATCCAGGGGCTGAAGCTCGGCGAGATCGCCCGCATGCTGGGCCTGCCGCTCGGCACCGTGAAGTCGCGGGCGCACCGCGCGCGGCTGGAGCTCGCGCGGCAGGTCCTCGCGATCGATCCCTCCTACGGCGGCGCGTCCCGCGCCGGGGGCGAGCGATGAGCTGCGACCGGTTCGCCGACCGCCTCGACGGGCTCCTCGCGGGGACGCTGCCCGCGGACGAACGGGCGTGGGCGGCGGCGCATGCCGCCGGCTGTTCCCGGTGCGGAGAGCTGTACGCTCTGCTGGGTGATGCATCCGGGCGCGAGCCGATGGACGTTCCCGGCGATCTGACCGACGCCGTCCTTTCGCGAACGACGGGGCCGCCCTGCGAGCGGGCGCGCGCCTGCCTGGGCGATCTTCTCGACGACACGCTCGACCCTGTCGACCGCCAGCTCGTCGAGGCGCATCTGCGACATTGCGACGGCTGCGCGGCGCTGGCCGCCGCGGCCGCACGGCTGCGCGACGACCTGCCGGCGCTCGCGGAGCTGCCGCCGCCGCCGGGGCTCGCCGACGCGGTGCTCGCGCGCACCCGCGGGCGGATCGCGCGTCGACCCTCGGCGGACGGTCGATGGCGGGATGCCGTCCGCGGGCTCTTCGCAAGGCCCCGCATCGCCTGGGAGGCCGGCTGCGTCGCGGCCCTCCTGTTCTGGCTGATGTTCGGCGCGTCGTGGTCGCCGCTGCGCGCCACCGCGGTCGAGGCGCGGGTCCTGCTCGAGCAGGGCGTGTCGTTCGCGCGCGACGCGGGCGTCGACTCCGTCGCGTCCGTCAACCGCGCGATCGCCGCGGCGAGCGAGCGGACCGTGCGCGCCGCCCATGACGTGCGCGGCGTCGCGGGGCGGTTCGCCGGCCCCTGGTACCGCCGGGTCGCGGCGGCGGCGCCGGACCTCGGCCGGCATTGGCGGCAGCTCGCCCGGGCGCTCGAAGACCGCGACCTGTTCGGCGGCGTGCACGCGCTGCGGTCGCTGACCCGGGACGCCGGCGCGATGCTGGCCGAGCTGCTTTTCCCTCCGTCTTCCACCCCGGCCGCGGACGACGTTTCGCGGCCGGCCGAAAGGAGCAGACCATGAACGGTTCCCCCGAGCACCCGGCTGCGCCGGCGGCGTCCCCGGCGCCTCCGGCCGCCCCCGCGCCGGCCCCCACGGTCCCCGCGCCGGCGACCCCGGCTGCCCCCGCGCCGACGGCCCCCGCGGCCTCCGGGCCGGCGACCCCGGCCGCCGCTTCCGCGGCGGCGCCCGCGGCGCCAGCCCCGGGGGCCCCGGCGAGTGCCGCCCCGGCGGGTGCCGCCCCGTCCGCGCCGGCCCCGCCGGCCTCGGCCGCGCCGTCTCCGCCCCCCGTCGGTCAGGCCGTTCCCGCGGGCATGCCGGGTGCGATGCCCCGACTGCAGCGCAAGTCGCCGTTCCTCGCGGGCCTGCTGTCGCTGATGCCCGGGATTGGCCAGATCTATGTGGGGTACTACGCGATCGGCTTCATCCACATCGCCGTGTTCGTGACCACCATCTTCCTTCTGGTCCGCATGAGCGTCAATCCGTTCAGCGCCCTGACCCCGGCGCTGGGGGTGTTCCTGGGGTTCTTCGTCGTCTACAACATCGTCGACGCGTGCCGGCGCGCCATCCTCTACAACCTGGCCCTCGACGGCGTGCAGGGCATCGAGCTGCCGGACATGAACGCATCGCTGCCGAAGCTCCAGCTCCAGGGGTCGGTGCCCGGCGGGGCGGCGCTGATCGCGCTCGGCGTGGTCCTGCTGTCGAACACGCTGCTCGGGTTCTCGCTCGACTGGCTGGCAAGGTGGTGGCCGTTGGGGCTGGTCGGCCTGGGGGCCTGGCTGGTGGCGAAGGCGAGGGAGGAACGACGCGCCGCGGACCCGCCGGCCGGCGGACGCGGGTGATGCCCTGGAGCGGCCGGCAGCGGTGGTTCGTCGGAATCAGATGTTCGCTCTCCATGCCGCGCCAGGTTCGTGAGTTGCCGATTCGCGAACCGAAGGAAGCGCCATGGTCTACACCGAACGCGATCGTCTGCCTTGCCGCAGCACCTGGAAGAGATGCTGACGAGGCTCGCACGAGGGGATGAGTTCGACACCGGCCGGTCGGGCCGCGTCGGCGCCCGCCGCGGGACTCAGCGCCGCACGGCGCGCCACGCGGTGACTCCGGCCGGCGTTCGGGCGGTGCCGCTCATGGTCGCTCCGGCGATGCGGCCGGTGTAGGCGACGCCGTCCGCCTCGAAGCGGATCTCCTCGCCCCGGAGCCGGCCGCCGGTGATCGGGACGGTCCCGCCCTCGGTCCGGAGCTCGCCGGACAGCTCCTGGAAGCGCTGCTCGATCACCAGCTCGCCGGCGTCCATTTGCCAGGCGCCGGCGACCCTGGCGGGGACGATCCACAGCAGCGACGTGCACCAGGTGGGGCACGGGTCGAGCACCACGGTGGCGTCGGCGGCCCAGCCGGGGGCGTCGGGGTCGGTGTCGGACCCGCGCAGGTCCCACGTGTTCGAGACGATGCGGGTGCCCGGCCGCAGGTCGAAGAGGGTGGGGCGCAGCCGGTAGTTGATGTCCGGCAGCAGGAACATCGTGACCACGGTGGCCGGGGAGAGGTCGAACTCGAACAGGTCGGCGGCGACGAACTCGGTCCGGTCGGACACCCCCGCCTCGGCCGCGCGGCGCTCCGCCAGGGCCACGAGGTTCGGCGCCAGCTCGACCCCGACGGCCCGCGCGCCGAGGCGGGCCGCGGCGATGACGAGGCGGCCGTCGCCCGACCCGAGGTCGATGACGAGGTCGTCCGCGGTGACCTCGGCCATCTCGAGCATCTTGTCGACGAGCACGTCGGGCGTCGGCACCCAGGGGACGTCCTTGCCCTCCTGGCCGACGGCGGGATCGGGTGGAGGCTGGGCGGCCGCGCCGGCCGGCACCCACAGAGCGGCCAGCAGCAGGGCCGTCGCAACCGCGGCGGTTCGCGGGGGTGTCACCACGGGCTACCGGACCGCTCAGCGTACCGCGTCGCTCTCCAGGCGGTCGTCCGGCATGAACCGGTCGCGCGCCGGCATGACGACGTCGGGCAGGGTGGCGGCGTTCATCACCGCCTGGTCGTCGACGATGTCGTTCCGGTTCAGGATCCAGGCGACGAGCCCGTACACCTCGTCCGGGGTCAGCGTCCCGGGGGCATTGCCGGGCATCGCGCGGTAGATGTAGTCGTAGAGGGTCGTGGCGTACGGCCAGTAGTTGCCGACGGTGGGCGGGCGCGCCGCCGGGTCGCGGCCGACGACGGGGGCGGCGATGCCGCCTTCGCCTTCCGCTCCATGGCACGCGCGGCAGGCGCGGTCCCAGACGTGCGCGCCGTCGGCAACGGTGCCGCCGCCGAGGGGCAGCCCGGCGCCGTCGGGCCGGACGTCGATGTCGAGGGCCGCGACCTCTGCCGCCGTCGCGGCGCGCCCCAGCCCCAGCGGGCCCGCCGCGGCCGGGTCCGGCGGCTGGGCGGCCGCCGCCGCGGGGACGCCGGCCAGCATCAGCAGCACGAGCCCCCGGCGAAGACTCCGCTGCCTTCGGCCGGCCGAGGGCGCGGTCTCGCGAGGGATTGCTGAACCACACCCTCCCACCGGCAGTCTGCACCCTGGAACGGCGCGGACACTCGGAGGGCCGGTGGGGTGCCGAGCGGCGCCGTCGGCCGACGATTGGCGGCGTAACGCGGCGGCGCCGCCCGGCCGAGGGCGACCTTCTCCGTGGTCCGGTGGGCCCCACGGCTGGCCCGATGGCGGGGCGGCGACCGTGCGCGTCATGACCGCAGCCTCTCGGCCCCGAACAGCACCCGCCCGTCGGCGCCGACGGTCCACGAGGTGATGGGGTTCCAGTGATACCGGGTCCCGAGCCCCCGGGCGGCGACCAGCGCCTCCCAGGTCGGCTGCACGTAGCCGGTCTCGTCGGTGGCGCGGCTCATGATCTCGGCCGCGCCGCCGTCCCACTGCCACGGGACGCGGAACCGCACGTGGGCCTTCGGCAGCACCGGCGCCTGCAATTCGGCCTCCTCCCAGGTCGCGCCGCCGTCGGTGCTGACGTCGACGCGGGCGATGCGGCCGCGGCCGCTCCACGCGAGCCCGCGAATCTCGTGCCAGCCGGGCTCGATGACGCGGGGGAAGGCGGGGTCGGTGACGATGGACCGCGCGTCCATGATGAAGCTGAACTGGCGCGAGCGGCTGCCGTCGCCGAGGGGGTCGGTGTACTTCGACGTCTCCTCGCGGGTCATGAACGGCCCGTCGGCGAGCTCGATGCGCCGCAGCCACTTGACGCTGGCGTTGCCCTCCCAACCCGGCAGCAGCAGCCGGACGGGATAGCCGTTGCCCGGCATGAGGGCGTCGCCGTTCTGCGCGTAGACGAGCATGGCGTCGTCCAACGCCTTCTCCATGGGGACGCTGCGGGTCATCACCGCCGCGTCCTGCCCCTCGGCGAGGAACCACGTGGCGGCGGCCTGCGCACCCACCTCGCGCAGCACCGTCGACAGCAGCACCCCCGTCCACTCGGTCTGGCTCGTGAGGCCGCATACCATCTGGGGCAGGGTCTCCGGCCCGCCCCGGCGGAGGTTGCCCGAGCACTCGAGGAAGCAGATGCGCGACGTGGCGGGGAAGCGCTTCAGGTCGTCGAGGGTGAAGATGGTCGGGCGGTCGACGAGCCCGTGCACGAGGAGCTCGTAGCGGTCGGGGTCGACGGTGGGAATGCCGCCGTGGTGCCGCTCGAAGTGCAGATCCGCCGGGGTGATGGTGCCCCGCAGGTCCTGCAGCGGCGTGCGCGACGATGTCGAGCTGGGGTCGCGCCGCGGGTCCACGAAGGGCGACCGCTGCCCGCGCTCGCTCGGCAGCGGCCCCGGCCGCCGGGTGGTCTCGATGGCCTGCTGCGCCGCCGCCGGAACCGCCGCCGCCCCCACCGCGCCGGCCGTCCCGGCGAGCACTTCGCGGCGGGTGAGGCCCGCCCGCCGCGGTCGAGAGGAGTCTGCCGATCGTTCGCGGTGCGCCATGGCTGAGCCACCCCCTTGTGGGTCGATTCGAAGCCGTCCCGGCTGCGAGACGGCGCGCTGCGGCCGCGACGGTCGGGGAGGTCGAGCGCGCCGCCGGCCCGCCGCCGCCTTGCGGTATCAGCCGGTATTATGACGCACTCCGAACCCGAGCGGCCCGAAACGGGCGCGGGGAGAGGCTGGCCCGGAGAGCGTCGCCTGCGGCTCCGCTCGCCGCCCGACCAGCCCTTGCCGGGAGTCTGCCCCGTTCCGCGGCGCAGACTCTAGGCGGTGGGGACCGAAAGCGACCGCAGCGCCCCGATGACCTCGTCGGGCTCGGGGAACCGCTGCTCCTTCTGCTTCGAGAAGATGAGCTCGCCGTCCGCGACCACGTCGAACTGTCCGCGGCCGCCGACCAACACGTCGGTCTCGACGCCGAGCGCATCCTGAATCGCGGCCGCCAGACTGGTGGCCTTGGGCAGGTAGTTTCAAACCTTGCAGTAGCTGATCGACACCTTCATGGTGCCCCGATCGTACCGCAACGTCCCGACTGGTGCAACGGTCGCCCCTCGCCGGTGCCGCCCGGCCATCGTCGAGTGCCTCCGGAGCCCCGGAGGGGAATCGCGCCCGCATGCCATGCGACGTCGAAAGTCGTGAGGCGCGGCGCGCCCGCCCGGCCCCCGGGCGCCGGCGGCGCGGACTGCCGCGCCCGTCGAGCCGGGTCCGACGGCCCGCGGCCGAGCCGCCGGTCGGTGGCTCGGCCGCGCCCGAGCGCTGCCTGGTGGACATCATCGCCGAGGTCCACGGTCGTTCGCATCGCCGCCGGCGTCAGGGCATCAGGCCCGCGACCCGGGTGCTCACCCGGTAGAGGCCGGTCCGCGCGGTCATGTAGAGGGTCGTGCCGTCGTTGCCGAACGCCGCGTTCGCGGGCTGCTCGGCCACCCGCACGGTGCCGAGATGATCGCCCTCCGGACTGATGACCACGATGCCGCCGGGGCCGCTCGCCCACAGGTTCCCCGACGTGTCGACCGCGAAGCCGTCGGGCACGCCGCCGTCGGGGCTGTCCGTCAGGTCGAGCAGCACGCGGCCCTCGCCGACCCCGAGGTCGTCGTCGACGGCATAGGCCACCCACTGCCGGGCCGCGCCGTCCGAGTTGGCGACGTAGAGGGTGCGCTCGTCGGGCGAGAGCCCGATGCCGTTGGGCCGGGTCTGGCCGTCGGCCAGGAGGTGGACCGAGCCGTCCGGGTCGAGACGGTAGACGCCGTTCCAGTCGAGCTCGGCCGCCTCGGGCGAGGCGAGGCCGTACGGCGGGTCGGTGAAGAAGGCGGCGCCGCTCGAGTGGTAGACGATGTCGTTGGGGCTGTTGAGGCGCTGACCCTCGTAGCGGTCGGCCAGCGTGATCCGGGTGCCGTCGGCCTCGATGCGCGCCAGGCGGCGGTTGCCGTGCTCGCACAGCACGACGCGGCCCTCGAGATCGAGGGTCAGCCCGTTCGAGCCGCCCTGCCCGCGGGTCTCGAGCTCGGGCAGGAACACCGGGTTGAGGAACACGCTCGTGCCGTCCGCCTCCGACCACCGGTAGACGGTGTCGGCGGGGATGTCGCTGAACAGCAGGTGGCCGTCGCCCGCATCCCCGACCCACACCGGCCCCTCGATGAACTGGAACCCGTCGGCGACCCGCTCGACCGTGGCATCGGCCGCCACCAGATCGTCGAGCCGCGGATCGAGCCGCTCGATGGTTCCCGCCTCGCCCGCCGCCGGCTGCGCCGCCGCCGGCGGCACGATCGCCGTCGTCGCCGCCACGATGAGAATCACGCCAAGGCCGATTGCCGTCCGTCGTCTCATGGTTTCAGTCCTCTCGTAGAGTCAACAAAGAGATGACACGATATAGCCCCGGCGTTTCGAGCGTGTTACGGCGGGGGTAGGGAGCTTGGCCGACACCCTCATTGGGCCCGGCCGCGCCCGGTGTCCGGCAGCGCACTATCGGGAGTGCACATTGCCGGGCGGCTCATGTCCGACAGGACGCGCCCGAGCCGCTGACCGGTGGCGCGGGCGTGACTGAGGGCGGCTTCGTTACACGTCGTCGTCGAGGGTCACGGTCGTGCGCATCGCACCGTGATACGTTGATGCACTTGCATCATCCACGCCACCGAACACCAGGGGCGGGGGCGCGTCCTGTCGAACTGAGCGATCGGCTGACCGGGATGGCCATTCGGCGTCGACTCGAAGCGGTGCGGGGGGTCGTGCTCGACCTCGACGGGACGGTGTACGACGATCGCGGCGTGATGGCCGGGGCGGCCGAGGCGATCGCGTCGGTTCGCGCCGCCGGGTTCGGACTGCGGTTCGCCACCAACACGTCGCGCTATCCGCGGAGCATGCTCGTCGAGCGCCTGCGTGGTCTCGGCATCGCGGCCGAGCCCGACGACGTGCTCACCGCGCCGCGGGCCGCCGCGGCCTGGCTGGCGGCCGAGGGGTTTTCCCGCGTCGCGCTGCACGTCCCCGCGCCGACCCTCGAGGAATTCGCGGCCTTCGACGTGGACGAGCAGAATCCCGAAGCGGCCGTCGTTGGCGACCTCGGCGACGACTGGACCGTCGACCAGTTGAACCGCCTGTTCCGACAGGTGCTGGGAGGTGCGCGGCTGCTCGCGATACAGAAGAACCGCTACTGGCTCCACGGCGGCGCGTTGCGCATGGACGCGGGGCCGTTCGTCGCGGCCGTCGAGTACGCGACCGGCGCCGCCGCGGTGGTGGCCGGCAAGCCCAGCCCCGAGTTCTTCCGCGCTGCCGCGGCGTCGCTCGATCTGCCGGAGGCCGCGGTGCTGGTGGTGGGGGACGACGTGCGCGCCGAGGTCGAGGGCGCCCGCGCCGCCGGCTCGCTGGGCATGCTGGTCAGGACCGGCAAGTTCCGCGAGTCCGACCTGGATCATCCCGCGGTGTCGCCCGACCTGGTAATCGACTCGGTGGCCGACCTGCCGGTCGCGCTCGGCCTCTGAATCACTCCCGCTCGGTCTCTGAATCACTCCCGGCGGCCTCGTCAGGATCATCACGATCCACTGGCAGAACAGCCCCAAATCGGCCAGAGCCGCCATAGTATTCTTCCGAGAACTTGCCGCCCCTGATTGGCTCGCGTCGCGCAGCAGGCACGCCCGGACGTGACGAAGACCGGAAGGATCGCTGTCGCTTGGAACGCCTCGTCGGGGTTCGCGGTGAACCATAACTAACTACACCCCCGGGACCCGTTTGTTGGAGGGGCAATGAGTGGCCGCGCTGGGCGATCTGCGGGCCCTCGCGGGGGAGCCGGTCGGGTTGGCGAGCCACCCTGCTCGACCGCTTGTTCGGCAGGGCAGCGTCGTCCCGCGGCGCGTGCCCGACAGGAGCACTCGTCGCGTCCCGTCGCACCGGCGCTCGTTCCCGCCCGTCACCGCCGGGTTCGGCGTTCCCTGATTCGGATCTCGTTGAGCAGGCGCTGCGGCCCGGGAGCGCCGGGGACCAGCCGCACGAGGGCGGTCGCGAACTCGCTTGCTTCGTTCCAGCGTTGCTGGTCCATCAGCAGGCGGGCGAGGGCGAGCACGACGTCGGGGTCGCGGTCGTCGCGCCGCCGGGCCTCGCGCAGTGACGCCTCCGCTTCCTCGATGCGCCCCGCCTGCTGCAGCGCGAGCCCGTAGTTGTAGTGCACGCGGGCGCGCGCGGCGGGGACGGCGGCCTCGGCGAGGCTCTCGATCGCCTCGTCGAGCCGTCCTTCCTCGGCGAGCAGAAGGCCGAGGGAGTAGTGCAGCTCGGGCTCGTCGGGGTCGTGGTCGATGCCCCCCCGCAGCACCGTCTCCGCCTCGGGGTTGCGTCCCTGGACGTTGAGGAGGTTGGCGAGGTTGAACCGGGCCGGGGTGAACCGGGGGTCGAGGGCGAGGGAGGCGCGGTACTCGGCTTCCGCCTGGTCCTGCGCGCCCTGGCGCTCCCGCACCACCCCCAGGCCGAGGCGCGCCGGGGCCATGTCCGCGACGGCGGTCCGGGCGTCGAGGTACTCGGCGGCGGCGGCCGCGAGCGGGTCGCCGGGCACCGGCGCGCCGTCGCCGCCCCACGCCTCGGCGAGGACCCGTGCCGCCTCCACCCGCACCGCCCGCACCGGGTCGGCCAGGAGCGGCTCGAGGGCCGCGCGCCTCGCCGGCAGCCCCAGCGGCTCGAGGCCGGCCGCCGCCGTCACGCGCACCAGGGGGTCGGGGTCGTCGAGGGCGGCGCGGGCGGCGGCGACCCCGCTCCGGCCGAGCGGGCGCAACAGCTCGAGGGCGGTGGCGCGCACGATGGGGGGCTGGTCGGGGTCGGCCGCGAGGTCCGCGAGGTCCGGCGCCGCGGCCGTGTCGCCGGCCCGGCCGGCCGCGAAGGCGGGGGCGAAGTGGGGCGGGGGCGGGGCGTCGGACCAGCCGGCCACCGTCGCCGCCGCCCACGCATCGTCGCGGTCGTCGTGGCAGCCGGTGCAGGGGTTGGGGGTGCCGAGGGCGGCCGACAGGTCGGGGCGGGGCACGCGGAAGCCGTGGTCGCGGCGGGGGTCGACGACCATGTAGGTCCGGTCCGGCATGTGGCAGCTCACGCACTGCGCGCCCGGCGACCCCGGCTCGTGGCGGTGGTGCGCGGGCGTGTCGTAGCGGCCGGGCGCCAGCGTCGGGAACCGGTCGGCGGGCCGCTCGCGGTGGCACCGCGTGCAGACGGCGTTGCCGTCGGCCCGCAGGGTCAGGCGGTGCGGGTCGTGGCAGTCGGTGCAGCGCACCCCGGCCGCGTGCATGCGGCTCTGGACGAAGGAGCCGTACACGTAGACCTCGTCCAGGATCTGGCCGTCGGGGTGATAGAGCCCCTCGGCCAGCCGCGCCGGCAGGAAGTCGTCGAGCAGGGGGCCGCCGTGCGCGGCCACCGGGGTGAGCTGCTCGCGGCGCGAGTGGCACGGGGCGCAGGCGTCGAGCTCCGGGGCGGGGTCGTCGGGCCGGAACGGCGCGACGAGGCCCCACCCGTCAATCGGTGCGGCCCCTCTGCCGCCGCCGGCGTCGGCCGCGCCGGTGCCCCCGCCGCCCGCCGGGACGCCATCTCCGCTGCCCTCGCCGCCCGCCGGGGTCCCACGCTCATCGCGCCCGCCGCCCGCCGCAACACCACCCTCATCGCGCCCGCCGCCCGCCGGAACACCACGCTCATCGCCCGCGCCGCTCGCCGGGACACCATCCTCATCGCGCCCCCCGCTCGTCGGGGCACCGCCCTCATCGCCCCCGCCGCCCGCTGCAACCTCGCCGCCCCCGGCCAGCGCGACGTGCCGCTCGCCGGGGCCGTGGCACGCCTGGCAGCCGACGTCGATCTCGGCCCAGGTCGTGTCGTAGGTGTCCGAGCCGACGTCGTAGCCCTTCCGCAGGTCCGTCGAGTGGCAGGCGGCGCACTGCAGGTTCCAGGTCTGGTAGCGGCCGGTCCAGTGCAGGGGGTCGTCGGGCTCGATCCGCTCGTCGGGGTAGAGGTGGAACCACCGGTTCCGGGCGGTGTCCCAGGCGATGGGCAGGCTCTGCAGGCGCCCGCCGGGAAACGGGGCCAGGTACTGCTGCAGCGGCTCGACCCCCAGGGTGTGGGTCAGCTCGAAGTCGGCCGGCGCGCCGTCCCCGGCCTCGGTGTTCACGAAGAACCGGTCGCCGCGCCGGAAGAACCGGGAGGTGACCCCGTGGTGGGTGAAGGTGGCGTCGTCGAAGTCGCCCAGGACCGTCCCGGGCGTCGCGACCTGCATGGCGAGGTCGTGATGCGAGCCGGTCCAGGCGTCGAACTCGGTGCGGTGACAGGCCGCGCAGTCGGCGTCGGCCACGTACGCCACGCCGGAGGCGTCGGTCCCGCGCGACTGCCGGGGCCCGTCGCCCCCCGGCGGGGTGCAGGCGCCGGCGAGCGCGGCCGCCAGGACGACGGCTGCCATCGGACCCGGAAGCCCGTGGCGGAAGGCCCCGATCACGCGGGACCCTTCAGCCCGCCGACGCCCTCGTCGATCCCCTGGCTCCGGGGCGCGGTGCAATGCGGGTCGTGCCACCTGCAACGTCTCACCCGGGTCACGGCCGCAAGGGTCTGCCGCCGGGCGCGGTGCAATACGGGTTGTGCCGCGGCTGCCAGGAGTTTCGCGCCAGCGAAACTCCCAACGCGACCGTCAGGTCGCGCCGCCTCACTGCATCGTCTGCAACTGGTTCTGGACGCGCAGCACGCCGAAGGTCTGCCGGGCGATGCTCTCCATCTCGCGGCGCTCTATCTCGCCCTGGACGTACCCGACGAGGGTGACGACGCTGCGGTCGACGAGGATGCGGAACGGGGGGTTCTTGTACGACGCGAACCGCTGGAAGTGGATGCTGCGGAAAATCTGCTGCGCGAGGCTGTTCCGGAGGCGGTTGTCGGCCGTCGAGGGGCTCATCTGGACGATCTGGTTCTGCACGTCCTGGACGCCGCGCACCTTCGCCACCCGCTCGAAGACCTCGTCACGCTTGTCGCGCTCGCTCGTCACCCGGCCGATCAGGGTGACGACCCCGTTCTCGACCCGCCCGTCGAGGTAGTCGAAGACGGTGTAGTACGGATAGTTCAGGACCGCGCGGGAGACGTCGTCGATGATGCCCCGGTCGCTGCCCTCGGGCAGCGTGATCTCGGCGACCACCGTCTCGACCCCGTCGACCTCGAGCGCGCGCCGTATCGCCTCGCTCTTCAGCCAGAACGTGTCGAGCCCGCCGGTCAGCGTGACCTCGCTGCCGTCGACCGCGACCTCCAGCCGCCGGAGGCCGCGCTCGCGGCGCAGCTCGTCCCGCACGCGTTCGAGCCGTTCCGACGGCTGCGCCGCTGCCGGTGCGGCCTCGGTCACGAGTCCGGCCAGAAGCAGCAGGCCGGAAACGGCGACGGACAGATGGCGGTGCATGGGTGTCTCCTCTTGCCGCGTCGACGCCTACACCCCGGGCACCGCGTTGCCCGCGATGTACACCGACTCGAGGCTGTGGGTGTTGCCGATGTCGTCGAGGGGGTTCGCGCCGAGCACGAGGAAGTCGGCCCACTTGCCGGCCTCGAGCGAGCCGAGGTCGCCGTCGACCTGCATGCAGCGCGCGGCGTCCAGGGTGGAGGCGACGATGGCCTGCATCGGCGTCAGCCCCGCCTCGACCATGATCGCCAGCTCGCCGTGCTCGAAGTACCCCTGGAACCGCGCCGCGGGACCGGTGTCGGTCCCCATCGCGATGGGGATGCCGGCGTCCGACAGGGCCTTCAGGTTCGCCTTGGCCACCTCGAGCTGGGCCTTGTAGGTCTGAGCGCTGGTGCTGTTCTTCAGCCGCTCCTGGTAGGCGGGGTCCTCGAGGGCGGCGACGACGTCGGGGTCCGCCTCCTTGAGGAAGAACGGATCGTCGAACCAGTCGGGACGCGACTCGTACACGTAGGTCGAGACCTCGCGCATCAGGGTCGGGCAGTAGCAGACCCCGCTCTCCCGGAGTTGCGCGATGAGCTCGTCGTCGACCGGGAGGTCGCGCACGCTGTGCGCCAGCAGGTCCGCGCCCGCGGCCAGCAGCCCCTTGGCGTCGTCCAGGTAGTACATGTGCGCGGCCAGCCGCAGGTCGTTCTCGTGCGCGGTGTCGATGACCGCCTGATACGTCTCCGGGGTCATCTTGGTGCTCGCGCCGAGGTTGTCGTCGACGCGGATCTTCACGATGTCGGACCCGAGCGCGATCGCCGCGTTGGCCTGCTCGACGGCCTCCTCCGGCGAGGGGCCGGTGGGGATGTTCCCCGAGAGGTAGAAGCGCGCCTCGTCGATGTCGGGATCCGCCTGCTGCCGGTCGCGCACCGCGACGCCCGCGGGGCCGTCGCCGCCGAGGCTGAACACGGTGGTGACGCCGTAGCGGGCGTACAGCGCGAGCTGCGCCTCGACGTGCTCCTCGGTGTAGAAGGACGGATCCGCCTCGAGGCCGCGCACGTTGTTCACGTGCCCGTGGGCGTTGATGAGGCCCGGCATGATCGTCCGGCCGCCGACGTCGATCTGCTCGGCGTCGGCCGGCACCTCGACCGCGTCGGCCGCCCCGACCGCCTCGATGCGGCCGTCGCGCACCACGAGCACGCCGTTCTCGACCGCGTCGGCGCCGGTGCCGTCGATGATGCGCGCGCCCACGAAGGCCTGCAGGCCCGGCGTCATCTCGACCTGCGCCTCGCCGCAGGCGGCGGTGGCGACGATTCCCAACCCCAACAGGACGGCAAGACTCTTCACGCGCATTCCTTCTCCTCCCGCAGGCACCCGTCGACCACCCCGGCGGTCAGGCCGCCGACAGCGTCGTCAATCCAGGACCGGCCCCGAGCCCAACTGCTCGAGCACCTCGCCCAACTGCTCGATCTCCTCGCCGTACTGCGCCCAGTCGCCGTCGCGCTGCGCCTGCAGGGCGCGGCGATAGTGACCGGCCGCCTGCGACACCAGCCCGCCCGTCGGCGCGGCCGTGCCGGCCGGCTCCGGCCCCGCCGCCCCGGCGTCGGCGATCAGCGTCGCGGCCGGGAGCGTGCTCTCGGGCGGCGCGCCGGTTCCCCGGCCGAAGAGGCGGCTCAGGGCCCCGTCGAGGGTCTCCTCCATCGCGATCTCGTTCTGATACGCGACGATGACCTGCTTCAGCTCGGGGATGCGGCCGCCCGACGCGCGCAGGTACAGGGGGCGGATGTAGAGCAGCGCTTCCTCGATGGGGATGACCAGCAGGGTGCCCTGGATGACCTCCGACCCCTGCTGGTCCCACAGGGTCAACTGCGGCGAGATGTCCGGGTCCTGGTTGACCCGCGCCACGATCTGGCTGGGGCCGAAGACCACCTTCTGCTTCGGGAACTGGAACACGAGAATCTTGCCGTACTGGTCGCCGTCGCTGCGCGCCACCATCCACGCCGCCATGTTGTTCTTTCCGCGCGGGGTGAACGGCAGCATCTGGATGAACTCGGCCCGCGGCTCGCCCGGCAGGCGCATCATCGTGTAGTAGGGCTGCATCTGCTCGCCGTCGATGACCGGCACCTCCCACTGGTCCTCCCGGTTGTAGAAGACGGCGGGGTTGGTCATGTGGAACGTCGAGTAGATGGCGGTCTGCAGGGTGAACAGCCCTTCCGGATACCGGATGTGCCGCCGCAGGTCCTCCGGCATCGCGTCGAGGGGCTGGAGGAAGCCGGGGAAGATGGCCTGCAGGGTCCGGGCGATGGGCTCGTCGGGCTCGGCCAGATAGAAGGTCGTCGTGCCGTCGTAGGCGTCGACCACGATCTTCACCGCGTTGCGGATGTAGTTGATGCTCGAGGCCGGCGTGGCGTAGGGATACAGGCCGCTCGTCGTGTAGGCGTCGAGCATCCACACCAGGCGGCCCTCGGAGATCACGAGATAGGGGTCGGTGTCGTAGCGGAGGAACGGCGCGATGGTCGTGACCCGGTCGATGATGTTGCGGTGGTAGATGATGCGGCTCTCGCTCGTGAGCTGGCTGCTCACCAGGATCTCGTAGGCGCGGAAGCGCGCCGCGAAGAGCAGCCGGCGCAGCAGCGACGACATCTCCACCCCGCCCGCCCCGTCGTAGCGGGTCGAGACGTTGTCGTCCCCCTGCGGGTAGTGGAACTCGTCGGTCCCGGTGTTGACGATGACGTAGTCGTTCGACAGCTCGCCGAAGTAGATGCTCGGCTGCTCGACCTCGAGATCCACGGACGAGGTCGGCGGAAGGTCCCCGATGAACAGGACCGGCAGCCCCTCCTGCGTGACCTGGTTGACGGGCCCCATCGCCACCCCGAACCCGTGGGTGTACTGCAGGCGCTCGTTGACCCACGATCGGTTGGGCAGGCTGTCCGAGTTGAGCTCCCGGCTCGACAGCATGATCTGCCGGTACTCGCCGTCGATGAAGTAGCGGTCGTTGTCGACGGAAGCGAAGTCGTAGTAGGTGCGGATTTCCTGGAGCTGCCCGAACGTGTCGAGCAGGGGCTCGTGGTCCCAGAGCCGCACGTTGTCGATGGTGTCCCGGTTGTTCTCGATGTCGGCCAGGGCAAGGGTGGCGTCGCCCGACACCTCCCGCTCCTCGACGTCGTCGAGGGCGAACGCCTGCCGCGTGGCCGCGATGTTGTGGGTCAGGTAGGGGGCTTCGCGCTGCTGCTCGTCCGGGGTCACCACGAGGCGCTGCAGGGCGAAGGCGCCGACGTTGCCGCCCACCGAGATCAGCGCGTAGAGCCCGATGGCGGCCATGAGCGGCCGGTTCCGCGGGGTCAGGGCGGAGATGGCGCTGAGGGCGGCGCCGACGAGGGCCGCGGCCAGCAGCACCCGGAAGACGGGCACCCGCAGCATGACGTCGACGTACGACGCGCCATGCACGGTCCCGGCCGGGGTGGTGAGGACCCGCGGGATCTCCAGGTACGCGCCCCAGGCGAGCAGGAGGAAGAGGCCCGCGATGATCAACCCCAGATGGCGCCGCGCGTCGGGGCCGATTATCGGCCCGCGCGCGGGGTCGATGCCGAGCTGGTTCGAGATGACGTAGACGGTCGCCGACCCCAGCAGCGAGAGCATCACCACGGCCAGCGCGAGGTACCGGACGAGGTCGATGAACGGCAGGGAGAAGATGTAGAAGCCGATGTCGCGGCCGAAGAGCGGGTCCGCCTGGTCGAACGGCACCGCGTTCCGGAACTGCAGCCACGTGAGCCACTCGTTCGAGGCGAAGGCGCCGAGGAAGAGCGCCATCAGGGCCGCGACCCCGGTCCCCAGCCGCTGGAGCTGCTGCGGGGTCAGCACCACCGCCTGAATCTCGCCGTTGCCGGGGAACAGGGTGTAGGGCTCCCGGAAGCCGCGGAGCGCGAGTCGGAGATTCAGCGCCAGCCCCGCGAACGCCAACAGGAACACCACCGCGCCCAGCGTCAGCTTGGTGCCCAGGGTGCGCGTGAAGATGCCGGTGTAGTCGACCTCGTTGAACCACAGCCACTCGGAGAGCAGGTCCAACGCAGACGGCACGACCATGAACGCCGACAGGAGAACCAGCAGAAAAACGAGTCTCGCAGGCATGGCTCAAGCCTCTGGCGGCACGCTGCCGCCACCAATCTACCGCAACAGTAACATGACTTCGGGGAAACGGGGCGGTCGGCCGGCGCCGGCGCGGGTCGTGGTTGCCGCCGGTCGGTCGGGCGGCCGCGGCGGGAAGGCCGCGCCGGCGCCTGCCCGACGGGTCGGGCTCGCCCCGGCCCGCCCATCTCCACCGTCGGCTCCGCTCGGCGCCCGACCGGCCGTGCCGGAGTCCGCGCCGTTCTGCGGCGCAGCGCTCCCGCTATTCGAGCACCGTCACCCGATCGCCGTCGACCAGGTCCTGGGGGCCCTCGACGACGACGCGTTCCCCGGCGGTGAGGCCGGAGACGACCTCGACCTGATTGCCGACGCTGGCGCCGAGCCGGACCGCGCGACGTTCGACGAGGTCGCCGCGCAACACGTACACGACGTCGCGGCCCTCCCGGCTGCGCGCCGCGCCGGCCGGGACCAGCAGCCGGGTGGCCTCGGCCCGGGGCTCGGGGGGCTCGTCCTCGAGGAACGCGACGTTGACGCCCATGTCCGGGAGGATGCGGGGATCGAGCTCGTCGAAGGCGATGCGCACCAGCACCGTGGCGCGCTGCCGGTCGGCGGCGGGCACGGTGGTGATGACGGCGCCGGGGATGTCCCAGTCGGGATAGGCGTCGAGGTTGGCCACCACCCGCTGGCCGTCGCTCACCCGGTTGATGTAGCTCTCGTTGACGTCGACCTCGATCTCGAGCGAGCCCATGTCGACGAGGGTGCTCACGCCGGTCCGGGTGAAGCCGCCCCCCGCCGACACCGGCGAGATCATCTCGCCCTCCTCGGCGTCCTTCGAGATGGCCACGCCGTCGAACGGGGCGCGGATGACCATGTCGTCGAGCTGGGTGCGGAACACGTCGATCTCGCGCTCGGCCACCACCACCTGCCCCCGCGACAGGGCGATGCGGGCGGCGAGCGAGTCGACCTCGGCGGTGTCGGTGTCGAGGTCGGCGGCGCCGACCACCCCTTCCTCGACCAGCCGCCGCGTGCGGGCGAGGTTGAGCTGCGCCTCGTTCAGCCGCACCTCCTGCTCGGCGATGGCCCGCCGCGAGGCCACGAGCCGCGCCTCGGCGAGGGCGAGCTGCGAGCGCACCGTCGAGTCGTCGAGCCGCGCGAGGACCTGCCCCTCGCGCACCGTCATGCCCTCCTCGACGAGCACCGCGACGAGCTTGCCGGTGACCTTCGACGAGACCGTCGCCTGGCGGCGCGCGGTGACGTAGCCCGAGGCGTTGAGGACGGCGGCGTCGGCGGGGGCGACCGTCGTCTCGCGCGCCGCCGCGGTCGACACCGCCGCGACCTGCGCCGGTCCGGTCCACCACCACCAGCCGCCGCCGCCGGCCGCGAGGAGCAGGGCGGCCGGGGCCAGCCACCGCCACGGCGACCGGGCGGAATCGTCGCGGCGTTCGATTCTCAGGCCGTCGAGCAAAGGGGGTGCGGCAGCCACGGCTCTGAATTTCGTTGGAACTTCGGCCGAAATATGCGATCAACTAACTGTACCATGCCGGGTGAACGGCGTGGCGGCGTTGCAGAGTTCGACGGGGCGCCGGCCCCGGCGGTTCCTTCGGGGCTCGCGGGGATGGTCCAGGCTGGATTCGATCGTCCCGCGTGGCGGCGCGGCTCGCCGGCCGTCCATGCGCGCCGGGCGCCCTCGTCGTCTCCTGCCGCGGGGGCGGACGTCCCGCGGTCGGCCGGCGCCCTCGCCGGTGTCGGGACGACATGGGGCGCCGTCACTAGCGCCCCGGCGCGTCCATCCGTCGCCCGGCCCCGGAGACCGCCGGAGGACATCGACAGGAACGGGCCAGAGCATGAGCGATCGCAAGTACCGGCAGCGAGGCTATCAGGACGACGACGCCGGCCGGGAGCCGGCGGATCGATCCCGTCAGCCGAGCCGCGACGGCGCCCCGCGGAGCGTGATCAACCGGCAGCACCGGCCCCCGAACATGCCCGGTTTCCACGACGTCATGCGGTGCGCGCGATGCCGCCGCACCCTGCGGACGGCCATCGGCCCCGCCACCACCTGCCCCGCGTGCGGGTCGCCCCTCCATACGTGCGCGCAGTGCGCGTCGTTCGACGGCGGCAGCCGCTTCGAGTGCCTGCAGCCGATCCCGGCCCGGGTGTTCCCCAAGGACGCGCGCAACGACTGCACGTACTTCTCCCCGCAGGTGACGGTCGAGCGCCAGACGCGCTCGGAGACCGCCGCAGGTCCCCGGAGCGCCCGGCAGGCGTTCGACGATCTCTTCAAGTGAGGATCTCTTCGAGCGGGGCCGGAGACGCTGGCATAATCTGGCGAGGCCCGCCTCCGACGAGACAGGTCGGTCAGGCGCTTTCCGGCCGATGGCGAACGAAACGCGATCGGAGCTCGACACAAACTGCAGAGGTCGCGCCCGGTCGAGGAATCCAGGCATGAACACCCGCAACCCCGCCGATCTCGAAGCGGCGCTGGCCGGCCTCGCGGCGCCGGTCAAGCTGCTGTTCTTCACCCAGACGTTCGGCTGCGACACCTGCGTGCCCGCGCGGCGCATCGTGGACCGCATCGCGTCGCTGTCGGAGCGCATCACCGTCGACGAGTTCAACCTCGTGCTCGACAAGGACGCGGTCCAGGCGTACGGCATCCGGCGAGCGCCCGCGATCGCGGTCGTCGGCGAGGCCGACACCGGCATCCGGTTCTACGGCGTGCCCGAGGGCCACGAGCTGATCTCGCTCGTCGACGCCATCCTCCTCGTCGCGTCGCGCGACTCCGGCCTGAGCGACGAGAGCCGCGCCCGGCTCGCCGAGGTGGACGAGCCCCTCGACATCCAGGTCTTCGTCACCCCCACCTGACCGCACTGCCCCCAGGCGGTCAGCCTGGCCCATCGCATGGCCCTCGCCAGCCCCCACGTCACCGCGTCGGCGGTCGCGGCGGCCGAGTATCCCGACCTCGTGCACCAGTACCGCGTGACCGGGGTGCCGAAGACCGTCGTCAACGAGCGCACCGAGATTCTCGGCGCCGTGCCCGAGGCCGAGTTCGTCAGCCAGGTGGTGGGGTCGGTCGGATGACCGCGCGGGGCGGCCGTATCGTCGCGCTGCGGGTGGCGGGGCTGATCGCGCCGGGCCTCGCGGCGGGGTCGGTCGGATGACCGCGCGGGGCGGCCGTATCGTCGCGTTGCGGGTGGCGGGGCTGATCGCGCTGGGCCTCGCGGCGGCGTGGCTCATGCCGCGCACCGGCGGTCAGGCCGGCGTGGCCGGTCAGGCCGGCGCGCGCGGGGCCGACGGTCCGCCGGTGGCCTACGAGCTGCACTTTCCCCGGCCGCAGCAGCGCTGGATGGAGGTCGCGGTGACGGTGACGGACCTGCCGCCCGGGCCCCTGAGCATGCGGATGAGCACCGCCTCGCCGGGGCGATACGCGAGGCACGACTTCGCCAAGAACGTGTTCGAGGTGCGGGCGGCGGACGGCGCGGGCAACCATCTCGATCCCGTCCGGTCCGCGATGGCGCGGTGGGACGTGGCCGGTCACGACGGGACCGTCCGGTTCACCTACCGCGTCTACGGCGACCGCGTCGACGGCACCTACCTCGCGATCGACGACACCCACGCCCACCTCAACATGCCGGCCGGCCTCATGTGGGGGGACGGGCTCGAGGACCGTCCGGCCACCGTCAGCTTCGAGCCGCCGCCCGACAGGGGGTGGCGGGTGGCCACCCAGCTCTATCCGACCGGCGATCCGTTCGTGTTCACCGCCCCCAACCTGCCGTACCTGCTCGACAGCCCGGCCGAGGTGAGCGCGTTCGCGGAGCGGACGTTCACGGTCGCCGACCCCGCCGACCCCGGCCACCGGCCCGTGTTCCGAATCGCCATGCACCACGCGGGCGGCGAGAGCGACCTCGACCGCTACGCCGAGGACGTCGAGCGCATCGTGCGCGAGATGGTCACCGTGTTCGGCGAGTTCCCGCGGTTCGAGACCGGTCGCTACACGTTCATCGCCGACTACCTGCCGACCGCGTCCGGCGACGCCATGGAGCACCGGAACAGCACCGTGCTGACCGCGTCGGCGACGCTGCGCGGGCAGGGCCGGCGCCTGCTCGGCTCGGTGTCGCACGAGTTCTTCCACGTCTGGAACGTCGAGCGTATTCGCCCCCGCTCGCTCGAGCCCTTCGACTTCGAGGACGTCAACCCGTCGGGCGAGCTGTGGCTGGGCGAGGGCTTCACCAACTACTACGGGGCGCTGATTCTGCAGCGGTCGGGGCTCGCCGCGCTGCCGGAGACCCTGGCCCGTTTCGGGTCGGCCATCGAGACGGTCGAGCGCGGTCCCGGCCGGCGCTTCCGGTCGGCGGCGGACATGAGCCGCCTCGCCCCGTTCACCGACGCCGCGACTTCCATCGACCCCACCAACTGGGGCAGCTTCTTCATCTCCTACTACACGTGGGGCGAGGTGCTGGGGCTGGGGCTCGACCTGATGCTGCGCGCCCGCGCCGCCGCCGGCGTCGGCCCCGGCGTCACCCTCGACGACTACATGCGGCTGCTCTGGGAGCGGTTCGGGCGGGGCGGCGCCACGACGCCGGGGGTGGTGGACCGGCCCTACACCGCGGACGACGCCCGCGCCGCCCTCGCCGACCTGACCGGGGACGAGGCGTTCGCCCGCGAGTTCTTCGAGCGCTACGTCGACGGGCACGAGGTCGTCGACTTCGCGCCGCTCCTCGAGCGCGCGGGGCTGGTGCTGCGGCCGCGGGCCCCCGGCCGGGGCTGGCTGGGCAGGCCGCCGTTGCGGTTCGAGCGCGGCGGGGCGCGGGTGGCGGCCCCGTTGCGGTTCGGGACACCGCTCCACGACGCGGGGGTGGCGCGGGGCGACCTGATCGTGGACATCGACGGCCGCGGGGTGTCGTCGTCGGCCGGGCTCGACCGGCTGCTTCGCGACCTCGGCGGGCGGCAGGCGACGGTGCGCTACGAGCGGCGCGGCGTGCCGATGACCGCGACCCTCGAGATCGCGCCCGACCCCACCCGCGAGCTGGTGTCGCTCGAGCAGCTCGGGCGGCGCCCGACCGCGGCCCAGAGCCGGTTCCGCGCCGCGTGGCTGGGCTCGAGGGCGGGGTTCTAGTGCGCGAGATGGGCAGCGACGTCCGTGATCCGGTTTGCGGCATGCGGGTCGACCCGGCGAAGAGCCGGTTCAGCCACGAGCACGACGGGCGGCTGTACTACTTCTGTTGCGGCGGCTGCCAAGCCGCGTTCAAGAGCGACCCGACCCAATTCCTGGCGCCCGCCGCCGGCCGCGAGGCCGGATCGGGCCACGGCGCCGCCGCCGCGGCGGCCGAGCTGCCGGCCGACAGGGCGGCGGAGACGTGGTTCTCGTGCCCGATGTGCCCGGGGGTGCGCCAGCTCGGGCCGGGGGCGTGCCCGAAGTGCGGCATGGCCCTCGACCCGGAGCTGGGCGCGGACGCCCTGCAGCCGACCGTCGAGTACACGTGCCCGATGCACCCCGAGGTCGTGCAGGACGGGCCGGGAAGCTGCCCGTCGTGCGGCATGGCCCTCGAGCCGCGGACGGTGGTGCCCGACGCCGCCAACCCCGAGCTCGACGACATGACGCGCCGGTTCCGGTGGGCCGCCCTCGTCGGCTTCCCCGTCTTCGCCCTCGCGATGGGCGAGATGCTGCTCGGCGAGCGCGTGACCGCCGCGATCGACCGCACCGCGTCGAACTGGCTGCAGCTCGCGTGCGCGACCCCGGTGGTGTGGTGGGCGGGGTGGCCGTTCTTCGCCCGCGCCTGGGCGTCGGTCGTCAACCGCAGCCCCAACATGTTCACCCTCATCGCGCTGGGCGTGGGGGCGGCCTACGTCTACAGCGTCGCCGCCACCGGCGCGCCGGGCCTGTTCCCCGAGGGGTTCCGGATGGCGGACGGGGTCGAGCCGTACTTCGACACGGCGGTGGTCATCACGGCGCTTGTGCTCCTGGGGCAGGTCCTCGAGCTGCGGGCGCGCGGCCGGACGGGGGCGGCCCTGCGGGCCCTGCTGGGCTTGGCCCCGGCCACCGCGCGCCGCGTCGCGGGCGGGCCCGGAGAGGCGGAGGGCCGGGAGGAGGACGTGCCCCTCGCCGCGGTCGCGGCCGGCGACCTCCTGCGGGTGCGCCCCGGCGAGCGGGTGCCGGTCGACGGGGTCGTCGTCGAGGGGGCGAGCGCCGTCGACGAGTCGATGCTGACCGGCGAGCCGGTGCCGGTCGAGAAGGGGCCGGGCGCCCGCGTCGTCGGGGCGACCCTGAACGGCACCGGCACCCTGCTCGTGCGGGCCGAGCGCGTCGGGAGCGAGACGCTGCTCGCCCGCATCGTCGCGATGGTCGGCGAGGCGCAGCGCAGCCGGGCCCCGATTCAGCGTGTCGCCGACCGCGTCGCCTCGGTCTTCGTCCCCGCGGTGGTGGCGGTGGCGGCGCTGGCCTTCGCCGCCTGGTCGGTCTGGGGACCGGAGCCGCGGCTCGCCCTCGCCCTCGTCAGCAGCGTCGCGGTGCTGGTGATCGCGTGCCCGTGCGCCCTCGGCCTCGCGACCCCGATGGCGGTCATGGTGGGCACCGGCCGGGGGGCGGGGGCCGGCGTGCTCATCAGGAACGCCGAGGCCCTCGAGACCCTCGAGCGGGTGGACACCCTCATCGTCGACAAGACCGGCACCCTCACGGAGGGCCGCCCCGCGGTGGCGGCGGTGCTCTCCGCCGACGGCGTCGCCGAGAACGAGCTGCTGCGGGTGGCGGCGGCCCTGGAACGCGGCAGCGAGCACCCCCTGGCCGAGGCGATCGTCCGGGCCGCCGAGGCCCGGGACCTGGGCGTGCCGCCCGTCGCCGGCTTTCGGGCGGAGGTCGGACGCGGGGTCCTGGGGACGGTCGAGGGGCGGGAGGTCGTCCTCGGCACCCCAGAGCTGATCGCAGAGGCCGGCGCCGACGCCGCGCCGCTCGCCGCCCGGGCCGACGAGCTGCGCCGCGAGGGGCAGACGGTGGTGTTCGTGGCGGTCGGGAACACGCTCGCGGGGCTGATCGGGGTGGCCGACCCGGTGAAGGCGACGACCCCGGAGGCGGTGCGGCAGTTGCGGGCGGAGGGGCTCGACCTCGTCATGGTCACCGGCGACAACCCGGTCACGGCCGGGGCGGTGGCGGCCCGGCTCGGCATCGGCGACGTCGTGGCCGGCGTCCTCCCCGCCGACAAGCGGCGCATCGTGGCCGAGCGTCAGGCGGCGGGCCGGGTGGTGGCGATGGCCGGCGACGGCATCAACGACGCCCCGGCGCTGGCCGAGGCGGCGGTGGGCATCGCCATGGGCACGGGCACCGACGTGGCGATGGAGAGCGCCGGCGTCACCCTCGTGCGCGGCGACCTCCGGGCCATCGCCCAGGCCCGCCGGCTGAGCCGCGCCACCATGCGCAACATCCGGCAGAACCTGTTCCTCGCCTTCGTCTACAACACCGTCGGCGTCCCGGTCGCGGCCGGGCTGCTCTACCCCGTCGTCGGCCTCCTCATCAGCCCCATCTGGGCCAGTGCCGCGATGACCCTGAGCTCGCTGTCGGTCATCGCCAACGCGCTTCGGCTCCGCCGGGTCGAATTGTAGGCGGCTTTGCGCCGGCGCCGCGGAACCACATCGCCCGACACGCGCATGGTCACGGCTCCCCCTTGATGGTAGGCCACGACGTGCGATCAGGCGCCCCAGCGCCCGTCGGGGCCGCGGCGGATGTCGACGACCATCGAGCCTCGGGTGGGGGGTCGGGCGCCGGTGAACGACCCGATGAACCACGACACCAGCCCCACCGCGAACGCCCCGAGCACCGCCGAGAAGAACGACGCGACGCTGAACCCGGGAACGAGGAAGGCGGCGAGGCCGAACGCGAGGCCGTTGACGACGAAGTAGAACAGGCCCAGGGTGAGCACCGTGAACGGCAGGGTCACGAGGAGCAGCAGAGGCCGCACGACGGCGTTGACGAAGCCGAGGACGAGCCCGGCGAGGGCGAGCGAGAAGATCCCGTCGACCCGGACGCCGGGGAGGACCCAGGCGGTCACGCCGAGGGCGACGGCGGTGGTCAGCCAGTGCGCGAGGAACAGGGTGCTCATGCCGGTGCCTCCGGGCCGGCCGTAGCGGGGAACAACACGCCAGGGGCCAGCTTGTTCTCGGGGTCGAGGGCGCGCTTGACGGCCCGCATGCGCTCGATGCCGGCGTCGCCGTGGAGCAGGCGCAGCAACTGCTGCTTGATCGAGTTGCGGCCCACCCCGTGCTCGGCGAGGGGGCAGCCCCCGAGGCGGATGACCTCGCGCCCGCACTCGAGGATCGCTTCCTTCCCTGCCCGCACGTCGTCGGCCGAGCGGGGAATGACGTTGGGGTGCAGGTTGGCGTCGGACAGGTGCCCCCACACCGCGTGGTCGAGGCCGCGCGACTCGAAGGCGGTACGGAAGAGGCGCAGGCAGTCGGGGAGCTTCGGGAAGGGCACGATCATGTCGGCGGCGGTCTTCTCGATTGTGCCATCGACGGTGCGCCTGGCGACAGCCACCTGCCGGTTCACCGCCTCGGGCACCGCCTCGCGCAGGGCGAGCAGCGCGGCCGCCCGGGCCGTCTCTCCGGGGGCCGCGAGCTCGGTGTGGTCGAGGAGGCCCTCGGCCTCGAGGAGGCGGCAGAGGTGGACGATGGGGCCGGCCGGCGCCGCCGCCGAGGCCGCGAGGCCGATCTGCTCGTGGACCTCGCCGGCGGTGGTGCCGGGCGGCAGCTCGATCTGGAGCAGGAGCGCCGCGCCCGCCGTGGCCGGAACCGATACGCGGGAGCCCGGGCCGGTGCCGGCGGCGCGGGCCAGCTCCAGCGACCGCCGGTCGAGGTACTCGACGGCGGCGACGTCGAGCCCGGCCGGATCGGCCCGCCGGCGGGTGTCCATCGAGACGTCGCGGAGCCGGCCCGCCAGGTCCGTCGCCCGGTCCTCGCCCTCGAGGAACGTCATGACCACGCAGACCTCCGGCCGCCGGGGCAGGACGTCGAGGGTCACCGAGGTCACCACCCCCAGGGTGCCTTCCGAGCCCACGAACAGGTCGACGAGGTCGAGGTCGGGGGCGGCGTGGTAGCCGGCCGAGCACTTGGGCACGCGCGGCAGGCGATAGTCCGGGGCGGGGACCACGATGTCGCCCTGCGGCGCGTCGATGACGAAGCGGCCGTCCGCCGCCCGCACCTGCCCCCGCTCGAGGTCGAGCACGTCGCCCGAGGCGAGCACCACCGTCAGGCGGCGCACCCAGTCACGCGTCGTGCCGTGCTTGAACGTCGCGGCGCCCGCCGCGTTCGTCGACACCACTCCCCCGACGGTCGCTCCCTCGAACGTGGGGACCGGCGGGTACGCCTTGCCGGCCGCGTCGAGGACCTCGCGCAGGTTGGTCAGGGCGACGCCCGGCTGCACGGTGATCCGGTCGTTCTCCGGATCCCCGACCGCGTTCATCCTCGACGTGCTCAGCACCAGCTCGCCCATGGGGGTCGCCCCGCCCGTCAACGACGACTGGGCGCCGACCGGCAGGACGCGGTCGGCGCCGCGGACGAGTGCGGCGGTCTCGGCCTCGTCGCGGGGGAACGCCGCCGCCGGCGCATGGCCGCCGGGGTAGTGCGCCGCGTCGTCGAGGAAGGCCGAGACGTCGTCGGTGACGAGAGGCGGGCCGGCCGGGTCACGACCGGCGGCGCGTGGAGGCCGGGTGCGGACGCGGTTGGATCCAGGGCTCATGATAGAGTGGCTTGCTCGTTCCGAACAGGCCGGCAACCGTACCGGGTAGAGTCGCCGGCCGCCCTCTACGCAACACCGACTGTCCTCGCGGGTCGAAGGCGGGGCCCACCGCGGACTTGCGGTCATCACGAAAGGCATCTTCCCATGTTCCAGCGGCTTTGCGTTCTCGGCGCCGTCCTCGCGGTGTCCGCGGCCTGCGGCGCGCCGACCCTCGCGCAGTCCGACGACGAGGTGGTGGGGCGCGTCGGCGACCGGGCGGTCACCATGGCCGAGCTCGACGAGGCGTGGCGCAGCAACGACGCGCCCTCGCGGATGCGCATGCTGCAGGAGCTGTACGAGACCCGCAAGCGCACCCTCGACATCGTCATCGGCGAGATCCTCATCGAGCGCGAGGCCATCGCCCGCGGCACGTCGCGCGACGAGCTGCTCGCGCAGGAGCTGCCGGCGAGGACCCTGCCGGTCACCGACGAGGACGTCACCCGCGTCTACGAGCAGAACCGGCGCGCCTTCCCCACCATGACCGAGGAGCAGATGGCGCCGCAGATCCGGACGTTCCTCGCCCAGCAGCGGCCCATGCAGGCCCTGCACGCGTACATGGCCGAGCTGCGGGCCGGGGCCGCCGACGACATCCGGGTGGAGCTCGAGCCGCCCCGCACCCCCGTCGAGGTCGTGGAGGGCGACCCCGTCCTCGGCCCCGCCGGCGCGCCGGTCGAGATCGTGGAGTTCTCCGACTTCCAGTGCCCGTTCTGCCAGCGGCTGACCGCCACCCTCGACCGCCTGAAGGCGGAGTACGGCGACGACGTCCGCCTCGTCTTCAAGGACTTCCCGCTGCCCAACCACGCCCAGGCGTTCAAGGCGGCCGAGGCCGGCCTCTGCGCCAACGTGCAGGGGAGGTTCTGGGAGCTGCACGACGTGATGTTCTCGGAGCAGGACGACCTCGAGGTGGACGACCTGAAGCGCCACGCCGGTGAGCTGGGCCTCGATCAGGCGGCGTTCGACGCCTGCCTCGACAGCGGCCGCTTCGCCGATCAGGTCAGCGCCGACCTGCGGTACGGCGAGTCGCTCGGCGTGCAGTCGACGCCCACCATCTTCATCAACGGCCGCGCGGTGATGGGAGCGGCGCCGTACGAGGTGTTCGAGGAGATCGTGCGGGACGAGCTGAACCGGGCGCAGTGAACCGACGGGCGAGCGGGTCCGGCGCGGAGGCCGGTCCCGCTCGTGCGAGGTTCAGTCGGCCGCCGCGGCGATGCGGGCGCCCTCGGTGGCGAGGAAGTCGTCGAACTCGGCGCGGCTCTGAACGGTGACGAAGCCGCGCATCCGGTAGTGGCCGAGGCCGCAGAGCTGCGAGCAGTTGACCTCGTAGTCGCCGGCCACCGTCGGCACCCACCACACCGGGATCTCCATGCCCGGTATCGCGTCCTGCTTCACCCGCATCTGCGGAATCGCGAAGCTGTGGATGACGTCGAGGCTCGACAGGTACACGATGACGGGCTCGTCGACCGGCAGGTTGAGCTGGTTGATGGTGGCGACGTCGTCGGCCCCGGCGGGGTCGCTCCGGTCGAGGCCGGTCGCGTTGGTCGGCGTGATGAGGCTGGCGTCGCGGCGCCCGAACATGCCGTCGGGGCCGGGATAGATCGAGTGCCACTCGAACTGCTTCGCCACGACGTGCACCACCGTCGCCCCATCCTCGGGCGGGAACGCGTTGACGCGCACCGTCCACGCGGGAATCGCGAAGAAGATGAGGATGATGGCCTCGACGACGGCCACGCCGATCTCGAGGCGGGTCGACGTGTGGCTCGTCACGCCGGTGTAGTCCGCCTTCGGGTTCGCGGACGCGCGGAAGCGGATCAGGGTGTAGACGAAGAAGATCCCCCAGCCCACGAACAGCACCGCCATGAGCCAGTGGACGATGACGATGATCCGGTCGATCTCCGCGGCGTGCGCCGAAGCCTGCAGCGGCAGTCCGAGAAATTCCTGCATCGATAAGCTCCCAGCTCGGAAAACGGTGACGAGCGCGAACGTCGAGGTCGCGCCACGGTCTCCGCCTTCCGCCCAACCAACCTCACCGTGGCCCGCGTCGTTCCGCCGGTGCGGGTGTCTGGCCCCTCGCGGAGCCGCGCGGCGAACGCCGCCGCGGGGTTACGAGTGGCTCCTGGCCTGCGACGACGGCGACAGGTCGACGCGCTCGCCGATCGCCATCCTCGATCGCTTCAAGAGGTAGAGAAAAAAGCGGGCGAAGCAGCCCAGCACGCCCGCGGTGATGCAGATCATCACGAGAATGCCCCAGCTCGCGCCAATCGACATCGCCGAGTTCGGGTCGCCGAAGCAGACCTGGCAGGCCCATCCTGCCTGCGGCGCGGCCAGCACCAGTCCCGCCGCCACCGCCAGCGTCCGCAGAACGTGTCGCGATGATCCCAGCATCTCAGCCCTCGCATCTGTTTCGGGTTCACCTCAGCCCGATCTCGCGCGTCTTCCGAACGAACCGTACCGCGTAGGCCGACAGCAGCCCCGCCGTCGCCAGCGACCCGACCGCGGTGACGAGATGCCAGCCGGTGCCGCGGGCCGTCCCCCACGTCACGCCGCCCCACACCGCCATCATCAGCGCGAGCCCGATGGACGCCACGATGAAGAGGACGTGGAAGGCGCGCAGCGACATCAGTGCGCCTCGTCCTCCGCGTGCGCCGCGTTCGCGTTGGGCAGCGGCTTGTGGACCCCGTAGGTGTCCGAGACGGTCAGGATCGGAACGAGCATGAGGACCAGCCAGAAGGCCACGGTCAGGGCCAGCGTGATGATGAGGGCCCGGCTCCGCTCGTCGATCAGGTGCATGAAGTAGCTCACCACCAGCGACCCCTTCGCGGTGGCGATGATGAGGGCGATGACGATCGCCAGGGGCACCGCCACGTCGATGTACGACGCCAGGACGGTCACCACCGTGAGGACCGCCAGCGCGCCGGCGACCTTCATGTAGATGTCGATGTGCTTCTTGGTTTCTTCAGCGCTTCCGCTCATGACGCCTCCGCAGTGTCCGGGAGCCCGCCCGGGGCGATCGGGCCGGCGACGTCCGCCGGCTCCGGTTGCCCGTCATCCGCCCTGGCCCGCCAATCGCCGCCTTCGGCTCCGCCTGGCGGACCTTCCAGGAACCGGCGCCGTTCCACGGCGCAGATGCCTACAGCAGGTAGAGCACCGGGAACAGGAAGATCCAGACGAGGTCGACGAAGTGCCAGTAGAGGCCGGCCGCCTCTATCCGGTTCTCGAACATCTCCCGCTTCTCGTGCCACATCCGGCTGCCGGGGCCCCAGAAGTAGCCGTTCACGGCGACGCCGCCCACGATGTGCAGCCCGTGCAGCGCCGTCATCGTCCAGTAGATGGCGAGGAACGTGCTGTGCGAGGGCAGATGGTCGTGCGACACCTTCTCGTAGTACTCGTAGCCCTTCACGACGAGAAAGGTGAGGGCGAGGAGGATGGTCACGCCCATGTACGTCTTGTACTTGGCGAAGTCGCCGAGCTTCAGCGACGCGAAGCACATGACCATCGTCACGCTGGACCCGATGAGCACCGCGGTGTTGAACGCCCCGATCGGGATGTTCAGGTACTCGGCCCCCACCGGCCAGTCGACGCCGCCCACCCGCAGGATGACGTAGGTCGAGAAGAGCCCGCCGAACAGCATCACCTCGGAGGCCAGGAAGAGCCAGATCCCGAGCTTGACGTTGTTCAAGCCGGTGTCCGGCCGTTCGGCTACGGTGTACGGAATGTCCATCCTGGTTACCTTCTGCAGCTTCGCGGGCGCGTCAGGCGGTCGCCTGTCCCTGCATGGAGTAGTCCTTCGGGGCGCCGGGCGCGCTGTACTCGTAGGGTCCCCGGTGCGCCTCGGGCGGCGAGGTGAAGTTGCCGTGCGGCGGCGGCGACGGGGCCTGCCACTCGAGGGTGGTCGCCTGCCACGGGTTGTCGTCGACCTTCTTCCCGTTCCGGATGCTCCAGAAGAAGTTGACGATGAAGAAGATCTGGAAGAACCCGAGGGCCCAGGCGCCGTACGACATCACGGCGTTCCACTCCATGACCTCCTGGGCGTGCGCGTACTGCATGCCGCCGTCGTAGAGCCGCCGGTTCACCCCGACGAGGCCGGTGATGAACATCGGCATGAACACCACGTTGATCGAGATCAACGAGCCCCAGAAGTGGATCTTGCCGAGCACCTCGTTCATCACCCGGCCCGTCGCCTTCGGGTACCAGTAGTAGAGGCCCGCGAACAGCGCGAAGATGGTGCCGGGGGCCACCACGTAGTGGAAGTGGCCGATCACGTAGTAGGTGTCGTGCAGGTGCAGGTCGGGGGCGGAGAGGCCCAGCGGCAGCCCCGTCAGCCCCCCGATGCCGAACATCGGCAGGAACGCCAGGGCGAACAGCATCGGCACGTTGTAGCGGATGGACCCGCCGTAGAGCGTGATGAAGAACGCCGACAGGATGACCACCGACGGCACCGAGATGATCATCGTCGTGGTCTGGAAGAAGGCGCTCATCGTGGTCCCCATGCCGGTCAGGAACATGTGGTGCGCCCACACGATGAACGACATGAAGCCGAGGAAGATGACCGACGCCACCAGCACGCGGTAGCCCCACAGCGGCTTCCGGGTGTTGTTGGCGAGAATCTCGGCCACGATGCCCATCGCCGGCAGGATCAGGACGTAGACCTCGGGGTGGGCCAGGAACCAGAACAGGTGCTGCCAGAGCAGCGGGCTGCCGCCGCCGCTGATGTCGAGGGGGCCCTCGGTGGTGACGAGCCCGCTCGGCATGAAGAAGCTGGTCTCGGCCACCCGGTCCATGAGCTGCAGGATGCCCGCGACCTCGAGGGGCGGGAACGCCAGCAGGAGCAGGAACGACGTGACGAGCTGCGCCCACACGAAGAACGGCAGGCGCGTGAAGCTCAGCCCGGGGGCCCGGAGCTGGAACGTGGTGACGATGAAGTTGATCGAGCCCAGCAGCGACGAGGTGATCAGAAAAATCATCCCGACGAGCCACCAGGTCTGCCCCTCGAGGGCGATGACCGACAGCGGGGCGTAGGACGTCCACCCGGAGTTGGCGGCCCCGCCCGGCACGAAGAAGCTGGCGAACATGACCACGCCGCCCAGGAAGAACGCCCAGTAGCTGGCCATGTTCAGCCGCGGGAACGCCATGTCGGGGGCGCCGATCTGCAGCGGCAGCACGTAGTTGCCGAAGCCGCCGACGGCGAGGGGGACGACCCCCATGAACACCATGATGGTGCCGTGCATGGCCCCGAGCTGGTTGTAGAACTCGGGCAGCATGATGCCGCCCGGCGCGTTCGCCTGCCCGAGGAAGTTGCCGATGAACGGGATGGGCGCGCCCGGGTAGGCGAGCTGCCACCGCATCACCATCATCAGCGAGAAGCCGAACAGCAGGAAGAGCATGGCGGTGATCGCATACTGGATGCCGATCACCTTGTGGTCGACCGAGAAGACGTACGCGCGGAGGAAGCTCAGCTCGTGCTCGTCGTGGGCATGCTCGGCGTGCGCGGCTTGCGAGACATGTTCGGCGGTGGTCACGTTCTCCAACGTCGTGACTCCTTTCTGGACCTGCCTGCGATCCGGTCACCGCCGCGGCCGGCGGCGCGGGTCGGGCGTGAGGCAGCGACGTGACCGGCGCCGGCGCCCGCGGACCCGCGAAGGGGGCGGGCGGCGTCGCGATTCCCGTCTCGATTCAGCACTCGGCGACAGCTTTGGCGAGGCCGGGCCGGCGAGAGCCCGCCCACGTGCATCGATTCACAAACGTCTGTCGTCCGCAATTCTATCGGCGCCGACTCCCCCGCGCAACCCTGCCCGCCGCGGCGCTTCCGCGGCGCCGCCGCCGCGCCGGCGGGTATACTCTGTGGCCGACGGCCATGACCGAGCAGCCAGACGACGTCCCGCGCGTGCTCGACACCCGTGGGGAACAGCCCTTCGCCGCCACCTACGCCGCCGTGCTGGTCGTCGAGGCGCTCGTGCTCGCGGCGTTGTGGATCTTCTCGCGGCACTTCTCGGGCTAGAGCCCGCGCCGCGGGATTCGGCGCCTTTCCATGCATCCCATCGACTGGATCATCATCGTCGGCTACCTCGCCTGGGTCCTGTACGACGGCGTGAAGCGCTCCCGGGGGACCGACGCGGTCGAGGGGTACTTCCTCGCCGGCCGGTCGCTGCCGTGGTGGGCGGTCGGGCTGTCGGTGATGGCCACCCAGATGAGCGCCATCACCCTCGTCGGCACCACCGGGCAGGGCTACGCCGACGGCCTGCGGCTGGTGCAGATGTACTTCGGCCTGCCGCTGGCGATGATCATCCTGTCGGTGACCCTCGTCCCGTTCCTCTACCGGGCCCGCGTCTTCACCGCCTACGAGTACCTCGAGCGCCGGTTCGACCGGAAGACCCGGGCCCTGACGAGCCTGATCTTCCTCGTGTCGCGGGGGCTGGGGGTGGGCGTGATCATCTCCGCCCCCGCGGTGGTGCTGTCGGTGGTGCTGGGGTGGAACCTCACCCTCACCGCCCTCGCCATCGGGGTGCCGACGACCTGCTACACGATGCTGGGCGGCGTGCAGGCGGTCGCGTGGGCCGACGTCAAGCAGATGGTCATCATCGTGGGCGGCCTCCTCGCGGTGGTCGCGGCCCTCGTCCTCGGGCTGCCCGGGGAAGTCGGCCTCGGCGACGCGATGCACCTGGCCGGGGCGGCGGAGCGGCTCACCGCCATCGACTTCTCCGCGGACCCGGGCGAGACCTACACGTTCTGGTCGGGCCTGCTGGGCGGGCTCTTCCTCATGCTCGGCTACTTCGGCTGCGACCAGAGCCAGGTACAGCGCCACCTGACCGCCGACTCGGTCGACGCCGCCCGCCGGTCGCTGCTGATGAGCGCGTACTGGAAGATCCCCCTGCAGGCGCTGATCCTGCTGACCGGCGTGCTGGTGTTCGTGTTCCACCTGTTCAACCCCGCGCCGATGCTCTTCCACCCCGTGCAGGACGCGGCGGCGCGCGCCGGCGGCCGGGCGGCGGAGTACGCGGGGCTGGAGGCGGAGTTCGCCGAGGCGTTCGAGGAGCGCCGCACCGCCGCGGACGAGATGCTCGCGGCGCGGCGGGCCGGCGGGCCGGCCGTGGCCGAGACCCGCGCGGCGTTCGCGGCCAGCCAGGCGCGGATGGGGGAGGTCCGCGGCCGGGCCGCGGGTCTGGTGGAGGAGGCCACCGGCGAGGCCTACTCCGACGTCAACTACGTGTTCCCCACGTTCATCGTCACCCACCTGCCGGTGGGGCTGGTGGGCCTGCTCATCGCGGCCATCTTCGCGGCCGCGATGTCGAGCGCGGCGGCCGAGCTGGCCGCGCTGTCGACGACCAGCGTCATCGACTTCTACCGGCGGTACCTGAACGCCGGGGCGACGGACCGCCACTACCTGCGGGTGTCGAAGGTCGCGACCGCCCTGTGGGGCGTGGTGGCCACGGTCTTCGCGGTGTTCGCGGCCAACCTGGGGTCGCTGATCGAGGTCGTCAACCAGGTCGGCTCGTACTTCTACGGGTCGCTCCTGGGGGTGTTCGTGCTCGCGGTCGGGTTCCGCCGGGCCACCGCCGACGGCGCCTTCGTCGGCCTCTTCGCGGGCATGGCGTCGGTGGCCCTGGTCGAGAGCGCGGTCGACGTGTCCTTCCTCTGGAACAACGTCATCGGCACCGTCGCGGTCGTCGTGGTCGGCCTCGCCGTCAGCCGGCTCCGGCCGGCCGAGAGGTGAGCGGGCTGCCGGCCGACGCTCTCCGGTGAACGACGTCATCGACGCCGTCGCGGTCGTCGTCGGCCTCGCCCCGAGCCGGCTCCGGCCGGCCGGGAGGCGAGCGGGCCGCCGGCAGACCCTCTCCGGCCCGGCGAGCGAGGCGCCCGCCGGCGTTGTCGGCCGACCGCGCCCCGTGATATGTTGATATACGACCGTTTTGGTCGGCAATCCCATGCGGGGTTGCCGGTCGCCCTTAGCCGGGCCGGGAGAGCGTCATGAGCACCGCGATCCAGACCGTCGAAGAGCTTGCGAAGCAGGAATACAAGTACGGTTTCACCACCGACGTCGAGACCGACTCGATCCCCGTCGGCCTGAACGAGGAGGTCATCGAGCTGATCTCGGCCAAGAAGGGCGAGCCGAGGTGGCTGCTCGACTGGCGCCTCGACGCCTTCCGCATCTGGTCGAAGATGACCGAGCCGACGTGGCACAACGTGCGCTACCCGCCCGTCGACTACCAGGCCATCAGCTACTACGCGGCGCCGAAGAAGAAGCCGCAGCTCGAGAGCCTCGACGAGGTCGACCCCGAGATCCGGGCCACCTTCGACAAGCTGGGCATCTCGCTCGACGAGCAGAAGCGCCTGTCCGGCGTCGCCGTCGACGCCGTCTTCGACAGCGTCTCGGTCGCCACCACGTTCAAGGACACGCTGGCCGACCTCGGCATCATCTTCTGCTCGTTCTCCGAGGCGGTGCGCGACCACCCCGAGCTCGTCCGCCGGTACCTCGGCTCGGTCGTGCCCCACACCGACAACTTCTTCGCCGCCCTCAACTCGGCGGTGTTCAGCGACGGGTCGTTCGCGTACATCCCGAAGGGCGTGAAGTGCCCGATGGAGCTGTCGACGTACTTCCGCATCAACGCCGCGAACACCGGGCAGTTCGAGCGGACCCTGCTCGTGGCCGACGAGGGCGCCGAGGTGAGCTACCTCGAGGGCTGCACCGCCCCCCAGCGCGACGAGAACCAGCTCCACGCGGCGGTGGTCGAGCTCGTGGCCCTCGACGACGCCACCATCAAGTACTCGACGGTGCAGAACTGGTACCCCGGCGACAAGGACGGCAAGGGCGGCATCTACAACTTCGTGACGAAGCGGGGCAAGGCCCTCGCCAACGCCAAGGTCACGTGGACCCAGGTCGAGACCGGCTCGGCCATCACGTGGAAGTACCCGAGCTGCATCCTGCAGGGCGACAACTCGGTCGGCGAGTTCTACTCGGTCGCGGTGACCAACAACCGCCAGCAGGCGGACACCGGGACGAAGATGGTGCACCTGGGCCGGAACACCCGCAGCACCATCGTGTCGAAGGGCATCTCGGCCGGGCACGGCCAGAACACCTACCGCGGCCTCGTGCGCATCGGCAAGGGGGCGCGCGGCGCCCGCAACTACTCGCAGTGCGACTCGCTGCTCATCGGCGACCGGTGCGGCGCCCACACCTTCCCGTATCTCGAGGTGAAGAACACCTCGTCGCAGGTCGAGCACGAGGCGTCGACGTCGAAGATCGGCGAGGACCAGATCTTCTACTGCCGGCAGCGCGGGCTGTCGACCGAGGACGCGGTCAACCTGATCGTCAACGGGTTCTGCAAGGAGGTCTTCCGCGAGCTGCCGATGGAGTTCGCGGTCGAGGCCCAGAAGCTGCTGAGCGTCAGCCTGGAGGGCAGCGTCGGATAGCAGTCTGCGCCGTGGATCGGCGGCGGCCGCCCGGAGGATTGGTTGCGCGCCCGGCGGATGCCGCGGCGCGACCGCGCGGTCGCCGGACAGACGGGGCCGGAAAGGGACTGGACGGGGAATCGATGCTCGAGATTCGCAATCTGCAGGCGAAGGCCGGGGACCGGCAGATCCTGAACGGGATCGACCTGACGGTGGCCCCCGGCGAGGTTCACGCCATCATGGGGCCGAACGGCTCCGGCAAGAGCACCCTGGCGGGGGCGCTGGCCGGCCGGGACGGCATCGAGGTCACCGGCGGGTCGGCGACGTTCAAGGGGCAGGATCTGCTGGAGCTCGAGCCCGAGGAGCGGGCGCGCGAGGGCCTCTTCCTGGCGTTCCAGTATCCCGTCGAGATTCCCGGCGTCAACAACGCCTACCTCCTCAAGGCGGCCCTGAACGAGGTGCGGAAGCACCGGGGGCAGCCCGAGCTCGACGCGATGGACTTCATGACCCTGGTCCGGAAGCGCATGTCGCTGCTCGACATGGACGACGCCCTGCTGAACCGGCCCGTCAACGACGGCTTCTCGGGGGGCGAGAAGAAGCGGAACGAGATCTTCCAGCTCGCGGTGCTCGAGCCGACCCTCGCCGTTCTCGACGAGACCGACTCGGGGCTCGACATCGACGCCCTGAAGACCGTCGCCGGCGGGGTCAACGCCATGCGGAGCCCCGAGCGTTCGATGGTCGTGGTGACCCACTACCAGCGCCTGCTGCACTACATCGTCCCCGACTTCGTGCACGTGCTGGCCCGGGGGCGGATCGTGAAGTCGGGCGGCAAGGAGCTCGCGCTCGAGCTCGAGGAGAAGGGCTACGGCTGGCTCGACGCCGAGCCCGCGCGACCCGCGGTCGCGTCTGAAGTTCCGCTGCGCGAAACTTCCACCGCGTAGCGGGTCCCCGCGATACGGAACGTCTCATGCCGCAGATCGCCATCGGCGCCGACAGCTACGCCGCGCAGTTCGCGGCCCTGAAGGGGACGGCCCCGTCCGCCGGCCCGCTGGGGTCGCTGCGCGACGACGCGTTCCGCTGCTTCGACCGGCTCGGGTTCCCCACCACCCGGCTCGAGGAGTGGCGCTTCACCAACATCGCCCCCATCGTCGACACGCCGTTCCAGGCGGCGGGGGCCGCGGCCGGGTCGGGCCGCGAGGTCGTCGACGCGCTGCGTCCGCCGGGGTCGGGCGGCCCCGAGCTGGTGTTCGTGAACGGACGCTTCGCGCCGGAGCTGTCGGATGCGTCCGGCCTGCCCCCGGGGGTCCGGGTGCGCAGCCTCGCCGCGATGGCCGATGCCGAGGCGGGGGGCCTCGACGCCCTCGCCCCGCACCTCGGCCGCCTCGCGCGCTTCGAGAGGCACGCGTTCACCGCCCTCAACACCGCCTTCCTCGCCGACGGCGCGGTCATCGAGATCGACGGCGGCGTGGTGGTCGACCGTCCCGTCCACCTGCTCTTCGCGTCGTCGAGCGACGCGGCCCCGGTGCTCAGCCAGCCGCGGGTGCTCGTCGTGGCGGGGGCCAGCAGCGAGTTGCGGGTGGTCGAGAGCCACGCGGGGGCCGGCGACGTTCCGTACCTGAGCAACGCGGTGACCGAGGTCTCGGTTGCCGAGAACGCGGTCGTGGACCACTACACGGTGGTGCGCGAGGCCGCCGCCGCATACCACGTGGGCAGCCTCGCGGTCCGCATCGGCCGGGCCGGCAACTTCTCGTCCCACACGATCACCGCGGGCGGGGCCATCGTGCGGAACGAGGCGGGGGTCGTCCTCGGGGGCGAGGGGGGCGAGTGCACCCTGAACGGGCTGTACCTGGCCAACGGCCGCCAGTTGGTCGACAACCAGACGACCATCGACCACGCCATGCCCCACTGCGACAGCCACGAGCTGTACAAGGGGATTCTCGACGGCCGGAGCCGCGCCGTCTTCAACGGCAAGATCATCGTCCGCCTCGACGCCCAGAAGACCGACGCCAAGCAGTCGAACAAGGCGCTGCTGCTGTCGGAGGACGCGCAGATCACGACCAAGCCGCAGCTCGAGATCTTCGCCGACGACGTGAAGTGCACCCACGGGGCCACCGTCGGCCAGCTCGACGCGGACGCCATGTTCTACCTGCGGTCGCGCGCCCTGTCGGAGGCGCAGGCCCGCCAGCTCCTGATCCACGCGTTCGCGGCCGACCTGCTCGGCCACATCAAGGTCGAGGCGATTCGCCGCCAGCTCGACGCGTTGCTGCTGGAACGGCTTCCGATGAACGGGAGCGGGTGATGGCGGCCTGGAGGCCCGTGGTGGAGCCCCGCATCGCACCGCGCCCGGAGAGCGCCGGCGAGGAGCCGATATCGCCGGCGGACGGCAGGGCGGCCGCGCGGGGCGGGACGCGACGAGACCGCATGAGCCGCGCGGGATGCATCGCCGGCCGGACCCCGGCCGGAGGGTGTCGATGACCAGCGTGACCGCATCGGAGCCTGCCGTGCTGGACGTGGCCCGGATCCGCGGGCAGTTCCCGCTGCTGGCGCAGACCGTCGGCGGCAAGCCCCTCGCCTACCTGGACAACGCCGCGACCACCCAGAAGCCGCAAGCGGTGCTCGACACCCTGGCCCGGTACTACGCGGCCGGCAACGCCAACATCCACCGCGGCGTCTACGCGCTGAGCCAGGAGGCGACCGAGGCCTACGAAGGCGCCCGCGGCAAGGTGGCGGCCTTCCTGAACGCGGCCGAGCCGGCCGAGATCGTCTTCACCCGCAACGCCACCGAGGGCATCAACCTCGTCGCGCAGACGTTCGGCCGCAGCCGCCTCGGCCCGGGCGACGAGGTGGTGATCTCGGGCATGGAGCACCACTCCAACATCGTGCCGTGGCAGCTCGTGTGCGAGGAGAAGGGCGCGCGGCTGCGGGTGGCGCCGTTCTCCGACGCGGGAGAGCTGCTCGTCGACGAGCTCGCGGCGCTGCTGGGGCCGAGGACCCGGCTCGTGTCCATCGTGCACATGTCGAACTCGCTGGGCACCGTCAACCCCGTCCGGCGGGTGGTCGAGCTGGCCCACCGGCAGGGCATCCCGGTGCTCGTCGACGGGGCCCAGGCCGCGTACCACATGCCCGTCGACGTGCAGGCCATCGGCTGCGACTTCTACGTCGTCACCGGGCACAAGCTGTACGGCCCGACCGGCATCGGCGCCCTCTACGGGCGCCGCCCCCTGCTCGAGGCGATGCCGCCCTACCAGGGGGGCGGCGACATGATCAGCTCGGTGACGTTCGAGAAGACGACCTACAACGAGCTGCCGCACCGGTTCGAGGCGGGCACCCCGCACATCGCGGGCGCGATCGGGCTCGGGGCGGCGCTGGACTTCATCACCGGGGTCGGGTTCGACGCCATCACGGCCCACGAGCGGCGCCTCCTCGCCTACGCGACCGAGGCGCTGTCGACGGTGCCGGGGCTGCGCCTCGTCGGGACCGCCGCCGACAAGGCGAGCATCCTGTCGTTCGTGATCGAGGGGGCGCACCCCCACGACATCGGGACCATCGTGGACGCCGAGGGGGTCGCGATTCGCACCGGCCACCACTGCACCCAGCCGGTGATGGACCGCCTCGGGGTCCCCGCCACCGCCCGGGCCTCGCTCGCCATGTACAACACGACCGGGGAGGTCGATCAACTGGTGGCGGCGCTCGCCCGGGTGAGGGAGCTGTTCGGTTAGCCGGGCGAGGCGGGAGACGGAGACGAGATGTCCGATCTGCGGGACCTGTACCAGGAGGTCATCCTCGACCACAACCGCAGCCCGCGCAACTTCGGGCGGCTCGAGGACGCCGACCTCCACGCCGACGGCCACAACCCCCTCTGCGGGGACAAGCTCTCGATCACCCTCAAGCTCGCCGGCGACCGGGTGGCCGACCTGCGCTTCGAGGGGTCCGGCTGCGCCATCTCGAAGGCGTCGGCGTCGCTCATGACGGAGTGCGTCAAGGGGCGGACCCTCGACGAGCTGCGCGTGATCTTCGACCGGTTTCACCGGCTGGTGACCGACCAGACGGCGCCGGCTGACGGCGTCGACCTGGGGAAGCTGGCGGTGTTCGCCGGGGTCCGCGACTATCCCGCCCGCGTCAAGTGTGCGATCCTGGCGTGGCACACCCTGCGGGCGGCGGTGGACGACCTCCACGAGGTCGTCTCGACGGAGTAGCCGCGATTCGTCTCGGTGACGATCCGCATTCCGGGCCAGGAGTCTGCGCCGCGGCATGGCGTGGAAGCCTGGAGGGTCGGTTGGGCGCCCAGCGCAGCCGAGGGCGACGATGGGCGGGCAAGGGGAGGCATCGCCAGTGGGAATCTTCAACTTCAAGGCGTCGGCCCAGGGCGACGACCCCGCGTCCGTTGCAGGACCGGCCCAGGCGACCCCGCCGGCCGCTGCCGGTCCGGCCCCGCCGGCCGCGCCGGCGACGGCGAGCGCTCCGGGGCCCGAGCCGCCCCGGCCGGTCCTGCCGGGCGAGCCGCCGGCACCGTCGTCGGCCGCGCCGGCGACGGCGAGCGCTCCAGGCCCCGAGCCGCCCCGGCCGATTCTGCCCAGCGAGCCGCCGGCGCCGCCGCCGGCCGCCGCCCACGACCCCATCGAGCCCGACCCCCTGAAGACGCTCGAGCTCAAGCCGAAGCTCATCGAGGCGCTGTCGACCGTCTACGACCCCGAGATCCCCGTCAACATCTACGAGCTGGGGCTCATCTACGACGTCGACGTGAACGCCGACGGCCTCGTCGGCGTCCGCATGACCCTGACCTCGCCGGCGTGCCCCGCCGCCCAGACGCTGCCGGGAGAGGTGAAGGCCAAGGCCAAGGCCGTGCCGGGGGTCAGCGACGCCTGGGTCGACGTCGTCTGGGAGCCGCAGTGGGACATGAACAAGATGTCCGACGCGGCCAAGCTGCAGCTCGGGCTGCTGTAGCGGCCGGTCCGGCCCCGGCGGCGGGGCGCCTGCCGGGGGCTACGCGGCCGCGTCATCCGGCCTTCCGACCACCCGCGGCCGGCCGCCGCCGGCCGGACCTCGCGGCCGCGGTCATCCCGTCGACACTGACGCACGGGCGCCCCCCGGTTCCCCCGGTTTTCGGCCCCGGGGGGCGTCCCTGCCGCGCCGGGCGACGCCCCCACGACGGTCTCGCGGTTGCGCCCCTGCCGGGTTTGCGACAGAATGCCCCCCTGTCGGGTAGTGTTCCCTGCGGCAGGCGTATTCGACCCCGTTGCGCCGGAAGTCCGTTGCGGGTCCGTGCGCCTTCGGTCGGGCCGTTCGTGGTCTTCACGTTCGTGGGCGAAAGGAGTGCGGACTCATGAAGAGGTGGAAATACCTTCTGATCGCATCGTCCGTCCTGTTGGTCGGCTGCGGGCCGGCAACGCCCGAGCTGGGGTTGCTCGAGGAAGCGGCGGAGGCGATGGGGAGCCTCCGCGCCGTGAGCGAGACGACCGGCGTCGTCCTCGAGGGGTCGGGACGGACGTACCGCCTCGGCCAGAACCAGACCCCGCGGGCCGATCTGCCGTACTACGAGATCGAGAACTATCGCCTGGCCATCGACTTCGCCAACCAGCGGTGGCAGTTGCGCCAGGACCGCACCACGACGTTCTTCACCGGCAGCCCCCTCTTCGGGGTGCGCCAGACCTTCGGCCTCGACGGCGACGTCGCCTACGACGAGGGAGACGACGGGATGGTGCAGGCGTCCGACCGGGTGGCGTCGCAGCGCTGGGCCGAGATGTACCACAACCCCCTCGGCATCATCCTGCTCGGGCTCGACGAGACCTCGACCGCCAGCAACCTGCGCGACGAGGGCGGGGACCACGTCGTCGACATCGCGGCCGCCAACGGCGCCCAGTTCACCCTCCACGTCGACGCGGACACCCTGCACCCCAGCCGGGTCGTCTCCTCCCGCTACCACCCCATGCTGGGTGACGTCACCTACGAGACGATCTTCGAGGACTATGCCGAGGCCGGCGGACTGGGCGGGTTCCAGGCGCGGCTGACGCTGCCCCGGCAGTACACCATCAACCTCGACCAGTACACGATCGCCGAGTACCGGGTGACCACCGACACCCAGGGCGCGGTCGGCAACCTGGCGGTCTCCGCCGCCCCGCCCCCGGCGGACGAGGTGGTGGTCGAGTCGGAGGAGGTGGCCAACGGGGTCTGGCACCTGACGGGCGGCTCGCACCACAGCGCCCTCGTGGAGTTCGACGACTTCCTCGCCCTCATCGAGGCCCCGCAGAGCGAGGCCCGCACCCTGGCCGTCATCGAGCACGCCCGCGGGCTGGTGCCGGACACGCCGCTGCAGTACGTGGTGAACACGCATCACCACTTCGACCATGCCATGGGCATTCGCGCCGCCGTCTCCGAGGGGCTGACGGTGATCACCCACGAGATCAACGCGGGGTTCTTCGAGGACATCGTGGCCCGGCAGCACACCATCGAGCAGGACGCGCTGGCCCGGAACCCGCAGCCGCTCACGATCGAGACGGTGAACGGCGACGACACCTACGAGCTGAGCAGCGGGCGCCGCACCCTGGAGATCTCCCGCATCGTGGGCGACCAGCACAGCGACGGCATCGTGATGGCGTACCTGCCGGCGGCGCGGGAGCGGATCCTGTTCGAGGTGGACGCCTTCTCGCCGGGGGCGGCGGCGGCCCCGTTCGCGGCCGCCCTGCTCGAGAACATCGAGGAGAAGAACCTGCGCATCAACACCATCGTGCCGCTGCACGGCCCCGGCACCGCCACCCTCGACGATCTCGAGGAGGCGGTGGAGCAGGAGGGACGGCGCTAGAGCCGAGAGCGTCGCGTCGCGTGCGACCCGGCGCTCGGCCGACCCGCCCGGGAGTCCGCGTCGTTCCGACACGCGGGCTCCCGGCGCAGACCGGCGCGATTACCGCCGTGGCGGTCGCGCAGAGGCGTCAGCGGCGGTCGCACCGGCGCGGCGCACGAGGGCCCCGGTCAGCGGGCGGGCTGGCGCGGTGATTCGTCCGGCCGCATTTCTGCTCCGCCAGACCCGGGTACCTGCCGGCCCCCGGCGCTCGGTCGGGGGCCGGCGGGAGCTCGAGTCGTCACGCCGTCGCATCTCCTTTGTCCCCGCAGAGGTCCATGTCCACACCCACGCCAGTACGGGAACGTGTGCGCGTCTTCGCCCCCGCCACCCTGTCCAATCTCGGCCCCGGCTTCGACGTGCTCGGGCTCGCCATCGAGGAGCCGGGCGACTTCGTGGACGCGGAGTGGTCCGACCGGCCGGGGGTCGAGATCGCCGGCATGCGGGGCAACGCGGACCGGCTGACGACCGATCCGACCCGCAACGTCGTGGGCATCGCCGCCTCGGCCGCCCTCCGCCTCGCCGACGCCGGCGCCAGCGGGCCGCGGCCGCCCGGCGTCCGGCTCTGGCTCGACAAGCGCATGCCGCTGGCGAGCGGGCTCGGCAGCTCGGCCGCGAGCAGCGTCGCGGGGGCCCTCGCGGTCAGCGAGCTGCTCGGCGGGGCCTTCGACCGGGACCAGCTCATCGCCTGCGCGCTGGAGGGCGAGCGCGCGGTCTCGGGCGGGGTCCACGCCGACAACGTCGCCCCCTGCGTGATCGGCGGGTTCGTCCTGATTCGGAGCTACGACCCGATGGAGCTCCTGTCGCTGCCGGTTCCCGAGGCCCTGCGCGTCGCCGTCGTGCACCCGCACACCGCGGTCTCCACGGCGGAGGCGCGGCGGCTCGTGGCCGAGCGCCGCTTCGCGATCGGGGACGCGGTGGCCAACCTCGGCCAGCTCGCGGCGATGATCACCGCGCTCCACCGGTCGGACCTAGCGCTGCTGGGGCGGTCGATCAGCGACGCCCTCGTCGAGCCCGTCCGCGCGCCGCTGGTGCCGGGGTTCGCCGAGGCCAGGCGGGCCGCCCTCGAGGCGGGCGCCCTCGGCTGCTCGCTGTCCGGGTCGGGCCCGTCGGTGTTCGCGTTCGCGGCGTCCGACGAGCAGGCCCGGATGCTGGCCGCCCGGATGGCCGACCGGTTCCGCGAGGCGGCCGGCCTCGACTGCGACACCTATGCCGGCGGCGTCAACGTGCGCGGCGCCCGCCGCGTGGACGACGGCGCGTGAGCGGGTCGTGGAGAGGGCGTGGGCGCGGTGACGCCGGCACGGTTCCCGATGCCGGTCCGCAGCCGGCGCGCGTGGTGGGGAGGGCGGTCTTGGGCGCGGTGACGCCGGTGCGGTTCCCGATGCCGGTCCGCAGCCGGCGCGCGTGGTGGGGAGGGCGCCCGCCGTGGGTGCGGTGACGCTCCATCGGTCCGCGAGCGCGGCGGCGCGTCTCGATGCCGCGCACCGCTTCGTCGAGGGCCTGCCAGCGGCGTCCGAGGCGCTCGTCGTCGGCGCCTCGCGCGACGCCGTCGACGACTTCGTGCGCGACAACGCGGCCCGCCGCGGCGCCGCGTTCGGCCTCCACCGCTTCAGCCTGCGCCGGCTCGCGGCCCGCATCGCGGGGCCGCGGCTCGCCGCCCGCGGGCTCGCCCCCGCCACCCGGCTCGGGGCCGAGGCGGTCGCGGCCCGCGCCGCCTTCGAGGCCGCCCGCCCCGCCGACAAGGCGGGGCGGGGCCCGCTCGGGTACCTCGCGCCGATCGCGAAGCTGCGCAGCTTTGGCCGGACCCTGGCGTCGACCCTCGAGGAGGTCCGCGCGGGCGGGGTCGAGGCCGAGGCGCTGTCGGCGTGCGACCCGGTGGGGGCCGACCTCGACGCGCTGTCGCGGGAGTACGCGCGCCAGCTCGACGAGGCCCGCCTCGTCGATCTTCCCGAGCTGTACCGGCTGGCCTCGGCCGCGGTCGAGGCCCGGGAGCCGGTCGACCTGCCCCTCGACGTGCCGGTGGTGCTGCTCGACGTGCCAGTGCACGACCGCGCTGCCCTCGGCCTCGTCGCGGCCCTCGCCGGCCGGGCCGCGTGGCTCCTCGCGACCGTCCCGCGGGGAGACGACCGGACCTGGGCGGCGCTCTCCGGGCTGCCGCACGCCGAGGCGGCGGCTTCGGCCGATGCGGCCGGCCCCGATACCCCGGTGGCGAGGGTCCGCAACCGGCTCTTCGAGCCCATCGCGACGCCGGACCCGGAGGACGTCGGTTCCGCCGGCGCCGGGGTATCGTCCCGTTCGGCCCCGGGGGAGTCGCGCCAGGAGGACGCCGGCGCGGACGTCACGCTCTCCTCGTCGTCGGGAGAGGAGCCCATCGCGGCCCCGGAGGCAGAGGATGCCGGTCCCGCCCGGCCACAAGCCCGTCGAGAACCGCCGGTGGAGGACATCGCGGCCCTGGAGGCGGACGACGCCGGCCCCGCCGGCGACGAAGTCTCGTTCTTCTCGGCGCCGGGGGAGTCGCGCGAGTGCGTGGAGATCGCGCGGCTGGTGCAGAAGGAGGCCGCCCGCGGCGTGCCCCTCGACCGGATGGCGGTGGTGCTGCGGTCGCCGCAGGTCTACAGCGGGCTGCTCGAGACGGCCCTGCGGCGGGCCGGCGTCGAGGCCTGGTTCGTCCGGGGCACCCGGGCCCCGGACCCGGCCGGCCGGGCGTTCCTCGCCCTGCTGGCGTGCGCGGCCGAGCAGCTCTCCGCGCGCCGGTTCTCGGAGTACCTGTCGCTGGGGCAGGTGCCCGAGCCCGATCCGGAGGGCGCGCCGCCGGTCGATCGCGCGCGGTGGGTGGCGCCGGCCGAGGCCGAGCAGGTGCTGCCGGCCGCCGCGCTGCCGGTGCAGGGCTCGCTGTTCGACGTCGCCGACCTCGATCCGGACCACGCCGACCCGGACCCCGGCGCTCCCCCCGACGCCGACGACCGGCCGGTCGTCGGGGGGACGCTGCGCGCCCCCTGGCACTGGGACCGGCTGCTCGTCGAGTCGGCGGTCATCGGCGGCCGCGACCGGTGGGCCCGCCGCCTGAAGGGGCTCGAGCAGGAGCTGGGCCTCCGCCTCGAGGAGTGCGCCGCCGACGATCCCCGGTCGCCGCGGGCGCGGCGGCTCGAACGCGACCTCGTCGATCTCGGGCACCTGCGCCGCTTCGCGCTGCCGGTGATGGACCGGCTCGGCGCGTTTCCGGGCGAGGCCCCGTGGGGAGACTGGCTCGACCGGCTCGAAGCCCTCGCCCCGATGGTCCTGCGCCGGCCCGACCGGGTGCTGGCGACCCTCGGCGAGCTGCGCCCGATGGCCGGCGTCGGCCCCGTCTCGCTGACCGAGGTGCAGGACGTGCTGGCGGAGCGGCTCACCGAGCTGCAGGCGGAGCCGCCCGCCCGGCGCTACGGCCGGGTCTTCGTGGGCGGCCCGGAGCACGTGCGGGGCCGCGTCTTCGACGTCGTGTTCGTGCCGGGGCTGGCCGAGCGCATGTTCCCCCAGAAGCCCCGGCAGGACCCCATCCTGCTCGACGACGTCCGCCGGCGGCTGAACGCGCCGCTTGCCGGCGCAGACGCCGCGCCCGAGGGGCGTCGCCGGGAGGGGGCGCCGTGTGCCCAACCGACCGTCCCCCGGTCAGCGCCGCCCGCCGGCGCAGACGGCGCACCCGTAGACCATGCCCAGGGGGCTCCGCGGTCGGCCCGACCAACGCCTCCGGAGTCCGCGCCGGCACGCGGCGCAGATGTGGACCCCCTCGGCCTGCCGGTGCTCGACGATCGCGCGGCGCAGGAACGGCTGCTGCTCCGCCTCGCCGTGGGCGCCGCCGCCCGGCGGCTCCACCTGTCGTACTCGCGCCTCGAGCTCGGCGAGTCGCGCCCGCGGGTGCCGTCCTTCTATGCCCTCGACCTGGAGCGCGCCCGCACCGGCCGCGTGCCCGACTTCGCGATCACCGAGCGCGTGGCGTACGAGCGCGTCGAGTCGCGGCTGGCGTGGCCGGCCCCGAAGGACCCCGCCGAGGCCATCGACGACATCGAGCACGATCTCGCGGTCCTCGGACCGCTGCTGCGGCAGCAGGACGCCCCCGAGCCGAGGGGGCGGGCGCGCTATCTCCTGGCCCTCGAGCCGGCCTTGCGCCGGTCGCTGCTGACCCGTTGGGCGCGCTGGACGACGCGGGCCTGGAGCCGCTACGACGGCGTCTACCGGCCGGAGGCGGGGGCGCGGGCGGCCCTCGACGCGCATCGGCTGACGGCGCGGCCCTACTCGGTGACCGCCCTTCAGCGCTTCGCGGCGTGTCCCTACCAGTTCCTGCTGGCGGCCGTCCATCGCCTGCAGCCGCGCGAGGAGATCGAGCCGCCGGAACGGCTCGACCCCCTGACGCGGGGGCGGATGTTTCACGAGGTGCAGGCCGAGCTGATCCGCGTGCTCGAGGCCCGCCGGCGGCTGCCGGTCACCCGGGAGCATCTCGCCGAGGCCTGGGCCCTCCTCGACGAGACCCTCGACGCCCTCGCGGCCCGCTATCACGACGATCTGGCCCCCGCCATCGACCGGGTCTGGGCCGACGAGATCGAGAAGCTGCGCCTCGATCTGAAGGGTTGGCTCCAGCAGGTGGCGGACGAGGGCGGCGAGTGGGTGCCGATTCGGGCCGAGCTCGGGTTCGGCTTCGCCCCCGGCCCGGGGCGCGACCCCCGGAGCGCGGCCGAGCCGGTGCGGCTCGACGGCGGCTGGAAGCTGCACGGCGTCGTCGACCTCGTCGAGGCCCGGGCCCGGCCCACGGCGGCCGGCGAGTTGCGGGTGACCGACCACAAGACGGGGAAGGACCGGACCGCGGACCGGATGGTGGTCGGGCACGGGGAGGTGCTGCAGCCGGTGCTGTACGGGCTGGCCGTCGAGCAGGTGCTGGGGCGTCCCGTCGCCGAGTCGCGGCTCTTCTTCTCGACCCTTTCGGGAGGCTACGGCGTGCGGTCGGTCTCTCTCGACGACACCGCCCGGCGTCACGGCGCCGAGGTGCTCTCGATCGTCGACAGGGCGGTCGAGGACGGGGTCATCCTGCCCGCCCCGCGCCGGGGTGCCTGCCAGTGGTGCGACTACCGCGTGGCGTGCGGGCCCTGGGAGGAGACCCGCGCGCGGCGCAAGGACGACACGAAGCTGGTCGACCTGCAGGTGTTGCGGAGGCTGCCGTAGTGCCGGGCCCCGAACTGGTCGACGCCGCGGCGCGCGCGCGCATCCGGTCGTCGCTCGACGAGAGCCTCCTCGTGGAGGCGGCGGCCGGCACCGGGAAGACGTCGGAGCTGGTGACCCGCATCGTCAACGTGCTGGCGACCGGGGCGGCCGAGGTCGGCGAGATCCTCGCCGTGACGTTCACCGAGAAGGCCGCCGGCGAGCTGAAGCTGCGCCTGCGGGAGGGGCTCGAGCGCGCGCGCCGGGCGCCCGACGGGGACGCGGCGTCGGGCGCGGCCCGGTCCGACGGGGACGCGGCGTCGGGCGCGGCCCGGTCCGACGGGGACGCGGCGTCGGGCGCGGCCCGCCCCGAGAACGTCGAGCACGCCATCGCCCATCTCGAGGAGGCCCAGGTCAGCACCATCCACGGCTTCTGCGCCGACCTGTTGCGCGAGCGGCCGGTCGAGGCGAAGGTCGACCCCCGCTTCGAGGTGCTGGCGGACCCCGGGCCGGTGTTCGGGCAGGCCTTCGACGCCTGGCTCCAGGCGTCCCTGACCGACCCTCCGGAGGGGCTCCGGCGGGCGCTGAGCCGCCGTTCCGCGGGCGGATTCGGCGAGCCGGGGGCGAGAGAGCGGCCCACCGAGCGGCTTCTCGCGGCGGCGTCGAGCCTCGCCGAGTGGCGCGACTTCCAGACCCCGTGGCGCCGCGAGCGTTTCGATCGGCCCGCCATCATCGATCGCATCGTCGGCCACCTTGCGGATTTCGCGGAGCTGGCGGAACGGGTGACGAACCGCGGCGACCGCCTGTACCTGGACGTGCGCCCGGCCCTGCTGCTGGCGCGCGAGATCCGGGAGCAGGACGCGCTGCGGCGGGCCGGACGCGACTACGACGCCCTCGAGGCGGACCTCGTGGAGCTGGCCGGGAACCGCCGGTTCACCAACCCCCGCAAGGGTTCGGGGGCCCGCTACGGCGAGGACGTCCTGCGCGAGACGGTGCTCGATCGGCACGGCCGCATGGTGGACGTGCTGAGGGACTTCCGCCGGGTGGCCGACGCGGACCTCGCCGCCCTCCTCCGGGACGAGCTGCAGGCGCCCATCGCCGGCTTCGGCGAGCTCAAGCGCGACGCCGGCCGCCTCGACTTCGTCGACCTCCTCATCGAGGCGCGCAACCTCGTGCGCGACTGCGACGCGGTCCGCGCCGACTTCCAGCGCCGGTTCACCCGCATCTTCGTCGACGAGTTCCAGGACACCGATCCGCTGCAGGCCGAGATCCTCCTGCTGCTCGCGGCCGGCGATCCGGCCGAGCGCGACTGGCGCCGGGTCCGGCCGGCGACGGGGAAGCTGTTCATCGTCGGCGACCCCAAGCAGTCGATCTACCGGTTCCGGCGGGCCGACGTCGGCGTGTACTGGGAGGTCAAGCGCCAGCTCGAGGCGGCCGGGGTGCCCGCCCTCGCCCTCACCACCAGCTTCCGCGCCGTGCCCGGCATCCAGCGCCTGGTGAACCGGGCCTTCGCGCCGGTGATGTCCGGCTCAGGCTGGCCGGCCGCCGGCGGCGCCAAGGGCCGGCGCCCCGATGCCGCGGACGGCGGCGCGGCGCCCGGCGCCGCCCGCGCGCCCGACGGCGACGGTCCGCACCAGGCCGACTACGTGCCGCTGTCTCCGCATCGGGACGACCCGGAGCGGCAGCCCGGCGTCGTCGTGCTGCCCGTTCCCCGCCCCTACGGCCGGTGGCGGGTCACCGCCTCCGCCATCGAGGGCTCGCTGCCCGACGCGGTCGGCGCGTTCGTCCGCTGGCTCGTCGCCGAGAGCGGCTGGCGGGTGACGGAACGGCGGTCGCCCGGCGAGGGCGCGGCGGGCGACGGCCCGGGGGCGGCCGGGGTCCCGGTGGCGGCGCGGCACGTGTGCATCCTGTTCCGGCGTTTCGAGAGCTTCGGCAAGGACATGACCCGCCCCTGGGTCGAGGCCCTCGAGGCGCGGGACCTGCCGCATCTCCTCGTGGGCGGCCGGGGCTTCCACGACCGGGAGGAAGTGACGACGATGCGCGCCGCCCTCGCCGCCGTCGAGCACCCGGACGACGAGCTCTCCGTCTTCGCCACCCTGAAGGGGTCGCTGTTCGCGGTCGAGGACGCGGCCCTGCTCGAGTACCACCAGCGGTTCGGCCGGCTGCACCCCTTCCGCATCCCGGCCGAGCTCGCGGCCGGAGAAGGCGGCGACGCCGGCCTGCGCGAGCGGCTGGGGCCGATCGCCGAGGCGCTGGCGGTGCTGAAGGGCGCCCACCGGCGGCGGAACGTGGTGCCGGTGGCGGAGACCGTCGGCCGGCTGCTCGAGGCCACCCGCGCCCACGCCGGCTTCGTCATGCGGCCGGGGGGCGAGCAGGCCCTCGCCAACGTGCTCCTCGTGGCGGAGCTGGCCCGGCGCTACGAGGCGGGCGGCGGGCTCTCGTTCCGCGGGTTCGTCGAGCAGCTCGAGAGCGAGGCCCTGGCCGGGCAGGCGGGGGAGGCGTCGATCCTCGAGGAGGGCAGCGACGGGGTGCGCATCATGACCGTGCACCGGGCCAAGGGGCTCGAGTTCCCGGTGGTGGTCCTCGCCGATCCGACCTGCCGCCTCCACCGGAAGACGGCGGGCCGCTTCATCGACCCGGCCCGCGGGCTGTGCGCGCTGCGGCTCGCCGGGTGGCCGCCCCTGGACCTCCTCGACCACGAGGCCGAGGAGGTGGAGCGCGACCGCCAGGAGGGCATCCGGCTCGCCTACGTCGCCGCCACGCGCGCCCGCGACCTGCTGGTGGTGCCGGCCGTCGGCGACGGGCCGTACGAGGGGGGATGGCTCGATCCGCTCAACCCCGCCGTCTACCCCCCGCCGGCCGAGCGTCGCGACCCCGGCCCGGCCCCCGCCTGCCCGCGGTTCGGGCGCGACAGCGTGCTCGAGCGGGCGGAGGAAGGTCCCGCCGGCCCCGACACCGTCGCCCCCGGCGCGTACCGCTTCGACGAGGACGGCGCGCTTGCGGCCGTGGTTTCCTTTCCCGCCCCCGGCTCGCGCCCCGGGCCGGGGGCGTCCGCGCCCGCCGCCGCCGGGGGCTCGGCGCCCGCCGGCTCCGGGGCGTCTGCGCCTGCGGGCTCCGGGGCGTCTGCGCCTGCGGGCTCCGGGGCGTCTGCGCCTGCGGGCTCCGGGGCGTCTGCGCCTGCGGGCTCCGGGGCGTCCGTGCCTGCGGGCTCCGGGGCGCCCGGCACAGGAGGCTCCGCCCCTGCGGGTCCCGGGGCGTCCCGGTCGCGGACCGGCGGCGGCGCGCCCGCGGCCGGGTACTCGGTCGTGTGGTGGGACCCCAACGCGCTGGACCTCGGCATCGAGGCCCGGTTCGGCATCCGGCAGGCGGAGCTGCTGTCGAAGGACGTTCCTCGGGAGGTTGTCGACAGCGACCTCGCCCGTTACCGCGCCTGGCGGCGGCGCCGGGACGACATCGTGGCGGAAGCGGCGGTCCCGAGCGTCGAGGTGGTTACCGTGACCGAGCTCGCCCGCCGCCAGATCGCCGACCTCGTGCCGGCGCCGGCGGACGAGCCCGAGCTGCTGGAGCTCGAAGGCCGCGCCCGCCGCCCCGCCGGCCCGCGCTTCGGCGCCCTCGTCCACGCGGTGCTCGCGGCGGTCTCCCTCGACGCGGACCGGGACGCGCTCGGGCAGGTCGCCCGGCTGCAGGGCCGGTTGCTGGGGGCGTCCGGGAGCGAGGTCGAGGCGGCGGCGGAAGCGGCGGGGGCGGGTCTCGCCCACCCCCTGTTCGACCGCGTCCGGCGGGCGGCGGCGGCGGGCGAGTGCCGCCGCGAGGCGCCGGTGACGATGCGGAGCGACGACGGCGTGGTGGTCGAGGGCGTCGTCGACCTCGCGTTCCGCGACGGCGACGCCTGGGTCGTGGTGGACTTCAAGACCGACCAGGAGCTGGCGGCGGGCCTCGACGTCTACCGCCGCCAGGTGCAGATCTACGCCGACATGGTGGCGAGGGCGACCGGCGGCCCGGCGCGCGGGGTGCTCATGCGGGTGTGAAGGGGTCTCCGCGCCGTCGCCCCGTTCACCGGTCTGCCGGATATGGCTTGCGGATGAGCTTCAATCGGACCAGATCGTCTTCAGACCAGCCGATGTCATCAAGGAGCGCCCGCAGAAGACGGGGGCCAAAGCTCTTTCCCGGATGCACGTGCAGCACGACACGGCGTCGGGTTGCAGCCCCATTGCCTGCGGTCTTGATGAACCCGATGGTCGCCCCCGCCCGCGATTCCTCGATCCATCCGTCTCTCTTCAGCGCCCTGGCGAGCTCCTTGAGGGTCAGTCCCTTCAACTGATTCCAGACGGGTTGGGAGTAGGCCACGACAACTCCAGCGGCTTCAAAACGGCCGACGCCGGGATGGGCACGCTCTCGCCCGTCCTTGCGACTTCGCAATCGGGTCCTACCGGTATGGGATCGCCATGAGCCACCATGCTCTCGAGGTACGCGAGTGCTGCTGCACGCGCCCCCTCGACGGCGGCGTCTTCGCTATCGCCTGCAGCATGCAGTCCCTCGAAGGCCGGGCAGTACGCGTGGTAGCCGTCACCGTCGGCCTCGACCACGACCGATACCCGCAGCCGCAGTCGTGCACTCATGGTCGCTCTCCCTGCACCCGCTCTCCTGGTTCGTCTTGTCGACGATGGCTCGGTTCGGGTCGGCTTGCACCGGGGCCGCCCGACGGCCGGCTCCGTCCATCGTAGCACCTCGGCGCTCACCGTGCCCCGTCCGATTGGCCCTCCGGATCCGGGTCCCGCGGAGAGGCAATGCCCGCATATAATCGGGTGCCGGGGGAGTCTGCGCGCCGATAAGGGCGCGGACTTCCGGAGCCTCGCTTGGCCGGGAGACGCCGCCGCGCGGCGGCGGAACAGGAGTTCGCGCGGTGGGCAGGAAACGACGCACGAAGCACCGGCCGGCGGCGGGGCGCGCGCCCGAGGCCGCGGCCCCGTCGCGGTCATCCCGGGTCTGGGTCGCGGCGGCGGTCCTGGTGGTCCTCGGCGGCGGCAGCGTCCTGCTGTGGCGCTCGCCGTCGGCGTCGCAGGCGTCGCCCGGCGAGCCCGCCGCCGCGGCGTCGGCGCCGGCCAACTCCGCCGCGTCGGAGGCGTCCACTCCCGTCGCCGCACCCGAGCCCGACGTCCGCCTGCGGCGCGTCGAGGTGCTGCGGGAGCTGTCGCACGAGCGGGACGCCTACACGCAGGGGCTGGTGTGGTGGGACGGCGTGCTCTTCGAGAGCACGGGGCGGGAGGGCGAGTCGACCCTGCGGCGGGTCGACCCCCGGACGGGGCGGGTCTTGCAGCGCATCGACATCCCCCCGCAGTACTTCGGCGAGGGCCTGAGCCTCGTCGACCGGCGGCTCATCATGCTCACGTGGCGGGCGCAGCGCGCGTTCAGCTACGACCGCGACTCGTTCGAGCTGCTCGACACCTACCGCTACCGGGGCGAGGGCTGGGGCCTCTGCTACGACGGCGACCGGCTGATCATGAGCGACGGCAGCGACCGGCTGACGTTCCGCGACCCCGTCACCTTCGAGCCGATCGGCGAGCAGCGGGTGCGGCTGCGGGGGCAGCCGGTGCACGAGCTGAACGAGCTGGAGTGCGTCGACGGGGCGGTCTACGCCAACGTCTGGCAGACGGACTTCATCGTCCGCATCGATCCCGAGAGCGGCCGGGTCACCGACTACATCGACGCCGCGGGGCTCTTGCAGGGCCCCGACCTCCTCGGGGCCGAGGTGCTGAACGGCATCGCCTGGGACCCCGAGGCCGACACCTTCTACATCACCGGCAAGTGGTGGCCGAAGATGTTCGAGGTGCGCTTCGTCGAGGACGGGTAGGAGCCCGCGCAGGGGAACGGCGCGGGCTCCCGTCAGGGTCGTTCGGGCGCCACGCGGAGCCGCAGGCGACGATTCGCGGGCTGGTACCGGCCGGGCCGGGACTCTCGCGGCGGACCCGTCCCGCGTCGGGGCCGTCGGGGGACCTCGTCGGCGACAGGGCGCCGGAGCGACGGGCGGCGAGGGACCGGCGCCGGTCAGGGCAGGGCGGGTCGCTGCTCGAACGAGCGGGCCGTTCGCCTCGGACGCCCGGGATTGATCGACTCCGGGCTGTGCTATGCTGCCCTTCGAGTCGTGAGGTTCCCGTATCTGTCGGGAGCTTCCACTGCCTACGGGCTGCGCGGGTCGCGACGGGCCACTTCAACCTGGAGCATTCGAGTGCGGCTACCGGTATTCGCTCGCGCCGGAATGATGGCGGCGGCGGTAATCGCCGTCGGGTGGGCGGCCCTGTGGGCGGCCGGGCACTTGGCGCCGCCGGCCGCCCCCGAGCCGGCCCGCCTGGCGGCCGCCCCCGAGCCGGCCCGCTCGGCGACCGCCGCCGGACCGGCCCGCCTGGCGGCCGCCGTTCCCGAGGCTCTGGGGTCGGCGTCGGCGGTTCCCGCCCCGCCCCGACTCGCCGGCCTGGCCCGCCGCGCCGCGGGGGCGCCGGACGAGCCGCTCGCGGGCCTGATCGGCCGCGCCGCGAGCCCGCCGGCCGCGCAGCGGCAGCCGATCTTCCGGCGTAGCGACCTCCGCCGATCTGCCCGCGGGAACCTCAACGCCGACGCCCGCGAGTTCTTCTTCACGCGGGCCGTCTACAACAGCGGCTACCGCTGGAGCTCCTGGGCCACCGACTATCCGAAGGCGGACAGGCAGTTTCTCATCATCCTCGAGCGGCTCATCGACCTCGACGCCTACGAGGCCGAGAACGCGGTCCGGCTCGACGACCCCAACGTGCGCCGCTTCCCGTTCCTGTACGCCCTCGAGGTCGGGGACATGTACATGAGCGAGGCGGAGGCCGAGGGGCTCCGCGACTACCTGCTCGCGGGCGGGTTCCTCATGATCGACGACTTCTGGGGCACCTGGGAGTGGGCGAACTTCGAGTCCGAGATCCGGCGCGTGCTGCCCGAGCACCCGATCGTCGACATCCCGCTCGACCACCCGATCTTCAACACCGTGTACAACATCGAGGAGATCGTGCAGGTCCCCTCGATCGGCAACGCCCAGGGCGGCCCGACGTGGGAGCGGGACGGCTACGAGCCGCAGGTCAAGGGGATCTTCGATGACGACGGCCGGTTGATGGTCATCATCAACTGGAACACCGACATCGGCGACGCGTGGGAGTGGGCCGAGAGCCCCTACTACCCGTTGCGCTACTCGACCTACGCCATCGAGATCACCATAAACATCATCGTCTACGCGATGAGCCACTAGGTCCCGAGCCATGGTCGACGCCGCGTCCCAGGCCCGTTTCCTGCCCCGTTCCACGGGGTGTTCTCGCGATCTCCGCGTTTCGCGGACTTCGCGGCCGGAACGCTAGATGTTCGAGTTCCTGTTCAAGTACAGACCGCTCGCGTTCGAGGAGGGCGTCTTCGCGTTCCGGCCCACGGCCGCGACGTACGTGGCGACGCTCCTCGTCCTGGCCGCGGCGGTGGTCGCCCTGCGCACCTACCGGCAGGTGCGGGCGAACAGCCGCCCCCTCGACCGCGGCATCCTCACCGGCATCCGGCTCGCCGTCCTCGCCCTGCTCGTGGTGTGCCTGTGGCGGCCGGTGCTGGTGCTGTCGCAGGTCGAGCCCCAGCAGAACTTCCTCGGGATCCTCGTCGACGACTCGCGCAGCATGCAGATCGCCGACGTCGAGGGCGAGTCGCGGGCCGACGTCATCCGGCGGGAGCTTGGCGACGAGAGTCCGCTCCTCGCCGCCCTCCGGGACCGGTTCGCGGTGCGGCTCTTCGGCTTCTCGTCGCGCGCCGACCGCGTCGGCTCGATGGGCGAGCTGGCCCACGACGGCACCCGGACCGACGTCGACCAGGCCCTGACCCGGGCCTGGGAGGAGCTGTCGGGCGTGCCCCTGTCCGGCCTCGTGCTCGTCACCGACGGCGCCGACAACGCCGACGGGGCGATCGAGGAGACGCTCTTGCCGCTGCAGGCGGCGGGGGTGCCGGTGTTCACGGTCGGGCTCGGGCGTGAAGAGTACTCGCAGGACATCCAGATCAGCCGCGTCGACACGCCCCGGTCGGTGCTGAGGGGGGCGGCCCTCGTGGTCGACGTGGTCGTCGCCCAGACCGGCTACCGCGGCGAGCGGGTCAACCTGGTGGTCGAGGACGAGGGGCGCATCGTCGCCGACGAGACGGTCACCCTGCCCGCCGACGGGGAGCCCACCACGGTGCGGGTCCGCTTCACCGCCGCCGACGCCGGCCCGCGGCTGTTCACCTTCCGCATCGCCCCTCAGCCGGACGAGATGGTGACGCAGAACAACGAGCAGAACGTCCTCATCGTCGTCGAGGACACCGCAGAGAAGGTCCTCTACTTCGAAGGCGAGCCGCGGTGGGAGGTGAAGTTCCTGCGCCGCGCCGTCGCCGACGACGAGAACCTGCAGCTCGCGGTCCTGCAGCGCACCGCCGAGAACAAGTTCATGCGCATGGGGGTCGAGTCGGCCGAGGACCTCGTCGGCGGCTTCCCCCGCACCCGGGCCGAGCTGTTCGAGTATCGCGCCCTCATTCTCGGCGGCATCGAGGCCAACCACTTCACGCCCGACCAGTTGCGGATGATCGCCGACTTCGTGGGCGAGCGCGGCGGGGGGCTGCTGATGCTCGGGAGCCGCCGCTCGTTCGCCGAGGGGGGCTACGCCGGCACCCCGGTGGCCGACGTCCTCCCGGTGGTGATCCCGGAGCAGCCCGACGACGAGAGCCGCTTCTTCGTCGAGACCGCGGTACGGCCGACCCGCCCCGGGCAGACCCACCCCGCGACCCAGATCGCCGAGACCGAGCAGGCGTCGGCCGCCCGCTGGCTCGAGCTGCCGCCCATCACCCTCGTCAACGCCGTGCGCGAGGTCAAGCCGGGCGCGACCACCCTGCTGACGAGCGCCGACGAGTCGCTCGTGGTGCTGGCGTTCCAGCGCTACGGCGCCGGCAAGGCCCTCGCGTTCCCCATCCAGGACTCGTGGATGTGGCAGATGCACGTCGACATCGACGTCGAGGACCAGACCCACGAGACCCTGTGGCGGCGCCTCCTGCGGTGGATGGTCGACGGCGTGCCCGATCAGGTCGTGGCCGACGTGCCGGCCGAGCGGGTCGAGCTCGACGAGCCCCTGACGCTGGGGGCCGAGGTCGACGACGCCAACTACGAGGAGATCAACACGAGCCAGGTCTCGGCCTGGATCACCGACCCCGACGACGAGCTCTTCGAGGTGCCGATGGACTGGACGGCCGACCGCGACGGCGAGTACCAGGCCGGCATGACCCCCCGCAAGGAGGGCCTCTACGAGGTGCGGGTGGAGGCCACCCAGGACGGCGAGCTCCTCGGCACCGACACCACGTACGTGCGGGTGGCCCCGAGCGACGCCGAGTACTACGACTCGACGCGGCGCACCGCGTTCCTCGAGCGCATCGCCGACGAGACGGGGGGGCGGTTCTACACCGCCGACACCATCGACGGGCTCGCCGACGACATCCAGACGGTGGGCGGCGGCGTCACCGTCGTCGAGGAGCGCGACCTGTGGGACATGCCCGCGGTGCTGCTGGCGTTCCTGCTGCTCGTGGTCGGAGAGTGGGGGTACCGGCGGGCGCGGGGGCTGGCATGAGCCGGCGCCTTTTCCGCTTGCGCCGGGCCTGGAACCGCGTTCTTCGGCCTGTTTGCCCGGCTGACGGCGAGCGGTTTCCTGCTACAGGGGGTTGCGCGGGCGCCGGGGATGGTCCGGCTCTACGGCCGCGGCGCCGCTCAGGGGCGTCTTCAGACGGTCCGGTGCAGGCCGGGCGAGTTGACGTGCGTCCGCAGGGTGTCTCCCTGCTCGTCCACGCGGCCGGTCAGGCGATCGAGCTTGGCGTTGACGAACAGCACGCCGACGGCGGCGACCACCGCGGCGATGTTCCCGATCATGTCTGCAACGGCGGCGAACAACTCCATGCACGCCATGTTAACGCAACGTCCCGTGCCGGCGCCACGCTGCGCACGACGCGGCGTTCGGGCCATCGGGGGGGCGCGGAACTCGTCGCGGGTTGCCTGCGCGCCGCCTTGGTTGTTCTGGTCCTCGCGGCTCCCGCGGCCGCGCAGCAGACCCACATCCTGGTCGTCACCGGCCTGAGCGGCGACCCCGCCTACGCCGAGCAGTTCCACGCGTGGGCGACGACCCTGGTCGACGCCGCGACCGAGCGCTACGAGCTGCCCGCCGACAACGTGACGTGGCTGGCCGAGCGGGCCGACGTCGACCCCGACCGCGTGGACGGGCGGTCGACGAGCGAGAGCGTCTCTGCCGCGGTGACCGCCATCGCGGAGCGGGCCGAGCCCAACGACCACGTCCTCATCGTGCTGATCGGGCACGGGAGCTACCAGAACGGCGAGTCGCGGTTCAACCTGCCGCGGCGCGACCTCACCGCCGGCGACTACGCCCTGCTGCTCGACGAGCTGCAGGCGCAGCGGGTGACGTTCGTCAATACCGCCACGTCGAGCGGCGGGTTCATCCAGTCCCTCTCCGGCGAGGGGCGGACGGTGGTCACCGCGACCCGTAGCGGCGGGCAGTGGAACGAGACGGTCTTCGGGGGCCACTTCGTGGCCGCGTTCGCGGACGGGTCGGAAGAGTCGGACCAGAACCGCGACGGCCGCGTCTCGGTGCTCGAGGCGTTCGAGTACGCCGTCGCCCAGGTGAACCGGTTCTACGAGGCGGACGGGCTGCTGCAGACCGAGCACGCCCTGCTCGACGACAACGGCGACCGGGAGGGCACCCGCGAGCCCGACCCCGTGAGCTCGGACGGGGCCCTCGCGCGCACCCTGTTCATCACCGCCGGCGAGGGCGCGGGCATCCCCGGCTGGCCGGAGGACCCCGCGCTGCGCGCCCTCTACCAGGAGCGGCTGGAGATTCAGGAGCAGATAGAGGCGCTGCAGGCGACCCGGGGCGGCACCGACGAGGCGATCTACCAGGCCGAGTTGGAGAAGCTGCTGGTGGCCATCGCCCTCAAGGGTCGGGAGATCCGGGAAGCGGAGGCGGCGGCCGGGGAGGAGCCGCGCTGATGCGGACGCGGGCGCGTTGGCTGGCGCTGGCGGTGCTGATGGGCGGCATGGCGGTCGAGGCCGGCGACGATCCCCCCCGACCGCCGGTGTCCGGCCCGGAGACCTTCGACGGACGGTTCGTCTTCGCCCGCATCCGCTACGCCGACGGCTATGTCGGCGGCGGTTTCGCCTACCGCCAGGACCTGCCGTGGGCCCACGACTACCCCCAGGCCGAGGCCAACCTGATGCGGATCCTGGAGGCGATCTCCTTCGTCAACCCGTACCTGGGGCGCGACGGCGGGACCATCCTCACCCTCGACGACCCGAACCTGTTCAAGTACCCGTTCGCGTACATGTCCGAGCCGGGGTACTGGACGATCGTCTCCGACGACGAGGCGCGCGGCCTGCGGAACTACCTGCTGAAGGGCGGCTTCCTCATCTTCGACGACTTCCGGGGCGACTGGCACTGGGAGAACCTGGAGGCGCAGATGCGGCGGGTGCTGCCCGGGCTGCGGTGGCTGCCCCTCGACGCCACCCATCCCGTGTACCACTCGTTCTTCGACATCGACACGCTCGACGAGTACGAGCAGGCCTACCCCGGCTACGACCCGTTGTTCTTCGGCCTGTTCGAGGACAACGACCCGGACGGGCGGCTGTTGGCGGTGGCCAACCACAACAACGACATCGGCGAGTACTGGGAGTACTCGATGACCGGCTGGTACCCCATCGACCTCTCGAACGAGGCGTTCAAGCTCGGCGTGAACTACATCATGTACGCGTTGACCCATTGAAGCCGCCGGCCGGCCGCGGGCCTCGCCGGTTCGGGCGGCGCGGCGGCGTACGGTCGGCGAACGGCGGCCCGCGGTGAGAGCGTCGCGTCGCACCGCGCCCGGAGGGTGTGGGAGCAAGTAGCTGTGTAGAGCTGCGAAGGGCTGGCGAGACCCGCGTCGCACCTCGCCAGGGGGTGCCGACTGACGCTCGGGCGGCCCGCCCGACAAGGCGCACGGGAGAGAATGCCGGTCGTATCGACCGAGTAGCAAGGCAGTCAGGCGGGATGCATCGCCGCTCGCACGCAGCGGGGATTCTCGCCACGGGCTGCCAGGGAACGGAAGCCTGCGACGGCCCCCGCGGCCGAGGAGAATGTCCGCCGTGAACGAATTCGCCGATCAACCGACCGACCTCGAAGATCCCGACGACATCGCGCTGGCCGACCGCATGAAGGCCGGTCGCGAGGAGATCCTGACCGAGATCCGCAAGAAGATCATCGGCCAGCAGCGGGTCATCGAGGAGACCCTGCTGACCCTGTTCGTCGGCGGCAACAGCCTCATCATCGGGGTGCCGGGCCTCGCCAAGACCCTGCTCATCCAGACCATGGCGCAGGTCCTCGACCTGAAGTTCGCCCGCATCCAGTTCACCCCCGACCTGATGCCGTCCGACATCACCGGCACCGACATCATCCAGGAGGACGCGGAGACCGGCGGGCGCAAGATGGTGTTCGCGCCCGGCCCGGTGTTCACCAACGTGCTCCTCGCCGACGAGATCAACCGCACCCCGCCCAAGACCCAGTCGGCCCTGCTCGAGGCGATGCAGGAGCACCGGGTCACGGTGCAGGGCCGCACCTACACCCTGGAGGAGCCGTTCTTCGTCTTCGCGACGCAGAACCCCATCGAGCTCGAGGGGACCTACCCCCTGCCCGAGGCCCAGCTCGACCGGTTCATGTTCCACATCGTCATCGAACACCCGCCCGAGGACGAGGAGATCGAGGTTGTCCGCACCACCACCGGGCTCGCCGAGCCCGAGTACCGGCACGCGGTCACCGGCGCCGACCTCGTCGAGTTCCAGAAGCTGGTGCGGAAGGTGCCGGTGTCCGAGCCGGTCATGCGCTACGCGCTGGGCCTGGCCCGGACGAGCCGGCTGAAGGGCGAGGGGGCCCCCGAGTTCAGCAAGTGGATCGCGTACGGGGCCAGCGTCCGCGCCGCGCAGTACCTGACGCTGGGCGGCAAGGCCCGCGCCCTCACCCAGGGCCGCTACCACGTGAGCTTCGACGACATCCGCGCCCTCGCCCACCCGGTGCTGCGGCACCGCGTGCTCCTCAACTTCCACGCCGAGTCGGAGGGCATCACCACCGACCAGATCATCGACCAGTTGATCGAGGTGGTGCCGACGCCCGTCTCGCAGATGTAGCCATGGCGACCCACGCTCCCCCCGCGTCGCCCGGCGCCCGGTTCATCGACCCGAAGGTGCTGGCCCGCGTCGGCAGCCTCGAGCTGGCCGCGCGGTTCGTGGTCGAGGGCTTCATCAACGGCCTGCACAAGGCGCCGTACCTGGGCGTGTCCATCGACTTCGCCGAGCACCGCGGCTACATGCCGGGCGACGACATCCGGCGCGTCGACTGGCGGCTCTTCGCCCGGACCGACCGCTTCTACGTCAAGCAGTTCGAGGCCGACACCAACACCAACTTCTCGGTGCTCTTCGACGTCTCGAAGTCGATGAACTTCGGCAGCCACGAGCTGACCAAGCTCGACTACGGCCGTTTCCTCGCCGCCTGCCTCAGCTATCTCAGCACGAAGCAGCGCGACCGGGTGGGCATCGTGACCTTCGACGACGACATCGTCGAGCGGGTGCCGCCGTCCGCCAAGCACTTCGAGGTCTCGCTGCACACCCTCGACCGGATGACGGCGGGCCGGCCCGGGGCGCTGGGGCCGCCCCTCTACAAGGCGACGGAGTTCTTCAAGCGGCCCAGCATCGTCGCCATCATCTCCGACTTCTACGAGGAGCCGGAGGAGGTGTTCGACGCGGTCAAGCCGCTACGGTTCGCGGGCAACGACGTGATCATGTTCCACGTCCTCGACCCCGCCGAGGTCGACTTTCCCTACGACGACTCGGTCAGCTTCCAGGACATCGAGACCGGCCGGAAGGTGCCGGTGGTGCCCGACAAGCTGCGCGACCAGTACCGCCAGCTCGTGCAGGACCACATCGAGGCCCTCACGAAGCTCGCCAACCAGAACCGCATCGACTACCACTTCATGAACACGAAGGTCCCCCTCGACCACGCGCTGTTCCGGTACCTGGCGATGCGGCACAAGCTGACCAAGGGACGCTGATGGCCTTCCCCGCCGTGCCGTTCGCCCGCCCGCGCCGTTCCGCCACCCGGCGATGCGGCACGAGCTGACCAGGGTGCGCTGATGGCCTCGTCGCGTTCTCGTTTCCCGGCCGCCCTCGAGCCCACGGTGTCGGGCGCCACAAGCTGACCAAGGTGCGCTGATGGCTTTTCTGGCTCCGCTGTTCCTCGCCGCCCTCGCCGCCCTCGCCGCACCCGTGCTGCTGCACATGATCCAGCGGCAGCGGACCGAGGTCGTCGAGTTTCCGTCGCTGATGTTCGTGCGGAAGATCCCGTTCCGCTCGCTACGCCGGCAGCGCATCCGCCACTGGTTGCTGCTGCTCCTGCGGTGCGCGGCCCTCGCCCTCATCGTCGCCGCCTTCGCGCGGCCGTTCCTGAGGTCGACGGCCCTCGCGGTGGCCGGCGGCGGTCGCGAGGTGGTGGTGCTGCTCGACCGCTCGTGGAGCATGGCCTACGGCGACCGGTGGGACCGCGCCCGCGCCGCCGCCCGCGACGTCGTCCAGGACCTGGGGCCGGAGGACCGGGCCACCGTCGTCCGGTTCGACAGCGGGGCCGAGGCGGGGGCGCGGTCGACGAACGACCGGGCCAGCCTGCTCGCGGCCGTCAACGAGGCCGAGATCGGCGCCGCCACGACCCGCTTCGGGCCGCCCCTGCAGCTCGCCCAGGGCATCCTGGAGGACTCCGACCTGCCGCGGCTCGAGGTCGTGCTGGTCAGCGACTTCCAGCGGACGGGCATCGACAGCGCCGCGAACACCCTGCTGCCCCCCGGCACGGTGCTGACGCCGGTGGCGGTGGCCGACGAGGCGGAGACGCAGAACGTCAGCGTGGTCGGGGTCTCGGTGCAGCGGGACACCTTCGCGGGGGCGGAGCGCGCGGCGGTGACGGCGAGGCTCGCCAACCGCGGGTCCGAGCCGGTCGAGCGGATGCGGGTCGCCCTCGAGCTGAACGGCTTCGAGCTCGAGGCCCTGCCGGCCGCGGTCGAGCCGACGAGCGTGGCCAGCGTCACCTTCGCCCCGTTCACCATCGACGACGCGGCGATGCCGGTCTCGGTGCGCGCCCAGGCCGACGCCCTGCCCCACGACGACGTCCTCCACTTCCTCGTCTCGCCGGGCGACGTGGTGTCGGTGCTCGTCGTCGTGAGCCCCGGTGCGCCCGAGTCGAGCCTGTACCTGGAGCGGGCGCTGGACATCGGGACGAGCCCGTCGTTCGCACCGGTGGTGCGGCCGGTGGACGAGCTGACGGTCGAGGACGTCGAGGCGGCGTCGGTGGTCGTGCTCAACGACGTGGGGCCGCCGTCGGGCGAGGCCGGGGCCGCGCTGACGCGGTTCGTCGAGGGCGGCGGCGGGCTCTGGATCGTGCTGGGCGAGAACGTCCGGTGGCCGGGCGGCGACTTCGAGCTGCTGCCGGGCGCCGCCGGCGAGCCGGCCGACCGCGACGGCCGGGGCGGCGTGCTGGGGTTCATCGACTACACGCACCCCGTGTTCGAGCTGTTCGGCACCCCCCGCAGCGGCGACCTCACCACGCCCCGGTTCTTCCGCTACCGGCCGCTCGACGTGCAGGGGGACGCGACGGTGCTCGCGCGCTACGACAACGGCGACGTCGCCCTCGCCGAGCGTTCCCTCGGAGAGGGCCGGGTGCTGGTGTGGACGTCGACCCTCGACAGCTTCTGGAACGATTTGGCGCTGAAGCCGATCTACCTGCCGCTCGTCCACCGGGCCGTCGAGTACCTCGCCTCGTACCGGCCGCAGACATCGTGGCTGACGGCGGGCCAAGTGCTCGACCTCGCCCAGTACCCGGGCGCGGACGGCCTCGACCTCGCCGACGGCAACCTCGTCGTGCGCGACCCGACCGACGACCGGGTGCCGGTGGGGTCGGGCGGGCGCGACGGCCGGTCGGGCTTCATCGATCTCGTCGAGCCCGGCTTCTACGAGATCCGCGACATCGACGCCGAGGACGCCTCGGTGGTGCGGGTCGCCGTCAACGTCGACCTCGCCGAGTCGAACCTCGCCGTCGCCGACCCGCAGGAGCTCGTGGCCGCGGTCACCGGCCGCGCCGCCGGCGACCGCACGGTGGCCGGGCAGCGCGAGCTGCAGCCGGAAGACCTGGAGCGGCGGCAGACGATGTGGTGGTACCTCCTGATCGGCGCCATGGGCTTCCTCGCCACCGAGACCGTCCTGTCCAACCGCCTGTCACGCCGGGCGCTCGATCCGGACGCGTAGATCCGGCCCACTTCATTGCCTGCCTGGATCGGGGGAAGCTGGCCGCCGGGGATGTTCGTCGCCTGAACCGGGCGCTCGCGTTCTGAATGGGCCTGTCGGATTGACCCCCGCCCCCTGACGTCCGCCGGGTCCGCTCCCCGGGAGCCTCAGCCCGAGGCGCGCGGCGCGGCATACGGCGGAGCCTCGTCTTCCCGCACCCGCACGCTGGCGCGCCGCCGGCGGCGGACGATGCGGGCGACCGCCTCGGTCCGCTCATCGCGCGTCACGCTGAGCCGCACGCCCTCCACCGCTTCGCAGACGTCGCCGGGGGTCAGGCCGCCGAGCACCTCCGAGGCGGCCAGCCGGCGCGGCGGCGCCCCGGGTCGCAGGGCGAGGAAGTCCGCCCGCAGCTCTCTGGTGCCCCTGCGGCCGTGCAGCCGCCAGAGCTCGCGAACCCCCATCTCGGCGTAGCGTGCGATCTTGCCCTCGTCGGCGTTGGTGATCTCGGCCTCGACCACGAGGTCGAGCGGCGTGCGGTGGAGGAACGCGTCGGCGGCCGCGTGCTCGACGGCGGCGGTGCTCGCCACGGGCAATCCGCGGCACTTCCCGATGACGGAGATCGCGGTCGAGCACTGGCCGGTCGGGGAGTGAGGACATCCGGCGAGCCTCGCCGATGCCCCTTCGCGGGGTTGGGGGCGGTCCAGGATTGACAAGCCTCGCCGAGTCTTATCTGCGTGCCGGCGCCGGCTCGGCTGCCGGCGGCCGGCTCGCGATCGGGGGCGCCGCCGCCACCGACCTGGCGCCGCCGGCCCGCGACGCAGCCAGCGGGTCGAGCGTGAACCAGCCGTCGAGGGTGCGGACGATCCCGGCTGCGACCATGTCCGCCCCGTAGAGGCTGAGGTGCATCCCGTCGGCGGCGTGGACGATGCGCGTGCGGCCGTCCACCTCGGCCCGCGCAAGAGGGTTGCCGGCCGCGTCGGCGGTCATCGCGTAGGTATCGACGTAGTATGCGCCCGCCCGCTCGCACGCGGCCCGGGTTACCGCGTTGATGCGGGCCATCTTGCTCTGGTGGTAGCCGTTCCTCATGGCCGGCATGCCCAGAATCACCACCGGCACGGCATCGTCCGCGAAGAGGTCGACGAACGCTTCGAGCCGGGCGCCGTAGACGGCGTCCCAGGCGTCCGTGAAGAAGGGGGCGACGGCCCGGCCGGTGTCCCGGTCCGTCAACCCCTGGCCGTCGTTCCCCCCGAACTGCGCGATCACGAGGTCGGGCCGGAAGTCCGCGTTCAGCTCCAGCGCCCTCGCGTTCCAGTCGAAGTAGTCGGGGCGCGCCATGCCGGTCGAATGACGCCCGTGGCGCAGCACCTCCACGCCCGCGAAGCGCTCGAGCCGCCGCTCCAGGGCGCGCCCGAGGTCGGTCTGAATCGAGGACGCGCCCACGAGCAGCACCCGCCGCAGGGCCGGCGCGGGGGCCGGGGCGATGGACTCGGCTTTGTACGGAGCCTCGGGCGGGGCGGGGGCGGGCGGCGGAGACGGCCGGCCGCCCACCGTGAACGCGTTCCCGTAGAAGGCGCGCTTGCGCGCTTCCAGCGCTTCGCGCAGACGCGCCAGCCCGGTCGCCGTGCCGATGCGGTCCAGCGCGGCGGTGGCCGCGACCTGCCATCGCGGCCCCTCCCCGAGCGCGAGGTTCCTCTCCGCCTCGGCGTGCAGCTCGCGGCCGACGAGGACCCCCATGCCGAGGGCCAGGCCCCAGCAGAGGGTCAGCATCGCCCAGGGAGCGAGCGACGTCACGCAACGGGGTTCGCGGGAAGGGGGAGCGGAGGCCATTCGGCGGGTTCTCCCTGAAGACGGCGCCCGCCCGCTCCGCCGACGGCAGGCACCGACCATCATACCAGAGCGTTCCTGCCGGGCAGGTCGCTCCCAGTCGCTCCCGCAGGGCGGCAGGATCAGAAGCGGAAGTAGGCGTTCGGGAGCACACCGCCGGGGCGCAGCGCCAGCAGCAGGAAGAACATCGCCAGCCAGAACGCCCAGCGCAGCGCCAGCGGCAGCGCCTCGCTCCCGCGCACGAAGCGGGCGCGGACGGCGTCGCCGACGAAGTTGAGCGCGAAGCCGGCCACCGTCAGGGGCAGCAGGAGCACCGAGAAGCCGCCGCCGCGCAGCCCCGGCGTGCACAGGCGGGTGAGGAACACCCAGGCCGTGGCCAGATCCGAGCACACGAAGAACACCCGCGACGTGCACACCACCAGCATCGTCCACGCCCAGCCCCGCAGCCACTCCGGCGCGGTCGGGCGCCGCGCCGTGTCCTCGCCGCGTGCGCGGCGCCGGTCGAGCAGGAGCTTGTAGAGGGCCAGGGCGGCCCCGTGGACGGCGCCCCAGAGGATGTAGCCCCACGTCGCGCCGTGCCAGAGCCCGCAGAAGACCATGGTCAGGAACAGGTTGAGGAGGACGCGCGGCTCGCGGCGGCGGGAGCCCCCGAGCGGGTAGTAGATGAAGTCGCGCAGCCACCGGCTGAAGGTCATGTGCCAGCGGCGCCAGAAGTCGCCGACGCTGGCCGCCGAGTAGGGGTTGTTGAAGTTGTCGGGGAGCTCGATGCCGAACAGCAGCGCGCAGCCGCGCATGAGGTCCACGTAGCCGGAGAAGTCGCAGTAGATCTGCGCGGTGTAGCCGACGAGCGCCACCCAAAGCGCCGCCGCCGTGTAGTTCTCCGGCACCTGGAAGACGTCGCCGACGCCGAACTCGAACAGCAGCGACGCGATCACCATCCGCTTGAACAGGCCCGACAGGATGAGGGAAACGGCGAGGGGCAGCTTCTCGATGCGGGCCGGCGCCCGCGCCTCGATCTGCGGCAGCAGGTCGCGGCCCCGGCAGATGGGGCCGATCAGCAACTGGGGGAAGAACGCCATGAACAACGCGAAGTCGACGAGGTTCTTCGCCCTCGGCCCCGACCCGCGGTGCACCTCGACGAGGTAGGCGATGGCCTGGAAGGTGTAGAACGAGATGCCGACCGGCAGGACGACCTGCGGAATCGTCAGGCCGGCGCCGAGCCCGAGGGCGAAGGCCGCGTCGTTGACCGTTTCGGCGAAGAAGATCGAGTACTTGAACCAGGCCAGCGCCGCGAGGTTCGCCCCCACCGCGGCCGCGAGCCAGCGGCCTCGCCGGCGGCCCGTCTGCCGGCAGACGACGCCGGCCAGCAGGTGGTTGCCGACGACGGAGAGGGCCAGCAGCCCCACGAAGTCCCAGCGGAAGCTGCCGTAGAACCACGCGCTCGCCGCGATCAGCAGCAGCTTCTGCGCCGTGCGCGACGGCGCCAGCGCCCAGAAGGCGGTGAGCGTCAGCAGCAGGAAGAGCAGGTACTCTGCAGACTCGAAGGCCATCGAGGGTCGAAGCGGGGGCCGGGAAGCGCGGAACCGCGCGTCCGACCGCCGTTACCGTGCGAAGAGGTCGGCGACAGGGAGGCGGAAGCCGGGGAGCAGCGGCGCGCCGTCCAGCGTGTCGGACGCGCCGAGGCGGCGCGGCGCGCGACCGGCGTCGTGGATGGTCACCGTTTCGTCCCTCGGGTTCACCACCCAGACGAGGCGCGTGCCCGCGCCGAGCCACGCCGACACCTGTCGGCGCCTTCCCTGCGCGTGTCGCCGGGCGAGACGACCTCGGCCGCGAGATCGAATCCCGCGGGAGTCATGCGGATCAGTTCCCCGCGAACGAGCGCGTACCGGTGGCCGGCGCTCGGCAGCCGGAACAACGCGTCCGCCGTCGTCCGCTGATTAGCAACAGTCATGCCAACTGTCTCCCGTTTCCTCGCGGGCGCAGCGAGTGAACCGCGGGCGCCCTCGCCCATTCTACCCGCCGCCCAAGCCCCCGTTCACCGGTTCGTCAGAAGGTTGAAGAATCGGATCGGGTTTGGGATAAGATGGGCACCCAGACCCGTCCGTCGAGGAGAGGGCACCCATGCTGAGCAACCTGTGGTCGTCAGGCGGTCCGGAAGATCTGGTCGACGTGATTCGGCGCGTACGGAACCGGTGGCGCATGCGCATCGCCCTGCGCGGGCTCGCGGTCGTGCTGGCCGCGGGGCTCGGCGCGTTTCTCGCCTCTTCGTACGGTCTCGAGTTCTTCCGGTTCTCCTCGGGGTCGGTCGTCGCGTTCCGTCTCCTGACGTGGCTCACGGTGGCGGGGCTGGCCTTCTGGTACCTGGTCCGGCCGCTGGCCCGGCGGGTGTCGGACGAGCGGGTGGCGCTGTACGTCGAGGAGCACGAGCCCTCGCTCGACGCCAGCGTGCTGAGCGCGCTGGAGGAGACCAAGCGCGGGGCCCGCACCGAGAGCCCCGACTACTCCGCGGCCCTCGTCGAGCAGCTCGTGCGCAACGCCGTCGAGCGGTGCCACGACCTCGATCTGGGGTCGGCGGTCGAGCGGCAGAAGATGCGGCAGTCGTCGAGCTGGCTCGTCCTCGCGTCGGCCGCCGCCCTCCTCGCGTTCATCCTGGCGCCGTCCCAACTGCAGCACGGCGCGGCGGCCCTGATGGTCCCCGCCGGGAGCCTCGACGAGGCCAGCCCCTACAGCATCCTCGTCGAGCCGGGCGACGTCACCATCGCCCGCGGGGCCGACCTCACGGTGACGGCGCATCTCGTCGGGTTCGAGACCAACGACGTCAACCTGTTCATGCGGTCCGCGCCCGACGCGCCGTGGGATCCCGTGCCGATGATTCCGCAGGACCTGCTGGACGGCGCGCCACCCCCGCTCGGCGCTTTCGACACGGTCCTGTTCGACATCCGCGAGGAGACCGACTACTACGTCGACGCGACCGGGGTGCGCTCGGAGACGTTCACGGTCGACGTCATCGACCTGCCGTACGTCGACCACCTCGAGCTCGAGTACCACTTCCCCGCCTACACCGGGCTCGAGCCGCGGCTGATTCAGGACGGCGGGGACATCGCGGTCCTGCAGGGGACCGAGGTCCGCATGTCCGTGTTCCCGACCATGGGGACCCCGGCCGGCCGGCTCGTGTTCGACGAGACCTCCGACGCCGACCTCACCCTCCGCGAGGACGGGGTGCTGACCGCCTCGTTCATGATCGAGGAGGACGGCTTCTACCAGGTCGAGCTGGAAGGGCCGAGCGGCGAGCTCGTGGAGGCGTCGCCTCGCTACACCATCGACGTGCTCACCGACCAGGCGCCGTCGGTCATGTTCGTCAAGCCGGGGCGCGACACCACCGCCAACGCCATCGAGGAGGTGTTCCTGGAGGCCCGCGCCGACGACGACTTCGGGGTGCGGTCGCTGAGCCTGACCTACTCGGTGAACGGCGGGCCCGAGGAGACGGTCGAGCTGTTCGACTCGGAGGAGGGCGGGCTGCGGGAGGTCTCGGCCGGGCACACCCTCTTCCTCGAGGAGTTCGACCTCGAGCCCGGCGACTTCGTCTCGTACTACGGCAGCGCCGGCGACAACCAGGGCGAGGCCGGCCGGGTCGTCAAGAGCGACCTCTACTTCGTCCAGATTCGGGCGTTCCGGCGCGACTTCCGCGCCGCCCAGTCGCAGGGCGGCGGAGGCGGCGGAGGCGGAGGCGGCGGGGGCGGCGACGCCCGCGCCCTGTCCGAGGCCCAGCGGCAGGTCATCTCCGCGACCTTCAACGTGATCCGCGATCGGGACACGTTCACCGACGACGAGTTCCGCGAGAACCTCGTCTTCCTGACCCTGGCCCAGGGGCGGCTGCGCGAGCAGGTCGATACCCTGGTGCGGCGCATGAACAGCCGCGTCATGCCCGCCGACCCCGCGTTCCGCTCGATCCTCGCGGTCCTGCCGCGGGCGGCCGAGGAGATGCGGGCGGCCGAGGCGGCGCTCCAGGAGCAGGACGTCGACGGCGCGCTGCCGGCCGAGCAGCGCGCCCTGCAGCAGTTGCAGCGGGCCGAGGAGGCCTACGACGAGGTCCGCGTGCAGCAGGGCGGCGGAGGCGGCGGCGGGGGCCGGGGCGGGCAGACCGCGGCCGAGGACCTCGCCGACCTGTTCGAGCTCGAGCTCGACAAGCTGCAGAACCAGTACGAGACCGTGCAGCGCGGGCAGCAGCAGGCGAGCGACGACGAGGTCGACGCCCTGATGGAGCGGCTGCGCGAGCTCGCCCGCCGGCAGGAGCAGGAGGCCGAGCGGCAGCGCCGGCGGGCGCGGGGCGGCCAGACCGCGCGGGCCGGCGGCGGGGCGTCGCAGCGGGTGCTCGCCGACGAGGCGGAAGAGGCGGCGCGGCGGCTCGAGCGGCTCGCCCGCGAGCAGCAGTCGCCCCAGATGATGCAGGCGGCGCGGCGGCTGCAGGAGGCGGCCGACGCCATGCGCCAGGCCGCCGCGAACGCCGACAACCAGGGCTTCGCGGAGGCGGCGGCGGCCCTCGACCGCCTGCGCGAGGTCGAGCGCCAGTTGCAGGGGCAGCAGAGCGAGCGGCTGTCGCGCGACATCGAGGACTTCCAGCGGCGCGCGGCGGAGCTCTCCGCGGAAGAGGCGGACGTGGCGGGGCAGGTGTCCGGCCTCGGCGACCTCGAGAACCAGGAGCGCATCGAGCGCATCGGTCGCCTGACCGAGCGCAAGAACGAGATGGAGTCGCGGGTCGCCGACCTCGAGCGCGACATCGACTCGACCTCGGCCGAGTTCCGCCGCGAGGAGCGGGGCGCGTCGACCGAGCTGCAGGAGGCCGCGAACGGCATCCGCGAGAGCAAGCTCAAGGAGAAGATCCGCTACTCGCGCGGCCTCATCCGCGCCCGGTCGCCGGCCTACGCCGAGCAGTTCGAGGCCGAGATCGGCAACGACATCCGCGATCTCGAGCAGCAGCTCGCCGAGGCCGGCGAGGCCGTCGGCACCGCCGGGGCGACCGGACTCGAGCAGGCCCTCGACCAGACCCGCGATCTCATGCGCGGGCTCGAGTCGCTCGAGCAGCGCATACGGCAGGGTCAGGCCCGCGCCGAGAACGGCGAGCCGCAGGAGGGCCAGCCGGGTCAGCAGGGCCAGCCAGGCCAGGAAGGCCAGCCGGGTCAGGAAGGCCAGCCGGGTCAGGAGGGCCAGCCAGGCCAGGAAGGTCAGGCGGGGCAGGCCGGCCAGGAAGGCCAGAACGCGCAGGCGGGCGGACAGCCGGGCGGCGCGGCCGCGGACGGCGCCGGCGGCAACCGCTTCGGGAGCCCGTTCGGCTGGGGCGGCCCCGGCGATGCGCGGCCCGGCGACTGGGCGTTCGACCCCCGCGACGTGCGGCAGTGGCAGCGCGAGTTCCGCGAGCGCGGGGCCGACGCGCAGGAGCTGCAGCGGATGCTGCGGGCCGAGAACTTCGGCGACGTGGGCGATCTCGCCGAGATCATCCAGGCCATGCGAGAGCTCGACGACCCGCGCATCTACCAGAGCGCCGAGGCCATCGCCCGCATGCAGTCGTTCGTCATCGAGGAGCTCAAGCGGTTCGAGTACCGGCTGCGGCGCGAGGTCGACGGCGACCGCGAGGACCTGTTCCTGGCCAGCAGCGACGAGGTCCCCGACGGGTTCCGCGAGCTGATCGAGGAGTACTTCCGGGCGCTGGCCGAGGAGTAGCCCTCCCGTGAGGCGGCAAGCTGATCGAGGAGCACTGCGGGGCGCCGGCCGAGGAGCGGGTCCTTGGGCGCGGCGCATTGCGGCCGCCGTGGTCGCGGCGGTGCTGCTCGGCGGATCGACCGTCGCGGTCGCGCAGTGGGGCTGGCGTCGCATGCCCCCGCGCTACCCGTCCGCCGAGCCCACCCACCGGCTGTTCACGTTCGCGCGGGGGCTCTACCAGAGCACCCACCGCGAGCGGGGCGGCCAGGGCTGGCACACCGACTACCCCGACGCCGATATCAACTTCTCGATCCGGCTCTCCGAGCTGACCCACGCCCCGGTCGGCGTCGACCGGCGGAACGAGCCCGACCACGTCGTGGTGCGGCTGACCGACGCCAAGCTGTTCGACTACCCGTTCCTGTTCATGTCCGACGTCGGCACCCTCTGGCTCGACGCCGAGGAGGCGGAGCGCCTCGGCGCCTACCTGCGGAAGGGCGGCTTCCTGTGGGTCGACGACTTCTGGGGGCCGTACGCGTGGGAGCAGTGGGCGGCCGAGATCGGCAAGGTCCTGCCGCCCGGCGAGTTCCCCATCGTCGACATCCCCATCTCGGACCCGATCCACCACGGCATGTTCGACATCGACGAGGTGCCGCAGGTGCCGTCCATCCAGCACTTCCGGCGGGTCGGGGGCATGACCACCTCGGAGCGCGGCTCGTTGAGCGCCGAGGTCAACGTGCGGGGCATCTACGACGACCACGGCCGGCTGATGGTGCTGATGACCCACAACACCGACATCGCCGACGGCTGGGAGCGGGAGGGCGAGGACTACGAGTTCTTCTACCGCTTCTCGGTCACGTCGTACGCCATCGGCATCAACTTCCTCCTGCACGCGATGACGCATTGACGGCCGGCGGCCCGACGCCAGGAACAGCGTCCACTCCCGCAAGGAGGGGTGCCGATTCTGTAGGATCGGTCGGGCGGCATCAGCGCCGCCGGGCTGCGCTCGCCGGCTTGGCTCACGGGCCGCACTCGCCGGGGCTCCCGACGGCTGGCAGCGCGGCGACCGATTCGGAAACGGCATCGGGCCGCGACGCTGCGCGGGCGGGAGGTCGCGGGCGTTCGCCGGCGCGTCGCCGCCCGAGCGCGGCTTCGACTGCACTCCTGAGGACGAGCAGATTCCGTGACCACGACACAGCAACCCCTACTCGAGACGGTCGAGCAGCAGCCGGAGCGCACCGCCGACGCCGCGGTGATCTGGCTGCACGGGCTCGGTGCCGACGGCCACGACTTCGCGACGTTGCCGCCGCAGCTCGGCATGCCGCCGGGGTCGGCCATCCGCTACGTCTTCCCCCACGCGCCGGAGATGGCGGTCACCCTGAACATGGGCATGCGCATGCGGGCCTGGTACGACATCGTCAGCCTCGACGCGCGCGGGCAGGACGAGGCCGGCATCCGGCGCTCGGCCGCCGCCGTCGACGCGCTGATCGCCCGCGAGATCGAACGCGGGGTCCCGTCGTCGCGCATCGCGCTGGCCGGCTTCTCGCAGGGGGCGGCGATGGCCCTCTTCACGGGGCTGCGGCATCCCGAGCCGCTGGCCGGCATCGTCGCGCTGTCGGGCTACCTGCCCCTCCACGACGCGCTGGCGAACGAGGCGGCCCCCGAGAACCGGGGGATCGAGATCTTCCAGGCCCACGGGCAGCACGACGAGGTCGTCCCCCGCGCGCTGGGGCACGGCAGCGCCGAGCGGCTGCGGGCAGCCGGGTACCGGGTGGACTGGCGCGAGTACACGATGGCGCACCAGGTGTGCCTGGAAGAGGTGCAGGACATCGGGCGCTGGCTCGCCGGGCGGCTGCCTCTGCAAGGCGGCGGCTGATTGCAGCCCGTTGGGCTCGCCCCCCTCCGCACGGTCCGGGGGGAACGACCAGCGCCGCGGAGTCTCCGCCGGGGCGCCGCGCGGAGGTTGCCGCGGCCGGGGTGCTGCCCGGAAGGTTGCCGCTTCGAATGCCGCGCCCCGCCCGCGACGGGCCCCTGTCGCCGGACGCGCGGACGGGCGTTTCTCCGCCCCCGCGGTTGGTGTAGAGTCGTTCTCAGGTTCATCGTCGGTTGTAGACCTGCGCCGGTCGCGGGTCGGGAGGAAAGCCGTGCGCAGGCTGGTAGCCGTGGCGGGAGTGCTCGCGTGCATCGGGTGCGGGGGCGCGGCGAACGAGACGGGTAGCGGGGCGGAGATCGCGGCCGGCATCGGCGCCGACACGCTGATGGCCGGCATCGAGCGGCTCGCCTCGGACGAGTTCGGGGGGCGGGCCCCGGGGTCGGCGGGGGAGACCCTCACCGTCGACTACCTCACGGAGCAGTTCTCGGCGCTGGGGCTCGAGCCGGGCAACCCCGACGGCACCTGGGTGCAGGACGTGCCGCTGGTCGGCATCACCCCGCAACCGGGCGACGGTCTCGTCGTCTCGGGGGGCGGCCAGACCCGGACCCTGGAGCCCGGCGTCGACTACGTCGCCGCGACCAAGCACGTCGTCGACGCGGTCAGCGTGGCGGACGCCGAGTTCGTCTTCGTCGGCTACGGGGCGCGGGCGCCCGAGTACGACTGGGACGACTTCGGCGACACCGACGTCAGCGGCAAGATCCTGCTCTCCCTCGTCAACGACCCGCCGCTCGACGACGCCTTCGGCGGGCCGGCCATGACCTACTACGGCCGGTGGACCTACAAGCACGAGATGGCGGCCGAGCTCGGGGCGGCGGGCTCGTTCGTCATCCACGAGACCGGCCCCGCCGGGTATCCGTGGGAGGTGGTCGGCAGCGCCCCCTGGGCGGAGTCGTTCGACCTCATCGCGGCCGACGACAACCTGAGCCGCGCGACCGTCGAGGGCTGGGTGCAGCGGGCCACCGCGGAGATGCTCTTCGAGCTCGCCGGGCTCGACTTCGAGGCCGCGAAGCAGCAAGCCGCCGACCGCGCGTTCGAGCCGGTCCCCCTCGGGGTGACCGGCAGCATCGAGATCCGGAACGAGCTGCGCACCATCGACTCGCAAAACGTGCTGGCGCGCATTCCGGGGACCGAGGCCCCCGACGAGGTGGTGATGTACGTCGCCCACTGGGACCACATGGGCACGGACGAGAGCCTCGAGGGCGACCAGATCTACAACGGCGCCGCCGACAACGCCACCGGCACCCAGGGGCTCGTCGAGATCGCCCGCGCCTTCACGGAAGGCGAGCCGCCGCGGCGGTCCATCGTGTTCCTCGCCGTCACCGCCGAGGAGCAGGGGCTGCTGGGGTCCCGCTACTACGGCGAGCAGCCGCTGTATCCGACCGCCCAGACCGTCGCCGCCATCAACATGGACGTGCTCAACCAGTGGGGGCGCACGCGGGACATGACCATCGTGGGGATGGGGCAGTCCGAGCTCGACGACGTCGCGGCCGAGGTCGCGGCCCGGCTCGGGCGGGTGCTGAACCCCGACCCCGAGCCCGAGAAGGGGTTCTACTACCGCTCCGACCATTTCTCGTTCGCGCGGGTCGGCATCCCCGCCTTCTACGGCGACCCGGGGATCGACTACATCGACAGGCCGCCCGGCTACGGCATCGAGAAGCGGAACGAGTACAACGCCAACGACTACCACGCGGTGTCCGACGAGGTGAAGCCCGACTGGGACCTCTCCGGCGCCCTCGAAGACCTGACGTTCATGTACCACATGGGGGCGCGGCTCGCCGCCACCGACGAGTGGCCCGCGTGGAGCGCCACCAGCGAGTTCCGGGCCGTCCGCGAGGCGCAGCGTCCGGGGGAGTAGCCGGTTCCAGCGCCGCAGAGGTCGGCTCGTCGTTCGTGTGTGGCGATGGTTGAGTGCGGGTCTCCGCACGAGCCGCGCGAGGCTGTAGCTCCGCGGGCGGTACCGCATTTCCCTCATCGCCATGCGCCGATTCTCCTCCTACGGTCCCGTCGATACCGACCTGCACTTCCACGCGCCGAGGACGGTGCTGGTGGACCGGGTGCTGGCCGCTCTCGCGGGCGGTGGCGGCCCGGAGAACGGCGGCGGCTACATCACCGTCTGGGCGCCCCGGCAGCGCGGCAAGTCGTGGATCGTGGGGCAGGCGGTGCGGCGGCTGCGGGACGATCCGCGGCATCGAGGGTTCGACGTCGTCGCCACCAGCGTGGAGCACCTGAAGACGGTGCAGGACGCCGGTGCGGTGATCCGGCGCATCGCCGCGGACGTTGCGGGTGCGTTGGGCGTGGACGTGGGACCGATCCGGTCGGTGGACGAGTTCGACGCGGTCTTCAGGGCCGAGCCGGGGTCGAAGCCGCTCATCCTCGTGCTCGACGAGTTCGACGCCCTGCCGGCGGAGGCCATCGAGGGCATCGTGGGCGTGTTCCGCAAGATCCACGGCCACCGGCGGCTGCAGGCGGGTCGACCGGCCGGGGAGATGGGCTACCGGTTGCACGGCGTGGCCCTGGTCGGCGTGCGGAGCGCCCTCGGCGTCGACAGCGCCACGGGCTCGCCGTTCAATGTTCAGCAGAGCGTGCACGTCCCGAACCTGACGGAAGATGAAGTCGGCGGCATGTTCGCGTGGTACGAACGGGACAGCGGGCAGGCGGTGGAGCCGGCCGTCGTCGAGCGGGTGTACCGGGAGACCGGCGGTCAGCCGGGCCTGACCTCGTGGCTCGGCGAGCTGCTGACGGAGACGTACAACCGGCGGGGGCCGTCCATCACGATGGACGACTTCGAGGCCGCGTACGCCGATGCGGTCGACGCCCTGCCTAACGCGAACGTGCAGCACCTGATTGGCAAGGTCAGGGAGGCGCCGTACCGGGATGTGGTTCTCGACTTCTTCCAGACCGGGGAGAGACGGCCGTTCCACTTCGACGAGCCCCACGTCAATTTCCTGTACCTGAACGGCGTCGTCGACCGCGAGCCGGCGGCGGACCGCCGGCAGTACGTCCGGTTCTCCTGTCCGTTCGTGCAGAAGCGGCTGTTCAACTACTTCTCGTCGACGCTCGCCGGCTACACGGGTGCGGTGTTCACCGCGTTCGAAGACGTGTCGGACACGATTACCGACGCCGGGCTCGATGTCCGGCGGCTCCTCGGGCGCTTCGAGCGGCACCTGCGGGCGAACCGCGAGTGGCTGCTCAGGGACGCGCCCCGCCGCCGCGACCTGCGGGTGTTCGAGGCGGTCCATCACTTCGTCCTGTACTCCTTTCTGGACCGGTTCCTCCAGCCGCGGGGCGGGCGGGTCTACCCGGAGTTTCCGGCCGGCAACGGGGCCATCGATCTGCTGGTCCGCTATGCCGGCAAGGTGTACGGCCTGGAGGTGAAGAGCTTCACCGACGCGTTCGGGTACCGCCGGGCGCTCGGGCAGGCGGCGCGGTACGGCCGGCAGCTCGGACTGGACAGGGTCACGCTGGTGTTCTTCGTCGACGCCGTCGACGACGCCAACCGCCGCGCGTACGAGGCGGTTCACGTCGACGACGCGGGAGTGACCGTCGATCCGGTCTTCGTCGAGACGGTCTGATGCTGCTCGGCCGGCGCGTGGAACCGGGGCCCGCCCGGAGTGACCGTCGCCGCGTCTTCGTCTGGACGGCCTGATGCACTGCCCGGTCGTCGAACGCGCGCGGGCGATGCGGTAATGGGGCGGGCGATTCGGGCGCAGGAGGGGTAGACTTGCGGTACCATGTTGCGACCCGTGCATGAAGTTCGGAGGTCGACCGAGGCCGCGTCGCGAGCCTGAGGCTGAGCCCATGTCGAGAGCTGGGGGATGCGTCGTCCGGGTGGCCGCCGCCGTGGTTGCCGCGACCCTGTTCGGGTGGGCCGCTCCAACCCTGAGGGCCGCCGTCGAGCCGGAGGCCGAATCGGTTCGCGCCGTCCTCGACCGTTACTGCGTCACCTGTCACAACCAGCGGCTGCGGACGGCGGACCTCGCCCTCGACACGATGGACCCCGCCCTCGTCGGCGATCACCCCGCCGCCTGGGAGCAGGTCGTGCGGAAGCTGCGCACGGGGGCGATGCCGCCGGCGGGCCGGCCGCGGCCCGAGCCGGCGGCCTACGCCGCCGTCGCCGCGACGCTGGAGACGGCCCTCGACCGCGTCGCCGCCGCCGACCCCAATCCGGGGCGCACCACCGTCCACCGCCTCAACCGGCGGGAGTACGCCAACGCGGTGCGCGATCTGCTGGCCCTCGAGGTCGACACCACGGCCCTGCTGCCGGCCGACAACGCGGACCTCGGCTTCGACAACATGGCCGACATCCTCTCGGTGTCGCCGGCCCTGCTCGACCGCTACATCTTCGCGGCGCGCCGCATCAGCCGGCTCGCCGTCGGCGACCCCGGCATCGAGCCGACCACCGAGACCTACGTTCTCCCTTCGATGCGGTTCCAGGACCGCCGCATGAGCGAGGACCTGCCGTTCGGGTCGCGCGGTGGCGTCGCCATCCGCCACAACTTCCCCCTCGACGGCGAGTACGACGTCCGCATCCGGCTGCGGCGCCAGCTCTACGACTATGTGCGCGGCCTCCAGAACCGGCAGCGGTTGGAGGTGCGCCTGGACGGCGAGCGGGTGGCCGAGTTCACCATCGGCGGCGCGCCGGGCACGCCGCCCCCGCGCACGTTCGCGGGCGCGGTGCTCGGCGACCGCGCGTGGGAGGAGTACGCCCTGCACGCCGACGATCACCTCGAGGTCCGCATCGCGGCGCGGGCGGGGCCGCGGGTGCTCGGCGTCTCGTTCGTGCAGGGACGGTCCGAGCGCGACGGCGTGCTGCAGCCGCGGGCGACCGGCAAGGTCCTCGCCATCGCCGAGCGCTGGAGCTCGACGTCCGAGGCGCCCGAGGCGGCGGTCGACCAGGTCAGCATCGCCGGGCCCTTCGACGCCACCGGCCCCGGGGAGACGCCGAGCCGCGAGCGCATCCTCACGTGCCGGCCCGCCGGCGCGGCCGAGGAGGCGCCGTGCGCGCGAGAGATCCTCTCGACCCTCGCGCGGCGGGCGTGGCGGCGGCCGGTGACGGGCCGTGACCTCGACACCCTGCTGAGCTTCTACGAGGCGGGGCACCGCGACGGCGGCTTCGAGGCGGGGATTCGGCGCAGCCTCGAGAGCATCCTCGTCGACCCCGAGTTCCTGTTCCGCGTCGAGCGCGAGCCGGCGGGGACGGCGCCGGGGACCGTCCACCCCGTCAGCGACCTGGAGCTCGCCTCGCGCCTCTCGTTCTTCCTGTGGAGCAGCATTCCCGACGACGAGCTCCTCGACGCCGCCGCCGGCGGGGAGCTGCGTAACGCCGACGTGCTCGAGGAGCAGGTGCGGCGCATGCTCGCGGACGACCGCGCCCACGCGCTGGTGGACGGGTTCGCCCTGCAGTGGCTGGCCCTCGGCACGCTGCCGAGCGTGGTCCCGACGCCCGAGCTGTATCCCGAGTGGGACGACAACCTGCGCGAGTCGTTCCGGCGCGAGACCGAGCTCTTCGTCGCCGACCAGATACGCGGGAACCGCAGCGTCCTCGACCTCGTGCGGGCGGACCACACGTTCGTCGACGAGCGGCTCGCCGAGCACTACGGGATACCCAACGTCTACGGCAGCCGGTTCCGGCGGGTGAGGTTCGACGACGGCGTGCGCGGCGGCCTGCTCGGGCAGGGGAGCATCCTCACCGTCACCTCGTATCCCACGCGGACCTCGCCGGTGCTCCGCGGCCACTGGCTGCTCGAGCACCTGCTCGGGGCCCCGCCGCCGCCCCCGCCCCCCGACGTGCCGGACCTGCCGGACCGCGGCGAGGGCGGCCGGCCCGCGTCGGTGCGCGAGCGGCTCGAGCAGCACCGCGAGAACCCCGTCTGCGCCGCCTGCCACGCCCCGATGGACCCGCTGGGCTTCGCCCTCGAGCACTTCGACGCCATCGGCAAGTGGCGCGCCACCGGCGAAGGGGGCGACCCCATCGACGCGTCGGGCGTCTTCCCCGACGGGACCGAGTTCGAGGGGCTGGCCGGGCTCAAGGCGATGCTCCTGAGCCGCGACGAGCAGTTCGTGCAGACCGTCCTCGAGAAGCTCGCCACCTATGCCCTCGGCCGAGGGCTCGAGCACTACGACATGCCGGCCGTCCGGCGAATCATGCGCGAGGCGGCGTCCGGCGACTACCGGTGGTCGGACCTCGTGCTCGGCATCGTCGAGAGCACGCCGTTCCAGCTTCGGAGATCGGAATCATGATAATCAGCAAGAAGGCCCTTCCCCGTCGCACGGTGCTCCGCGGCGTCGGCGCGACGCTCGCGCTGCCGCTGCTCGACGGCATGGTGCCGGCCCTGACCGCGATGAGCCGGACCGCGGCCGCGCCGGTGCGGCGGCTGGGCGTCGTCTACGTGCCGAACGGCATCGTCATGGAGCAGTGGACGCCGCCGGCCGACGGCGCCGGCTTCGAGATCACGCCGATTCTCAAGCCGCTGGCGCGGTTCCGCGACCGCCTGCTCGTGGTGTCGGGGCTGAGCAACAAGGGGCCCGACGACATCCACGAGACCGGGGCCACCAGCTTCCTGACCGGCGTGCCCCCCAAGCGCACCCAGGGCTCGCAGCTCGGGGCCGGCGTCTCGATGGACCAGCTCGTGGCGCGGGAGGCGGGCCGGCACACCCAGCTCGCGTCGCTCGAGCTCGCCCTCGAGTCGGGCGACGATGTGGGCACCTGCGGGGGCGGCTACACCTGCGCCTACACCAACACCATCTGCTGGCGGAGCGCGACGACGCCGCTGCCCATGGAGACCAACCCGCGGACGGTCTTCGAGCGGCTGCTCGGCGACACCGGGGGCACCGACCCCGCGGCCCGGCTCGCCCGCATCGAGCAGAACCGCAGCCTGCTCGACGCGGTGACCGACAAGGTGGCGCAGCTTCGCCGCGACCTCGGCCCCCGCGACCGCCACAAGCTCGGCGAGTACCTCGACGCGGTGCGCGACATCGAGCGCCGCATCCAGAAGGCCGAGGCCCAGGTCGACCAGCCGCTGCCCGACATCGCGGCCCCGCTGGGCGTGCCCGCCTCGTTCGACGAGCACGCGAAGCTGATGTTCGACCTGCAGGTGCTGGCTTGGCAGACGGACCTGACGCGGGTCGTCAGCTTCATGATCAGCCGCGAGTACAGCGGCCGCACCTATCCCGAGATCGGGGTGCCGGAGGCGCACCACCCGACGTCGCACCACCAGAACGACCCCGACAAGCTGGACAAGCTGACCCGCATCAACACGTACCACACGACGCTGCTCGGCCACTTCCTGGACCGGCTCGAGGCGACGCCCGACGGCGACGGCACGCTGCTCGACCACGCGGCGGTGCTCTACGGCGGCGGCCTCAGCGACGGCAACCGGCACTCGTCCGAGAACCTGCCCATCCTGCTCGCGGGCGGCGGGGCCGGCACCCTCGACGGCGGGCGCCACGTGCGTTGCCCCGACCCGACGCCGATGTCCAACCTGCACGTCACCCTGATGGACAAGCTGGGGGTGCCGGTGGAGCGCTTCGGGACGAGCAACGGGGAGATCGGGGAGCTGTCGGCGGTCTGAGGCGTGGAACTGCACGTCGTATCTCTGGCGGGGGAATCGAGCCCCGGATCGGAGCTTCAGGCGGGGAACACAGAGCTCGCGGGAGGCGAGGCATGAGCTCGAGAGGCACGGGGCGAACCGCTGAACGTCCAATGACGGGAGCGTGCCGCTCGGTATGGGCGTCTCCGCGTGCCGCCCGCGCCGGCTCGGGACGGGAATCACCGGTCAACGGTCCCGCCTCCCCCTCGCCCGACCCTCTCGGCCGCGTCGTTCGATGGTGCAGAGTCCTGCTCGTCGCGGGCCTGGTCGTGGCGGTGTCTTCTCCCGCTGTCGCCGAGGCAGACCTCCGGCTCCTGAACGCGGTTCGCGAGATCGACCACTCGACGGTGCGCGCGTTGCTGCAGGAAGGGGTCGACGTCGACGCGGCGCAGCCCGACGGGGCCACCGCCCTGCACTGGGCCGCCTATCTCGACGACCTCGACGCGACGCGGCTGCTGATCGAGGCCGGCGCCTCGCCGGACGCCGCGAACGAGCTCGGGGCCACCCCGCTCTACCTCGCCTGCGAGAACGGCAACCCCGCCTTGGTCCGGGCCCTGCTCGAGGCCGGCGCCGCGCCCGACGCTGCCCTGCCGAGCGGCGAGACGGCGCTGATGACCGCCGCCCGCACCGGCAGCGCCGGGGCGGTGGCCGCGCTGCTCGCCCACGGCGCCGACGTGCACGCCCGCGAGGCGATGGAGGAGCAGACCGCGCTGATGTGGGCGGTGTCGCAGCGGCATCCCGGCGTGGTCGAGGTGCTGCTCGACGCCGGGGCCGAAGTGCAGGCGCGCTCGCGGGTCCGGCCCGTGGTGGTCGCCCATTCGCCCCGCACCGGCGCGCCCGGCGCCGTCACCGTGGTCGACGAGGGCGGCTACACCCCGCTGCTGTTCGCGGCCCGTAGCGGCGACCTCGCGTCGGCCCGGATGCTGCTGGCCGCCGGCGCCGACCCGAACGACACCGCGCCCGCCGGCACGAGCGCCCTCGTCGTGGCCACCCACAGCGGCCACACCGCGCTCGCCGCGGTGCTGCTCCGTGCGGGCGCCAACGCGAACGCGTCCGGGGCGGGGTACACGCCGCTGCACGCCGCCGTCCTCCGCGGCGACGAATCGCTGGTCCGGGCGCTGCTCGCCCACGGCGCCGACCCCGACGTTCCCCTCGAGCGCGGCACCCGTTACGCGCGCCAGGGCAAGCTCTTCTCGCTGGACACGGCCTGGACCGGCGCGACGCCCTTCTTCCTCGCCGCCAAGTTCGGCGAGGGCGGCATCATGCGCCGCCTCGCCGAGGCCGGCGCGAACCCCCACGCCGCCCTCCACGGCGGGGTCACCCCCCTCATGGCCGCCGCTGGCATGCTCACCCGCGGCTTCGGCCGCGCCGGCAAGGACCGCCGGGGCCGCGAGATGGACTCGGCCGAGATGGAGGTCGCCCTCACCCAGGACCCCGACCTCCGCCCCGTCATGGGCAGCGGCCTCGAGGCCGTCGAGGTCGCGGTCGAGCTGGGCGCCGACGTCAACGCGGCCGACGCCAACGGCGACACCGCCCTCCACCTCGCCGCGTTCCACGGCTTCGAGTCGGTCGTGCGGTTCCTCGTCAGCCGAGGGGCCAGGCTCGACGCCGAGAACCGGCGCGGCGAAACCCCGCTCGAGCGGGCGCTGAGCCCCCGCGCCCCCGCGCGCCTGACGCGCAGCCTGACCGACTACTCCGACACCAGCACGGCCGACCTGCTGGTGGCCCTGGCCGCGACGCGGTAGCCGTGGCGCCCCGCCGGGCGTCAGTCCGCAGGTTCCGCGGCGTTCGCTGGATCGTCGTATCCGGCGAGCATCAGCCAGTCCCGTGGCCTGTCGAGCGGCGGCTCACTTCGCTCCGGCAGGCATCCGCGAGAGGGGGAATCGAAATACGCACCCCAGCCCTTCCCGCGCGGTTGAGGCGTGAGACATTCGTCCTTCTCGTTCACTTCGATCTCGGAGGAGTCGACGCCGACATCAACTGCCGGCCGCGTGAAGCCGGAGGCCCAGGGCGCGCATGACCCTGACCACGGTCGCGAGCTCCGGATTGCCGCCGGGGGACAACGCCTTGTAGAGGCTCTCTCTTCCCAGGCCCGCTTCCGCGGCCACTTTCGTCATGCCTTTTGCCCGCGCGACATCGCCCAGAGCGGCCGCGATGAGCGCGGGGTCGCCATCCTCGAACGCCGCGTCGATGTACGCGACGATCTCTGCCTCGGTACTCAGGTAGTCCGCCGCGTTCCAGGGACGGGTCTCCGTCTTCGCCATTGCGGTCCCCCTAAGCCATCCGGGCGCTTGACAGTATCGTTACTGATATCATGTTCTGGTGTCGCGGGTCGCCGACATCATCCGCAAGGCGCGGGAAAGGCCGGAGACAGTACGCTTCCGGGAGCTTGCGAGAGTGTGCGACGCCTATTTCGGAGAGCCGCGTCAGGCGGGCACGAGCCATCGAGTGTATCGCACGCCGTGGCCGGGCGACCCGCGGGTGAACATCCAGGATCACGACGGGATGGCCAAGCGGTCTCAGGTGCGGCAGGTGCTCAGGGCGATCGAGAAGCTGGAGGCGCAGCGTGACTGATCACTACACGTATCGCGTGACGTGGTCGCCGGAAGACGGCGAGTACGCGGGCCTCTGCGCCGAGTTCCCGTCGCTGAGCTGGCTGGCGGCCACCCCCGAGGAGGCGTTCTCGGGCATTCGCACGCTCGTGCGCGAAGTCCTCTCGGACATGCACGCCAACCGCGAGACGCCGCCGCCCCCGCTCGCGGACCGCGCGTACAGCGGGAAGTTCCTGGTGCGCGTTCCGCCGGAGACTCACCGGGCGCTCGTGTTGCGAGCGGCGGAGGAGGGCGTCAGCCTGAACCGGCTGGTCAGCGCGCGCCTGGCGGATTGACGGGGGCCGCTGGTCTGCTCCCCGGCTGACGGCGGCACCCCCAGCGGATCTTCGTCGGGAATCCGGCCGCGTCGTCGCGGGTCGGTCGGAACGCGAACCCGCTCGCGGCGCACCCTGATCACCGTCGCGAGCTCCGGATGTACCACTGACCTGCAAGGCCCGTCCATGTCGAAGAACGCGGCCGGCGAGATTCCGGCAACCGGCCTGCCCTCGCGCCGCCGACCGACGCACCCCGGCATCATCCTGCTCGAGCAGTTCCTGCGAGAGATCCCGATGACCCAGGCCGAGGCGGCGCGGCGGATGAACATGCCGGTCACGCGTCTCAACGAGCTCGTCCGCGGCCGGCGCGGCGTCACCGCCCGGTCGGCGCCGCGGCTCGGTCGACTGCTGGGCACTACGCCCATGTTGTGGATGAACCTGCAGGCCAACTGGGACCTCTGGCACGCACATGAGGAAGAACACCAGCTCCGCCAGCGACTTCATGAGCAAGCAGAGCAACCGGGCGAGCTCGTGCGCGAGGACTTGGCCAGCCATGATTGACGACGCCCACCTCGTCCACGCCGAGGCCGAGCTCGAGAACGTGCTCGGCGTGACGTGTACGTGGAACGAACAGCCGGCCAGGCCGTTGATGCCTGGAGACGCGTACCTGCGTCCCGTGTCACGTCGTCTCGGCCTCCTGGCTGCGGAAGCCCATCGTCGAGAGCTGTTGAGCGAGGGCCAGCTCGCTCGACTGTTGCGCCTCGGTCGCGTCGACTTGCGCAGGATCCTGGAGGCTGCCGACGACATCGAGTGCTTGCTGGACCAAGGCTGAAGGCCCAAAGGCGGGCGTGACCGTCGTCGGCGGCAAGGCCGGCCGACGTCACGGCACGCTCGGCACCGAGTTGCCGCGCAGGTCGGTCAGGTCGTGGTACCCCGAGGCGCGGGCGCGCCCCTCGTGGGCGTTGGTGTAGAACCCCGCGGTGTGCAGGGTGATGATGATCTCCTCGGTGCCGGTGTTCTCCCAGTACCAGCCGTGGATGCCGGTGAACGGGGCGGTGTAGGTGCCGTGGCCGTCCTCGAGGGCGCGGGCGTCGAAGCTCTCCGCGTAGCCGGCGGGGGCGCCGTCGGGCGAGGCGTGGAAGTTGTACTCCACCGGCCCGCTCGCGCTCCAGGTGAAGAGCATGGTGCTGCCCTCCTCGAGCCGGTAGAAGTACTCCACCCATTCCGCCGGATAGAGGCTCAGCTCGGCCTGGTCGACGCGGTACTCGCCCTCCGCGGGGGCGATGGGCTGGGCTTGGCCGAGGGCCAGGAGGCCGAACAGCCGGCCGGTGCCGAGGGGGTCGACCGCGTACTCGGCCGGCAGGATGGCGCCGAAGAGCACGGCGGCGGCGGTGAGCAGGGCGCTGCCGGTGGTGACGAGGATCTTGCGGCGGGAGGGCGGCGGCACGTCGGTCATGGCAACACCCGTAGCGCGTTGGTCACGGCAACACCCGTAGCGCGTTGGTCACGGCAACACCCGTAGCGCGTCGGTCACGGCAACACCCGTAACGCGTTGGTCACGGCAACACCCAGCGCGTCGGTCATTGGCAGCACCCGTAACGCGGCGGTCATGGCAACGCCCCCGTAGCGCGTTGGGCATGGCGACCGACGCGGTGGTCTCGTTCACGAGAACAGCACGAATCCCACCATCTGGACGCCCGCGAACAGGAAGCCGCCCACCATGAGCGCGGTGTTGGTGGCGAAGCTCCAGCGCGAGAAGCTGGGTCGGTGGCGCCAGTAGCCGAGCACCGCGACGACGCCGAAGAGGGCGAGGATCTGGCCCATCTCGACCCCGACGTTGAAGCTCAGGATGTTGGCCACGAGGCCGTTGTCCGACACCATGAACTCCTGCAGCTTGGTGGCGAGGCCGAGCCCGTGGAAGAGGCCGAACACGAGGACGGCGATGCGCGTGTCGGGGGCGATGCCGAACACGCGCCTGAACCCGCCGACGTTCTCGAACCCCTTGTAGACGACCGACAGCCCGATGATGGCGTCGATGACGTAGGCGTTGACGTTGACGTCGGCGAGCACCCCGTAGAGCAGGGTCAGGCTGTGCCCCAGCGTGAACAGGCTGACGTACAGGATGACGTCGCGCAACCGGCGCAGGAAGAAGATGACCCCGACCAGGAACAGCAGGTGGTCGTAGCCGGTCACCATGTGCTTGGCGCCCAGGTACAGGAACGGCCCCGGGGCCGGCCCGTCCACCGACTGCACGAACCCCGCGTTGGTGCCCTCCATGGGGTGGGCGTGGACGGGGGCGTCCAGGACGGCGGCGGCGAGCCCGACGGCGAGCAGGCAGGCGAGCATCGTTCTCGACATGGGCACAGTTTAAGCGAAACGCGGCCGGTTTGGGCCCGCGGCGACTCCCGCTGCGCTAGAATCAGCGATTACGCTTCACGAATACGCCTCTTGCGGGGACCTGCAGCCCCTGCGGAGACTCGCGACATCAGGAGATCCGTACGCGCCATGGCGAACTTCCACTATCAGCCGCTCTTCGAACGGGGCGCCGACGACACGCCGTACCGCAAGCTGACCGCCGACGGCGTGTCCACCGTCACCGTCGACGGTCGCGAGCTGCTCGCGGTCGAGCCCGACGTGCTCCGCCAGGTGGCCCGCGCCGCGTTCGACGACGTCGCCCACCTGCTGCGGCCGGCCCATCTCGCCCAGCTCCGGTCGATTCTCGACGACCCCGAGGCGTCGCAGAACGACCGCTTCGTCGCCCTCGAGCTGCTGCGCAACGCCAACATCGCGGCCGGCCGGGTGCTGCCGGGGTGCCAGGACACCGGCACCGCCATCGTCATCGGCCACAAGGGCGAGAGCGTGGTGACCGGGGCCGACGACGCCGAGGCGCTGTCGCGGGGCGTGCACGACGCCTACGCCGAGCGCAACCTGCGCTACTCGCAGATGGCCCCGCTCGACATGTTCACCGAGAGGAACACCGGCTCGAACCTGCCGGCCCAGATCGAGCTCTACGCCGAGCCCGGCGACGAGTACGAGCTGCTGTTCATCGCCAAGGGGGGCGGGTCGGCCAACAAGACGTTCCTCTACCAGGAGACCAAGGCGCTGCTCAACCCCGAGACCCTCTTCGCGTTCGCGGAAGAGAAGATGCGGTCCATCGGCACCTCGGCGTGCCCGCCGTACCACATCGCGCTCGTCGTCGGCGGCCCGTCGGCCGAGTTCACCCTCAAGACCGTCAAGCTCGCCAGCACCCACTACCTCGACAACCTGCCCACGTCGGGCAACGAGCACGGCCGGGCGTTCCGCGATGTCGAGATGGAGCGGCAGCTCTTCGACATCTGCCGCAACATCGGCATCGGGGCGCAGTTCGGCGGCAAGTACTTCGCCCACGACGTGCGGGTCGTCCGGCTGCCGCGGCACGGCGCCTCGTGCCCGGTCGGCCTGGGCGTGTCGTGCTCGGCCGACCGGCAGGCGCTGGCCAAGATCACCCGCGAGGGCGTCTTCCTCGAGCAGCTCGAGGAGAACCCGGCCCGGTTCCTCCCCGACGTGACCCCCGACGACCTCGGGGGCGACGTCGTGCGCGTCGACCTGAATCGGCCCATGCCCGAGATACTGGCCGAGCTGCGGCAGTACCCGGTGGCGACCCGGCTGTCGCTGAGCGGGCCGATGATCGTGGCCCGCGACATCGCCCACGCCAAGCTGAAGGAGCGCATCGACCGCGGCGAGGGCCTGCCGCAGTACTTCCGCGACCACATGATCTACTACGCCGGCCCCGCCAAGCGGCCCGAGGGACGCCCCTCGGGGTCGTTCGGCCCCACCACCGCGGGCCGCATGGACTCCTACGTCGACCTCTTCCAGAGCCACGGCGGCAGCATGGTGATGCTGGCCAAGGGCAACCGCTCGCGCCAGGTGCGCGAGGCGTGCGGCCGGCACGGGGGCTTCTACCTCGGCTCGATCGGCGGCCCGGCGGCCCGGCTCGCCGACCACAGCATCAAGAAGGTCGACGTGCACGAGTACCCCGAGCTCGGCATGGAGGCGATCTGGCGGATCGAGATCGAGGACTTCCCCGCCTTCATCGTCATCGACGACAAGGGGAACGACTTCTACGCCGAGCTGATGGAGAGCAAGCCGGCCGCGTTCGTGAGGCCGTAGCCGGGGTCCGGAGATGGATGATGAGAAGGCGTCGGCAGTCGGCCATGAGCGCCGACGCCTGAACGTCCGGCGTGGGGTCCGGAGATGGATGTGGAGCAACCGTCGGCGGAGCTCCGGGTCGGGGAGGACGGTCGCGCGTTCATGCGCGCCGTCGCCGAAGGGCTGGCCGATCTCGAAGCGGGCCGCGAGCTGACGCTGCGCGACGTCAAGGCCCGGCTCGGCATCGGGTAACGGACGCCCCTACGGAGAGCCTCGGCTACGCCTTGTCGATTCCGCGGCCGATGCGGAAGACGTGGCCGTCCGGGTGCCGCACGTGCATCTCCCGGACGTTCCAGGGCATGTCCGTGGGCGGCCAGGTCACCTCCAGGCCCTGCTCGACGCAGCGGCGGTGGACGGCGTCGACGTCCTCGACCCAGATCGACATCCACGCCCCCTGGTCGGCGGCGTCGTCGCCGTCGGGGCCGAACGTCTGCGCGACGGCGCTGCGGCCGCGGCCCCCCTGACCGTCCTGGCACAGGAAGATCTCGCACTCGCCCGAGCAGACGCCCCCGAACGTCGGCGGCGTGCCCCAGTCCCAGCCCTTCTTCCACCCCAGCCGCTCGAACCACGCGAAGCTCTCCTGGATGTCCGAGACGTTCAGGATGGGCGTCAGTCCCTTGGCGATCATCTCTGTTCCTCAACGATGGCCGGGCATGCGATCCTCGCACCGCCTGGGTCTGGCGACACCGGTGCCTGGCGAGGGCCGGGGCTCCGTGGGTCCGGCTCATCATAACGCGCCGCTGGCGGCGACCGAGGCGATCCAGCCGCAGGGTGCTGGCCCACGAAAAGCCGACTCAGCCGACGTCGGGCGGCCGGTTTGCATCGTGGGCCGGCAGTGCTAGAGTGAGCCCGAGGCACATGAGACGCGACGCGGGGGCCGGCCCGCCGGGAGCGCGCGAATGCGGACCATCGTCCGATGTCGATGATCAACTCCGTCAGTGAACTCACGCCGGAGAGGGCCCTGATTTTCCGGGTCACGCACATCGACAACGTGGCATGGATTCTTGAACACGGACTGCATTGCCGGGCTTCGGACCGTCAGGATCCAGACTTCGTTGCCATCGGGAACCCCGACCTGATTCGGAGACGCATGCAGCGCCGCGTTCCAGTCGGGCCGGGAGAAACGCTCGATTGCTACGTTCCGTTCTACTTCACACCATGCTCGATGATGCTCTACAACCTCCGCACGGGATGGAACGGCATGACCCGTCGGATCCCGTCGGAATTGGTGTTTCTCGTTGCGTCGCTCAGGTCTCTGCAGGCCCATGGCGTTCGGTTCGTGTTCACGGACCGTCATGCCTTCATGTGCCTGGCGAAGTTCTGGACATCGATCGGCGACGTGGAGCATCTCGCCTGGACGCATTGGCGGCAGCGGGATTTCAGCCGCGATCCGGAGGACCCGGAGAAGACGGAGCGTTATCAGGCCGAGGCTCTTGTTCACCGCCACTTGCCGGTCGATCACATCGATGCGATCGTCTGCGGGGACAGGGACGCAGCCGCACGGGTGGGCAAGATGGTGCGCGACCGCGATCGTGAAACAGAGGTTGTCGTTCGGAGATCCTGGTTCTTCTGAGGCGCCCCCATGATTCGCTATACGGAAGGCAACCTGCTGGACGCGCCCGTAGATGCCCTGGTGAACACCGTCAATGAGGTCGGAGTGATGGGCAAGGGCGTCGCGTTGATGTTCAAGGAGCGGTTCCCGGCAAGCTCGGAGCAGTATCAGCGCGCGGCGAAGAAGGGCGAAGTGCATGTGGGTCGAGTGTTCGTGACGGAGAGCGACTCATTGGTCGGTCCACGCTGGCTCATCCACTTTCCGACCAAGAAGCACTGGCGGCATCCATCGAGGCTCGGCTGGATTCATGACGGCTTGCGCGACCTCATCCGCGTGCTTCATCGGCGCGGCATCGAGTCGGTGGCTCTGCCGGCATTGGGTTGCGGGAACGGGGGACTGGACTGGCACGTCGTGCGCCGTGAGATCGAGTGGGCCTTCGACGCGCTGCCGGATGTGAAGTGCGTCGTGTACCAGCCGACAGAGGTCTATCACAACATGGGTAAGGAGCGCGGTGTCCAGGGGTTGACGGTGCCCCGCGCCTTGATGGCTGAGCTGATCCGCCGGTACGAAGTTCTCGGAATCGGATGTACGAATCTCGAAGTGCAGAAGCTCGCCTGGTTCATCCATCGCTGGATCGACGCGGAGAACCTCGACAATCCTCTGCGGCTCGAGTTCGGGGCCAACAAGTACGGGCCGTATGCCGATCGCCTTCGGCATTTGCTGGACGCAATGGACGGCAGCTACCTGCATTGCGAGCGCCGTCTGGCTGATGCAGGCCCCCAGGATCTCATTCGGTTCGACGATGAACGGCGGGACGAGGTTGCCAGGTATCTGGAAGAGCCGCGGTCGAGGTTGTACGAACGACCACTGAACAAGACCACTGAACTCATCGACGGTTTCGAATCGCCCTTGGGGATGGAGTTGCTCGCGACGGTGGATTGGCTCATCTCGAGAGAGCGATGTGAAGCTGCGTTGAGGAGTTTGCGGGAGGGACTTGCGCAGTGGCCGGCAAGTCGGGCGGCGGCGCGGCGCAAGCAGAGGCTCTTCGATGACAAGATGCTCCTTGTCGCGATTGAGCGCTTGACCGAGTGTGGTCTCGTCGAACGGCGAGGGGTGCGGTAGCTCCTGGCGCGGCGTCATTGATTCAATGCGGGGCACATCGGGGCTGACGAGGCTATGAGGTGGCCACGCGTCCAGTTCGAAGCAGGCTCATGAAACCCGAATACTACTTCAGCCAGGGGGAGCGGGGCGCCCCTGTCAGGGCTCCGCGGGGCAAGACGCGGTCACCATCCGCATCGACGACCACATCCTGACCTGGTTCCGAGGCGCGGCGCACGATCAGGGGGGCGAGCTACCAGACGTTGATCGATGCGGCGCTGCGTGAGCATGTCGCGGCGGACGAGGGGCACTTGGAGCGTACGCTTCGGCGGGTGATTCGCGAAGAGCTGCCGGACGGACTCTCGAGAGTCGCCCGAAGTCGTATGCCGTAGTCGAATCGACATCGGCGCGACCGTGCCGCGGGGTTGGGCATCGCCGACCAACGGTGCTATGGTGAGCCGTTCCTCGCGGGCTCCGCGCGAGACCTGACATGGGCATCCTGAAGATGGCGTGGCGCAACATCGGCCGCAACCGCCGGCGGACGGCGGTCACGGTGGGCGCGATGACCCTCGGGCTCTTCGCCATGGTGGTCTACATGGCCATGATGGAGGGGATGCTGAACGACATGGAAGAGACCATCGTCGAGATCGACCTCGGCGACCTGCAGATCCACGCGCCGACGTATCTCGACGACCCGTCGCTCTACACGGTCGTCGACGACGTCGACGCGCTGCTCGGCGGGCTGGACGCGGCGGGGTTCCGGGCCAGCGCCCGCCTCGTGGGGGCGGGGCTCGCGGCGGCGCACGACTCGGCCGCCGGCGCGTCGCTGCGCGGCGTGAACGTCGAGGACGACGCGCGCGTCAGCGTCATCCCGACCCGGCTCGCCGAGGGGGCGTGGCTCGACGATGGCGATCCGTTCGGCGTCGTGGTGGGACGGCGGCTCGCCCGGTCGCTCAACCTCGCCCTCGGCGACGAGCTGGTGGTGCTGAGCCAGGCCACCGACGGCGGCATCGCCAACGATCTCTACACGGTGCGCGGCATCCTCGGCACCGTCAGCGACGGCGTCGACCGCGCCGCCGTCTTCCTCACCGAAGGGGCGTTCCGCGAGCTCTTCTTCATGCCGTCGGGGGCGCACGAGATCGTGGTGCGCAAGCCGGACGAGCTCGATCTGGACGCGGCGCTGGAAGCGGCGCAGGGCCTGGCCCCCGGCCTCGACACGCGGTCGTGGCGGTCGCTGGTGCCGACCATCGCGACCTACCTCGACTCGGCCCGCGCGGCGATGGGCATCATCTCCGCCGTCGTCTACATCGTCATCGCCATCCTCATCCTGAACGCGATGCTGATGGCGGTGTTCGAACGCATCCGAGAGTTCGGGATCCTGAAGGCGCTGGGCGTCGAGCCGCGCCAGGTGCTGGCCCTCATCTTCGTCGAGAGCGCGCTGCAGACCGGCCTCGCCCTCGTGGCGGGCATGATCCTCACGGTCCCGATGCTCTGGTACCTGAGCGAGTTCGGCATCGACACCGGGGCGCTCGGCGGGGTCACGGTCATGGGCTCCACGTTCGCGACGGTGTGGCGGGCGTCGGCGTCGTCGGCCGCGTTCGTCATTCCCACGATGACCCTCGTCGTGCTGGTCCTCCTGGCGGTGATCTACCCCGCCCTGAAGGCGGCCCGGATCAGCCCGGTCGAGGCGATGCGGCATCAGTGAGCCGGCTGCGGGCGGCCGTAGCCGGTGCCGGCAGGACGGGCGGCCGGGAACGACGCCGCTTCGGGCGGGCGATGCCGGCCCCGACCCGAGGGTCCGGCCGGGCGGGAGCGGGAGCTCCGGGCGTGCGATTCACGGGCCGGAGAGCGAGAGTAGAAGGGACGGGCGTCATGAAGGGCAGCAGTCTCGCGAGGATGGCGTGGCGCAACCTGTGGCGGAACCGCCGCCGCACGGTCATCACCCTCTCGGCCATCGTCTTCGGCGTCTTCCTCGCCGTCCTGATGATGGCGATGCAGGACCGGAACTGGGAGGACATGATCCGGCTCGCGGCCCGGCTCGGCGCCGGTCACGTGACCTACCAGCACCCGGAGTACCTGGACAGCCCCACCCTGTCGCGTCCCGTCGAGGGGACCGGCGAGCTGACGCGCCTCGCCGAGGGCAACCCGCGGGTCATCCGGGTCGTCGAGCGCATCACCGGGTTCAACATGCTGTCGACGGCGCGCGACAACGTCGGCGCCGGCTTCATCGCCGTCTCCCCCGAGGACGAGGACGAGGAGACGCTGTCGCTCCTCGAGGCGGTGGTCGAGGGCGAGTTCTTCGCCTCGTCCCACGACCGCGGCATCATCCTCGGAGAGCGGCTCGCCTCGAACCTCGACGTCGAGCTGGGGTCGAGGGTGGTCTACACCCTGACCGACCGGGAGGGCGAGATCGTGAGCGACCTCGCCCGGGTCACCGGCATCATCCGCACCGGCTCGCCGAGCGTCGACGGGAGCATCTGCCTGCTGCCCATCGGCACGCTGCGCGAGACCATCGGCTTCGGGCCCGACGAGGCCATCCAGGTCGCGGCGTTCGTCGACGATCAGCGCGTCACCGACCGCGTGGTGGCGGACCTCGCGGCCGGGGCCCCGGCCGGCGTCGCGGTCCTGCCCTGGCACGAGCTGCAGCCGGACCTGGCGGTGTTCATCGCCATGAAGGTCGGCGGCGCCAAGGTCATGATGCTGCTGCTCGCGGTGCTCGTGGCCGCCGGCATCTTCAACACCCTCTTCGTCAGCGTGATGGAGCGGCTGCGCGAGTTCGGCATCATGCTCGCCGTCGGGTTCAGCCCGTCGCAGCTCTTCCGGCTCGTGATGCTCGAGAGCGCGTGGCTCGCCGTCGTCGGCCTCGCCGGCGCCGCCCTCGTCACCATCGGGCCGTACCTCTATCTCGCCTCGACCGGCATCGACGTGTCGGGCCTGATCCCGGCCGAGCAGATGGAGGTCGCCGGCGTGGGCATGTCGACGACCATGCAGGTCGGCATCTACGGCGAGAGCGTGGTCCTCATCGGCGTCTCGGCCCTGGCCGCGATCATGCTGTCCGGGGTCTATCCGGCCTGGAAGGCGGGGCACGCCGATCCGGTGGAGACGATTCGGGTGGTCTGAGAGTCGACGCCGAAGAACGGTGCCGACGCCCGAGAGGCGGCCTCGATGAGTGACAACGGTACCCAACCGGTCGTGGAGCTGGAAGAGGTCACCAAGGTCTACCACCAGGGCGATCAGCGGGTGGAGGCGTTGCGCGGGCTGACGATGGCGGTGGGGACCGGCGAGTTCACCGCCATCAGCGGTCCCTCGGGCTCCGGAAAGACGACCGCCTTGAACCTCATCGGCGCCCTCGACACGCCGACGTCGGGGACCGTCCGCCTGGAGGGCGCGGACCTCGGCACGCTGTCCCGCCAGGAGCTGAGCCGCCTGCGCCGCGACCGCATCGGGTTCGTGTTCCAGGCCTACAACCTCCTGCCGATCCTGAGCGCCTACGAGAACGCCGAGATCGTGATGGCGGTGCAGGGGGTGGCCGAGGAGGAGCGCCGGCCGCGGGTCATGGAGCTGCTGGCCCGGGTCGGGCTCGAGGGGCTCGAGGACCGCCGCCCGTCCGAGCTCTCGGGCGGGCAGCAGCAACGGGTCGCCATCGCGCGGGCGATCGCGGCGGGTCCGGCCGTGGTGCTGGCCGACGAGCCGACCGCCAACGTCGACTCGGCCACCGCCGACGCGCTCCTCGAGATGATGGAGACCCTGAACCGCGAGCAGCGGGTCACCTTCCTGTTCTCGACCCACGACCCCCGGGTGATGGCGCGGGCGCGGCGCCTGATCCGCCTCGTCGACGGCCGCATCGAGAAGGACGAGGTGCGCTGAATCCACCTTGTCGACGGCCGCATCGAGAAGGACGGGGTGCGCTGATTCGCCGGTCCGATTGGATGAGGTTCCCGACCTCGTCGCCGGCCCCGCGGCGCTTCCTGCCGCAGGGCCGGCGGGTCGGTGAGAACGCCGGGCAGCTAGTGCCCCGGGATCATGATGTGGGCGGTGGAGGTGCCGACGGCCATGAGCCAGGCGCCGCCCTGGCCGGGGTTGTCCGGCAGGCCGAGCGAGTCGGGGGTGGCGCCGGGCACCGCGATGGTGGTGTGGGCCCGGGCGCTGGCCTGGTCGGGGCCGTTCATCGAGATGAACACCGAGCCGAACTCCGGCGCCACGCGGGTGCCGTCGGCCTCGGCCGCGTCCACCAGGGCGCGCTCGGCCGCGGCGTCCTGCCCCGCCTCGGCCCGGAACCGCCGGCTCTGGGCGACGCGATCGAGGTTGCCGACGCTCGTGCACTGCACCGCGAAGGGCTGCCGCCGCGCCTCGTCGGAGCGGTGGTAGCAGACGAGCCGGTTCGTGCCCTCCTTGAGGGTCTCGTAGCTGAAGTCGGCGTTCCACTGGATGACCGCGGCGGCGTCGCGGGCCCGGGCCGGGGCGGCGGCGAGGGCGCCTTCGATGAGCTCGGCGTTCGATTGCGCCTGGGCGCCGGTGGCGACGGCGGCGACGCCGAGGACGAGCAGCACGAGTCGTTTCATGACGGATCTCCCCTTCGAAGATGGACGAACGTACGCATCGGTGTTCCGTTCATCATAGACGCTTCTTGTGAAGGGGTCGTTTCGCCCACCCTGGCACCCGGCGTTTCCTGATACAGTGCCCTCGTGCCACGGCGTTCCGTGACAGCGCTCGAACGACGACCGGTCCTGTGGAGACGGCTGCCCGGCCTCTGCGTCGCGGCGGCGATCCTCGCCGGTTGCGCCGGCGGCGCGACCCCCGAGCGGCCGCCCGGCGCGCTCGAGCCGACGTCGGCCGGCTTTCCGCGGGGGCCGCTGACCCTGCTCGCCCCCGCCAACCCCGGCGGCGGCTGGGACCAGACCGCGCGGCAGATCCAGCAGGTGTGGACCGAGTCGGGCATCCTCGGGGTGCCGGTCGAGGTGGTCAACCGCGGCGGGGCCGGCGGCACCATCGGGCTCGCCGACCTCGTCACCCGCCAGCGCGGCGATCCGCACACGGTGATGGTGTTCGGGCAGGTCATGCTGGGGTCCATCCGCACCAACCGCTCGCCGGTCTCGATCGACGACGCGGTGCCGCTGGCGCGGCTGCTCGACGAGTACGAGGTGGTCGCGGTGCCCGCCGGCTCGCCCCACCAGACCCTCGCCGACCTCCTGGAGGACTTCCGGGCGGAGCCCGAGCGGGTGAGCTGGGCCGGGGGGTCGGCCGGGGGCATCGACCACATGCTGGCCGGGCTGCTCGCCCTCGCCGCCGGGGTCGATCCCACCCGCGTGAACTACGTGGCCCACTCGGGCGGGGGCGAGGCGGCGGTCGCGGTGATGGGGGGGCACGTCACCGCGGGCATCTCCGGCTTCGGCGAGTGGAAGGCCCACGCCGAGGGCGGCCGCATGCGGGTGCTCGCGGTGTCGTCGGCGGAGCGCATCCCGGGGAGCGACGTCCCCACCATCCGCGAGAGCGGGCTCGACGTGGTGATCGCCAACTGGCGGGGCGTCCTCGCCCCGCCCGGCATCGACGACGAGAGCCGCGCGTGGCTCATCGAGGCGCTGGCGCGGCTGCGGGCGTCGGACGCCTGGCGGGACATCCTGCGCCGGAACGACTGGGAGGACAGCTTCCTCGCGGGCGCCGACTTCGAGCGCTTCCTCGAGGAGGAGACCGCCGCCGCCGACGGGATCCTGCGCTCGATCGGCCTCGCGGGGCCGGCGGGGTAGCCGGCGGTGCCGCCGATCGCCTCGGACCGGGTGTTCGCGGCGGCGGCCCTCGCCGCGAGCGGCGGCTATCTCGCGGCCGGCCTGTCCATCTCGGCGCCGGCCGGGGGCTACGACCTCGTGGGACCGCGCACGTTCCCGCTCGCGATCGGCGCCGGCCTGGCCGCCAGCGCCGTCTGGATCGCGTGCCGCCCCGGATCTCCGGCCGACCCGGCGGTGATCGACTGGCGGGCGGCGGCGATCAGCGCTCTCGTCTTTCTCGCCTACCTGGCGTGCCTCGGGCCGCTCGGCTACCCCCTCGCCACCACCGGGTTCATCGTGGCCGAGTCTCGGGCCCTCGGCAGCCGCGCCTGGCGCCGCGACCTCGCGGCCGGCGTCGTGATCGCCGGCGCGGCGTACCTGGGATTCCGGCTGCTGCTCGGCATCCGCCTGCCGGCGGGGCCCTTCGGCTGAGGTGGACGGCCCGGTGCTGCTCCTCGATCAGCTCGCGGTCGGCTTCGGCGCCGCGCTCGCGCCCGCGAACCTGCTGCTGGGGCTCGTCGGCGTCACCCTGGGCACCGCCATCGGGGTCCTGCCCGGCCTCGGCCCCGCCCTCACCATCTCGATGCTGCTGCCGCTGACGTTCGGCCTGCCGCCGGTGGGCGCGTTCATCCTGTTCGGCGGCATCTACTACGGCGCGATGTACGGCGGGTCGACGACGTCGATCCTGGTGCGGATGCCGGGCGAGGCGTCGAGCGTGATGACCGCCCTCGACGGGTTCGAGATGACCCGTCAGGGGCGGGCGGGGGCGGCCCTGGCCACCGCCGCCGTCGGCTCGTTCGTCGCCGGCACCTTCGCCACCGCGATGCTGATGCTCCTGGCCCCGGCCCTCGTGGAGGTCGCGCTGGGGTTCGGCCCCGCCGAGTACTGCGCCCTGATGCTGTTCGCCCTCACCGCCCTCGGGGGGCTGTCCGGCGGCTCCCGCGCCAAGGGGGCGTTCGCCATCTGCCTCGGGCTCGCTCTCGGGACCGTCGGCATCGACGGCCAGACGGGGCAGCCGCGCTTCACCTTCGGGGTGGCGGGGCTGCTGGGGGGGATGAACGTGGTGGTGGTGACAGTGGGGCTCTTCGCGGTCGGCGAGGTGTTCTGGTACGCGGCGTCGCGGCGGGCCGCGGGCGAGGCGCGGGCGGCGGTGGCGGGGCCGGTGCGGATGACGCGCGAGGAGTGGCGGCGGTCGTGGCCGGCCTGGACCCGCGGCACCCTCATCGGGTTCTTCACCGGCGTCCTCCCCGGGGCCGGGGCCACCGTGGCGAGCTTCCTGTCGTACGCGGCCGAGCGCCGGGCCGCGCGCCGCCCCGACCGCTTCGGCCGCGGCGCCATCGAGGGGGTCGCGGGGCCCGAGGCGGCGAACAACGCCAGCGCCGGGGGCAGCCTCGTCCCCCTGCTCGCCCTCGGGGTGCCGGGGTCGGGCACCACCGCGGTGATGCTCGCGGCGTTCCAGCTCTACGGGCTGCAGCCGGGGCCGCTGCTCTTCACGCAGGACGCCACCCTCGTGTGGGGGCTCATCGCCAGCCTCTACGTCTCGAACGCGCTGCTGCTGGTGCTGAACCTGCCCCTGATCGGGCTGTGGGTGCGGCTGCTGCGGGTCCCGCGGCCGCTGCTGTTCGCGGCGGTGCTGGCGTTCTCGACCCTCGGGGTCTACACCCTGAACAACAACCTCTTCGACGTGGCCGTCGCCTACGGGCTGGGCGTCCTGGCCGTCGTCCTGCGCCGGCACGCCGTCCCCCTCGCCCCCGTCGTGCTCGCGGTGGTGCTGGGGCCGCTGCTCGAGCAGGAGTTCAGGCGGGCGATGGCGATCTCGGTCGGCGACCCGACGGTGTTCCTGACCCGGCCGGTCGCCGCCGCCATCCTCGTGCTGACGGTGCTCGTCGCGGCCGGTCCGGCGCTGCTTCGCGCCGCGGCGGAGCGCCGCGGACGTGGGGCGGACGGTGGGGCCGGCCCGCGCGGCGCGTGACCGACTCGGCGCCGGTCGCCCGCGGCTGCGCGGGGTCGTTGACCCGCCCCGCGGCGGCCATTCCGAGCGGCGGGGGCCAGCCGCCGCGGGATCGATCCGCGCGGCTTCCCCCGCGCCGCCCCCAGCTCGTTGTCGCCCCGCTCGGCGCGCGCCGCGAGATCAACCCGCGCGGCTCTCCGCCACGGGCTCCCGGGCCGGCGTGTCCGACCACTTCTGGAACGCGCGCCTCATGTTCCGCACCGCCTGCTGCAGGCGCTGGCGGTTCTCGATGAGGGCGAGCCGCACGTGGCCCTCGCCCTCGGGGCCGAAGCCGCGCCCCGGCGACACCGCGACCTCGGCGTCGTCCATCAGGCGGCGCGCGAAGTCCATCGAGCCCATGGCGCGGAAGCGCTCGGGCAGCGGCGCCCACACGAACATGCCGGCGCGCGGGGCCTCGAGGTCGGCCCAGCCGATGCGCCGCAGCCCGTCCACCAGGGTGTCGCGCCGCTCCTGGTACTTGGCGGCCTGCTCGTGCGCGAACCGGTCGCACTCGCGCAGCGCGATGATGGAGGCGATCTGGATGGCCTGGAAGATGCCGTAGTCGTAGTAGCCCTTGATCGCGCCGAGGGCGCCGATGATGGTCGGGTTGCCGGCGCAGTAGCCGATGCGCCAGCCCGCCATGTTGAACGTCTTCGACATGGAGGTGAACTCGACCCCGATCTCCATCGCGCCGGGGGTGGCGAGGAAGCTCGGGGCCCGGTAGCCGTCGAAGCAGACCTGCCCGTAGGCGAAGTCGTGCACCACGATGAGCTCGTGCCGCCGCGCGATGGCCACGACCTCCTTGAAGAACTCCGGCGCCACGCAGTGCGCGGTGGGGTTGTGCGGGTAGTTGAGGAAGAGGACCTTGGGCCCGGGCGAGAGCTGGCTCGATATCTCGCTGACCCGCTTCAGGAACACCTCGTCGTCGGCGACCGGCACCCCGAGGTAGCTGCCCCCGGCGAGCACCACCGCGTAGGCGTGGATGGGGAACGACGGGGCCGGCACCAGCGCGGTGTCGCCCGGCCCGAGGAGGGCGAGGCAGAGGTGGCTGAAGCCCTCCTTCGAGCCGATGGTGGCGATGACCTCCTTGTCCGGGTCGAGGCGGACCCCCCAGTGCTTGTCGTAGTACTTCGCCACCTCGCGGCGCAGGTTGTAGAGCCCCGCCGCGGCCGAGTAGCGGTGGTTCCGCGAGTCGTTGACCACCTCGCAGAGCTTGTCGACGATGGGCTGCGGGGTGGCGTCGGTGGGATTGCCCATCGCCATGTCGATGACGTCGATGCCGGCGCGGCGCTTGCTCGCGAGCAGCGCGTTGATGCTGCCGAACATGTAGGGAGGCAGCCGCGACATGCGCTGGCTGAGATCGATGAAGCCGTTCTTGTCGTTGGTCATGGGACTGCCGCGGAATCCGCCGTCGCGGTCACCGCGGGTTGCCGTTCCCGTCGGGCGGCGGGTCGGTGTTCTCCGATACGGTGACGTCGAACTGCCGGTAGTTGCGGTACCGCGCGGTGCCGACGGTGCGCCGGCCGTCGTCCTCCGAGACGGTGTCGCGCATCTCCACCGGGACCCAGAGGCTCAGCCGCGGCTCGAGCCCGAACGTCACGCGGGCCGAGGCCTCGGTCGCCGGCCGCTCGCCGCGGACCTCGGGGTGGCGCAGCTCGAACTCGGTCTCGATCACCCGGCCCGATTCGGGGTCGAGGCAGAAACGCCCGCGGGCGGGCAGGCTGATGCCCTGGTAGCCGCGCGCGATCGTGGGATACGCGACCTCCTGGAAGCTCACGTCCCAGGCCGTCTCCACGCCGGCGCAGCCGGCGCGCCCCGTGCGCATCCGCTCGAAGTCGAACCGCTCGACGTTGGCGGGATGGAGGAAGAAGAGGGAGTAGGTGGGCACGTTGAACGTGCGGCCGGTCTCGCCCAGGTTGTAGCGGGCGCTCTCCTCGCTGATGCGCCGGGCCTGGGCGATGGCGCTCGCCCGGCCGTCGGCGAGCAGCGACACCAGACGGTTCCCCCGGTTCTCGAGCTCCCGGCCGTTGAGCTCGACGGCGTCGCGGAAGCCGACCCACTGCCCCCCCTCGTCCACCCGCATGAGCAGGAACTCGGACACGAGCTGCGAGTGGGACGGGTTGGCGCTGTTGTCCCGGTAGTGGGTCTGCCGGTAGTCCTCCTCCATCACCACGTTCGAGAGCTCGTCCACGTACGCCGCCACGTAGGCCGCGGCCCGGCCGATGACCTCGTCGAGCCCCGCGCCGTCCTGCGCCGCCGGCGGCGCTGCCGGGACCGCGACGCCCAGGGCAACCGCCAGCAGACCGGCTCCGAACCGCGGCCGGCTCTCGACCCGGCCCGCGGCGGGCGTCCCGCGCAGATGCGCGGTCTCGTCCATCATGGAGCTCGATTGCACGGTGGAATTATAGTGCCGGCGTCCGTTCGGCAGGTCGGCAGCCTCGAGAGTGCTACGGTCGGCGAACCGTCGAGCCACGGCGGACGCCCTCGGGATTCCCGTGGTGCTCTCGATACGGTCGGCGAACCGTCGAGCCACGGCGGACGCCCTCGGGATTCCCGTGGTGCTCTCGATTCGTACGGTGTCACAATGACTCATGCCCCGCATCTGTGTGCATGGCCCGTCCGAGACGATCCGGGCGATGAAGCGAGGAGATCGAGCGCATCGTCGAACCGTTCCGAGCGTTCGGAGCGAAGCGGGGAAGAGTCTCGTCGAGGCTGCGCCGGCAGCGCCGCCGGAGAGAGGGCATCCACGGATTCGGCTCTCCCACGTCGACGTCGGAAGTGAACGGCCCTGGAGCCGCGAGGACATCTACGGCGATGACGGCCGGTGAGCGGGGCTCCCGTGACACCACGTGCCGCTCAACGCCGGTCTGAGGTAGCCAATCATGGATAGACGATCGTTCCTGAAGCTCGCCGCTGCCAGTCCGGCGCTGGCGAGCCCCGTCGACACCCGGCGTCCGGACAGCAATGCGGAGGGCTACGCGAGCGGGACCGCCGCGGGCGCGCAGCCGCCCGGTTTCACCTTCCACTCTCCGCTCGCCGAGGCGTGGTACCGTGCCGGCGACTACTTCGACTGGACCTCGACGACCCCCAACAACCAGGGACGCCGGGTGAGGGTCTTCCATCGGACCTTCGGGGACCGCGCCAACCCCGCTCTGGTGTTGCTGCACGGCTATCCCACGTCGAGCTTCGACTTCAGGGAGATGATCCCGTTCCTGGAGGACGACTACTTCGTCGCCATTCTCGACTTCCCCGGCTTCGGCTTCTCGGACAAGCCCCAGGACGGCTACTCGTACATGCTGGAGGACGACGCGAAGCTCGTCGACCATTTCGTCCGGGAAATTGTGGGGCTGTCCCGGTTCAATCTCCTGACCCACGACCGCGGCGGCAGCGTGGGCTTCGCCTTTCTGGGCAACTACCTGGCCCTCGACGAGAAGCCCTACGAGATCACCTATCACTTCATCTCCAACGGCGGGCTCTTCCTTCCCCTCGCCAACCTGTTCCAGGGCCAGTACGACATCCAGCACGCGGTGCGCGGCCCCGAGCTGATCCGGGAGCAGCAGGCCCGGCCCCGGGTGACGGAGGGCACGCCTCAACAGGTCGCCAACGCCGACATCCAGGCGTTCAACGACGGGATCGGCGCGCGGCTCTACGTGGGCAAGTACCTGCTGGAGAGGACCGCGAACGAGTACCGCTGGCTCGACAACCTGCGGGCGAGCCCGATACCGACGGCGCTCATCTGGGGGCTTCTCGACACGGTGAACCCGCCCCGCATCGGCAACCACATCTGGTACGAGTACCTCGACAAGCGGGCGGTCGAGAGCAGCTACTGGCTGCTGCCGACGGCCGGCCACTACCCGCAGCGGGACGAGCCGGCGGAGATGGCGGGGATCGTCCGCGCCTGCCTGGAGGCGGGCATCCCCGCCCCCGAGGAAGAGAACGCGTTCATGCGGGCCCTGGCCCGGAACCGGACCGCGACCTCACCCGTCTACATGGGGCGCTCCATCATCGAGAACGTCCACTTCCCGGGCGCCGTCGCCTACTCGCCGGACGGGTACAGCTTCTGACGTTCGCAACGGCCGACGGCCGCCTTCACCGGCCGCCGCCGCCGGGACTGGCGCGGATGCCTTCGGGGGAGCCGTCGGCCGCGGGGACGTCGAGGCCGACGGCGCGCATGATCGCGAGGGCGTTGCTGCGCGTCACCGGCCCGGGCTTCAGGCGGTAGTCGAAGTGCATCTCTCCCGCGGCCAGGTGGTCGTCGAAGTGCACATTGCGCGCGGCCGGCGCCAGCCCGTCGGCGATCTCGGCCAGCGACAGGTCGTGGGTGGTCACGAGGCCGAGGGTGGGCAGCTCGAGCAGCGAGCCGAGCAGGCCGCGGGCGCCGTCGCGGCGGTCGTGCGAGTTCGTGCCGTGGAAGAGCTCGTCGAGCAGGAACAGCGTCGGGCCGGCGCGCGCGGCTTCGACGATCCGGCCCAGCCGGAGCACCTCGGCGTAGAAGCGGGACCGGCCCGCCTGCAGCGAGTCCTCGATGCGCAGCGTGGCTCCCGGGGTCGTCGGCGACAGGCGCAGCCGCGCGGCGCGCACCGGCGCGCCCATCAGCGCGAGGACCGCGTTGACGCCGACCGAGCGCAGCAGCGTGGTCTTGCCCGACATGTTCGACCCGCTGACGATGAGCACCCGCGGCGCCCCGCCGAGCGCGACGTCGTTGGGGACCGCGGCGGCGGCCGGCAACAGGGGATGCGACAGCCGCTCGGCCTCGTACACGGACGGCCCGTCCGCGTCGGCGATCTCGGGGAACGGGTCGGCGGGGTGCTCCCAGGCGTAGGTGCCGAGCGCCGCCAGCGCCTCGAACTCGCCGGTGTCGCGCAGCCAGCCGGCCACGCGCGGGCCGTGCCGCCGCCGCCACGCCTCGACCGCGAACGCGCAGTGCAGGTCCCAGAACAGGAGGGCGGCGACGGGCAGGAACATGATGTTGTGCTGCCAGTCGTGCCGCTCGACGATGCGGCGAAGCTGCCGGGCGGCGTCGTACGCCTCGCCGCCGGGCGCCGCGAGGGCGGCGTGGAGCGCCCGCAGCCGCGCCGTACGGTACGACCCGCCCCGGATGACGCGGCACACCTGCCCGAGCACGAGCAGCTCGCGCGACGGCTCGTCGGCGCCGTGCATGATCCCGGCCGTGCGGGCGTGGAAGCGGTACCGGAAGACCGAGGCGGCGACCAGCGCCGCGAGGAGCGGTCCGACCGTCAGCGCGCCCTGTAGCCAGGCGGTCAGGGCCGCCCCGATGAGCGCGGTGAATCCGATCGCCGCGAGCCGGGGCCAGGTCGCGGGAAGCCGGTCGGCGTCGGCGGCCCACGCGGCGAGGAGGGCCGGCCGCACGGCGGTCCGCATGTCCTCGGCCGCGACGTTGATCTCCTCCCGCAGCGCGGCGCGCGGCTGCAGCTCGCGGACCGCCGCGTGCCGCTCCGCGACCTCGTCCGGACCGGCGGGCGTCTTGAGCCAGCCGGCGAGGGTTTCTTCGCCGGCCTGCGTCCGCGCCGTGCACAGGAGTTGGAAGAGCGAGCCGCCGCCGAACAGGTCGAGGTCTTGCGCGTAGAGGTGGTCGGGGTCGGCGAAGCGGTCCCCGCCTGGCCCGAGGCCCGACCACCGATCCTCGATCCGCGCGATGCCGTGCTCGTACCAGGCGATGGCGCGCGCCGCGCGCGCCCCGGCCCGGAGCACCCGGTCGTGCCGGACGACGAGCACCGCGAAGGCGGCGGCCGGCGCCGCGAGCCACCACGCGGACAGCCAGCCGCCGAACGCGGCGCCCCCGGCGGCAAGCAGTCCCGCCGCGAAGGTGATCAGCCGCGCGTGGCTCAGCCGGTCGGCCTGCCGCCGCCCCGCCGCGGCCGCCTCCCGGCGTTCGGCCAGCAGACGCCGGTAGGTCGCCAGCGGGTCCACTACCGGTCGTGCGGCAGATGGCGGTCGAACCACGCCACCATGGCGCCGATGTAGTCCGGCGGATTCGTCGCGCCGGGGAACGTCGGGCCGTGGCGGCCGCCGGGCACGCGCAGCAGGTCGACGGGAACGCCGGCCTTCTCGAGCGCCGCCTTCATGACCTCGGCGTTGCGGTAGGGCACGACCGCGTCGGCGTCGCCGTGGATGAGCAGCACCGGCGGGTCGTCGGCGGAGACGTGGGTCACCGGCGACGCCGCGACGAAGCGCCGGTACTCGACCGAGTCGGTGCGGTCGGAGCGGCGGAACCCGAACAGCGGGTGGTTGCTCCCCGCCGCCGCGAGGGTCAGGTCGGTCGGCGCCGCCCGCGCCACCACCGCCTGCACCTTCGCGCTCTCCCGGTTCACGGGGCTCGCGTCGTCACTGTCGCCGTGCCCGTCGAGCACGCCGAGCAGGCTCGCGAGATGGCCGCCGGACGAGCCGCCCATCGCCCCGATGCGCTCCGCGTCGATGCCGTAGTCGGCCGCGTGGTGGCGCACGAAGCGCACCGCCCGCTGCGCGTCCTCGAGATGGGCGGGATGCCGGAACCGCGGCGACGCGCGGTGGTTGATGGCGAACACCGTGTAGCCGGCGGCGGCGAGCGGGACCGCGTAGATGTCCTCCTGCCCGGTCTCCTTCAGCGGCGTCGCATCGAGGCCGAGCTCGCGGGTCCACCCGCTGCCGGAGATGAACACGATGCCGTACCCGTTCGGCTGCTCCGGATGGTAGACGTCCATCAGCAGCGCGAGCCCGGAGTACATGCCGAAGACCACGTTGCGGTCCACCCGCTCCTCGGCGCCGGCGAGTCCGCCGGCCAGGACCATCCCGAGGACGCCGGCTCCAATCAGTCGTCTCATGAGTCTGCTCCCTACCTGTCTACGTCGATTCTCGTCATGCGTTCCGTCGACTACGGCTCCTCGTCGGCCAGCGTGAACACGAAGATCCCGTGGCCGCCCGCGTCGGGGCGGTTCTTCTCGGGCGTCAACTGCCCCGAGATGCCGCTCCACAGCGAGGGGTCGGTCCCCACCGGAACCGCCAGGTACTGCCGCCCGTCGACCGCGTAGCTGACCGGGAACCCCGACACCGAGCTCGGCATTCGCGCCTGGAAGAGAATCTCGCCCGACCGCGCGTCGTGCACGTACAGGTTCCGGTCCCAGTCGCCGGCCACCACCAGGCCGCCCCCCGTCGTGAGCACCGCGCTGTCGATGGCGGTGCGGGTGCGGTGGCGCCACAGGACGTCGCCGTCCACGTCGATCGCCACGAGCTCGCCGACCCCGTCGGGCCGGTCGGGGTGCATCAGGTGGACGCGGCGCGACAGGCCCACGCCGCCCCCGCCCTCGACGAGCTCCGGCCCCGGGCCGAAGGTGGTGCGCTCGCAGCTCACGAGCAGCGGCACGTAGAAGGCCCGCGTGTCGGGGTGGTAGGCCATGGACCGCCAGCTCTTGAAGCCGGCGATGCTCGGGCAGAACTCGAGCTCCACCCCCTCCTCGGGGATCATGCCGGGGCGGTAGGTGACGGCGCCGGTCTCGGGGTGGACGTCGAGGATGGTCTGGTAGCCGAGGTCGTGGGCGGCGAGGAAGCGGCCGGTCGTGCGGTCGAGCTCCCAGAGAATGGCGAGCTTGCCCATCTTGAAGAGCGAGCGCCCCCCGTCGCGGTCGACGAGGAGGTTCTCGAACGTCTCGTCCATGTCGTGGGTCTCGCCGGGCAGGAGCTGGTTGTACCAGACGATGTTCCCGCTCGCCGGGTCCAGGGCGAGCACGCTGTTGGTGTACAGCGCGTCCCCCGAGTGCCCCCGCTGGAACCGCGCCCACGGCTTCGCCTGGGCCGTCGCCCAGTAGATGAGGTTGGTGTTCGGGTCGAAGCTGCCCGCTGTCCAACTGTCGCCGCCGGTGCGGAACATCAGCGGCGTGTCGCCCCACGTGTCGCCCCCGGGCTCGCCGGGACGCGCCACCGTCGACGTGCGCCACACCTCGTCGCCGGTCTGCGCGTCGCGCGCGGAGATGAAGCAGGGCATCTCCTTCGCCTCGTGGTACCACTCGCAGCCGTTGGTGCTCGCGACCACGTTCCCCCGGACGACGATGGGCCCCGCCGTGTAGCGGAACCCGAGCCGGTGGTCGGCGCCGGCGACGTTCCACACCACGTCGCCGGTGCGCGCGTCGAGGGCGACGATGTGGGCGTCGACCGTCGTCAGGTAGACCTTGTCGTCGTAGATGGCGAGGTTCCGCGTGGTCACGATGCCGGTGAGGTCGGTCTCGTGCTCGTGCCGGTAGCGCCAGCGCAGCTCGCCGGTGGCGGCGTCGAGGGCCTCGACGATGCCGGGGGGACTGGCGACGTAGAGCACGCCGTCGTAGACGAGCGGGTTCGGCTCGGGCCGCCCCTCGGACGACAGCGCCCACGACCACGCGAGCCGCAGCCGGTGCGCGTTGCCGGTGTCGATCTGGTCGAGGGGGCTGTAGCCCCAGCCGTCCAGCGTGCGCCGCCAGTTGATCCAGTCGGCGGGGTCCGGCTCGAGCAGCATCGCCTCGGTGACCGGGGTGAACGACGGCTCCTGCGCGCGGGCCGGCAGCACGTGGGCGGCGACGGCGGCGGCCAGTATCAGCGACTGCGCTACGGTTCGCATGCGTTCTCCTATACTCCGCTCGGCGCGCATTCCGGCGCGCCCCGGCTCCGGCCCCCCGGCAGGCTATCATGGTCCGCTTCCGGCGGGACCGAGCCGGCCGAGCCCACGGGCGGTGGGGGGCGCCACGCCGGACGAGTTGCGCGATGAGGTTTTCTGGCTTCCTGGAATACTGGAAGGGACCCGGCCGGATCTTCATCGGCGGTTGCGCGTTGGCGTCTGGGAGGGCTGCCTCGGACTCAAGAAATGCTTGACGGACGATCTCGATGGGTGGCCGAGGAGCCGAATGCGATGACGATGCTGAACCCGTGCCATCCCGGAGAGACGCTGCGCGACGACGTGCAGGCGAGCGGCCTGACCGTCACCGAGGTCGCGTCGCGCCTGGGTTGCACGCGCCAGGCGCTGTCGCGGCTGCTGAACGGCAAGGCGGGGATTTCGCCGGCGATGGCGCTGGCGCTGGAACGCATCGGGTGGAGCAACGCGAGCCACTGGATGCGGCTGCAGGCGGCATACGAGCTGGCGCGCGAACGGCGCAGGCGGGCCGCGTGACCTCGGCCGAGCTGTACGACGCGATGCAGGCCGAGGCGGCGACCGACCGCCAACGTCAAGGTCATCAATGCAAACCACGGCGGCTGGCTGGCGCGACGAAATCCTGCGCAAGTTCACGCCACCGGCGCACGCCTCACCCTCGTGGACGATCTCGACGCCTGTAGGCCGCCCAGGCCCAGGAACCGTCCGCCGGGCCACTCAACGATCCCTCCTGGGCTCGACGAGGACGTGGTGATGCTGAACCGGCAAGTCGCCGGGCGGCCCCGGCCGTTCGGCGGCGCGGACCTCACCGCTCCGGCATGGCTCTCAGGAGGAACCGATCGAACAGCGGAACCGTGAACGCGGTGTCCCCGTGCGCCGGGCTGTAGATCATGCCCTTGGCGATGAGACCGGATCGGCGCGGAGCGACCGATTCGACCTTGACCCCGAGCGCGGCCGCGATGTCGCCGGAGCGGTGGCGGCCGGGCCCGAGAACCGCCATCGCGCGGAGGTAGTCCTTCTCCTTGGGTGTCAACCGGTCGAACCGGACGCGGAAGAAGTCACGGTCGAGCGTGTCGATGACGCTCGATCGGGCCGCGTTGACATCGTCCTCGGTAATCGGGTTCGCCGGCGCCGCGTTCCAGACGTGATAGCCCCACTCCTGCAGGAAGTAGGGGTAGCCGCCGGATTCCGTCACGACACGGTCCACCGCGTCAGGGGTCAGCTCGACGCCGAGCTCGCCGGCCGGAACGGCGATGGCGGCGGCGGCTTCCTCCGGCGGCAGCGAGCTCACGGCAGGGAACTCGAAGAGACGCTCGGCGTAGGACCGGGCGGCGCCGACCAGCGCCGGCAGTTGAGGCAGGCCGGCGCCGGTCAGGAGGACCGGCAGTCCGAGCTGCGTCGTCCGGTGGATGGCCGTGACGAGAGCGGCGAGCTCGTCGCCGGACAGGTACTGGACCTCGTCGACCGCCACCATCAGGCCGGAATCGCAGGCGCCGGCGGCCTCGCCGGCCGCAACGAGGAGATCGGTCAGGTCCTCCGCCAGCAGCCCCGAATCGGCCCGACCGGCAAGGGCATCCACGCCGATGGCGATCGATGCCCCGCCCGGCAGCTTCAGCGTGAACGACTTGAGCACGCCCAGCGCGGTGGTGACCGCCCGGCTGACGCGGCTGTTCCACTCGAGCAGGATTCTCCGCAGCCGCACCGCCAGCAGCGTGCGGAAGTCCCCGTTCTCGGGCGCCTCGATGAACCCGACCTTCACGCCCTCGGCTTCCGCGATCTCGGCGAATCGGTTCAGGAGCACCGTCTTGCCGACGCCTCGCAGGCCGACGAGCATGCAGCTCTTGCCGGACCTGCCGGTCAACGTCCGTCGCAGGGTCACGCCGAACCCGTCGATCAACTCGTCGCGGCCGATCAACGCGGGCGGGCGCGTGCCCGCACCCGGCTGGTACGGGTTCTGGAGACGGTCCATGATTGACAAATCTTATCATGTCTTATCTCTATGCAGATTATGTTCCCCAATCCAGCATAAGGCCGAAGCCGCACCCGCGGAGCCTGAACATGCGCGGCCATCCGCCCGATCCGGCCGGGAAGACGATGGACATGCTGCGGATGACGGCGCGTATCGCGAAGCTGAGGCCGTTGACGGCGGTAGCGGCCTCGCACCTCACTGGAGCACCAACACGGCGGCGCGCAGCTCCGTCACGTGCGCACAACTGCCGGCCCGCCGCCAACGTGCAGCGTCAGATCGGCCAGCGCCCCGACCGGGCCGGCGTGCGGTTGGGAGCGCTTGGCACCGTGGTGGCAATCCGGGATCGCGCCGCCGCCGTCGCGTCCGCCCGGGTCCTTCGCTGAAGCGGTCGAGAATCCGCGCCTTCGATCAGGACATCGGAATGGACGTGCTCGTGCGGCCGGGTCGACTGGGCGAGCGCGCCGGCACCGAGCATCGGCAAACCGGGCAGGCATGCCGTCGTCAACCAACGGAGGTAGGTACTCACTTTCCCACATCCGCGAAGCCCTTGCCCTGTTCGGCGAGCCGTTTCAGTAGCGGCGCCGGCTCGAGCCACTCGCCGTGCTCGTCGTGGAGCCGGCTCATGGTGTCGTAGATGGTCTTGAGCCCCACCAGGTCGGCCCAGAACATGGGGCCGCCGCGGTAGCGGGGGAAGCCGTAGCCGTGCATCCAGATGACGTCGATGTCGCTGGCGCGCAGGGCGAGGCCCTCGTCGAGGATCTTCGCGCCCTCGTTGACGAGGGGGTAGAAGAGCCGCGGGACGATCTCGTCGTCGGAGACTTCGCGGCGCTCGATGCCGAGCTCGGCTGACACGCCGGCGATGAGCTGGTCGATGACGGGGTCGGGAACCGGCGTGCGGCTGCCCGCCTCGTAGCGGTACCAGCCGGCGCCGGTCTTCTGGCCGTAGCGCCCCATCTCGCAGACGCGGTCGGCGATGGGCGAGTAGCGCAGGTGGGCGGGGCGAGTCGCCGCCTGCGCCTTGCGGACGCGCCAGCTCACGTCGAGGCCGGTGAGGTCGTTCATCTGGTACGGCCCCATCGGCATGCCAAAGTCGTGGACGACGCGGTCGATCTGCGGCGGCAGGGCGCCCTCTTCGAGCAGGAAGTCGGCCTGGCGGCGGTAGGCGTAGAGCATGCGGTTGCCGACGAAGCCGTCGCACACGCCGACGAGCACGCCGATCTTGCCGAGGGTCTTCGACAGCTTCATGACGGTGGCGATGGTCTCGGGCGACGTCCGGGCGCCGCGCACGTTCTCCATCAGGCGCATGACGTTGGCGGGGCTGAAGAAGTGGGTGCCGACGACCCGTTCGGGCCGCGACGTGGCGGCGGCGATGGCGTCGACGTCGAGGGTCGAGGTGTTGGTGGCGAGGACCGCGTCGGGCCTGCACACCTGGTCGAGCTTCGCGAAGACCTCCTTCTTGAGGGGCATCTCCTCGAATACCGCCTCGATGGCGATGTCGGCCGCGCCGAGGTCGGCGTAGTCGAGGGTCGGGGTGATGCGGGCGAGGCGCGCGTCCATCTCCGCCTGGGACAGCCGGCCCTTCGACACGGTGGCGGCGTAGTTCTTGCGGACGGTCGCGAGCCCGCGGTCGAGGGCCTCCTGCGACGATTCGAGCACGGTGACGGGCAGGCCCGCGTTGGCGAGGCTCATGGCGATGCCGCCGCCCATGGTGCCGCAGCCGACGACCGCCGCCGACGCGACGGGCCGCGCGGGCGTGTCCTTCGGCACGTCGGGGATCTTGGCGACCTCGCGCTCGGCGAAGAAGGCGTGGCGCTGCGCCGCGGACTGGTCCGACGCGCGTAGGCGCTGGAAGACGGCGCGCTCGTTCTTCAGGGCCTCGGGATAGGGCAGGGTCAGCGCGGTCTCGACGCAGTCCACGCACGCGTACGGGGCGTCGAAGCCGCGCGCGCGCTTCGCCATCTTCTCGCGGAACTCGTCGAAGATCTCGGGCCGGCCGCGCGCCGCCTCCAGGTGCTCCTCCAGTTGCGACGCGCGCCGCAGCGGCGCGCCGCTCGCGGCCAGCTCGCGCGCGCGCGCCACCGCCGTCTCCTCCAGGTCGCCGTCGACGCGCTCGTCGGCGAAGCCCAGCGCCACCGCCTTCTCCACCGGATGGAGCTTGCCGCCCACGATCACGTCCAGCGCCGCCTCGACCCCGATGAGCCGCGGCATGCGCTGGGTGCCGCCGGCGCCGGGCAGGATGCCCAGGGTCACCTCCGGCAGCCCGAGCCGGGTGCCCGGCTCGGCGAGCCGCACGTGGCAGGCGAGGGCCAGCTCCATGCCGCCCCCGGCCGCGACGCCGTGGATGGCCGCGACCACCGGCTTCGGCGACGCCTCGATGTCGTCGAGGATCGCCGGCAGGTGCGCGGCCCCGGGGGGCGGCGGGGCGCTGAACTCGCGGATGTCGGCCCCCCCGCAGAACATCCGGCCCGCCCCGCAGATGACGACGGCGGCGACGGAGTCGTCGGCCAGCACCTCCGCCATCCGCTCGCCGAGGGCGGCGCGCATGGCGAAGCTGAGGCCGTTGACGGGGGGATTGTCGAGGCGCAGCAGCGCGACGTCGCCGCGGCGTTCAAGTGCGATCGAACCGGCCATTCCTGATCCTCCAGGCCGGCGGCCCGCCGCCGGCGGAACTTGCGGTTGGTCTGGTGTCCCTTCGCGAATCTCACGGAGCACTCGGCCGGCGAGCAGGCCCGTGACCCGAACGTGAGCTGCTTGGACTCGTCAATCCAGCCTGGCCAGCTCCGCCGGGCCGACGGGCTCGGCGGGGCCGTGGAAGATGGCGTTGAACAACAGCTTGAAGGTGCCCCGGGTCTGGGTGCGGAAGGCGATCTGGCTGCCCATCGTCACCACCTTGCCGGCCCCGACGTCGAACGCCACGACGTTGGCCCGGTCTCGCAGCCACTCGTCCCCGAGCAGCCAGCCGCTCGCGACCATGTCCTCTTCGTCGGGATAGCGCGAGACCGTCTCGGCCCGGATGTCGAAGCTCGGGGTCAGGCGGTAGGCCTGGTCGAAGCGGAAGAACACCGGCCAGCGCTCGGGCATGCCGAACGCGACGGGGTGCCGCGGGTCGAACTCCTGCTTCAGCAGCGTCCCCGGCGAATAGAAGAGCGAGGTGGGCTCGACGACGCGGTCGCGCAACGTCCCGAGCAGTTGGGCGGGGCTCCGAAACGCGTCGCGCAGGGCCTGCTGCGCGTCCTCGTCCTCGGGCGCCGTCGCGGACTGGGGACCGGTCGGCAGCACCGGCTCGATGGGCAGGTCCAGCAGCGCGCGCGCGGCGCCGACGGCGCTGCCCAGGGCCACCAGGGTGCCGCCGTCGCTCACCCAGTCGCGGAGCTTCCACCACCCCGCGTTCCCGACGCCGAAGGCCCAGCGCCACGACTCGTCGTGCCGCTCGGGGTCGAGCCCGGCCACGATGCTGCGGCGGGTGGTGCCCGACGGCAGGACGATGACGTCGTAGCGGTCCGCGAGGTCGCCCTCGAAGTCGAGAGACGACACCTCGACGTGCCCCAGCTCGTACTGCTCGAAGAGCCAGCGCATCCAGCCGCCCGGCATGTTGTTGGCGGCCCGCCACAGGCCGACGCGGGTCGGCGAGCGCAGCCGGAACCCCGGCACCGCGGGCGCGGCGTCGGCGCCGTGCACCTCGAGCCCCGTCTCGCGGGACACGGTCTCGAGGATCGAGGCCGCCTCGGTCGAGGGCGGAACGAGCCAGGCCCCCGGGGCATGCTCGCGCCCGCCACTCGCGAAACGCTCGGCCGCGCGGTACACGGGCACGCCGGCCCGCTGCAGGCGCGCCGCGGCCAGGAACCCGGCGTTCGACCCCGGGCCGACGACGTAGGCCCAGTCGGGGGCCTCGGGCATCGGCGGGGCGTCGGGCCGGACCTCCTCCCACGGCGCGAGGTCGGCCCGCACCGGATGGTCGATCTGCTCGACGTCGACCCCCATCAGCAGCCCCAGGGTCTGCGCCGTCACGTCGTAGGGGGGAATGGGGGGACCGCCGGGGTAGTAGCGCAGGTCGGGATAGACCTGCCGCTCGAGCATGGTCTTGGCGAACGCCCCGGCCGGCTGGGCGAGCCGGATCACCCACGAGCCGGCGGGAAAGCGCCGCCCGCCGGCCGTGAACCGGGCGCGGGCGCGGTCTATCTCCACCTCGCCGGTGTGCAGCAGCTCGAGCAGCTCCCACGTTGCGTAGGGGTCCCGCTGCTCGGCGGAGATCACGAACGCCCAGGGCGCCTCGTCGCGGCTCGTCCAGTCGCGGTGCACCCGGTAGTAGTTCTCCATCCAGTCGACGCGGTTCCGCGCCACCTCGGTGAGCCCCGCCCAGGCCGCGGTGAGCCCGTAGTCGACGATGTCGCCGAGCCGCCACACGCCGCGGTCGTAGGGCACGGGGAAGTTGATGCGGGCCTCCTGGGGGCCGAGGGGCACGTCGGACCCGGCCGGGTTCACGTAGGGGTCGGCGAGCCGCGCGCTCGCGATCTCGGTGAGGATGCGCGGCTGGCCGTGGTAGAGCATGTACTGCCGCGCCGGCGCCCACAGGTCGTACTGCTGGCCGTAGACCACCCCGCTCTTGTTCTCGACCGCGAGGGCGGCGGCCATCGCCATCCCGATGCGGGCCTGGCCCTGCAGCAGGAGGGGATGGATGTTGGGGTCGTGGGGGTCCTGGAAGGGCGGTACGAACATGCGCGCCCCGTTCGGTCCCATCTGGTGCATGTCGTGGGTGACCTGCGGCTTCAGCTCCCTGTGGATGTCGAGGGCGAGCCGGGTCTCCTTCTGCGTGAACATGAACCAGTCGCGGTTGTCGTCGTGCCCCGTGTAGTGGTGGTACAGGTCGGGATAGGTGCGGTCGTAGCCGGTGCCGCGGGTTTCGTACCAGTGGTCGATGACGAGGTGCTGGCCGTCGGGGTTCTGCGACGGCACCATGAGCAGCACCACGTTGTCGAGGATCTCGGCGATCTCGGGCGACCGCTCGGTGGCCAGACGATGGGCCAGCTCGATCAGGGTCTGGGTGGTGCCGACCTCCGTCGCGTGGATCGTCGCGTAGAGGAAGTAGAACGGGACGCCCTCGCGGGCCAGGGCCATGGCGTCGGCCTCCGACAGGCGGCGCGGGTCGCCCAGCCGGTGGTTGATCTCGACGAGCCGGTCGAGGCGCGCGAGGTTGCGCGGGGCGCTGATGGTCGCCATCACGTAGGGATGGCCCAGGGTGCTCGTGCCGCGCCGCTCGTAGGTGATCCGGTCCGAGCGCTCCGCGAGGAGCTGCAGGTACTCGAGGATGCGCGGATAGCGCGCGAGCTCGCCGTCGGTCCCGATCTCGAAGCCGAACCAGTCGGTCGGATGCGGGATGTCGGGAGCCTGCGCGCGCAGGGCGGCGGTGGACGCGACCCACAGCACGACGATGCAAACGGCGGTTCTGATGTGTCGCATGGCATGGCGTGGGTCCCCGTCGGGGACCGCGTGCCCGTCCGGGCGGGCCGCTCGCAACCCGCTCTGCCGGAATGGCCGGAACGGATGTCCCGAAACTGCCAGAATACCACGATCTTCCGGCCGGCTCCGGGCGCCGGGAGCGGCGGGCCGCGCATCGGGTCGACCTGACGCGCGGCCGCCGAGAAGGTAGTGCGCAGGGCGTTGCCGCACCACGGGCCGGCGCCGGCGCCGGCCGTACGTGACGCGGTTCCTTGACACCGCGCGGACCGGCCGTCGACACTCGGACGAGGGAACGGCGAGACGCCCGTCACCGGCTGGACACCCGGCCAGGGGCCGCGGGCGAAGTCCGCGCTGCGAATCGACCGGCGGTGCTTCCGGAGGCGTCGTCCGGCCCGCCGAGCCCGGTCGCTCGGCGAGCCGGGTCGGGACGCCGCCGCGTGGGCGAGGGGGGCAGGGATGCCGGCAGTGCGGAGGCCGCGCAAGACGCGGACGCGGATGTCGTGGCCGGCGTGCTGCGTCGCGCTGACGGTGGTCCCGTTCCTGGCGGCGTCGGCGAACGACGCGGCCGCCCAGGAAGACGCCGCGTCGGACCGGGTGGCGCTGGAAGCGCTGTACGACGCGACGGGGGGCGAGGGCTGGACGAACCGCACCAACTGGAAGACGGCGGCGGGGCTGGGCGACTGGCACGGCGTGACGACCGGCGCCGACGGCCGCGTCACGGGCCTGAACCTCCACCGGAACGGGCTGGCCGGCCCGCTCCCGTCCGCGGTGGGAGCCCTGACGCGCCTCGAGTCGCTCGACCTCGGCCGGAACGGGCTGAGCGGCCCGATCCCCGCCGCCCTGGGAAGCCTGGTCGAGCTCCGGCTGCTGATTCTCTCCCGCAACGACTTCACGGGCCCGGTGCCGCCCGCCCTGGGCGGCCTGGTCGACCTCGAGATCGTCTCCCTCGGCTCGAACGCCCTGACCGGTCCCATTCCGGACGCCCTGGCGGGCATGGCGACGGTGAAGGAGCTGTTCCTCTACGACAACCACCTCACCGGTCCGGTTCCGGCGTGGGTGGGGGATCTGGCCGGCCTCGAGACGCTCGTCCTCTCCTTCAACCCCCTGACGGGGACGCTGCCCCGGAGCCTGACCCGGCTGTCGGGCCTCACCGACCTGGACATCAGCGAGACCGACGTGTGCGCCCCCGGCGACGACGAGTTCCGGGCGTGGCTGGCCGGGATCGACGACTTCTCGGGAGCGACGTGCAACGGCCCGCCCGAGGCCGTCGGCACGATACCGGCGCAGGTGCTGACCGAGGGAGGCGTGGCCCTCGCCGTGCCCATGGAGGCCTGGTTCAGCGACCCCGACGACGATGAGCTGACCTACGCGGCGGTGTCCGGCAACGCCGGCGCCGTCACCGCCGTGGCGTCCGGCGACACCGTCTGGCTCGCTCCGGGTACGGCGGGCGCCGCGACGGTGACGGTGACCGCGAGCGATCCGGACGGCCTGAGCGCTACCCAGGCGATGGAAGTGACGACGGCCGCGGCGGCCGGCCCCGAGAGCGACCGCGCCGCGCTCGAGGCGTTGTACGACGCGACCGGCGGCGCGGACTGGACGAACGCCACGAACTGGAAGACGGAGCTGCCTGTGGAGTCGTGGCACGGCGTGACCGTCGACGAGGACAGCGGCCGGGTCACGGAGCTCGCTCTCGTCGACAACGGCCTCGTCGGCCCGCTTCCGCCCGCGCTGGCGGGCCTCAGGAGGCTCGAGGATCTGAACCTGGGCAGGAACGAGCTGACCGGCCCGATTCCGGCCGCGTTGGGGGACCTGCCGCGCCTGGCGGAGCTGGAGCTCTACCAGAACGACCTGAGCGGCCCGATTCCGGACGCACTGGCGCGCCTGTCGAACCTCCGCCGGCTGGATCTCGGCTTCAACGAGCTGAGCGGTCCCATACCGGCCTGGCTGGGAGACCGGGTCTCGTTGAGGGCGCTGTACCTCGGCGGGAACGAGCTGACTGGCCCGATCCCGAACGAGCTGAGAAACCTCGCGGATCTCTGGGGGCTGAGTCTCTCCCGGAACGACCTGAGTGGCGGCCCCGTCCCCACGTGGTTGGGGGACCTGATCCAGCTCCGGTGGTTGTACCTCACCGGGCTCGGGCTGACCGGTCCAATCCCGAGCGAGTTCGAAAGGCTGGTGAATCTCAGGCAACTGTACCTCGGCGGGAACGATCTGACGGGCCCGCTCCCGCCATGGCTGGGGGAACTGGGCGAGCTCGAGGAGCTCTCCCTCGCGAGCACCGCGCTGACCGGGTCGGTCCCGGACACGCTGGGAACGCGGGAGAGCCTCTCGATGGTCGACCTGTCCTACGTGTGGGGGCTGTCGGGACCACTTCCGGGCAGCCTGGGGGGCCTGGAGGCCGACGCGAACCTGGATCTCTTCCTCACCCGGCTGTGCGCGCCGGCGGCATGGCTGGACCGGCCGGAGACGATCCGGTTCGACGGCCGGCTGTGCGAGGTCGGTCCTGACGTCACCATCGACGTCGCCGTCGTCTACACGCCGGCCGCGCGCGAGGCGACCGGCGGCGTCGCCGGGATCGAGGCGCTGATCGACCTGATGGTCGCCGAGGCCAACCAGGCCTACGCGGCGAGCGGGTTGCACCATCGCCTGGCGCTGGTTGGAAGGTCCGAGGTGCCGTACGACGAAACGGGTGACTCCTTGCTCGATCTCACGCGCTTCGCACACCCGTCGGACGGCCACATGGACGAGGCGCATGCCCTGCGTGGCCGGGCCGGGGCGGACCTCGTCCACCTCATCGTCGATGCCGACAAGGCCGACGTCGGGGGCATCGCCTACCTTGCCGGAGCCTTCGGCCTCACGGTCCACCTCGGCGGCGGCGCGGTCTTCACACATGAGCTGGGGCACAACATGGGGCTTCGGCACGACCGGTACACGTCGGGCCGCGTGGGCCGGACGCGGACGGATCCGGCGTTCGGCTACGTGAACCCGGCGGGGGCCGCGGCGGGGGCGGTCCGGTCCAGCCGATGGCGCACGGTCATGGCCTACAACCGGCAGTGCACCGACGCCTACGCCGTCTGCTCGCGGTTGCTCCGCTTTTCCAATCCGCGCCAGACCTTCAACGGCGCTCCCTTGGGGGTTCCCTTCACCGACGGCAGCGCGTCGGGCCTCTCCGGTCCGGCCGACGCGGTGGCGGTGCTCGAAGCCACCGGCCCGGCGGTGGCGCGGTGGCGCGACCGCCCCGACGACGCCAACCAGCCCCCGGCGGCGGTGGGGACCCTGCCGGACCGGAACCTCATGCGGCACGACCGGCTCGACGTGGACCTGTCGGGGGCGTTCGTCGACCCCGACGGCGACGCGCTGCGCCACGTGGTGTCGTCTTCGGCCCCGGAGGTGGTGACGGTGCTCGCGTCCGGCGCCCGTCTGACGCTGGCGGCGGTGGGCATCGGCGCGGCGACCATCCGGGTGACCGCGGCCGACCCCGGCGGCCTGAGCGTCACGCAGTCGTTCACGGTGACGGTGACCCCCGGCGCAAACCTGCCGCCGGCGGCGGTGGCCACGCTGCCGGACCGGACCCTGCAGGTGGGCACCACGCTGGAGATGGACCTGTCGGCGGTGTTCACCGACCCCGACCAGGACCCGCTGGCCTTCGCGGCGTCGTCGTCGGCGCCGAACGTGGTGGCGGCGCGCGTGTCGGGCGCCCGCGCGACCCTCGCGGCGGCCGCCCTCGGCACGGCGGCGGTCCGGGTGAGCGCGACCGACCCCGCGGGTCAGAGCGCCGCGCAGACCTTCACGGTGACGGTGACGCGGTCGGCGCCGTTCACCGACGACCCGCTGCAGCCCGGGGTGACGCCGGTCCGCGCGGTCCACTTCACGGAGCTGCGGACGCGCATCGACGCCCTGCGGCGGTCGTCGGGGCTGGGGCCGTTCGCGTGGACGGACCCGGTGCTGACGGCGGGGGTGACGCCGGTCCGGCTTGCACACCTGCTGGAGCTGCGGGAGGCGCTGGCCGCGGCGTACCGGGCGGCGGGACGGCCGGCGCCGCGCTGGACGGACGCGGCGCCGGTGGCGGGGACGACCCCGATCCGGGCGGCGCACGTGACGGAGCTGCGGGCCGCGGTGATGGCGCTGGAGTGAGGCGGCTCCGGCGTTGGTGACGAGACCGCCGGACGGACGTCACGAGGCGTGCGCGGCGGCGAGGTTGGGCGGCCCGCCCGCCGCGGACGCGGTCGCGCGCACCGCATCGGATCCCGCTGCCCGCGGAGGCCGGCCGCGCGACGAGGAGCCGCCCGGGGTTGCGCTGCGGCGCGGACGCGGCGCTCGCGTTCGTCCATCGGCGCCTGCGCAGGCCGGCGGTGCCGGCGGATCGCCGCCGGCTGGTATGCTGACGGGCACGGGGGGACAGCATGCACATGGACAGGCCCATTCGGGCGTCGTTCGCCGCGCGGGGGACCGCCGCCGCGCTCGCCCTCATCCTGGCGGCCGCGCTCGGCGCGCCGGCCCAGACGCGGCCGGCGAACCGGTCCGAGCGGCACCGCGTGCCGGCCGACTTCATGAGCTACCAGGGCGCGGGGTGGCTCGAGCGGGCCGAGCGGGTCGACGAGGAGCGGCCCGACCTCGTGCTCGACGCCATGGGCCTCGAGCCGGGCGACGTGGTCGCCGATGTCGGCTGCGGGTCCGGCTACTACGCCCGCCGCGTCGCCGGCCGGGTCGCGCCGGGCGGCCGCGTCTACTGCGTCGACATCCAGCCCGAGATGCTCGACATCATGCGCGAGCTGGCCGAGCGCGACGGGGTGACGGGCATCGTCCCGGTGCTGAGCGCGCCCGACGACCTGAAGCTGCCGGCGGGCTCGGTCGACTGGATCGTGCTGGCCGACGTCTACCACGAGATGTCCGACCCGGAGACGATGCTCGCGGACATGCGCGCGGCCCTCGCCCCCGGCGGGCAGGTCGCCCTCCTCGAGTACCGGATAGAGGACGGCACCGGCGACAACCTCAAGTCGGACCACGCGATGTCCGTCCGGCAGGTCCTCGCCGAGTGGCTGCCGGCGGGCTTCGCCCTCGTCGACCTGCACGAGTTCCTGCCCGGGCAGCACCTGTTCATCCTGAAGGCGGCGGGGGACGCTTCGGTTCCCGGCGATCCGGTCCGGAACCTCGACATGGCGGAGGCGATCGCGGAGGGCCTGGTCGAGACCGAGGCGCGCGGGGCGGGAGAGACCGGCGTCACCGTCCGCATCCGGAACCTCTCGGGCGAGCGGCTCGTGGTGACGATGCCGGTCGGCGTGTCGTTCCCGGCGGAGGGCGGGCGGCGCGACATGGTCTCGCGCCGCGACGCCGTCGTGAGGCTGTTCGACGGCGAGTGGCACGACTGGGCCGTGCGCTCGGTGGGGCGCCAGCCCGACCGGCGGCCGGCGGGATCCGGCGACGGCCTGCGCATCGAGGCCCCGGCGAGCCTCGGGGGCCTCGAAGAGTTGATGTACGTGATGCAGGTCGGCACCTACCGGGTGTCGAACTCGCCGCTGCTCTACATTCCCCGCACCCACGGCATCGAGCAGGCGGCGGCGTGGATTGCCGAAGCTGACCCCCGCTACGATGACATCGCCGCCGCCCTGCAGGATCCGCGGATGCCGGTGCAGTACGCGGTGGCGTTCGCGCTCGTCTACTGCGATCTCGCGGGCATCGACGTCCGGTCACGCCGCATCTGGGCGGACCGCGAGCGCATCTTCGGCCCGCTCCGCGATCAGGGGCTGAACGTGTGGTACCGGTTGAAGACGCGCTGACCGCTCGTCAGGGCGCCGTGAGGGTCTCCGAGCGCACCGTCAGGTCCTCCACCCGGTCGCGGTCCACGGTGACGCCGAGGCCGGGTCGGTCGCGCGGCACCGTCACCAGGCCGTCCGCGTCCATCGTCCACTCGGGACTGACGATGTCCGACTGCCAGTAGCGGGCACTGGGGCTGAGGTCGCCCGGCAGCACGAAGTTGGGCAGCGAGGCGAGGGCGATGTTCGCGGCGCGGCCGACGCCGCTCTCGAGCATGCCGCCGCACCACACGGGGATGCCGGCAGCGGCGCAACGGTCGTGCATGGCGCGGGCGGCGGCGAGGCCGCCGACGCGGCCCGGCTTGATGTTGACGATGCGCCCGCTGCCGAGCTCGAGCATGTCGTCGACGCGGTCGAGGCTGGTGATCGACTCGTCGAGGCACACCGGGGTGGACAGCCGGCGCTGCAGGGCGGCGTGGCGCACGAGGTCGTCGCGGCCCAGGGGCTGCTCGATCATCATCAGGCCGAGGCGGTCGAACCCGGCGAGGTGGTCGAAGTCGGCGGTGGTGTAGGCGCTGTTGGCGTCGGCCATCAACGGCGCCTCGCCGCCCACCGCCTCGCGCACCGCGGCGAGGTATGCGACGTCGGCGCCGGGCTGCACCTTGATCTTCGCCTTGCGGTAGCCCTGGGCGAGGGCGCGGCGCACGACGTCGACCAGCCGTTGCGGGTCGTCCTGGATGCCGATGGAGATGCCCGTCGCGATCTGCGGGCGCGTGCCCCCGAGAAGGGCGGCCAGACTGACCCGCGCGCGCTCGGCCGCGAGCACCCACCCCCCCATCTCGACCGCCGCCTTCGCCATGTAGTGGCCGCGCACCGCCGCCTCGAGCCGCGGATGCAGCGCCTCGGGCCCGGCCAGCGGCTCGCCGAGGGCCAGCGGGGCGACCCACTCGCGGATGGCGAGCCACGCGGTGTCGATGGTCTCGGGCGAGAAGTAGGGGCGCTCGCCGGCCACGCACTCCGACCACGCGACGGTGCCGTCGGCGTCGCGGGTCTCGAGGAGGAGGATGCGCCGGAGGTCGGCGGTGCCGGACGAGATGCGGAACGGCTCGACGAGGGCCATCCGGATCTCGCGCAGGGTGATGGACTGCAGTCGGATGTCGCTCTCCGCTCTCGGCACGGCGATGCTCCTCGGTTCGACGGCGGACGGCTTGGTCAACGGAAGTCTCCGATGGACGGTCCGACCCCGCCCGCGACCGCCGGTCTGACCGTGGGCCGGGGCGGCGGAGCATCGGCTGGACCTGGACCGAAACCCCTCGCGCGGCCGGTCACGGTCGGGCCTCGGTGCGCACGAGATAGAACCAGCGCCCCGCCGCGGCCTCGTGGTGGAGGCCGGCGACGCGTGCCTTCGGATCGTCGAGGTACGCGGTGAAAGCCCGGCGCAGGTGCTGCTGCCAGCGGCGGGCGGCGTCGGGGGCGGAGGCCTTCAGGTGCCCGATGTCGGCGGGCAGCTCCACCCGCACCCACGGTGTACGGGGCGGCGGTGACGGCTCGGCGCCGTCCGGGGTCACGGTGGCGATGGGCGCGGTCCGCGCCTCGGGCGGCGCCTCGGGCGGCCGGCCGGCGAGGATGCGTTCCACCGCGGGGTCGCGCAGCCGCCACTCGACGATCAGCCGGTCGGTGTCGAGCCCGCGGTGCAGCACGCTGGCGGTGTCGCCGTACATGTCCGGCACGTACTCGACCGGCTCGGCCCCCAGGGCCGCGAGGTTGAGGCGGGCGTTGCGCGACACCAGCGGATCGAACGACCAGTAGACGCGCTCCACCCCGTCGGCCAGCAACTGCCGGCGCTGATGCAGCTTGAGCCGCCTTCCCAGGCCGTGACCCCGGGCCTCGGGCCGCACCGCCAGCATGTCGGACCAGTGGGCGGGGACGCCGCCGCGCACGCCGCTGATGCCGAAGACGAAGCCGACCAGCCTTCCGTCGGGCGCGAAGGCCCCGGCCGCCACGGACCCCACCCGCTGGCTCACCTGGAGGATGGTGGCCGGTACCACGTCCGCGAAGTCGTGGCCCCAGGTGTCGCGCTGCAGCTCCACGCACGCCTCGCAGTCCCTGCGGTTGCTCAAGGGGCGAATGGTGACGTCGTCGGCCGGCACGCGGGTTAGGATACCGGAGAAGCCGATTCTCCCGCCCTCGGCGCCGTGCACCGACGGACGCGGGCGGCCGATAGAATGAGGGAGACTCTCATGGCCGACGCGAGCTCCACGTCGTGCCGCACGCTCTCCGAGGGGGCGACCGCAACGGCGTCGACGAGGGTCGTCGTGCGGGCAGGCCTGGAGAGTGCGGTGCGATGAGAAGGCTGCGCCCGGGCGGGACGGGTCGGCGCCCGCGGAGGCGGTCGTGGGCGGCGCGCCTGCGCAGGGCCTGCCTCGCCCTCGTCCTGCTCGGCCTCGGCGTCCCCCTCCTCGCCGTGCTGACCTTCCGATGGGTCCCGCCGCCGACGACCGCCTTCATGGTGCGGAGCGCTCACGCGCAGGCGGAGACCGCCGGGTGGGCCTCGGCCGGCTACCGCTGGACCGCCTGGGAGGACATCGCGCCCTACGCCGCCCTCGCCGTCATCGCGTCCGAGGACCAGCGCTTCCCCCGCCACCACGGCTTCGACGTCGACGCCATCCGCCTCGCCCTCGAGGAGGCCCGGCAGGGCGAGCGCCTGCGCGGCGCGAGCACCATCTCGCAGCAGACGGCCAAGAACCTCTTCCTGTGGCCCGGCCGCAGCTTCGTCCGCAAGGGGCTGGAGGCGTGGCTCACGGTGCTCGTCGAGCTCTGCTGGAGCAAGCAGCGCATCCTGGAGGTCTACCTGAACGTGGCCGAGTTCGGCGACGGCCTCTTCGGCATCACCGCCGCGAGCGAGCGCTTCTTCGGCAAGCCTCCCGCCGATCTCGGCCCCGACGAGGCGGCGCGATTGGCCGCGGTCCTCCCCAACCCCAAGTGGCTGCGGGCCGACGAACCGTCCCCCTACGTCCGCGCCCGCGAGTCGTGGATCCGCGAGCAGATGGACGCGCTCGGCGGCGTCGCCCTCGTAGAGTCGCTCGATGCCCGGTGACCGCCGGGTCTGGACGAGATGTCGCATGGAGACACGCATCGGGAAGTGGGGCAACAGCTTGGCCCTGAGGATTCCGCAGTCCGTCGCCGCCCGCGTGGGCATCACATTGAACGCTGCGGTCGAGCTCACGCCGCGCGGCGACGAGCTGGTCGTCTCGTTGCTGCGGCGGCCCTGTACGGAGCTGGAGGACCTGCTGGCCTGCGTGACCGAGGAGAATCTCCACGGCGAGGTCGAGACGGGTGCCTCGGTAGGCGGCGAGGCGTGGTGACGTCGTTTCGCCGCAGCCGCCGGAAGCCTTGAATCGGTCAGCCGCTGTCGTAGGCGCGCAACCGCTGCAGCGCGGCGCGGCCCCGCGGCGAGAGCTCGTAGCCGGCGGGCAGGCTGACGGTGAGCCCGAGGTTCTTGAGCTTGCGGACCTGCGGCTTCAGCCAGTCCTTCTCGCAACCCAGCCGCCGGGCGAGCGTCCGGGCGGCGACGCCGGGGCCGGCTTCGATCTCGGTCAGCACGCGCAGCGTCCACGGACCTGTCGGCGACCTCGCGTCGAGCCGCGTCAGCCGGCGCAGGAGATCGTCGGCGTCCGCGTCCGAGAGCTCGTCCTGCCGCCGGAGCGCGATGCGCGGGTCTGCGCCGGCGTACTCCACCGAGATGCGATAGAGCTGCCCTGCGCGCGAGCCGAGATCCTCCAGCAGAGCGGCTCGTGAGGCGTAGCCTGCCGACATCGCGTCGGCATCGGAGACGCCCGATTCCTCCACCGCGGCGACCTCGAGAATGCGGAGCACCCCGAGGGCGGTGCGCAGGCTGCCGCCGGTGCGGACCGTCGGCCTTCGCCAACGGCGGAACACCAGGGAAACCTCTCCCCGCACGATGCGCTCGAGCGCGGCGGTCCGCAGCAGCACGGCGTGTCCTCGGTCTTCGGTCGTCGACGCTCCTCGATCCGGGCTGACGACGGCCCGGCCCTGAGCGCGTCAACGCTCCTCGGCCAGCGCGGCGACGATGGCCCCGGCCCTGAGCGCGTCCGGCGTCGTCAGGCAGGTGGGCGTGGCCACGTTGTCGCGGGTCAGGATGAGCAGTTGGCGATCGTGGTCCACCTCGACGTCGAGGATCCCGCCGTGAGTCTGCGCCGCCTCCGGAGCCGGCGCCTTCTGCCGCGCAGACGCCTTCTGCCGCGCAGACGCCTACAGGAGCCTCTCCAGATAGCACACGTCGCGGAACCGGCTCTTCAGCCGCACGTGCCGCCTCGCCACGCCGATCTTCTCGAAGCCGAGACGGCCGTAGAATCGGAGCGCCCGCTCGTTGTCGGCCAGCACCTGTATGACTATCTTCCCGTAGCCCTTGCCCCGGGCGAAATCGAAGCACGTCTCGGCGAGCAGCCGTCCGATCCTGCGCCGGCGAAAGCTCCGCGCTACCCACGTTCCGAGCGTCGCGACATGCCGCATCGAGTCGGTGTAGCGGGCCGAGGCATCCGGCTCGATGCTCTGGATGCCGGCGATGCGGCCGTCCACCTCGGCCACGAACAGCGCGCTGCGGTCGCAGAGCTCCTCGATGAAGGCACGCTCCTCGGCTTCCGTGAAGGGGGTGGTCAGCGCGGTGTGCTCCCCTTCCAGGATGACCGAGTTGAGCACGGACGCGACCGCCGCCGCGTCGTCCGGCATCGCCTTCCTGACGGCGGGGTCCGTCCGGGAGCGAGGGGTCATCGAGCGCCGGCCAATCTCGGGGCCCTGCGGTTCAGGAGGCCCGCCCCGGCCACCCCGTCACGCTCCAGAGCACGACGGCGGCGGCGGCGACGTGCTGCACCATGAGGATGACCACGGCGGCGACGGTGGCGCCCGGAAACGCCGCGGCGCCGCCGTCGGTGAGCATCAGGAGGTCGGGCACGAGCGACACCAGCAGCGCGACCACCACGATGCGCTGGAACAGGGGGACGGGCCGAGCCGACCGTTTCCGGACCGCGACCGCGACCCCCAGCCCGGCCGCCACGCCGACGACGGTCAGGAACACCGTCGGCCCCGCCGTCGCCAGGGGCTCGAACTCGCCCGGCACGTCGAAGGCGGCGAGCCCCGCCGCCCGCACGACGAGATTGGCCGCCACCGCCCCGAGGATCGTCCGCAGCCACACCACCCAGGCCCGAGGCCCTGCCGTCGCCAGTCGGTCCGCAGCCATTCAACGCACCTCCTCGAAGGACTCGACCAGCAGCCGCCCGGCCCCGTCCGGCGGGACGTCCCAGCGTCCGGTCATTCTCAGCCGGCGGTCGCTCGGCTCGGTCGCCAGGGCCGCGGCACCGTCCGCCGCGGCGAGCGGCAGGGCGACGTCGGGCGACAGCGACAGGGCGAGACCGCCGCTCACGCGCGCAAGATGCCCGATGGCGGTGACGGCGATGCCGTCGGGGATGAAGCCGGCGCTTCGGACGGTGTCGCGCACGGCGGCGAGGTCCAGGCGATGGCCGGGCTCGACGGTGACGACGATGCGTCCGTCAGACGGTCGGACCTCGACGCCGGCGACGTGATCCAGACGGTTCAACCGACGCTCCAGTCCCAGGGCGCACGAGGGGCACGACAGCTCGGCCTCGACGGTCACCGTCACCATGCCCGACTCGTCGGGTGACTGCCGGGCGGCGTCGGTGCTCGTCGACGGCAGGCAGAGCAGCAGTGCGGCCAGTGCGAACGGCGACGCCGAGGGTGAGGTCGATCCGACGAGTCGAGGTCGGTTGCGCATCGCCGATTCCATCCGTCTGCCTCCTGGGTGGGTGGCGCGGTCTCCGCGCCGGTTCGGCAATGATACAGGCCGGCGGGCGCCGGCCGGGTGGGGCGGGGGCAGGAAGGGCTTCCAGCTTCTTGACCGCGGAGGGCTTGACGAGGACCCTACAGCGCGCCACGCCGTTTCAGGTCCTCGACCGCCGCTTCGAAATCGAGGTCCGGTTCGTCCCGCCGCGCGCGGAACGCGGCCAGATCGCCAGCGTCCTCGTCCAGGTCATGGCGGACGGCCGCGTTCACCAGGTCGGAGACGCTGCGCGCGGTCTGCACGCCCTTCGCCCGCAAGGCCTCGTGAAGGCCCGGATCGAAGTAGACGGTCGCTCGCTTCGAATTGGCCATGTCCGTTTTCAACGTAGGTCCGACGACGCCGAACGGTCGAGACGCCGGAGCACCGGCAGGCGAACGGGACCGATTGACGCCCTCGATCCGCCCGGGGGAGGCTGACCCCAGCTCGGTCGCGGTCGCCGATCGACGCCTCGACCTGCCCGTGGCAGACCACACCCCGATGAGCTCGGACCGTTCGGACACGGCGGTCGGCGCGGCGAACGGCCGGCGTTGTTACACGGGATTTACCTGCGGCGTACGCCATCCGCGGTAGCCTCTGGGCATCGTCATGTTGTCATCGGGTCGGTGGCTTCCGCGCGTCACTCCAATCCGCGTCACGAACCTCCCGTGTAGCCGTTCGGCGGCAGGGGCAATCGCTTGCGGGGCGATGCTCGCTGCCGCGGCGTTGGTCCTTTGCTCGACCGGAAGAGCGGAGGCGGCGGGGGCCGTGGCGGGCGGGCGCGGGGGGGCGGAGCGGGCCGGGCAATCCGATTCCGTCGCGGGATGCGCCCCTGCCCTTGCCCTGGGCGACGTGGGCATCGCCGCGGGGGGCCAGTTCCGCCTGATGGGCAACCGGTCGAACTTCGGGTTCCACGACCGGACGGCCGGCCCCGACCAGGCCCCGAACACCATCGGCAACCAGCGGTTCCGCACCTGGGTCAACGTCCACGACCGCGCCTCTTGCCGCTACGGGGGCTACGCGCAGATCGAGATCGGGCACCTGGACCTGGGGAGCGGCCTCGAGTTCCCGAAGACGTTCGGGCCGGGGGGCGACCAGGTCGGGGCGGAGATGCGGCGCGGGTTCCTGTGGTTCCGGCCGGCCGAGGGGCGCTGGTCCGGGCCGGCGTGCTGCCCTGGGAGGACCGCTTCGGCGAGCGGCCGACGTTCGCCGACCCGTTGTGGGGGATCAACCGGGTTGCGACCGGCGGGGCCCCGCTGGCGAACTCCGATTGGGACTTCAGCGTGTCCGGCGTCACCCTGGAGGTCTACGCGGGCGATGCGTGGCACTACGCGCTCGGCGCCCTCCTCCTCGATCGGGACGCGCGGGCCGGGGGCGGGCAGGACGGGTCGTGGCTGCTGACGGTCGACCTCGACCGGGAGATCGGCTCGTCGCTGTGGGGGGCGAGCGTCTACTACCTGCGCGACGACGCCGGCTATTCCTACGGCGGGTTCGGCGGCCCGGCGGCGGCGAGCGGCGCGGCGGTCGAGCGCAGCCGTGACCTCTGGGTCGGCGGGCGCGCCCACGTCGAGCACGCCGGCGGGTCGACCGGGGTCTTCCTCATCCTGAACTCGGGCGAGATTCCCGCCCTCGGCTGGTCGCACGCCGGCTGGTCGGCCAAGGTCGCCACGACCTTTCCCGCCGGCCGCGGCGCCGTCCACCTGCAGGGGCTCTACGCGACCGGCGACGACGGTGCCGACCCGAACCGCTCGGGCGAGTTCCGGACCATCGCCCAGAGCGTGCGCGACGGCCTCGGGGCACAGGCGTACTGGAGCCTCGTGGGCCTGACGTCGCCCCGCGGACCGTCCGACGTGAACGACCTCGGCATCGGGCTCCAGAACGGGGGGCTGGGACTCCGGACGCTGCAGGCGGGCTACGAGCACCCCGTGGCCGACCGGTGGACGGCGTATCTCGCGGCCGGGTGGCTGCGAGCCGACGCCCCGCGCCCCGCGAACGGGTCGACCGCCATCGGCACCGAGCTGCTGGCGGAGGCGCGCTGGGGCATGGGCGCGATGATGGCCCTCGAGTTCGGCGCCTCGGTGCTGCTCGCCGGCGACTACTTCAAGCCGGATGCCGCCGCTCTCGTGCCCGCGGCGCTCCACCAGGTCTACAGCCGGTGGCAGCTCGAGTTCTGACGCGCCCGGCCGGCCGCCCGTCCCGTCCGGCGGCCGATCGGGGGCCGGCGCCCTTGCGGCGGCGGGCGGCTCGACCCGCGCGTCGACGGGGCCGGCGACCGCGCGTGCCGGCGACGGCGCAAGAAATGGAACGCACGCGAACCCGCGGCCGCCCCTCGCGTGCGGCCGCGTCGGAAACCGACGTCCAGCTCCGCCTGGAAGATGCGGCCGGGAGCTGCTGAGCACGGAGGCCGCGCCACCGGCGTCAGAAGCTGATGACCAGGGCGGTCCGGAAGATGGTGTCGAGGCGGTCCTTGCGGATCCGGCTCGTGCCGAGGGCGACGGCGGCGCCGCCGTCCGTCACCGTCTCGAAGAGCTCGTCGCCGCTGCCCGGCACGCCGTCGGGGTCGACGACCTCGACGCGGGCGACGACCGCCACGTCCTCGGGGGCCGGCTCGTGCTCGTACAGCCACTGCAGGCCGACGCGGAGGGCGAGGTGGGTGCCGAGGGCCGCGCTCAGGGCGTGGGTCATGTTGAACGAGTAGTCGGAGGCGGCGCTCAGGTTGACGTTGGCGGTGAGCTCGTTCTCGTAGACGGTCGACGCGCCGAACCGGTGGCGGTAGTCCCAGCCGAGGCGGGCGCCGGCGAACCGGGAGTCCTTGCCGGCGTCCGCGGTCTCCTCGGCCCGGTCGGTGTAGCTGGCCGCGTAGCTGGTCGAGAAGCGCACGGTGTCGTTGTCGCTCCAGACGTTGCCCACCCCCGCGAACGCGGTGTAGCGGTTGAGGATGCCGGCGTCGCTGTTGCGGTCCCAGCCGCCGCCGGCGTTCCAGAAGAAGCGCTCGCTGACGTCCATCTCGTAGCGTCCCGAGGCCAGGTAGTTCTCGACCTCGGCGTCCACGCGGGGCCTGACGAGGCGCGTCCCCGGGTCCTCCGGCGCGCCGGCGATGGGGAAGCGCACCCCCGGGTCCACGAGGAGGAACCGGTCGCCGGCGGTGCCCGAGCGGATGCCGCTCACCCGGACCTGGAGCCGGGACCCTTCGCGGGCGTGACGGACGGTGTCGCCGAACCCGAACGTGCGGGCCGTCGAGTTGCCGCCGGTGAGGGCGAGGCTCAGCTCGGTCTCGTTCGTCCAGCCGGGGGCCGCCTCCCCCTCGTCCTGCGCGACGGCCGGCGCGGCGGCGCCGAGGCCGTGAACGGCGACGAGCAGCAGGGCGACCCGCGCGGACGGCAGCAGGGGGTGGACGCGGGCGCGTTCGAGTCCGGCCGGGCCCGGGCCGCCAATCATCGCGCGCGGTTCCCCCTGGGGCCCGGCCGACGCCCCGGGGAGGTCGGCGGCTCCGGGCGGGAGGAGGGGTCGTGCCTCGGCGCAGGCCCCTGGACGCCGGTGCTCCGAGCCGGTCCCGGGCCGTTTCGCGCATTTCCCGGTGGAGCGGAGACGAGGGAGCCGTGAAGGCGATGCCGCGGGCGGGCGGCGCTCGATCGGTGGATTCAACAGGGCAAGTCCGATGGTGGTCCGGGCGTGGTTTCGGAGGAACCGGGTGGTCTCCATACTGATATCATTACAGGTTGCACTTTTCGCCCGCGCCGCGAACGGCGGGCGCACGACCGTACGCATGCATCGCTCACCCGACCCAGGCGGCCGGCGGCACGCCCCCGCGTCGCCGACGAGGCAGGGCCTTCCGGCGCGGGCCGCGAGGCGCGGCCCCGCGAAGCCGGAGCGCGCCGCCGCCATTTTTCTCGCCCGCGCCGCGAACGGCGGGCGCACGACCGTACGCATGCATCGCTCACCCGACCCAGGCGGCCGGCGGCACGCCCCCGCGTCGCCGACGAGGCAGGGCCTTCCGGCACGGGCCCCGGGGCGCGGCCCCGCGAAGCCGGAGCGCGCCGCCCCCGTTCTCCTCGCCGTGGCGCTCGTCGCGGCGACGCTCGCGTCGTCGGGGTGCTCGCTGCGGACGATGGCGGTCAACGCCGTCGTGCCGGTGCTCGCCGACCCCGCGGCGTACCTGTCCGAGGAGGACCCCGAGCTGGTCCGCGAGTCGCTGCCGTTCCTGCTCAAGACCCTGGAGTCGATCATCCTCGCCGAGCCCGAACAGGACGAGGCCCTGGTCTCCGCCTGCTCCGGGTTCACCCTTCTGGGAAACGCCTTCCTGCAGGTCGACGCCGACATCGCGAGCTGGGACGGCGAGTACGACCGCGAGATCGAGCTGCGCGACCGCACGTGGAGGCTCTACGTGCGCGCCCGCGACTACTGCCTGCGCAGCCTCGAACTGAGGCACGAGGGCGTCGGGGACGACCTGCGCGAGGACGCCGAGGCGGCCCTGGCCGTCACCGGGGCCGAGGACGTCGAGGTGCTGTTCTACCTGAGCGCGGCCTGGGGGCTGGCGATATCGAACGCCCTCGACCAGCCGGATCTGATCGCGGATCTGCCGGCGGTGCGGGCGCTCCTCGAGCGGGCCCTCGAGCTCGACGAGGACTACGGGCAGGGCTCGATTCACGCCGCCCTCATCACCGTCGAGTCGCTGCCGGCGCAACTCGGCGGCTCGCCCGAGCGGGCCCGCGAGCACTTCGAGCGGGCGGTCGAGCTGTCGGAAGGGCTCGACGCCGGGCCCTACGTGACCCTCGCGCTCGGCGTCTCGGTGCCGGAGGAGAACCGGGCCGAGTTCGAGGACCTGCTGAACCGGGCCCTGGCCATCGATCCGGACGAGGACACGAGCCGGCGCCTGCTCAACGTCGTGAACCAGAAGCGGGCGCGGCTGCTGCTCGACCGCGTCGACGACCTGTTTTTCGAATAGGAGTCCGGGCCGTGGAACGGGCGGACTCCTGCCGGGTTGGTTGGGCGCCAAGCGGAGCCGCAGGCGACGATTGGCGGGCGAGGAGTCCGGGTCGTGGAACGGGGCGGACTCCTGTAGGGTTGGTTGGGCGCCAAGCGGAGCCGCAGGCGACGATTGGCGGGCGAGGAGTCCGGGCCGTGGAACGGGGCGGACTCCTGTAGGGTCGGTTGGGCGCCAAGCGGAGCCGTCGGCGACGATTGGCGGGCGAGGAGTCCGACCGTGGAACGGCGCGGGCTTCCGCAGGATTGGTTGGCGGACGGCGGGGCCGCACGCGGCGCTGTCCGGGCGAGAGGAGAACCGTTCGATGAAATCGCGATCCCTGGTCGTCACCGTGGTCCTGGCGGCGCTGCTGGCGGCGCCGGCGATGCTCCTGGCCCAGCGCGCGACCCGCATCCAGCTCGGGTCGATCCTGCCCGCCAACTCCATCTGGGACCGGTCCCTGAAGGAGATGGCGGTCGAGTGGCGCGACGAGACCGACGGCCGGGTGCAGCTCCGCGTGCAGAGCGGGGCGTTCCGCGACGAGGCGGCGCTGGCCCGCCGTCTGCGGCGGGGCCGGCCGCAGGCCGCCGTCTTCGGGCTGCCCGGAGACATCCACGAGGCGTTCAGCGTCCTGAACATCCCGTTCTTCTTCGAGTCGGACGAAGAGGTGATGCACGTGGTCGAGGCGCTGACCCCGACCTTCGAGCGCATTCTCGCCGACGAGGGGATGGTGCTGCTGAACTGGGGCCACGCGGGCTGGGCGCACTTCTTCACCGAGAGCCGGGTCGAGAACCTCGACGACCTGCGGCGGACGAAGGTGTTCACGGCGGCCGGCGACGACCGGATGCTGCAGTGGTACAAGGAGAACGGGTTCGACCCGCAGCCGCTGGCCGTCACCGACGTGCTCCTCGGCCTGAACACCGGCCTCATCAACGCCCATCCGAGCCCGCCCTACGTGGCCCTGCTGTTCCAGTGGTTCGACCAGACCCCGTTCATGCTCGACGTGCCCCTCGCGCCGGTGCTGGGGATCACGGTGATGGCGGAGCGCACCTGGAGCCGCATCGACCCCGGGGACCAGCAGGTGCTGCTGGCGTCGGCGAAGCGGCTCGAGGAGCAGTTGCTGCTCGACGTGGCCGCGCAGGAGCGCGAGTCCATCGAGGAGATGAAGCGGCGCGGCCTCAACGTGGTCGAGATAGACGATGCCGGGAAGGCGGCGTTCCGGGCCGTCGCGGCCGAGATGACCGCGTCGTGGCGGGGCGACCTGATTCCCGCCGACGTCTACGACATGGCGGTCGACGCGCGCGACGCCTTCCGGGCCGGCCGCTGAAGAGGGATTGTCGACGATTGCACGCCGGCGACGTCGGGGCGCGGGACCGCTTCTCGGCCGGTCGCGGGAAAGGGGATTGGCCGGCCGCGGGAAGAGGGATTGGCCGCCCGCGGGAAAGGGATTGAGCGGCACCAGTTGACGACTGCGCGCCAGCGCCGCCGCGGCGCGGGACCGCTTCCGGGCCGGCCGCTGGAAGGACGGACTGAGCGGCGCCAGGTTGACGACTGCACGCCGGCGCCGCCCGCTTCCCGCGGCTCGACGCGCTTCGCGTAATGGCAGGGTGATGGTCGTCAGCGTTCCCGACGATCCCGCAGACCGCCGAGCCTCATGACTGAAAGCGCCTCCGCCGCCACCCTCCGGACGCCGGTCGTCCGCGCCCTCGGCGGGGCCGAGCAGGCCGTCGCCAACCTCGCGCTGGCCGCGATGGTGGTGCTGCCGCTGGCCGAGATCGTAGTCCGGCTGCTCGTCGCCGGCGGCATCCCCGGCTCCATCCAGTTCGTCCAGCACTTCACCCTCTGGGTCGGCTTTCTCGGCGCCGCCCTCGCCGCGCGCGACGGCAAGCTCATCGCCCTCGCGACGGCGACGTTCATCCCCGAGGGGCGGGTCCGCGACGCCACCCGGGTCTTCGCGGCCGGGGTCGGGGCCGCGGTGTCGATGATCCTCGCGGCCGGGGCCTGGGACCTGGTGATGCTGGACCGCGAGATCGGCGACATCATCGCGGCCGGGGTGCCGGTGTGGGTCGCGCAGCTCGTCCTGCCCGTTTCGTTCGCGGCCATCGCGGCGCGGCTCGCGTGGCGCGCGTCGCCGGCGTGGGCGGGCCGAGCGGCGGCGGGGCTCGGCATCGTCGTCGGGCTCTGGCTCGGCCTGTCCGGGGGGTTCCTCGCCGAGGTGCCGCGCTGGCCGCTCATCTCGCTGGTGCTCGCCGCGGCGGTGCTCGGGGCGCCCATCTTCACGGTGCTGGGCGGGGCCGCGGTGCTGCTCTACCTGGGGGACGGGGACCTGCCGGTGCTCGTCACCATCGAGACCTACTCCCTCGCCGTGCAGCCGCACCTGCCGGCGATTCCCCTGTTCACCCTGGCCGGGTTCATCCTCGCCGCGGGGAAGGCCTCCGAACGGCTGCTCCGGGTGTTCCGGGCGGGGGTCGGGTGGATTCCCGGCGGCACCGCCATCGTCTGCGTGCTGCTGTGCGCGTTCTTCACGGTGTTCACGGGAGGCTCGGGGGTCACCATCCTCGCCCTCGGGGGCCTGCTGTTCCCGGCCCTCCTCAAGGACGGCTACCGGGACCGGTTCTCGCTGGGCCTCCTCACCGCGTCGGGGTCGCTGGGCCTGCTCTTCCCGCCGGCGATGCCCCTCATCCTGTACGCGATCGTCGCGCAGGTCGCGCCCGACGACCTGTTCGTGGCGGGCATCCTGCCCGGGCTGCTCCTGGTCGGGCTGACCGCGGCCTGGGGCATGCGCGAGGGCATCGTCACCGGGGCGGGACGGCGCGACTTCGGGTGGCCCGAGCTGCGGGCCGCGCTGTGGAGCGCGAAGTGGGAGCTGTCCATCCCGTTCGTGGTCCTCGGGGTGCTCTTCAGCGGCTACGCGACCCTCGTCGAGACCGCCGCGTTCACCGCGCTCTACGCCGCCGTCGTGCAGGGGGTCGTCCACCGCGACTTCCCGCTCGGGCGCGGGCTCTACACGGCGTTCAGCGAGTGCGTGGTGCTCGTGGGCGGGGTGCTGATCATCCTGGGGGTCGCGGTCGGCTTCACCGCCTATCTGAACGACGCCGAGGTGCCGTACCTGCTCGTGGAATGGGCCGACGAGCACATCGGGTCGCGGCTCGTCTTCCTGCTCGCCCTGAACGTGTTCCTGCTGCTGGTCGGCTGCCTGATGGACATCTTCTCGGCCATCTTCGTGGTGGTGCCGCTGGTGGTGCCGGTGGCCGAGCAGTTCGACGTCGACCTGCTGCACCTCGGCATCATCTTCATCGCTAACCTCGAGCTCGGGTTCCTCACGCCGCCGGTGGGGCTGAACCTGTTCCTCGCCTCGTACCGCTTCGACCGCCCCCTGCTCGAGGTCTACCGCGCCTCGCTGCCGCTGCTCGCCATCCTGGGGGTGGGGGTGCTCATCATCACCTACATGCCGTGGCTGACCCTGGGGCTCGTCGAATGGCTGCGGTAGGGGCCTGCGCCATGGGGCGCCGCGGACTCCCGGAGGGTTGGTTGGGCGCCACGCGGAGCCGTCAGGCGACGATTGACGGGGCACGAGTCTGCGCGGTGGAACGGTGCGGACTCCTGGAAGGTTGGTTGGGCGCCAGGCGGAGCCGCCACGCGACGACTGGAGGGCCAGGCGGCTGCCGCGGAACCGTGCGCCGCGCCGGTCGAGCGCCGCGCGGCGCCGGCCACGCTTCCATGGACGCGGGACCCCCCCGCCGGCCCCTCGTTTCCCGTCGAATCGACCCCGCGGGAGCCCGCCCCGTCCTGCCGTCCAGGCTGCGGGCGCACTCCGCCAATCCCGGCAGGACGCCGTGAACGACCCGGTCCTGGCGCTGCTGCGCGACCTGGTGGCGATCGACTCCGTCAACCCGGCGCTGTCGCCGGGGGGCGCGGGCGAGGCGGCCATCGCCGAGCACGTCGCCGTGGTGATGCGGCGGGCGGGCCTCGACGTGGCCGTGACCGACGCCGCACCCGGCCGCCCCAACGTGGTCGGGGTGGTGGAGGGCCGGTCGCCGGGGCGCACGCTGATGCTCTGCGGGCACCTCGACACCGTCGGGGTCGAGGGGATGCGCGATCCGTTCACGCCGGTCGCGCGCGACGGACGCCTCTACGGCCGCGGCGCCCAGGACATGAAGAGCGGCGTGGCCGCGATGATCGACGCGGCGGCCCGCCTCGCCCTCCGCGGCGGGCTGCCGGCGGGGCGGCTGGTGGTGGCGGCCGTCGCCGACGAGGAGCATGCGAGCCTGGGGGCCGACGCCCTGGTGCGCGACCACGCCGCCGACGGGGCGGTGGTGACCGAGCCGACCGACCTGCGGATGGCCACGTGCCACAAGGGGTTCGAGTGGGTCGAGGTCGAGACCCGCGGCCGCGCCGCCCACGGGAGCCGCCCCGCCGACGGACGGGACGCGATTCTTCGCATGGGCCGGTTCCTCGCCCGTCTCGAGGCGGTCGACGCCGGGCTCGCGGCGGGGCCGTCGCACCCCCTGCTGGGGCCCGCGTCGCTCCACGCCTCGACCATCGACGGGGGGCGCGAGCTCAGCGTGTATCCCGACCGCTGCCGCCTGTCGTTCGAGCGCCGGACGCTGCTGGGCGAGCCGCCGGACGCGGGTCTCGCCGAGGCGCGGGAGATCCTCGGCGCGCTGGCGGGGGAGGACTCCGGGTTCGAGGGCTCGGCCCGCCCCCTCTTCACCCGCCCCCCGCACGAGTTGCCCGCCGACCACCCCCTGTGCCGGGCGCTGACCCGGGTGCTGGCCCGGCGGGGCGAGGCCGCCGACCCCACCGGCATGTCGTTCTGGACCGATGCGGCGATCCTGTCGGAGGCGGGAACGCCGGCGGTGCTGTTCGGGCCCCGCGGGGCGGGCCTGCACAGCCGGGAGGAATATGTCGAGATCGACTCCGTGCTCACCTGCCGCGACGTCCTGATCGACCTCGCGCGGGACTTCTGCTGACATGCCGGCCTCGGTCGCGGGTTCTGCTCCCGCCGGCCGGCCGGGAGAGAACGGGGTCTTGTTTCCGCGCGCCGCCGGTCTCAGTGCGTCAGCCGGGAGCCGCCGCGGTCGTGCAGCAGGTGGTCGAGGGTGCGCGCGTAATAGCGCAGGATGTGGCGGTTGCGGACGCGGTACCGGTCGCCGTCGACGGCGATGACGCCCCGGGTGACGAGGGGCTCGGTGGCCTGGTCGACGGCGTCGCGGCCGCATTCCACGGCGAGGTTGGCCGGCACGTGGCGGAGGGCGTCGAGGAGCTGGTCGATGCGGTCCTCGAGGTCGCGCCGCCGTGTGGACGGCCGCAGGGCGGCGGCCACGAGGGCGGTCGGCAGCACCTTGTAGAGCCGGCCGATGGCCTCGCGGGTGCGGCGGGTCAGGGCCATGAGGTCCGGGCGCGACTCGGGGGCGACGGTGGCGAGCGGGATGGGCTGCCCGAAGGTGACGAACGCGCGCGTCCGGTAGCCCACCGCGAAGTTCACCATCTCGGCCACTTCCGTCGTGAAGAGCCGCTGGCGCCGCTTGACGCGCTGGCGGGCCAGCGTCTGGTCCTCGAGGACGAGGTCGTAGGCGATCCCGACGGGCACGATCACCACGTCGGAGCGCCGGGCCTGCAGGACCGCCTGCAGCAGCCCCGTCTTCAGGGTCTTGAACTCGCCGCTGTAGCTGCGTCCGCCCTCCGGGTAGAGGAACAGGTCGTGCCGGTGCACGAGCTCGGCCACGTACGCCCGCAGCGTGGCGAGGTAGGCGGGGTCGCGGGAGTTCCGGCGAATCGGGACGGCGCCGGTCACGTAGCGGTTCAGCAGCCCCATGGCCCCGTTGAACAGGTTGATGCCGGCGGTGATGACGGGGGGCCGGATGCCGTGATCGTCGAGCACCACCAGCTCGACGAGGTAGTCCATGTGGCTCTTGTGGTTCGAGGCGTAGACGATGCGGTGCGACCCGGCGGCGGCCTGGGCCCGCTCGACGTGCTCGGCGTGCGGCTGTATCTTGCGCAGGATCGGGTACAGGGGGTGCTTCAGGGCGCGATACACGTGGTATCGCTGGGTCGTCCTGAGCTCCTTGAGGTAGGCGGCAATGCGCTCCTGCGCCTCGTGGGGACTCAGCCTCGTGCCGCCGCGGAGGTACCGCGCCACCTCCTCCCGCGACATCACGGCCTGGGTAATCTCATCGTCCACTTGAGAGACTATATCACCGGCCGGGCGGCGGGACGGGCGGGTCGAAGGCGGCCGGGCGCATGATCTGCGATTGTCCCTCGCCGGTGAAACTCGCGCCGCGGCCACGGGCCGGGCGGCGTCGGAGGCGAACTTCGGGGAGGACGGAGACGGCGGCAATCGACGCCGCCGGGGGCCGTCTCCGCCCCGCGGCCTCGCGCTGCCGGAGTCTCGTGCCGGCGAGACTCCAACGAGATCGAGGGGTCGCCCCCGTGCCCGCGGGTCGCGGGTGCGAAACCGCCAGGCGGCCGGTCCACCTGCCGTGGGTCGCCCCTGTGCCGGCAGGTCGCGTGGCCGCCCCTTATCGCGGCGCCATGACGGTTACCGGGCGCGACAGGCGCACGGTCAGCCGCGATCCCGCCGGCAGCACCGCGGGGTCGGCTTCTCCGTTCATGGCGGCGGCGGTGCCCCCCGCGGCGCCGATCGAGCCCCCGATGGCGGCGCCGCGCTCACCCCCGAAGATGGCGCCGAGAATGGAGCCGGCGACCGCCGCGCCGCCGATCTTGGCGACGCTGTCGCCGCCCGGTGACTTGCCCTCGCGGTAGATGGCCTCGGTGGACAGCCTGACCTCGGCGCCGTCGTCCATCTGCAGCGTGTGGAACCGCACCCCGAGCCGGGACGCCGAGCGGAGCCGGCCGCCGGTCTCGACGAGGATCACCGAGCCCCGCAGCCGCGTGCCCGAGGGAATCGCCACCCGGTGGCCGACCTGCACGTCCCGGATGACCCGGGCCTCGACCGGGTCCTCGAGCCTGGCGTTGCGGGTGGAGACGGCGGAGTCGAGCTGGATCCCGATCACCGAGTCGGCGGCGACCTCCAGCTCGTCGAACGACGGCCAGGGATCGGCGGCGACGTCGGGCCCGGCGCTCCGGGGGGCGAGGAGGCTGGTGCCGGCCAGCGGCGGGCGCGGCGGCTCGACCCGCGGCGTGGCGACGGGCTCCAGGTCCCGTTCCGGGGCCGGCGCAGGGGCGAGCCCGTCGGCCCGGACCCATCCCTCGACGACGGGGAGGTCACCGGTCGAACCGGGCGGAGGGTCGCCCGCAACGCCGGCGCGGTCGCCGGCACCGCGATTCGGCTCCGGCGTCGCATTCGCGACCGGTGCGGGTCCCGGGGCCGGTTCGGGTTCCGGGGCGGCTCCGGGCTCCGCGCGCGTCGCCGGCGGGGCCGTCGGGCGCGACCGGGGGCGTGGATCGGGGCCGGCCGGTCCGGCGGCGCCCGCGGGCGCCCGGCGGGCCGTCGAGGCGGCCGGGGCGGCGGTGCGCGGGGCCGGAGGCTCGGGCCGGGGCGTGCGGGAGGTCGACGCGCCCCGCCGCGCGGGCCGCGGTTCTTCGCGCGGTGCGGCCGCCGCCGGCTCGACCGCCGCCGGCTCGACCTCGATCACGGTCTCGGCCGCGGCGTTCGCGGCCGGCGGCGTCTCCACGACGGGAGACGGCCCGGCGAGAGCGGCCGCGGGTTCGGTGGCCGTGGACGGGGGCGCGAGCCCGATGGCATGCTGCACGGCGAGGTAGGAACCGACACCCGCCGCCGCGACGGCGGCGATGGCGATGCCGGCTACCGCGACTATCGGTTTCGTCATCGGCGGTACGTCCTTTCTCACTCTACGCGCATGATAAAGCAATTGTCGTGCCCGCTCGCGCGGAATCACGGCTCCGAAGCGGCGCGGGTGGTTCCCTGCCGGCTGTCGCCGATGGTTCCCTGCCCACTGTATCGGTCGGGCGGGCCGTTTTCCCGGCCGTGGGAGCGTCATCGGCGGGTGACAGTCGGCGGCGGGGGGGGGGACAGTGTGGGAGACTGAAAGCATGTCCGCGGGCGAGCGACCGGAGGTCATCGTGATCGGGGCCGGCATCATCGGCTGCGCAGTCGCCTGCGAGCTCGGCCGGCGCGGGGCGACGGTGCGGGTGCTCGAGAGCCGGGACGTCGGGGGCGGGGCGACGCAGGCGTCGGCCGGCATCCTGGCCCCGTACACCGAGGCGGATCGGCCGGGTCCCCTCCGCACGCTGTGCGCGGAGAGCCTCGGGCTGTGGGACGACTTCGTGGCCCGCGCGGCTGCCGACAGCGGCCGGGACGTGCTGTACGAGCGGACCGGGACCCTCGAGGTGGTCACCGACGAGGCGTCGATGTCCCGGCTGGAGCGGACGCGGGCCGCCCTCGACGCGGCGGGGGTCGAATGCCGCCTGCTGACGGCGAGCGAGGCCCGGGCGGCGGAGCCCTCCCTGGGGGCGGCGGTGGCCGGGGCGCTGCTGGTTCCGTCCCACGGGTTCGTCGGGGTCGCGACGCTCATGGAGGCGCTCCTGGAGGCCGGGGCGGCCCGGCACGGCGTTTCGTTCCAGACCGATCGGCCCGCGCGCCGCGTGCAGGCGGGCTCGGATGGCTCGATGGTCGTCGAGACGGCGGCAGGGACGTTGACCGGCGACGCGGTCGTGCTGGCGGCGGGAAGCTGGTCGGGCCGCGCCGCCGGCGACGGGGCGCTGCCGGTGCGGCCGGTGCGCGGCCAACTGCTGCAGCTTGCGTGGTCCGGGCGCCCGCCGGCCCGGGTCGTCTGGGCCCCGAGCTGCTACGTGGTGCCCTGGCCCGGCGGATCGTTGCTGGTGGGGGCGACGGTCGAGGACGTGGGGTTCGACGAGCGCGCCACCGTCGCGGGGGTGGCGACCCTCATCGAGGCGGTCTCCGGCGTGCTTCCCGAGGCCCGCAACGCCGGGTTCGAGGCGGTCCGCGTCGGCCTGCGCCCCGGGACTCCCGACGACCTGCCGGTGGTGGGACGCTCGGCGACGGCGCCCGGGCTCGTGTACGCGACCGGCCACTACCGGAACGGGGTGCTGCTGGCCCCCCTGACCGCCCGCCTGGTGGCCGACCTGGTGCTCGACGGTCGGGAGGACCCGCTGCTCGCGGCCGTCTCTCCGGCCCGCTTCGAGGCGGCCTGACGGGCGCCGCGGGACCGCGCCCGCCGCGGGCGCTCCTCCGGCCGTCTCCCGGCCCGCTTCGAGGCGGCCCGAGCGGCACCGCGGGACCGCGCCCGCCGCCAGCACTTTCGGACCGCGCGGGAGAAGTGATAACCTCTCGGCGGCGCAGGCACAGAGTGCGTCGGAGCACCTCCCGGTGGGCGCGGCCTGCCGGGGCGGGGCGACCTATTCGTCGCGGAGCGAGACAGGATGGAACAGGTTCACTTTGCAACCCCGGTCCGCCGGTGGGCGGAGACTCGACGGCTCGACGCCTGGCTGACGCAGCCCCTCGGCGTCTTTCTGGCTTTTTCCGCGTTCATCGTGTACGCCACGTGGGCGGCATTTCAGGGCGACCACTACCACTTCGGGCCGTATCTGTCGCCGTTCTATTCGCCCGAGATCTTCGGAGACTCGCCCCACAGCTTCCTGGGGCCGAGGCCGGGCTGGTGGCCGGATCCGGTGCCCTTCTCGCCGGCGTTCCTGATTCTGTGGGCGCCGGTCGGCTTCCGGCTGACCTGCTACTACTATCGCGGCGCCTACTACAAGGCGTTCTGGCACGACCCGCCGTCGTGCAGCGTGGGCGAGCCGCGATCGAGCTACTGGGGCGAGAACTCGTTCCCCCTGATCGTGCAGAACCTGCACCGCTACTTCCTCGTCTTCGCGCTGGCGCTCCTGGTGTTCCTGAGCCTCGACGTCTGGAACGCCCTGTGGTTCGAGGACCCGGCGACCGGGGCCGTGTCGTTCGGCATCGGGGTCGGGACGCTCGTCCTCGCGACGAACGTCGTCCTGCTCGGCGGCTACACGCTGGGGTGCCACTCGTTGCGGCACCTCGTCGGGGGCGGGTGCGACCGTATCGCGGGTCTGCCCGTCCGCCGTCCGACCTACGACTGCGTGAGCTGCCTGAACCGCCGGCACATGCTCTTCGCCTGGATGAGCCTGGTCTGGGTCGGCTTCTCCGACATCTACGTGCGGCTCTGCGCGATGGGCTTCGTGACGGATCTCCGACTCCTGTAGGAGCCTGCGCCGCGGGACGGCGCGGGGGTCTGTCGGATTGGGTTGGCCGGGGCCGCCGCGCCGCAAGCGCCGCGGCCCGGGCGAAGGGCGCGACCGCCGCCCGGGTTGGTTCCTCCCGAGGGGGCGGCCGACGAACGGGGCGGCGGGCGCTGGACGAGGGCTGCCCGGGGCGCGCTGCCGGGTCGCCCCAGATGAAGATTGCCGTGATGGACAACGAATACCAATCCTTCGAACACGACGTGCTGGTGATCGGGGCCGGCGGGGCGGGGCTGCGGGCCGCGATCGAGGCGTCGGCGGCCGGGGTCTCGGTGGGGCTCGTCTGCAAGTCGCTCCTCGGCAAGGCGCACACCGTCATGGCCGAGGGGGGCATGGCCGCGTCCCTCGCCAACGTGGACGACCGCGACGACTGGACGGTGCACTTCGCCGACACCATGCGCGGCGGCCAGTACCTGAACAGTTGGCGCATGGCCGAGCTGCACGCGAAGGAGGCGCCGGCGCGGGCGCGCGAGCTCGAGGCCTGGGGGGCGGTGTTCGACCGCACGAAGGACGGGCGCATCCTGCAGCGCAACTTCGGGGGCCACAAGTACCCGCGGCTCGCCCACGTCGGCGACCGGACCGGCCTCGAGATGATCCGGACCCTGCAGGACCACGGCGTCCACCAGGGCATCGACGTGCACATGGAGTGCACCGTCGTCGAGCTGCTGAAGGACGGCGACCGCGTGGTCGGGGCGTTCGGCTACGACCGCGAGCGCGGCCGCTTCCAGTTGTTCAAGGCCCGCGCCGTGGTGCTGGCCACCGGCGGCATCGGGCGCGCCTACAAGGTGACCAGCAACAGTTGGGAGTACACCGGCGACGGGCACGCCCTCGCGTACCGGGCCGGGGCCGAGCTGATGGACATGGAGTTCGTGCAGTTCCATCCCACCGGCATGGTGTGGCCGCCGAGCGTCCGCGGCATCCTCGTCACCGAGGGCGTGCGCGGCGAGGGCGGGGTGCTGCGCAACAGCGACGGCAAGCGGTTCATGTTCGAGGACATCCCCGAGCTGTACCGGAGCTCGACCGCCACCGACGAGGAAGAGGGGTGGCGCTACACCCAGGGCGACAAGAAGGCAAACCGCCCCCCCGAGCTGCTGACCCGCGACCATGTGGCCCGCTGCATCGTGCGCGAGGTCAAGGAGGGCCGGGGCAGCCCCCACGGCGGCGTGTTCCTCGACATCGCCTGGATCAAGAAGCGGCTGCCGAACGGCGCCGAGCACATCCGCAAGAAGCTGCCGAGCATGTACCACCAGTTCAAGCAGCTCGCGGGCATCGACATCACCGAGGAGCCGATGGAGGTCGGCCCCACCACCCACTACGTGATGGGCGGCGTGCGCGTCGACCCCGACAGCCAGATGTCGACGGTGCCGGGGCTGTTCGCGGCCGGCGAGTGCGCGGCGGGGCTGCACGGCGCGAACCGGCTCGGCGGCAACTCCCTCTCCGACCTCCTCGTCTTCGGCCAGCGCGCGGGCAAGTACGCGGCCGAGTTCGCGAAGGAGCAGGCCTCGGCGAAGCCCGCGCAGGACCAGATAGAAGTGGTGGCGCGCGAGGCCCTCGCGCCGTTCGAGCGCGGGGGCGGCGACGCCGAGGGGCCGTACCAGGTGCAGTACGACCTGCAGGACATGATGCAGTCGCAGGTCGGCATCGTGCGCACCGAGGAGGACATGCAGAAGGCCATCGACGCCTTCGAGGGGCTGCGCGCGCGCGCCGAGCGGGTCGGCGTGCAGGGCAACCGCGAGTACAACGCGGGGTGGCACACCGCCCTCGACCTGCGCAACCTGCTGATGGTGTCGGAGGCGGTGGCTCGGTCGGCGATTCTCCGCAAGGAGAGCCGCGGCGCCCACTTCCGCGAGGACCATCTCGAGAAGGACCCCGGGCAGGGCCGGCTGAACACCGTCATCCGCCGTGGCGACGAGGGCGGGATGCAGGTGACGCAGGAGCCGATCTCCGAGATTCGGGCCGACCTGCAGCAGATCGTCGAAGACAACAAGTGACGGCGCGCGGCGCGGACGGGCGGGCCGCGCACTGGAGACTGCCGATGGTCGGCGGGATCGTCGGAGGCAAACGTGGCGGGGCGCGGGAGCGGTCCGCGCCCGGGGCGGCCGATGGCCGGCGGGACCATCGAAGGCGACAAGTGACGGCGCGCGCCGTGGGCGGTCCGCGCGCGCGTCGATCGGAGACACCGTGATGAGCAGCGCGACATTCCGGATCTGGCGGGGGAACGCGGACGGCGGGGAGTTCCGGGACTACACCACCGAGGTGTCCGAGGGCATGGTCGTCCTCGACGCGGTGCACCAGATCCAGGCCGAGCAGGCCAACGACCTCGCGGTGCGCTGGAACTGCAAGGCCGGCAAGTGCGGGTCGTGCTCGGCCGAGGTCAACGGCAGCCCCAAGCTGATGTGCATGACCCGGCTCAACTCCCTGCCCCTCGATCAGCCGGTGACCATCGAGCCGATGCAGGCGTTTCCCACCGTCCGCGACCTCGTCACCGACGTGTCGTGGAACTACGAGGTCAAGAAGGCCATCAAGCCGTTCGCCCCGCGCGAGCCGGACGCGGCGGACGGCACGTGGCGCATGGAGCAGTACGACGTCGAGCGGGTGCAGGAGTTCCGCAAGTGCATCGAGTGCTTCCTGTGCCAGGACGTCTGCCACGTCCTCCGCGACCACCGTCTCCACGGCGAGTTCATCGGCCCCCGCTTCTTCGTCTACTCGGCCGCCCTCGAGATGCACCCCCTCGACACCGCTGACCGCACCACGGAGCTCGCCGACGACCACGGCGTCGGCTACTGCAACATCACCAAGTGCTGCACCAAGGTCTGCCCCGAGGAGATCACCATCACCGACAACGCGATCATTCCCCTGAAGGAGCGCGTGGTCGACAAGATGTACGACCCGATCACGAAGCTGCTGCGGATGTTCCGGTCGTAGGGCCGGCCGGCCCGGATGACGTGGCCTCACGGATGAGGGCGGCGAAGGAAGTGCGAATGGCGCAACCGAGTGCGACATCCGTCCGCGCTCACAAGCCGCGGGCTGACCCCAAGCCGCCCGCACCTCGCCGAGCGACAGGCACTGGTCAACCGCTGTCCGAGGATGAGAAGTCCGGCTTGACGGTCGCTGTGCAGTCCGTTTTCCGCAAGCTCGACAAGCTATACGAGGAGATCGTCCCCCTCTTCCAGCAATACGGCTTCAAGCCGCCGTCCGCTGGCGTCGTGGCACGGGATCTGTCGGAGAAGATCGAAGAATCGATTCGTCAGCACTGCAAGACGTTCGATGAGGGGCCAGGACACGTCGATCTCCAGCGGCTGGGTCAACCGTGGGAAGTGAAGATCTGCAAGGACAGCGGGCTGACCATCAACCAGTCCAAGCAGGTCGACGGAGAGAACTACATCGTGATCAACTACCGCTCGCCCTCGCAGGTCAGGGCCATCTGGGTCTTGTGGCACGCGGAGGACGACTTCTTCTCTCCCCGGAAGCCAAACACCAACGCGCGTGCGCTGCGTCGGCAAGATGCTGAGGCGAATATCGAGGTCATCTACGAGACGGACCGATGATGTAGGCCCGTGCCCGACGAGCGTCGCATGATCGTGCGGTTCTCGCGCACCATCTGCGGCAGGCGAGCGATGATGATCACGAGGTCGCCGGAAGATCCTGGGGCGCGGGCGGGCAAAGGATAGGCGTAATTGGTTACCGCGTCGGTACGAGCGGCGAGCACCGAAGCGGCGGGCGAGACCTGGAAGCCGGCGGTCGCTGGCGTCGGGGGTGCACAGGATTGCACAGGTGCCGATAAACGGGGTATGCGCCCGACGCACCACGAGGAGGACGCCCCCCGGCCGACGCCGGGGGAGCACGAGCGCGTGAAGCGCGAGCTCGAAGAGAGCGAGCGCGAGCGCGAACGGCTGCAGCGGCGGATCGAACGGCTTGAGAGGCAGAACACCCGCCTGAAACGAGAGCTCGATGCAGCGAGACGCGCCGGTTTTCGCCAAGCGGCCCCCTTCGCCAAGACCGTCACGCTCAAACCCAAGCGTCCCGGCCGTCGAGCCGGCGCCCAGTACGGCCAGCCGGCGCGCCGCCGCAGACCAACCCGGGTGGACGTCCGCCACGACGTACCGCTGCCGCCGAGCTGTCCGGATTGCGGCGGACAAGTGCGCTCGACCGGTATGGCCGCCCAGTTTCAGGAAGAACTGCCGGTCCCGCGGGTTCTCGTCCGCGAGTTTCGGGTCGCCCTCGGTGCCTGTCAGGATTGCGGCAAGCGGGTGCGGGGTCGGCATCGGTTGCAGACCTCCGACGCCCTCGGCGCCGCCGCCGTACAACTGGGCCCCGCGCTGGTGGCGTCGGCCGTCATCCTCAACAAGCAGATGGGGTTGTCGTTCGGCAAGATCGCGACCCTGCTGCGGCAACACTACGACATCCGCGTCAGTTCGAGCGGCCTCGTCCGCGCCGTGCATCGGGCCGCCCGCCGGGCCGAGCTGACCTACAGCGACCTGCGGCGCCAGCTTCGCAACAGCCCCGTCGTCACCCCGGATGAAACCGGGTGGAAGGTCGGCGGCCACCTGCAGTGGCTCTGGGTGGGCGCCTCGGAGAAGACGACCGTCTACGCCATTCAGCCCGGACGAGGCTACGAGGAAGCGGCTCACCTGTTGGGGCCGGACTTCGACGGCGTGCTCATCCGCGACGGCTGGGCACCATATCGGCGCTTCACCCGGGCCACCCATCAGACGTGCCTCGCCCACGTTCTCCGACGGGGACGGACCCTGTGCCGGGACCATCCCCGCAGTCGTATCGCCGCCGACATTCACGCCCTGCTGAAGCAGGCCCTCCGCCTGCGCGACGACGCCCGCGCCGGAAAGCTGTCCCGTGATGACCTGGACGAAGCTCTGGAAGCCTTGGCCGCCCGACTCGTCCGACGACTGCTTCATCCCGGCCCACTGGCCGATGTGCAGTGCTTTGCGAAGCATCTGACCACGGAATGGCGGGCGCTGTTCACGTTCCTGCGCAACCCCGCCGTCGACGCGACCAATTGGCGGGCCGAACAGGCCATTCGCCCCGCCGTCGTCACCCGGAAGGTGTGCGGCGGCAATCGCTGCTGGCGCGGCGCGGCCACCCAGCAAACACTGGCCTCGGTCATCCGCACCGCCTGCCAGCGACAGCACAATCCCCACACCGTGATCGCGGGCCTGCTTCGTTCACGTTCGCCCACCGTCGCACCCGAACTTCAACGCCCAGCGCAGTAGCACAAGCTCCCGGGTGCGGTAACCTGTTACGGATAGGCTTGTACATCGCTGCGAATTCTGGTACGGTGCCGCCCATGAGCACCCTCACATTGCCGCGCAACCTCCAGTTTCTGTACGAGGAGCAACTCGCGCGGGTCGAGGCGCGATCCCTCGGTTGCGAGCGCTGGGACCGTGATGAGGACGATCCGTGGAGCGTTCGTGTGCACGTCAACGGCACAGCGGCTGATGTGCTGCGTCGGGCAGCGTATGTGGCCGAGCTCGACGGCGAGCCGACGGTCTACGATCAGTTGATTCGGCCGAGCTACCAGGGCGGGGTCTTCAACCGGACGCGCTCGGTCAATCAGTACCTCACTCACTGGATCTACCCATATCGGGGGAAGTTCCATCCGCAGATGGTTCGAGCGCTGCTGAACATCGTGGGGGCGCAACCGGGATGGCGGGTTCTGGATCCGTATGTTGGGAGCGGAACTACGGCGGTGGAGGCCTCGCTTCTCGGGATCGACTGCTTCGGCGTCGACATTTCGCCTCTCTGCGCGCTGCTCACACGGGTGAAGACGCGTTCCGTCGAGGCCGTGGCGGAGGTCCGGGCTCGGGTACAGGCGCTTCTGGCGCTCGACACCCTGGATCCCCACGATGCATCTATCGCCCGGGATCACAATCCGATAGTTGCCGATTTCGTCGAGATCGCCCGCATGACGGCGCTCAGCGACGAATCGAGGCGGAAGCGGGACGGTCGTGCACGGCTACGCCAGAACCTGTTGGCTATGCTGGATTCCGTTGAGGCACACGCGCGCGCATTGCGAACTTTTGAGATCGAGCCCGGTCGCGTCTCAGTCGTCTGTGGCGACGCCAGAGACCTGCGTGCAGCGGGAATCGATGACGGGACCGTGGATGCCGTCGTGACGTCGCCCCCGTACTCAATTGCCTTGGACTACGTGAAGAACGACGATCATGCCCTCGAAGCGCTCGGGGTGAGTCCTGACGCGCTCCGGAGTGAGATGACGGGGGTCCGTGGTCGCGGCCCGAAGGAGAAGCTGGCACTTTACAATGAGGACATGCAGGAAATGTTCCGCGAGGTGGCGCGGGTTCTGAAGCCGGATGGGAGAGCCGCGTTCGTGATTGGCAACGCGACTGTCGACCGTAGCGAGTACACGACCACGGAAGAGATGGGCGATTGGGCGGTCGGCGCTGGTCTGGAGCGCGAACGTGAACTCCGGAAGGTTGTCTTCGGGTTGTACAACGTGATGAAGGACGAGAAGATCCTCGTCTTCCGGAAGCCGTCGGATCGTCGTCGGAGACGTGGCGGGAAGAGGGCGTGAAGGGCCCCGATTCGGGGGCACGCGATCAGGTGGTGAGAATCATGTCGACCGCTGGCGGCTTGCGGTCGGGGTGCCGTGGGCCACGCCCAGGGGTCGTCGCCGTGGCGTTGCCGGCCGCGGTTCCCGAGAGTGACCGCGCTGGCGCACAGAGTCTTGCAATCTGGGAATCTATTCCCATAATGCAAGGATGCGACCGCGCATCTACACGCGGCGGGTCCGCGAGACCCTGCGCCGGTTTCCGGCCGTGGCCATCCTCGGTCCCCGCCAGAGCGGCAAGACCACCCTCGCCAAACGCCTCGGGGGCGTCTACTTCGACATGGAGGCGGCCGGCGGCGCGGCCAGGCTGGATGCGGAGTGGGACGCCCTGACGCGGGGGCGGAAGCTGGTCGTCATCGACGAGGCGCAGCACGCGCCGATGGTGTTCACCCGGCTGCGCGGCGCTATCGACGCCGACCGTAAACGCAACGGCCGGTTCCTGTTGCTCGGCTCGGTGTCGCCGGCCTTGATGACGAACGTCGCGGAATCGCTGGCGGGCCGGCTGGGCCTGGTTCGGATGACGCCGTTCATCCTGCCCGAGTTGGCGGCGGGTCGTCTCGACGACCTCTGGCTGCGCGGGGGCTATCCCGACGGGGGCATCCTCGCGCCCGGGATGTTCCCCGACTGGCAGGCGCACTACCTGGACGCGCTGGTCAGCCGCGACCTCCCCGAATGGGGGCTGCCGACGCGCCCGCAGCAGACGATGCGGCTGCTCGCGATGCTGGCCGCGTCGCACGGCCAACACCTCAACGCGTCGCAGATCGGCGCCTCGCTCGCCCTCGACCACAAGACGGTGCTGCGGCACTGCGACTTCCTGGAGGGCGCCTTCCTGATTCGCCGACTGCCGCCGTTCAGCCGCAAGGTCCGGAAGCGCATCGTCAAGACGCCGCGCGTCTTCTGGCGCGACAGCGGGCTGCTGCACGCCATGATGAACGTCGCCGACCTCGATCAGCTCTACCGGCAGCCGTGGCTGGGCCAGAGCTGGGAGGGGTTCGTCATCGAGCAGACCCTGGCCGCCCTGGCCGCCGCGGGCAAGCGGGCGCAGGCGTTCTTTTTCCGGACCTCCGATGACTACGAGCTGGATCTGCTGCTGGACTGGGGAACCGACCGCTGGGCCATCGAGGTGAAGCTGACCAGCGACCCCTCGACGGACACGATCGGCCGGCTGCACCGGACCGCCGACATGGTCGACGCCAGCCGGCGCGTCCTGGTCTGCCGCATTCGACGCCCCATCGAGAACCGGAACCTGCTGGTCACCGGCCTCGCGGGCTGGTTGCGGCGGCTGCTGGCGTAGCGCCGCCCGGCCCCATGACCGACGCCGTGCAGGAGCCTGGCGATGTCTGACCCGTTCACGGGGGGCGGCGCGTTCGCATGGACGGCACGGGTCAAGGGCCGGTGCTCCGGTCGATCCTGACCGGGCGCGGGTCGAAGCGCGTCACGGCGACGCCCACCGCGACGTTGACCAACAGGGCGACCACCCCGGCGTGGACGTTCCACGGCTCGGGTTGTCCCGCCGCGAGGAGGCCGCCGTACAGGAGAGTGCCGGTGATCATGCCGGCCAGCGCCGCCCGCGTGGTGAGCCGGTCCCAGCTCACGCCGAGGATGAAGAGGGGAGCGACCTGGGCGAGGATCTCCATCTTGAGCTCGGTCAGGCCCCAGAGGGTGATCCGGGGGTTCAGGGCGATGCCCACGAGCACGGCCACGAGCACCCACGACACGTGCTTGCCGGCGCGGGTCAGGCGGGCCTCGTCGGCCCCGCGCAGCACCGTCGTGCCCAGCACGTCCTTGGCGAGCATCGACGACAGGCTCAGCAGCACCGAGTCGGCCGTGGACATGATGGCGCTGACCACCGCGACGATGACGATCAGGCTGAGGACGTAGAGCAGCGGCGAGGTCGAGCCCCACTCGGTGAGGAGGAGCGGCAGCACCTGGTCGCCCGCGACGGGGCCGGCCGCGGCCAGCCGCTTGATGGCGAGCACCCCCACGAGGAAGACGGGCCCGGTGGTGACCATCGGCAGGAACACCATGATGCCGAACGAGCGGCGCAGGGCGGCGCTGTCGCGGGCGGCGTAGATGCGCTGGACCGCCTGCGGGTAGACGGCGCCCGAGAAGCCGATGAGGGCCAGGGTGCTGAACCAGTTGCGGCACGTCTCCCAGTCGGGGACGGCGACCTTCTCGGGGGCCTCGGCCGCGAGCCACGCCGTCACGTCGGCCACGTGCGACGGGCCCGGCACCGCCGCGAGCAGCAGCCCCGTCAGGCCCGTCACCAGCATGAGGCCCTGCACGAGGTCGGTCCACGCGACCGCGCGCATGCCGCCGACGGTCTCGTAGACGAGCACCACGAGCGTCAGCAGCACGACCCCCGCCCAGTAGGGGACGGCGCCGCCGGACAGGCCGGCGGTGATGTGGCCCATCGCCATGAGCTGCGCGAGCAGGTAGTTGGAGATGGCGGCGATGAGGAGCAGGTTGGCGAGGAGGGTGAGGGCGGGCGAGCGGAAACGGTGGGTGAGCCAGTCGCCGGGGGTGACGAAGCGGTGCCGCCGGGCCAGCCGGTGGAGCCGCGGCGCGTAGAGCAGGTAGGCGACGATGATCGCCATCATGAAGCCGACGCTCATGACCCACGAGTAGCCGAGGCGGTACGCCTCGCCGGGATAGCCGATGAGGGTGTTGCCGCTGTACTGGGTCGCGTAGAGGGTGAGCAGCAGCACGGGGCCGGTGAGCTGCCGGCCCGCGAGGTAGAAGTCGGCCAGCGACTCGCCGGTGCGCCGTCGGCGGGCGGCGTACCCCACCCCGAGGATGGCGGTCAGGTAGAGCCCGACGGCCACGACCGCGCCGCCGCCCAGGGAGTCGGTCATTCCTCGGGCCAGAGGCGGTGCACCACGAAGGTGGTGAAGACCGCGACGCCCGCCGTCGCGGCGAGCGAGAGGACCACCCAGTGGGGCAGACCGAGCCAGATGCGCAACGGTGCGTCGGCGGGCAGGTACCAGGGGACCGACAACGCGAAGAGCACGATGTAGACGGGCCAGATCCAGAGGGGGAAGCTGGGCCGGCCGGCGGCGGGACCCGGCCGCGGCGTGGGGGGCGAATCGGCCATCGCCCCCATCATCCGCGTCCGCCGCGAAGATATCAACCGCCCGGCGCCTGGCAGCCCTTGCGAAAGCCCCCGCTGCATTCGAGCGGCGGTGCATCCCGCCTGACCGCGTTGTTCGTCGGTGCATATGCCCAATATGCGCCCTTCTCACGCCTTGTCAGGCGGGGCGCCTCGGCGATCGGCTGGCGCCCTCCGGGCGCCGTGCAACGCCGGGCTTTCACCACGGGCTGCTGGGCGTCGCCCGCGCCCTGCTCCCCCGGGAGCGTCGCGACGACCGGCGCTCACCGGTCCGCCACCCCGGCTTCTCCTCGTGGCGACCGTCCGCGCCCGCGGTCCGGCCCGCCGTCGCGTCGCGGAGCCGCCGGACGCCGGTCCGACGCGCCCCGGCAGGAGCCGCGATGTGGTGATATGGTGTCGCCTTCGGCCGATCTCTCGAAGAGGAGCAACTTCATGTCCGTGACGCGACTCGGTACGGTGCGCGCCGTCGTGTTCTGGCTCGCGGCAGCCCTGGCGGCCCCCGGGGTGGCCGCGGCGCAGGACCAGCCGCCGGAGCCCCCGCCCGAGGAAGAGGAGCAGGAGGAATCGGCGGAAGAGGCCGACGAGGAGTCGGAGGGCGAGGACGAGCGGCCGCGGGGGCGCGGCCGCGACGACGGCATCGAGCCCTACGACGAGGTGATCACCGACGAGGCGGAGACCGACGAGGGCGTGTTCCTCGTGCACCGGCTCGACGACAAGGTGTTCTACGAGATCCCGGTCGACGAGCTGGGGCGTGAGTTCCTCTGGGTCAGCCAGATCGAGCGCACCAGCGAGGGCGTGGGCTACGGCGGGCAGGCGCTCGGGAGCCGGGTCGTCAAGTGGGAGCGCCGCGGCGACCGGGTGCTGCTGAAGAGCGTGTCGTACGCCATCGTCGCCGACGAGTCGCGGCCCATCGCGCGGGCGGTCGAGGCCGCCAACAACGACACCATCCTGCGGGCGTTCGACATCGAGGCGCTGTCCGAGTCGGGGGCGCCGGTGATAGACGTCACCGCGCTCTTCAACACCGAGGTGCCCGAGTTCAGCGCGCGGTCGCGGCTGCAGGCGCGCGGGTTCGCGCGCGACCGGTCGTTCGTCGAGTCGGTGGTGTCGTATCCGCGGAACATCGAGGTGCGGGCCACCCACACCTACACCGCGCCGCCGGCGTCTACCTCGGGCAACCGGCCGCGGGTGGTGTTCCGCCGCGGCATGCGGCCGGGCAGCGCCACGGTGGTGCTGCACTACAGCATGGTGAGGCTGCCCGACGAGCCGATGATGCCGCGGCTCTTCGACGAGCGCGTCGGCTACTTCTCGGTGCGGCAGATCGACTACGGGCGCGACGAGCACCGCTCGCCGCGCCGGCGCTACATCACCCGCTGGCGGCTCGAGAAGCAGCAGCCGGACCAGGCGCTGTCCGATCCCGTCATCCCCATCACCTTCTGGATCGACCCCGCGACCCCCGCCAAGTGGGTGCCGTACATGAAGGAGGGCATCGAGGCGTGGCAGCCGGCGTTCGAGGAGGCCGGGTTCAGCAACGCGATCGTCGCGCGCGACGCGCCGTCGCCCGAGGAGGACCCCGACTGGAGCGCAGAGGACGCCCGCTACTCGGTCATCCGCTGGCTGCCGTCGACGGTCGAGAACGCCTCGGGCCCCCACGTGAACGACCCGCGCACGGGGGAGATCCTCGAGGCGGACATCCAGTTCCACCACAACGTGATGAACCTGCTGCGCGACTGGTACTTCGTGCAGGTGGGGCCGCTCGACCCGCGCGCGCGGACCCTGCCCCTGCCCGACGACCTGATGGGCGATCTGCTCGCCTACGTGGTGGCCCACGAGGTGGGCCACACCCTCGGCTTCCAGCACAACATGAAGGCGAGCTCGCTCTACCCGCACGAGCGGGTGCGCGACCCCGAGTGGGTGCGCACGATGAGCCACACGCCGACCCTGATGGATTACGCGCGCTTCAACTACGTCGCGCAGCCCGAGGACGGCATCGCCCCCGAGGACCTGATTCCCAAGATCGGCCCCTACGACAAGTGGGCCACGCGGTGGGGCTATGCGCCGATCGCGGGGGCGGAGACCCCCGACGACGAGCGGGCGACCCTCGACGCGTGGGCGCGCGAGCAGGACGAGACGGTGTGGCTCCGCTTCTCGACCCCCGACGCGCGCGGCGCCGACCCCGGCCAGTTGACGGAGGCGGTGGGCGACGCCGACGCGGTGGCGTCGACGGCGCTGGGGCTGAAGAACCTCGAGCGCGTCGCCGCGATGCTGCTCGACGCGACCACCGCGCCGGGCGAGCCCTACGACGACCTCGACGAGCTGTACGCGCGGCTCGTCGGGCAGTGGACCCTCGAGATGAACCACGTCGCCGCGGTGGTGGGCGGGGTCTCGTCGCACCAGAAGCACCACGGGCAGGAGGGGGTGCGGTTCTCGACCCTGCCGCGGGACGTGCAGGCCAAGGCGGTGGCCTTCCTGAACGACCACGCGTTCATGCCGCCGGCGTTCCTGATCGACCCGGAGATCCTGCGCCGCATCGAGCCGGTGGGGGTGCTGAATCGGATTCGGATCAGCCAGACCCGGGTGCTCGGGACGCTGCTGTCGGCGGCCCGGCTGGCCCGGCTCGTCGAGCAGGAGGTGATAGACGGCGACGCCGCCTATCCCGCCACCGAGTTCCTGGCCGACGTGCGCGGCGGCGTGTGGAGCGAGCTCGACGAGGCGGAGGTCGGCGTCGACGCCTACCGCCGCAACCTCCAGCGGGCGTACCTCGACCTCGTCGGGGGGCGGCTCGGAGGCTCGTCGCAGGCCAACGGCGACGCGGGGCCGTTCCTGCGCGGCGAGCTGCGCGCGCTCGACGCCTCGGTCCTGCTCGCTCTCGACCGGACGTCGGACCGCGCGACCCGGCTCCACCTCGAGGACGTGCGGCATCGGATCGCTCGGACCCTGGATCCCTCGGCCGGCTCGGCCGCGGTTGCGCGCGGGAGGCCGGCGTTCGCGGATGGTGCGTTCGAGCTCGTCGGCACGGACTTCGACCCGTGGACCTCGCCCGCCGGCGACTTCGAGCAGTGCTGGCCCGACTATGCGATTCGCCTCGCTCCGTGAGACCGGGAGCCCGCGAAGAGACTCGCACTACCCCGAGAACGGCGAGGGCGCCGGCGGCCCGAAGACCGCCGGCGCCTGACGGGGCGCGGCGAGGGGGCCCCAACGGCCCCCGCCGCCCCCCTTGCGCCGGCGCCCCGACCGATCCTGCCGCGGCCTGCGCCTCGCTTCCGCGCCGCAGGCTCCCGGCCCCGGAGAACCCGTCATGGCATGGCTGTTCGACCCCGAGATATGGGTCGCCCTCGTCACCCTCACCGTTCTCGAGGTCGTCCTCGGGGTCGACAACGTCATCTTCATCTCCATCCTGTCCGACAAGCTGCCCCACCACCGGCAGAAGCTCGCCCGCCGGGTCGGCCTGGGGCTGGCCATGCTGTCGCGCATCGTGCTGCTGATGTCGCTGAGCTGGATCATCCAGCTCACCGAGCCGCTGTTCGCGGTGTTCGGCCGCGAGGTGTCGGGCCGCGATCTGACGTTGCTCGGGGGCGGTCTGTTCCTGCTCGCGAAGTCGACCTACGAGATTCACGAGAGCCTGGAGGGCGACGAGGGGCATCGGTCCCGGAAGAAGACGGCGACGTTCGCCAGCGTCATCCTGCAGATCCTGGTGCTCGACGTCGTCTTCTCGCTCGACTCGGTGATCACCGCGGTGGGCATGGTGGACCAGATCGGGGTGATGGTGGCGGCCATCATGATCGCGGTCGTCATCATGCTGATCTCGGCCGAGGCGATCAGCGCGTTCGTCAACGAGCGCCCGACCGTCAAGATCCTCGCGTTGAGCTTCCTGCTGCTGGTGGGGTTCTCGCTGGTGGCGGAAGGGTTCCACCAGGAGATTCCGAAGGGCTATCTCTACTTCGCGATGGCGTTCTCGGTCTTCGTCGAGCTGATCAACCAGCGCATCCGCCACGTGGCGCCGGTGCACCTGAAGAAGCCGATCACGTCGTGAGCCACCACGCGGCGGCGCCGACCGCGAGCCCCACGATGGTGTCGGCGGCGTAGTGATAGCGCCCCACCACCGTCGAGACGGCGACCGCGCCGGCCGCCGCGTGGAGAGGCAGGACCAGGGCGGGCATCAGCTCGCCGGCGGCGAGGGCGGCGGCGATGGCGGTGGCGGCGTGGCCGCTCGGAAAGGTGTTGACCTGCACCGACGCCCGCTCGAGCACGGCGCGGTTCAGCCGCCGCAGGGCGAGGCCGCGCTGGTCCATCGAACCCGGCGGCTCGATGGTCCGCGGGGGCCGGGTCTGAATCCACGGCAGCAGGCCGTAGCAGGCGAACGCGGCGAGCAGCACCGGCGTCCAGTAGGCGTCCGCCTCTCCCCGCAGGCCGGCGCCGTGGATCAGGGCGAACGTGACGGGAACGAACGGGTAGGCGAAGAGATACGCCAGCTCCAGCAGCTCGAGCAACGGGGCCGGCGTCCGGCCCACCACCGCGTCCATCCGCAGCGCCCCGAGCAGGCGCCCGTCGAGCCGCAGCAGCTTGCCCTCGACCCCCGGCATGGGCCGCCGGAAGAAGAGCCCGCTCATCCAGTAGCCCTGCAGCAGGTAGATGCACGGCACCCAGTCGCGCGCGATCCGCATCGGGAGCTGCAGGCGGAGCTGGGAGAGCACGAGCACGAGCCCGATGCAGACCAGCCCCACCACCAGCACCCGGTTGCGCCGGGTCGCGGACAGCGGCTGGACGCGGGCGAGCACGAGCAGGTAGGCGAAGTAGCCGCAGACGATCCACTCGTGGGTCCGCACCGGTTCATCGTGGCAGCCCGGCGCGGGAGATGCAAGCCGCAGGCGACCGCGCGACCTGCGGTCGCGTTGGGAGTTTCGCTGGCGCGAAACTCCTGCGCGGCGTTGCCGCTGCCGTGAGACTTCCGCGCGGCGGTTGTTGGCGCGGCTTGGCGGGGTCGCCGGCGCGAGACTCGTGCCGCGCAGGTTGCCGGGCCCCGTGAGTTGGGAGGGCCGCGGGCGGCTCAGGCGCCGTCGGCGGCGACGGCGGTCGCCTCGTCGACGGGCGCGGGCCCGGCGGCGGGACGCTCTCGGCCGGCCGCCGGCTCCGGCAGCCGGCGGAACAGCCGCACGAGGAGGACCAGCGACACCGCGAACAGGGCCGCGCCGAGGAGGAACGGCGCCCCCGGCAGGTGGACGGGCGCGCGGGCCGAGGTGAAGTAGCTGAAGAGCCCCGCCGTGAAGAGAAGCGGCGCCGCGATCGCGGTCAGGCTGATCAGCGACGTCAGGGCGCCCTGGATCTTCCCCTGCTCGGAGGAAGGCACGGCGCCGGCCACGAGCCCCTGTATCGTGGGGTGCGCGACCCCCGCCACCGACCCCAGCACGATGATGACGAGGACCACCCAGCCCGCCGACGCGAGGCCGTAGCCGAGGAACGCCAGCATCGAGACGCCGATGCCGAAGAGAATCGCGCGCCGCTCGCCGAGGCGGGCGACGATGGGCCGGACCAGCAGTCCCTGCACGAGGGCCGCCATCACCCCGACGAGGGCCAGCGTGAGGCCGTTGGCCTGGGCGTCCCACCCGTAGCGGTAGCCGGCGTGCAGCACCCACACGTTCTCGAGGCCCCGCTGGGCCAGCGACGCGAAGATGAAGACCACCGCGATGCCCGCCACCAGGGGATAGGCGCGCAGCCGCCGCAGGCTGCCGAACGGGTTCATCCGGCCCCACGAGACGGGGCTGCGCTGGTCGGGGGGCAGCGACTCGGGCAGCACGAAGTACCCGTACAGCCAGTTGACGAGGGCCAGCCCCGCCGCCACGAAGAACGGCAGGCGCAGGTGGATGCCCCCGAGCAGCCCCCCGAGGGCGGGGCCGAAGATGAAGCCGAGCCCGAAGGCGACGCCCACGAAGCCGTAGTTGCGGGCCCGGGTCTCGGGGGTCGATACGTCGGCGATGTACGCGTTGGCGGTGGTGACGCTGGCCCCCATGACCCCGGCGACGGCGCGGCCCAGGAAGAGCCAGCCGATGGTGGGCGCGAAGCCCTGCACGAGGTAGTCGACGCCGAACCCGAACAGCGAGCCGAGGATGACGGGCCGGCGGCCGAACCGGTCGGAGAGGGCGCCGAGGACGGGGGCGCACAGGAACTGCATCAGCGCGTAGAGGGCGATGATGACCCCGTAGTACAAGCCCGCCCGCGAGTCGTCGCCTCCCGTGAACTCCCTGATGAGCTCGGGCAGCACGGGGATGATGATGCCCAGCCCGAGGATGTCGATGAACAGGGTGACGAAGATGAAGATCATCCCCGCCTGACGGGTGCGTCGTCCGAATGCCATCGCGCTCCCCGGGGCGCCGCGGCGCCCCGATCTCCCGCCCGGGCGGCGAGAGGGCCAAACCCTCAGTATGTCACGAGCGTCGGCCCGCCGGATTCATCCGGGGCAATTCGGGACCGTCCGGGGCGCACGTCGGACGGCGGGACACCGGCCGCTGAAGCACCGCGCGGCGTCGAGGTTCTGGAGAGCCGGCCGGTTGGGCGGGCCGCACACCGCGTGAGGGCACCGTGTCGTTTGCGTCCGGACGGCCCGGAGGAGCGCGAGCGATTCTCGCCGGGATCCGGGCGGACGGTCGAAGTGGCCGGCCGGGCCGACGCGTTCCGGCCGGGCCGACACCGGGACCGCCAACTGACGGCGTCGGCGGCAATCACCCGGCGGGTCCGGGCGCCCGGTCATTCCGCGGTGGGGCGGGAAGTCGACTCGCGCTTCACGATCGAGATGTTCGCCCACCCGTAGAGGGCCGCGACCAGGGGGTTGATGAGGTTGAAGAAGCAGAACGGGGCGTAGGTCAGGGTGGCGACCCCGAGGGTGCCGGCCATGTACGCGCCGCAGGTGTTCCAGGGGACGAGCACCGAGGTGATGGTGCCCCCGTCCTCCAGCGTCCGCGACAGGTTGCACGGGTCGAGGCCGCGCCGCTCGTACTCGGCCCGGAACATCCGACCCGGCAGCACGATGGAGATGTACTGGTCGGACGTGACCACGTTGGTGCCGAACGCGGTGGCCAGGGTCGCCATGGTGAGGCTGCCCGCGCTCCGCACCGCGCGCAGGATGCGCCGCGCCACCGCCTCGAGCTGGCCCGTCGACTCCATGACCCCCCCGAACACCATCGCCGACATGACCAGCCAGATCGTCGTCAGCATGCTGCTCATCCCGCCGCGGCTGAGGAGGTCGTCGAGGGCGGCGTTGCCCGAGTCGAGAGCGAACCCGTCGAAGAGGGCGATCCAGCACCCCTTGACGATCGCGACGGGCCGCGAGAGGCCGGGCTCGGCCACGAACGCCACGACCGTGTCGCCCTGGAAGAGCCCCGCGAAGAGCGCGCCGGCCAGGGCGCCGGCGAGCAGCGCGGGGAGCGCGGGGACGCGCCGCAGCACCAGGGCCAGCACGAGGGCCACCGGGATCAGCAGGTGGGGCCCCAGCGCGTACTGGGCGTCGAGCGCCTCCAGCACCACCGCGAGCTCGGCGGTGGTGGCGGGGGCCGGGGCCACGAGGCCGGCCGCCGTGAACAGCACCAGCGCCGCCGCGATGCTCGGCCCCGTCGTCCACGCCATGTGCCGGATGTGGGTGAACAGGTCGGTGCCGGCGACGGCGGGGGCGAGGTTGGTGGTGTCGGACAGGGCCGACATCTTGTCGCCGAAGTACGCGCCCGAGATGATGGCCCCCGCGGCCAGGCCCAGGTTCAGCCCCTGCGCGGTCGCGATGCCGACCAGCGCGATGCCGATGGTGCCGGCGGTGGTCCACGAGCTGCCGGTGGCGACCGAGACGAACGCGCAGATGACGCAGGCGGTGGCGTAGAACACCGCCGGCGACAGCACCAGCAGCCCGTAGTAGATCATCGTCGGGACGACCCCGGCGAGAATCCACGTCCCGATCAGGGCGCCCACCACGAGCAGGATGAGGATGGCGCCCATCGACACCGAGAGGCTGCGGCGGATGCCGTCCTCGATCGCCTTCCACGGATGTCCGTTCCGCAGCCCCACGAGCGCCGCCGCCGCGGCGGCGAGCATGAGCGCGATCTGGTTGGGGCCGCTCGATGACCCGTCGCCGAAGAGGTACACCGAGCCGGCGAGCAGGGCGACGAGGAGGCCCAGCGGCCCCAGCGCCTGCAGGGCGGTGGCGGGGCGTGCCGTGTCGGGGTTGGGGTCGGCCATGCGGCTTCAGTCGGGCCGCTCATGCTAGCACGGTGTCGGGGGCTTCTCCGGCCGCGCGATTGCACCGCCGGGTCGGGCGCGCCGCCGCCCGGCCTCGGCGCGTCCCCACGCCGGCGGGGATCCGCCCGGTTGCTCGACGCGTCGGGGCTTCTCCGGCCGCGCGATTGCACCGCCGGGTCGGGCGCGCCGCCGCCCGGCCTCGGCGCGTCCCCACGCCGGCGGGGCATCCGCCCGGTTGCTCGACGCGTCGGGGGCGCGTCTCCGCCGCTCGGCCGGCGCGGGCCTGCCGGCGCTCAGCGCTCGGTGAAGATGTCGAGCGGCAGCAGCGCCGTCACCCCGACGTTGGGGGCGTCGACGAGCTGCGCGATGCGAAGGTCGACGGCGACGCTGGCCACGACGTACGCCTGCTCGGGGGTCAGGCCGTAGGTCGCGGTCATGTAGTCGATCATGGCGAGCAGGGCGTTGCGCGCGGCGAGGGAGACGTCTTTCGACAGGTTGCTCAGGCCCGCGATGCGTTCGGTGGCGCCGAGGTAGCGCATGTCGGGGGGGACCTCGCCGACCGCCTTGAGGGGGAAGCCGGTGGTGGCGTAGAAGCGGCGCGAGGGGATGTCGAGCACGCGGGCGGGCCCCTCGAAGTGGGGGCCGCGGGTCAGCGCGGGCCCGTCGGTGATGAGCCGGGTGGTGACCGTGAAGTCGGCGTCCATCTCGATCGCGGTCCCGGAGACCTCGCCGTCGCCCTGCGCGAAGTGCGGGTCGCCGATGGCGAGGCCGCAGCCCGGGATGTAGCACGGGAGGTACACGGTGACGCCGACCTGCAGGTAGCGGATGTCGAGGTTGCCGCCGTGCTCGCGCGGGGGCAGGGTGCGCAGGCACTCGTCGGCGTGCGACCCGCCGGGGCCGCAGACGGCGGCGGGCGAGGCGTGCAGCGCGTGGGGCGGGAAGCCGGCCCCGCCGAGGGCCCGCAGCTCGGCCTCGCGCGACAGCATCGCGGCGTGCTGCTCGGGGCCGGGCAGCACGGTGAGGATGCCGGGGAAGCTGGCGTTGGGGATGCGCACGCCGGGCACGTCGTCGCTGACCGCCTCGGTGCGGTCGAGCCGCCACTCGGCGCGGAACGAGCCGGTGACGTGGTCGGAGACGAACCCGATGGGGCTGACCGAGGTGTAGCCGAAGCGCCCCGGGGCGATGTCGAGCAGGGTCACGGCGAGGACGTGGCCGGGCTCGGCCCCCTCGATGTGCACCGGCCCGGTCAGGGGGTGGACGGTCCCGATCTGGGCGTCGCCCTCGCGTGGATCGTCGTAGGTGCTCGCGGGGTCGAGGTCGAAGTCGCTGGCGTTGCGCACCCGGAAGACGATGGTCTGCCCCGGCTGCGCGCGCGCGGCCATGGGAATGGCGGGGTGCAGCCGGTTGATGCACTGCGGGTCCTCGCCGCAGTGGCGCCCCTCGCCGCCCACCACGACGATGCTGCCCTGGGCCGCCGCCGGGGCCGCGGCGGGGAGCAGGCACAACGCGATGCCCGCGGACAGCCGGAGGATGAGCCGGAGGTTCGGATGCGTCCGTCGAGGGCGTGTCGCCATGGGCTGGTTCCCTTCGCGGTGCCGGCGTGCGCCGGCAGGGTTGCTGCAGTTCACGCGGGTATCGGGCCGCGCGTCGACCTCGATTGCCTCGAGTGGCGAAGCGGCCTGCCTTGCGCCGTTCCTGCCGCGGCCAGGGGCTCTCATCGGTTTCGTGAATCGCGGGCGTCTTTCAGCCTCCCGCCGCCGCCCCGGCGGGCCCTTCCAACGTCCGCCCGTCACGTCGCGTCAGGCTCGGACGCCTTGCAGTCCGCCGGCGCCCTCGTCGGTCTCGCTACGCGGAGTTTCGTCACCGGCCGCCGCTGCCTCGCCGGTCGGTGGCGGCGCCGACGCGGTCGCGGTGCGCGCGGCGACGTTCGCATGCGGCGCCGCCGCGCCTGCTTGCGGCGAGGCGACCGCACTCGTGGCCGAGGCGGCGGAAACCGTATGCGGTAGCGTGTCCGACTCGCGGCTCTCTCCCGGCGGCGCGTCCGGCAGCGGCATCAGTCGGAGCGCGCCCACGGTGTCCGCGACGGCCGCGTCCACGGCGGCGACGGCGCGCGCCGAGTGCCGCAGGGTGCGCGCGGCCCAGGCCGCGAGCAGCGCCCCGGCACCGGCGATCCACGGCCAGTGCGGGGCCGGGGCGAGGGCGGCGCCGACCAGCGCGCTTCCCGCGAGGCACCCGCCCAGGAGCCACAGCCTGGGGGTCGCGCGCAGCCGCCGCGCGAGGCGGACGAGGCATCGTCCCTCGTGGTGCTCCTCCACCAGCACGCGAAGCTGCAGCCGCGTCCACCGGTTCAGGCCGACGCTGATGTCGCGGTCGGCCTGCCAGCCGTCGTCAATCTCGACCGTCCGCACCTCGCGCGTCCGTTCGAGCCGGGTCGTCAAGTGCGACAGCAGCGCTTCAGCCGCGATCCAGGTTTCGCTCCAGAAGCGCCGGGGCGGGGTGCGGCGGGACACGGCGGCCCTCAGCGCCTGGATGGCCCCGGCCCCGGCGGCGGGCGCGCGCCGTCCGTTCGCCGGTGCGCGCAGGACCTCGGGCGGGGACATCGCGCCGCGCAGGCGGCCCCACGCGCGCGCGAGGGGCTGGACGAAGTAGAGCCCGGCGATGCGCGACCGGTAGAGGATGCGGCTCAGGCGGCGCGGGCGGCGGACCAGCGGCGGCAGCCCCTCGATGTCCGTGACGCGGGCGTAGCGCGCGCAGCGGGCGACGGTGGTGCCGAGGGCGCCCGTGCCCACCGCCAGCAGCGCGAGGGCCAGCCCGATCTGGCTCGTCAGCAGGGTGGCGGCGCCGAGCCCGATCAGGGCGGCGGCGGCCACCTGCCAGCGGGCCGAGTGCGGCATGAACGCGAACGGGTAGGTGTCGATGGTGTAGACGGACGGGAACGGCGCGGTGCCCCACGTGCCGCTGTTGACGCGGGCCCGGGTGAGCGAGCGGTGGAAGGGGAGCGGCCCGTAGATGCGCCCGCGCCAGCCGATGTGCAGCCCCTGGAACTGGTCGGGGTGGTGGGGCTTGAGCCACGACTCGCCCTCGCCGTAGCCGACCTGCTGGCGCCAGTAGGCGCGCAGCGACGCGCGGTGGCGGTGCCAGACGAGCGCGGACGGCGCGAACCCGATCTTCCAGCCGCGCGCCTGGAGGCGCCAGCAGATGTCGACGTCGTCGCCCGCGCGCAGGTAGATGGGGTTGAAGCCGCCCACCTCGAGCAGCGCGTCGCGGCGGAACGCCATGTTGCAGCCGGGCACGTGCTCGGCGATGCGGTCGTCGATCATGACCTGGGTGGGGCTGCCGGGCGCGCGCGCGATGCACTGGGCCATCGGGGGGTCGTCGGCGGGAACGAGGTTGGGGCCGCCGGCGCCGACGACGTCCGAGGTCAGGAACGGCCGGACGAGGTGAGTGAGCCAGTCGGGGTCGACGCGGACGTCGCCGTCGGTGTAGGCGACGATCTCTCCTGCGGCGTGCTCGAGCCCCACGTTGCGGGCCGCGCTCAGCCCGCCGTTCGGGATGTCGAGCACCCTGACCGACGCGTGCCGGCGCGCGATCTCGCCGGTGGCGTCGCGCGAGCCGTCGTTGACGAGGATGATCTCGTAGTCGGGATAGCTCAGGTTCTCGATGGACGTGAGGCACTCGTCGATGGTGGCGGCCTCGTTGTAGGCGCACACCACGACCGAGATCCTGGGCCACGTGCGCCGCTCCGCCTCGGGGAACGGCGCGTCCTCGAACGCGCGAACGACCGCGCCGAGGGCCGGCTTGGGCTTGCGCGCGGCGTCGACGAGGCCGAACGCCCAGTCGTCGACCGGCCGCCCCCCCCGCCACCACTCGTCGGTCCACGCGAACACCACCGCCCCGCACGCCCCCTCGGAGAACGCGGTGCGGACGTGCATGGCGGCGATGGCGGCCTGGCCGTCCTCGCCCTCGCGGCGGCTGTCCGCTCCCGCCTCGGCCAGCAACAGCGGGCGGTGCCCCGCCAGGTGCTGCAGGCGGGCGAGGTAGCGCCGCAGGTCCGTCTCCGCGTGCAGGTAGACGTTGAACGCGCAGACGTCGAGGAACGGCAGCGACAGGTACTCGGTCGGCGGGTAGTTCACGTAGGTCAGAAGCGCCTCCGGGGCCGCCGCCTTCACGTCGTGGTAGAGCTCGCGAATGAAGCGCTCGACCCGCGCCTGCCCGTGCCACCGGACGATGGGGGCGGGAATCTCGTTGCCGAGCGCGAAGACGAGGGCGGCGGGATGGCCCGACAGCTCGCGCACCCGCGCGATGATGTCCTCGCGGATGCCGCGGCAGAGGTCGGGGTCGTCGAGGAACGCGACGTGCTGCGGCCAGGGCAGGCCGATCATCATGCGCAGCCCGTGACGCGCGGCCTCGTCGAGCACCCGGGGAGCGGGCGCGGTGTAGGTGCGGACGGTGTTGAAGCCCGCTTCCCGCATTCGCGCGAAGTCCGCCGAGACGACGTCGGGCGCGGGGAACTGATCGCCCGCGGCGTCGGGTGCGAAGGTGCCGTAGGAGACGCCCTTGACGAGAAACCGATCGCGCCCGAGCGACAGGAACTTGCCGTCGACGGCGGCTCGCGTCCCGGGGGCGGCGGTAGTCACGGCGGGCAGTACGGGCGCGGCGCCGGTCTCTTCGTGCCCGAGCGACGGGAGCTTGCCGTCGACGGCGGCTCGCATCCCGGGGACCGCGGTAGTCACGGCGGGCAGTACGGGCGCGGCGCCGGTCTCCTCGTGCCCGAGCGACGGGAGCTTGCCGTCGGCGGCGGCTCGCGCCTCGGGGACCGGGGTAGTCATGGGGAAATACCGGCGTGGCGCCGGTCCCCCCGCACCCGAGCGACAGGAACCTGCCGTCGACGGCGGGCTCGCGTTCCGGGGACCGTGCTGGTCATTGTAGAAACACGGGCGTGGCGCCTCATTGGAGAAAACACGGGCGTGGCGCCGGTCCCCTCGCACCCGAGCGACAGGAGCTCGCCGTCGACGGCGGCTCGCGTCCCGGGGACCGCGTCGTCATTTGCGGACGACGCGGGGCGCCGGGCGCCGACGGCCGGGGCGCGCCGGCGCCGCCCGCGTGGTCACGCGCGTCCCCTACTCGCCCTCGCGGATCGTCGGATACTCGATCCCGAGCTGCTCCAGGTAGGTGTCGTAGCGCGACGGGTCGTAGTAGTACTGCTCGAGCTGCGGCTTGAACCTCTCCATGATCTCCGCGTTCAGCCAGATCGCGGGCTCGTCCTCGGGCCGCAGGAACGACGTGTACTCGGTGTCCGCCTGCTGGACGTTCTCGAAGTAGTCGCGCGCGTCGTCCACCAGCGACGGGGTCAGCAGGATGTCGAGCAGGGTCCGGGCGAAGACCTTGGCGGCGGCGGTGGCCCCCTTGTGGGCGATGGGGGTGGCCATGGCGATGCTCTTGTTCCAGTTGTGGTTCTGTCCGCCGGGGATGTTGGACGGGAAGCGGAGCACCACCGTCGGCACCACCCACGAGATGTCGCCGATGTCGTCCGACCCGCCGCCCCGCCGCTGCGAGTCGGGGATGTCCTCGCGGCCCCGCAGCTCCTCGCCGATCCGGGTCGGGAGCCCGCGCTCCTCGACCCCGAGCTCCTTCTGCAGGGCCCGGGCCAGCCGCTGGTCCTTCTCGCTCCACTCGGGCATGCCGACCTCGAGCATGTTGGCGTGCACCGCCTCGGCGAGCGGCCGGTTCATGTGCTGCGGCCACGCCGCCCCGAGGACCCGCGACTCGACGGTGGTGCTCGTCATGAGGGCGGCGCCCTCGGCCATGCGGTCGCCGAGCTCCCACATGCGCATGATGTTGGGGTAGTCGGTCTCGCGGAAGAAGTACCAGACGGCGGCGGTCGGCGGCACCACGTTGGGCTGGTCGCCGCCGTCGGTGATGACGTAGTGCGAGCGCTGCTGGATGCGGAGGTGCTCGCGGCGGAAGTTCCAGCCGATGTTCATCAGCTCGACCGCGTCGAGGGCGCTACGCCCGTCCCACGGCGAGCCGGCGCCGTGGGCGCTCTCGCCCTCGAACAGGTACTCGACCGAGACCATGCCGTTGCCCCCGCTCTCGCCCCAGCCCGTGGTCATGTCGCTGCTGACGTGCGAGTAGAGGACGATGTCGACGTCGTCGAACAGCCCCGCCCGGACGTAATAGGCCTTGGCCCCGAGCTGCTCCTCGGCGATGCCCGGCCAGATGACGAGGGTGCCGGGCAGGTTCTCGCGCTGCATGATCTTCTGCACCGCGAGGGCCGCGGTGATGTTGAGGGCCTGGCCCGAGTTGTGCCCCTCGCCGTGGCCGGGGGCGCCGGGCACGAGGGGCTCGCGGTACGCGACGCCGGGCTTCTGCGACGACTGCGGGATGCCGTCGACGTCGGTGCCGAGGGCGATGACCGGGGAGCCCGAGCCCCACGTGGCCCACCACGAGCTGGGGATGCCCGCCACGCCCTGCTCCACCGTGAACCCGTGGTCCTCGAGGATGTCCGTGACGTAGCGCTGCGTCTCGAACTCCTGGAAGCCGAGCTCGCCGAAGCTGAAGAGCATGTCGACCATCTGCTGGGTGAAGTCGCGGCGGCTGTCGACGTCGACGACGACCTCGGCCTTGAGCTCGGCGAGCCGCGACGACTCCTGCCGTGCCGCCGCGGCGGCAGTCGGGGCCTCGGGCTGCGGCAGGGAGAGCAGGACGAAGGCGCCGGTGACGGCGGCGGTGGCCCAGGTGAGAGGTGCAAGGCGCATGGCGTTCCCCCGAAGTGGAGTTCCGGTCTTCGACGAGACGTTCGAGCTCGCATCGGCCGGCGGCCCGCAGCCGCGGCACGGAGTGCCGCTCCGGGCCGCCGAGCGTCGAATCTGTGATCCTATGGCATTTCGCCCGGTTCCGCATCACCGGGTCGCGGGTCCGCCGCCGGGTGAGACAATGGGCGATGAGAGGAGCTGCCTTGCGCTACGCCGTCACGACCTTCGGTTGCCGCGTGAACCAGGCCGATTCCCTGCAGGTGGAGCTGCAGCTCCGGGCTCGGGGAGCCACCCCCGCGCCGATCGCGGAGGCTGACGTCGTGGTCGTCAACAGTTGCTCGGTGACCGCGGCGGCGGACCAGGGCGTGCGGCAGGCGCTGCGGCGGGTGGCGCGCGAGAACCCCGGCGCGCGGGTGGTCGCCACCGGCTGCTACGCGACCCGCGCCGGCGACGAGATCGCGGCCCTGCCGGGGGCGCCCGAGGTGGTGCCGAACGACGACAAGGAGGGCCTCGTCGACCGGCTCCTTCCCGGCGCCGCGACCACCGCGGAGCGCTTCGGGGACGGGGCGGGGCCCTGCGGCGCCCTCGTGTCGCCCTCGAGCATCGGCCGGGTGGCGTTCATGCTGCGCGTGCAGACGGGCTGCGACGAGGCGTGCTCCTACTGCATCATCCCCACCACGCGGGGGCGCGGGCGCAGCCTCGAGCCCCGGCGCGTGCTGGCCGCCCTCGACCACGCGGCGGCGAGCGGGTTCCACGAGGTGGTGCTGAACGGGGTCCACCTCGGCTCGTACGGGCGCGACCTCGATCCGCCGTCCAGCCTCACCGCCCTGCTGCGGGCCGTCGACGGCCATCCGTCCGACGTGACCTGCCGCATCAGCTCGCTCGAGCCGATGGACTGTCCCCCGGGGCTGGTGGACCTGGTCGCCGCGAGCGGCCGGTTCGCGCCGCACTTCCACCTGCCGCTGCAGCACGCGAGCGACCGCATGCTGCGGCGCATGCGGCGCCCCTACACCCTGGACCGGTACCGGCGCGTCGTGGACCGGGTGCGCGAGCGGATGCCCCACGCGGGCATCGGCGCCGACCTCATCGCGGGGTTCCCCGGCGAAGGGGACGAGGACGCGCGCCGGACCCTCGAGTACGTGGCGTCGAGTCCCCTCACCTACCTGCACGTGTTTCCGTACTCGCCCCGCGAGGGCACCGAGGCGTCCGGGCTGCCGGGCCGGGTGCCGGGGCCGGTGGTGCGGGAGCGGGCCAGGGCCCTGCGCGACGTCGGGGCCCATCTCTCCCGCCGGTTCCGCGAGGGTCAGGTCGGCGCGGTGCGGCCCGGCCTGACCCTCGACGGAGGCGCGGTCGTCGCCACCGACAACTACCTGAAGGTGCGGGTGCCGCCCGCCGGCGCCGCCAGCCGGCGGGTCCGGGTGCGGATCACCGCGGCCGATCCCCTCTCCGGCGCGCTGGTGCCCTGACGCCAAGCAGCCCGCGGTGAACCCCGCGTTGCACCGCGCCCGAAGGGTGCCGGCAGACAGACGAGGCGCCCGCCTGACAAGGCGGAATGCAGCGGGGCTTCACCACGGGCTCCAAGGGGCGGGTCCCTTGGCACGTTCCTTTCATGGATGTGGATGAACGTCCTGCTGGCGGGGCAGGGTGGCGGCTCGAGCGGGTGCGTGCCCCGGTCCGGCTGTGCAATACTGGCGGGTGCCCGCCGTGAAGGGATGGTGACAGTGAGCGCCGAGTTCATCACGCTCGTCCTGGGCATTCTGACGCTGGCCGGGGGGCAAATCGCCACCGCGCTGGTCCTCGTCGGCCGGATGGATCGGCAGGCGGACCAGACGAATCAGCGTTTCGACGGTGTCAACCAGCGTTTCGACGACGTCAACCGGCGTTTCGACGACATGGGCCGCGATTTCGCCGATCTGCGCGAGCGGATGGCGCGGCTGGAAGGCGTCATGGAGGGCTTCGTGGCCGGCCGCCGTGACCGTGGCGTCGCCTGACTCCGGTCCGGGCGGCGCCTTGTGCCGAAGTTCGCCGATCCCCAGGAGCGCATCATGAGACTGTCGACGTTGTCCGTCGTCTGGCTGGCCGCGGGGCTCCTGACCGCCGCTTCCGTCCCCGCATCGGCGCAGTACGGCGCCGTCGGCGGCGAGTGGCGCACCTACGCGGGCGACCAGGGCAGCACCAAGTACTCGCCGCTCGACCAGATAGACGCGACGAACTTCGAGGACCTGCGCATCGCGTGGCGCTGGCAGTCGGCCGACGGGGCGCTCGACCTCGAGACGCTGCGCGAGCGGCTGGGCGAGTTCTCGATCCGGGGGTTCCAGGCGACGCCGCTCATGATCGACGGCACCCTGTACCTGTCGACGGCGCTGTACCAGGTGGCGGCCCTCGACGCCGGCACCGGCGAGACCCGATGGGTCTACGACCCGCAGGTGTATCAGGAGGGGCGGCCGACCCACGGCTACGGCTCGCGGGGCATCGCGTACTGGGCCGACGAGGAGAGCGACGACGAGCGCATCTTCTGGGGCACCAGCGAGGGCTGGCTGCACGCCGTCGACGCGAAGACCGGGCAGCCCGTGCCCGGGTTCGGCTCGGGCGGCCGCGTGGACCTGACCGAGGGCATCCCCCGCGCGGACCGGAGCGAGGTGAACTACCAGGGGCGCAACCTGCTCGGCGTCAAGTCGCCGCCGGTGGTCCTGCGCGACGTCGTCGTCACCCCGACCATCATCTCCGACTTCGTCATTCGCAGGGAGGCGCCGCCGGGCTGGGTGAAGGGCATCGACGCCCGCACCGGCGACACGCGGTGGGTGTTCCGCACCGTGCCGCAGGCGGACGACTTCGGCGCCGACACGTGGCTGAACGAGTCGTGGCGCTACTCGGGGAACGCCAACATCTGGCCGCCGATGAGCGCCGACGAAGAGACCGGGTACGTCTTCCTGCCGACCGGCACGCCGACCAGCGACTACTACGGCGGGCACCGTCCGGGCGACAACCTGTTCGCGGAGAGCATCGTCGCCGTCGACATGGAGACGGGCCAGCGGATGTGGCACTTCCAGGCGGTGCACCACGGCGTGTGGGACTACGACTTCCCGGCCGCGCCGACCCTCGTCGACGTCACCGTCGACGGGCGCCCCGTCAAGGCCCTCGCCCAGGTGAGCAAGCAGGGGTTCACCTACGTCTTCGACCGGGTGACCGGCGATCCGGTGTGGCCCATCGAGGAGCGGCCGGTCGAGACCGACACCGACCTCGAGGGCGAGGTGCTCTCTCCGACCCAGCCGTTCCCCACGAAGCCGGCCCCGTTCGAGTACCAGGGCATCGGCATCGACGATCTGGTCGACTTCACCCCCGAGATCCGGGCCCTCGCCGTCGACGCGGTCCGGAACTTCCGGCTCGGGCCGCTCTTCACGCCGCCGATGCTCAGCGTCGAGGGCGGCCTGCAGGGCACGATTCAGCGGCCCCACATCGCGGGCGGGGCGAGCTGGAGCGGGGCCGCCGTCGACCCCGAGACGGGGATTCTCTACGTGCCGTCCGAGAACCGCTTCTCGGTGCTGAAGTACTACACGCCCGACCCCGCCGAGGGCGGCAACCTGCGCTATACGCAGGCCGACTTCGACAGCGGCACCCAGCCCGTCATGCCCCAGGGCCTGCCGCTGCTCAAGCCGCCGTACTCGCGCATGACCGCCATCGACCTGAACACCGGCGACCACGCCTGGATGCAGCCCAACGGCGACGGCGACCGCCTGCGCAACCACCCCCGGCTGCGCCACCTCGACCTGCCGCCGCTCGGCGGCGAAGGCCACGGCGGTCCGCTGCTCACGCGGACCCTGCTGATCAGCGCGCTCTCGGCCGGCGGGTCCGACGGCGGCCCGCGTCTCGTGGCGCGGGACAAGGCGACGGGCGAGATACTCGCGTCGCTCGATCTCCCGGCCGGGGCCATCGGCACCCCGATGACCTACCTGCACGACGGGGCGCAGCACATCGCCCTGACCGTCGGCGGCGAGGTGCCGGAGCTGATCGCGCTCCGCCTGCCGTGAGCCGCTAGTGGTGTGTCCGCGAAATGGCCTTACATCGCACCGCCGTGGTCGACAAGGCCGGAAAGCCCCCGATTTTCGGGCGCCAACCGAGGGCAGCGGCGTCTGGCCCACGGAAGCTGAACTGTAAGGTCATTCCAGAGACACACCACTAGCTGCCGAGCATCGCGGCCGCCTGCTGGCCGGCCGAGCGGCGGGGGCCGCCTTCGAGGATGAGCTGACCGCACGCGGCGCGGATGTCCCGTCCCCGGCTCTTGCGGACCGAAACGGTCATTCCGCGGGCCGCGAGGCTGCGCGCGAAGCGGTCCACCTGCCGGTCGGCCGGCCGCGTGAACGGGATGCCCGGCGCGGCGTTGAGGGGAATCAGGTTCACCTTGGCGCGCAGCCCGTGCAACAGCGCGCCGAGCCGCGCCGCGTCGGCCGCGGTGTCGTTGACGCCGTCGAGCAGCACGTACTCGAACGTGATCCGGTCGCGGTGCTTCAGGGGAAAGCGGCGGCAGGCGGCGACGAGGTCGGTCAGGCGCTGGTTCCGGCTCGTCGGCACGAGGGCGTGGCGCGTCTCGTCGGTCGTCGCGTGCAGGGAGACCGCGAGGTTCGGGATCCAGGGCTCTCCGGCCAGCCGCTCCAGGCCCCCGGGAATCCCGACCGTCGACAGGGTGACGCGCCGGGGCGTCAGGGCGAGCCCGCTCGGGGCCGCGAGCATGCGCAGCGCCTTCATCGTCGCGTCGTAGTTGTGCAGCGGCTCGCCCATGCCCATCAGCACGATGTTGAAGCGGCTGTCCTGCAGGCCCAGCTCGCGGGCCAGCACCCGCACCTGCCCGGCGATCTCGCCCGCCGTCAGGTGCCGGGCGAGCCCCATCCGCCCGGTCAGGCAGAACCGGCAGCCCATCGCGCATCCGACCTGGGTCGACACGCAGAAGGTCATCGCCGGGGTGTCGGGGATGAACACCGACTCGATGGCGCGCCCGTCGGCGAGGGTGAACACGAACTTCTGCGTGCCGTCGTCGGAGAGCTCGCGGCCGGCGATGCGCGGGGTCGAGAAGGACAGGGTGCGGCCGAGCGCCTCGCGCAGCGGCCGGGAGAGGTCGGTCATGCCGTCGAACCCCTCCAGCCCCCGGCGGTAGACCCAGCGGTAGATCTGCCGGCCGTGATAGGGCTCGGCCCCGAGCCGCGACAGCTCCTCCTCGAGCGCGTCCGGAGCGAGCTCAGCGAGGTCCGGGGGCGCGTCGGCCATGCGTCAACGGTACCATGCCGGCCCCGGGAGTCCGTGCCGGGAGTCCCCGCACTCGGACGGGGGCGATGCATCCCGCGTGGCGGCGGCGTTCCGGCGACCGCCTGCCGTCCGCGGACGCGCATGCCCGACACGCGCCTCCGCGGCGCGGTGGACGCGGGGCGGCCGCGTGCGCCGGGCTTCTGCCGCCGGTTGATGCCCGAAGCGGTTCGTGATAGACTCCCATCGTCGTGGCCAGCATCTAAGTATCTCTATCAAAACCACTTACGCTATACGTCAGCCTGCGGGCTCCGACGGTGTACGGACTGTATCACCCATGGTCGTCTTCGAGCAGTTCGACAACGGCTTGCGTCTTCTGACCGAATCCATGGCCGGGACGCGCTCGGTCAGCTTCGGGGTCTGGCTGACCCGGGGGTCGCGGCACGAGCGCGCGGCGCACTCGGGCATCGCGCACCTCGTCGAGCACATGCTCTTCAAGGGCACCGCGACCCGGTCGGCGCAGGACATCGCGCAGGAGATCGACTCGATCGGCGGCCAGCTCGACGCGTTCACGGCCAAGGAGTGCGCGAGCTACTACGTCAAGGTCCTGGACGAGCACCTGCCCCGCGCCGTCGACGTGCTGGCGGACCTGCTGCTGCGCCCCGCGTTCGACCCCGCGGAGGTGGCGCGCGAGAAGAAGGTCGTGCTCGAAGAGATCAAGATGGTGGAGGACACCCCCGACGATCTCGTGCACGAGCTCTTCACGCAGCGCTTCTGGTCGGGGCATCCCCTGGGCCGCCCGATACTCGGGGTGCCCGCCACCGTCGGCCCCATCGACAGCGCGACCCTGCGCGACTACTTCTCGCGCGTCTACACCGCCGGGAACCTGGTGGTCGCGGCGGCCGGCAACGTCGAGCACGAGGCCGTTCGCGACCTGGTGGGGGAGGCGTTCGCGGACTTGCCCGCCGACGGCGAGGCGGCTCCCGTCACCCCGCCGACGGCAGTGCCCGGGCTGACCGTGCGCGACAAGGCGATCGAGCAGTGCCATGTCTGCCTGGGGATGGACGGCTACCCCCAGCGGCACGACGATCGGTACGTCTGCTACCTGCTGAACATCGTGCTCGGCGGCTCGATGAGCTCGCGGCTCTTCCAGAACATCCGCGAGCGGCGGGGGCTCGCCTACGCCGTCCACAGCGGCATGGTGTCCTACCACGACGGCGGCGCGCTGACCATCTACGCGGGCTGCGACGCGGACGCGGTGCGCGAGGTCATCGATCTCGTCGTCGCCGAGCTGCGGGACCTGCGCGACAACCTCATCTCGGAGGAGGAGCTGCGGCGCGCCCAGGACCATCTGAAGGGCAGCCTGGTCCTGAGCCTCGAGAGCTCGTCGAGCCGGATGTCGCACATGGCGCGCCAGCAGATGTACTTCGGCCGGCAGTTCACCCTGGAAGACACGTTGCGCGGGGTCGCGGCGGTGACCCGCGAGGACGTCCGGCGCGTGGCGCGCGACCTGCTGCCGCCCGGATCGCTCTCGGCGACGGTGCTCGGGCCGGTGAACGGGATTGGGCTCGGTGACGATCAGCTTGCCCTGGTGTAGGAGTCGTCGCCGTGGAACGGCGCGCAGTCCCGCAGGATTGGCGGGGCGCCCCGCGGTCGGCGACGGGTTTCCCGCGTGATGCCGGTCCTGCTGACGGTCCTCGGCAGCGGGAGCGCGGGAAACGCGACGCTGTTGCAGCACGGCGAGTCGCGGCTGCTCGTCGACGTCGGGCTGAGCTGCCGCGAGACGGCCCGCCGGCTGGACGCGATAGGGGTGGCGCCGGAGAGCGTGACCGCCGCGGTCATCACCCACGCCCACGGGGACCACACCCGCGGCGCGGGGCGGTTCTCGCGCCGCTACGAGGTGCCGGTGCACGCGACCGAGGCCACGCGCGCCGTCTGGCCCGGTCCCGACGTCTGGTCGTGGGGCGGGCTCGAGTGCGACGCGGCGGCCGACATCGGCGCCTTCCGCATCACCCCGTTCGAGGTTTCTCACGACGCCGCCGCCGAGACGGTGGCGTTCCACATCGAGACGGCGGCGGGGGGCATCGGTTTCGCGACCGATGTCGGCGCGGCGACCGCGGCCCTGCGGTCCCGGTTCCGGCGGTGCCGCCTGCTGGTGATGGAGTCGAACCACGCGACGGACCTGCTGCGGGTCGGTCCGTACGCGGCGTCCACGAAGGCGCGCATCGCGGGCGAGCGCGGCCACCTGTCGAACGAGGCGCTCGCGCGGTTCGTTCGGGAGGATCTCGGCGCGTCGGTCGAGTGCCTGGTGCTCGCCCACCTCAGCCGGGTCAACAACCTGCCGGAGCTCGCCGAGATGACCTGCCGCGAGGCCCTCGAGGCGTCGGGCCGGTCCGATGTCCGCATCGTCGTGACCCGCCAGGACCGGGTGACGGAGACGGTGCGCCTCGACGCCCGGCGAGCGCGCCCCGGCCCCGATTCGCTGCCGGGGCGTCAGATCGCCCTGCCCTTTCAGGTGTCCGCAACGTCATGATTCCACGCTACACGAACCCCGAGATGGGTCGCATCTGGAGCGACCAGCGCCGGTACGAGACGTGGCTGCGGGTCGAGGTGGCGGCGGCCGAGGCGATGGCCGCCACCGGGCTCGTGCCCGAGGCGGCGGCGCGCGACATCGCCGCGTGCGCCGGCGTTCGGGCCGAGCGCGTCGACGAGATCGAGCGGACCACGCAGCACGACGTCATCGCGTTCACGACCGCGGTGGCCGAGCAGGTCGGCCCCTCGGCCCGCTGGCTGCACTTCGGGCTGACGTCGTCCGACGTGCTCGATACCGCGCTCGCGCTGCAGATGCGCGAGGCGTGCGGGCTGATTCTGGCCGGGCTCGACGGGGCGGTCGCGGCCGTGGCCGAGCGCGCCCGGGAGCATCGCGACACCCCGATGATCGGCCGCACCCACGGCGTGCACGCCGAGCCGATGACCTTCGGGCTGAAGCTCGCCCTGTGGCACGCGGAGCTGGGGCGAGCCCGGACCCGGCTGGAGCGGGCCCGGGAGGTGGTGAGCGTCGGCAAGATCTCGGGCGCGGTCGGCACCTACGCCCACCTCGAGCCGGAGATCGAGCGGCGGGTCTGCGCCGCCCTCGGGCTGACTCCGGCCCCGGTGGCGTCGCAGATCGTGCAGCGCGACCGACACGCGGAGCTGCTGGGCGCCCTCGCCCTGACCGGCGCCTCGATCGAGAAGTTCGCGGTCGAGGTGCGCGGGCTGCAGAAGACAGAGATCGGCGAGGTCGAGGAGGGCTTCGCGAAGGGCCAGAAGGGCTCGTCGGCCATGCCCCACAAGCGCAACCCCATCGGGTGCGAGCAGTTGACGGGCCTCGCCCGGGTGCTGCGCGCCAACGCCATGGCCGCGCTCGAGAACGTGGCCCTGTGGCACGAGCGCGACATCTCGCACTCGTCGGTCGAGCGCGTCGTCATCCCCGACAGCTTCATCGTGCTCGACCACATGCTGCGGCGGCTCGCCCGCATCGTCCGCGGGCTGGTGGTGCATCCCGAGCGGATGCGCGAGAATCTGGAGCGGTCGCGCGGCGTCGTCTTCTCGGGCACCGTCCTGCTCGAGCTCGCGCAGCGGGGGGTGTCGCGCGAGCAGGCCTACGCCTGGGTCCAGAGGGCGGCGATGCGGTCGCACGACGAGCGGCTCGACTTCAAGGCCCTCCTGGTCGAGGACCGGGAGGTGATGGCGGTGCTGTCGCGCGCCGACCTCGACGCCGCGTTCGACCTCGAGCGGCAGTTGCGTCACGTCGGCCCCATCGTCGACCGCGTGCTGGGCGGCGGGGGATCGGGGGCGGCGGAAGAGGACTCCGAGACCCCGACACGGAGACTCCTGGAATCCGGGAACCGGGGGCCGGCGTAGAATCGGGCGCACCGGCCGCCTTTCACCGAAGGAACCGCGGCGTGAGAGCGAGAGTGTTCGTCACCCTGAAGCCCTCGGTGTTCGACCCCCAGGGCCGGACCATCGTCGAGGCCCTGGGGTCGATGGGGTACGGAGCGGTGCGCGACGTGCGGCAGGGGAAGTACTTCGAGCTGGACGTCGACGCGGAGACGCCGGCGGCCGCGCGCACCCTGGTGGCCGAGGTCGCGGACCGGCTGCTCGCCAACCCCGTCATCGAGAGCTATCGCGTGGAGGTCGACGAGCACGAATCACGGTTGCCGCCGGTGGACGATGGCGGCGCGCGCAACGTGAGGGTGGTCGACGACCGGTGAGGTGGCCGGCCCGGTGCGGCGAGGGAATCCGTCCATGAAGTTCGCCATCGTCGAGTTCCCCGGCTCGAACTGCGACCACGACGCCTACCACGCGGTCAGGCACGTGCTGGGGCAGCAGGCGGAGCTCGTCTGGCACAAGGACTCGGACCTGCGGGGCGCCGACGCGGTCGTGCTGCCCGGGGGGTTCTCGTACGGGGACTACTTGCGCACCGGGGCCATCGCCCGCTTCTCGCCGGTGATGGGGAAGGTCCGCGAGTTCGCGGACGCCGGCGGCCCGGTCATCGGCATCTGCAACGGGTTCCAGGTGCTGCTCGAGGCCGGCCTGCTCGAGGGCGCTCTGCTGCGGAACCGCGGGTTGAAGTTCCTGTGCCGGCACGTCCACGTCCGCGTCGAGGAGACCGACACCCCGTTCAGTTGCGGGGCGGCGGCCGGGCAGGTGCTGAGGCTGCCCATCGCGCACGGCGAGGGCAGCTACCACGCCGGGCCGGAGACGGTGGAGGCCCTCGAGGCGAACCGGCAGGTCGTCTTCCGCTACTGCGACGCCGAGGGCACGGCGACCGACGCCGCCAATCCCAACGGGTCGCTGCGCCGCATCGCCGGCGTCTGCAACCGCCGCCGCAACGTCGTGGGGCTCATGCCCCATCCCGAGCGCGCGTGCGAGTCGGCCCTCGGGAGCGAGGACGGCCGGGTGGTGCTCGAGTCGGTGGTGGCGTCGATGGCCGCGACGGGTGCCGCGTGATCGAGCAGGCCACCATCGACGCGCACGGGCTGAGCGCGGAGGAGTACCGCCGGCTGGTGGAGATTCTCGGCCGCGAGCCCACGCTCACCGAGCTCGGGATCTTCTCGGTGATGTGGTCCGAGCACTGCAGCTACAAGAGCTCGCGACGGCACCTGCGGCGTTTCCCCACGGACGGCCCGCGGGTGCTGCAGGGGCCGGGCGAGAACGCGGGCGCGGTCGACATCGGCGACGGCCTCGCCGCGGTGTTCAAGATCGAGTCCCACAACCATCCCTCGTTCATCGAGCCCTACCAGGGGGCCGCGACCGGCGTCGGCGGCATCATCCGCGACATCTTCACGATGGGGGCGAGGCCCATCGCCCTGCTCGACTCGCTGCGGTTCGGCGCCCTCGAGGACGAGCGCGGCCGGCCGACCCCGGACACCGTCCGCCTCGTCGACGGGGTGGTCGCGGGCATCGCCGGCTACGGCAACAGCATCGGCATCCCCACCGTGGGCGGCGAGGTCGCGTTCGAGCCGGGATACGCCGGCAACCCGCTCGTGAACGTGTTCTGCCTGGGGGTGGCGAAGGCCGAGCGGCTCGCCAAGGGGGTCGCCTCGGGGGCCGGCAACCCCGTCTACTACGTGGGGGCGAAGACCGGGCGCGACGGCATCCACGGGGCCACCATGGCCTCGGCCGAGTTCGACGACTCGTCCGCCGACAACCGGCCGGCGGTGCAGGTCGGCGACCCGTTCATGGAGAAGCTGCTGCTCGAGGCCTGCCTGGAGGTCATGGAGACCGACGCGCTGGTCGGCATCCAGGACATGGGGGCGGCGGGCCTGACCTGCTCGACCTGCGAGATGGCGGCCCGGGGGGAGACCGGCATCGACATCGACGTCTCGCGGGTGCCGCAGCGCGAGACCGGCATGACGCCCTACGAGATCATGCTGTCGGAGTCGCAGGAGCGGATGCTGCTCGTGGTCAGGCGGGGGCGCGAGGCGGAGGTCGAGCGGGTCTTCGACAAGTGGGACCTGCACGCGGTGCGCATCGGCGAGGTCACCGGCGGCGGCCTGCTGCGCGTGCGCGACGGCGACCGGGCGGTTGCCGAGATTCCGAACCGGGAGCTGGCCGACGCCGCGCCGATGTACGACCGCCCGACGCGGTACCCCGACTATCTGGACGAGGCGCGGCGCCTCGACCTGTCCGCGCTGGAGGTCCCCCCCGACCTGACCCGGACCTGGCTGGATCTGCTGGCGGCGCCGGTCATCGCGAGCAAGCGGTGGATCTATCGCCAGTACGACCACATGGTGCGCACCAACACGGTGGCTCTGCCGGGTCTCGGGGCCGCGGTCGTGCGCGTCAAGGGGACCGGCCGCGCCCTGGCGATGTCGGTGGACGGCAACGGGCGCCACGCCTGGCTGGACCCGCGCGAGGGCGGCCGGCTCGCGGTGGCCGAGGCGGCGCGCAACGTGGCCTGCGCCGGGGCCGAGCCGATCGGGGCGACCAACTGCCTCAACTTCGGGAACCCGGAGCGCCCCGACATCATGTGGCAGTTCGTCGAGGCGGTGGACGGTATCGCCGAGGGGTGCCGCGCCCTCGGCATTCCCATCACCGGCGGCAACGTCAGCCTGTACAACGAGACCGACGGGCAGGCCATCTACCCCACGCCGGTCCTCGGGGTGGTGGGGGTTCTCGCGGACGCCGGGCAGGTGCTGACCCGCCTCATCCCGGCCGCGGGGCTCGACGTCGTGCTGCTCGGGGACGCGATTCCGGAGCCGGCCGGGGCCGGCGGGCTCGGCGGCAGCGAGTACCTGAAGCGGGTGCACGGGCTGGTGCGGGGGCGTCCCGCCCCCGTCGACTTCGACCGCGAGACGGCGCTGCAGCGCCTGGTGGTGGATGCGGCGCGCCGCGGGATGGTATGTTCGGCCCACGACTGCGCTGAAGGCGGGTTCGCGGTGGCCCTGGCCGAGTGCTGCATCGAGAGCGGAGGGATCGGCGCGCGCGTCGATCTGCCGGCACCGAGCGGCCCGGACGGTGGTTTCGGTGTCGTGGGCGCGCTGTTCGGCGAGGCGCCCTCCCGGATCATCGTCTCGGCGCCCCGCGCGGAACGGGCCGGGCTGCTGGCGCTGGCGCGCGATCTCGACGTGCCGGCGTCGGTGATCGGCCGCACCGGGGGCGGCCGGGTGACGGTGTCCGTGGCCGGCGAGGTGGCCGCCGACGCGGCGCTGGCCGAGGCCGAGCACGCCTGGGCGTCGGGGCTGGCCCGCCACTTCGAGCCGGGGGCGGTGCAGGTGTCCGCGCCGTAGAACCGTGCGGACTCGTGGAGGGTGGGGTGCCGGCCGGAGCGGTCGGGCGACCACCAGGCGGGGGGGGCGGGCGTCCGCTCGCAGAACGGCGCGGATGCCTGCAGGGTCGCTGGGGCGCCAAGCCCGAGCCGCAGGCGACGATTGGCGGGCTGGGACGGCGCGGACCCCTGGAGGTCCGGGGCGCCGGAACGGAGTCGTCAGGGCGACGATTGGCGGGCTGGTCATGGACGACGACAAGTTCCACGACGAATGCGGCGTCTTCGGCATCCACGGGCATCCGGAGGCGCCGGCCCTGACCCGTCTCGGGTTGTACGCGCTGCAGCACCGGGGCCAGGAGAGCGCCGGCATCGCCACGAGCGACGGAGAGCGCCTGCACCTGACGCGGGCCATGGGGCATGTGTCGGAGGCCATCGACGAGACGGCCCTCGCCGCCCTGGGCGGCGACACCGCCATCGGCCACGTGCGGTACTCGACGGCGGGCGACAGCCAGATCGTCAACGCGCAGCCGCTGCTCATCGACTGTGCGCACGGCGAGATCGCCCTCTGCCACAACGGGAACCTCATCAACGCGGCCGAGCTGCGCGAAGATCTGGTGCGGCAGGGGTCCATCTTCCAGACCGGCAGCGACACCGAGGTCGTGCTGCATCTCTACGCCCGGTCGGCTGCCGATACGCCCCCCGACGCCGTCGTCGAATCGGTCCGGCCGGTGCGGGGCGCATTCTCGCTGGTGGTCCTGACCCGGGACTACCTGATGGCGGTACGCGATCCCTACGGGTTCCGCCCCCTCGTGCTCGGCGCCCTCGGCGACGCGACCGTGGTGTGCTCGGAGACCTGCGCCCTCGATCTGATCGGGGCGGAGTACGTGCGGGACATCGAGCCGGGCGAGCTGCTGGTCATCGGGCGCGACGGCCCGCGCTCGTTCCGGCCGTTCCCGTCCGCCGCGCCCTCGCACTGCGTGTTCGAGCACGTGTACTTCGCCCGGCCCGACAGCGTGGTCTTCGGCCAGAGCGTCCACGAGGTGCGGACCAACTTCGGGCGGCTGCTCGCACGCGAGATGCCGGTGGACGCCGACGTCGTGGTGCCGATACCCGACTCCGGCATCTGCGCGGCCATGGGCTATGCCGAGGCGGCGGGGCTGCCGCTGCGGATGGGGCTCATCCGGAACCACTTCGTGGGCCGGACGTTCCTCGCGCCGCAACAGGAGATCCGCGGTTTCCGCGTGCGCGTCAAGCTGAATCCGGTCCGGAGCGTCCTGGCGGGGAAGCGCGTGGTCCTCGTGGACGACTCCATCGTGCGGGGAACGACCAGCCGCAAGATCGTCGGGATGATCCGCGCCGCCGGCGCCCGCGAGATCCACATGCGGATCAGTTGCCCGCCGACGGTTTCTCCCTGCTACTACGGCATCGACACCCCGAGGCAGTCGGAGCTCATCGCGGCGAACCATGCGGTCGAGGACATCTGCCGGTACGTCAAGTCGGACACGCTCGCCTACCTCAGCCTGGACGGGTTGCGCGAGGCGGTCGGGGCCCGGAACGGAGACTACTGCACCTCGTGCTACACCGGCACGTACCCGGTCGCGGGCCCGAAGGACGCGGAAGCCTACATGCAGATGGCGCTGAAGCTGCCGGACGTGCCATGACGACTCGGGCCGCCCTCGATTACCGATCCGCGGGTGTCGACATCGACGCCGGCGCGGACGCGGTGCGGCGCATCCGGGCCCTCGCGCGCGGGACGTTCACCCCCGGCGTCCTCTCGGAGATCGGCAGCTTCGGGGGCCTGTTCCGGCCGGACCTGACGGGGCTGGCCGACCCCGTGCTCGTGTCGAGCGCCGACGGGGTGGGGACGAAGCTGAAGGTGGCGTTCCTCGCCGGCCGGCACGACACCGTCGGCCGCGACCTCGTCAACCACTGCGTCAACGACATCCTGGTGCAGGGGGCGAGGCCCCTCTTCTTCCTGGACTACCTCGCGACGGGGCGGCTCGCGCCCGACGTCGCCGAGGCGGTGGTCCGCGGCATCGCGGCCGCCTGCACCGAGAACGGCTGCGCCCTCCTCGGGGGCGAGACGGCGGAGATGCCGGGGTTCTACGCCGACGGCGAGTACGACCTCGCCGGCTTCATCGTCGGCGTCGCCGACCGCGCCCGCCTGATCGACGGCCGCGGCGTCCGCCCCGGCGACGAGCTGATCGGTCTGCCGTCGAACGGCCTCCACACCAACGGCTACTCGCTCGCCCGCCGCATCGTGTTCGACACCCTGGGCCTGACCGTCGACTCGGTGCCGGAGGGGCTCGACGGGCCTGTCGGCGAGGTGCTGCTGCGGACCCACCGCTCGTATCTCTCGCTGATGTCGCCGCTGCTCGCCGAGGCGGCGGGGGTCGTCAAGGCCATGGCCCACGTCACGGGGGGCGGCCTGACCGACAATCTCCCCCGCGTGCTGCCCCCGGGCGCCGCCGTCGACATCGACCGGCGCGCGTGGTCGCCGCCGCCGGTGTTCACGTTCCTGCAGCGCCACGGCGGCCTCGGCGACGCCGAGGCGTTCCGCACGTTCAACATGGGCATCGGCCTCGTCGTCTTCTGCGCCCCCGGGGAGCGCGACGGCCTGCTCGCGGGGTTCCGCCAACGCGGCGAGCCGGGCGCCGCCGTCATCGGCCGGGTCACGGAAGGCGACGGCGCGGTGCGCTACCCATGACCGGTGCGACCGCCGCGGGTCCGGGCCCCGGCGCGCGACGCGGGGGGGCGGCGAACCGCCGTCTCGGCGTCCTGATCTCGGGGCGCGGCAGCAATCTGCAGGCGATCATCGAGGCCATCGCGGCAGGGCGGCTGGCCGCCGAGATTGCGGTGGTCATCTCGAACCGGCCCGACGCCCCGGGGCTCGAGCGCGCCCGCCGCGCGGGCATCGAGACGGTGGTGCTGGACCACGCCGCGCACGGGTCGCGAGAAGCCTACGACCGCGAGCTCGCGGCCGCCCTGCGCCGATACGACGTCGCCCTCGTCTGCCTCGCCGGGTTCATGCGCCTCCTCGGCCCGGCGTTCGTCTCCGCCTTCCGCGACCGCATCCTCAACGTCCATCCCTCGCTGCTCCCCGCGTTCCCCGGCCTGCATGGCCAGGAGCAGGCGTGGCGCCACGGCGTCAAGGTCGCCGGGGCCACCGTGCACATCGTCACCGCCGAGCTCGACGCCGGGCCGATCGTGCGCCAGGCGGCGGTGCCGGTGCACGAGGACGACACCCCCGAGACGCTGTCGGCCCGCATCCTGACCGAGGAGCACCGCATCTATCCCGAGGCCATCGGCCTCGTGCTGGACGGCGGCTGGCGCGTCGAGGGGCGCCGGTTCGTGCGCGCGGGCGGCTTGCGCGGCGCCGCCGGCCGGTGATCCGGCTCGCGTTCTTCGGATAAACTGATCGGATGCCTGCCGCCGCGGGGACCGTCGCCGAGCAGATGGCCTACCTGACCAAGGGGGCGGTCGACGTCGTGCGCGAGTCCGAGCTCCGCTCGAAGCTCGAGCAGGCGACGCGGAAGGAGCGGCCGCTGGTGGTCAAGGTCGGCTTCGATCCGACGGCCCCGGACCTGCACCTCGGACACACGGTGCTGATCCGGAAGATGAAGCACTTCCAGGATCTGGGTCACACCGTCGTGTTCCTCATCGGCGACTTCACCGGGCTGATCGGCGACCCGACCGGCCGGTCGAAGACCCGGCCGCCCCTCACGCGGCAGGAGATCGACGAGAACGCCGACACCTACCGGGCGCAGGTGTTCAAGCTGCTCGACCCCGACCGGACCGTCGTCGAGTTCAACAGCCGCTGGCTCGGGCCGCTGCGCAGCGAGGACTGGATACGGCTCGCGGCCCGCTACAACGTCGCCCAGATGCTCGAGCGCCGGGACTTCCGGCAGCGGTACGAGCAGGGCCGCCCCATCGCCATCCACGAGTTCCTCTATCCGCTCGCGCAGGCCTACGACTCCGTCCACCTGGCCGCGGACGTCGAGCTCGGGGGGACCGATCAACTGTTCAACCTGAACGTGGGCCGCGACGTCATGCCCTCGTTCGAGCTGCCGCCGCAGGTGGTGATGACGGTGCCGCTCCTCGTGGGCCTCGACGGCGTCGAGAAGATGTCGAAGTCGGCCGGCAACTACGTGGGCATCACCGAGGCCCCGGACGAGATGTTCGGGAAGCTGATGTCGATCTCCGACACGCTGATGTGGAGCTGGTACGAGCTGTTGACCGACCTCTCGGCGGCCGAGATCCAGGGCCTGCGGGCGCAGGTCGACGCCGGCGACCTGCATCCCAAGCGGGCGAAGCAGGCGCTGGGCCGCCGCATCGTCGCCGATTTCCACTCCGCCGAGGCCGCGTCGGCGGCCGAGCGCGAGTTCGACCGGCGGTTCAGCGGCGGGGCCCTTCCGTCGGAGCTGGGAGAGCGGTCCGTCGCCTTGCCGCCCGACGGCGCCCCGCTGCCGGCGGTGATGGTCGAGGTGGGCTTCGCCGGCTCGAACAGCGCCGCCACGCGGCTCATCGAGCAGGGCAGCGTGCGGGTCGACGGCGAGCGCATTCACGACCGGGCGGTGCGGTTCGCGCCCGACGCCCGCCCCTTCGTCCTGCAGGTCGGCAAGCGCCGGGTCGCCCGGGTGGTCCCGGGGCCTCCCCGCAAAAAAAGTTGTTGACACGGTCGTGCGTTGTGGTAATCTTGCACGGTTCCCCTGCGGACTGACCCCGTGGCGGAACGGCCGGCCGAAGCGGTTCGCGCCGGCGTCGGTTCTTTGAAAACTGGATAGGACGACGAGAAGCACACTCGTCGAGTATCAGCCTGACACTCAGACTGAACGACGGAGCCATCATGGCTCTCTCGTTGAAGTTGTCCGACGGCGGCCCGCGAGGGCGGCCCGAGGCCACGCCTTTAACTTGAGAGTTTGATCCTGGCTCAGAATCAACGCTGGCGGCGTGCCTTATACATGCAAGTCGTACGCGAAAGCGGCCTTCGGGCCGCGAGTAGAGTGGCAAACGGGTGAGTATCGCGTGGGTGACCTGCCTTCGAGTGGGGGATAACCTTCCGAAAGGGGGGCTAATACCGCATAACATCCCGCCCTTGGATGGGTGGTGATCAAAGCCGGGGATCTTCGGACCTGGCGCTTGAAGAGGGACCCGCGTCCGATTAGCTTGTTGGTGGGGTAGCGGCCTACCAAGGCGACGATCGGTAGCCGGCCTGAGAGGGCGGACGGCCACACTGGGACTGAGACACGGCCCAGACTTCTACGGGAGGCAGCAGTAAGGAATTGTTCGCAATGGGCGCAAGCCTGACGACGCAACGCCGCGTGGAGGACGAAGATCTTCGGGTTGTAAACTCCTGTCAAGCGGGAAGAACAGCATGCGGGTTAATACCCCGTGTGCCTGACGGTACCGCTGAAGGAAGCCCCGGCTAACTCCGTGCCAGCAGCCGCGGTAATACGGGGGGGGCAAGCGTTGTTCGGAATTACTGGGCGTAAAGGGCTCGTAGGCGGCCAGCCAAGTCGGACGTGAAATCCCTCGGCTCAACCGGGGAACTGCATCCGATACTGGTTGGCTTGAAGCCGGGAGAGGGATGCGGAATTCCAGGTGTAGCGGTGAAATGCGTAGATATCTGGAGGAACACCGGTGGCGAAGGCGGCATCCTGGACCGGTCTTGACGCTGAGGAGCGAAAGCCAGGGGAGCAAACGGGATTAGATACCCCGGTAGTCCTGGCCCTAAACGATGAATGCTTGGTGTGGCGGGTATCGATCCCTGCCGTGCCGGAGCTAACGCATTAAGCATTCCGCCTGGGGAGTACGGTCGCAAGGCTGAAACTCAAAGGAATTGACGGGGGCCCGCACAAGCGGTGGAGCATGTGGTTTAATTCGACGCAACGCGAAGAACCTTACCCGGGCTTGAAGTGCGAGTGAAAATCGGCGAAAGCCGACTTCCGCAAGGACACTCGTAGAGGTGCTGCATGGCTGTCGTCAGCTCGTGTCGTGAGATGTTGGGTTAAGTCCCGCAACGAGCGCAACCCTTGTTCGCTGTTGCCATCAGTTCGGCTGGGCACTCTGCGAAGACTGCCGGTGACAAACCGGAGGAAGGTGGGGATGACGTCAAGTCAGCATGGCCTTTATGTCCGGGGCTACACACGTGCTACAATGGCCGGTACAGAGCGTCGCGAACCCGCGAGGGGGAGCCAATCGCAAAAAGCCGGTCTCAGTTCGGATTGCAGGCTGCAACCCGCCTGCATGAAGCTGGAATCGCTAGTAATCGCGGATCAGCATGCCGCGGTGAATACGTTCCCGGGCCTTGTACACACCGCCCGTCACATCACGAAAGCTGGCTGTACTAGAAGTCGCCGAGCCAACCCGCAAGGGAGGCAAGCGCCTAAGGTATGGTTAGTGATTGGGGTGAAGTCGTAACAAGGTAGCTGTAGGAGAACCTGCGGCTGGATCACCTCCTTTCTAGAGAATCCGGATCGGCGCTGGGTCGTTTCCGGCATCCTCAGATCGATCTGATGCTCGATCACGTTTCATCCTCGCCCTCGAGGCGAGGTGGCGTCGCGCCCCCGAAGGTCGGGTTCGGGGACGTGGGAGCGTGCGTCGTCCTGTCCAGTTTTGAGAGAATCGGCATGTCGGTGGCGTGTCGGCCCGGGGCCGGCGGCGACATCATGCGGTGTCTTTCGACGGAGGGCCTGTAGCTCAGCTGGTTAGAGCACACGCTTGATAAGCGTGGGGTCGGTAGTTCGAATCTACCCAGGCCCACCAGTTCTGGGCTGAGTCGGCAGCGCGGCGGGCCGAACGGAACGGCCGTCGACCGCGGCGGAGCCGGCAGCGACAGGTTCTCAGGGGAATTAGCTCAGCTGGGAGAGCGCCTGGTTTGCAACCAGGAGGTCGCCGGTTCGAGCCCGGTATTCTCCACCAGGATCGCTCCGGCGGGGCGGGCGGCCGGCGGAACGAGGTCGGTCGCGGTCGGCTCCGCGGATTCGGCGGCTCGACGGGCGGGACGGCGATACGCGCCGGGCTTCCCTCAGCCGGCTCTTTGACAACTGAATATCCTGCAAACGGTAGTTTTTTCCGACCACACACGCAGTGTGTCAAGCGGTCCGGCGGCGTCGTGCTCTTCATGTCGGGTTCGTTCCGGCTCGAAGCGCGGACGGCGCCGGTTCCGAGGGTTGAAGGTCAAGCTACTAAGGGCGTACGGTGGATGCCTTGGCGCCAGGAGTCGATGAAGGACGTGGCAAGCTGCGATAAGCTTCGGTGAGCCGCAAACAGGCGTTGACCCGGAGATTTCCGAATGGGGAAACCCACCTCGGTTAATACCGAGGTATCCATGGCTGAATACATAGGCCATGGAGGACAACGCAGGGAAGTGAACCATCTCAGTACCTGCAGGAACAGAAAACAACAGTGATTCCGCTAGTAGCGGCGAGCGAACGCGGACCAGCCCAAACCGTCGTGCATGCACGGCGGGGTTGTAGGGCCTGCCGGACCTTCGGGTCGGCGAGTCACAAACCAGCGCGTTAGTCGAACGGTCTGGAACGACCGGCCATGGAGGGTGAGAGCCCCGTAGACGAAAGCGTGCTGGCTCGCTGGGTAGGTTCCTGAGTATCGCGGGACACGTGGAATCCCGTGAGAATCTGCGAGGACCATCTCGCAAGGCTAAATACTCCCTGGCGACCGATAGTGAACCAGTACCGTGAGGGAAAGGTGAAAAGAACCCCTGCTAGGGGAGTGAAACAGTACCTGAAACCGTATGCCTACAAGCAGTGGGAGGGCTATGCTGGCGCTTCGGCGCCGGAATGCCTGACCGCGTGCCTTTTGCATAATGAGCCGGCTAGTTACTCTCAGTGGCGAGGTTAAGCATTTGAGCGAGCCGCAGCGAAAGCGAGTCTGAACAGGGCGTTCAGTCGCTGGGAGTAGACGCGAAACGAGGTGATCTACCCTTGGCCAGGGTGAAGCGCGGGTAACACCGCGTGGAGGCCCGAACCAATATCGGTTGAAAACGGTTTGGATGAGCTGAGGGTAGGGGTGAAAGGCTAATCAAACCTCGTGATGGCCCGTTCTCCTCGAAATAGCTTTAGGGCTAGCCTCGGGAGGTTGGCGCTGGTGGTAGAGCACTGGATGGACTAGGGGGCCCACAAGCTTACTGAATCCAACCAAACTTCGAATGCCAGCGACTCATATCCCGGGAGTCAGACAGTGGGGGCTAAGCTTCATTGTCGAGAGGGAAACAGCCCAGACTACCGGCTAAGGTCCCCAAATCTGTGCTAAGTGGGAAAGGATCTGGAGACGCCGAGACAACCAGGAGGTTGGCTTAGAAGCAGCCATCCTTGAAAGAAAGCGTAATAGCTCACTGGTCAAGCGGCTCTGGGCCGACAATGTAACGGGGCTCAAGCACAGTACCGAAGCCGTAGATTGCCGCTCCCTGCGGGGGGCGGCTCTGGTAGAGGAGCGTTCTCTGGGCAGAGAAGTCAGACCGAAAGGACTGGTGGAGCGCAGAGAAGTGACCCTGCCGGCATAAGTAGCGATAAGAGAGGTGAGAATCCTCTCCGCCGAAAGCCTAAGGTTTCCTGAGGAAGGTTCGTCCGCTCAGGGTTAGTCGGGTCCTAACGTGAGGCCGAAAGGCGTAGCGGATGGATATCAGGTCAACATTCCTGAACTACCTGAGAGACGTTATTACGATGGGGGGACGCAGGAGGCTAGCCCAGCCTACGATTGGATGTGTAGGTTCAGGCATGTAGGGGGATCCGCCAGGCAAATCCGGCGGGTCGCGACACCCTGAGGTGCCATGGCGAGGCCGCAAGGCCGCAAAGTGGGTGACGCCACGCTGCCGAGAAAAGCCTCTAAGGAGTCTCTCGGGTACCCGTACCGCAAACCGACACAGGTAGGCGAGGAGAAAATCCTCAGGCGCGAGTGTGAACCCTCGTAAAGGAACTCGGCAAACTCGCCCCGTAACTTCGGAAGAAGGGGTGCTCCATTAGCGTGATGCGGCGAGCCCGCTGAGCGCGAAGGAGTTGCAGTTAAGAGGCCCAGGCGACTGTTTACTAAAAACACAGGACTCTGCCAAGTCGAAAACGACGTATAGGGTCTGACGCCTGCCCGGTGCCGGAAGGTTAAAGGGAGGGGTTAGCCGCAAGGTGAAGCTCTGAACTGAAGCCCCGGTAAACGGCGGCCGTAACTATAACGGTCCTAAGGTAGCGAAATTCCTTGTCGGGTAAGTTCCGACCTGCACGAATGGCGCAACGATCTGGGCGCTGTCTCTACGAGGGGCACTGCGAATTTGTGGTACCGGTGAAGACGCCGGTTGCCCGTGGCTAGACGGAAAGACCCCGTGCACCTTTACTACAACTTAGTAGTGAGTGCTGGCGTGTTATGCGCAGGATAGGTGGGAGACGTCGAACCGGGCCTCTTGGGGTCCGGGGAGTCAACGGTGAGATACCACCCTTAGCACTCTGGCGCCCTAACCTCGCTCTGTCATCCAGAGCAGGGACATTGCTAGGCGGGTAGTTTGACTGGGGCGGTCGCCTCCCAAAATGTAACGGAGGCGCGCGAAGGTTCGCTCAGGCTGTTTGGAAATCAGCCGGAGAGTGCAAAGGCAGAAGCGAGCTTGACTGCGAGACCTACAAGTCGAGCAGGTGGGAAACCAGGCCTTAGTGATCCGGTGGTTCCGCATGGAAGGGCCATCGCTCAACGGATAAAAGGTACGCCGGGGATAACAGGCTTATCTTGGCCAAGAGTTCACATCGACGCCAAGGTTTGGCACCTCGATGTCGGCTCATCGCATCCTGGAGCTGTAGCAGGTTCCAAGGGTTCGGCTGTTCGCCGATTAAAGCGGTACGTGAGCTGGGTTTAGAACGTCGCGAGACAGTTCGGTCCCTATCTGCCACGGGCGCAGGAGATTTGAGGGGGGCTGTCCCTAGTACGAGAGGACCGGGATGGACGGACCTCTGGTGTACCAGTTGTCGCGCCAGCGGCAGCGCTGGGTAGCTACGTTCGGAAGGGAGAAATGCTGAAAGCATCTAAGCGTGAAACCCTCCCCAAGATGAGATCTCCCCGAGCTTCGGCTCCTGAAGGCTCCTGGAAGATGACCAGGTGATAGGCCAGGTGTGTAAGGCCCGCGAGGGCTTGAGCTGACTGGTACTAATCAGCCGTGAGGCTTGACCTTATTCTCATTCCGCACTGTGTTGGGGGCGGGAGAAGCTGCCGTTTGCAGGATATTCAGTTGTAGCTGGGCGCCCGGCGTATGTCCGGGGTCCAGCGTTCGTCGGTTCTTTGACAGACGGGGCCCGGTCGGCGGGGTCCCCTGCGTTTCCCGGTGGCGATAGGAGAGGGGTCACACCCGTTCCCATGCCGAACACGGCCGTTAAGCCCTCTACCGCCGATGGTACTGCACGGGAAACCGTGTGGGAGAGTAGGTCACTGCCGGGATTTTTTCGGTAACGCCCGGGGCCGCGTGCGGCCCCGGGCGTTGGCATGTACGGACGAGGGCGCGGGGCCACGAGGGGGGCGGGGGCTCGGCCTCGGAACGGCGCCCCGCGGGGAGGACGGGAGCAGTTGCGGGGGCGGCGCGGAAGCGACGTGAGGGACGTGACGAGAGAAGCGACGCGGCGGGCGGACGGGAGCGGGATTCCGGTCGAGCTGGCGGGAGAGCGGAAGATCCGGCAGCGCAACAAGGTCTACTATCGGTTCAACCACTGGCCGATCTGGGTCTTCGTGTTCTTCATCCTGCCGGGACCGCTGACGCTGGACCTGTTCGACCGGGGATTCGACTGGCGGATGGCGTTGTGGCTGGGCGCGGTGGTGGCGGGCACGGGCATCGCGGGGGTCCGGGGCCGGCTGCCCGGGTGCGAGCCGCGGCCGTACATCATCCGATTCACGGAAGATCGTCCGAATCCGCTGTACAGGCGGGTGTGCTACACGTGCGCATGGAGCGCGGTTCTGTCGTTCGGGGTGCTGAACCTGGCGGGGCTCGTGGCGGCGGTGGTGACGGGGGTGTGGAGCGTGCGGCAGATGTACGAGGCGGCGTACTTCCCGCTGGCGGGCGCGGTGTGGGCGCTGGGAGCGTGGGGGCGCCTGCCGCGGGTGAAGCCGTCGACGAAGGGAGAGGGGCACGAGCGGCGGTACTTCTACGGATCGGTGTGGGCGATGTGCATCGCGCAGCCGGTGCTGTGGGGCCTGTGGCGGGGGCTGCCGCCCGGGCGCGCGGGCGACGTCGTGAAGCTCGGCGCCTTCGTGGGCATTCTCGCGTTGGTGGGGTGGCTGTCCTACCGCGGCAAGCTGCCGCGAACGCGTCCGATCGTGCCGGGGGAGCTCGCAGTGTCGGACTGAGAGGCCCCGCGGACGGCGTGGGCTCGGCCTCGCGTCAAGGACAGGAGTCGACTTCGATTGCCGACCGCGCCGGGACGCGGTCCGCGTTTGCGGCCTTGCGCGCCCGGCACGCCGCAAGGTGATTCCGGTCAGGGTCCCAAGCGTCCGGCCGACGGCGGAGAGCGGGGCGGGCACGGCTGCGGGGGCGCGGCTTTCGGGCGGGGGTCAGGAGCGCGACGTCAGGAGGTGCCAGGCGTAGCGCAGGGTCACGACGGCGATGGGGATGCCGACGAGTACCCAGGCCCACTTGTAGTCCTCGGATCCGACGTACCCGTAGGCGATGAGGCCGAGCAGCAGGAGGTTGAGGCAGACGCCGATGGCGGTGTGCTTGTTGGCGACGGGGTCGGCGTCGGGCGGAGGCGGAGAAGGCGGAGTGGTCATGCGCGGGTCTCCGGCGTGGGGTCGGAGCAGGCCGGTGATTCGCCGGCCCGGAGGCGATGCCGGGTCTCGCGGGCCGCGCCCGGGGCGGCGGCGGTGCGGACGCCGTCAATTCTAGCAGTCCGGCGGGGAGCCGGGCGGGCGGCGGCCGACGACGGGGCCGGTCGCATGCGCTTGCCGACGATGGAGAGGGGCAGGCTCGAGGGCGGAGCCGGGCGGCCCCATCGAGTCGCGGATTCCGCTAGAATTGGCGCATGATGCGCGTGCGTACCTGTCTCCTCCTCGTGGCGGTCGTCGCGGCCCGCGGCGACGCGTTGACCGGACAGCAATCGGGGTTCGACGCCTGGTTCCTGGACAAGACCATGCGGGTGGACTACGTCCATTCCGGCGGGCTGGGCCAGGAGATCTTCGCCCTCGACCAGGTGGTTTCCGACGGACCGTGGGCGGGCAGCCGGACGCGGCTCCTCGACGACCTCAATCTGGGGAAGTACCGGTTCGAGGTGATCGACCGGCGGACCAACGGGGTCCTGTACTCCCGTGGCTTCGCGTCCATCTACGGCGAGTGGGAGACCACGCCGGAGTACCGCGAGGTGCACCGCAGCTTCCACGAATCGCTGCGGTTTCCGTGGCCGAAGGCCCCCGTCCAGGTCGTGCTCAAGGGCCGGAACGCGGACAACAGCTTCCGCGAGCTCTGGTCCACCGTCGTCGATCCCGCCTCGCGGTTCGTCAACCCCGCGGATCGGGAGCCTGCCGGCGAGGTGTGGCCCCTCTTCGAGAGCGGCCCGCCATCCGAGAAGGTCGATCTGCTCGTGATCGGCGAGGGATACACGGCGGCCGAGATTCCCAAGTTCCACGCCGACGCGACCCGCCTCGTGAACGCCCTGTTCGAGGAGGAGCCGTTCCGCAGCCGGAAGAGCGACTTCAACGTGTGGGGCCTCGACCTGCCGTCGGCCGAGTCCGGGGTGACCCGCCCGCGGGCGGGCGAGTTCCGCCGCACCCCGTTGTCGGCCCAGTACAACATCTTCGATTCCGAGCGCTACGTCCTCACCCACGACAACCGGGCCCTCCGGGACGCCGCCTCGGCCGCGCCCTACGAGTTCATCGAGATTCTCGTCAACGACGAGCAGTACGGGGGCGGCGGCATCTTCAACTTCCAGGCCACGGCGGCGGCCGACACCGGGTTCGCCGAGTACGTGTTCATCCACGAGTTCGGCCACCACTTCGCGGGGCTCGCCGACGAGTACTACACCTCGGACGTCGCCTACGAGACCGGCGCCGCGTTCCATCCCGAGCCGTGGGAGCCGAACGTCACCGCCCTGCACGATCCCGAGCGGGTCAAGTGGGGCGGCCTCATCGAGCCGGACACGCCGTTGCCGACGCCGTGGGACAAGGCGGCGTTCGAGGCGGGCAGCGTCGAGGCCCAGCGGCGCCGCGGCGCGCTGCGGGCCGAGGGCGCGGCCGAGACGGTGATGGACCGGCTGTTCACCGAGCAACTGGAGCGGGAGACGGCGCTGCTCGGAGGCATGCGGTACGCGGGTCGGGTCGGGGCGTTCGAAGGGGCGTCCTACGAGCCGACGGGGCTCTACCGCTCCGAGGTCGACTGCATCATGTTCACCCGCAATCCGGTCGGCTTCTGCCGGGTCTGCAGCCGCGCCATCGAGAACGTCATCGACCAGTACGCCAGGCCGTGACCGGCCGGCGGCCGCGGAGGAGGCCCGTTGTCATGCCCGTGAATGCGCAGTTCCTGGCCGAGCTCGAGCGGATCGTCGGGCCCGACGGCCTCGTCCGCGACGAGGGCGAGCTGTCGACCTACGAGTCGGACGGGCTGGTCTCGCACCGCTCGCGCCCCCGCGCGGCGGTGCTGCCGGAGACGGCGGAGCAGGTGCAGGCGGTGGTGCGGCTCTGCCACCGCGACCGCGTCCCCTTCGTGGCGCGGGGGCAGGGCACGGGGCTCTCGGCCGGCGCCCTGCCGCATCCCGACGGGGTGCTCATCGTCATGACCCGCATGAACCGGGTGCTCGACGTCGACATCCCGAACCGGCGGATCACGGTCGAGCCGGGCATCATGAACCTGGAGGTCACCCGCCGGGTGGCCCCCGACGGCTACTACTATGCGCCCGACCCGTCGAGCCAGGTCATCTGCTCGATCGGCGGCAACGTCGCCGAGAACTCCGGGGGCGCCCACTGCCTCAAGTACGGCTTCACCGTGCACCACGTGGTCGGGGTCGAGGCGGTGCTGCCCGACGGCGAGATGGTCCATCTCGGCGGTCCGGCGCCCGACAGCCCCGGCCTCGATCTCCTCGGGGTGCTGGTGGGGTCGGAGGGGACGCTGGCCGTGGTCACGAAGGTGATTCTCCGGCTGCTGCGGCGTCCCGAGTCGGTCCGCACCCTGCTCGCCGCGTTCGATTCGACCGACGCGGCGGGCAACGCGGTCTCCGACGTCATCGCCGCCGGCATCATCCCCGCCGCCATCGAGATGATGGACCGCACCACGATCCGCGCCGCCGAGGCCGCGGTGAGCCCCGGCTTCCCGGACGCCGAGGCGGTGCTCATCGTCGAGCTCGACGGCCCGGAGCCGGAGGTGGCCGCGCAGTTCGAGCAGATCGAGGCGATCTGCGACCGGAACCGGGGCTGGGGGGTGCAGGTCGCGCGCGACGAGGACCAGCGCGCCCGCATCTGGCGGGGCCGCAAGGCGGCCTTCGCGGCGATGGGGCGCGTCGCCCCCAGCTACTACGTGCAGGACGGGGTGATTCCCCGCAGCACGCTCCCCGAGGTGCTGCGCCGCATCCGCGACCTCGAGAAGCGGTCGGGGCTCACCATCGGCAACGTCTTCCACGCCGGCGACGGCAACCTGCACCCCCTGGTCTGCTACGACGACGCGGTGGAGGGGCAGGCGGAGCTGGCCGAGGAGGTCGCCACCGAGATCCTCTCCTACTGCCTCGACGCCGGTGGGTCGCTGACGGGCGAGCACGGCATCGGGGCCGACAAGGCCTGCCACATGCCGAAGATGTTCGACGAGGCGGACCTGGCGACGATGCGGCTGCTGCGCCGCGCGTTCGACCCGGCGGACATCTGCAACCCCGACAAGCTGCTGCCGACCCCCCGGCTGTGCGGTGAGGTGCCCGGGCCCTACCGCGCCCATCCGGCGGAGGTAGCGGGGGTGGCCCAGCGGCTGTAGGCGGGCCCTTCGCCGCCGCCTTCCGGAGATGTCATGACCGAGGTCGTGGGGCTGCGCGACGCGCTGATCGGACAGATCGATGCTTGTGCCGGCGGGGCGGTGGCCCGGGCCGGCGCCGACGGTGACGCGGTCGACGGCGTGGTGCCCGGGGTCGTCGCCGAGCCGGGCACGCCCGAGGCGGCGGCCGCGGTGGTGGGATGGGCCTCGGAGCACGGGCGTTCGGTCGTGGTTCGCGGCGGGGGGACCAAGCTGGGCTGGGGCGCCCCGGCGGGCTCGATCGACGTGGTGCTCTCGACCCGCGGCCTCGACGCCGTCGAGGCGCACCGGCACGGCGACCTGACCGCCACCGTGCAGGCCGGCGCGGTGCTGGCCGACGTGAACGCGGCGCTCGCCGCCCACCGCCAGTGGCTCCCCCTCGACGCGCCCCACGCCGAGCGGGCGACCATCGGCGGCATCGTGGCCGCGAACGACAGCGGGCCGCGGCGGCAGCGCCACGGGGCCCCGCGCGACCTCATCATCGGCATGACCCTGGCCCGGGCCGACGGGGTCACCGCGAAGAGCGGCGGCATCGTGGTGAAGAACGTCGCGGGCTACGACCTCGCCCGCTTGCTGACGGGGTCGTTCGGCTGTCTCGGGGTCATCCTCACCGCCACCTTCAAGCTGGCCCCGGCGACCGAGGCGTCGCGTACGGTGCGTGTGACGCTGTCGGACGCCGGGCAGATCGGCAACGTCGCGGCCGCGCTGCTCGCCCACGGGTCGACCCCGACCGCGGTGGAGCTGGCGTGGCCGCCGGCCGCGATGCTCGTCCGGTTCGAGTCGGCCGCGACGGTGGCGGCCGAGCAGGCCGAGCAGGCGGCGGCCCTGGCCCGCGACGCCGGCGGCGCCGCCGACGTGCTGGCGGAGGCCGACGAGGCCGAGGCGTGGCGCCGCCACGAGGCCCGGGTGTTCGGGGGCGAGGGGACCATCGTCAAGCTCGTGGTCCTGCCGAGCGACCTGTCGGCCACCCTGGCGTGGCTCGACGGGGCGGCGCGCGCGCAGTCGCTCGACTGCGCGATGATCGGCCGGGCGGGTCTCGGCGTGCTGTATCTCCGTCTCGCCGGTCCCGTGCCCGCCCAGGCGTCGCTCGTGCGCGCCCTGCGCGGGCGCGTCGACCCCGGCCGCGGCAGCGCGGTCATCCGGCAGGCCGAGGGAGAGCTGCGAAGCCTCGTCGACGTGTGGGGACCGCTCGGCGACGGTTTCCCCCTGATGCAGCAGGTCAAGCGCGGGTTCGACCCCGGCCGCATCCTCAATCCGGGCCGCGGCCCCGGCGGCCTCTAGCTCGCCGAGGCGCGACGGCGTCGCCCATCGAACGCAGCGGGGACTGTCGCCGCGGACGGTCTCGGATGCCCTCGCCCCGGAGGCAAAACCCGCGAACCGGTGTCCAACTGGTACCCGATTGCGGAAGGTGCGAGGGCCTTGGCCCGGCCGGTACGGCCCTGGCAGAGCTCTTCGGGCTTCACGACGAGAGCCGGCCGGGCCCCTTCCCTCCGACGTCCTCCCGCAACCCGACGGGGCGCGGACGGCGCAGGCCGCCGTCGCGTCCGATCGCCCAGGAATCTGCGCCGTGGAACGGCAGAGCCTGGAGGGTGGTCGGGCGCCAAGGAGAGCCGCCGGCGACGGTTTGCGGGCCGGGTCAGGACGGCAGGGATGCGCCGCGGATGGAGGCGTCCACGAGCTCGACGAGGTGGTAGGTGGGCGGACGGTGCCCGGACGCCTCGAGACGGTTCGCGATCTGCAGCAGGCAGCCGGGGTTGCTCGACACGACGGCCTCCGCGCCGGTGCTCCGGATGTTGCGTGCCTTGCGGTCTCCCAGCTCGCCCGCCGCCTCGGGCTCGACCAGGTTGTAGATGCCGGCCGAGCCGCAGCAGATGCCGGCCTCGGGGACCTCGCACACGGTGAGGTCGGGAATCGCGCCGAGCACGCGCCTCGGCTCCCGGCTCACCCCCTGGGCATGCTGCAGGTGACAGGCGTCGTGGTAGGCGACCCTGAGCGGCAGGGGGTGCCGCGGCGCCCGGGGCTCGAGCTCGTCGAGCACCTCGGAGATGTCCTTGCACTTGTCCGCGAGGGCGCGGGCGCGCTCCGCGTAGACCGGGTCGTCGCGCAGCAGATGGCCGTACTCCTTCAGCGTCGACCCGCAGCCGGCGGCGTTGATGACGAGGGTGTCGACATCGGCCGCCTCGGCCTCGAAGGCGTCGATGAACCGCCGCGCCATGTCCGCCGCGTCCCCGTCGAGGCCGGCGTGGAGCATCAGGGCGCCGCAGCACCCCTGGGCGCGGGGAACCACGACCTCGCACCCCTCCGCCGCCAGCACCCGGATCGTCGCGCGGTTGACCTCGTCGAAGAAGACCCGCTGCACGCAGCCGAGGAGCAGGCCGACCCGGCGACGCGGCGTACCCTCCGCGGGCACCCGGGCCGGCACCCGCGTCCAGCCGGCGCTCAACGAGACCGGGGGCAGCAGCGCCTCCATCGCGCGCAGGCGGGCCGGCAGCAGGTTCAGCAGCCCGCTCGCGCGGACCAGCCGCTGCAGCCCCGACCGCTGATACGCCCACAGCTTGCCGATGCCCAGGCGCAGGCGCCCGGGGTAGGGGAACAGCGAGAAGACCAGCCGCCGGAACAGCCGGTCCGCCCAGGACCGGGCGACCCTCCGCTCGATCTGCGGGCGGGTGGCCTCGAGCAGCTTGTCGTACTGCACCCCGGAGGGACAGGCGGTGAGGCACGCCATGCACCCGAGGCAGGTGTCGAAGTGGCGGGCGAAGCGGTCGGTGACGGCCGTCTCGCCCTCGAGGCCGCCCTTGATCAGCACGATGCGGCCCCGCGGCGAGTCGGTCTCCCGGCCCCACAGCATGTAGGTGGGGCAGGTCGGCAGGCAGAACCCGCAGTGCACGCAGTCGGCCACCAGGGCCGGGTCGGGCGGGGCCTGGGTGTCGAAGGCGGATTGCGGCCGGGTCGAGGCGGCGGTGTCGAACGCCGAATGAGTGGTCACCGGATTGCGACTCTCTTCGTGGTTTCCGGGCCGGCGGGCGTCGCCGGCGCAATGCCGTGGCCGCATCGTACCCGACCGGCGGCCCGCAAGGCCAGCACCCGGCGCGGTTGGAGCGCGGCGTCGCGCCGAGCGCGGGTGAGTGCGCGGTGCGGCTCCGGGCGTCCGCGCCTGACGAAGGTGGGAGACGGGGGTCCGCCAACACCGGCGCGGTTGGAGCGCGGCGTCGCGCCGAGGGCGGGTGAGTGCGCGGTGCGGCTCCGGGGCGTCCGCGCCTGACGAAGGTGGGAGACGGGGTCCGCCGGCGGGTCTCGTGCCGTCGATCGAACGGGTCGGGGCCCGAACGCCGCCCGCTGCGCAGCGGACGGCGGTGGTCCCGACCGACCGGCCGCGGGCGCCCCGGCGCGTGGAATCGGCCGGACCGCAGTATGATTCCCCAGCCGCGTCGTGCCCGCGGGGCGGGGAGACCGCGAGCGGACGCGGACGACAGCAGGCGGACGAGCGCAGCGGCAGCTCGTGCGGACGCCTGACCGGAGCGGACGAGATGGACGAGAGCAGAACATGACGAGAGCGATTCGCATTCACGAGCACGGCGGCCCCGACGTGCTGCGGTGGGAAGAGACCGACCCCGGTTCTCCCGGACCCGGCCAGGCCCTCATCCGCCAGACGGCGGCCGGGCTGAACTTCATCGACGTCTACCACCGCACCGGCCTGTACCCGGTCCCGGGGTGGCCGGCGATCATCGGCAACGAGGGGGCGGGCGTGGTCGAGGCGGTCGGCGAGGGGGTGACGGAGGTCGCGCCCGGCGACCGCGTGGCGTACTGCATGAGCCTGGGCGCGTACACCGAGCGCCGGGTCATCGACGCCGCGCGCCTCGTCCGCCTGCCCGACGCGGTCGGCGACCGGCAGGCGGCGGCGATGATGCTGAAGGGGTGCACCGTGCAGTACCTGGTGCGGCGCATCCACCCCGTGAAGCCGGGCGACACGATCCTGCTGCACGCGGCGGCCGGGGGAGTCGGGCTCATCGCCTGCCAGTGGGCGAAGCACCTGGGCGCGACGGTCATCGGCACCGTCGGCAGCGACGCCAAGGCCGAGCTGGCGCGGGCCCATGGCTGCGACCACCCCATCGTGTACACCCGCGAGGACGTCGTCGAGCGGGTCCGGGAGCTGACGGGCGGGGCGGGCGTGCCGGTGGTCTTCGATTCGGTGGGGAAGGACACCTTCGCGGCGTCGCTCGACTGCCTGCGGCCGCGGGGGCTGATGGTCAGCTACGGCAACGCCTCGGGGGCGGTGGAGCCGTTCAGCCCGGGGCTGCTCGCCGCCAAGGGGTCGCTCTTCCTCACCCGGCCGACGCTGGCCAGCTACATCGGGACGAGGGCGGAGCTCGAGGAGACCACCCGCGAGCTGTTCGGGGTGGTCGAGAGCGGCGCCGTCAAGGTCGACGTGAGCCTCGCCCTGCCGCTCGAGGACGCGGCCGAGGCGCACCGCCGGCTGGAGGCGCGAGAGACGACGGGATCGACGGTCCTGGTCATGGAGGGAGAGTCGTGATGAACCTGACGAAGAACATGCGCATCTTTGCGGCGGGCCTCGTGGTCGGCGGTCTCGGCGCCGGCGCCCTCGGGACGGTGACGGCCCAGCCCGACGACGGACGGCGGGCGGTGAACCTGCCGGGCCGGACCGCGGCGAACCCGCTGTTCAGCGACGCCATCCAGGTCGGGGACACCCTGTACCTGGCCGGCCGCCTCGGCCTCGACCCCGAGACCGGGGCCCCTCCCGCCGACGCGGGCGACGAGGCCCGGATCGTGCTCGACCAGATTGCCGCGGTGCTCGCCGAGGCCGGCATGACCATGGACGACCTGGTCAGCGTGCAGGTGTTCTGCTCGGACGTCGCCCTCTACGACGACTTCAACGCCGTCTACCGCACCTACTTCACCGCCGACCCCCCGGCGCGGGCGTTCCTCGGCAGCGGCACCCTGCTGCGCGGCGCGCGGTTCGAGGTGATGGGCATCGCGGTTCGGAGCTGAGGGACATGGGGGCCGCCAATCGACTAGGCCTCGCCGTCGCTCTCGTCCTCCTGCCGGCGGCCGGGCTATCCGCGGAGGCCGGGGGGCAGGCCCCCCCGGATCTCGGATGGGTCCGGATTCCCGCCGGCAGCTTCCAGATGGGGTGCGTCGAGTCCGATCCCGCCTGCCTCGACATGGAGCGGCCCCGTCATCCCGTCCGGCTCCCCGTGCCCTTCGAGATGATGGCGACCGAGGTGACGGTTGCGCAGTACTTCCGGTTCGTGCGCGACACGGGTCATCGCGCCCCCGCCGCGCCGGGCTTCGCGCAGACCGGGGACCACCCGGTGGTCCTCGTGAGCTGGGACGACGCGGCCGCCTTCTGCACGTGGGCCGGGGCCCGGCTGCCGACCGAGGCCCAGTGGGAGTACGCGGCGCGGGCGGGCCGGCCGGGCCTGATCTACGGGTGGGGCGACGCGATCTCCCGCGACCGCGTCAACTACGGGGCGGAGCAGTGCTGCGCGGGGGCCGTCGGCGGGGCCGACGCCTGGATGAACACGGCGCCGGTGGCGTCGTTCCCCCCGAACGACTTCGGCCTCTTCGACATGGCCGGCAACGTCTGGGAGTGGGTGGACGGCTGGCTCGACGACGACTACTACGCGACGTCGCCGCTCGTCGACCCGCCGGGGGCGGCGGACGGCTACGCGCGCATCGCCCGCGGCGGGTCCTGGCTGAACTTCCCGGCCGCCCTCCGCACGTCGGTCCGCCTGCCCTTCGCGCAGACCGGGCAGACCAGCAACGTGGGCTTCCGTTGCGCCCGCGCGGCGGGCGCCGCCGCGGCCGACTAGCCGTCGAGGCACCGGCCGGGGGACCGTCTCCGGTCGGCGGGTCTTGCGTCGGCGATGGCCAGCGTGCCATTCTCTGTGGACCCGGCGTCCGTGAGGGGAACTCAACTCAGGAGCGAACGATGAAACGTGCTGGCCAGGGTAGCTCGCGGCGGCGGTTCATGAAGCAGGCGGTGCTCGGGGCCGGGGCGGCCACGGTCGGGGGCGGCACGACGGCGCTGGCCTCGGCGGCCGAGGAGGACGTGAGCCCGATCACGGTGCCGGCCGAGTTCGAGACGGCGAAGCACGCGGCGCTGCCCGAGGTCGACTTCCCCATGACCGGCGCCCAGGTGTTCGCCCGCGCCTGCAAGGCGGAAGGGGTGGCGGCCCTGTTCTGCTGCCCCGGCAACTACTCGGTGGTGCACTCGATGTCGGACACCGGCATCCCCACCTACGGGGGCCGGCACGAGGGGGCCATGTGCCACGCCGCCGACGCGTTCACCCGGGTCACCGGGGAGATCGCGGCGACGTCGGGGACCGAGGGCCCGGGCTTCACCGACATGATCTGCGGCATCGCCGCCGCCAACTCGGCGCGGTCCCCGATCCTGGTCCTCGCCAGCAACAAGACGATCTTCGCGGAGGACACCGAGCGCGGCATCCAGGACGCCTACCAGCAGCCGACGACCGAGGGCATGCGCAAGTACGGCAAGCGGATGATCACGCCGGCCCGCATCCACGAGTACGCCGGCTACGCGTTCCGGCAGCTCCGCAGCGGCGTGCCCAAGCCGGTCCACCTCGACTTTCCGGCCGAGATCGCCAACGCCCGGTTCCGCGACCCGAGCGAGATCGAGTACTACTTCGACAAGGCGCAGTACCGCACCGAGACCCGGCCTCATCCCGACCCTCGGGCCATCGACCGGGCCGTCGCGATGCTCGCCGAGGCCGAGCGGCCCATCATCGTCTCGAGCAACGGCGTCTTCCACAGCCGGGCCTGGGACGCGCTGCGCCGGCTCGCCGAGCGGGCCCACATCCCGGTGGTCGAGTCGGGCGCCACGAAGGGGCAGTTCCCCGCCGACCACGAGCTGTCGGCGGACACCGCGCCGCGGGCGCTGGCGAGCGCCGACCTCGTCCTGCTCGTCGGCCAGTACTGCATGCCGACCCTGGGCGAGTTCGCCTTCGGGCCGGATACGCGCTACATCCGCATCGACCCCTGCGCCGAGGACATTGGCCGCAACCTGCCCATCGACCTCGGCATCGTCAGCGATGAGCGGGCGGCCCTCGAGGCCCTCGCCGACGGCGTCTCCCGCATGCGCCACGACGCGTGGGTGGCGGAGGTGGCGGAGGCCCGGGCGCAGTTCGAGGCCCAGAACGACGAGTACTACCGGACCGGGCTCGGCTACGACGACGCGGTGCATCCCGCCGTCATCGGGAAGGAGCTGGCCGACTTCGTCCACCGCGGCGGGCTGCCCCCGGACCGCACCACCCTCGTGCAGGGGGGCTACGGCATCGCCCGCTACACCCGGCGGTACTTCCGGGCGTTCCGCCCCGGGCAGATCATGAACGGCGCGTACCAGTACGGCGCCATCGGCCCCGACGTCGGCTACACCGTCGGCGTGGCCGCCGCGGTCCGGCAGGGCACCGGCCCCCAGGCCGCCTACCAGGGGCATCCGGTCATCGCCGTCACCGGGGACGCGGGGTTCGGGTATACCGGCATGGAGATGGAGACGCTGTCGAAGTACCGCATGCCGGCGGTCATCGTCGTCTACAACAACAACGCCTGGGGCACGTGGCAGGGGCAGCGCAACAACCGGGTGGGGCTGCCGGTGCACCTGTTCCAGGAGAACCTGCGCTACGACAGGATGGGCGAGGCCCTCGGCGCGCACGGCGAGTACGTCACCCGGCCGTCGGAGTTCCGACCCGCCCTCGAGCGCGCCTATCAGGTCGCCCTCGACGAGAGCCGCCCGTCGGTGATCAACGTCCAGGCGAAGAAGGAGTTCTGGCTGCGCGACCAGTACGCGCCGGGCTTCCTCGGCAAGATCGAGCCGGGGGTGATGTCGTACTACCACTAGGGACGTGGCGCGGGAATCCGGGCGCGGCGGTTCGCGGTTGCGTGCGCGGCCCCGCGGGACCGAGGCGGCGGCATCCGATCCGGCCGGCGTGGGCGCGGAGAAGCGGCGGGTCCGGAGGACGCCGGAGCAGTCGCTGGCGGTCGTGCGGCAGCAGTTGCAGGCCTACGCCGATCGGCGGGTCTTCAGCGGGTTCAGCGAGGGCCGGCCGGTGGCGGGGCGGCACCGGTTCCGCTTCTCCTGGCTGGGGACGGAGCCGCTGACGCTCGACTACACGCCGGCGAGCGGGACCTTCGTCTTCCGGGCGCTGCTGCCCGACGTTGCGGCCGGATCGGCCCTGTACTCGGACCTCGAAGCGTTCGTGGCGGGGCGGGCGTCGACCCGCCTGCCCGGGCACCGGCGGGTCGACCGGCGCCGCGCCCGGGTCCGCTGCTTCGCCGCGGGGGGTGCCGTGTCCGTCGAGCTCGTCGCGACGCGAAACTTCCACGACTATGGGGTGAATCGGGTCGTCAACCTCGTACACGAGATCTTTCTGTATCTCCAGGAGTACCGGCCGGAGTACCTCTGGACGAACTTCGCCGTACCGGAAGAATGAGCCGGTGGCCCGTCGTGGAACTCCGCCTCGCAACCGCCCGGATGGCCCCCGGCGGTCGCCGAGGCGGGGTGCCGCGCGCCCTCGAACGCAAAGGGGCTGTCACCCCGGGGCCGCCGGAGCCCGGCGGTCGCCCCGAGGCTCGGCCTCGCCGCCGGGCACCCGCCGGTTGCCGGCCGCGGGGCCTTCGCGGGCCGTCCGCGACCGGTGAGCCGGCTATCGGAGAATCCAGCTCATGACCCGATTCGCATGCCTGGGATGGCTCGCCGCCGCGACCGCCGGCGTCCTCACCGCGGCCGCGCCCGCGCAGCCGCTCCACCCGCCCGAACCCCACGGGCAGACCGAGGGGCAGGTGCTGGAGAACCCCGTGCCCGCGACTGCCGATTCCGTCGCCACCGGCCGGCAGTGGTACGTGTTCATGTGCCGCGAGTGCCACGGCAACACCGGCCTCGGCGACGGCGACATGGCCCACGCGGGCGGCGACATCCCGGACTTCACCGACGACGTGTGGCTGCACGGCTCGCGCGACGGGGATCTCTTCCGCGTCATCAAGGAAGGGGTGACGGCCGACATGCAGCCCTACGCGGAACGGCTCGACGACGAGGACATCTGGCACGTCGTCAACTACCTGAGGACGCTCGGCGACCGCCGCTGAGGCGGTTGCGCGGTCCGGCCGCCGGCGCGAGCCCGGCCGGCCGACGCCCGAAACGATGCCCAGCCCGATCGTCTACCGCCCCATGGAGCCGGCCGACGCCGAAGCGGTGTCGCGGTTGATCGCCGAGTCGTTCAGCGAGTTCATCGGGCCGGAGTACACCGAGGAGGGCCGGGCCGAGTTCCTGCGCCACGTGGAGCCGGCGGCCCTCGTCGAGCGGATGCGGTCCAACCACCTGCTGCTGGTGGCGATGGCGGGCGAGGAGCCCGCGGGCGTCATCGACCTGCGCGACAACGACCACGTGTCGCTGCTGTTCGTCGACACCCGGCACCAGCGGCACGGCGTCGCGCGCGAGCTGCTCGAGCGCGCGCTGGCCACCGCCCGCCCCGCCAAGCCGGGCCTCGACCGGGTGACCGTCAACTCCTCCCGTTTCGGCGTCCCCGCCTACGAGCGCCTGGGGTTCCGCCAGACCGGACCCGAGCGCACCGTCAACGGCATCGTCTTCATTCCCATGGCCCACCGGCTCGAGACCCAGGAACCCTGAGACGGCGGGGCTCGCGCCGCGCGCTGCCGTTCCGTGCGTGGTCGCCGTGGCCTTCAGGGGACCCGCGGGTCGGGCTCGCCGGTCCCCGCCGGCGCCCGGCCGGGCATGGTCCAGGGTGCTCCGGCGGGGGGGACGGACTCGACCCCGAGCCCGTACCGGAACACGAGCCGGCCGCCGTGCAGGGCGGTCGCGGCCAGGAGGACGAGTCCGACGAGGGCGAGCGCGCAGGACGACGCGAGGGCCCAGCGGGCCGTCGTGCGCCAGATGTAGGACATCGCGAGTCGCAGCGACGCGAAGAAGACGAAGAACCACGTCGTGCGGTCGGCCCACGCGAAGTGGGCCGTGACCGCGAGATCGGCCTCGGGGGTGACCCGGACCGCCGCGGCCGCGCTGAGCCCGCTGAAGTAGGCCGCCATCGCGGTGAACGCCCCCGCGCAGTAGAGCCAGGTGGCGGCCTCGCGGATGGCCGGCCGGGCCGGCCGGAGCAGGCTCAGCAGGTCGGCGGCGGCGGCCGCGGCGAGGAGCGCGATCGGGAAGTGGACGAGGAACGGGTGCGGGTTGGGCGCCCAGTCCGGCATGGGGCTTGGGGGTGGCGACGGCGCCCCATGATACACCGCCGTCCGCCGCCGGCCGGTCGTGCGCATCGGTGCAGGGGACGCTCTCCGGCCGGCTTCCGGCCGGCCCGCCGGTCCCCGCGTCGTGGTAGACTCTGCGCTACTGCCTATTGGTGCATTCACGGAGTCTCGCCGATGTCCGGCCATTCCAAGTGGCATTCGATCAAGCACAAGAAGGGCGCGGCCGACGCGAAGCGCGGCAAGCTGTTCACCCGCATCATCAAGGAGCTGACGGTCGCCGCGCGCGACGGCGGCGGCGACCCCGACAGCAACCCGCGCCTGAGGACGGTCATCGCCGACGCCAAGGCCGCCAACATGCCCGCCGACAACATCAAGCGGGCCATCCGGCGCGGGACCGGCGAGGAGCCGGGCGTCAGCTACGAGGAAGTGACCTACGAGGGCTACGGCCCCGGCGGCGTCGCCCTGATGGTCGAGGTGCTGACCGACAACAAGAACCGCGCCGTCGGCGAGGTCCGCCACCTGCTGACCAAGCACGGCGGCAATCTCGGTTCGACCAACAGCGTGGCTTGGCTCTTCGACAAGCGGGGCTACGTGCTGGTGGACCGGGAGGCGGTCGACGAAGAGACGCTGATGACCGCGGCCCTCGACGCCGGCGCCGACGATCTGCGCGACGACGGCAGCCACTGGGAGATCATCAGCGCGCCGGAGTCGTTCGACGCGGTCGCCGCCGCGGTCCGGGCCCTCGGGGTCGAGCCGGCGTCGGCGCAGGTGGCGATGCTGCCGCAGAACTCGGTGGTCCTCGAGGGGAAGCCGGCCCAGCAGATGATGAAGCTGATGGGCGCGCTCGAGGATCTCGACGACACCCGCCACGTCTGGTCGAACTTCGACGTCAGCGAGCAGGAGATCGAGGCCTCATTGGCGTGAGGATCTTCGGGATAGACCCCGGCTCCGGGCGCACCGGATACGGTTGCATCGATTCCGACGGCAGTCGGTGCGAGCTGGTGGCGTGCGGAGCGATCACGGTGCCCTCCGGTTGCCCGTTTCCCGACAGGCTCGTCCGCATCTTCGATGCGCTGGCCGCGATGCTGGCCGAGCACCGGCCCGCCTGCGTCGCCGTCGAGGAGGTGTTCCACGGGCGCAACGCCCGCAGCGCGCTGAAGCTCGGCCAGGTCCGGGGGGTCGCGCTGCTCGCCGCCGCCCGGGCCGGGCTGCCGGTGGCCGAGTACGCGGCGGCGTCGGTCAAGCAGGCGGTGGTCGGCTACGGGCGGGCCGAGAAGGGGCAGGTGCAGCGGATGGTGGGGCTGCTGCTCGGCATGGACGAGCCCCCCACGCCGCACGACGCGTCGGACGCGCTCGCCGTCGCCGTCTGTCACGCCTATGCCGGCGCGCCGGCATCGGCGGGCGGGACCAACGCCGGGGCGACGTCGTGGCGCCGGTTCCGGGTGCCGGGGTGACGGATGATTGCGCGGCTTCGCGGTCGGATCGCCGAAAAGCACCCCCATCGCGTGACCGTCGACGTGCACGGCGTCGGCTACGAGCTGCACATCCCCCTGTCGACCTACTACGGCCTGGGCGAGCCGGGGGCCGATGCGGTGTTCCAGGTCCATACGCACGTCCGCGAGGACACCCTGGCCCTGTTCGGCTTCGCGACCGCCCTCGAGCTGCGGATCTTCGAGCAGTTGATCGGCATCTCGGGCATCGGCCCGCGGCTGGCCCTGGCGGTGCTCTCGGGCATCGAGCCGGCCGAGCTGGTGCAGGCGGTGGGCCGCGGCGACGTGCGGCGGCTGACGGGCATCCCCGGCATCGGCAAGAAGACGGCGGAGCGCATGGGGCTGGAGCTGCGGGATCGGCTGCCGCCGGTCCTCGAGCCGGACCGGGAGGCGGAGGCCGCCGGCGAGCCGGGGGCGGCCCGCGGCGACCTGGTGTCGGCGCTGGTGAACCTGGGCTACGGCCGGCCGTCGGCGGAACGGGCGGTGGACGCCGCGCTCGGCGCCGGGGACGGCTCGTTCGAGCCTGCCCTCAGGCGGGCCCTGAAGGAGATCGCGCGGTGACCGCCGAAGACGCTCCGCCGCGCGTGGTCAGCTCGGCCCGGCTGGGCGACGACGACCAGTTCGAGGCGGGCCTGCGCCCGCGCAGCCTCGACGCGTACATCGGCCAGGACCGCCTGCGCGAGAACCTCGGGATCGCCATCGCGGCGGCCCGGCAGCGCGGCGAAGCCCTCGACCACGTCCTGCTGTACGGCCCGCCGGGCCTCGGCAAGACGACCCTGGCCCTCGTCGTCGGCCACGAGCTGGGGGTGGCGGTGCGGACGACGGCGGGGCCGGTGCTCGAGAAGCCCGGCGACCTGGCCGGCATCCTGACCAACCTCGGGGAGCGCGAGGTGCTCTTCATCGACGAGATTCACAGGATGAGCCCCGTCGTCGAGGAGATCCTGTACCCGGCGATGGAGGACTACGAGCTCGACATCGTCATCGGCCAGGGCCCCGGCGCGCGGTCCGTGAAGGTGCCGCTGAAGCCCTTCACGCTCATCGGGGCCACGACCCGCGCGGGGTTGCTGACGTCCCCGCTGCGGGCGCGGTTCGGCATCGTGCACCGGCTTGACTTCTACCGGGCCGAGGACCTGCAGGAGATCGTCCGCCGGTCGGCGGGCATCTTCGACGTGCCGATCGAGGACGCGGCGGCGATCGAGATCGCCGGCCGGTCGCGCGGCACCCCGCGGGTCGCCAACCGGCTGCTGCGCCGCGTGCGCGACTTCGCCCAGGTGCGGGCGGACGGCCGCATCACGCGGGACGTGGCCCTCGACGCGCTGAAGATGCTCGACGTCGACACCAACGGGTTCGACGAGGCGGACCGCCGGCTGCTGCACGCCATCATCGACAAGTTCGGCGGCGGTCCGGTGGGGCTCAACAGCATCGCGGCCGCGATCAGCGAGGAGAAAGAAGCCATCGAGGACATCTACGAGCCCTTTCTGATTCAGATCGGGTTCCTCGACCGGACGCCGCGCGGGCGCGTGGCGACCGCCCGCGCCTACGACTACTTCGGGGTGCCGGCGCCGAGTCGCGGGGGCCGGTTGTGGTAGGCACGTCGACGGCGACCACCCGCGCGCGTCGCCGGGAGCCCGTGGCCGGACCGCGCGCCACGCGGGAAACGGGGCCCCTGCCGTGGGCTCCCGGACGGGACACCAGATGAGCAACGCCATCGCCAGCCGCCGGCCGGGCGCCCTTCGGCCGGTCCGCATCGCCTCCCTCGGCACCTACGTGCCGCCCCGCGTCATGACCAACCAGGATCTGGAGAAGCTCGTCGATACCTCCGACGCGTGGATCCTGAAGCGGACCGGCATCCGCACCCGTCACATCGCCGACGCCGACGCCGCCACGTCCGACCTGGCGGTCGAGGCCGCGAACCGGGCCATCGACGGGGCGGGGCTGACGCCCCCGGACATCGGCTTCCTGGTGGTCGGCACGACCACCCCGGACATGTTCTTTCCGAGCACCGCCTGCCTCGTCCAGGACCGTATCGGCGCCGCCGGGGCCTGGGGCTTCGACCTCGGGGCGGCCTGCTCGGGCTTCACCTACGCGGTCACCACCGCGGTGCAGATGGTGGCCGGCGGCACCCACGACCACGCGCTCGCGATCGGGGCCGATGTCATGTCCCGCATCATCGACTACCAGGACCGCGCCACGTGCGTGCTCTTCGGCGACGGTGCGGGGGCGGTGGTGGTGTCGCCGGCGGCGGACCCGGAGCTCCGGGTCATCGACTTCGCCCACGAGGTGGACGGCAGCGGGGCCCCCGCCCTGCGCATGCCGGCCGGGGGCAGCCGGATGCCGGCGACGCGGGAGACCGTCGATCGGCGCCTGCACTTCGTCCATCAGGACGGCGCCGCCGTCTACAAGTTCGCGGTCCGCAAGACCCGCGACATCAGCCGGCGGGTGCTCGAGCGCAACGGGCTCGAGCCCGGCGACGTCGACCTCTTCGTGTCGCACCAGGCGAACCGCCGCATCATCATGGCCGCGGCCGAGCAGCTCGGCCTGCCCGAGGAGAAGGTCATGATCAACATCGACCGGTACGGCAACACCACCGCCGCCACGATTCCCCTCGCCCTCGCGGACGCGATAGGGGAGGGGCGCCTGAAGAAGGGCGACCTCGTGCTGCTCGCGTCGGTGGGCGCCGGGTTCACCGTCGGCGCCGTGCTGCTGCGCTGGGCCTGCTAGTGGACTGTCCTGGAGGAAAGCTGCCCATGGCGCGCCCCATGTCCGCAGCGGTTGCCGGCGAAAGTCAGCGAAAGGGGCGGCAAGGTCGGCTCTGGGACAGCCCACTAGCGCGTCGTCACGACCAGAGTTCGGACATGGGTGCTCTGATTCGTCAACGATTGCGGGCCGTAAAACCCACGTCCATGCCCGAAGATCATGGCGTGACGGACCACTAGCCGTTTGCGACAGTCGAGGTTTCGCGTCAGCGAAACTTCCAACGCGACCGACGGTCGCGCCGCCGCCATGCGCGTCGCCGACTTCGACTTCGACCTCCCCGCCGACCGAATCGCCCAGACCCCGGCGGCCGAGCGCCAGGCGGCCCGCCTGCTCGTCCTCGACCGGGCCACCGGCGGCCTCGGGCACCACGCCGTCGGGGCGCTTCCCGCCCTCCTCGCGCCGGGCGACCTGCTCGTCGTCAACGACACGCGGGTGGTCCCCGCCCGGCTGCTGGGCCGGCGGGTGCCGAGCGGGGGAGCGGTCGAGTGCCTGCTCCTGTCCCCTCGCGGCGACGGGTGCTGGGACGCCCTCATGCATCCCGGGCAGCGGCTTCGCCCCGGCGCGCGCGTCGTCTTCGAGCGCGGCGGGCGCCGGCTGTGCGGGGAGGTGCTCGCCCGCCGGTTCCACGGCCGCCGCACCATCCGCCTGTGGACCGAGGACGGCGCCGCCGTCGACGAGGCGATCGACCGCGTGGGGCACGTTCCCCTGCCGCCGTACATCCGGCGCGGCGACACCCCCGTCGACGCCGAGCGCTACCAGACGGTGTACGCGACGGAGCGTGGCTCGGTGGCGGCGCCGACGGCCGGCCTGCATCTGACCACCGACCTGCTGGAGCAGCTTCGGCAACGGGGGGTCGGGGTGGCCCGGGTCACCCTGCACGTCGGCTACGGCACGTTCGCCCCGATCCGCGCCGACGACGTCGAGGCGCATCGGGTCGACCCCGAGCCCTACCGCGTGCCGCCGGAGACCGCGGCGGCGGTGCGCCGGGCTCGCCGCGACGGGCGGCGGGTGGTCGCGGTGGGGACCACCACGACCCGGACCCTCGAGACCGCGGCCCGGGCCGGAGGCGGCGAGGTGCGCGCCGGCGACGGCGTCAGCGATCTCTACCTGTATCCGGGCGCCGCGTTCCATGTCGTCGGGGGGCTGCTGACGAACTTCCATCTGCCCCGGTCGTCGCTGCTGATGCTGGTCAGCGCGTTCGCGGGGTGGGAACGGATCCGCGGGGCGTACGCCGAGGCGTTGCGCGCCGGCTACCGGTTCTACAGCTACGGCGACGCGATGCTCATCCTGTAGCAGGCCGCGGAACGGTCCCCGCTGCGCCCGGCCCGGCGCCGTCCCGCCCGGGAGGTTCAGGCGCTCGCCGAAGCCGTCGGGCACGCCGCTGGGGTCGATCCGGCGACGGCGGGGCTCGGCGTTCGCGAGCTCCGCCCGCCGGCCGTCGCCGTCGGGGGCGCCGGCAGCTTCTCGACGGCGGGCGTCCCTTCACACCGAGCCGCACGGGCGTGCCGGTCCCGGCCGCGCCGGGGCGGCGGGACGCGGTGGGCATCCGCCGAATCCTGATACAATGGTCGACGCCAGTTACGCCGGTGTAGCTCAGTTGGTTAGAGCACGCGGCTCATATCCGCGGCGTCCGGGGTTCAAGTCCCTGCACCGGCACCATTTCTTCCGGCCCTTCGGTCAACGGCACAGGGGGAGCCCGAATCTGACCGTTCCCAGGCTGGCCCCCGGGATCCGCCCGTGTCACTCGCCGACCGCGTAGCCGCGTCGGTGGAGCGACAGGCGTTGATCCCGCGCGCGGGGCGGGTCGTGGCGGCGGTGTCGGGCGGCGGCGACTCGGTGGCGTTGCTGCATCTCCTCGCGGAGCTGGCCGAGCGTTCCCTCCTGACCCTGGCCGGCGTGGCCCATGTGAATCACCGGTTGCGCGGGCCGGCGTCGGACGAGGACGAGCGTTTCTGCCGGGACCTCGCGCGCCGGTTCGGCGTGCCCTGCCTGGTCGAGTCGGCGGCGGTGGCCGACGTGGCGCGCTCGCGCCGCGTCTCGGTCGAGCGGGCCGGCCATCACGTGCGCCACGCCTTCTTCGCGCGGGCGGCGGCCGAGCTGGGGTCGGGCCGGGTGGCGCTGGGGCATACCATCGACGACCAGGCGGAGACGGTGCTGCTCCGCCTCATCCGCGGCGCCGGGGCGGCCGGGCTCTCGGGGATGCGGCCGCGGGCCGGGCTCCTGGTCCGGCCGTTGCTGGGGGTCGGCCGGGCCGAGTTGCGCCGCTATCTCGCGGACGGCGGGATCCCGTTCCGCGAGGACGCGTCCAACGCCGACCTGCGCGTGCCCCGGAACCGGGTGCGGCACGAGCTGCTGCCGCAGCTTCGGACCTACTCGCCTCGCATCGTCGAGGCCCTCGCGCGTCAGGCGGAGATCGCGCGGGCCGACGAGGCCTGGTTGAGCCGGCGGGCAAACGAAGCGGCCGCCGATCTCGTCTCACAAGAGAGGGGCCTCGTGGAGCTGGACGCGGTCGGCCTCGCGGCGCTGCCGGCGGCCCTCGCCCGCCGCGTGGCGCGGGACGCCCTCGCCCGGGTCGAGCCGAGGCGGCGCGAGATCGGGTTCGACGCCATCGAGCGGGTGCGGCGGACGGCGGCGGTGGGGGCCGCGCCAACGGACGTGCCGGATTGCCGGGTGGAACGCGTGGCCGGCCGCGTGCGGCTCGTTCCCCGCCGTGGCCGGCACCGTCCGGCGCCGCGTCCCGGCTTCGCCTATCGGCTCGCGATTCCCGGCGAGGTCGCGGTGCCGGAAGCCGGAGTGCGGGTCCGGGCCGAGGTCGTCGAGGCCGCGGCGGGCGCCCGCGCCGACGCCGGCGGGGGGCGGAAGGCGGTCGTGGCGTTGCCGGCGGCGGTGCCGCTCGTCGTGAGGAGCTGGCGCTTCGGCGACCGGTACCGGCCGCTGGGCCTCGGCGGACGCAGCCGGAAGCTCCAGGACCTGTTCGTGGACCGCAAGGTCCCCCGCGCCGAGCGGACCCGCATCCCGCTCGTGCTCGACGCCGACGGGCGCGTCGTCTGGGTCGTGGGCTTCGGGATCGGCCACGATTTTCGCGCCGGCGAGGGTGACGAAAGCGTGTTATTCTTGAAGGTCAGCGGTTTGGGGGAGATTCTGTGAACTCGACGACACGCAGCCTGCTCTTCTGGATGCTCCTCGTGGTCGTGGTCCTGGCTATCTGGAACTTGTCGTCCCAGTTCCGGAGCGGAGACGACGACGTCGCGTTCAGCGAGTTCATTCGGTGGGTGGAGACCGGCCAGGTCGACCGGGTCGAGTTGTCGGGCAACGAAGTCACCGGAACCGACTCGAGCGGCGAGCAGTTCCGCACCTATGCGCCGCCGCAGTACGAGGGGCTGGTCAACCAGCTCATCGAGCGCGACGTGCGTCTCGAGGCGCGGGAGGCCGCGGGCAGCCCGTGGGCGACGCTGCTGTACTCGTGGGCCCCGATCCTGCTCGTCATCGGCTTCTGGGTCTTCTTCATGCGCCAGGTCCAGAGCGGCGGCAACAAGGCGCTGTCGTTCGGCAAGAGCCGGGCGAAGCTGTCGTCGAGCGCGCAGAAGAAGGTCACCTTCAAGGACGTCGCGGGCGTCGACGAGCCCAAGGAGGAGCTGCAGGAGATCATCGAGTTCCTGCGCGAGCCCCAGAAGTTCCAGAAGCTCGGCGGCCGCATTCCCAAGGGCGTCCTCCTGATGGGGCCCCCGGGAACCGGCAAGACCCTCCTCGCGCGGGCCGTGGCCGGCGAGGCCAACGTGCCGTTCTTCTCGATCAGCGGGTCCGACTTCGTCGAGATGTTCGTCGGCGTCGGGGCTTCCCGGGTCCGCGACCTCTTCGAGCAGGGCAAGAAGAACGCGCCGTGCATCGTGTTCATCGACGAGATCGACGCGGTCGGGCGGCACCGGGGCGCCGGCCTCGGCGGGGGGCACGACGAGCGCGAGCAGACGTTGAACCAGTTGCTCGTCGAGATGGACGGTTTCGAGTCGAACGAGGGGGTCATCCTCGTCTCCGCCACCAACCGCCCCGACGTGCTCGACCCGGCCCTCCTGCGGCCCGGCCGCTTCGACCGCCGCATCGTGGTGAACCGCCCCGACGTCAAGGGGCGCGAGGGCATACTCGGCGTCCATACGCGCAAGATCCCCCTCGCCGACGACGTCGACGTGCACGTGCTCGCGCGGGGGACCTCCGGCTTCTGCGGGGCGGACCTCGCCAACCTCGTCAACGAGGCCGCCCTCAACGCCGCCCGCTACAACCAGAAGACGGTGGCGATGCAGGACTTCGAGTTCGCCAAGGACAAGGTGATGATGGGGTCGGAGCGCCGCTCCCTCATCATCAGCGACGAGGAGAAGAAGGTGACGGCGGTGCACGAGGCGGGCCACGCCCTCCTCGGCGTCGAGCTCGAGCACGCCGACCCCGTCCACAAGGTGACCATCATCCCCCGCGGCATGGCCCTCGGCGTCACCCAGCAACTGCCCCTCGACGACAAGCACAACTACTCGGCCGAGTACCTGCACGACCAGGTCGCGGTGCTTCTGGGCGGGCGCATTGCCGAGGAGATCACGAACACGACGGTCACCACCGGGGCCGGCAACGACCTCGATCGGGTGACGGATCTGGCCCGCCGGATGGTCTGCGAGTGGGGCATGAGCGAGACGGTGGGGCCCCTCACGTTCGGCCGCAAGGACGAGGAGATCTTCCTCGGCCGCGACTTCGCGCAGCACAAGGACTACAGCGAGGAGACCGCGATCCGGATCGACCAGGAGATCAAGCGCATCGTCACCGACAACTACGAGCGGGCGCGGTCGATTCTCGAGGGCAAGAAGAACGAGCTGCTGCGCATCGCCGAAGAGCTGTTGACGCGCGAGGTGCTGTCCGGCGATCAGGTGCAACGCATCGTCGCCGGCCAGACGCTCGAAGAGCCGGTGGCTCCCGCCGCGCCTTTCGTCTCGGACAAGCCCGCCAGCCCGGAGGCGGCGCGGCCGCCGGTGGTGCCGCCGCTCGGCAAGCCGCTGCCGCAGGAATAGAGGCATCCGGCGGCCCGCCTCGCCATCCGCGGGCCGCCAGCACCCTGCCGCATCGGGCAGGGGGTCCGCTGCTCCGTACATCGAGACAGGTTCCCGCTTCGACCCCGCGGGGGGCCTGTCCGCGCCCTCGAGGGGATGGTTCGCGATGCAGGCTCGCCGCTGCTACACGCTGCCGCTGCCCGCCGGCCCGCCGCTCGTTCTCGGAGAGCGGACGCTGGTGATGGGGGTGGTCAACGTGACCCCCGACTCGTTCTCGGACGGCGGGCGTTGGCAGGATCCGGGACGGGCGGCCGACCACGCCCTCGCGCTGGAAGCGGCGGGCGCCGACCTGCTCGACGTCGGCGGCGAGTCGACGCGGCCGGGCGCCGAAGCGGTGCCGGCGGCGGAGGAGCTGCGGCGCGTCGTGCCGGTGCTGGAGCGGCTGGCCGGACGGGTCCGGTCGCCGTTGTCCGTCGACACCTCCAGGGCCGTGGTCGCGCGGGTCGCCGTCGGTGCGGGCGCCGTGATGGTCAACGACGTGTCGGGTCTGCGGCGCGACCCGGGCCTCGTCGAGGTGGTGGCGGAGAGCGGCGCCGCCCTCGTCGTCATGCACAGCCGCGGGCGGTCGCGCGACATGTACCGCGACGCGTGCTACGGCGACGTCGGGGCCGAGGTGGCGCGCGAGCTGCAGGCGTCGATCGCGGCGGCCGTCGCGGGCGGCGTGGACCGGTCGCGGATACTCGTCGACCCCGGCCTCGGCTTCGCCAAGCGGACGGGGCAGTCCTACGCCGCCCTGGCCGCGCTCGGCCGGCTCGCGGCGCTCGACCGGCCCATCCTCGTGGGGCCGTCGCGCAAGTCGTTCCTCGCCGGGCGCGCCGACGGCGGGCCCGCGGACCGCGACTGGGCGACCGCCGCCGCGGTGACGGCGGCGATTCTCGAAGGCGCCCACGTGGTCCGGGTGCATCGGGTCCGGGAGATGCGGCAGGTGGCCGAGGTCGCGGACCGGTGCCGGGGCGCTCTCGAGGCCCGCCGGCGGGTCCTTGCGGCGGGGACGGCGGGGGCGGAGGCCCCCGCGCTCGCCGAATCGGCGAGGTCCGTGTGATCGAGAGCCTCACCGGGCTGTTGCAGCCGAGCCGGATCGGGTGGTGGGATCTGCTGGACATCGCGATCGTGTCCGTGCTGATCTACGAGCTCCTGAAGCTGCTCCGTCGCACCCACGCCGTCCAGATTCTCATCGGCGGCGGGCTCGTCGTGCTGCTCTACTACGCCGCCCAGTTCACGCCCCTGCACACCCTCAACTGGCTCATCGGCGACATGTTCGGCTATGCCGTGTTCGCGGTCATCGTCCTGTTCCAGGGCGACATTCGCCGCGCCCTCGCCCGTCTCGGCCGCGCGCCGTTCTTCCGCTACGTGAACCGGCCGGCCGCGATCGACGAGACCATCGACGAGGTGGTGGTCGCCCTGCGCATGCTGGCCGAGCAGAAGACCGGCGCCATCGTGGCCATCGAGCGGTCGGTCGGCCTGCGCAACTATGTCGAGAGCGGCATCCAGATCGACGCGAGGGTCAGCTACGACCTGCTGCTGACGGTGTTCCAGCCCGGTTCGCCGGTGCACGACGGCGCGGTCCTAATCCAGCAGGATCGGATCGCGGCCGCCGCCTGCTTCCTTCCCTTGAGCGTCGACACCCCGGTCGCCCGCCAGTTCGGGACCCGCCATCGCGCCGCCATCGGACTGAGCGAGGAGACCGACGCCATCGTGCTCGTCGTGTCCGAGGAGACGGGGTTGGTGTCGCTGGTGGTCGACGGTCAGATGGAGCCGGACCTGCAGCCGGAGCGGCTGCGCTATCGCATCGAGGCCCTCATGCAGCATTGGCCGTTCGGGCGCGGGCGCCGGGCCGCGGTCGGAGGGGAGTCGTGACGGCCCTCCGGAAGCTGGGGCTCAAGCTCTTCTCGGTGGCCCTCGCGGTGGGGTTGTGGCTCGCCGTCTCGGGCGAGCCCATCGCCGAGCGCGGCGTGCGGATTCCCGTGGCGTTCGAGAACCTGCCCGAGTCCATGGAGATTCTCGGCGATCCGCCGGGGAGCGTCGAGGTGCGCCTGCGGGGCCCCTCGGGTACGCTGCGGCGCCTCGAAGCGGGCGACATGGCCGCGATCATCGATCTCGAAGCGGAGCATGCCGGGACGAGGATGTTCGACATGAACTCCGATCGCGTGCGGGCCCCCCTGGGCATCGACGTGACCCAGGTGATTCCGTCGACCATCTCGTTGACCCTGGACGTGTCGGCGAGCCGGGTGGTGCCGATCGTCCCGGAGGTCCGGGGGGCGCCGGCGGCCGGCTTCATGGTGGGCGCGGTCGAGGTCGAGCCGGCGAGCGTGGAGGTGGAGGGGCCCGAGAGCCGGCTGCTCGATCTGGTCGAGGCGATGACCGAGCCGATCGACGTGACCGGCATGTCGGTGCCCATGCGCCGGATGGTCACGGTCGGCGTCGACGACCCGTACCTGCGGCTGGTCACCCCGGGGTCCGCCCGGGTGACGATTCCCATCGTCCGGGCCCCCGGCGGGCGCGGCGCCGCCCGCACCGCGGCCGGCGCCGCCCGGAGCGGGTGGGACGCCCGGGACTGAGCGGTCCCTGCAGCGATGGCCGGCCGCCTGTTCGGGACCGACGGGGTGCGGGGCACCCCCGGCGAGCCGCCGCTGGACCGGTCGACGCTGGTTCGCCTGGGGGGCGCGGTCGCCGCGGCGTGCCGCGGCGGCTCGGGTCGGCGCCGCGTCCTCATCGGCCGCGACACGCGCGAGTCCGGAGCGTGGATGACCGGGGCGCTGGCCGAGGGCGTGGCCGGCGCGGCGGCGCGGCCGGTCGACGCGGGGGTGCTGTCGACGCCCGCGGTGTCGTTCCTGACCCGGGACGGGGGCTACGCCGCGGGGCTGGTCGTCTCCGCCTCGCACAACCCCTATCGGGACAACGGCGTCAAGGTGTTCACGGCCGCCGGCGAGAAGGCCGGCGCGGACCTCGAGGCCCGGATCACGGCATGGGTCGCCGAACCCCGCCCGGTGTCGCCGGCCGCGTCGTCTCCACCGGTCGAACGGGTTTCCATCGCCGAGGCCTACCTCGATCACACCGCCGGGATTCTCCGGGGGGTCGAGGTTCCGGCCGCGTTCCGGATGGCGATCGACTGCGCCAACGGCGCCACGAGCCGCCTCGCGCCCGCCGTCCTCCGCCGCCTCGGGCTCGCTCCCGTGGTCCTGCACGATCGACCGGACGGGCGGAACATCAACCGCGGATGCGGCTCGACGCATCCCGCTCCCCTCGGCCGCGCCGTCGTCGAGCGGGGCTGCGACCTCGGGGCCGCCTTCGACGGCGACGGCGACCGCGTCGTGCTGGTGGACCACCGGGGGTCGGCGGTCCCGGGCGATGCGGTGCTGCTCGTCGCCGCCCGCTGGCTCGCGGCGCGGGGCCGCCTTCCTCATCGGGGGGTCGTGGCCACGGTGATGAGCAACATCGCCCTCGAGCAGGCCCTGGCCGCGGAAGGCGTCACGCTGCAGCGCTGCGCGGTGGGCGATCGGCCCGTGCGGGAGGAGATGCGGCGGCGCGGGCTCGCCCTGGGGGGAGAGCAGTCGGGGCACGTCATCTTCGGCGATCACCTGCCGACGGGAGACGGGCTCGCCACCGCCCTCATGATCCTGCGGGCGATGCTCGACCGCGGTCGACCGCTCGCCGATCTGGCCGCCGACCTCGTGCTGCGGCCCCAGGTGCTGCTGAACGTGGAGGTGCGCCGCCGCGCGCGGCTCGACGAGCTGCCGGGGGTGTCCGCGCTCGTCGAGGCGGCGGCCCGGGAGCTCGGCCGCGACGGCCGGGTGCTGGTGCGCTACTCGGGTACCGAGCCGCTGCTCAGGATCATGATCGAGGGGCCCGACGAAGCGCGGATTCGAGGCCTCGCCGAGGCGATCGCGGAGCGTGCGCGAACCGAGATCGGCGTCGAGCCGGGTGTCCGCGGGTGACCCGAGGCGTCAGGGGCACTCGCGCCACGCCGCCCCGGGGCGGGCCGTCGGCCGCGGGCCGTGGTTCCCGTCGCCGACCCCGCGAGCGGGCACCGCGGCGGTCGCGCGCCGGTCTCCGGACGGCGGCGTCGGCGATCGGGTCCGGAACCGCCCGCGCACCCGCGGCACCGTCTCCGGGCGGCGCCGTCTGTGGACGGCGTGACGGCGCGTTGCTATGATCGAACGATTCCGGCCCTTGGCCCGCAGGTCCAGATGAACCGAACCGAGCCGCTACCTCTCGCCGTGTCCCTCGTGCTGGCGGTCGGCCTCATGGGGTGGATCGTCTGGAGCCAGCGCCCCGAGCCGCCGCCCGCGGCGGAGGAGGCGCGGGCCGCGCCCGCCCCGGCCCCGGCGGCGGCCCCGGCGGACCCGGGCGTGCCCGAGCCGCTGCCGATCGACGAGGACCGCGCCGCCGCCCTGCGCGCCGCCGCCGACGAGGCGCCCGACGACGTGCAGAGCCGGGTCGACCTCGGCAACCTCTACCACGAGGCGCGGCGTTTCGACGACGCGGCCCCGTGGTTCGAGGCGGCCCTGGCCCTCGACCCGGACCTCGTCGAGGTGAGCACCGATCTCGGCGTGGCGTACTTCTACCAGGGGGCGGTCGATCGCGCCCTCGCCCAGTTCGATCGCTCGCTCGAGATCGACCCGGCCCACGCCGGGACGCTGCTGAACATCGGCATCGTGCGGGCGTTCGGCGAGCGGGACTTCGCGGGGGCGATCGAGGTGTGGGAAGAGCTGCAGCGTCTCGCTCCCGACACGCTCGAAGCGTTCACGGCGGCCGACGCCATCGAGCGCCTGCGCGCCGCCGCGCATCCGTGATCCCTCGCGACCCGGACGTCCGCGCCGCGGAGCGGTGCCGGGAGGGTCGCCCCGGGGCGAATCGGAGCCGCGGGCGTTTCGCGTCGCGCGGAGCTTCCCGCGCCGCCGCAGGTGGCACCGCCGCCGCAAGGTCGTGCGGCGGCGGATTCCTGGCTGGGTGACGACATGGCGCTTGGCTGGCTCATTCGGTTCCTCGTCGCGGCGGTCCTGGTGCGCATGGCCTGGAAGTTCTTCAGCGGGCTGCTGGAGGGCGCGGCCGAGCGCCCCCGCGTGGCGCCCAAGCGGGGCGCGATGCTGGCGCGCGACCCCGTCTGCGGCACCTACGTCGACCGGACCCGGGCCGTCAGCGCGCGCGGCGGCGGCGAGGTGCACTACTTCTGCTCGGAGGACTGCCGCGCCGCGTACCGGCAGGCCCGGCGCGGTTCCGCCGCCCGCGCCTGACGCGGGGGGCCGCGGCGCGGGGACGCGATGGGCAACGACGAGCGGCTGCGGGCGGACATCGTCGAGGTCGGCCGCCGGCTGCACGTCCGCGGCTTCGTGGCCTCGAACGACGGCAACGTCAGCGTCCGGATCGGCGACGACCGGCTGGTGACCACGCCCACCGGGGTGTCCAAGGGGTTCATGACCCCGGACATGATGGTGACGACGGACCTGTCGGGCCGCAAGCTGGCCGGCGACCGCGAGCCCTCGTCCGAGCTGCTGATGCACCTCGCCGTCTACGAGCACCGGCCCGAGGTCCGGGCCGTGGTCCACGCGCATCCCCCCACCGCCACCGGCTTCGCGGTCGCCGGCATCGCCCTCGACCGCGCGGTCCTCGCCGAGGTCGTCTGCACCCTCGGCAGCATCCCCATCGCCGACTACGGCACGCCGTCGACGAGCGAGCTCGCCGACGCGGTGCGGCGGCACATCCGGGCCCACGACGGGCTGCTGCTGGCCAACCACGGGGCGCTGACCGTCGCCGACGAGCTGTTCGCGGCGTACTACAAGATGGAGACGGTGGAGCACTTCGCCCGCATCAGCCTCGTGGCGCGGCAGCTCGGGCGCGAGCTCCTGCTGTCGCGGGAAGAGGTGGACCGCCTGCAGGGGCTGCGGGACCGCTACGGCATCGCCGCCCCCGCCCCCCTCTGCCCCCCGGACGGCGGCGCCGACGAGGACTGCCAGGTGCTGGAGGCGCCGTCGAGCCCCGGCCGGAGGCTCGTCGACCCCGACGCCCCGGCTCCCGCGTCCCCGGACGTCCCGCCTCCGTCCGCCGACGGGCCGCGGTCGGGCGGCGGCGTTCCTGGTGACGACGACGAAGTTCGACTAACATACCGCGAGTTGACGGCGCTGATTGCGGACGCCGTCACGCAGTTGCGCTAGGAGTCTGCGCCGTAGAACGGTGCAGCAGACTCCTGGCAGGGTTGGTTGGGCGGTGAGCGGAGCCGTAGGCGACGCTCTCCGGGCTGGGAGTCCGGGGTGGAACCCCGTTCGGCACGGGACGACGGCGGGGGTTTCGCCAGGGGCTCCCGGATGCGCGGGAGGCGTGGTGATGGGTGAGGCGCTCGGCATGGTGGAGACGAAGGGGCTCGTCGCGATGATCGAAGCGTCGGACGCCATGGTGAAGGCCGCCAACGTCACCCTCGTCGGCTGGGAGAAGATCGGCGCCGGCTTCGTGACCGCCATCGTCCGCGGCGACGTGGCGGCGGTGAAGGCGGCGACCGACGCGGGGGCGGCGGCGGCCCGCCGCGTCGGCGAGCTCGTCTCCGTGCACGTCATCCCGCGGCCTCACGCCAACCTCGAGGACGCCCTGCCCATCGGCAAGAGCACCGGCTCGTAGACCAGCGGCTCCGTCGCCATGATTCTCGGGAAGGTGGTGGGGACGGTGGTCGCGACCCGCAAGGACGAGCGCCTGGCCGGCAGCAAGCTGCTGCTCGTGCAGCCGGTGCAGCCGGACGGGACGCCGCGCGGCGCCCCCCTCGTGGCCGTCGACACCGTCGACGCCGGCACCGGCGAGCGGGTGCTCGTGGTCGGCGGCAGCTCGGCCCGGATGGCGGAGGGGATGACGGACCGCCCCGTCGACGCCGCCATCGTCGGCATCGTCGACACCGTCGACCTCGGCTGACGCACGCCAGATGACGGAGATCGCGCTGCGCTTTCACCACTGTCACAAGAAGAACTGCGCCTACTACAAGCCGGTCGGCGACGACCGGGACCGCGGACCGTGTGTGCTCGTCGACCGGACTTCGTCTCCGAGCACTTGCGAGGGGTCGAGCCGGAGAAGGCGGGGGCGACGTTGATCGTGCGAAGCGCCCGGACCGGGCGCGCCGGATTGGGAGCGTAATGCAGCTTGCACGGGTCATCGGGAACGTCGTCGCCACCCGGAAGGACCCCGGGCTGGCCGCGGCGACGCTGCTGGTGCTGCAGCCGCTGTCCCCGGCCCGCGAGCCGGTAGGGGCGCCGCTGGTGGCCGTCGATTCCGTGGGCGCAGGCGTGACCGAGGAGGTGTTCTTCGTGCGCGGCCGGGAGGCGTCCCTGCCGTTCCTGCCGCGACGGGTGCCCGCCGATGCCTGCGTGACCGGGATCTGCGACCACTGGAGCACTGGCGCGGGCGGTTCCTCGAACGAGGCGCCGGCGTCGGGACCCTCCGGGCGGGAGTAGACGGTGCGGCTCGCACGGGTCGTCGGTTCCGTCGTCGCGACCCGCAAGCAGCCCTCCCTGACCGGCGCCAGGCTGCTGCTCGCCCAGCCGCTCGACGCCGGCGGCGTCCCCGCCGGGGATACTCAACTGGCGATCGACGCGGTGGGCGCGGGCCCCGGCGAGATCGTGCTGCTGGTGCTGGAGGGGCGCGCCGCGGGGGCCGCGCTCGGCCGGCCCGGCGCTCCCGTCGACGCCGCCATCGTCGGCATCGTCGACCCGCGCGACCCCGCCGCGCCCTGAGTCTCCGCCGCCGGACGACCCCCGCGCTGTCGACGACCGATGGACCAGACGACGCCAGCCGTCCTCGTGACGCGCCGCATGCCCTCGTCGGTGCTCGCTCCTCTCGAGGCGGCGTTCGCGGTCGACCGGCACGACTCCACCGAGCCGCTGTCGGGCGAAGAGCTGCGCGAGCGCGTCGCCGGCAAGCACGGCCTCGTCTGCATGTTCGACGATCGCATCGACGACGCCGTCCTCGCCGCCGGCGACCGGCTGAAGGTGGTGGCCACCGTCGCCGTCGGGTTCGACAACATCGACGTCGCGGCCGCCGCGGCCCGTGGCATCGTGGTCGCCAACACGCCGGATCTCGTCACCGGGGCCACGGCCGAGCTGACGTGGGCGCTGATCCTGTCGGTGACCCGCCGCCTCGGCGAGGGCGACCGCACCATCCGCGGCGGCGGGTGGCGGGGCTGGACGTTCGAGTTCCTGCTGGGGTCCGAGCTGCGCGGCAAGCAGCTCGGCGTCGTGGGGGCGGGGCGCATCGGCCGCGCGGTGGCGGCCATCGCCCCCGCGTTCGGCATGCGGGCGGTCTTCGCGGCGCGTCCCGGACGCGCGGCGGCGCCAGGGGACGGCGCCGCGCCGGTGCTGTCGCTCGACGAGCTGCTGCTGACGTCCGACGTGGTGTCCCTGCACGTGCCGCTGACGGCCGAGACGAGGCACCTCATGGGTCGGCGGACGCTGGTCCGCATGAAGCGCTCGGCCGTGCTCGTCAACACGTCGCGGGGCGGCGTCGTCGACGACGAGGCCCTGGCCTGGGCCCTCGACGAGCGGCTCATCGCCGGCGCCGGCCTCGACGTCTTCGAGGGCGAGCCCCGCGTGCACCCGGGGCTGCTGGGGCGCGACAACGTGTGCCTGACCCCCCACCTCGGCAGCGCCACCCGGGAGACCCGCACCGCCATGGCCCAGCTCGCGGTGCGCAACGTCGTCGAGGTGCTGCAGGGCCGGCCGGCGGTCACCCCGGTCGCAAGCCCGTGACGGCCCGGGGCGGCAGGTCCGCGGTTCAATGCGCGCGACCCCGGCCCACGACCGGTCCGGGCGCCGGGCCGACCGTTCGCCGGTCGAATGCGGCAGGGCCGTTCGAATACGGGCCTGCCGGCGTGGCCGGGACCGGGGAACATGCTGACCGTCAACGAGATCTTCTACTCGATCCAGGGGGAGTCCGACTACGCCGGCCGCCCCTGCGTCTTCGTGCGCCTGACCGCGTGCGATCTGCGCTGCGTCTGGTGCGACACGCCCTACGCGTTCCACGAGGGCCGCAAGCGGGCCGTTGACGACGTCGTGGCCGAGGTCGAGGGCTACGGCTGCCGGCTCGTCGAGATCACCGGCGGCGAGCCCCTGCTGCAGCCCGATGTCCATCCCCTGATGGACCGCCTCCTCGCGGGCGGGGCGACGGTGCTGCTCGAGACCGGCGGGCACGTCAGCCTCGAGCGGGTGCCGGCCGGGGTCGTGAAGATCATGGACGTGAAGTGCCCCGGCAGCGGCGAGTCGCACCGCAACGACTGGGGCAACCTGGCCCGGCTCGCCGGCCGCGACCAGGCCAAGTTCGTCATCGCCGACCGCGCCGACTACGAGTACGCCCGCGACGTCGTGCGACGCCATGCCCTGGACGCCCGCCCCGCCGCCGTCCTCTTCTCGCCGGTGCACGGCGTCCTGCCCCCCGAGCGGCTGGCAGAGTGGGTGCTCGCCGACCGGCTGGGGGTGCGCCTGCAGGTGCAGTTGCACAAGTACTTGTGGGGGGCGGAGACCCGGGGCGTCTGAGGAGCCGGCCGTGAACTCGCGAGGCAGCTTCGACGGCACCCGGCCCGGCGGCCCGGGCCGGTCCGCAGAGTTGTCGCCGCCAGCTCGCGTTGCGGCGCCGCCGCCTCGGTCGACCCCGCCGGGCACCGCACCGCTTGCACGGCGGTTTCCCGGGCGTCGAGACCGATGAGCGGCGGCCGGCAGGAGTGGGCCGCGACCATGACCGATACCCCCCGCCGTCCGGCCGTGGTGCTGCTCAGCGGCGGCCTCGACTCGTACACCGCCGCCGCCATCGCGCGGGCCGACGGGTTCGCGCTGTACGCGCTCACCGTCCGATACGGCCAGGTCCACGCCTGCGAGCTCGAGGCGGCCCGCCGCGTCGCGCGCGACCTCGACGTCGCGCGCCACCTGGAGATCGAGGTCGACCTCGCCGCGTTCGGCGGCTCGTCGCTGACCGGCGACGGCGCCGTCGAGCAGGACCGGCCGCCCGAGCGCCCCGGCATTCCCTCGACCTACGTGCCGGCGCGCAACACCGTGCTCCTGTCCCTCGCCCTCGGCTGGGCCGAGGTGCTCGGGGCCGCCGACCTGTTCATCGGGGTCAACGCCCTCGACTACTCCGGCTACCCCGACTGCCGCCCCGAGTACCTCGAGGCGTTCGAGCGGACGGCCCGGCTCGCCACGAGGGCCGGCGTCGAGGGCGCGCTCTTTCGTGTCCACGCGCCCCTGATCGACTGGACCAAGGCGCAGATCGTCGCCCGGGGCGCGTCGCTGGGGCTCGACTACGGCCTCACCCACAGTTGCTACGTCCCCGCGCCGGACGGCCGCCCCTGCGGCCGCTGCGACAGTTGTCAGCTCCGCGCCCGCGGCTTCGCCGAGGCCGGCCTGACGGATCCGCTGTCGGTGTGAGAGACAACGGCCGGCCCAGGCGCAGGCACGCTCCAGACCGACCGCAAGGGTTTCAGGAAAGCCCGACTCAGGCTTCGAGGACGGCGTTCAAGGAGATGGTGGCGTTCATCAGCTTCGAGATCGGGCAGCCACCCTTCGCGTTGTTGGCCGCGGTGTCGAACGCCTCCTGGCTCGCGCCGGGGACCCGCGCCGTGGTCTCGAGGTGAATCTTCGTCACCGTGGGGCCGCTGTCGAGCATCTCCAGGGTCACCGTCGCGGTGGTGGTGACGTGGTCGGGGGTCAGCCCCGCCTCGCCGAGCTGGGCCGAGAGGGCCATCGAGAAGCAGCCCGCGTGGGCGGCCGCAATCAGCTCCTCCGGGTTGGTGCCGGCGCTGCCCTCGAACCGGGTGGCGAACGTGTACGCGGTGTCCGACAGCTCGCCGCTCGCGCTCGAGATCGCGCCGCTGCCGCCCTTCAGGTTGCCCTTCCAGACGGCCGATGCCTTGCTGTCCATGTGTCCTCCTGCGATTCCGGTGCCGCGCCCCGCGGGGCGTGGGCCGGACGGTGTCCATAGGTCCGTGAGCCCCGGCGTGCAGACGCCAAGGCGCACAGACTCTAGATCGTTCGGTCGCAAAGCGCAACCAGCGCGAGAGGCGCCCCGGGAGGGATGCCGGCCGCGGGGGCCGCGCCATCGTGGAGGGAGGCCACGAGGCGGGGGCGGGTCGCACCGCCGCGACGCCCGCGACCGCCTCGCCGTCCACCCCGGCTGCGCCGCCGTTGCGGCTACTGCAGCAGGACCGGCAGCCTGACGATCCGGTCGTCGCCCACGGTGACGACGAGCGCGTGCACGCCGGGCGGCCAGCGCCCGTCGGGCGACACGAAGAACACGTCGCCGCGGACGCCGCCCCGCGCTTCGACGCGGAGGACGCGGTCCGGCGTCCTGTCCGATTCCTCCACCCCGAAATCGAACCGGTGGAACCCCCTGTCGATCCGGCTCCGGGGAAAGGCGAAGCCCAACATGTCGGGCCAGTCGGCCCGCTCGTCCACGAGCCGCCGGACATCCTCGAGATCGCGGCGGCCCTCGCTCTCCGTCGCCGGTCGCGCCACGACCCCGTCCCGCCGGACCAGCGCGATGTCCTCCCGCCGGATGCTGAGCGCCTCCGTCGCGGCGAGATCGAGGGTGATGACCAGCCACGGCGAATCGTGGTGGCGTTGCGAGTAGCGGTACGCGGCGCTGGCCAGCACGACCCCGTCGTCGTAGACGGCGAGGTGCGGCTCCCCGAAGCGGGAGTCGGGGAACCGGGTGTGGGGAAAGTCGTTCTGGCTGAGGCGGAAGGGCTGCGCCCCGGCCGCCGCGACGCACGTCAGCACCGCGACGCCGACGGCGACGACTCTCAGGGGCCGGCGGGCGGCGACGATGGTCGGTGTCGGCATGCTCTCGCCTTCTTCCCGTCCTTTCGGCCGGCGCCGGATGCTGCGCCGTTCCGGCCCGCCGATCGCCCCCTGGCCTAGCGCAGCCAGACCGGCAGCCTGATGATCCGATCGTCGTCGACGGTGACGTCGAGCGCGTGCACGCCGGCCTCCCAGCTTCCGTCCGGCGAGACGAAGAACACGTCGTTGCTGCCGCTGCCGGCGTTGCGGGCGGCGCCGAGGTCTTCGAACCCGAGAGCATCGCGGTCTTCGAACGGGCGTGCGAGGCGGTCTTCGAACCCGAGGGCTCGGTCCTGCAACAGGAGTGCCCGCTGCAAGAAGTAATAGCCGCCCCTGGTTCTTTCCCCCGGAAAATCGAACCTCAACGTCTCGGGCCAGTTGGCCCGGTCGTTCAGCAGCCGCCGCATGCCCTCGAGGTCGCGGCGGCGCTCGCGCTGCGTCGCCGGCGGCACCTCGATCCCGTCCGGCCGGAGCAGCACGATGTCCTCGCGCCGGATCTCCCGGTTGCCCCTTTCGGATCGAGCGATCCGGAGGGTGACGACCAGCCACGGCGAGTCGTGATTGCGCTGCGAGTACCGGTACGAGGCGCTTGCCAGGAAGTCGCCGTCGTCGTAAAGGACGATGTAGGGCTCCCCGCGGCCGGCGGCGGGGAAGCCGGTGTTGGGGAAGTCCTCCAGGCTGAGGCGGAAGGGCTGCGCCGAGGCCGGCGCGCCGCACGCCCACGCGACGGCGGTGACGAGGAGGATTCTCGTGATCCCGTGCATGGCGGACGCGTTGCGCATCGGCACCCTCCTGCGAGGACCGTCGGCAGATGGGCTCGTCGGCACGACCGCCTCCCTTCGATTCTCCGAGTTCCCCCCGCATGCTAACCGCAAAGCGAAGCGGTCATCAAGGTGCGGAAACCGCCCCGGCGACCGCCTCTGGACCGTCCCGGCGCGACCCCGTATGATGGCCGACACGCGGAGGGCGGCGTCTCCGCCCCACGCGAAGGGATCTCCGCGGGCGCCGCTCGTCCGGCGGCCGCGGGTCGACGGGAGGTCGATCATGAAGAAGACGACAGGACTGCTCGCGCTCCTCCTCGGGCTGGGTGCGGGCCCGGGGCTCGCCCAGACGGCGGAAGACCTGATCAACGACGCACGGACCCCCGAGGACGTGCTCGTCCACAGCATGGGGTACGACCGCAAGAGCTACAGCCCCCTCGACCAGATCGACAAGTCGAACATCCACCGGCTCGTGCCCATCTGGAGCACGAGCCTGATGAACCAGTCGGGCGAGCTCGCCGCCCCCGCCATCCACGACGGCGTCCTCTACGCCATCAACGGAAGCTGGACCTTCGCCATCGACCTCGAGACGGGCCGGCAGATCTGGCGCACCCCGGTGGTCCTCGAGGAGGGGTCGCGGCGGCGCAGCAGCTTCAACCGGGGCGGCCCCGTGATCTACGAGGGCCGGCTCTTCCGGGTCACCGTCGACAACCACGTCCTCGCCCTCGACATGGAGACCGGCGAGGAGCTGTGGAACGAGAAGTTCGCCGACGGGGCGGAGGGCTACTACGCGACGGGCGCCCCCATGATCGCCAACGGGGTCCTCATCTCGGGGATGTCCGGCGGCGAGTCGACCACCCGCGGCTTCCTCGACGGCTGGGACCCCGCCACCGGCGAGAAGCTGTGGCGCCGCTACACCATCCCCGGCCCCGGCGAGCCCGGCCACGAGACGTGGCCCGTCGACAGCGACGCGTACCTGTACGGCGGGGCGCCGACGTGGCGCACCGGCTCGTACGACCCCGAGCTCGACCTCGTCTACTGGGGGACGGGCAACGCCGAGCCCTACGATCCGGCCCCCCGTGACGGGCTCGACAGCCTCTACGCGTCGACGGTGCTCGCCATCCGTCCGCGGACCGGCGAGATCCACTGCCACTACCAGTACACCCCCAACGACGTGTACGACGTGGACGGCATCGACGAGCAGGTGCTGGCCGAGCTCGAGGTCGACGGCGAGATGCGCAAGGTGATGATCCAGGCCAACAAGAACGGCTTCCTCTACACCGTCGACCGCACCGACTGCTCGCTCATCGCCGCCCACCCCTACGTCTTCGTCAACTGGGCCACCCACATCGATCTCGAGACGGGCCGGCCGGCGCTGACCGACCTCTACCGCGACTTCCTCGCCGGCGAGGAGGTCTACATCTGGCCGTCGCGCGGCACCAACGCGGTGCCCATCGCCTTCAACCCCGACACCGGCCTCATCTACTCGACGACGTGGCACGTGCCGCGCATCCAGCGGCTCCTCCCCGAGCCCCAGGAGTTCGTCCTCGGGGCCAGCTCCACCGGGGTCACCAACCGCTTTCCGGTGGTCGAGCCGGGGGACCTGCTCGGGCACATCGTGGCCATCGATCCCCTGACCGGCGAGAAGAAGTGGGAGATCCCCATGCACGACTTCCCCAGCTCGGCCGGGGTGCTGGCGACCGGCGGAGGGCTGCTCTTCACCGGGAAGATCACCGGCGAGTTCGTCGCCCTCGACGAGGAGACCGGCGAGACCCTCTGGGAGTTCCAGACCGGGTCGAGCGTCAACGCGACCGCGGTCACCTACACCCTGAACGGCCGGCAGCAGATCACGGTGGCGTCGGGCCTCGGGGGCGGGCTCGCCAACCGCTACGCCCGCGGCCTCGTGCCGGCCGGCGGGTCGATGTGGACGTTCGCGTTGATGCCGGAAGAGGGGGCCGCTCCGTAGACCGCGCCGGTTCCGGCAGGAACCGGTGGGCGCCATCGGTGCACCTGGCGGCCGCGAAAGTGCCGGAGCGGCGGCTTCCGGGCGACCAGGCCGCGACCCGGAGCCGGCGTGGCTGCCCGGGTCGGCGGACGAATCGCAGGCCGGGCCGGCGGCGGCCCGCGCCGACGGAGCCCGCGGATTACGGCGCCGGGGCTTCGCCGTTCCCGCGGAGGAGGTCCAGGGCCTCGATGGCGTCCTCCCAGCTCCGGGTGTTCAGCCGCGCGGCGCCGGGCTCGTCGCCGCTCACCGCGAACACGTCGTCGCCGGTGCGGCCGACGGTCACGCTCTCCCTATCTCCGTCGTCGAACGTGACGGCGATCGTGGCGGCCGGCGCGTCGAGGCCGGTGCCCTCGCGGGACGCCTCGAACGACTCGGCGCGCAGGTTGGACAGCTTGGCGAGCAGGTCGTCCATGTCGGCGCGCTCGACGTCGCCGGTGTCCGGCGCGGTGCGGCGCCAGGTGTCCGTCTCTTCCTCCCCGGCCGCCTCCACGCGGGCGAACGTCCAGCGTTCGCCCGCGTGCTCGATCTCGAGCCCGGTGGCGTTGAACGGGCGGAACGCGAACAGGTCCTTCCGGCGGTACTCGTCCACTCCCTGCTCGAGCTCCGAGGCCAGCGACGCGTCGACGGTGAACACCAGATCGCGCGCCCCGTCGCGGGCGTAGACGGTTCCCGCCGGGGTGGTGCCGCCGAGGAGCAGGGTCGCGGCCGAGCTGCCGAGGCCCACCGTCACCGTCAGCCGCGGGTCGTCGAGCCCGTACGGCCCCAGGGCGTCGGGGTCGGCCGACTCCGCCTCGATGGCGCTCATCCGGCCGGTGCTCAGCCGGCCCACGAGGCCGTCCGTCACCCCGAGGTCGGCCCGGGCCTCGATGGGGCTCGCCAGAGACCACGCGCCGTCCGCCTTCCGCAGCCGGACCGCGACTTCCGGTCCGGAGATCTCCAGCGCGTCCACGTCGTTGCGGGTGATGTCGAGGATGGACTTGTCGCGGAGGTCGAAGGTGGTCTGGTCGAACGTCGTGTCCAGGAACCCGGAGATGAGGAAGACGCGGTCCGAGCCGGCGACGGTCGCGTAGAGGTCGTTGCCGGCGGGGCTGCGCTCGCCGATGAGGAGCCGGGCGTCGGTGCCGTCGACGGTCGTGAAGCCGACCTCGATGCCGGGCTCGTCGAGGCCGAACCCCTCCAGCTCGAGGGCGTCCTCGGGCTCCGCGACCACGCGCTGCATCTCGAGGTTGGCGAGGCTCGACGTCAGCGAGACGACCTCGGCGATGTCGACGTTGACCGGGAACGGCTCGACGATGCGCCACCGGTCGCCGTCCTTCTCGATGACGGTGCGGTCGCCGTTGCCGGCCGTCACCGCCAGCGAGTCGATGTCGTCCGAATCGACGTCGAACACGGTCTCCGGCGGGTCCGGCGTCCCCGCCGGCGGCCGCCCCGATTCGACGAAGTAGATGTAGGCGCCCAGCGCGAGGGCCACCACCAGCAGGACCAGCGTCGAGCGCGCTCCGCGCATGTCGTTCAGCCTTCCACGATGTCAGCGCCGGCTCATCCAGGTGTAGATCCCGGCCCCGAGGATGGCGGCGGGCAGCAGCAGCACCGAGAGCCAGAAGAGGCGGCGTTGCGCGCTCGCGGTGAGGGTGAGCCGGCGGTCCTCGGGCTCGCGGGCGCGGATCGAGATGAGGTTCTCCTGCTGGGCCAGCCAGTTGACGGCGTTCAGGAACATGTCGCGGTTGCCCTGGATGCCGACGACCGCGTTGCTGGCGAAGTCGGAGTCGCCGATCACCGCGAGGCGGGTCTCCGGCGGGGAGGACTCGCTCCCGCCGTCGACCTCGGAACCGCCGTCCGCCGCGTCTCCGGCCTCGTCGGCGCCCTCCTCGCCCCCGCCGCCCCCTTCCGCCGCGGGCGACGGCGCGGGGGCGGAGACGGCCATGCCGATCGAGACCGGGCCGGGGCGGTCGCCCGCCTCCTCGTCGAGCTCCACCTGCCCGGTGGCGAGGCTGTCGATGTCCGCCTCCTGCCAGCTCTGGGGGCCGGTCTCGATGAACGGCTGCGCGATGCGGCCGTCGGGGGCGCCCGCCGCGGCCGACACCGACCGGGCCAGGGGATAGGCGGTCAGCAGGTTGAACCGTTCGGTGATCGGATGGAACGGATAGCTCGCGGCCACCGGCACCGAGGCGTCGGCCCCGAAGAGCTGCCCCACGCCGCTGGCGTCGACCACCACGTCGGTGCCCGCCTCGATGCCCCACTCGCGCACGAGGCCGAGCAGGCCCTCGGGGGCCGGCTCGTCGCCGGTCATGGGCGGGTCGAGCAGCAGCAGCAGCTTGCCGCCGCCGTCCAGGTACGCGCGGAGCGCGTCGATCTCCCCCGGCAGCAGGTCCGTCTGCGGCCCCGCCGCGACGACCACCGTGGCGTCGTCGGGCACCGCGCCCTGCTGGGCGAGGACCAGCGACTCGACCTCGAAGTTGTCGAGGGCGAGGGCGGCCGAGACCGTGCCGTAGCCGTCCCGGTCGGTTCCGGCGTGGGTCTTCTCGCCGTGGCCCTCCAGGAAGTAGACGGTCTGCTCCGCGCCTTCCACGACCGTGATCAGGGCGTTCGTCAGATCCTGCTCCGCGTCCGACTCCACCCGCTCCACCCGGCCCTCGTACTCGAACACGATGGTGCCGTAGGTCTGCACCTCGTACTGGCGGGCCAGCATCGGCTGCCGGTCCGCGTCGATGTAGTCGACGGTGACGCGGCTCGTCTGGTAGGCGTACTCGTCGAGCCGGTCCCGGTACCGGGGAAAGTCGGGCTCCCGCGCGAAGACCCTGATGCGCACCGGTCCGGCGAGGGTGTCGAGCACCTGCCGGGTCTGGTCGGACAGCGAGTACTGTCCCCCCGCGGTCAGGTCCCAGCGCAGGTTCTGGCGGGCGAGCAGGTAGTTCACGGCCACGACGATGGCCGCCACGAGGAGGATGCTGGTGCCCGCGAGGGCGCCGTAGCGGGTCTGCCGCCGCTCGAACGACCGGCCGACCTGGCGCCAGTGCCCGGCGCCGTAGACGAGGATGCACGCGAGGCCGGCGAGGGCCAGCGTCCGGCGTACCGCCTCGAGCTCCGGCGCGACGAGCCATGCGAGCACCGCCGCGAAGACGAGCAGCGAGCCTGCCCAGCCGAGGAAACCGAAGATTCTGTTCAGCATCGGGGTGGGGCGGCCTCAGCCGTTCCAGCGTTCCTGGTCCATCGACTTCGCGGTCAGGAACAGGCCGACCACGATGAAGCTGAGGTAGTAGGTCACGTGCTTCGTGTCGATGACGCCTTTCGAGAAGTCGTCGAAGTGCTCGAGGATGGAGAGGTACGCGAGCACCGCCTGGGACGTCGTGCCCGAGGCGTCGCCGATCCAGTTGATGATCCAGAACAGCAGCAGCACCGCGAACGTGGCGACCCCCGCGACGATCTGGTTCTTCGTCGTGCTCGAGATGGCGAGGCCGACGGAGATGAACGCGCCCCCCATCAGGAGCAGCCCGAGGTAGCCGCTCGCGATCGGCCCCCACTCCGGCTCGCCGTACCAGAACAGCAGCCCGACGTGCAGCAGGGTGAGGGCGAGCATCAGGCAGTACAGGGCCATCGCCCCGAGGAACTTGCCCAGGATGATCTGCAGGTCGGTCAACGGCGACGTCAGCAGCAGCTCCATGGTGCCCGAGCGCTTCTCCTCCGCGAACGACCGCATCGTCAGCATCGGGAGCAGGAACAGCAGGATCACCGCGGTGTTGCCGAAGAGCGGCCGGATCATGAACTCGTTGATGTTGACGACCTGCGGCCCCATGCCGAACTGGCCCATGCTCAACTGGACCATCACGTTCACGCTGGCCACGTAGAACCAGCCGAACAGGAGGGCGAAGAACACCAGCAGCACGTAGGCGATGGGCGAGACGAAGTACGCCCGCAGCTCCTTCCCCGCCAGGGCCAGGATGTTACCCATTCGTCCGCTCCTCCGCCTCCATCGGTTCCGCGCCCTCGTCGGGCGCGCCGTCGCGCCCGGGCTCGCCGTCGCCGGCCGCGTCCTCGGGCGGACCGCCGAGGTCGGTTCCGTCCGCCTCGTCGGCGGTCCCGTCCGGCTCGCCGCCCGCCTCCTCCGTCGTCAGTTGCAGGAAGATGTCCTCCAGGCTCATCTGCTGCGCCCGCAGCTCGAGCAGGCCCCAGCCGTTCGTCACCACGGTGCGCGACACGTCGCGCCGGACGTCGCGCCCGGGGGCGATCTCGATCTGGAATCCCGTTACGCCGTCGCGCCGGTCGGCCGCCGACACGCCGGCCACGCCGGGCACGTCCCGCAGGGCCGGCGCGGGGTCGTCTCCGCCGCTGTCGACTTGCAGGTACAGGCTCTGCGAGCCCTGCAGCCGCGCCGTGAGGTTGTCGGGGCTGTCGACCGCGACGACCCGGCCGCGGTTGATGATGACGACCCGCTGGCACGTCTGCGAGACCTCGGGCAGGATGTGGGTGCTCAGGATGACGGTGTGGTCGCCCGCGAGCTCGGTGACGAGCCGCCGCGTCTCGATGATCTGCCTCGGGTCGAGCCCCGCCGTCGGCTCGTCGAGAATCAGCACGTCCGGTTCGTGGAGCAGGGCCTGGGCGAGGCCGACGCGCTGCCGGTACCCCTTGGACAGCGTGCCGCAGAACCGCTCGGCCATGTCGGTGATGCTGGTGCGCTCCATCGCGGCGCCGACCCGCGCGGCGCGGTCGCCGGCCGCGATGCCGTTGATGCGGGCGACGAACTGCAGGTACTCGCCGACCGTCATCTCGGGATACAGGGGCGGCGTTTCCGGCAGGTACCCGGTCCGGCGCTTGGCCTCGATGGGTTCGTCGAAGACGTCGAAGCCCGCGATCCGGGCGCGGCCCTCGGTGGCGGGCAGGTAGCCGGTCAGGATGCGCATGGTCGTGGTCTTGCCGGCGCCGTTCGGGCCGAGAAAGCCCAGGATCTCGCCCGGCTCGACCTCGAAGCTGAGGTCGTCCACGGCCGTGAACGAGCCGTACCGCTTGGTCACGTGCTGCACTTCGACCACGATGCGCTCTCCCTCGCGAACTGCCCCGACGCCGGCCGCGCCGCACCCGCACGCCGCCCGCCCATCGCCGCCGAACGCGACCGCAAGGTCGCGCTGCGGCCTCCGCTCGGCGCCCCAACCAACCCGGCCGGGCGTCCCGGCCGGATGGCGCGGACTCGTGGCCGCGAACGGGCCGGCCGCGCCGGTGGATGGTGGTTTAGACGCAGAGCCTGGAAGAAAAGACGTCCAGCCGGCCCAGGGTGCCAGCGTATTGTAGTGTCCGCCTCCGCCCGTCCGCAACCGGCGCCGGCGCGGTGCCGGGCCTTCGGCTCAGGCTTCCCCCTCCTCGCCCGCCCATCGTCGCCTGCGGCTCCGCTGGGCGCCCAACCAACTCTGCAGGAGTCTGCACCCGTTCTACGGCGCAGACTCCTGGCCCGGCGGCGGGTTCTCGAGGTGCCGGTCGACATAGTCGTCGATGGCGGCCTGGTCCGCGGGATCCACGCGCTCGAACTGCAGGCCCATGCCGACGCGCGGGTCGCTCCAGGCCACCCGGCACTGCGCTTCGACGTCGAGGGCCGATCCGGGGAGACGGAACCGGGTGTGGACCTTGGCGGGGGGCCGCAACGGGCTCATGGTGCGCACCGCGAGCCCGCCGGCGCCGATGTTCAGGGTCACCGCGGTGGCGATGGTCTGGTCGACCCGGTACGAGACGGGGATGGCGAGGACCACGCGCGGGCCGCTGCGCCGGTTGAAGTTGTCGGGGAAGAGATGAGGGGCCAGCGACGGCAGCACCTCCTGCGCGTCGCAGTGCTCGTTCACGTAGCCGGCGACGCCGAGGGGCGCGAGGGTGCGCACCTCGGCGGCGCCGTCCACCGACCCGCTGAACACGATGATCGGGAGCCGGGCCGCGCGCGCGCGCACCTGCCGAAACAGGGCGGCCCCGTCGTCGGCGAGCCGCAGGTCGAGAAGCAGAAGGTCGATCGGCGCTTCCTCGCGGCCGAGGCGATCGAGCAGGGCCGCGGCGCGGGTCGCCTCGAGCGTGCGGTGCGCGGCGTCGTGCAGGGGCCCGGAGAACCGATCGCGGATGCCGTCGTCGCCGGTGGCGAGGAGCACTGTGCGCGCGCCGGTCGAGAGGGTCATCGGAGACATCGTAGCACCGCGTCCGCGGCGCGGGCTCCGTGACCCGGTTTGACAGATTTCTCGGTTCCTTTGTAAGCTGTGCGCCTCTGGTGTCGTGTATCCGGGCGGTGGGCGTCCGAGGCGTGTGATTTCGACCTCGGGCCGGGCATCGCGGGAGACGCGGATCAGGGGTGACGAGGAGCATACCGGCCGATCGGACTTCGGTTCGGGGTCGCCGGGATGCCGCGCCGGGTGGAAAATACCGAGGCTGCGGTTGTCAGGAGCTGCCAGTCCCCGGAATGCCTGTCCAGCGGTGCCGGGGCGCTGAGAACAGGAGACGCGACATATGAAGTCGTCAAATTGGCTGGTCACTGTCTGTCTGGGCCTCGTGCTCGGGCTGGGCGCCGCAGGATGTGCGGACAATCCGCCACCCGAGCCGCCGCCCCCGCCTCCGCCGGCGCCTCCGCCGCCCCCGCCTCCGCCGCCGCCTCCACCGCCTCCTCCGCCGCCTCCTCCGCCGCCGCTGACGGAAGAGGAGTTGTTTGCGCGAATGTCGCTGGACGAGCTCAACGACTCGGCGCCGCTCGCGCCGGTGTTCTTCGAGCTCGATCAGTCGGAGCTGCTGCCGGCGGGCCAGGCCACCCTGCAGCGCAACGCGGAGTGGATGCAGCGGTGGACCTCGACCACCGTGCTCGTCGAAGGACATTGCGACGAGCGCGGGACGAACGAGTACAACCTCGCCCTCGGCGAGCGCCGCGCCGCCTCCGTCCGCGACTACCTGGTGAGCCTCGGCGTGGCCGCGGGCCGCATTCAGACCACGAGCCGCGGCGAGGAGTCGCCGTTCTGCATGGAGTCGACGGAAGGCTGCTGGTCGCAGAACCGCCGCGGCCACTTCAACATCATCGCGAAGTAGGAACGGGGGGCGGCGCGTGCGCCGCTCCCGTTCACGCCGTCGATCGGTCCTGATGAACGGGTGTGCGCGGGTTCGTCCCGCCCACGCCCGTTCAGCGTGTACGCGCGGGCCTCGATTTCCCCCTGACCGACGCGGCGCGAACCCTGCGTCAGGGGCGTCGGGACGTCAGGGTTTCCACGAGCTCGGCGAGCCCGATGCGGGTGCGGGCGATCTCGACGCCGTCGGCGAGCAGGACCGGAACATGGTGGCGGTACCGCTGGAGAAGCGTCTCGTCGAGCGAGATGTCCACCTCGGCCAGCTCGCACGCCACCTGACCCTGGACGCGGCGGATCACCGCCTCCATCTCCTCGCACAGCCGGCACCCGGGACGGGTGTAGAGCGTCAGCCGCATGCCGCCTCCGGCGTGGGCCCCGCGTCGCGGGTCGAGAGGTCGAGCGAGCCGACGACCTCGGTCACCCCCGCCATCCCGTGGCGCTCCAGGTAGCCGGTCAGGCCCGCCGACAGCTTGTCCCAGATGAACGGGTCGACGAAGTTGGCGGTGCCCACCTGGACGGCGGTGGCGCCGGCGATGAGGAACTCGAGGGCGTCGTCGGCGTTCATGATGCCGCCCATGCCGATGATCGGAATCGACACCGCCTGGCGGCACTCGTGCACCATGCGGACGGCGATGGGGCGGATGGCGGGGCCGCTCAGCCCGCCCATCACGTTCGAGAGCCGGGGGCGGCGGGTCTCGACGTCGATGGCCATGGCCAGGAACGTGTTGACGAGCGAGACGGCGTCGGCCCCGGCGTCGCGCGCCGCCGCCGCGAACGCGGCGACGTCCGTCACGTTCGGGGTCAGCTTGGGGACGAGGGGGAGGCGGGTGACCTTCCGCACCGCGGCGACGACGTCGCGGGTGCCCGCGAGCGAGCAGCCGAACATCATGCCGCCCTTGCGGATGTTGGGGCACGAGATGTTCAGCTCGATCGCCGCGACGCCCTCGGCGTCGTCGAGAACGCGGGCGACCTCGGCATACTCGTCGATGGTCGAGCCGCAGATGTTGACCATCACCACCGCGCCGCGCTCGCGCAGCGGCGGCAGCTTCTCGGCCACGAAGCGCCGGACCCCGATGCCCTGCAGGCCGATGGCGTTCAGCATGCCGCTCGGGGTCTCGACGATGCGCTCCGGCGGATGCCCCTCGCGCTCGTCGAGGAAGAGCCCCTTCACCGCGACCGCGCCGAGGGTGGACAGGTCCACGACGTCGGCGTACTCGACGCCGTAGCCGAAGCACCCGCTGGCCGCGATGAAGGGGTTCGCGAGCCTGAGCCCCCCCCCGACGTCCACCGACAGGTCCACGCTCATCGGCCCAGCCCGTCCCAGACCACCGTCCCGCCGTCGAAGACCGGCCCGTCCAGGCAGGAGCGGACGAAGTGGGGGGGGGCGGCGTTGCGCCGCACCGGCACCACGCAACTGTAGCAGCCGCCGAGGCCGCAGCCCATCACCGGCTCCAGCGACACCTCGGTCCGGCGCCCGCGGCCGCCCGCCACATCCGTCACCGCGCGCATCATCGGGGTCGGCCCGCAGGCGTAGAGCCGCAGCGGGGCCGCGGGGTCGAGCGCGCGCAGGGCGCGTTCCAGGGGCGCGGTGACCAGTCCGTGGTCGCCGCGGGACCCGTCGTCGGTGGCCAGGGCCAGCCGGACCCCGAGCCGCCGGAACGCGTCGAGGTGGAACAGCTCGCCGGCGGAGCGGGCGCCGTAGAACAGCGTCGATTCGACGCCGCGGGCGCGGAGGGCGACGGCGAGGGTGTGGAACGGGGCGAGGCCGACGCCGCCCGCGACCATCCACGCCCGCTCGGGCGGGGCGGCGGGGGAGAACGGCCGGCCGAGGGGGCCGAGGCAGCGGACGGCGGCCCCCGGCTCGAGACCGAAGAGGGTGCGGGTGGTGACCCCGATCCGCTTGTTCAGCAGCGACAGCCCGGTGACGCGGCCGGCGTCGTCCTCGAGCACCTCGAAGACCGAGAAGGGGCGCCGGAGCAGCGGGTGGTCCCCGAAGCCGGGCTTGACCATCACGAACTGCCCCGGCTCGGCCGCCGCCGCGATGGCCGGCGCGGCCAGCCCGAGGACGTTGTAGTCCGACGACAGGCGGGTGTTCGACAGGACGGTCGCGTCCACATCGACGGGCATGACGCGGCGATCATAGCAGCCGGCGGGCTGCCGGCCAGAGACGGCGGGAGCCCGCGCCGGCGCGGGCGGGAGCGCGCGGGGGCACGGCGAGACAGCGAGGCGCCGCCGGGCACGACGCCCGAATCGCCGGCCCGACCCGTGCCGGATCGTCTCACGAACCTGTCGTGCCCCCGGGCCCGCGGGCGCGGTTGCGCCCCGTCGAGGCGCGGCGCTACAATGCGGAGGCTCTCCCGCCGCCCGCGGCGGACGACCCGGCGCGGGCGGCGACCGGCTGCGATTCCCGTCCATCGTCGGTTGCGCCGCCCGGAGCCGCGGAGGTCCCGTGCCGGTGGTGATGGCGGCCGAGCAGGTCGCGCGCACGATTACCAGAATCGCCCACGAGGTGGCCGAGCGTCATCGCACCTTCGATGATCTCGCGCTGGTGGGCATCCGCACCGCCGGCGCCCCGATCGCGCGCCGGCTGTCGGACGAGCTGCACGGCATCACCGGGGTCCGCGTGCCGACCGGCGCCCTCGACATCACCCTGTACCGGGACGACCTCATGCGCAGCCAGGTCGGGCCGCAGCCGATCCTGCGCCGGACCGACATCGACTTCTCCATCGACGAGCGCCGGATTCTTCTCGTCGACGACGTGCTGTACACGGGCCGCACCATCCGGGCCGCCCTCGACGCCCTCATCGACTTCGGGCGTCCCCGCGCCATCGAGCTCGTCGTGCTCGTCGACCGGGGGCACCGCGAGCTGCCGATCAAGGCCGACTACGTCGGCAGGACCGTTCCCACCGCGCGGGAGGAGAGCGTCCAGGTTCGCCTGGAGGAGGTCGAGGGCCGGGACGAGGTGGTCGTCGAGCGATGAACCCGACCGCGGAGCCGTCCCGCCGTGCCGTCGATCCGCCGTTGCCGCTCGACGTGCCGGCCCGCCTCCGGACGAAGGACCTGCTGAGCGTCGGGGACCTGTCGCCCGACGAGATCCTGCTGGTGCTGGACACCGCGGAGGCCATGAAGGAGGTCGGCACGCGGTCGATCAAGAAGGTGCCGGCCCTGCGCGGCCACACCGTCGTCAACCTCTTCTTCGAGCCGAGCACCCGCACCCGGACCTCGTTCGAGATCGCCGAGAAGCGGCTGAGCGCAGACACCGTGAACATCGCGTCCGCCGGCTCGAGCGTCTCCAAGGGGGAGACGCTGGCCGACACCGCCCGCAACCTCGAGGCGATGGCCCCCGACATGATCGTCCTGCGGCACGCGTCGGCGGGGGCGGGGCACCTCGTTGCGCGCCTGTGCGGGGCCCGCGTCATCAACGCCGGCGACGGCATGCACGAGCATCCGACGCAGGCGCTTCTCGACGCCTTCACGATCCGCGAGCACAAGGGCGGGTTCGCCGGGCTCAGGGTCTCCATCATCGGCGACCTGCTGCACAGCCGGGTGTTCCGGTCGAACCTGCTGCTGCTGCGGGCCCTCGGGGCCGACGTCTGCGCGTGCGGCCCGGCCACCCTGATGCTGCCGGACATGCCGCGGCTCGGGGTGCGCGCGACCACGTCGGTGGACGAGGCGGTGGCGGGGGCCGACGTCGTCATGCTGCTGCGGGTGCAGCTCGAGCGCATGCGCGGCCACTTCTTCCCGTCGCTGCGCGAGTACTTCCAGCGCTTCGGCATGACCCCGGACCGCCTGCGCCGCGCCGCCCCCGACGCCATCGTCATGCACCCGGGGCCGATGAACCGCGGGGTCGAGATTGCGCCGGAGGTCGCCGACGGGTCCCGGTCGGTCATTCTCGAGCAGGTGGCCAACGGGGTCGCGGTCCGCATGGCGGTGCTGTACCTGCTGGCGGAGAGCCGCCGGGAGGAGCCCGCCGGTGAGTGAGCGGACCACCATTCTGAAGGGGGGGCGCGTCGTCGACCCCGTCGCCGGGCTCGACGGCGCCGCCGACGTGCTGATCCGGGACGGCCGGGTGGCGCGGGTCGGCCGCGACCTGGAGGTCGAGCCGGGGGCCGCGGTCATCGACGTGCCCGACGGCTGCGTCGTGTGCCCGGGCTTCGTCGACATGCACGTCCACCTGCGCGAGCCCGGGGCCGAGCACCAGGAGACGATAGCCACCGGGGCCGCGGCGGCGGTGGCCGGGGGCTTCACCGCGGTCGCGTGCCTGCCCGACACCGAGCCCGCGAACGACGAGGCCGGCGTGACCGGCTTCATCCTCGCGAAGGCGGCCGAGGCGGGTCTCGCGCGGGTCCACCCGATCGGGGCGGTGACGAAGGGGCGGGCGGGGCGTCAGCTCGCGGCCATCGGCGAGCTGCGCGACGCCGGATGCGTCGCCGTCTCCGACGCGGGGCTCCCCGTGGCCGACGCGATCCTGATGCGGCGCGCCCTCGAGTACGCCGCGATGTGCGGCGTGGCGGTCATCGACCACTGCGAGGACCCGGCCCTCACCGCCGGCGGGGTCGCCCACGAGGGCGCGGCGGCGGCGCTGCTGGGGTTGCGCGGCATGCCGGCGGCGGCCGAGGAGATCGTCGCCGAGCGCGACGTGGCCCTGAGCGCGCTCACGGGAGGGCCGGTCCACCTCGCCCACGTCAGCACCCGCGGGACGTTGCGGGCGGTGCGGTCGGGGAAGGCCCGCGGGGTCCCGGTCACCTGCGAGGTGACCCCGCATCACCTGACCCTGACCGACGAGCGGCTGGCCGGCTACGACACGAGCTGCAAGACGAACCCGCCCCTGCGCGGCGCCGCCGACGTCGAGGCCCTGCTCGCCGGCCTCGCCGACGGCACCGTCGACTGCGTGGCCAGCGACCACGCGCCGCACCATGTCGACGAGAAGCTCGTCGAGTTCGACCGCGCCCCGTTCGGCGTGGTCGGCCTCGAGACCGCGGTGTCGGTCTGCCTGGACCGGCTCGTGCACGCGGGCCACGTGTCGCTGGGGCGCCTCGTCGCGCTGCTCTCCGCGAATCCGGCGCGAATCCTCGGCGTCGAGGGCGGCGCCCTGACCGAGGGGGCGCCGGCCGACGTCACCGTGCTCGCCCCCGACCTGCCGGTCACCGTCGACCCCGGCGCGTTCCGTTCCCTCGGCCGCAACACGCCCTTCGACGGCTGGTCGCTGCGGGGCGGGGTCGCGGCCACGATGGTGGGCGGGCGGACCGTGTACGTGAACGACGCGGTCCCCGGCGCCCGCGCTTTCCTCGCCGCCACCGACGGCGCCGCCGCTGCGGGCGTCGATGCCGGCGCCGGCGCCGCGGGCGGCGACGAGGGCCTCGTCGGGGGCGCCTCCGGCGCCGGCGCCCCGGCCCGCGCCTGATGCCGCGCGGCCAGCCTCCCGGCCCGCGCCCCACGCGCCGCCGCCGCGTGCAGGCCGCCGTGCTCCGCCGCCTCGAGGAACCGCTCGATCGACTGTACCGGACCTTCGACCACGCCGAATCGGCCGTCGATCCGGTCCACCTCGTGAGGCGCTATCGCGCGCCCGCGGATCGCGAGGTGGTCGGGTTCTGCGCGGCGGGGCTCGCTTTCGGCCGGGTCGCGGCGGTGCTGGCGTCCATCGAGGCGGTGCTGGGCGTGCTCGGCCCGCGCCCGGCCGCCTTCGTGCGGCGCTTCGACCCGGCGCGGGACGCCGCCGCCCTGCGCCCGTTCGTCCACCGCTGGATCCGCGGCGTGGACGTCGCCGCCCTGCTCTGGGTCCTCCGGCGGATGCTCGAGGTCTCGGGCTCGATCGAGCGCTTCTTCCTCGAGGGCGACGACCCCTCCGCCCCCGACGTCGGCCCGGGGCTCGACCGGTTCGCGGCGCGGGCCCTCGGCGTCGACCTCGCACCGGTCTACGGCGACGCCCCCCGGCGGCGGGTCGCGTGGTTCTTTCCGCGCCCGTCCGGGGGCAGCGCCTGCAAGCGGCTCAACCTGTTCCTGCGGTGGATGGTCCGCCGCGACGCCGTCGACCTCGGGGCCTGGTCGGGGCTCGCGCCTTCCCGCCTCGTGGTCCCCCTCGACACCCACGTCATCCGGGTCGGACGCTGCCTGCGGCTCACCCGCTACCGCAGCCCCGGCTGGGCGATGGCCCGCGAGATCACCGACTCGCTGCGGCGGCTCGACCCCGGCGATCCCGTCCGCTACGACTTCTCGCTGTGCCACCTCGGCATGATGGATGCCTGCGGGTTCGAACGGCCGCAGCGCGACGACCGGTGTCCGCTGCGGGGGCTGTGCCGGCCCGGCGGCCGCCGGCGTCCCCGTCCGGCGGGAGACCTGGTACGGGGCTGACGCTGCCGCGGCCGCGCCCGCCTTCGGGTGGAACCGCCGCGTTCGAGTCCCGAGGCGACCGCGTCGGGCCCCGGCGTGGCGGCGCCGCCTCCGGTCGCAAACGCCGCCTCCCGGTTGCCTTCCGGTTGGAAGGGCGACCTCCCGACCGCGTCGGGTACCGGCGAGGCCGGGCCTGTCTCCGGGTCGCGGTACCGCCTACCGTTCTCGGCACCGCCTGCGGCTCCCGGCGCCGCTTCCGGGTGGCGGGGCGACCTCACGGCCGCGTTGCCCTCACGGGATCACCCCGCCCAGCGGGATCTCCTGCACCGCTTCGAAGTCCACCAGCGACCGGATGTAGTCGAGAATGGCCTGCTGCTCGGTGTTGCGCGCCGTCGCGAGGTCGCGCTGGGCCTGGAACACCAGGAAGTTGGTCGAGAGGCCCACCTCGAACTTGCGCTGCTCGGCCTCGAGGCGGCGCTCCGCCAGCTCCCGCGAGGCGCGGGTGGCCTCGACCCGCTGCAGGTTGGTGCGAACGTTGCGGGCCGCGTCCCTGACCTCGGCGGCGATGCGCAGCTCGAGGCTCTGCCGGCGCGCCTCGTGCCGGGACCGCTCCAGCCGGGAGCGCTCGAGGGCGGCGTCGGCCGCGCTCGTTCCGAAGGGGTAGGAGACGGTCACCCCCACCGTCCAGTTCGGGAACTCGTTGGCCAGGATGTCGCCGAGGGTGCTGCCGAACGACCTCTGCTCCGTGCCCACGACGGTGCCGGGGAACCCGCCGGCCCGGATCAGCCGCTCCCCGCCCTGGCCCGTCAGCCGGTAGTCGACCCGCAGGTCCACGGCGGGCAGTTGCTGGTTGCGGAAGTAGCGGATGTCGGTGTCGGTGATCTCCAGGTCCTGGTCTAGGGTGCCGAGGTCGGTCCGGTTCAGGAGGGCGTTGCGGATGGCGGCGTCGACGTCGATCTCGCGCGCCTGCAGCACCGGGCTGTCGTCGGGCTGGAGGCTGATCGACCAGAAGTCGGGCGTGTCCCGCGGGTCGAACACCAGGGTCCGCAACTGGTCCTCGGCGCGCTCGAGGCCCGCCTCGGCCCGAATCACCGCCTCGATGTTCCGCGCGACCTCGTTCTCGGCCTCGACGATGTCGATGGGGGCCATGGTGCCCACCTCGACCCGGGTGCGGTTGTTGCGCAGCGACTCCTCCGCGAGGGCCAGCGACTGGCGCTGCACCTCGAGGAACGACCGGGCGAACACGAGCTCCCAGTAGGCGTTGCGGACGGTGCGCTCGGTCAGGACGACGATGCGCCGGAGCTCGATGTCGGAGATGTCGCGGTTCGCGCGGCTGATCGCGATCCGCTGGCGGAAGCCGTCGATGCCGAAGTTGCGCACCAGCGGCTGGGTGTAGTTCAGGTTCAGGTTCGACTGCAGCAGGGGGTTGAAGCTCGTGAAGACGTTGGTCGTGGTCGATCGTCGGCCGGTCCACCCCGCGGAGTACTGGCCGCCCTTCCAGGGCACCTGCTGCACGACGCCCACGTCGTCCTGCACGAAGCGGTTGGTCACCACGTCGCCGCCGTCGAAGATGTTGCCGGCGGGACGGTCCCAGTCGTCGCCGGTGATGGTCGTCGACACCTCGGGGGCGTACACCGACCGCGCCTCGGCGACGAGCGTGTCCTGAATCAGCGGGCTGATGCGCTCGACCCGCAGGTCGAGGTTCTGATCGAGGGCCAGGGTCACCGCCTCTTCGACCGACAGGCGGCGCACCGGGCCGGCCGGCTGGAGGGCGGGTCGGGGCAGGATGACGCCGCCCGCGGCGGCCGCGCCGGGCGGCGCCGCGGCCGCGGGGAGTGCCGCGGGCGCCTGGGCGTTGCCGCGCGTGGGGTGCAGGCCCGCCAGCGCGAGCGTCATGAGCATCGTGACCACCAGTGTGCGCATCTCCATCTCCTGACACCGAAGCGTTGTTCCGGCGTCCCCGCCGGTTGGCGATGGCATGAACGCCGCCTCTCTCGGACGGCGCGCCGCCTCCTGTAATATGACGTTCGCGAAGGGCTCAGGTTCTGGCCGGCTCGTTCCGCGCGGAATCCCGGGGCGGAACCGGCCCGTCCGCACGGGGGCGGCCCGCGCCGCCAGCCGTCGCCGCCACCGCCGGGGGAGGTCCGCGCGCGGCGGCGTGACGCGGTCCGGCGGCACCTCCGGACGGAGAGGCGGGCAGGCGCTCAGACCTCCGTCAACCGCACGACGCGGGTGATGGCCTGCGACAGCCGCTCCCAGCTCTCCGTTTCCTGCCGCAGGTACCGGCGCCCGGGCGGCGTCAGGGCGTAGGTCTTCCCGCGCCGGCGGTTGGTGGTCTCGCGCCACTCCGCCGCGATCCAGCCCTGTTGCTCCAGCTTGTGCAGGGCGGGGTAGAGCGAGCCGTCGCTGACTTGCAGCACGTCGTTCGAGACCTGCTTGAGGCGCTGGCTCAGGGCCCACCCGTTCATCGGCTCGAGATCGAGGATCTTCAGGATCAGCAGATCGAGCGTGCCCTGCACGAGGTTGGAAGGCTTGGTCATGTGATGCCTCGGTTACCGAGTATAGCATCCGCCGCGGCGCATCCGGGGCGGTCGTGATGCGCACGCTCAAGCTGACCGTGGCCTACGACGGTACGGGGTACGTCGGTTGGCAGCGGCAGGCGGCCGGGGCCTCGATTCAGGGGTGCCTCGAGACGGCGCTCCGCGACATCGAGGGGGTGCCGGTCGCCGTCGTCGGCGCGGGGCGGACGGACGCCGGCGTCCATGCCCTCGGCCAGGTGGCGGGGGTCCGCCTCGAAGCCGGCATCGACCCCGGGGCGCTGGCCCGCGCGTTGAACGCGAGGCTTCCCGCGGACATCCGCGTGGTCGCGAGCGAGGAGGCCGCCGACACGTTCCACGCGCGCTTCGACGCCGTCGCCAAGTCCTACCGCTATCGTCTCGCCCACGGCCCGTTCATGAGCCCGTTCCTCCGGCGATACGCCTGGCACGTCCGGGAGCCGCTCGACGTCGAGGCCATGACCGAGGCGGGCCGGATGCTCGTCGGCGAGCACGACTTCGCCGCGTTCCAGGCCGCCGGCGGCAGCGTGCGCACCACCGTGCGCACGGTGTTCGGGCTGACGGTGCGCCGGGCGCCGCCCGCCGCGGAGGCGGGCGGCGCGGACATGACCGTCATCGAGGTGCGGGGAAGCGGCTTCCTCCGGCACATGGTCCGGACCATCGCGGGGACCCTCGTCGACGTGGGCCGGGGCCGGCGGGGCTCGGGGGAGGTCGAGCGGGCGCTGCGGGCCGCGGACCGCGCCGCGGCGGGACCGACCGCGCCCGCCCGCGGCCTCTTTCTGCTCGGGGTCGAGTACCCGCGGTGACGCGCCCGGGGCGGCGCCGGCCCGGGAAGCGGGCGGACCCACGAAGGCCGCTGTCGCTCAATCCGGCCGTGGCGCTCGATGACGCCGCCCGGGCCGGCCGGCGCGGCGAGCCCGCGGCGAACCGGTCGCCGCATTCGACCGGCGATGGATCCCGCCGGGCTCGTTCCACCCCGCCGTGGCCTGCGCCGGCTTGAACGGGGCGCGGGCGGTTCCGTATCATCAAGCGTGGGCGGCCGCGGCCCGCGGTCCGGCCGGACCGCGCGGCGGCCCCCCGAACAGTGCGCGGATGAGTCTCCAAGATCTCCTGACCTGGGCCCCGGCCGGCTCGCGGGAAGCCTCGCTCGCCCGGGAGGTGGACTTCGACCGCCTGCCGATGCACGTCGCCGTCATCATGGACGGCAACGGCCGGTGGGCGTCCCGCCGGCACCTGCCCCGCGCCGAGGGCCACCGGGCGGGCATCGACTCCGTCCGCGACGTCGTGGAGGCGTCCGCCCGGCTGGGCATCCGGGTCCTGACCCTCTACGCGTTCTCGGTCGAGAACTGGAAGCGGCCCCCCGCCGAGGTGTCGGTGCTGATGGGGCTGCTGAAGAGGTACCTGTGGCTCGAGCTCGAGAGGCTCCACGACAACGACATTCGGCTGCAGGTCATCGGCTGCGAGGACGGGCTGCCGGCCGACGTCCGGCGCGAGCTCGACGCGGGCCGCGAGCGCACCCGCGGCAACCGCGGCATGCTGTTCAACATCGCCCTCAACTACGGCGGGCGGGCCGAGATCGTCGAGGCGGCGCGGCGGGCCATGGCGAACGCGGTCCGCCCCGCGGACCTCGACGAGCGGCGCTTCGCCGAGTTCCTCTACACGGCGGGCCAGCCGGACCCCGATCTGCTCATCCGCACGAGCGGCGAGATGCGGGTCAGCAACTTCCTCCTTTGGCAGATCGCGTACTCGGAGATCTGGGTCACCGACACGCTGTGGCCCGACTTCCGCGCGCGGCACCTGCTCGAGGCGATCGTCAGCTACCAGAAGCGCGATCGGCGCTACGGCGGCATCACCCGGCCGGTGGCGGCCGGCGGGTAGAGCGGCAGCCCATGACTTCCCCCGTTTCGAACGAGAGGGGTCCGGTGAGAGTGCTCGCGGGATGAAGCGCGTCCTCAGCGCCCTGACGCTGCTGCCGGTGGTCGTCGCCGCCATCCGGTTCCTGCCGCCGGTGGGCACGCTGGTGCTGGCGGAAGCGGCGGCGCTGCTGGCGCTGCGCGAGTACATGGCCCTCGCCACCGCCTTCGGCGCCCGGGTGTTCGGCGGGGTGGCGGCGGCGGGCGTCGCCGCCACCGTCGCCGGCGTCGGCTACGGGGCGACGACGGCGGTGCTGCTGGGGGCGCTGCTCGCCATCGGGGTGGCGAGCCTGTCGGTCGGGCGTCGCGGCGACCGGATGCTGATCGACGCCGCCGCGTCGGCGTTTCCGTTGCTCTACCTCGGCCTGTCGCTGGGGGCGGTCCAGGCGGTGAGGACGTCGGGCGGCGCGGGGGCGGTGCTCCTGCTGCTCGGGTTGATCGTGGCCAGCGACACGGCCCAGTACTACGGGGGACGGTGGCTGGGGCGCACCCCGCTGGCCCCCGCCGTCAGCCCCGGCAAGACGGTCGAGGGGGCGTTGTTCGGGTTGGCCGCGGGGGGCGGCGTGATGGCGGCGGCGGGGCCGATCGCGCTCAGCGCGTTGAGCCCATCGCCGACCGCGGCGGCGGTGCTCGGGGTGGTCATCGCCGGCCTCGGCATCGCGGGCGACCTGTTCGAGTCGCTGCTCAAGCGCGGGGCCGGCGTCAAGGACGCCTCGACCCTCATCCCCGGCCATGGGGGCGTGCTCGATCGCATAGACAGCCTGCTGTTCGCCGGGCCGGGCTTCTACCTCATGTTGCAGTTCCTGTGACCGCTTCGGCAGCCGGTGGTGAGACGGCGGAGCAGCACGCGTGAAGCGCATCGCGATTCTCGGGTCGACGGGCTCCATCGGCGTCAGCGCGCTGTCGGTGGCGGCGGCGCATCCCGATCGCATCGAGGTCGTCGGCCTCGCGGCCGGCGCCAACGCGGCCCGGCTCGCCGAGCAGGTGGAGCGCCATCGGCCGCGGGTGGTCTCGGCCGCCGCCGACGCGGGGCTGGCCGCGGTGCGGGCGGCCCTGCCGGCCGCGGTGCGGGACGGCATCGAGCACGCCGCGAGCGGCGCCGAGGGGCTGCTCGCGGCGGCCACGCACCCCGCCGTCGACGTCGTGCTGTTCGCGACCACCGGGACCACCGCCCTCGACGCCGTCTTCGCGGCGATCGAGGCGGGGAAGACCGTCGCCCTCGCCAACAAGGAGATCCTCGTCATGGCCGGCGGCCTCGTCATGGCGGCGGCGGCCCGGCGCGGGGTCGCGGTGCTGCCGGTCGACAGCGAGCACAACGCCATCCACCAGTGCCTGCACGGCCGGCCGGCGGCGGAGGTCCGGCGGTTGATCCTGACCGCGTCCGGGGGGCCGTTCCGCGGCTGGAGCGCCGAGCGCCTCGCGGGCGTCCGTCCCGCCGACGCCCTCGATCACCCGACCTGGCGCATGGGCCGCAAGATCACCGTCGACTCGGCGACCCTGATGAACAAGGGGCTCGAGGTCATCGAGGCCCGCTGGCTCTTCGACGCGCCGGCCGACCGCATCGACGTCGTCGTTCACCCGCAGTCGGTGGTGCACTCGATGGTCGAGCTCGGCGACGGGTCGGTGATCGCCCAACTGGGGGTCACCGACATGCGCCTGCCCATCCAGTACGCGTTCTCGTGGCCCGACCGGTGGGACAGCGGGCTACCGCCCCTCGACCTCGCCGCGTGCGGCCGGCTCGAGTTCGCCCCGCCCGACCTCGACCGCTTCCCGTGCCTGGGCCTCGCGTACCGGGCGCTGCGCGGCGGGCCGGCCCTGCCGGTGGCCCTCAACGCCGCGAACGAGGTCGCGGTCGAGGCGTTCCTCGACGGCCGGCTGGCGTTCACGGCCATTCCCCGGGTCATCGCGGGGGCCCTCGACGACGCGGAGCAATCGGCGCCGCCGGACCCCATGACCCTCGACGACGTGCGGGCCGCCCACGCCCGCGCCACCCGGTATTCCCGCCGCCGCACCGGCGAGTTACAATCGAGACGATGACCACCCTCCTCGCCTTCCTGTTCGTCCTCGGCGTGCTCGTGTTCGTGCACGAGCTGGGGCACTTCCTCGTTGCCCGGTACCACGGCGTGCGCGTCCTGACGTTCTCGCTCGGCTTCGGGCCGAAGATCCTGCAGACGAAACGGGGCGACACGGTCTACTGCGTCAGCGCGATTCCGCTCGGCGGCTACGTGAAGATGGCCGGCGAGACGGTGGAGGACAAGCGCGAGGGTCGGGAAGACGAGTTCCTGTCCAAGACCAAGTGGCAGCGCTTCCAGGTCCTGATCGCCGGACCCGCGATGAACGTGGTGCTCGCGGTGGTGGTCATGACCGCGGTGCTCCTGCAGGGGGCCCAGGTCCCTCTCTTCGAGGAGGGGCCGCCGGTCATCGGGTCGGTGGCCGAGGACTCCGCCGCGGAAGAGGCCGGCATTCTCCCCGGCGACCGCATCCTGACCCTGGCGGGCCGGCCCGTCGACACGTGGGAGGACCTGAGGTTCGCGGTCGGGGAGCGCCCGGACCGCGAGGTCGAGGTGACGCTGCGGCGCGACGGCGAGGTCCGTGCGCTGCAGGTGACCCCGGTCGGCCGCGGACGGTACAACCTGGGCGATCTCGGCGTCGGGCCCGAGTTCTCGCCCCAGGTGCTCGCGTGGTCGCCGCGGGCCACCGCCGCCCGCGACGCCGGCATCGAGATCGGCGACGCGATCGTGGCCGTCGACGGCCGGAGGGTCACCCAGCAGTCGTTGATCGAGGTGATCAACGGCAGCGGCGGCGCGCCGCTGACGTTCGAGGTTCGGCGCGAGGGCGTCACGCGGGAGATCGCGGTGACCCCCGAGCGGGTCGGCGATGCCTGGATCATCGGCATCAGCTTCAGCCCGTACGAGGTGCGCATCGTCGAGCCGGGGCCGTTCGAGGCGTTCGCGCTCAGCCTCGATCAGAACCTCGAGTGGTCGCAGCTCATCTTCCGGACCCTGTGGGGGCTGCTGACGCGCGAGACCCCGACGTCGCAGCTCGTGGGGCCGGTGGGCATCGCCCAGCTCTCCGGCGACGCGGCCCAGGGCGGATGGGCGCCGTTGTTCACGCTGATGGCGATGATCAGCCTCAATCTCGGCATCCTGAACCTCCTGCCGATCCCCATCCTCGACGGCGGCCACATCACCGTCCTCGCGATGGAAGGCATCGCCCGCCGCGACTTCAGCGTGCGGCTGAAGGAGCGGATGCTCCTCGCCGGCTTCGTGGTCCTCATGACCCTGATGGTGACGGTGATCTACAACGATCTGACGCGCGTCGCGTGGATCGAGCGCCTGATGATCTGGCGATAGCCCCCGCGCCGACGGCGCGACCCGCGGGTCGCGTCGGAGAGTCTCGCCGGCGGTAAGCCCCTGCGACACGAATCCGCGGACCGCCCTGCGGTCGCGCCGAGGTTCACCGGCGCGACGAGCCCCGACAGACCTTCTTCCCGGACGGCCCACTGGTCCCCTTGCGGTCCCGCACCTCCACCCGCCGACCTCCCCTGCAGGCGCTCCGCCGCGAGCTGCCGCCGACGATGCGCCTCGCGGGGCCGATCGTGGGGGCCGAGCTCGGGTGGATCGCGATGGGCCTCGTGGACATCGCGATGGTGGGCCGGCTGGGGCCGGCCGAGATCGGCGCGGTGGGCGTGGGCAGCGTCCTCTGCTTCGCGGTGGTGGTGTTCGGCATCGGCATGCTGCTGGGGCTCGATCCCCTGGTGGCGCGGGCCCACGGCCGGGGGCGCCCCGACGATTGCCGGCGGTGGCTCGTCCAGGGGACGGCCCTCGCGGGGCTGCTGGCGGTGCCCCTGACCCTGGTGGCGGGGGCGGTGGCCGCGAGCCTCGGCGCCTGGGGCATGGACCCCGCGGTCCGACGGCTCGCCGCGCCGTACTTCACGATCCTCCTGCTGAGCGTCCTGCCCCTGCTGCTCTACACCGCGTTCCGCCGCTACCTGCAGGCGGTCGGGCTCGCCGTCCGGGTGACGGCGGCGCTGGTCACCGCCAACGCCATCAACGCCGCCGCCAACTGGGTGCTCATCTTCGGCCATCTCGGCGCGCCGGCCCTCGGGGTCGACGGCGCGGCGTGGGCGACGGTCGTCTCGCGCGTCTACCTGGCGCTGTTCCTCGCGGCCGCGATCTGGCGCCACGAGCGCCGCGCCGCCCGCCCGTGGCCGCGCCCGGAGCGCCGCCGCATTCGCCGCCTCGCGGTGCTCGGGCTGCCGGCGGCGGGCCAGGTGAGCCTGGAGTTCGGGGTGTTCGCGGTCGTCACCGCCCTCGCGGGGCGGCTCGAGGCGGCCACCCTGGCCGCGCACCAGATCGTCCTCAACGTCGCCAGCGTGACGTTCATGGTGCCGCTGGGCGTCGGCGGGGCCGGGGCGGTGCGGGTGGGACACGCGGTGGGCCGGCGCGATCCGGCCGGGGCCCGGCGGGCGGGGTGGGCCGCCCTCGCCCTCGGGGGCGCGTTCATGAGCGGCGCCGCCCTGGTCTTCGTGCTGGCGCCGCACCCGATCCTGCGGTTCTTCACGACCGATCCCGCCGTGACCCGCGCCGGCGTCGCGCTGCTGCTCGTGGCCGCGTTCTTCCAGCTCTTCGACGGGTTGCAGGCGGTGGCGACGGGGGTGCTCCGGGGGGTGGGCGACACCCGCACGCCGATGGTGTGCAACCTCGCCGGTCACTGGCTCGTCGGCCTGCCCGTCGGCTACTGGCTGTGCTTCGTCGCGGGCTGGGGCATCGTGGGCCTCTGGGTGGGGCTGTCGATCGGCCTCACGTTCGTCGGCGCGGCGCTCGTGACGGCGTGGTGGCGCCGCACCCGGCCGGGGCGCTCCGCGCTCACCAGCCCGTGGTGAGCGCCCCGCGTGGCACCGCGCCCGGCGGGCGCCGGCGGATCGCCGAAGCGCCCGCCGGGCAAGGCGCGACGAGGAGAAACTGGGCGCGTTCGACCGAGCATCGCAACCGGGCGTCTGCGCCGATCACGGCTCGGGCGCCCGGCACGCACGGTTGGGCGGCGATCGGCGCCGAGGGCGACGCTTGCCGGGCTCAGGCGGGATGCACCGCCGCCTCGAATGCAGCAGGGACTCCCGCCACGGGCGGTCAGAGCACGCGATCGCGAATCGCCCGGGCCAGCCCCGCCTCGTCGTGCCCGTCCGTCAGCGGCCACCCGCAACGCTTGAGCTCGGGCACCGCGTTCCCCATGACGACGGGGTGCCCGGCCAGCGCCAGCATGTCGAGGTCGTTGAGGTTGTCGCCGACCGCCATGACCCCGGCCCGCGGGATCCGGCGCCGGGCCGCCCAGTCCCCGAGGGCCGCGCCCTTCGAGCAGCCCTCGGCGGTGACGTCGAGGAGGGAGAAGTCGCGCTGCTCGTACTCGGTCAGGGTGACGGTGAGGCGGCGGGCGCAGGGCAGGCCGCGCACCCGGTCCGCGAGGGCCCGCATGGCGGCGACCCCGCCCGTGAACGCGACCTGCACGGGGTCGTCGTCGAGCGCCGGCTCGAGCGGCTCGACCCGCGTCATGTAGACGCGGTTGCGGTCGTAGTACCACTGCCGCTGCGGATGCGACCAGTCGATGCGTTCGTAGACGTACTGACGGGCGTCGGACCGGTCGAAGATGAGGGCGGCGCCCTCCCGCCACGGCCGGGTGTCGGCGACGAGGGCGCGGGCGAGATCCCGCGGCACCGGGCGTCGGGCCAGCGTCTCCCCGTCCCTCGTCTTCACGAGGGCGCCGTTGTTGACGATCAGGGTCACGGGGGCGTCGAGCCGCTCCGCGACGGGGCGGGCGTGATGGAAGGCGCGTCCGGTCGCGAGCACGACGTCGATGCCGCGCGCCGCCGCGGCCCGGACCGCCTCCCGGTTCGCGTCGGGCAGGCGGCCGGCGGCGTCGAGCAGGGTCCCGTCGATGTCGACGGCGATGAGCCGGACGGGTTCGGGGGCCGGCATCAGCCCGCCGGCTTCTCCGTGTAGCGCCGCGCCACGTAGTCGTCCACGAGCCGCCGGAACGCGTCGGCGAGCTCGTCGTAGGAGCCGCGGAGGGTGGCGGCGTGGCGTCCGTCGACGTAGACCGGGCAGGTGGGCTCCTCGCCGGTGCCGGGCAGGCTGATGCCGATGTTCGCGGCCTTCGACTCGCCGGGGCCGTTGACCACGCAGCCCATCACCGCGACGCGCATCTCCTCGACCCCCGCGTGGCGGGCCTTCCACACCGGCATCATGTCGCGCACGTACTGCTGGATGCGCTCGGCGAGCTCCTGGAACGTGGTGCTGGTGGTGCGGCCGCAGCCGGGGCACGCGGTGATGCTCGGGGCGAACGACCGCAGCCCCAGCGACTGCAGCAGCTCGCACGCCGCGTAGACCTCCTCGCGCCGGTCGCCGCCCGGACGCGGGGTCAGCGAGACCCGGACGGTGTCGCCGATGCCCGCCGCGAGGAGGACCCCCATCGCCGCCGCCGACCATATCTGGCCCTTCATGCCCATGCCCGCCTCGGTCAGGCCGAGGTGCAGGGGCTGGGTGGTCTCGGCCGCGAGGCGGCGGTAGATCGAGATGAGGTCGGGGGGGGACGACACCTTGCAGGAGATGACGATCCGGTCGGGCCCGAGCCCCGCGTCGATGGCCCGCGCCGTCGACTCCACCGCCGAGATGACCATGCAGTCGTCGATGATCTCCTCCGAGGTGCGGCCGAGCTGCCGGTCGGTGTTCTCCTGCATCTTCGCCATCACCAGGTCCTGGTCGAGCGACCCGCCGTTGACGCCGATGCGCACCGGCTTCCCGTTGTCGCGGGCAATCCGGCAGATCGTGGCGAAGTGGTCGTCGCGCCGGGCCCCGGTGCCGACGTTGCCGGGGTTGATGCGGTACTTGTCGAGGGCCCGGGCGCAGTCGGGATGCCGCGAGAGCAGGAGATGGCCGTTGTAGTGGAAGTCGCCGATGAGGGGCGCACGGCAGCCGGCGTCGAGCATCCGCTGCCTGATCTCGGGGACCGCCGCCGCCGCCGACGGGGTGTTCACGGTCACCCGCACCAGCTCCGAGCCCGCCTCGGCCAGCTCGACGCACTGCGCGGCCGTGGCCGCCGCGTCGGCGGTGTCGGTGATGGTCATCGACTGCACCGCGACGGGGGCGCCGCCGCCGATCTGCACGTCGCCCACGCGGACGCCGGTCGTGCGGTGCAGCCTGACGGTGCTCATGGGGTCGGGCGATCCGGACGCGGGGACGGGCGCCTGCTGGAAAGCGTACCACACCGCCCCGGCCGCGTGCCCCGGCCGGCCGCCGGCCGAAGGCCGGGGGGCGGGCCCCCGGTCAGCGGCCGCCCGCCGCCCGCGGGCGACGGCGGCGCATGCCCGCCAGGGCGGCGCGCGCGGCCGCCACCGCCTCGTCGACGTCGCGGCGGGTGTGGGCGGCCGAGAGAAACCAGCCCTCGAACTGGGAGGGCGGCGGGTAGACGCCCCGGGCCAGCATGCCGCGGAAGAACCGGGCGTAGGCGGCGGTGTCGGCGACGGTGGCGCCCTCGTAGTCGTGCACCGGCGCGGCCGTGAAGAACGGCGTCAGCACCGAGCCGAGCCGGTTGACCTGCAGATCGATGCCGGCTTCCCGGGCCGCGTCGGCGAGGCCCGTCGCGAGGCGGGCCCCCAGCGTGTCGAGCCGGGCGTACAGGGCGGGCGTGAGCTTCGACAGGGCCCACGCCCCGGCGGCCATCGCGAGGGGGTTGCCGGACAGCGTGCCGGCCTGGTACACGGGCCCCGCCGGGGCCACCTGCTCCATCAGGTCGCGCCGCCCGCCGTAGGCGCCCACCGGCAGCCCGCCGCCGATGATCTTGCCGAGGCAGGTGAGGTCGGGGCGGACCCCGAACCGTTCCTGGGCCCCGCCGGGCGCGGCGCGGAAGCCCGAGATCACCTCGTCGAAGACGAGCATCGCGCCGTGCGCGTCGCACAGGGCCCGCAGCCCTTCCAGGAAACCCTCTTCGGGGAGGACCACCCCCATGTTGCCGGCCACCGGCTCGACGACGAGCGCGGCCACCCGGTCCCGCTGCCGGCGGAGAATCCGTTCGACCGATCCGAGGTCGTTGTAGCGCGCCACCAGCGTGTCCGCCGCCACCGACCTCGGGACCCCCGGGCTGGTGGGGACCCCGAGGGTGGTGGCCCCCGACCCCGCCTGCACCAGGAACGCGTCGCCGTGGCCGTGGTAGCAGCCGGCGAACTTGACGACGCGGTCGCGGCCCGTCGCCGCCCGCGCGAGCCGCAGCGCGCTCATCGTCGCCTCGGTGCCCGAGTTCACGAACCGCACCCGCTCGAGCGACGGCATGAGCTGCCGCACCGCGGTCCCCAGCTCGACCTCCGCCGCCGTCGGGGCCCCGAAGCTGGTGCCGTGCTTCGCGGCGGCGGCCAGCGCGCGGGTCAGCCCGGCCGGGGCGTGCCCGTGGATGAGGGGGCCCCACGACATGACGAAGTCGATGTAGGAGCCGCCGTCCTCGTCCTCGATGCGGGCCCCGCGCCCCCGTCGGATGAACGGCGGGGAGCCCCCGACGGCGGAGAACGCGCGGACGGGGCTGTCGACGCCGCCGGGGAGGATCTTCCTGGCGCGGGCGAACAGGCGGGCGGACTGGCGGCGGGCGGCAGTGCTCATCGGCGGGGAACGATATCACGGCCGGCGGGGGGCGGTCCGTGGCGAAGTCTCCCGCCGCATTCGAGCGGCGATGCAGCCCGCCTGAGCCGGGCAGCGTCGCGTTCGGCGCCGATTGCCGGCCAACCATGCCTGCCGGAGGCTGCGCCGTGACCGGCGCAGACGCCCGGTTGCGTTGTTCGTCGACGGCGGACATGCCCGACATGCGCCCTTCGCACGCCTTGTCACGCGGGGCGCCTCGGCCGTTCACCCGCCCCGTTTCGGGGCGCGGGTGCGACGCGGGGCTTCGCCACGGGCCGCCGTCGGGTTGATCAGGCCGAAGCGGGAATGCCAGAATGCGCGTATCGATTCGGCAGAGCCAGCCCGGACGCCGGCGCCCTGCGGCGCCTCCGTTCGGCCAACCGATCCTCCGGGAGCTCGCGGCGTCCCGTGAGCCGGCCCCCGGAGCGACAGGAGACGACGGATGAACAGGTGGTTGACCGTGTGCGGTGCGGCGGCGGTGTCGGCGTTCGTGTTCATGGGCGGCGCGGCGGTCGAGACCGCGTCGGGGGTCGGGGCGGCGCTCCCGGCCGCGATGCAGGAGGCCTCCAGCTCGACCCTCGACGGCGTGTTCACGTCGGCCCAGGCGCGCCGCGGGCGGCGGGTCTACAACCAGAACTGCGCGTCCTGCCACGGGCAGGAGCTAGGGGGCGGCGAGATGGCGCCCAGCGTCGCCGGCACCGGCTTCATCGTCTACTGGACGGAGGTGCCGGTGGGGGTCCTGTTCGACCGCATCAAGATGACGATGCCCGAGGACGGGCCGGGGCGGCTGTCCGACGAGGAGTACACCGACGTCGTGGCCTACATGCTCGACCGGAGCGACTATCCGTCCGGCGAGACCGAGCTGCCCGCGGACAAGGCGGAGCTGGACAAGATCATGATCGTCGCGGCCGAGTGACGCGCGGCGACCTCCCGGCGGCCGGCGGCGGCGGGAGCCGCGCCGGCCGCGCCCTACGCGCCTTCTTCCCGCAGGGCGCGCGCCGCCTCCCTCGCGTAGTAGGTGATGACGATGTCGGCGCCGGCCCGGCGGATGGCGGTCAGCGTCTCCAGCATGACGCGCCGCTCGTCCAGCCAGCCGAGCCGCGCCGCCGCCTTGGCCATCGCGTACTCGCCGCTGACCTGGTAGGCCGCGGTCGGCCGCCCGAACCGGGCCTTCACCCGGTGAATCACGTCCAGGTACGGCATCGCCGGCTTGACCATGACGATGTCCGCGCCCTCCTCGAGGTCCAGGGCCACCTCGCGCAGCGCCTCGTCGGTGTTGGCGGGGTCCATCTGGTGGGTCCGCCGGTCGCCGAACGCGGGGGCCGAGTCGGCGGCGTCCCGGAACGGGCCGTAGAAGGCGGAGCAGTACTTGGCCGCGTAGGACATGATGGACACGTCCTCGAAGCCCCGCGCGTCGAGCCCCTGCCTGATGGCCCCGACCCGTCCGTCCATCATGTCGGACGGGGCCACGACGTGGGCGCCGGCCTCGGCGTGCGACACCGCCGCCTCGACGAGACGGTCGACGGTCACGTCGTTGAGGATGGTCTCGCCGTCGAGGATGCCGCAGTGGCCGTGCGACGTGTACTCGCACAGGCAGACGTCGGTGACGACCGCGACGTCGTCGAGCCGGCCGCGTATCGCGCGTATCGCCGTCTGCACCGGGGCGGCCGGATCGGCGGCGGTGGTGCCCTGCTCGTCCTTGTGGGCGGGCAGTCCGAACAGCAACACCGCCCGCACCCCGTCCGCCCGCGCCGCGGCGGCCTCGTCGACCGCCGCGTCGACCGAGAGCTGGAAGACCCCCGGCATCGACGGCACCTCCCGGCGCACGCCGGTCCCCTCGCACACGAACAGCGGGTAGACGAGGCCATCGGCCGACAGCCGCGTCTCGCGCACGAGGTCGCGGATGGCGGCGGTGCGGCGCAGCCGCCGGGGGCGGTGCAGGGGGCGGGCGGCGTCCCCGCGCGGCGCGCGGGCGGCGGGTGCGTCGGCGACGCCGATGTCGATGGCCATCAGGCTTCCTCCTCCGTGGCACGCGGGGCTTCGCGGCGTGCCTCCAGGTGCTCGACGATCGCTTCGAGCAGCGCCGGCACCGTGGACTCCGCCGGCATGATCGTGGTGGCGATGTCCAGCCGGCTCGCCGCCTCGGCCGTCACCGGGCCGATGCACGCGACGTCGACGCGCCGCAACAGGTCCGCCGCCGCTTGACGCCCGCCGATGGCCCGCGCGAAGTTCCTGACGCTGGACCCGCTCGTGAACGTGACCACGTCGACCCGGCGCCCGCGCAGCATTTCGCGGATGTCCGGGCCCTCGCCGCCGAGATCGGCGGGCACCGTACGATAGGCGGTGACCGCGGTCACCTCGGCCCCCGCCCGCCTCAGCTCCACCGGCAGCAGGTCGCGGGCCAGGTCCCCGCGCGGCAGCAGCACCCGGACCCCCGTCATGTCGCCCCGCTCCCGCAGGGCGCGGATGACGCCCTCGGCCCGGTACTCGTCCGGCACCAGATCGACCCGCAGCCCGCGGCCCGCGAGGGCCTCGGCGGTGGCCGCGCCGACCGCGCAGAGGCGCGGGCCCGCCGGACCGCGGATGCCGCCGGGGTCGGCGGCCAGGCGCGCGGCGACGCGGGCCACCGCGTTGACGCTCGTGAACACCACCCAGTCGAACGTCCCGATACGGTCGCACGCGGCGTCGAACGGCCCCGGGTCCTCGGGAGGCGCGATTTCGATGGTCGGCACCTCGATCGCCTCGGCTCCCAGGCCCTCGAGCCGCGCCACCATCTCCGCCGCCTGGGCCCTCGCGCGGGTCACGACCACCCGCACTCCCGCGAGGGGCAGGCGTGCACGATCCCCAATCGCCTCGTGGATGCGCCCCGGGGTGTCCATCGGCGTCCCCGCCGTCGGCGGCAGTCGTCGACGGCCGTTCTTCGGAGCATCGTAGCATCCAAAGGGTTAGAGTATGTGGAGCCTGCGGGCTCGGTCGGCGGCGGGAGGCCGCCGGCCGGCGTTGCGGTTCGGTTTCACGGTTACCTGGATGCACCGAAGATGAGCAGGATCTCACTGGCCAGCGTGGCGCGCGCCCTGGACACGATGCTGGACGGTCAGATGACCGCGCAGGCTCGTATCGCCGCGCACCTCGTCGCGGCCGAGGAGGCGGCCGGGCACGACGCGGCGCGGGTCATCGCGACCCTCGACGCGATCGCGGCGGACACCGTCCTCGACGAGGTGTGGATCACCGACGAGCGGGGCGTGGTCTATCTCACCAACGTGCGGGACGACTCGGGCGCGCCCATGCCGTTCGAGTTCCACCCCGATCCGGCCTTGCAGCCCCAGGCCTGGGAGTTCCACGCGCTCCTGTCGCGGCCCGTCGACGCCGACGGGGTCGTCGCCCAGGCCGCGCAGGTGCGGGAGATCGACAACGAGGTCTACAAGTACGTGGGCGTCAGCGGCGTCGACCGGCGCCGCATCGTGCAGGTCGGCAACGCGCTCGCGTTCGAGGAGCAGGCGCCGAGCGACGCGTACACGTCGCCGGTGATGACCGCGGTGCTCGCGGCGTTCGGCGAGCCCGATCTCCTGAGCGCCGCTCACACCGACAAGCTCGCCGAGATCCGGCCTGTCTTCGAGGCGATTCTCGGCCGGCAGATGGTGGTCCAGGCCACGCTCGTGGATGCGTTCGCGGCTGCCGCCGAGGCGGCCGGGTGGCCCCCGGACGAGGTCGACGCGAGGTTGCGGCGCATCGTGCGCTCGACCCCCACCGGCGAGATTCGAGTCCTGGCGCCGGGCGGCGGCGCGACCTACTCGAGCGGTCCGGGCGACGGGGGGTCGGCGGGCGGGGGGCAGGGAGTCGCCGAGCACCCCATCGCTCCCCGCGCGTCCGACGGCGCCCTCTACAAGTACGTGGAGGCGGCGGGAGCGGGGTCGGAACGCGTCGTGCGGGTGGGACTTCCGATCGACGACGGCTCGCTCGTCTCCCCCCGGTTCGCCGCGGGCGCCGCGGGTTGATCGGCCGTCGTCGGCCGCGGCGCGCAGGGCCGCGTCCCGGAATGAGCGCGGCTCCGTCCGCGAGCAGGCCGCGGGCGACCTTCGTCCCGAGCGCCTGCGCCACATCCGCGGACCGGTCGATCAGCCGTCGCCGGCCGCGGCGCGCAGGGCCGCTTCCAGAATGGGCCCGGCTCCGTCCGCGAGCAGGCCGCGGGCGACCTTCGTCTCGAGCGCCTGCGCCGCATCCGCGGACCGGTCGATCAGCCGTCGCCGGCCGCGGCGCGCAGGGCCGCTTCCAGAATGGGCCCGGCTCCGTCCGCGAGCAGGCCGCGGGCGACCTCTCCGCCGAGGGCCTCGGCCGCGTGGGCGGGCCTCGCGGCCTCGCGGCGCAGGCGCTTCGCCCCGTCGAGGGAGGCCACCATCGCCCGCAGGCGCAGGCGGTCGCCGTCGGCCTCCGCGAGGGCGCCGATGGGGGCGTGGCACCCGCCGCCGAGGGCGGCGACGAGGGCGCGCTCGGCCGTGAACGCGGCGTGCGTCGGCGCGTCGTCGACGGCGGCGAGGGCGGACTCGGTGTCGGTGTCGCCGGCGCGGGTTTCGACCGCCACGATGCCCTGCCCCGGCGCGGGGAGGCAGGCGTCCGCGTCGATCGGCATCGAGACGCGGTCGCCGAGGCCCAGCCGCTCGAGTCCGGCCACCGCGAGCACGAGCAGGTCGTGCTCGCCCGCGTCCAGCTTGCGGAGCCGTGTCCCGACGTTGCCGCGCACGAGGCCGAACTCGGCGCGGGGCCACGTCCGGCGCAACTGGGCGACCCGCCGCACGCTCCCGCTGCCGACGCGGGGGGCGGTGCCGCCGTCCGGGCCGTTTCCGACCGCCGACAGCGTGGACGGCGGCGCGACCCCGGCCGGCAGCACGACGGCGTCCCGCGGATCCGCCCGCGGCAGAACGGCGGCGATCGAAAGCCCGTCCGGCAGCTCGGCCGGCATGTCCTTGGCGCTGTGCACGGCGAGGTCGACGTCGCCGCCGACGAGCGCCTGCTCGATCTCCTTCACGAAGACCTGCTTGCCGCCGACCTTCGACAGATTGGCCTCGAGGAGCCGGTCGCCGGTGGTGGTGATGACCACCAGCTCGCACTCCCGCCCGGTGCCGCGGCGAATCCGGGCCGCCACCGCGTTGGCCTGCCAGAGCGCGAGCTCGCTCCCGCGGGTCCCGAGTCTCAGCCGGTTCACGACGCCACCGGGGTCTTCGGCGACGCGGGCGGTGCCGGCGCCTCGCCGATCCCGACGGCGCGGGAGGTGGAGGCGGACCCCTTCTCGTCGGGGCCGGAACCGTTCCCGTCGAGATCGAAGAGCCGGGTCACGGCCTCGGCGTACCGGGTCGCGGTCGCCGCGTCGCCGGCCGACTTGAGGCGCTCGGTCGGGGTCAGCAGCAGCTTCTGGACGAGGAGCCGCGTGATCTCCTCGACCCGGGCCCGCGCCTCGGGGGTGAACCGGCTCAGCTTGGGCTCGAGGCGATCGAGCTCGGCCCGGCGCACCGCCTCGAACCGGCGGCGCAGGGCCACCACGGTGGGAATGGCCCCGCGGGAGCGGAGCCACGCGACGAACTCCTCGGCCGCGTCCGAGACCATCGTCTCGGCCCGGCTCGTCTGCTCCTGCCGCCGCGCCAGGTTCTCGCTGACGATGGTGCGGAGGTCGTCGATGTTGTAGAGGAACACCTGCTCCAGCTCGCCGCAGTGGGGGTCGACGTCGCGCGGGAGACCGATGTCGATGACGAACAGCGGCCGGTTCCGGCGCGCGTGCATGACCTCCTCGAGCCGCGCCCGGGTCAGGATGGGGGTGGCGGACCCGGTGGCCGTCACCACCACGTCCACCCGCAGCAGCTCGTCGTCGACGGCCGACCAGTCCACCGCGACCCCCTCGACCCGGCCGGCGAGGTCCGAGGCCCGCGCGAGCGTTCGGCTGGCGACGGCGATGCGCCGCACCCGCCGCGACCGCAGATGGGTCGCGGTCAGCTCCGCCATCTCGCCCGCTCCCGCCACGAGCACCGAGAGCCCCTCGAGGTCGCCGAAGATCTTCCGGGCGAGCGAGATCGCGGCGTAGCCGACCGACACCGCCCCTTCGCCGAGGCCGGTGTCCGCGCGGACCCGCTTGCCGATCGTGAACGACCACGGGAAGAGCTTGTTCAGCAGGGTGCCCGTGCACTGCTCGCTCGCCGCGGTGGCGTAGGCGTCCTTGACCTGGCCGAAGATCTGCGGCTCGCCGACCACGAGCGAGTCGAGCCCCGCCGCGACACGGAACAGGTGCTGCGCGACCTCCCCGTCGGTGCGGGCGTACAGGTGCGGCGCGAGCTGGTCCTCGGGAACCTCGTGGAACCCGCTCATGAAGCCGGTGAGGTCGTCGCGCGCCGCCTCGGGGTCCTGGCACGCGACGTAGATCTCGGACCGGTTGCAGGTCGTCAGCACCACCGACTCGGCCGGCGACGGGCGCAGCGCGAGCTCCCGCAACGCGGTCACGACGCCGCGCTTCGAGAAGTCGACCCGCTCGCGCAGGTCGACGGGGGCCGTGTGGTGGCTCACGCCCAGCAGCAGCAGGTTCATGCCCAATCAGAAATTGTGGCTCTCCGTCAGGAAGAACCCCACCGGCACCAGGGTCACGAGGACGATGGAGAATCCCAGCGCCGACAGCCAGGCGGCGCGGCGGCCGCTCCATCCGATGACCCGGCGGGCGTAGAGCTCGAACGAGTAGACGGCCCAGACCAGCACCACCATGAAGATCTTCGGGTCGGAGAGCGACATCGCGAGCACGCGGGGGTCCGACGTGCCGGGCTGGAGCCGCAGCACCCACACCACGCCGACGGCGAGGCCCGCCGTCAGGAACAGCCACCCGATGCCCACCGCGCGGCCGTTCATCGCGTCCACCGCGTGCAGGGAGGGCAGCCTCGCCGCGAAGAACCCGAGCTGCTTGGACTTCAGCTCGCGGAACAGCAGGACGTAGGTGATGCCGACGACGCACGCGAGCGCGAAGGCGGCGTAGGCGAACAGCAGCGAGAGCACGTGGGCGGCGAGCAGGGGGCTGTCGAGGATGGGGGCGGGCTCGCTCACCGTCGCGCTCAGGCTCGAGATGGTCTGCAGCCCCACCAGCAGGGGGGCGATGAAGACGCCGAGGGCGCGTTCGTCGGTCGTGACCTCGGTGTACAGGTAGGCGACCGCGAGCATCCACACGAACGCGGAGATCGCCGAGGAGGTGCCCACGAACGGCAGGTGGCCCATCTCGACCGTCTGCATGCCGATGACGAACGTGTGGATGAAGGCGGCGGCGGACAACGAGGCGGTCGCCAGCCGGCCGGCGCGCGGGCTGCGCCGCACGAAGAACACGGTGTAGACGACGCCCGCGGTGAAGTAGAGGAGAAGCGGGAGATTCGTCATGGGTTCGTGACCCTGCCGACCGGCGATTCCGGGCCGGGTCGCGGCGGGGGCTCCCCGGCCTGCCAATCGTCGCCTTCGGCTCCGCGCGGCGCCCGGCCGGCCCTGCCGGGAGTCTGCACCGGACCGCGGCGCAGGCTCCCGGTGTCCAGAACCGTGGTTCGCGGAACGGGTTTGCGCGGCATTGCTCCTGCGTCTACAGCCGTTTGCTGCGATTTGGAGCTTTCACGAGCTTCACGGCCAGGACACTAGCCCGCCAATCGTCGCCTGCGGCTCCGCTTGGCGCCCAACCAACCCTGCTAGGAGTCTGCACCGTTCTACGGCGCAGACTCCTAGTTCATCCTCGGCGCGTAGTAGCCCTGCTTCGTCCTGGCCGCGACGTTGGGCTGGTCGACGCGGACGACGAGGCGCCGCCACTGGCCGTCGCGCAGCGGGTTCTTCGACGTGTACCCCAGCGTGTACTGGCTGGACAGCTCGTCGGATATCTGCCCGTAGATGTCCGCCAGGTCCTCCACGCGATCGGGGAAGAAGGCCCGGCCGCCGGTCTCCTGCGCGAGCTGGCGCAGCACGAAGTCGGCCTCGCGGAACCCGCGCCGGGTGCGGATGTCCCGCGAGCGCAGCCCGATCGAGTAGATGACGGTGTCGGACCGCTTGGCGAGCTCGAGGACCTCGTCGAAGTCGACGAGGCTGGAGGTGTCCTCGCCGTCCGAGAGCACGACGATGGCCTGCCGCCGGATCTCGCCGGTGGCGGCCGCCGCGATCTTGCCGAGCTCCTTGAGGGAGATGTAGATGGCGTTGTAGAGCGAGGTCGAGCCGCCCGCCGACGTGCGGCGGATGGCCGCCGCCAGCTCGTCCACCGAGTTGGTGAAACCCTGGCGGATCTCGACCCGGCTGTCGAAGTCGATGACGCTGGCCAGGTCCTCGTCGCGCAGCCGCTCCGAGAACCCGATGGCGGCCTGCTGGGCGGTCTCCATCCGCTCGGTCATGCTCGCGCTCGTGTCCATCAGCAGCGAGAGCGCGATGGGAAGCTGCGTGCGGGTGAAGAAGGTGATGTCCTGCAGCGCGCCGTCCTCGTAGACCTGGAACCGCTCGACGTCGATATCCGTGACGTAGCGGCTGCTCCGGTCGGTCACGGTGACGTTCAGCGAGACGAGGTCGACGCCGGCGCGGAAAGACGGTTCCTGGGAGGCCGCTTCCTGGGCGCGTGCCGCGGCCGCCCCGGTCAGGCCGGCCAGCGCCGCCGCGGCCAGGACGAGGCGGAAGCGTCGCGCGCCCGCGCCGCGCGCCCGCGGCGGCCGGGGGCCCGGGCGCGCGGTTCCGGGGCGGCCGCGGCCGGTCGCGCCGCCCGGGCGGGAGAGGCGCGCGGCGGGTCGGCGACGACGGGAGGCGCCGGTCGACGCTCGAAGTCCGGTCGTCATGGGCTGCCGTCTCCTGTCCAGATGTCCGGGGTTCCACGGGCCGTCAGGTCCGCCCGCCGCATCCGCACCGAGACCGTCTCGGGCGGGATCAGGCCGGGCGGCCGCGAGTACACGACGCGGTACTGGTTCGTCATCACGTCCGCGAGGGCGTCCATCGCGCCGGGCACCGCGGTGCTCAGCAGCAGGTCGTGGCGCTGGCCGCCGGTCGCCTCGGGAAGCTGCGCGAGGGCCCGGTCGCGCTGGAGGACGTCGCCCGAGAAGCCGAACGGATCGCCGCGCAGCGCGGTGTTGCCCCGCTCCTGCACCACGACCACGTGGGCCGCGACCCCCGAGGCCTGAAGCGCCTCGCGGGTCCGCTGATAGTCGTAGCGGCTGAAGTCGAGGCCTTCCGAGGCCACCACGACGATCGCCGGCCGGGCCGCCTCGCGCCGTTCGAACCCCCGCGCCGTCTCCACGAGCGCGTCGAGGAGGTAGGCGGCGCTCTCCGGGTACGAGAAGACGAGGCCGATGCCGTCGCGGAGACGGTCGAGGCGGCGGGTCGACTCCACGAGGACGCGCGGCGGGCCGCCGTAGCTGATGAGGGCGACGTCGTTGCCGTCCGCGAGGACCGGGATCAGCCGTTCCAGGCCGTTGCGGATGTCCCGGATGGCGAACGCCGCCGACGCGCTCGTGTCCACGAGCACCGCCACCTGCATCGGGCTCCGCGCCGGCCCCGCCCGCAGGACCTCGCGCTCGAGGCCGTCCTCCTCCACCACGAACTCGCCGGGGGCGAGGTCCGGCACCGGCGCCCCGTCCTCGTCGAGGACGCTCACGAACAGGGCCCGCTCGTTGTCCTGTCCCCGGAGCGGGGCCGCGAGCACGCCGACCAGGCACGCGGCGGCCGCGAGGGCCGCCGCGAATCCCGGGCGGCGAGGTCGGGACGTGCGGCGGCGGAGCGCCCGCCGGGCCGCCGGTCGCTGCATGAGCACAATCCTCCAGTCTGACTCCACCCCTCGAAGTATAGCCGCTTCATCGGTGGCGTGCGCCGCGAACGGCCGGCCGGCGCCGTCGCGACGGTGGGTCCGCGACCGGCGAGGGCCGGCGGCGGGAAGGCGGGCGGCGACCGCCGGACGCCCGTCGATTCCTCGTTGACCCCCCCCGCGCGCATGCTATAAGATTTCGGCTTCCGCGACCGGCCCCGCCGCATCGAAGCTCTCCGGGCAAACGGCTTGCGCTCGCAGGGGGTGTCGATTCATCCGGTCGCAACGGACTGTACACGGGGTGAGATCCGATGATCGAGGCGTATGTTCCGGTCCTGCTGTTCATCCTCGTCGCGATCGGCTTCGCCATCTTCACGTTGGTCGTCTCGTCGCTGGTCCAGTCGTCGCGCTACAGCAAGGTGAAGCTCGAGCCCTACGAGTGCGGCATCGAGCCCGCCACCGACGCGCGCGACCGCTACAGCGTCCGCTACTACCTGATCGCGATGCTGTTCGTGATCTTCGACATCGAGACCGTGTTCATGTTCCCGTGGGCGGTCATCATGGACGAGTTGCTCCTGTTCGGCCTCATCGAGATGCTCGTCTTCCTGTTCATCCTGGTGCTGGGCTACGTCTACGCGTGGCGCAAGGGCGCGCTGGAGTGGGCCTGAGACGTCGTCCGGTTGCCGCGGGGCCGCGAGCCCGCGGCGTCGAGCCGCGCGGGCTCGTGCAGGGTCGGTCGGGCGCCGGGCGGGGGCGGCGAGCGGCGGGCTGGCGGTTCCGTTCCGTGACACCGGCCCGCGGGCAGCGCGGAGTTTTCCTGGACCATGGCAGACGAACCGAAATCGGGTGAACCGGCGGCCGAGCCGCCCGGCGCCGGGCCTTCGGCGGAGGCCGACGCCGCGCCGGCCGCTGCCGCGGCGAAGCCGGACGGGCCGGCCGCGACTTCCCCGGAAGGGGCGAGCGCCGCTCCCGCGGACCCGGCCGCCGCCGCCAAGCCGAAAGCGGCCGGCGCGGCCGCCGCTGCGAAGCCGGCTGCGCCTGCGCCGAAGCCCGCGGCCGCGAAACCGGCGGCGCCGAAGCCGGCCGTTGCCGCCAAGCCCGCGGCCGCGGCCAAGGCGGCCCCCGCGAAGCCGAGGCCCAAGCCGAAGCCGAAGGCGCCGCCCGAGGCCCCCAAGGGCCCGACCGATCCGCCGCCGCCCGACGACCTCGAGAAGCCGGCGTTCCTCGCCGCCCTCGAGGCCGCGCTGCCCGGCCGCATCGAGCAGCTCGCCTGGTGGGTGGGCGACTGGACGGTCATCGTCGCCCCCGGGGCGCTGCTCGAGGTCGCGGCCTTCCTGAAGGGTTCCGACGAGGGCTCGTTCGACTACTGCGCCGACCTCACCGCCACCGACTGGCCGCCGCGCGAGAAGCGTTTCGATGTAGTGTATTGCCTGTACTCGACCAGGCGCCGGCAGCGGGTCCGGTTGAAGGTGCGGGCGGCCGACGGCGAGCCCGTCCCCTCCGTGACGGGGTTGTGGCCGGCCGCGAACTGGCTCGAGCGCGAGGTGTGGGACATGTTCGGGGTGAACATCACCGGGCATCCCGATCTGCGCCGGATCCTCATGCCGCAGGAATGGCAGGGGCACCCGCAACGCAAGGACTACCCCCTCGAGGGTCCGGGCGAGCTGCTGCTGGAGAGCCCGATGGAGTGGCTGCGCCTGCGCAACGTCGGGGACGAGGCGGAGATCGAGTGACCCAACCATGACTGGCCAGGCAGCGGCGGCGCCGGCGGCGGCGCCCATCTTCGACACCGACGAGCTCGTCATCAACATGGGGCCCCAGCACCCCAGCACGCACGGCGTGCTCCGGGTGGTGCTCCGCCTCGACGGCGAGCGCGTCGTCGACGCCGACATCGTCATCGGCTACATCCACCGCGGCATCGAGAAGCTCAGCGAGAACCGGGACTGGACGCAGATCATCCTGCTGACCGACCGCATGGACTACGTGGCGGCGGCCACCAACAACCTCGGCTACTGCGAGACGGTCGAGAAGCTGATGGAGATCGAGGTGCCCCGCCGCGCCCGCTACATCCGCACCGTCCTCGCCGAGCTGCAGCGCATCGCGAGCCACTGCCTCTGGCTGGGCACCCACGCCATGGACATCGGCGCGATGACGGTGCTGCTCTACGCGTTCCGCGAGCGCGAGCTCGTTCTCGACCTCTTCGAGGACTACTGCGGGGCCCGGCTCACCTACAACTCCATGCGCATCGGCGGGCTCCCCCTCGACATCCCCACCGGCTGGGACGCCAAGGTCCGGGCGTTCTGCGACGTCATGGAGGCGAAGATCCCCGAGTACGAGGAGCTCCTGACCAACAACCGCATCTGGCTGGAGCGCACGCGCGACATCGGCGTGATCTCGGCCGAGGACGCCATCGGCCTGGGCCTCTGCGGCCCCCCCCTGCGCGGGTCCGGGGTCTACCGCGACGTGCGGAAGGACGAGCCCTACGCCGCCTACGACGAGCTCGAGTTCGACGTGCCCCTCGGCACCCGGGGCGACACCTACGACCGGTACCTGATCCGGCTCGAGGAGTTCCGGCAGTCGATCCGCCTCATCCGGCAGGCCCTCGACGGGCTGCCCGAGGGGCCGGTGATGGGCAAGGTGCCCCGGCTGATCAAGCCGAAGGCGGGCGAGACCTATCACGCCATCGAGTCGCCGAAGGGCGAGCTCGGCTACTTCATCGTGAGCGACGGGCGGGCCACCAACCCCTACCGCTTCCGGGTCCGGCCCCCGTCGTTCTGCAACCTGCAGGGCCTGCGGCCGCTCATCGTCGGGCACCTCGTGGCCGACGTGGTCGCCCTGATCGGCACGATCGACATCGTGCTCGGCGAGGTCGACAGATAGATGTTCGACACCATCGTCATCCCGCTGCTCAAGATCGCCGTGCTGCTGAACGCGGTGCTCGTGTCCGTGACGTTCATGGTCCTGCTCGAGCGCAAGGTCATCGCGTGGGCGCAGTCGCGGCTGGGGCCGATGCGGGTCGGACCCTACGGGGTGCTGCAGGCCATCGCCGACCCCATCAAGCTGCTCATCAAGGAGGACATCCGGCCGGTCCGGGCCGACCCGATGCTCTTCACCCTCGCCCCGATCCTGTCGCTGGTGCCGGCCCTCGTGGTGTTCGCGGTGGTGCCGTTCGGGGGCGACGAGCTCTTCTACGTCACCGACATCAACGTCGGCCTGCTCTTCATCATCTCGGTGACCTCCATCGGGGTCTACGGCATCATCCTCGCGGGCTGGGCGTCGAACAGCAAGTACCCCCTGCTGGCGAGCCTGCGCGCGTCGGCCCAGCTCATCAGCTACGAGATCGCGGTGACGATGACCCTCGTCAGCGTCATCCTGACCGCGGGCACCCTGAGCATGGTCGGCATCGTCGAGGCCCAGCAGGAGACCGCCCTGTGGTTCGCGTTCGTGCAGCCGGTGGCCTTCGTGCTCGTGTTCATCGGCGGGCTCGCCGAGACCAACCGGGCCCCGTTCGACCTCCCCGAGGCCGAGCAGGAGCTGACCGGCGGCTTCCACACCGAGTACAGCGGCATGCGCTTCGCGCTGTTCTTCCTCGCCGAGTACGCCAACATCATCGTCATCTCGGCCGTCGTGACGATCCTGTTCTGGGGCGGCTGGCTGCGGCCGTTCCCCAACGTCGAGGCGCTCGCGTTCCTCGACCTCATCCCGGGCTGGATCTGGTTCTTCGGGAAGATGTTCGTGTTCCTCTACATCTTCATCTGGATCCGGGCCACGCTGCCGCGCTATCGCTACGACCAGCTCATGCGGCTGGGGTGGAAGGTCCTCATCCCGATCGCCATCGGCAACATCGTGGTGACCGGCGTCGTCAAGGTGCTGCTGTAGAGCCATGGCCGAAGCAATCGCCTTCTACACGCTCGCGGTCCTGATCCTGGGGTTGGGGGTGGCGGTCATCACGACCCCGAAGACCGTCCACAGCGTGGTGTTCCTCGTCGTCAACTTCCTCTGCGTGGCCGCCCTCTACGTCGTGCTGCGGGCCGAGTTCCTGGCCGTCATCCAGGTGCTGGTCTACGCCGGCGGCATCGTCGTGCTGTACCTGTTCGTGGTCATGCTCGTGAACCTGAAGCGGGCCCCCGAGGCGCACGAGGACCCCCGTCGGCTGGCCCGGCTCGGGCTCGCGCTCTCGGGGGCGGTGCTGCTCGAGCTGGCGGGCATCGTGGTCTACAGCTACGGCCGCGTCACGCCGGCGTCTCCCGCCGTCGCCGAGGCGACGCCGGTCCTGGGCCGGGGCAACACCGAGGAGCTCGGCTGGCTGCTCTACACCGACTACCTGATTCCGTTCGAGGTGGCGTCGGTGCTGCTGCTGGTGGCGATGGTCGGGGCCATCGTGCTGGCGAGACGAGAGTCGTAGACGATGGAAATCACGCCGGCGCACTACACGGTCCTGTCGGCCGCGCTGTTCAGCATCGGGGTCATCGGCGTCCTCGTGCGGCGCAACGTCATCATCATCTTCATGGCCATCGAGCTGATGCTCAACGCCGTCAACATCAATCTCGTGGCGCACGCCCGGTACCTGGAGAACCTCGCCGGCCAGGTGTTCGTGGTGTTCGTCATCGCGGTGGCGGCGGCCGAGGCCGCGGTCGGGCTGGGCATCCTCCTGGCCTTCTTCCGGAACAAGGAGACCGTGAACATCGACGAGATGAACATCATGCGCTGGTAGCGCGCGACGCCTCTTCCCCCCGACATCAATCACGACAGACGATGGATCTCATCTGGCTCATTCCCGTGCTGCCCGGCATCGGCGCCGCCCTGAACGGGATCTTCGGCGTGCGCCACTTCAGCAAGCAGGCGGCGGCGGCCATCGCCTGCGGCACGATGGCGGCGGCGCTGCTGCTGTCGCTCTACGCGTTCGTGGAGCTCCTGGGGCTGGAGCACCGCGAGCACGTCGTCACCCTCGCCGAGTGGATTCCCCCGATCGCCCTCGAGACGGCGTCGGGCATCGGCGCGTTCGAGGTGCCGTGGGCGTTCCGGCTCGATCCCCTGTCGGGGATGATGAGCCTCATCGTCACCGGCATCGGGTTCCTCATCCACGTCTACTCCGTCGCCTACATGGACCACGAGCCGCGGGGCGGCTACGTGCGGTTCTTCTGCTACCTCAACCTCTTCTGCTTCTTCATGCTGACGCTGGTGCTCGGCAGCACCTTCCTCGTCATGTTCGTGGGGTGGGAGGGGGTCGGGCTCTCCTCGTACCTGCTGATCGGGTTCTGGTACCACAAGAAGAGCGCGGCCGACGCCGGCAAGAAGGCGTTCGTCGTCAACCGCATCGGCGACTTCGGGTTCATCCTCGGCATCTTCCTCGTCTTCTTCACGTTCGGCACCCTCGACTTCCGGGCGGTGGCCGAGGCGGCGGCGCTGATGCCCATCGAGGAGGGCGCGTTCGGGGTCATCTCGCTCATCTGCCTGCTGCTGTTCGTGGGCGCGGTCGGCAAGAGCGCGCAGATTCCCCTCTACGTCTGGCTGCCCGACGCGATGGAGGGCCCCACCCCGGTGTCCGCGCTCATCCACGCGGCCACCATGGTCACGGCCGGCGTCTACATGGTCGCCCGCAACGCGGTGCTGTTCACCCACGCGCCCGAGGTGATGTTCATCGTCGCCGTCATCGGCGTGCTGACGGCGCTGATGGCGGCGACGATCGGGCTCGTGCAGACCGACATCAAGCGGGTGCTCGCATACTCGACGGTCTCGCAGCTCGGCTACATGTTCCTCGCCACCGGGGTCGGCGCGTTCGCGGCCGGCGCGTTCCACCTCATGACCCACGCCTTCTTCAAGGCCCTGCTCTTCCTCGGCAGCGGCTCGGTCATCCACGCGATGAACGAGGAGCAGGACATGCGCAAGATGGGGGCCATGCGGCTGTACATGCCGGTGACCTTCATGACGATGGGCATCGGCACGCTCGCCATCGCCGGCATCCCCCCGTTCTCGGGCTTCTTCAGCAAGGACGAGATTCTCTACCGGACGTTCCTCGAGAGCCGCTGGCTCTGGGCACTGGCCGCCGTCACCGCGGGAATGACCGCGTTCTACATGGCGCGCCTGATGTTCATGACGTTCTGGGGCGAGTACCGCGGCCCGGCGTGGGACGGCGGGGCCGGGCACGAGGCGCATGGCGACGGCGACGGCGACGGGCACGGCCACGCGTGGCACGGGCCGCACGAGTCGCCGAAGATCATGACGGTGCCGCTGCAGTTGCTGGCGCTCGGCGCCGTCGTGGCCGGCTTCGTCGGCGTGCCGGCGGCCCTGGGCGGCGGCAATGCGATCGAGCACTTCCTCGAGCCGAGCTTCGTGGCCGGGGCGGCGCACGCCGCCGAGGAGGAGCACCACGCCTATGCCGTCGAGTGGGGGCTCATGGCCCTGTCGGTCCTGCTCGCGGCCGGCGCCATCGCCTTCGCCTACCGCCTGTACGTGCAGCGCCCCGAGGAGTCGGAGCGGCTCGCGTCCGACTTCGCGGGCGCCCACCGCGTGCTGACCAACAAGTACTACGTGGACGAGCTGTACGACGCGACCGCGGTGAAGGGCACGATGGGCGGCGCGCGGGGGTTGTGGACGGTCGACCGCAACGTCGTCGACGGGGCCGTGAACGGCACCGGCTGGACCACCCGGGCGTCGGCGTGGGTGTCGCACGTCGTCGACAAGTACGTCGTGGACGGGCTCGTGAACCTCGTGGGCAGGATCTGCGCCGAGGGCAGCTACCGGTTCCGGCACGCGCAGACCGGCCTGATACAGAACTACGCGTTCGCGACGCTGCTCGGCGTCTTCGCGGTCGTGACCGCGTACATCGCCGTGCGCTACTTCGGGCAGTAGTGACGAGCGGGCCTGCCGGCCCGAGACCGCATCGAGAATCGGCTCATGAGCAACTTCCCCTATCTGCTGTCGCTCATCATGTTCACGCCGCTGGCCGGCGCCGTGATCCTGCTGTTCGTGAACAAGCGCAACGAGGACACCATCCGCTGGATCGCGAACGTGACGGCCGGGGCCGGCTTCCTGGTGTCGCTGCCGCTGTGGTTCTCGTTCGACCCGGCGGGCGCCGAGTACTGGCAGTTCGTCGAGCGGCTGTCGTGGATTCCGTCCATCGGGGCCGAGTACCACCTCGGCGTCGACGGGTTCAGCGCGCTCCTGGTGCTGCTCACGACCCTGATGGGGGTCATCGCGATCCTCTCGTCGTGGACCGCCATCACCGTCCGGGTCAAGGAGTACTACGTCTTCATGCTGGTGCTGCAGACCGGCATGATCGGCGCCTTCGTCGCCCTCGACTTCCTGCTGTTCTTCGTGTTCTGGGAGGTCATGCTGGTGCCGATGTACTTCCTCATCGGCATCTGGGGCAGCGACAACCGGCTCTACTCGGCCATCAAGTTCTTCCTGTTCACCCTCGTCGGCAGCGTCGTCATGCTGCTCGGCATCCTCGCCGTCTACTTCTACAGCCACGAGGTCACCGGGGTCTACACGTTCGACATCACGCAGTTCCACGAGCTGAACATGCCGTTCGACCTGCAGTGGTGGGTCTTCCTCGCCTTCTTCCTCGGGTTCGCGGTCAAGGTGCCGATGTTCCCGTTCCACACCTGGCTGCCCGACGCCCACACCGACGCCCCCACCGCGGGCTCGGTCATCCTGGCCGCGGTGCTCCTGAAGATGGGCACCTACGGGTTCATCCGCTTCTCGCTGCCGATCCTGCCCGAGGCGACGGCGGCGTTCGTGCCGTGGGTGGCGGCGCTGTCCATCATCGGCATCATCTACGGGGCGCTGGTGGCGATGGCGCAGCACGACTGGAAGCGGCTGGTCGCGTACTCGAGCGTCAGCCACATGGGTCTGGTCATGCTCGGCATGTTCGCCCTGACCCCGGTCGGCATCACCGGCAGCATCGTGCAGCAGTTGAACCACGGCATCTCCACCGGCGCCCTCTTCCTCATCGTCGGCATCGTCTACGAGCGCCGGCACACGCGCGAGATCGCCGAGTACGGCGGCCTGTCCAAGATCATGCCGGCCTTCGCGGCGGTGTTCCTGATCATGACGATGTCGTCCATCGGGCTGCCGACCCTCAACGGGTTCATCGGCGAGGTGCTGATACTGCAGGGCATCTTCGTCGTCAACATGTGGTGGGCGGCCGCCGCGGCGACCGGCATCGTGCTCGGGGCGGCGTACATGCTGTGGCTCTACCAGCGCACCATGTTCGGCGCCATCGACAACCCGAAGAACGAGAACCTGCCCGATCTCAACCTGCGCGAGTGGGCGACCTTCGTGCCGCTCATCATTCTCGCGGTGTGGATAGGGCTCTACCCGAAGCCGTTCATCGACCGCCTCGACACCTCGGTCGACCACGTGATGTCCCGCGTCGACAGCGAGTACGACGCGGTCAACGCGGAACGCGCCGAGACGGCGGCGCCGGTGGCGCTCGCCCGGGGCGGCGGGTCCGATGACGCCGGCGCGCCGGTGCGCGGGGGCGCCCGATAATGCCCGAGGGATTCTCCGCGCTCGACTTCTACTACATCCTGCCGGAGCTGGTGCTCACCGGCGGGGCCCTCGTCGTCCTCCTGCTGTCGGTGGTGACGCCGCGCCGCGACGACGTGCTTCTCGGGGTGTCCCTCGCCACGGTGGCCGCGAGCCTGTACGGGGTGGCGTCGTTCGCCGGCCTCGACGTGACCGCGTCGAAGGGGCTGCTCGCCATCGACGGGTTCGCCGCGTTCTTCAAGGTCGTGGCCCTCGGGTCGGCGGCGGTGACGATGCTCATGTCGTCGCCCTACCTGCGGGTCGAGGGCCTGCGGGCCGGCGAGTACTACTTCCTCATTCTCTGCGCCACCCTCGGCATGATGTTCATGGCGAGCGGGATGGACCTGATCACCCTGTTCATCGGGCTCGAGACGATGGCCGTCTCGTTCTACGTGCTCGCCGGCTACCTCAAGCCCAACCCGCGGTCCAACGAGGCCGCCGTCAAGTACTTCCTGCTCGGGGCGTTCTCGCTGGGGGTCCTGCTCTACGGCATGTCGATCCTCTACGGGGTCACCGGCACCACCAGCCTCGAGGGCACCGCGGCCGCCCTCGCCGGGCAGGAGTCGGGCCCGCTGCTGGTGCTCGCGGTGGTCCTCGTGGCCGCCGGCATGGGCTTCAAGATCGCGGCGGTGCCGTTCCACATGTGGGCGCCCGACGTGTACGAGGGCGCGCCGACCCCGGTCACCGCGTTCCTCTCGGTGGGGTCGAAGGCGGCGTCGTTCGCCATGCTCATCCGCATCTTCATGGAAGGGCTCCCGTCCCTCGGCGCCGAGTGGACGGCCCTGTTCTGGGGGCTCGCGGTCGCCACCATGACGGTGGGCAACATCGCCGCCCTGACCCAGAGCAACCTGAAGCGCATGCTGGCGTACTCGTCCATCGCCCACGCCGGCTATCTGCTGATGGGGGTCGTCGCCGGCACCCAGCGCGGCGTGGCCGCGATGCTCGTCTACCTCGGCGTCTACCTCTTCATGCAGCTCGGCGCGTTCGCGGTGGTGGCCGCCATGCGGCGCGGCGACGTCGTCGGCGACGAGCTGAAGGACCTCACCGGGCTCTCGCGGCGCAGCCCGATGATGGCCTTCGCCATGCTCTTCTTCATGCTGTCGCTGGGGGGCATTCCCCCCACCGCCGGCTTCATGGGGAAGGTGTGGCTCTTCGGCGCCGCCATCGACGCCGGCTTCGTGTGGCTGGCCGTCATCGCCGTCGCCAACAGCGCCGTGTCGCTCTACTACTACCTGCGCGTCGTCGTGTTCATGTGGATCAACGACGAGACCGCCCCGGCCTCCTCGCCCCTCGTCCTCGGTCCCGCGATGACCGCGGCCCTCGTCATCGCGGTGGTCGGCACCGTGGTGTTCGGCCTCTATCCCCAGTTCCTCTTCTCGAGCGCGGAAGCGGCGGCGACGGCCATCGAGGGCCTCGGCGCCGGCGTGGCGCTGCGCTGACCCGCCTGCCCCGGACGATGGTACGATAGTACGCGGAGTGCCGCGGGGACATCCGGCTCCGCGGGTTGCACGCCCGACGTCCGCTGATCCCCCGCCCGCCGGCGGCGGTGCGGGCCCCGGGCGGGAACACGGCCGAGCGAGGTCGGCCGCGACGTTCCGGTGCTCGGCTTCCCGAGTTCGCGTCGGTGCCGGTCAGGAGGCGGTTACATGGGAGAGATCGTCGTCAACGTCGGCCTGGAGAACCACGTGGACCGCAGAATCGTCGAGCGGGGCATCAGCGGGGATCCCGTGCGCGCAACCCGCCTGGACGGCATCGTGGATACCGGCGCCGTAATGCTCGTCCTGCCCCAGAACGTCGTCGAGCGGCTCGGCCTGGAGTCGATTCGAACCGCGATCGTGACTTATGCGGACGAGCGCAGGGAGGAACGGCCGGTCGTGGGTCCGGTCGCCATCGAGGTCTGCGGCCGGGCCATGGTCACGGAGTGCGTGGTCGGCCCCCCGCTGAGCGAACCACTGATCGGCCAGATCGTGCTCGAAGGGCTCGACCTGATCGCCGACTGCGCGAACCGCACGCTCGCGCCGCGCACACCGGACTACCCCACGCTCAAGATCAAGTAGCCGGCCGCGCGTTTCCTCCTCCCGGTCCGCCCCCCGCTCTGCCACGCGGGGAAGACCGCCGGGTCGTGGGCCTGCGTCGGCCTCGGTAGGCCGGCAAGCAGCCGCTCCCGGGGTGCCGCCGGGCCGACCCGAGCCCGCCAATCGTCGCCTTCGGCTCCCCTTGGCGCCCAGCCAATCCTGCAGGAGTCCGCGACGTTTCTACGGCGCAGACTCCTGGTCAGTGCCGTGCGTCGATCTGGGCGAGCGACTCCCTGATGAGGGTGTCGTTGTCTTCCGGCGTGAGGTTCTTGCGGATGAGCTTCGAGGCGATCTGCAGGGACAGGTCGACCGTCTCCCGCCGGATCTCCTGCATCGCCCGCGCCGTCTCCTGCTGGATCTGGCGCTGGGCCGCCGCCACCACGGCCTCGCGCTCCGCCACGGCCTGCTGCCTCGACTCTTCCTTGAAAGTTTCGGCCGCGTTGCGGCTCTCGGCCAGGATCGACTGGGCCTCGACCCTGGCGTCGGTGATGACCTGCGCAGCCGTCTCCTGGGCCTGGGCGAGCTCTTTCCGGGCCTGCTCTGCCTCGTCGAGCGACTTGCGTATCGCATCCTGGCGCGCGTCGAGGGCCTGCAGCAGGGGGCCCCAGGCGTACTTGCGCAGGGCCCAGAGCAGGGTCAGGAAGGTGATGATGGTCCAGATGTACAGCCCGACATCCGGCTGGACCAGCGGATTATCCATGAGTCGCTCCCTCCCGCGGTTTCACCCGTCGCGTTCCGGAGAATGCGCCGGTCACCGCATCAGGACGACGACGAAGACGAAGACCTCGGCGAGGATCGCGACCCCTTCGAGCAGGAAGAGCGGAAGCTGCACGGCCCCCGTGATCTGCGCGGCGGCCGAAGGCTGGCGTGCGATGCTCTCGGCGGCGGCCGCCGTGAACCGCCCGATTCCCAGACCCGCGCCAATGACGATCAAGCCGAGACCGATCGCAACGCCGGCGATGTACAACAGTTCCATGCAGTCAACCTCCGTGTGAGTATGCCGTCGGGTTCGAATGATTGTGCCGTGGTTCGAGGAAGTGGGCGCTAGTGGTGCACGTTGATGGCCATGCCGACGAAGACCGACGTCAGCAGGGCGAAGACGTACGCCTGGACGAGGACGACGATGATCTCGAGGGCGAGGATGCCCGTCGCCAGGGGCACCCCGACGACGGCGCCGACGCCCATCGAGAGCAGCGGGCTTCCGAACTGCTGGTTGAAGATGAAGACCAGCGACAGGATCGCGAGGATGGCGATGTGCCCCCCGCTCATGTTGGCGGCGAGCCGCATCGTCAGCGCGAACGGCTTGACGAACATGCCCATGACCTCGATGGGGATGAGCAGGATGTAGATGGGCCACGCCAGGCCGTGCGGCACCAGGTTCTTCCAGTGAGCGATGAAGCCGTGGGCCAGGCTGCCGGCCACGATGATCGCGAAGAAGGTGATGGTGGCGAGCGCCGCCGTCACGTTGTAGTTGGCGGTGGCGGTGGCGCCGCCGTGGAGCATGCTGTTCAGCAGCGACTCCTCCGAGGTATGCAGAATCGCCTTGTCGACCAGGCCGAGGACCTCGAACATCGGCACCAGGCCGACCGCGTTCGCGGTCAGGATGAACACGAAGAGGGTCAGGATCAGCGGCGTCCAGGTGTTGACCCACTTCGCGCCGACGTTCGGCAGCACCATCGAGTCGCGGACGAACTGGACCACCGCCTCGAGCGCGTTCATGAACCCGGCCGGAATCGGACGCTCCTGCGCGAGGAAGCGCCGCGTCGCGAGGGTGATGACGATGAACAGGAAGCCCGCCACCAGCCACAGCATCATCACGTGCTTGGTGACCGAGAAGTCGATGCCGGCGATGTGCGGCCCGTGCAGGATCGGGTGGTCGAGCGGGCTGTTCGCGATGTGCTCGATGATCACCTCGCCCGCGTCGTACTCACCTTCGCCGTGCCCGCCGGCGGCGTGGTCGGCGGCGGCGTGCGCGTCCTCGACGGGCATGTCCTCGGCGTGCTGTGCGGCGTTCATCATGATGTCCGGTGGCGGCGCCGCGTCAGCGCTCCGCCGACGGGGTTGCGCCGGCGTTCACCAGCAGGGTCCTGAAGTACAGCGCCTCCGAAACCTGGAGGGCGACGAAGTAGAAGGTGAAGCTGAGCGTGAAGGACACGGGCTCGACCCGCAGCAGCCCGACGACGACGGAGACGTACACCGCGTAGAACACCAGCTTCACCGCGAAGGCGGCGGCCATTCGCGCCGTGAGGCGGGTCACGTCGGCGCGCACCGTCCGTTCGACGAGCCGTATGGTCGCCAGTCCCACCACGAGCGGTGCGGCCATCCCCAGCAACGCCGGCGTGGCCGCCTCCGGCGCCAATGCCGCCGCCGCCCCCCAGGTGAGCACGCACGCCGCCGCCAGCGCGGCCGACAACTTCATGGCTTCCAGACCGTCTTCGCCAGCTCGTAGAACCCGACGACCATTCCCGTCAGCAGACCCGCGAGCAGGAACCACGGCTCGGTCTCCGCCCACCGATCGATCAGGTGCCCCAACCCCCCGAGGAGGAGGATGGCCCCGATCAACGTGTACCCGGCAGAGGCGGCCGGACCCGCTCGACGCACGTTCTCCTGCAAGGCCTCGAGCGATCTCGCGAGAAAATGGTCGTCGGGGTCGGGCATCGTTAGCCCCGATGGCGAGCGCGCGCGGCTGTGTCTCTCAGTCCGCCGTCGCCGTCGGGTCACGGTGCATGCCCATAGGATGGCCGTTCCCACGCCCGCCACAAACGCATAATCGTAGCAGGGGGGAAGCCTTCGTGGCAAGGGCGCCGGGGTCGGCGGGGGCACGTCGGATTCGCGAGACGGCGGTCACCCGTGCCGTCAGGCTCTCGATTCTCGGTGTTCTCGGCTGCGAGAGCCCTCCGCGACGCACCGTCCCGGCCTCGGCGGTACGGTTGCGGGCCGCGTCTCACTGTCTTGACGTGCGCTCGGGGTCGGCTACGCCCGAGAGGTCGAGGCGGGCGTCGGGAAGGTCGGCCATGTGGCGGGCGGGCGCCGCGCCGGGGCCGTCAGTACGCGGCGACGGCCGTGATCGCCCGCAGGATGTCGTCGGGCTGCGGCAGGATCGCCTCCTCCAGATCGGGGTGGTAGGCGACGGGGCAGTCGAGGGCGCCCACGCGCTTGACGGGGGCGTCGAGGTGGTCGAAGAGCTCGTCGGCGATGCGCGCGGCCAGCTCGGCCCCGAACCCGCACGTCAACTGGTCCTCGTGGGCCACGACCACGCGGCTCGTGGCCGCCACCGCCGCCGCGATGGAGCCCCAGTCGCAGGGGGCCAGCGTCCGCAGGTCCATCACCTGCACGCTGACGTCCTCCCGGGCCGCCCGTTCCGCCGCCAGCAGCGACCGCTGGACCAGCGAGCCCCACGTGATCACGACGACGTCGGTCCCTTCGCGCCGCGTGCTCGCCCGCGCGAACGGAATCTGGTGGTCCGGTCCGTGGTAGGCGGCCTTGCTGTAGGTCTGGCGGTAGAGGTGCTTGGGCTCGAGGAACAGCACCGGGTCGTCGCAGCGGATGGCGGTCCGCAGCAGCCCCGCCGCGTCGGCCGCGTTCGACGGATACGCGATGCGCAGCCCCGGGCAGTGCGCGAAGATGCTCTCGCCCGACTGGCTGTGGTAGAGCGACCCGCCCCGCAGGTAGCCGCCGATCGGCGCCCGGATGACGAGCGGGCACGAGAACGCGTTGTTCGACCGGTAGCGCAGCATCGTCAGCTCGTCGCGAATCTGCATCATCGCGGGCCAGATGTAGTCGAAGAACTGAATCTCCACCACCGGCTTGAGCCCGCGGACGGCCATGCCGATGGCCCGGCCCACGATGTTGGCCTCGGCCAGCGGCGAGTTGAACACGCGCTCGCGCCCGAACCGCCGCTGCAGCCCCAGGGTCGCCTTGAACACCCCGCCCTTCCCCGGCACCGCGGACAGCACCTCGGCCCGGCTGCAGTCGGCCACGTCCTCCCCGAAGACCACGATCCGGGGATCGCGGGCCATCTCGTCCTCGAGGGCGCGGTTGATGGCCGCCACCATCGTGATCGGCTCGCCCTCGGGGACTCCGGGCACGTCGAAGCGCCCGTCCGCCGGATCCACGTCGGGCGAGTACACGTAGCGCAGGGCCGTGGACGGGTCGGGCGGGGCGGCGGCAAGGGCCTCGTCGGCCGCCGCCCGGATCTCGTCGTCCACGCCGGCCGACAGCCGCGCCAACTCCGCGTCGTCCGCGATCTCGCGGCCGGTCAGGAACGCCGCGAGCTGCGTGATGGGGTCGCGGGCCCGGTCGGCCTCGCGTTCCGCCTCGCTCTTGTACTGTTCGTCGTCGTCCGACTCGGAATGCGAGTGCAGCCGCACCACGCCCGCCTTGACGAGGACGGGGCCGCGGCCGCCGCGCGCGTAGGCCAGGGCCCGCCGCATCGCCGCCACGCTCGCGAGGGCGTCGGTGCCGTCGACGACGACGACCTCGAGCCCCGGGAACCCCGACACGAGGCGGGCGACGTCGCCCCCCGGGGTCTGTATCTCCACCGGAACCGAGATGGCGTAGCCGTTGTCCTCGATCAGGTAGATCACCGGCAGCCGGCGCGTGCAGGCGGTGTTCAGCGACTCCCAGAACTCCCCTTCGCTCGTGCCCCCCTCGCCGAGCGACACGTAGACGACGTCGCCCTCCGAGCCGGCGCGGTCGGCGTCCGCGACGTCCGGGAACGGGAGGAACTGACAGGCCTCGGCGCACCCGACGGCGTGCAGGCACTGGGTCGACACCGCGCTGGACGGAGAGACCAGGTTGAGGGCCGCCTTGCTCCAGTGGGCGGGCATCTGGCGCCCCCCCGACGACGGATCGGCGGCGGCGCCGACCGCCGCGAGCAGCATCTCGCGGGCCGTCATGCCCAGGGCCAGGGCCAGGGCCCGGTCGCGATAGTAGGGGAAGAACCAGTCGCGGCCCGCGGTCAGCAGGGTGCCCGCCGCCACCTGAATCGCCTCGTGGCCCGCCCCGCTGATCTGGAAGAAGCTCTTGCTCTGCCGCTTGAGCTGCAACTCCTTCTCGTCGAGGCGGCGCGCCATGAGCATCGTGCGGTAGAACCGCAGCAGCTCTTCCCGCGACAGCCCGCCGTACAGCCGCTGTGAAGTCGCGGCAGGCGCGTTCCCCGAGCCCGTCGAGCGCTCCATGGTGCAATCCTGCGTGCCAAGGTGGGACCGATGGCTGGCCCGCATTGGCAGTAAATTATAGCATCGCGGCGACGGCCGGCTCCCGCCGGCCCCGCGGCCGCTATCCGACGATGACGAGCGAAGGCGACGGCGTGGTGACGGCGTGGGAGGACCTGGCCCTCGAGAAGATCACCGCCCTCATCTCGCGGAAGGCGGTCGCCGGCGCCGGCCAGAGGCTGGCGCAGGTCTACCTGAAGCGCGGGGCCCTCGTGCCGCTCCACGCCCACGACGGCGAGGAGTTGATCTACGTCCTCGACGGGATGCTCAGGCTGCGGTTGGCGGGGGACGACGTCGTGGTGCGCGACGGCGAAGTGGTGCGTGTCCCCGGGCGGGCCCCGCACCAGATCGAGGCCCTCGCGGACACGTTCGCGCTGGCGTTCCGGGCGCGTCAGTGAACCGTGCCGTCCCAGTCGTCGCGCGGCGGCACGACGCGGAACCTGCGGCGCAGCCGGCCCATCTTCCACTGGAGGTACCGGTACTTGATCTCGGCCTTCAGCCCGAACCGGCCGAGCCGCGGCAGGCCGATCCCCGTGCCCCGCTTCAGATAGAGGTAGCCGACGACGAGCCCGGCGAGGTGGGCGACGTGGGCGACCCCGGCGTCGCGCGGCACCGACAGGAAGGCGATGGCCCCGATGATCATCACGAAGTAGCGGGCCGGGATCGGGAACACGAAGAACACCAGGATCGGCGCGTTCGGATAGTAGACGGCGAACGCCATCAGCAGGCCGTAGATCGCCCCCGAGGCGCCGATGGTCACGCCGACGTACGTCGGGCCGCTGAACGCGAACGGCAGCAGTCCCGCGACGATGGTGGCGATGCCGGCCCCGACGCCGGTCACCAGGTAGAAGCGCAGGAAGTAGGCGGGTCCCCACAGGCGCTCGAGCTGGACGCCGAACATCCACAGGACCAGCAGGTTGAAGAAGATGTGGCCGATGCTCCCGTGCAGGAACATGTAGGTGGCGGGCTGCCAGAACCGCAGCCCCGTCACCACCGCCTCGGGGCGGAGCCCGAACACCTCGATGAGGAGGCGGCCGAGGGGCGGGACGAGGGCGCCGGCCACGAAGACGCCGACGTTCGCCCAGAGCAGCATCCTCACGGCCGGGGTCATCGGACCGGGGCCGAACGACATGCCGGACGGACGCTGGGGGTAGTGGTAGCCGCGGGGCATCGCCGGCCCATCGTACCACGGCCGTCGGGAGCTCGCGGGCGAACCTCCACGCCGCCGATCGTCGCGCGGGGAGTCCGCCCGGCGCCCGACCGCCGCCCGGGAGTTCGCGTCCTGGAGCCGGGCGGCGGCGAGCACGATCGGGCCGAGGGCGATCTCGCCGCCGAGGAGGAGCCTGGCGGTCAGGAGGCCGCCTTCCGCCCCGCGAGCAGCCGGCCCAGGATCTGCGCGCGGACCTCGTCGAGCTCGGTGATGCCGAGGAGCCGGGCGGCGGCGGCGAGCACGATCAGGCCGAGGGCGATCTCGCCGCCGAGCACGAGCGCAGCGGTCAGAAGGCCGCCCGCCGCCGCGACCTCGCCGGCCATGCCCTCGGCCGCTGCGACCGCTGCGCCCATGATCCCGGCCGCGAGGCAGATCCGCGCCAGGCGGTCCGCGAGTCGGCGGGCGTCGATGCCCCCGAGCCGGCGGTGCAGCAGCACGAGCAGGGCGCCGGCGTTGAACCACGACGCAAGGGCCGTGCCCAGCGCGAGCCCGGGATACCCCATGAGCCGCACGAGGGCGAGGTTCAGCGCGACGTTGAGGGCGACGGTGGCGATGCTGACCCCGGCCGGGGTCAGGCTGTTGCCGAAGGCGTAGAACACCGGGGCGGTCAGCCGCACCGCCGCGTAGCCGACGATGCCCGGGGCGTAGAACACCAGCGCCCGCGCCGTCGCCGGGGTGTCGGCGGCGGTGAACTCGCCGTGCTCGAAGACCAGCCGCACGACGGGGGTCGCGAGGACCGCGAGGCCCACCGCCGCCGGCACCATCACCGCGAGCATCAGGCGCAGCCCGCGGGACACGGTCTCCCGCACCGCCGCAAGGTCGCCGGACGCGGCGTGCCGGGACACCGCGGGCAGCGTCACCGTCGCTATCGACACGCCGAGCACCCCCAGCGGCAGATACATCAGGCGGAACGCCAGCGTCAGCCAGGTGACGGCGCCGGTGCCCTCGCCGGTGGCGAGGACGGTGTTGACGAGCAGGTTGACCTGCAGCGCCGCTCCCGCCACCGTCGCCGGCCCCATCAGCCCCACGACCTCGCGCAGGCCCCGTTCGGCCGGGTCGAGGACGGGCCGCCAGCGGAAGCCCTCGCGGCGCAGCGCCCACCACTGCGCCGCGATCTGCCCCGCCCCGCCGGCGAGCGCCGCCGCCGCGACCGCCGCGATGGGGTCCATGCCGTCCTCGGGCATCAGGGGCACGACGCCGAGGGTGGCCGCGATGAGGCAGACGTTGTAGGCGGCGGGCGACAGCGCGGGGACGAAGAAGCGCCGCAGCGAGTTGAGCATGCCCATGCACGCGGCCGCGACCGCCACCAGGGTGAAGAACGGCAGGACGATGCGGGTCAACTGCACCGTCAGCTCGAACTTGCCGGGGACGTCCTGGTAGCCGGCCGCGAACAGGCGGGTCAGGGGCTCGGCGAAGACGATGCCGGCGGCCGCGATGACCCCGGTGACGACCGCGAGGGCGTTGACGAGCTGGGCCCCCAGCCGCCACGCCGCCTCGCGGCCCTCGCGGGTCAGGCGCCGCGTGAAGACGGGCACGAAGGCGGCGTTCATCGCCCCTTCCGCGAAGAGCTCGCGCAGCAGGTTGGGAATGCGCAGGGCCACCAGGAAGGCGTCCATCCGGTCGCCGGCCCCGAAGCGGTAGGCGAGGGCCTGGTCCCGCACCAGCCCCAGCACCCGGCTGGTCAGGGTGGCGAGGCCCACGATGCCGACCGCGCGGGTCAGGCCGTCGCGGGTGGAGTCGGGGGGCGTCATCGTCGGGGACGCGCCGGGGCGCCGCGCCTCGCGGGCCTCGGCGCCGCGCGCCATCGCGTCAGGGGGGGCTCCCGGCGGCTCACGTGGCGAACCGGAAGTTGATGACGTCGCCGTCGCGGACCACGTAGTCCTTGCCCTCGAGCCGCACCTCCCCGTGCTCTCGGCACGCGGCGTGCGAGCCGTCCCGGGCCGTCAGCGCGTCGTAGTGGACGACCTCGGCGCGGATGAACCCCCGCGCGATGTCGCTGTGAATCTCGCCCGCCGCCTCCTGCGCCGCCGTCCCGCGCGGGATCGACCACGCCCGGCACTCGTCCTTCCCCACCGTGAAGAACGAGATGTAGCCGAGCAGCCGGTAGGCCGCCCGCACCACCCGGTCGAGCCCCGAGTCGGCGAGGCCGAGGTCCGCGAGGAACCCGGCCCGGTCCCCCGGCGGCAGCTCCGCTATCTCCAGCTCGATCTTCGCGCACACGGGCACCGTCTCGATCCCGCTTCCCGACAGCGCGACGGCGAGGCCCGCCCGCGCGATGGCCCCCTCCGGGTCCGCCACGTCCGCTTCGTCGAGGTTGAGCACGACCAGCAACGGCTTGGCGGACAGGAAGCTGAAGCCCCGCAGCCGCCGGGCGTCGGGCGCGTCGAGGGCGAGCGCGCGCAGGGGCCGGCCGTCCTCGAGAACCGCCCGGCACCGCTCGACGACCCGAAGCTCCTCGTCGAGCTCGCGGCTCCGGCCCTTCTTCATGTCCTGGCGGATCTTCTCGACCCGGCGCTCGGCCACCCCGAGGTCGGCCAGGATCAGCTCGTCCTCCATCTGCCGGGCGTCGCGGGCCGGGTCCAGGCTCCCCGACGCGTGCGGGACCCGCTCGTCCCGGAACATCCGCAGCACGTGGAGCAGGGCGTCGGCGTTGCGGAAGCCCGACACGTCGAGCATCGCGGCGGCCGAGCCGCGGCCCGCGAGCTCGCTCAGCTCGACCGTGGCCGGCACCCGGCGCCGCGGGTCGAAGAGCGCGGTCAGCCGGTCGAGTCGGGGGTCCGGCACCTGCGCCACGCCCACCTGCGACGCCGCCCGGCGCGCCGCCGGCGCCGCCTCGCCGGACGCCTGGGTCAGCAGGCGGAACAACGTGGTCCTTCCCGTCGACGGCAGCCCCGTCAGCCCGGCCCGCAGCATGTTCTCCGTTGCCCTTCCTCCGCCGAGCGGAAATACGAAAATAAAGCGTAAGTTACAGGTTTCACGGCACTTGTTGACACTGCAGTGGTCGTTCTCTATAGTGTGGTGGAGTTAATTGGACCTCAGTGGAGTCTAGTGGTGCTTCGGGGGAACTATTCAGTCAAGATCGACGAGAAGGGACGACTGAAGATCCCGGCGGTGTTCCGGTCCGCCATGCAGGACCGGTACGGCTCCCAGGTGTACGTGACCTCCCGCAAGCACGAGGGCGTGGTCGTCAACATCTATCCGATGCCGGTGTGGGAGGAGATGGAGCGCAAGCTGGCGACGCTGCCCCCGTCGCTGCCCGAGCTCGCGCGCTACGTCGACCTCGTGAACTACTACGGCCAGCCCGGCGAGATCGACAAGCAGGGCCGGGTGTCCATCCACCCCCTGCTGCGCGAGTCGGCGGCGATGGCGGGCGACGTGGACGTCCTGGGGCAGCTCGACCATCTCGACGTCTGGAATCACGAGCGATTCGCGACGCGCAGGGCGAACGAGCCCTTCACGGAAGCCGACGCCCGGAAGCTGTCGGAGTTCGGCATCTGATGGCGACGATCCTACACGAGCCGGTCCTGCGGGCGGAGACGGTCGAGCTGCTCGATCCGGCGGGGCGCGGCCTCGTCGTCGACTGCACGGTGGGGACCGGGGGGCACGCGGCGGCGCTGCTCGAGGCGGGGGCGGACCGGGTCGTCGGGCTCGACCGCGACGCCGACGTGCTGCCCCTCGCCCGCCGCCGCCTCGCCGCCTGGAAGGACCGCGTGGAGCTGGTGCACGCCGACTACCGCGGCCTCGACGAGGTGCTCGACGGGCTCGGGGTCGAACGGATCGACGGGGCCCTGGCCGACCTCGGGTGCTCCTCCGTCCAGCTCGAGGCCGAGGGGCGGGGCTTCAGCTTCCGCCGCGACGACCCCCTGGACATGCGCATGGACCGGACCGCGGGCCCCACCCTCGCCGAGCTCCTCGCCGAGGCGACCCCCGAGGGGCTGGCCGACGTCATCTTCGAGTACGGCGAGGAGCGCCGCTCGCGCCCCATCGCCCGCGCCATCGTCGCCGCGGCGGCCGGCGCGGGAATCGGGACGACGGCCGAGCTCGCCGCCGTCGTCCGCCGCGCCGCGCGCCACCGCGGGCGGCCCCGCTACCGCGGGCGCTCCCGCATCGATCCCGCCACCCGCACGTTCCAGGCCCTGCGCATCTGGGTCAACCGCGAGCTCGACGGGCTCGACGGGTTCCTGCGCGCGGCCGCGAAGCGCCTGACGGCGGGCGCGCGCCTCGCCGTCATCAGCTTCCACTCGCTCGAGGACCGCATCGTCAAGCGCACCCTGCGGGAGCTCGAGCGCGGCGGCGAGCTCGCGATGCGCATTCTGACCCGCAAGCCGGTGCGGCCGGCCGACGACGAGCTGGCCCGCAACCCGCGTGCCCGCTCGGCCCGGTTGCGGGCGGCCTGGAGGGTGGCGTGAACCAGCAGAACCTCGACTTCCGCGTCACCCGCGACATCCGCAACGCGCCCATCGTGCGCCAGATCGACCGGCGGCGGCAACGCGAGCTCTGGCGGTCGACGGCGGTGGGGGTTTGCTTCGTGGCCGTGATGCTGTTCTCGGCCTGGCAGAACTTCGAGCTGATCAGGCACGGCTACGCGATCGAGCAGATGGAGCAGGAGCGCTCCGAGCAGCTCGACCTGAACCGGCACCTGCTCCTCGAGATCGAGACGCTGAGCGCGCCGCAGCGGATCGAGCGCATCGCGACGGTCGAGCTGGGGCTGGCGGCGCCGGCGGGGGCCGGCGTGCAGGTGGTCGAGCGCCAGGTGGCCTCGCCGCCGCCCGACGGCGCGGTGATGGCGGACAGGGACGCGGGGGCGGGCATGGCCCCGCTCGCCGCGCGTTGAAGGCGACGATGACACGCGACCGAGGCCCGGCGGCCGGTCACTGGCGGGAGGTCCTCCACCCGCGGGTGCGGGTCGCCGCCTGCATCATGGTGCTGTGGGGAATCGCCATCGCGGGGCGGCTCGTCCAGCTCCAGGTCGTCGACCACGACTTCTACGTCGCCCGGGCCGGCGACCAGCAGGAGCGCGCGATCGAGACGCCGGCCCGGCGCGGGGAGCTCCTCGACCGCGGGGGGCGGGTGCTCGCCTGGGACGTGGCCGCCGACACCGTCTTCGCCGAGCCGAGGAAGGTGGACGATCCGTCGGGGACGGCCCGCCGGCTCTGCGCGGTGATGGCATGCTCGGCGGAGCGGGAGGCGCGGCTCGCGTCGGTCCTCGCCCGCGAGAGCGGCTTCGCCTACGTCGAACGGCAGATCTCGCCGCGGGTCGCCGAGCGGCTGCGCGACCTCGACCTCGACGGCATCGGCTTCCTCAAGGAGAACCGGCGCTACTACCCCAACGGACGCCTCGCCGCGCACGTGCTGGGCCACGCCGGCGTCGACAACCAGGGCCTCCACGGCCTGGAATCGCTGTACGAGGAGGTCCTCGCGGGCGAGCCGGGGAGAATCCTGGTGCAGCGCGACGCCCAGCAGCAGGCGTTCAGCCGCGTCGAGCGGCGGCCGACCGCGGGGGTCTCGCTCGAGCTCTCCATCGACAGCTTCATTCAGCACGTCGCCGAGCGGGAGCTTCGCGCCGCCGTCCGCGAGCACGACGCCGACGGCGGCAGCGTCGTGGTCCTCGACCCGCGTACCGGCGACATCCTGGCGCTCGCCAACGAGCCCACGTTCAACCCCAACGCCTGGCGGGGCGCGGCCGCGGACGCACGCCGGAACCGGGCGACGCAGGACGTCTACGAGCCGGGATCGACCTTCAAGATCGTCACCGCCTCGGCCGCCCTCGAGGAGCAGGTGGTCCGGCCCGGCGACGTCATCGACGTGAGCCCCGGCGTGATCTACTTCGGGGGGAGGCCGATCCGCGACTTCCGCAACTACGGGGCCCTCACCTTCGCCGACGTCATCGTCAAGTCCAGCAACGTGGGGACGAGCCAGATCGGCGTGGCCCTGGGCGTGGATCGCCTGAACCGCTACGTCCGGCGTTTCGGCTTCGGTCAGACGAGCGCCCGCGACTTCCCGGGCGAGAGCCGCGGCATCGTGCACGACCTCTCCCGGCTCCGCGAGGGCGAGCTGGCCCGCGTGGCGATGGGCTACACCGTCTCCGTCACGCCGCTGCAGATGGCGGTCGCGATGAACGCGGTCGCCAACCGCGGGGAGCTGCTGGCTCCCCGCCTCGTCCGGGCGGAGCTGCGCGCCGGCGTCCGCGAGGAGATCCCGGTGCGGGTCGTCCGGCGGGCGATCAAGGCGCGGACCGCGGCCACCCTGACCGGGATCATGGAGGACGTCGTCGCCCGCGGGACGGCCCGGGCCGCCCGCATTCCCGGTTACCGCGTCGCCGGCAAGACGGGCACGGCCGAGAAGCTCCTCCCCGGCGGCGGATACTCCCGGACCGACCACGTCGCCTCTTTCGCGGGGTTCGTGCCGTCCACGCGGCCCGAGCTCACCATTCTCGTCATGGTCGACGGCGTGAGGGGGTTCGGGGGCGCGGTGGCCGCTCCCGTCTTCCAGCGCATCGGCGAGTCGGTCCTCCGGCATCTCGGCGTCGCGCCCGACCTGGACGCGGCGCCGCCGCTGCTCGTGCCCCCCGGACGTGCCCCGTTCCCGGGCGTGCGGACCGTCCTCGTGCGCGCGGACGACGAAGAAGAAGGAGCGGACGCGGCCGCCCCCCCCGCGGCGGGGCCCGGGGTGATGCCCGATCTGCAGGGGCTCGGCGCGCGGGCGGCGGTCGCACGGGCGACCGGCCTGGGCCTGTCGGCCCGGCTCACGGGACGCGGCGTCGTCGTTGGGCAGATCCCTGCGCCGGGCGAGGCCATCGCCCCGGGGCAGGCGCTGGCGCTGACCCTGGAGAGGCGCCGGGCGGGGGCGGGATCATGACCGTCGGCGACCTGATGCCGCGGCTGTCGGGCCGGGTGGACGCCGGGGGGCCGTGTCCGCCGGTCGACGCGGCGGTGCTGGCGCGGGACGCGACGGCCATCGCCTTCGACTCGCGCCGGGTCGAGCCGGGCGCGGTGTTCGTCGCGATCAGGGGGGAGCACGCCGACGGCGCCGACTTCGCGGACGAGGCGGCGCGGCGCGGCGCGGTGCTCGTGGTGTCGGAGTCGCGCGCGCGGCCCGGCGCGGAAGGGCGGTGGGTGCAGGTGACCGACGCCCGGCTCGCCCTCGCCGAGCTGGCCGCCGCCTTCCACGGCAACCCCAGCCGCGACCTCACGGTGGTGGGGGTCACCGGCACCAACGGCAAGACCACCACCACGTACCTGCTCTCGGCCATCTTCGAGGCGGGGGGGCGGCCGTGCGGCCGCATCGGCACCGTGAGCTACCGCATCGGCGCGTCCGAGTCCGAGGCGCTGCACACGACTCCCGAGGCGCCGGCCGTGCAGGCCCTCCTGCGCGAGATGGTCGAGCAGCGCGTCGCCGCCTGCGTGATGGAGGTGTCGTCGCACGCGTTGTCGATGCGCCGGGTGGACCGCACGCTGTTCAGCGCCGCCGTCTTCACCAACCTCACGCGCGACCACCTCGACTTCCACGCCGACATGGAGCGCTACTTCGAGGCGAAGCGCCGCCTCTTCGACATGCTGCCCCTCGGGGCGCCCGCGGTCGTCAACCTCGACGACCCCGCCGGCCGGCGGCTCGCGGGCATGGCCGGCCGCCCCGTGACCTACGCGGTGGATCAGGACGCCGAGGTGCGGCCCGAACGGGTGGAGTCGACGCGCGCGGGGACCCGGCTCGACGTCCGCACCCCCCGGGGCCGGCTCGAGCTGCGCTCGCCCCTGCCCGGGCGGGTCAACGCCTACAACGTGCTCGCCGCCGCCGCCGCCGCCCTCGCCCTCGACGTGCCGTTGTCGGACATCGAGCAGGGCGTGGCGGGGCTCGACGGCGTGCCGGGCCGGTTCGAGGTGGTGTCCTCGCGCGACGACGACGTCTGGGTCCTGCTCGACTTCGCCCACACCGACGACGCCCTGCGCGGGGTGCTCGGGGCGGTGCGCGAGCTCGGCGCCGGCCGGCTCATCAGCGTCTTCGGCTGCGGCGGCGACCGGGACCGCGCCAAGCGTCCGCTGATGGGGGCGGTGGCGGCGAGGCTCAGCGACCTCGTGGTGCTGACCTCCGACAACCCGCGCTCCGAGGATCCGGACCGCATCATCGACCAGATTCGCAGCGGGGTCCTGTCGACGGCCGGCGAGACGGGGTGCCGGCACCTGGCCGTCGCCGACCGCCGCGCCGCCATCGAGCGGGCCATCACCGAGGCCGAGCCGGGAGACGCGGTGGTCATCGCCGGCAAGGGGCACGAGCGCGAGCAGGTCATCGGCGACGTGCGGCTGCCGTTCGAGGACCGCGCGGTCGCCCGGGAGGCGCTCGCGGGCCGGCGGGCCCGGGCGGGGGTGTCGTGAAGGGGTTCGGACGGCGTGGATCGCCGGGCGTCGGGGCGGCCGGGGCGGGCCGCGGGAGATGGCGGAGCCGTGGTCGATGACGCTGGGCGAGCTGGCCGGGGCGGTCGGGAGCCGGCGGATCGCGGGAGCGGCGGAGACCCGCGCCGGGGGCGTCTCCATCGATTCCCGCTCGCTCCGCCCCGGCGATCTGTTCGTCGCGATTCGCGGCGCCCGTTTCGACGGTCACCGCTTCGTGAAGGAGGCGGTGGCCCGCGGCGCGGCGGCGGCCCTCGTCAGCGATGCGGCGGCCCTGGGCGCGCGCCCGGCGCCGGGGATCGTCGTCGATGACACTCTGCGCGCGTTGCAGGCGCTGGCCCGCCGGGTCCGGCGGGACTCGGGCGCCCGGGTGGTCGCGGTGACCGGCAGCGTCGGGAAGACCACGACCAAGGAGCTGTCGGCGGCGCTGCTCGAGACGCGGTACCGCGTGTTTCGGAATCGGGGCAACCTGAACAACCACATCGGGTTGCCGTTGTCGTTGCTGGAGTTGAGGACCCGGCCGGAAGTGGCGGTGGTGGAGCTCGGAATGAGCGGCCCCGGAGAGATTCGTCGACTCGTGGAGATCGCCGAGCCCGACGTGCGGGTGTGGACCAACGTCGGCGAGGCGCACGCCGAGTTCTTTCCCTCGATCGAGGCGATTGCCGATGCCAAGGCGGAGATCCTGACCGGCGCGTCGCCGGACGCGGTGGTCGTGGCCAACGCCGCGGACGACCGGGTCATGCGCCGGGTGGCGGGGTTCCCGGGGCGGGTCGTCACGTTCGGCGTCGACGTCGAGGCGGAGGTGAGCGCGAGCGGTGTCGAGGACCTCGGGCTGGACGGCATGCGGGCCCGTCTCCGCACCCCCGTCGGGGCGGCGCCGGTGCGCACGCGGCTGCTCGGGCGCGGCAACCTCGCCAACGTCCTCGCCGCCGTCGGCGTCGCGCTGACCTTCGACGTGCCCCTGGCCGCCGCGGTCGAGCGGGCCGCCGCGGTCGAGGCGCCGCCGCACCGGGGCCGGATACACCGGCTGGCCGGCGGCGTGGCCGTGATCGACGACTCGTACAACTCGAGCCCCCTCGCGCTGGAGACGGCCCTCGCGACCCTGGCCCGCGGCCGGGCCGGACGACGGGTGGCGGTGCTCGGCGAGATGCTCGAGCTCGGCGCCCGCTCCGGGGACCTGCATCGCGCCGCGGGCCGGGCCGCGGCGGCGGCGGGGGTGGGCCTGCTGCTGACGGTCGGCGGGGAGCCCGCGCGGGCCCTCGGCCGCGCCGCCGTCGAAGCCGGCGCGCCCGCCGCCGGGGTCCTCCATTGCGAGACCGCCGAGGAGGCGGCGTCGCGCGCGGCGGCGTCGGTCCGCGACGGCGACGTCGTCCTCGTCAAGGGGTCGCGGGGAGTCCGGACCGATCAGGTGGTGACGCGGCTCTGCGCCGACCGGGCGGCGGGATCGGAGCGGGCCTGATGCTGTATCACCTGCTGTATCCGCCGCTGAACGTCGTCCAGTACATCACCGTGCGGACCGCCGCCGCCGGCATCACCGCGTTCCTGATCAGCCTCGTCGTCGGGCCCTGGCTCATCCGGACCCTCCGCGGGTTCCAGATCGGTCAGGTCGTGCGGGACGACCTCGCCGGGCACCGGTCCAAGGCCGGCACCCCGACCATGGGGGGGCTGCTCATCCTGACCGCGGCGACGGTGCCGACCCTCGCCTGGGGCGACCTCACGAACCCCTACGTGTGGATCGCGATCCTGTCGATGATCGCGTTCGGGCTCGTCGGCTTCCTCGACGACTACCTGAAGATCGTCCGCCGCGACCACAACGGCCTGCGGCCCCGGTACAAGCTCCTCGGCCAGGCGGTGGTGGCCCTCGCCGTCGGCCTCGCCCTGCTGTGGATGAGCGGGCGCGAGATCTACGGCACCGAGCTCGTCCTGCCGTTCTTCAAGCAGCTCACCCCCGACCTCGGCTGGCTGTACGTCCCGTTCGGGATGCTGGTGATGGTGTTCTTCTCGAACGCGGTCAACCTGACGGACGGGCTCGACGGCCTCGCCATCAGCCTCTTCATCGTCGCCGCGGCGGCGATGACGGCGCTGGCCTACGTCACCGGGCACGCGACCTTCGCCGAGTACCTGCTGCTGACCCACGTGGCGCCGGCGGCGGAGCTCACCGTGTTCTGCGGCGCCCTCGTCGGGGCCGGGCTCGGCTTCCTCTGGTACAACTCGCACCCCGCCGAGATCTTCATGGGCGACGTCGGGTCCCTCGCGCTCGGGGGCGCCCTCGGCACCGTCGCCATCCTCATCAAGCAGGAGCTCCTGCTGCCCATCGTGGGCGCGGTGTTCGTCATCGAGCTCCTCTCGGTCGTCATCCAGGTCGGGTCGTTCAAGCTCACGGGCCAGCGGGTGTTCCGCATGGCCCCGCTCCACCATCACTGCGAGCTGATCGGGTGGAGCGAGCCGAAGGTGATCAGCCGGTTCCTGATCGCCGCGGTGGTCTTCGCCTGTTTCAGCCTCGCGACCCTGAAGCTGCGATGAACGCGTTCTCCGTGCGGGGGTCGACGGTCGTGGTGGTGGGGGCGGCGCGCAGCGGCGCGGCCGCGGCCCGGCTCCTCGCCGACCGCGGCGCACGGGTGGTCCTGACCGAGCGGCGCCGCGAGGTCGCCGAGCCGGTCCGCCGCCTCGTGGACGCCGGCGTCGAGCTGGAGCTCGGCGGCCATCGGCCCGAGACGCTGGCCCGCGCCGACCTCGTGGTGCTGAGCCCCGGGGTGTCCCCCGCGCTGGCGCTGTTCGACGGCGTCCGGCGGCGGGGCGTCCCCCTCATCAGCGAGCTCGAGCTGGCGAGCCGCTGGCTGCGGGGGCGGGTGGTGGCGGTGACGGGGACGAAGGGCAAGTCGACGACGGTGGTGCTGGCGGGCCGCATGCTCGAGGCCGGGGGCCGGGACGTGCTGGTGGGGGGGAACGTGGGCACCGCCCTCAGCACCCAGGTGGACGGGTCCACGCCCGAGACCGTCCACGTGGTCGAGGCGTCGAGCTTCCAGCTCGAGCTGACCGACACGTTCCGCCCCTCGATCGCGGTGCTCCTCAACCTGCATCGCGACCATCTCGACCGGCACGAGGGCCATGCCGCCTACGCGGCGGCCAAGGCCCGCATCTTCGCCAACCAGACCGGGTCCGACACGCTGGTGGTGAACGCCGACGATCCCGAGGTCCTGCGGCTGGCGGGCGGAAGCCGCGCCCGGCAGGTGCCCTACGGCCTGTCGGCGCGCATCGACGCGGGCATCGCGGTCGCCGGCGGGGCCATCGTCCGCCGGACCGCGGCCGGCGAGGACCCGCTGGTGCCACTGTCCGCGGTGCACCTCACGGGCCGGCACCTGCTGAGCGACGTCCTCGCCGCGAGCGCGGTGGCGAGCCTCGTGGGCGTGTCCGCCGACGAGATGACCCGGGCCGTCGACGGGTTCACCGGGCTCGACCACGCCCTGGCCCCGGCCGGCGAGGTGGGCGGGGTGCGCTTCGTCGACGACTCCAAGGCGACCAACGTGGCGGCGGCGCGATGCGCCATCGAGAGCTGCGGCGACCGCCTCGTGGTCATCATGGGCGGGCGCTTCAAGGGGGGCGATCTCGAGTCCCTCGCCCCGCTGCTCGCGCAGCGGGCCGACGCGGTCGTCGCCATCGGCGAGATCCGGCGACGGATCCGCGAGACGTTCGAGGCATCGGTGCGGGTCGTCGAGGCCGCTTCGCTCGATGACGCGGTCCGGGCCGCCTTCGGGCTGGCCGCGCCCGGGGGCACGGTGCTGCTCGCGCCGGCGTGCGCCAGCCTCGACATGTTCAGGGACTACGCGGAACGGGGCCGCGTGTTCGTCCAGGCGGTGGGCCGGTTGCGGAGGGAGGTCGAAGGGAAGCGTGAGCAGTGAGCAGTCATCAGTCGTGTCGCGGCGGAGGAGAGTCGACCGCTGGGAACGCAGGCTGCCTCGGTCTGCGAGGTCGGTGTCTTCTCCTCGCGCGCGGCTGATGACTGCTGACCGCTCACGCTTCGGATTGTCGGGTCGAGGCGCCCCGAACTTTAGGGCCGCCCCGGCGCTCCGCCGCCGCGAGCGGCGATCAGGACCATGGCGCGAAAGCTGAAATCGGACAAGGTGCTGTTCCTCGCCACCCTGCTGCTGGTGTGCGCCAGCGTGGTGATGGTCTACAGCGCCTCGGCCGTCCTCGCCATGGGACGCTTCCAGCAGCCGCCCTGGTTCTTCCTGCTCAAGCAGGTGGTCTGGGCCGTCCTCGGCATCGGGCTGCTCGCCGCCGCGATGCGGGTGGACTACCGCGTGCTGCGGAGCCCGCTCGTGATCCGCGCCGGTCTGGCGATCTGCGTCGCCACCCTCATCCTCGTCTTTTTCGGCCCCGCGATCAACGGGACGCGCCGGTGGTTCTCGATCGGCGGCGTCGGCATCCAGCCGTCCGAGCTCGCCAAGGTCGCGGTCATCCTGTTCACCGCCGCCACCCTCGAGCGGCGCATGGAGAAGACCGACCGGGTCGTGCATGCGCTGGCGCCGGTGGCCCTCGTCACCGGCCTCGTCTGCGGCCTCATCGTGCTGGAGCCCGACTTCGGGACCGCGTTCACCCTGCTCATGATCGTCGGGGTCATGGTGTTCGCGGCGGGGTTGCCGTACCGCTACCTCGCGGGGCTGACCCTGGTCGGGGCGCCGCTGCTCTTCGCGGTTCTCGTCAGCGCCCCCTACCGCGTCCAGCGGCTGCTCGCGTTCCTCGATCCCTGGGCCGATCCGCAAGGCGCCGGCTACCAGGTCATCCAGTCGCAGATCGCGGTGGGCACGGGCGGGCTGCTCGGGCAGGGGCTGATGGCCGGGGTGCAGAAGCTGTTCTATCTGCCGCATCCCCACACCGACTTCATCTACGCCGTGATCGCCGAGGAGACGGGGCTGCTCGGGGCCCTGGTGGTGCTGCTCTGCTTCGGCGTCATCCTGTGGCGCGGCCTCGACATCGCGGCGTCGGCGCCGGACCGGTTCGGGGCGCTGCTGGCCGTCGGCATCACCATGATGGTGACGTTCCAGGCGTTCTTCAACATCAGCGTCGTGCTGGGGCTGCTGCCGACCAAGGGGATTCCGCTGCCGTTCGTCAGCGCGGGCGGCTCGTCTCTGCTCATCAACCTGCTGGCGATGGGCATTCTGCTGAACGTCTCCCAGCACACGTCCGAAGCGCGAAGGATGCCGATGGTGCGATCCGAATGACTGCGGTGACGGCGGGACGGCGGGCTCGCCCCCGGCCGTCCGCCGGGGGTCCGCGCCGTGGAACGGAGCGGGCTCCCGGAGGGCCGGTCGGGCGCCGGGCGGAGCCGTCGGCCGACGACTGGCGGGGCAGGAGTCCGGGCCGTGGACCGATGCGGACTCCCGGAGGGTCGGTCGGGTGCCGGGCGGAGCCGTCAGGCGACGACTGGCGGGCCGGGCGGCGGGAGGCGGAGCGGGCGATGTCCGGACCTTGCGTGCTGATGAGCGGGGGCGGCACCGGCGGCCACCTCTTTCCCGGCATCGCGGTGGCGCGGGAGTTCCGGCGCCGCCGGCCGGGGGCGCGCATCGTCTTCGCGGGCACCGGCCGCGGCGCCGAGGCCCGGACCGTCGACGATCAGGGGTTCGAGCACGTGCTGATTCGCAGCGCCGGGTTGAAGCGCACGTCCTGGCCGGCCCGGGTCCGGGGGTTCTCCCTGCTGCCGGTGAGCGCCTGGGATGCCTGGCGGGTGCTCGGCCGGGTCGGCCCGGATCTCGTCATCGGGCTCGGCGGGTACTCGGCCGGTGCGGTCGTCATGCTCGCGGCGCTGCGCCGGATTCCCACGATGGTGCTCGAGCAGAACGTGAAGCCGGGCATCACCAACCGGCTGCTGGCGCCGGTGGTCAGCGCTGCCGCGGTGTCCCACGACGCGACCCTGCCGCAGTTTCGCGGCAAGGGCTTCGTGGCGGGGAACCCGGTCCGGCCGGAGTTCTTCGAGCCCGCGGCGCCGGCGGCGTCGCCGACGCCGCGCCCGCTGCACGTGCTGGTGCTCGGGGGATCGCAGGGGGCCCACGCCATCAACGTGGCGATGACGGCGGCGGCGCCGGTCCTGGCCGCCTCGGGCGTCGCCCTCGCGGTCACGCACCAGACCGGCCGGCGCGATCAGGGCCTGGTGGAGGAGGCGTACAGCCGGGCCGGGGTGTCGGCGCGCGTCGCCCCGTTCTTCCAGGAGATGGCCGACATCATGCGCCGGGCCGACATCGTGGTCAGCCGCGCCGGCGCGACCACCCTCGCGGAGCTGGCCGCGTCCGGCTGCCCGTCGCTGCTGGTGCCCCTGCCCGGCGCCGCCGACGGGCACCAGCAGGCGAACGCCGAGGTGCTGGCGGAGCGGGGGGCGGCCGAGGTGTTGCCGGAAGCCGGCCTGAGCGGCGAGGGGCTGGCCGCCCGCGTGCTCGCGCTCGCGGGGGACGACGAGCGGCGCCGCCGGATGGCGGCGGCGGCCCGGACCCTCGCGAGGCCGCGCGCGGTCTCCGTCATCGTCGACCGGGCCGAGGGCCTGATCGAAGAGGCCAACGGCGTGTGAGCGGGTGGCCGAGCACTCATCCGGGGAGCATGGGCCGGAAGCGGGACCGGGGGCGGCCGCCCACGGCCTCCCCGCGAATGCCCGCCGGGTGCATTTCGTGGGCGTGGGCGGCGTCGGCATGAGCGGTGTGGCGGAAATGATGAGCGGTCTCGGCTACGAGGTCAGCGGCTCGGACCTGACGGCGTCGGCGGCCACGGAGAGGCTGCGGGCGCGCGGGATCGAGGTCGGTGTCGGCCACGACCCGGGCCGGGTCGCCGGGGCCGACGCCGTGGTCGTCTCGGCCGCGGTGCCCGCCCACGACCCCGAGGTCGCCGCGGCCCGGCGCCGCGGCCTGCCGGTGGTGCCGCGCGGCGTCATGCTGGCGGGGCTCGCGGCCTCGCGATCGACCGTCGCGGTGACCGGCACGCACGGCAAGAGCACCACGTCGTCGATGGTGGCGGTGATGCTGGCCGAGTGCGGGCTGGATCCGGCGGTCCTGGTGGGGGCCCGGGTCGACGCCTTCGGGAGCAACGCGAGGTTCGGGGACGGACCCCACTTCGTGGTCGAGGCGGACGAGAGCGAGCCGTCGCTGCTGGCCCTGCGGCCCCGCGTCGCGGTCCTCACGAACCTCGAGCCGGAGCATCTCGACCACTACGGGACATTCGACCGCCTGCGCGACACCCTGGTCCGCTTCGCCAACCGGACCGTCGAATCGGGCGCGGTGGTGGCGTGCGGGGACGACGCCGGGGTCGCGGGCCTCCGCGACCGCATCGAGCGGCGGGTCGTCACCTACGCGATGGAGGACGGGTCGGCCGACGTCGTCGGCCGGGAAGCGGTCTGCGGCGCCGGCGGCTCGCGGTGCCGCGTGCGGTTCGGCCGGGGCGGCCGCCCCGAGACGGCGGGGCTGGAGATCGCGGTTCCGGGAAGGCACAACCTGTTGAACGGCCTCGCGGCCTTCGCGGTGGGTCTCGAGCTGGGGCTCGAGCCCGCGGCGGCCGGGGCCGGCCTCCGGCGGTTCACCGGGGTGGGCCGGCGGTTCGAGCATCGCGGCACGGCGGCCGGGGTGCGGGTCGTCGACGACTACGGCCATCATCCGACCGAGATCGCGGCGGTGGTGGCGACGGCCCGCCGGCAGCCGCACCGCCGGCTGGTGGTGGTCTTCCAGCCCCACCGGTACTCGCGGACGGCCCGGTTCCTCGACCGGTTCGCGGCGGAGCTGGCCGCCGCCGACGTCGTGGTGCTCGTGGACGTCTTCCCGGCGGGGGAGGCGCCTCTGCCCGGCATCACGAGCGAGCGGCTCGCCCGCGCCCTGCGCCGCGAGACGGACCGGCCCGTGCACCACGTCGGCGGCCTCGACGAGGTCCCGCCTCTCGTGGCGGGGCTGGCGCGGCCGGGCGACCTGGTGCTCACGCTGGGGGCCGGACCCGTCGGCGGGGTCGGCGGGCCTCTCCTCGAGGCGATCGAGACGGCGGCCGGGAGGCCGGGGAGAGCATGAGCATGGCGCCCCTCGACGTGGTGTCCACCCGCTCGCCCGCCAACGTGCTCGAGCCGCCCCCCCCGCGCCTGCGGCGGCTCGCGGACGGCGTCAGGCGGCACCGGGCGAGGATCGCGCGCGGCCTGATCCTGGCCGGCGGCCTGTCCGTCGGCGGATGGATGGCGGCGGCGGAGCTGCCCGGGGCCCCGTTTCTCGCCGTCGACGACATCGTGGTCCACGGCAACGAGCAGTTGTCGGCGGGGGAGGTGCTGGCGTTGATGCCGGGTCTGCGCGGCGCGGCCATCCTGTCGGTGGATCTGGAAGGCCAGCGGCGGCTGCTCTCGGCGTCGCCGTGGCTCGCCGGGGGCACGCTGCGCCGCCGCCTGCCGTCGACGGTGGAGGTGTTCGTGACCGAGCGCCGGCCCGTCGCGCTCGCGCGGTTCGGCGGCCGGCTGTTCCTGCTGGATGCGTCCGGGACGGTCGTCGACGGTTACGGGCCGCGCTTCGCGCATTTCGATTTCCCGATCGTCGACGGCCTGGAGAAGGAAGGGGGAGGGGGAGCGGCCGTCGTCGACCCGGAGCGCATGGCGCTGGCCGCGCGGCTGCTCGCGGAGCTGGCGGAGCGGCCGGACGTGCTCGACTCGGTCTCCCAGATCGACGTCGCCGATCCCGGGAACGTGGTGGTGCTGCTCGAAGACGACGTGGTGCTGCTGCAGCTTGGCGCGGAGCGCTTTCTCCCGCGCCTGCGGCTCTATGCCGAGCTGGCGCCCTTGCTGCGCGAGGAGGTGCCGGACATCGACGCGGTCGATCTGCGCTTCGACCCGCGGGTGTACGTCCGGAACCGGGCGCACGGCCGCGGGCCGGGCGATCGGCGGCGACCGGCCTGGAGGCGGCCGGTCGCCGGGGTCGCCGACGGGGCCGGGGCCGGTCGGCCGGCCGGTGCCTTCGCGTCGCGTTGAGGCACGAACGGGGGGTCCATGGCACGAAAGGAAAACCATCTCGTCGGCCTCGACGTCGGCACGTCGAAGGTGGCGGCCATCGTGGCCGAGCCCCTCGACGACGGCGGCCTCGACGTCATCGGGGTCGGGGTCGTCGAGGCCCAGGGCATCCGGGGCGGGGTCGTCGTCAACGTCGAGGCCGCGGTCGAGTCGATCAAGCGGTCGATCGAGGAGGCCGAGCTCACCGCCGGCGTCGAGATCGACTCGGTCGCCCTCGGCCTCTCCGGGGCCCATCTGCGGGCGTTCAACAGCCGCGGGGTGGTGGCGGTGGCCGATCGGGATCGCGAGATCACCAGCGGCGACGTGCGGCGCGCGATCGACGCCGCGAAGGCGGTGACCCTCCCGAAGGGCCGCGAGATCGTGCACCTCCTCGCCCAGGACTTCGTGGTCGACGGCCACGACGGCATCAGCGCCCCGATCGGCATGACCGGCTCGCGCCTCGAGGTCAACGTGCACGTGGTCACCGGCAGCATCTCGTCGACCCAGAACATCATCGCCTGCGTGAACCAGGCGGGGGTGGAGGTCGCCGACATGTTCATCGAGCAGCTCGCGGCGAGCGAGGCGGTGCTGACCAACGCCGAACGCGATCTCGGGGTCGCCCTGGCCGACATCGGCGGCGGCACCACCGATCTCGCCATCTTCGAGCGCGGCAGCCTGTGGCACACCGCGGTCGTGACCCTCGGCGGCGGCCACTTCACGAACGACGTCGCGGTCGACCTCCGGATGCCGATTCCCGATGCCGAGCGGATCAAGCGCCTGCGGGGCTGCGCGCTCGACGGGATGGTCGGCGAGGACGAGCGCATCGAGGTGGCGAGCGTCGGCGGCCGGCCTCCGCGCGAGATGTCCCGGCGCGTGCTGTCCCGGGTCCTGCAGCCGCGCGCCGAGGAGCTGTTCCACAAGCTGTGGGACGAGATACGGCGCGCCGGCTACGAGAACTCGCTGCATTCGGGCATCGTGCTCTGCGGCGGCGGGGCCCTGCTGGAGGGGATGGCCGAGATCGCCGAGCAGATCTTCGATCTGCCGATCCGCCGCGGGTGCCCGGACGGCGTGGGCGGGCTCACCGATCACGTCAGCAGCCCGGCGTTCGCGACCGCGGTGGGGCTCGTCAAGCACGCGCACCGCCGCCAGCAGCAGGAGCAGGCGCACGAGAGCGGGTGGAGCGCCGACCGGAGCGTCACCGGTCGCTTGAGGGGGCTGTTCCGGTTCCTGGGGCGGGCCCGGGGCCGCAGTTGGGCATGACGCGGCCCGGGAGTCCGCGCCGTGCCGCGGCGCAAGCCTCCCGGAATGCGGGCCGCGCCGCCGCGGCCGCAGGTTGGCGGAAGGACAGGCAGCCCGTGGCGAGAGCCCCGCGTTGCACGAGAGTGGCGAGGCGCCCGCCTGACAAGGCGTGAGGAGGGCGCATGTTGGGCACATGCAACCGACGAACAACGCAGTCAGGCGGGATGCATCGCCGCTCGAAGGCAGCGGGGACTCTCGCCACGGGCTGCAGGGGGGAGTAGATGGAATCTGCTACTGAGCATGGGGATGCACGGGTTGACGAGGCCGCTCGCCGGGAGCCCGCATCCGACCACAGGGGCCCGCGCCTGACGATCCACGACCCGGTCGACGCCCTGGGGGCGCGGATCAAGGTCATCGGGGTCGGCGGCGGGGGCAGCAATGCCGTCAACCGCATGGTCCGCTCCGGCGTCACCGCGGTGGAGTTCATCGTCGCCAACACGGACGCCCAGGCGTTGAGCCACAGCGAGGCGCCGCTGTGCATCCAGATCGGGGCCAAGCTGACGAAGGGGCTGGGCGCGGGGGCGTCGCCGAGCGTCGGGCGGCAGGCGGCCCTCGAGGACACCGATCAGATCATCTCGGCCCTCGACGGCGCCGACATGGTCTTCGTGACCACCGGTCTCGGGGGCGGCACCGGCACCGGGGCGGCGCCGGTCATCGCCAGCCTCGCGAGCGAGCTGGGCGCGCTGACGGTGGCCGTCGTCACCAAGCCGTTCAAGTTCGAGGGGCGGCGGCGGCAGCTTCAGGCGGATCGCGGCCTCGCGGAGCTGCGCGACTGCGTCGACACCATGATCACGATCCCCAACGAGCGGTTGCTGGCCACCACCGACCGCTCGACGACGCTGCCCGAGGCGTTCGCCACCGCCGACGACGTGCTGCGGCAGGCCATCCAGGGCATCTCCGACCTCATCCTCAAGCCCGGCCTCATCAACCTCGACTTCGCCGACGTCAAGGCGATCATGTCGGGGGCGGGGCTCGCGGTCATGGGCACCGGCGTCGGCCACGGCGAGAGCAAGTCCGTCGACGCGGCGACGCAGGCCATCTCCAGCCCCCTGCTGGAGGACGCCAGCGTCGAGGGCTCGCGCGGGGTGATCATCAACATCACCGGCGGCAACGACCTGTCGCTGGCCGAGGTCCACGAGGCGACCTCGATCATCCAGGAGTCGGCCCACGAGGACGCCAACATCATCTTCGGCGTGGTCATCGATCACGACGTCGACGACGAGGTCAAGGTGACGGTGATCGCGACCGGGGTCGGGGGGCCGGACGCCGCCGTCTCCGGGCACGACCGGGCGGCCGCCGACACCCCCGTCGACCTTCAGCAGTACGCGGACTGGAAGGACGATGCGACCGCCGCCGAGGCGCCGGTCCGCGAGTCGCCGTTGCGGCGCCCGCCGGTCATCACCCTGCCGTTGCCGTCGTCGGGGACGAACGGGGACGCGGAAGAAGAGCCGAGACCCGAGAGCGACGTGCCGCTCTTCCTGCGGCAGCGCGCGAAGTAGGCGGGCGGGCTCCCCGGCGGTCCGGCGCCCGAGCCGCCGCGATGACGGGCGGGCCGGGTCAACGCGCCGGGTCGTCCGCCGCCGGCTCCTCCGCCGGCGGATCGGGCGGGCGGTTCGGGTCGTGGTACAGCAGGCGCAGGCAGCTCTCGCAACGAATCAGCTCGGTGTTGAGCAGGACCTGATTGAACACCTGCGGGCGCAGCCGGACGTTGCACACCGTGCAGTGTCCGTTCCTGGCCTCGACCACGGCCAGGCCCTGGCGCTGGCCGGCTATCGACTCGAAGAGCCGGAGGCTGCCGGCGCCGATGCTCGCGGTGAGCTTCGTCCGCTCGTCGGAGGTGCCGTCGAGCCGCCGCTCCATCGCGGCCCGCTCCTCCTCGAGCTCGGCCCGCTCGCGCTCGACGGCCGCCGCTTCCTCCCGGTCCGCGCGCTCTACCGCGTCGACGGCGGCATCGAGCTCGTCGGCCTGCAGCAGGTGCTCCAGCATCGTGTCCTCGAGCCGGGCCACCTCCGCCTCGGCGGTGGCGATCTCGTGCTGCATGGCCGTGTACTCCTTGTTGGTCTTCACGGCCATGAGCTGGTCCTTGAACCGGGCCAGCCGGCCCTGGACCTCGCCGAGTCGCTTCTCGACCTCCCGCCGGCCCTTCCGCTCTTCCTCCTGCTGCCGGCGGGCGTCCTCCGCCCGGGTGCGGCTGGTGTGCAGCCGCGCCTCGAGCGCCGTCATCCGTTCGGGAATGGCGGCGACCGCGCGCCGGGTCTCGACGGTGGCGTTGTCGAGGCGTTGCAGGCGGATCAACCGTTCGAGGTCGGGCAGCATCGGGGGTCAGGTCCTCCGGGGTGGCGCGGTCGGGGCAAAAAAAACCCCGCCGGGAAGGCGGGGCAGGCACGCCGCTCGCGCGCTCGTCGAGCGTGCCGGCGACACGCGCAACAGGCTGACAGGCATCGCGTTGCGGCTGCTCCTTCAGGTGGTGGGCCCACCAGGATTCGAACCTGGGACAGACCGGTTATGAGCCGGCGGCTCTACCGCTGAGCTATGGGCCCGAATCGGGGCCGGCGAAAATACCCGCCTACGTGCCCTCGAGGAACGCGCGCAGCCGCCGGCTGCGCGACGGATGCCGCAGCTTGCGCAGCGCCTTGGCCTCTATCTGACGTATACGCTCGCGGGTCACCGCGAAGTTCTGACCCACCTCTTCCAGCGTGTGCTCGCTGCCGTCGCCCACGCCGAAGCGCATCTTGACGACGCGTTCCTCGCGCGGGGTCAGGGTCCGCAGCACGCTCTCCGTCTGCTCCTTGAGGTTCAGGTTGATCACCGCGTCGGCGGGAGAGACCTCCTGCCGGTCCTCGATGAAGTCGCCGAGGTGGCTGTCCTCCTCCTCGCCGATCGGCGTCTCGAGCGAGATCGGCTCCTGGGCGATCTTCAGCACCTTGCGGACCTTGCCGACGGGGATGTCCATGCGCTCGGCGATCTCCTCCGACGTCGGCTCCCGCCCCAGCTCCTGCACCAGCGCCCGCGACGTGCGGATCAGCTTGTTGATCGTCTCGATCATGTGCACGGGGATCCGGATGGTCCGCGCCTGGTCGGCGATGGCCCGCGTGATCGCCTGGCGGATCCACCACGTCGCGTAGGTCGAGAACTTGTACCCGCGGCGGTACTCGAACTTGTCGACGGCCTTCATCAGGCCGATGTTGCCCTCCTGGATGAGGTCGAGGAACTGGAGGCCGCGGTTCGTGTACTTCTTGGCGATGGAGACCACCAGCCGCAGGTTGGCCTCGACCAGCTCCTTCTTGGCCATCTCCGCGAGCATCTCGCCCCGGAAGATGGCGCGGTGGGTCTGCTCGATCTCCGGCACCGGCTGCTGGAGCTCCTCCGCCCGGGCCCGCAGCCGCGCGCGCAGCTCGCGCTGCCGCCGCGTCAGCCGCTTCCGGTCCTCGTCCCGCCGGGGCGTCTTCGACTTGAGCTGCCGATCGACGTGCGCCAGCTCGCTCTGGATCGCCTGCACGCCTTCCACCGCTTCCTTCGCGCCGTCGGTCAGGCGCCGCTTGATGCCCTCCGTGAGCTCGAGCCCGCGAACGAGGCGGGACAGCGCGACGCGGGCCCGGAGCACGCTCCGGTAGCCGCGCCGGTACTTCTTCTTCTCGCGCTTCGAGATCTCGCCGAGCAGCGTCTCGCGGCGCCGGGCCTCCTTCCGGGCCTTCCGTATCCGCTCGATCCGGTCCAGCACCGCGCGGGACAGGCGGCGCAGCTTCTCCTCGGTCATCTCGTCGTCCTGAAAGACGACGAGCTCCCGAATGGTGCGTTCGCCGGCCTTCAGCTTGTCGCCCATGTCGACGACCTGCTGGACGACGACCGGCATTCGCGACACCGCCTTGATGATCGACAGCTTGCCGCGCTCGATGCGCTTGGCAATCTCGACCTCCCCCTCCCGGGTCAGGAGGGGCACCGTGCCCATCTCGCGCAGGTACATTCGGACCGGGTCGTTGGTCTTGTCGATCGCGCTCGGCGTCAGGTCCAGCTCGATGTCCGAGCCTTCGCTGCGGCGGTCGAGCAGCTTGTCTTCCCGGTACTTCTGCTCCGAGTCGACGACCTCGATGCCGGCGTTGCCGAACGTCGTGAAGAGCTCGTCGAGCTCGTCCGACGTGGTGATGTCCGGCGGAAGCAGCTCGTTCACCTCGTCGTAGAGGAGGTACCCCTTCTCCTTGCCGATCTGGATGAGCTGCCTGACCTCGTCGTACTTTTCTTCTAGCGACAAAGGCATTCCTCCTGGGCAGTGCGCCGGGTATCCGTCACCTCAGAGACTCCAGCTTGGCGGAGAGATCGAGCTTCTTCCGCCACAGCACGTCGATCTCGGCGAGGGCCGACGGCGTGCCGAGCTGCTGGCAGCGGTTTATCGCGTCCTGCACCGCGGCGCGCTGGCGCTCGCAGGCCCGCCGCCTGAGCTCGTGCCCGCAGTCCGCGGCCGCCGCCGGCGGCCGGTCGCCGGCCCCCACCCTCGCCATCCAGCCCGCCTCCTCCGCGCTCAGGCGTTCCCGGAGGGCGTCGTGCACGGCGGCGCGGGGCCAGTCGGCCAGCGACCGGGCGGTGGCGAGGATCGGCTCCGCGGCCAGGCCCGCGATGTCGTCGTCGTCGAGCCCGGCGATGGTCTCCATCGCCGCCGCGGTGTCCCGCGCCAGGGCCCAGACGAGCCCCTTCTCGGCCGGCGTCACGCGCCGCCCCGTCGCCACCCGGCGTTCGTCGACGGTCGTCCGCCTCGCCACCGCGGCCCGGCGGATCTCCCGGCGGGCGACGTCCTCGAGAATCCCGGCGCGGTGCGCGAGGCTGTCGGCGAACCGGTCGCGCTCGGCCGCGTCGGGGATGCGCGCCGCCACCTCCAGCATGCGGGTCACGAACTCCCGCCGGTGGTCGCCGCGGCGGAGGTCCCGCGCCGCCGCCTCGCGGTCGAGCACGTACTCCAGATACGGCCGCGACGCCCGGAGCGTTTCCCGGTACCGTTCGACCCCGTGCTGCCGGATGCAGGTGTCGGGGTCCTCGCCGTCGGGGAGCGTCGCCACGCTGACCTGCAACCCGTGGGTCATCAGCAGCTCGCCGGACCGGACCGCCGCCCCCGCCCCGGCCGGGTCGGGGTCGAAGCTCACGACCACCTTCGACGCGAAACGCTTGAGCAGCCGGGCCTGCCGCTCGCCCAGGGCGGTGCCGCAGCAGGCGACGACGGGGGCGACCCCCGCCTGCACCGCCTGCGCGAGATCGAAGTACCCCTCGACGAGAATCGCGTACCCCGCCTCGCGGATGGCGCGCTTCGAGACGTGCAGCCCGTACAGGGTGCGCCCCTTCGAGTAGATGGCGGTCTCCGGCGAGTTCAGGTACTTCGCCGCCTGGTCGGGGTGGAGGGCCCGCGCTCCGAACGCGACCACCGTTCCGCTGTCCCGGGCGATGGGAATGACGAGCCGGTTCCGGAACCGGTCCGCGAGCGGCCCCCCGTCCCGGGAGACGGCCAGGCCGCTGCGCACGAGGAGATCGTCCGCGTAGCCCCGTTCGCGCAGGTGCGCGGTCAGGCGGTCGCGGGACGTCGGGGCGAATCCCAGCCCCAGCCGCTGCGTGGTCTCCGGGGTGATGCCGCGGGCCGCGAGGTGGTCCCTGGCCGCCTCGCCCCCCGCCTCCGCCAGTCGCGCCGCGAAGAACGCCGCCGCGGCCTCGTGGACGCCGACGAGGGTTTCGCGCTCGGCCTCCGCCGCGGCGTCGCGGTCGGTGGCGGGCTCGGGGACCTGGACCCCGAACCGCTGCGCGAGGTGGCGCACCGCGTCCTGGAACCCCAGCCGCTCCTGGAGCTCGACGAACTTCAGGACGTCGCCGCCCACGCCGCACCCGAAGCAGTGGAAGAAGCCCTTGTCCGGATTCACGTTGAACGAGGGGGTCTTCTCGGCGTGGAACGGGCACAGGCCCACCCAGGCGGTCCCCGCCCGCCGGAGGGGGACGTACGCCTGCACCACCTGCACGATGTCCGCCTGCGACTTCAGGTCGTCGATGAACGACTGGGGGAACAGGCCCATGTCAGCGGATCATTCCTTCAGCTCGGCGATCGTCACGGCGCCGCCGCCGTCCTCGGGGGGCGCCGCCGACACGCGGCGGACGCAGGGGTGCGTGTCGAGAAACCGCTTGATCGAGCGCCGCAGTTGCCCGGTGCCGTGCCCGTGGACGAACCGGACGGTGCGGGTCTCGCTCATCAGGGCGTGGTCGAGGTGCTTCTCGACCCGCGACAGGGCCTCCTCGACCCGGCAGCCGATGACGTTCAGCTCCTCGAGCGGGCCGACGGGCTCCTCGACGTGGATGGCGACCCGGCTGTCCGGCCGCCGCGGCGGCCGGGGGCGTCCGCTCGCGGCCCGCAGCGAGGCGAGGGGCACGCGCAGGCGCTTGCCGTTCACCTCCACGTCGGCGTCGGCGCCGTGCAGCGACCGCACCGTCCCGTCGACGCCGAGCGTCGACACCGTCACCCAGGCCCCCACCTCGACGTCGATCGACGGCGCGGCGGGGGCGGGGGCGGGGGGCGCCTCCCCGGCCGGGACCTCCATCGTCCGCGCGACCTCTTCCAGCGCCGACTGCGCTTCCGCCCGAAGGGCCCCGCTGTCTCCCGTCGACAGGGCGCGCTCGCGGTTGTCGATCCGGCCCGCCGCCTCCCGCTCCAGCGCCGCGACCCGTTCGCGCAGACCGCCCACGATCGCGTCGATCTCGCCGCGGGCGCTCCGGAGCCGCTCGCCGAGCGACTGCTCGAGCTGCTTGCGGCCCGCCGCCTCGCGCTCGTCGAGCTCGCGCTCGCGCCGCGACATCTCGCCGTCTCGCGCGGTCAGCGACCGGTCCCGCTCCGCGAGCTCCTCGCGCAGCTCGTCGAGCTTGCGGCGGTCGGTGTCGATCCGGGCGAGATGCTCCGCGAGCTGCGTCTCCCGGGCGTTGCGCCGGTCGGCGGCGGCGGCGATGATCTCGGGCGCGAGGCCCAGCCGCCCCGCGATCTCGAGGGCCAGGCTCCGGCCCGCCGACCCGTAGATCAGCCGGTAGGTCGGCGCGAACGTCTCGGGGTCGAAGCCGAACGCGGCGACCGCCGCCCCCGCCGTCGTGGCCCCGTAGGACTTGAGCACGTCGTCGTGGGTCGTCGCCACGACGTGGGCGCCGCGCGCGCGGAAGTGCTCGACCACCGCGCACCCGAGCGCCCCGCCCTCCACCGGATCGGTGCCGGCGCCGACCTCGTCGAGGAGGACGAGGCCCGGGAGGGCGAGCCGGCGGTCCATCGCCACGATGTTGCTCAGGTGCCCCGAGAACGTGCTCAGGTTGGCGGCGATCGACTGCTCGTCCCCGATGTCCGCGAACACCGACCGGAACACCGGAATCACGGAGCCCTCGGCGGCGGGGACGTGCAGGCCGGCCTGGGCCATGAGAACGAGCAGCCCCGCCGTCTTGAGGGCGACGGTCTTGCCGCCGGTGTTCGGCCCGGTGACGATGAGCGCGCGGTCGGGCGGCCGCATCACGATGTCGACGGGGACCGGCTCGTCCGGCGCGTCCGCGCGCGGGGGCGCCTCGAGCCGGCTCGTCACCGCGGTCATCAGCAACGGATGTCGGGCCGCCCGCAGCTCGAAGGTCTCGTCGGCGGCCATCGTCGGCTCCACCGCGCCGATGGTGGTCGAGAAGGCCGCGCGCGCCTGCACCGTGTCGAGATCCGTCGCCGCCGTCAGGGTCCGCCGCAGGTCCGCGGCCCGCCGCCGGAACCCCGACGAGAGCCCCATCAGCACCCGCCGGACCTCGTCCTCCTCGTGCTGCTCGAGGGCCACGATCTCGTTGTTGAGGTCCACGGTGCTGAGCGGCTCGAGGAACAGGCTGGCCCCGCTCGTCGAGCTGCCGTGCACGATGCCGGGGATGGCGGTGCGGTGCTCGGAGCGGACGACCAGCACGAACCGTCCGTTGCGTTCGGTGACGACCCGTTCCTGCAGGTACTTGACCGTCTCGCGGCCCCGCAGGAACGACTCGAGGTTCCCCCGCAGCCGGTTTCGCTGCTTCCGCAGGCGGCCGCGGATCGTCTTCAGCTCGGGGCTCGCGTCGTCGTTGACGTCGCCGGCGGCGTCGATCTTCCGGGCGACGTCCTCGCACTCCCGCGTCCAGGCGGCGCTGCCGTTCGCGATCGCGGTCAGGGCCGGATAGGGCCCGCCGCCGGCGGTGCGGACGGCCTGACACGACCGCTCGAGCGACTGCAGGAAGTCGGCCAGCTTCCGCAGGTCGATGGCGGCGAGGGGATGCGCCTCGATCGCGAGCCGCGACAGGATCGCGGCGAGGTCGCGCGGGGCCTCGAGGGGAAGGCCGCCTTCGTTGACGGTGAGAAAGCGGACCCCCTCGGTGGTGTGGGCGAGGGCGGTCTGGACGGCGCGCCGGTCGGTGAGGGGCCGCATCTGCGCGAGCGCGTCGGCTCCCAGCGGAGTCAGGGCATGACTGGCGACCACCTCGACCACGCGGTCGAACTCGAGGGCCGTCTGGGTTCCTGCGTGCATCGCGGTAACGGCGCCGGTGCTGTACGGACGCGTACCAGGCCCGGGTCCTGCGGGATGTCCGGCTCGGGCTTCCGAGCGGCCGCGGCGCGCGGGAGGGGTCGGAAGCGCAAGCTACGGAACAAGAAAGAATATCACGGGGCAACGACGCGCTCAAGCGCCCGGCGCCGGTCCAATCCGGTTGATCAGGCTGGCCATGGCGGCGGCCCCGAAGCCGTTGTCGATGTTGACCACCGCCACCCCCGACGCGCAACTGTTCAGCATCGTGAGCAGGGCCGCGACGCCCCCGGTGCCGGTCCCGTAGCCCACGCTCGTGGGCACGGCGATGACCGGGGCCGCGACCAGTCCCCCCACGACGCTCGCGAGGGCCCCCTCCATGCCCGCGACCACCACGATGACCCGGGCCCGCTCGAGGCGCGCCCGTTCCGAGAGCAGCCGGTGGAGGCCGGCGACCCCGACGTCGTAGAGCCGGTCGACGCGGTTCCCCATGACCGCGGCGGTGACTGCCGCCTCCTCGGCGACCCGCTGGTCGGCGGTGCCCCCGGAGACCACGAGGACGCCCCCGCGGCCGGCCGCCTCCCCGTCCCGGACGCGGCTGATGACCCCGGCCTCGGCGTGGAAGACCGCGTCCGGCACGCGTTCCCGCACCGCGTCGAACGCGGCTGCGTCGGTCCGGGTCACCAGCAGGGTCTGGTCCGCCTCGACGATCCGGGCCGCGATCTCGGCCACCTGGCCGGGCGTCTTGCCGTGGCCGAAGACGACCTCGGGGAAGCCCTGGCGGATCGCCCGGTGATGGTCGACGCGGGCGAACCCGAGGTCCTCGAACGGCGCGCGCCGCATCGAGGCGGTCACCTCCGCCTGGGCCGCGTCGACGCCGAGCGCCCCGGCGCGGACCTGTTCCAGGAGCGAACGAAGCCGCTCGGGTTCCATGCCCCGATCATACAGACGGCGCGGGGCGGGGGCGCGGCCGCCGCGGCCGGGCCACCGCGCGCGGCCCGGCTTCGGCTGCCGCCCCCTCGCGCGCCGCGGCGGCTTTCGGTCACCACGCCGTCCGCGTTCGGCGGGGCGGTTGCGGTCGGCCGCCCGGACCACTATTCTTCGGGACCGATGAGCACACGTTCGACGGCGGGTCTCGACGAGGTGGTGGCGGCGACGTCGCGCATCTGCCACATCGACGGGCGGCGCGGCGTGCTCGCGTACCGCGGGCACGACATCCACGATCTGGCGCGGCACGCCACCTTCGAGGAGGTCTGCCACCTGCTGTGGCGCGGCCGGCTGCCGACGCGGCCCGAGCTCGGCGACCTGCAGACCGAGCTGGCCCGCCACCGCGCCCTCCCGGAGCCCGTGGTCCGGCTGCTGCGGTCGCTGCCGCCCGGCGACCTCATGGACGCGGTGCGCACCGGGGTGTCGGTCCTCGCCCACCACGACCCCGACGCCGGCGACGACTCCGCCGCCGCCTCGCGGCGCAAGGCGGTACGGCTGACCGCGCAGACCGGCACCCTGGTGGCGACCCTGGGCCGGCTCGCCGCGGGGGGCGCGCCGCTCGCCCCCGACCCGGTGCTGGGCCACGCCGCCAACTTCCTCTACCTGCTGACCGGCGAGCGCCCGAACGCCCTCGCCGCCCGCGCCTTCGACGTGGGGCTCATCCTCCACGCCGACCACGAGCTCAACGCGTCGACGTTCGCGGCGCGGGTGGCGGCGGCCACCCTCACCGACCTCCACTCGGCCGTCGTGACGGGCATCGCGGCGCTCAAGGGCCCCCTGCACGGCGGGGCCAATGCCGCCGTCATGCGCATGCTGCTCGCCATCGGCGACGACGCCGACGACCGGCGGGTCGAGGACGCGGTGCGCGGCATGCTCGCCGGGAAGCGCCGCGTGCCCGGCTTCGGCCACCGCGTCTACCGCACCGAGGACCCCCGCGCCACCCACCTGCGCCGGATGTCGCGCGACCTCGGCGAGCAGGCGGGCCGGCCCCGCTGGTTCGCGATGTCCGAGGTCATCGAGAGGGTCATGAAGGAGGAGACGGGGATAGACGCCAACGTCGACTTCTACTCCGCGTCGACCTACCACGTGCTCGGCATCCCCGCCGATCTGTTCACGCCCATCTTCGTCGCGAGCCGGGTGGCGGGCTGGACCGCCCACGTCCTCGAGCAGTACGAGAACAACCGGCTCATCCGGCCCCGCGCGGAGTACGTGGGGCCCGAGCACCCTCAGCCGTTCGTGCCGCTGGCCGACCGGCGGGCCGTCGATCCGTAGCATCGCGGGGGCGCCGCGGGTCGCGCCGCGCTTGCCGCCCCGCGCCGGATATAATGATGGTCCGTCCATGGACCAGCGCCGCATCCGCAATTTCTCCATCATTGCGCACATCGATCACGGCAAGTCGACGCTCGCGGACCGGTTCCTCGAGCTCACCGGCGCCCTGCGCCCGCGCGAGATGGAGGCCCAGGTGCTCGACTCGATGGACCTCGAGCGCGAGCGCGGCATCACCATCAAGGCCCACTCGGTCCGGCTGAGCTACACCCCCGACGGGGGGGAGCCGCACGTCCTCAACCTCATCGACACGCCGGGGCACGTCGACTTCTCGTACGAGGTGACGCGGGCCCTGACCGCGTGCGAGGGGGCGGTGCTGCTCGTCGACGCCTCCCAGGGGGTCGAGGCCCAGACCGTCGCCAACGCCTATCTCGCCGTCGACCAGGACCTCGAGATCGTGCCGGTCGTCAACAAGATCGACCTCCCGGGGGCGCAGCCCGACGAGACGACCCGGCAGATCGAGGACATCGTCGGCCTCGACGCCGCCGACGCCATCCTCGCCAGCGCCAAGGAGGGCGCGGGGGCCCGGGCCGTGCTCGACGCGGTGGTGGCCCGCGTGCCGCCGCCGGGCGGGGACCTGGACGCCCCCCTCAAGGCGCTCATCTTCGATTCCTGGTACGACGCCTACCGCGGGGTCGTCGTGCTGATCCGCATGGTCGACGGGGTGATTCGACCCAGGACGAAGGTCCGCCTGATGGCGCGGGGGCAGGACTACGAGGTCGAGCAGGTCGGGGTGTTCTCGCCCAAGCCCGTGGTCGTCCCGCAGCTCGGGGCGGGGGAGGTCGGCTTCGTCATCGCGGGCATCAAGACCGTCAGCGACGCCCAGATAGGCGACACCCTCACCGAGGCGGCCCGGCCGACGGCCGAGGCGTGCGCCGGCTTCACGGAGATGAAGCCGATGGTGTTCGCGGGGCTCTATCCCGTCGAGGGGCACCAGTACGCCGACCTGCGCGAGGCCCTCGAGAAGCTGCGGCTGAACGACGCCTCGTTCTTCTTCGAGCCCGAGACCTCGAACGCGCTCGGCTTCGGGTTCCGGTGCGGCTTCCTCGGCCTGCTGCACCTCGAGATCATCCAGGAGCGGCTGGAGCGCGAGTTCGACATGGACCTGGTGACCACCGCCCCCGGGGTGCTCTACCGGGTCACCACCACCGCCGGCGAGACGCTCGAGGTCGACAGCCCCGCCAAGCTGCCCGACCCCGGGAACATCGCGGCCCTCGAGGAGCCGGTCATCACCGCGATGATCCTGACCCCGTCGGACCACGTCGGCGGCATCCTGCAGCTCTGCCAGGAGAAGCGCGGGGTGCAGAAGGGGCTCGAGTACATCGCCTCGAACCGGGTCATGATCACCTACGAGCTGCCGTTCAACGAGGTCGTGCTCGACTTCTACGACCGGCTGAAGACCCTGTCGCGGGGCTACGCGTCCCTCGACTACCACGTCACCGGCTACTGGACGTCGCCCCTCGTCAAGCTCGATCTCATGGTGAACGGCGACCCCGTCGACGCCCTGTCGGTCATCGTGCACAAGGAGTCGGCGTACGCCCGGGGCCGGGCCCTCGCCGTCAAGCTGCGCAAGCTCATCCCGCGGCAGATGTTCGAGGTGGCGATACAGGCCACGGTGGGGGGGCGTATCATTGCCAGGGAGTCCGTCAAGGCCCTCCGCAAGAACGTGCTCGCGAAGTGCTACGGCGGCGACATCACCCGGAAGCGCAAGCTCCTCGAGAAGCAGAAGGAGGGCAAGCGCCGCATGAAGCGGGTGGGCCGGGTGGAGATTCCGCAGGAGGCGTTCCTCGCGGTGCTGACGGTGGACACGGAATAGGGCGTTCGCGCCGGGGAACGGCGCGGGCTTCCGGGGGGTGGGTCGGGCGCCGGGCGGAGCCGCCGGCGACGCCTTGGGGGCTGGCCGCGGGCCGCCGGAACGGGGCGGACGGTCGGGTCGGGTGCCGGCGCGGTCGGCGGGCCGCCGCCCCGGCGATGACAGGACGGGGACGGCAGCATGTCTGGAGACACGTTCAGGAAGTCGACCGCGCGCGAGTACTTCGAGTCGATCGTCATCGCCGTCATCCTCGCCCTGTTCGTGCGCACGTGGGTCGTGCAGGCGTTCAAGATCCCCACCGGGTCGATGGAGGAGAACCTGCTCATCGGCGACCACCTCCTGGTGAACAAGTTCGTCTACGCGCCGTCCGCGACCGGGCTCGAGCGGGCGCTCCTGCCCATGGGCGACGTCGAGCGCGGCGACGTCCTCGTCTTCAAGTACCCCGAGGACCCCGAGCGCGACTTCATCAAGCGGGTCGTCGGCCTCCCCGGCGAGACCATCGAGGGGCGGCAGGGCCGGGTGTTCATCGACGGGAACGCCATCGACGAGCCCTGGCTCGAGCCGATGCGGCCCGACGGCCGGCTGCCGCTCGACATCCGGGGCACGTTCGGGCCGACCGCCGTCCCCGAGGGCCACCTGTTCATGATGGGCGACAACCGCGGCGACTCCGAGGACAGCCGCTACTGGGGGCCGCTGCCGGCGGAGTACGTCAAGGGCCGCGCGTTCATGCTCTACTGGTCGTACGAGTCCGGGGCCGACTTCTACGCCGAGACCGGCGTCGGCGCCACCCTCCGCCGGCTCGGCTCGGGCGCCGCCCACTTCTTCACCCGCACGCGCTGGGACCGCCTGTTCATGGCCGTGCCGTGAGATGGGCGGTGGGTTCGGTCGGCCGGCCCCGTCCTCGGTCGCGCGGAGGACCGCCGGCTGGAGCGGCGGTTCGGACAGTGATCGACATGAGGTTGCCAACTGCAACCCGGATGGAGCCGGTTTTCGGCGGTGCCTGCCCCCGGGCACGTGGCCAGGTGATTTCCGTCACTGTCCTTCGAGGCGACGTACGCGCGCGACCGGCACCGGCGCGCTCTCTTGACGGCCGTCTCCGAACCGGGTGGGGGGGGACGACCCGGCGATGACCTCGAGACCCGACGGGCCCGACCGGACGCCACCGGACTCGACACATCCGGGAATTCGACGCACGCTCTGGCGGGGCGCACGCCGGCGCTGTCCCCACTGCGGCCGGGGACCGCTCTTCGTCCGCGGGATCAGGGTGCACGATCGGTGCAGCGTCTGCGGGCTGCGGTACCTGCACAACCAGGGAGACACCTGGCTCTACGTGGTCGTGATGGACCGCATCCCGATTGCGATCGGACTGATCCTGATCTACTTCTTCGGCCTGCACACGCCGACCTGGCCGCAGGCGCTGTTGTTCTTCGCGGCGATGGCGGTGCCCCTCGTGGCGACCACGCCGCAACGCCAGGGCATCGCGCTGGCGCTGAACTACCTGTCGCGGGTCTACTTCCGCGACCCCTCGGACGACCTGCCGGAGTTGCCGCCCCCCGGGCGGTGACGGCAGGAGGGCATCCCGGCCGGCGCGGCGCCCGGCGGTGGCAGAGGGGGGGCAGCCGGCAGCCCCCGAGCCGGTTCGGCGGCTGCCCCCGCCTCGAGGCCGGATCTGCAGCGCGACGACAGGCCGCAGGCGGGCCCGCCCCGGCGTCACGCGCCGCCCGGGCGCGTCCTGCGGCCGAAGATCGCGGTGCCGACGCGGATCATGGTGGCTCCCTCCTCGATCGCCACCTCGAAGTCGTGGCTCATTCCCATCGAGAGCTCGTCGAGGCGGACCGGGGCGGGGGCGCCGGCCTGCAGCTCGTCCCGGAGGGCGCGCAGGCGCCGGAACCAGGGCCGCGCCGCCTCGGGGTCGTCCGACCACGGCGGCAGGACCATGAGCCCGCGCAGGCGGACGGCCCGGCAGCCCGCCGCCGCCTCGACGATGCGCCGGGCCTCGTCCTCGGGCGCGCCGTGCTTGGTCGCCTCTCCCGCGAGGTCGACCTGAGCCAGGACCCGCGGCGCCCGGCCCGCGTCGGCGGCGGCGCGGTCGAGCCGCCCGAGGAGGGCGGCGCTGTCCACCGAGTGGATCCAGTCGAAGGCGACGGCCCTGCGCGCCTTGTTCGACTGCAGGTGCCCGACGAGGTGCCAGCGGACGGGCAGGGCCGGGGTCGCGGCCTGCTTGTCGAGGGCCTCCTGGACCCGGTTCTCGCCGAGGTCGCGCAGGCCGGCCGCGGCCGCGGCCTCGACGTGGGCGACCCCGAACGTCTTCGACACGGCGACGAGGCGGATCTCGCCGGGGCTGCGTCCGGCCGCGTCGGCGGCGCGGTCGAGCCGGGCGCGGACGGCGGCGAGATTGGCCGAGATGGCGGCGGCGAGCTGCATGGGTTCGCGATTCCCTCGGCGTGGATCGAGCCCGCGGAGGGAACGACGGGCCGGTAGTGCGTCCGGGGTCCGCGCCGTTCTGCGGGGCGGCCTGGCCCGCCAATGGTCGCTCTCGGCTCCGACCGGCGCCCGACGACCCTCCAGGAGTCCGGGCCGTTCTACGGCGCGACCCCCTACCGCCGGAGGGCGCGCAGCCGCTCCCGGGCCGCCGCCGCGTGCTCGCCGCCGGGGGCGGCGCCGACGTAGCGGGCGAACGAGCGCCGCGCGCTCGCGGCGTCGCCGCTCGCCTCGTAGGCGAGCCCCAGCCAGTAGTGGGGGTCGGCCAGCGTGGGGTCGGTCTCCGACGCCCGGCGGAACAGCCGCAGGGCCTCGCCCACGTCGCCCGAGTCCCACGTCGCGATGCCGCGGCCCAGGGTCTCGCGGGCCGCCGCGCGTCCCGCCGCGAGCCGCCGCACCGCGATGCGGTTCGCCTCGCCCCGCGCCGCCGCGGCCGCCTCGGGGCGGTCCTGGCGGGTGAAGATGTCGGCGAGCCCGTAGTGGGCGGGGGCATAGTCGGCCCGGATGGCGAGGGCCTGGCGGTAGGCGGCCTCGGCGTCGGCGTAGCGGTTCAGGCGGCTGTGCGACACCCCGATGTTGAAGTGGCAGTCGACGCAGGTCGGGGTGACCGCGAGCACCGCCTCGAACTGCGCGATGGCGTCGTCGTAGTTCCCCTCCCGGTTGGCCCGGACCCCCGCCGCGAACGCGGCGGCCGCGGTCTGGTCGTCCTGCAGGGCGCGCAGCCACGGGGCCGCGGTCCGCCCCGCCTCGAGGACGAAGCGCACGTCGACGGCGCCGTCGGGGTGCACGAGCACGCGGAAGATCTGGTCGCCGAGATCGGCCTTGCCGGCGCTGACGCTGTACTGCCCGGGGGCGAGGTCGAGGTCGCGGAAGCGGCCGTCGGCGTCGGTGACGGTCTCGACGCCGGTCTCCTGGGTCTCCAGCGAGACCACGGTCACCGTGGCCCCGGCCACGGGCCGGCCGTCGCCGGTGGTGACCCGGCCGTGCACCGAGCCCGTCGATTGGGCCCACGCGGCCGGATGCGCCAGCCCCAGGACCGTCGCGACCGCCGCGAGGCGCAGGCCGGCGGCCGCCGCCTCTCGGCACCGTTGCCCGCGCAACCCGGCGCGCGCGGCATCGGCGCCTCCGTGCCGGGAGTCGGCTCTCACGGCGTCGTCACCTTCCCTTATCAGGTGGGGGGGCGCCCCCGCCGCCGGTTCCGCGGGGCGGGCCGGCGCCCGCGTGTCTCGGAGAACCGGCGCCGCCGCCCGCCCGTCGTCGCCGAACGCGACCGCCAGGTTGCGCCGCGGCCTCCGCCCGGCGCCCCCCAGCCAACCCCTCCGGCCGTCCGCGCCGTTCCGCGGGGCCGGCCGCTGTTCCGAGTTTACACCCTCCGCCGCGCCATGAACGCCCTGACCCGCTCCAGGTCGTGCACGATGGGCGTGGGCGGCAGCGAGGCGAGAAAGCGGCGCCCGTACCCCTTGCTCTGCAGTCGGGGGTCGAGCACCGACAGCACCCCGCGGTCCCGGCGGTGCCGTATCAGCCGGCCGAGCCCCTGCAGGAGGCTGAGCACGGCCAGCGGCACCTGGTACTCGTCGAACGGGCTGCCGCCGGCGCGGGCGATCGACTCCATGCGCGCCGCCGTGATGGGGTCGCCGGGCGGCGCGAACGGCAGCTTGTCGATGATGACGCAGCTCAGGGCGTCGCCGGCCACGTCCACGCCCTGCCAGAAGCTCGACGTGGCCAGCAGCACCGCGTTCGGGGTCGCGCGGAAGCTGCGCAGCAGCACCGGGCGGGGGGCGTCCCCCTGGACGAGCAGGGGCCAGGGGCTGGCCGGCGCGATGAGCCGGTGCACCTGCCGCATGTTGGCGTAGCTCGTGAAGAGCACGAAGGCGCGCCCCTCGGTGGCGTCGAGCAGGGCCCGGACCTGCAGGGCGGCCTCGCGGGCGAACGCCGGCGACCGCGGCTCCGGCATCTGCGGGGGCAGGTACAGCACCGTCTGCGCCGCGTAGTCGAACTCCGACGCGAGGCGCAGCTCCACCGCCTCGCCGATGCCGAGGCGCGACCGCTGGTAGTCGAACGAGCCGTCGACGGCGAGGGTCGCCGACGTCAGTATCGTGCCCTGCAGGCGCTCGAGGAGCAGCTCCCGGACGATGGACGACACGTCGATGGGGGACGCCCGCAGGAACGTGCCGCGGCCCCGGCGTTCGAGGAAGTACACGAGGCGGTCGTCGCTGGCGTCGAGCACGAGGTCGACGTCGTCGGCGAGCTCGCGGGCGCGGCGCCCCAGGGCCCGCAGGTCCTCGGTGGCGGCGGGGAACGACTCCACCGCGGCGTCGAGCGCCCGCGCCGCGCTCGCGAGCTGCCGCCCCGGCTCGGCCGCCGGCTCGAGCACGTCGGCGTCGAGGCGGGTGCGGTCGGCCTGTGCCCGGTGCAGCCGGACCGCCGCGAAGAACAGCGCCGCCCGTCGGTCGACGTCGTCGAGCGCCCGGTACAGGCCCTGGGCGGCCTCGGCGTCGTCCTCCAGGTCGCGGCCCGTCCAGCGGCGGCCGTCGCCGACCAGCCGCTCCAGCCGGTAGTTGCTCACCGAGACGCCGAAGTACTGCGTCGCCACGTCCTCGAGCTGGTGCGCCTCGTCGATCACCGCGTAGGCGTACGACGGGATGACCTCGCCGTAGGCCGACTGGCGCACCGCCGCGTCGGCGCACAGCAGGTGGTGGTTCACGATGACGAGGTCCGACTCGGCCGCCCGCTGCCGCATCCGGGTGATGAAGCAGTCCGCGTGCTGCGGGCACTCGGTGCCGATGCAGGTCTCCGAGGCGGCCGATATCTCGCTCCAGAACGGCAGGTCTTCCGGCAGGTCCTCGATCTCCGCGCGGTCGCCGGTCGAGGTGCGCGCGGCCCACGCCGCGATGGCGTTCACGTGGGCGCGGTCGGGGGCGAGGCCGAGGGGGTCGCCGTCCCGCAGCGCCTCGAACCGGTGCAGGCAGAGGTAGTTTCCCCGCCCCTTCATGTAGGTGGCGGTGAAGTCCACCCCCAGCGCGCCGCGCAGGGCGGGGAGGTCCTTGTCGAATATCTGGTCCTGGAGCTGCTTCGTGCCGGTGGAGACGAGCACGCGCTGGCCGCTCAGGATCGCCGGCACGAGGTAGGCGAGGGTCTTGCCGGTGCCGGTGCCGGCCTCCGCCAGCAGGACCCCGCCGTCCTCGAAGGTCCCGGCCGCCGCCGACGCCATCTCCCGCTGGCCGGCCCGGGGCTCGAACGACGGCAGGGCCGACGCGAGGGGGCCGTCCCCGGCGAACGCGGCCTCGACCTCGTCGACCAGGGAGCGCCGGGCGGGGACGGCGCGGGGCGTTCCGGGATCGCCGGCCCGCCGCCCGGTCCCGCCGTCTAGTCCGGGTACAGCGGGAACTTCCGGCACAGGGCTTCGACCCGCGACCGCACCTCGGCCGCCACCGCGTCCGACTCGGGCTCCGCGAGCACCCGGCTGATCCAGCCGGCAATCTCGTCCATCTCCGCCTCCGCCATGCCCCGCGTGGTCACCGCGGGGGTCCCGATGCGGATGCCGCTGGCCACCATCGGCGGGTTCTCGTCGAACGGGATCGCGTTCTTGTTGACGGTGATGCCGGCCCGTTCCAGCGCGGCCTCGGCGACCTTGCCGGTGATGCCGCGCGAGAACACGTCGACGAGCACGAGGTGGTTGTCGGTGCCCCCGCTCACGAGGCGGAAGCCGTGCCCGCGCAGGGCGTCGCCGAGGCGGACGGCGTTCCGCACGATCTGCTGCTGGTACTCGCGGAACGCCGGCTCCGCCGCCTCCTTGAAGCAGACCGCCTTGGCCGCGACGACGTGCATCAGGGGACCCCCCTGCACGCCCGGGAAGAGGGCCCGGTTCACCGCCTTCGCGTGCTCCTCGCGGCACAGCACGAGGCCGCCGCGGGGGCCGCGCAGGGTCTTGTGGGTGGTCGTGGTCACGATGTCCGAGTGGGGGACGGGGCTGGGGTGCAGCCCCGCCGCCACCAGCCCCGCGATGTGGGCCATGTCGGTGACCACGTACGCCCCGACCTCGTCGGCGACGGCCCGGATGGGGGCGAAGTCGATGACCCGGGGGTAGGCGCTCGCCCCCACCATGATCAGCTTCGGGCGGCGCTCGCGCGCCAGCTTCGCGAGCTCGTCGTGGTCGATGCGCTCGTCGTCGCGCCGCACCCCGTAGGGCACGATGTCGTAGAGCTGGCCCGAGAAGTTCAGGGGGTGGCCGTGGGTCAGGTGCCCGCCGTGCGCGAGGTTCATGCCGAGCACGGTGTCGCCGGGGTCGATCAGGGCGAAGTACGCGGCCATGTTGGCCTGGGCGCCCGAGTGCGGCTGCACGTTGGCGCGCTCGGCCCCGAACAGGGCCAGGGCCCGCTCGATGGCCAGCGACTCGGCGACGTCGACGTGCTCGCAGCCGCCGTAGTAGCGGCGCCCCGGGTACCCCTCGGCGTACTTGTTGGTCAGCACCGAGCCCGCCGCCTCGAGCACCGCCCGGCTGACGAAGTTCTCCGAGGCGATCAGCTCAAGGCCGGTGTTCTGGCGCGCCGTCTCGTCGGCGAGGACGGCGGCGATGGCCGGGTCCGTTTCCGTCAGGGGGCGCTCGCGGGTGCTCAGGGTCGGTTCGGTGAGGGGATTCATGCGGTCCTTCGGTCCCGAGCCCCGGGCGTCGGCGCCCGGCCCGTCCATCGCGGCCTTCGGCTCCGCCTGGCGCGCGGCCAATCCTGCCGGAGCGCGCGCCGTTCCACGGCGCCGACTCCCGGCCCGCCAAACGTCGGCCTTCGCCTCCGCCTGGCGCGGCCAATCCTGCCGGAGCGCGCGCCGTTCCACGGCGCCGACTCCCGGGGCTCCGATTGCCGCTCCGGCCGACCCTGCGGGAGTCGGGGACCTTCCTGCAGGGGGGCCGCGCCGCGCGGAGCGGACTCCGGCGCGGGACGAGAATCAGGCGGCCCGGCAACTCCGAATTGTACTACGGCCGGCCCGCGGCCTCCGGTTCCCGGGCGTGCTCCGGCGGGCGGTTTCGCGTGCTATAGTCGGCCCATGGCGCAGAAGACCACCCTCCCGTCGTCACCGTCCGTCCGGTACGAGGACGCGTTCCCGAGCTCGCGTCAGGTCCTCGTCGATGGAGACCGCGTGAGCGTGCCGATGCGGGAGGTCACCCTCTCCGGCGGCGAGCCGCCGTTGCGGGTCTACGACACCAGCGGCCCCCGGGGCGGCGACGTGCGGCGGGGCCTGCCGCCGCTGCGCGAGGCGTGGATAACCGGACGCGGGGGCGTCGAGGCGCGGCCGGACGCGGCCCGGCCCGCGGCGGCGGGGCTGCCCGGCGCGGGCCGCCGCCCCCGCCGGGGGACGGCCGGGGTCACCCAGCTCCACCACGCCCGCCGGGGCACGATCACCGAGGAGATGGAGTTCGTGGCCCTGCGCGAGGGCTTCGCCCCCGACTTCGTCCGCGACGAGGTGGCCCGGGGCCGCGCCATCATCCCCGCCAACATCAACCACCCCGAGCTCCAGCCGATGGCCATCGGCCGGAACTTCCTCGTGAAGATCAACGCCAACATCGGCAACTCGGCGGTGTCGTCGTCCATCGACGAGGAGGTCGAGAAGCTGCGCTGGGCGACGCTGTGGGGCGCCGACACGGTGATGGACCTCTCGACCGGCCCCGACATCCACGAGACCCGCGAGTGGATCGTCCGCAACTCGCCGGTGCCCATCGGCACCGTGCCCATCTACCAGGCCCTCGAGAAGGTCGGCGGCCGGCCCGAGGACCTGACGTGGGAGATCTACCGCGACACCCTGATAGAGCAGGCCGAGCAGGGGGTGGACTACTTCACGGTGCACGCCGGGGTGCTGCTGCGCTACGTCCCGATGACCGCCCGGCGGGTCACCGGCATCGTGTCCCGCGGCGGGTCGATCATGGCCAAGTGGTGCCTCGCCCACCACGAGGAGAACTTCACCTACACGCGCTTCCGCGAGATCTGCGAGATCATGCGGGCCTACGACGTCTCGTTCTCGCTCGGCGACGGCCTCCGCCCGGGGTCCATCGCCGACGCCAACGACGAGGCGCAGTTCGCCGAGCTGAAGACCCAGGGCGAGCTGACCCGCATCGCCTGGGAGTACGACGTGCAGGTCATGAACGAGGGGCCGGGGCACGTTCCCATGCACCTCATCCGCGAGAACATGGAGCGCCAGCTCGACTGGTGCGACGAGGCGCCGTTCTACACGCTGGGGCCGCTGACGACCGACGTCGCCCCCGGCTACGACCACATCACGTCGGCCATCGGGGCCGCGATGATCGGCTGGTACGGCACCGCCATGCTCTGCTACGTCACGCCCAAGGAGCACCTCGGGCTGCCCAACCGCGAGGACGTGAAGGCGGGGGTCATCGCCTACAAGATCGCCGCCCACGCCGCCGACCTCGCCAAGGGGCATCCGCGGGCCCAGGCGTGGGACGACGCGCTGTCGAAGGCGCGCTTCGAGTTCCGCTGGGACGACCAGTTCAACCTGTCGCTCGACCCCCAGACGGCACGCGCCTTCCACGACGAGACCCTCCCCGCGGAGGGGGCCAAGGTCGCCCACTTCTGCTCGATGTGCGGCCCCAAGTTCTGCAGCATGGAGCTGACCCAGCAGGTGCGCGACTACGCGGCCGGCAAGGGCATCGACGCGGCCGAGGCGATCGGCGCCGGCATGCGCGAGAAGTCCGCCGAGTTCCGGCAGGAGCGCGAGGTCTACGTGCGGACCGCCAAGCAGGGCTGAGGGCGGCGCGACCGCGCGCCCGGCCGGCGCGTTGGGAGTTTCGCCCGCGCGAAGCTCCTCTCGTGCGTTCGAGCCGCCCGGGGGCTGCGGTGCGAGCCGCTACCGGCTCGATTGCGGGGGGGACGGGACGATCTGTATGATCGTCCGGAACCGGGCGGTCTCCCCGCCGGCGGGATTCGGGTACCCCGCCGACCCGTTCCACGCATAGTCCTTGATGGTCACGCTCGGGGGAAAGGCCATCTCCCGCTCGCGGAAGCGTCCGACCTCGAAGATGTGGGTCGGCGGCTCGTCGAACACCCGGTTCCCGCGTTCGCGGAGGACGTTGCGGTAGTAGCGCACCATCGCCTCGAACTCGGAGTTGGTACCGAAGAGGTAGTAGCGTTGCCGGCGGCCGGCGTCGTACGAGGTGATGAACTGCGCCGCCGGATAGACGGGAAATCCCAGCATCGCGGCCGTGGGCGCCGCCTCGGTGGCGGCCGCCGGGGCGACCGGCGCCTGCGCGCGGGCCGGGTCCTCGTCGCGCGGCCGCGCCTCGTCGCGGGCCGGCTCGGACTGGCCCGGCCGCGGGAACGGCCGGGGCACCGGCCGGCGTTGCGGCTCGCCGACGGGTGATGCGTCGAGCGGCGCCGATGTGGCCAGCAACGCCGCGAAACAGCCTCCGACGAAGATGCGGAAGCGCATGACGACATTATGCGGCCCGGGGCGCCGGCCGCGCAAGCCGCCGCCGGCCCGGCGGCGGCCGGGCGACGATTGGCGGCCCGGATAGAGTACGCTGGAATGCGATGAGCACCGGAGTGGACACGTCGAGCGCCGCGGTCGAGCGGGCGCTGCTCGCCTACTGCGAGTCCCGGCGCGAGTGGGTCGTCGAGACCACCCTCGCCCTCGCGCGCCTGGAGTCGCCCACCGACAACAAGATGGCCGTCGACGGCTGCGGCCGCGAGCTGCGTGAGCGCATCGAGGCGATCGGGGGGACCGTCGCCCGGCTGCCGCAGGCGCGGGCCGGCGATCATCTCCGGGCCGAGTTCGGGAGCGGCGAGAGCCAGGTGCTCCTGGTCGGCCACTTCGACACCGTGTGGCCGGTCGGGCAGCTCGCGCGCATGCCGCTCGAGTTCCGCGACGGCCGGCTGTTCGGGCCGGGGGTCTTCGACATGAAGGCGGGCATCGCCCTCGGCCTGCTGGCCGCCCGGGCGGTGCTCGAGGTGTGCCCCGCCGCGGGGCGGCTCGTCATGCTGTGGACCTCGGACGAGGAGCGCCGCAGCCGCACCTCGCGCACCCTCATCGAGGACGAGGCGCGGCGGAGCCGGGCCGCCCTCGTGCTCGAGCCGGGGCTGCCCGGCGGGGGCGTGAAGACGGCCCGCAAGGGTTGCGCCGAGTTCCACCTCGCCGTCCACGGGGTCCCCGCCCACGCCGGGGTCGAGCCCCACAAGGGAGCCAGCGCGGTCCACGAGCTCGCCGCCCAGGTCGTCGACCTGCAGCGGGTGCGCGGCCTGGCGCCCGACGTGTCGCTCAACGTCGGGACGATGACCGGCGGCACCCTGCCCAACGTCGTGGCCGAGGAGGCCCGGGCGGTCGTCGACGCCCGGGTCGCGACGGTCGCCGACATGGATCGGGTGCTCGACTTCGTGCGCAACCGGACCCCCACCGTGCCCGGCACCCGCATCGAGGTGACGGGCGGGTTCGATCGCCCGCCCCTGGAACGAACCGCGGCGGTGGCCCGTCTCTACGAGAGGGCGCGAGGCATCGCCGGCCGGCTGGGCCACGATCTCTCGGAGGGCGCCACCGGCGGCGGATCGGACGGCAACTTCACGGCCGCCGTCGGCACCCCGACCCTCGACGGCCTGGGGGCGGTCGGGGCGGGGCCGCACGCCCTCCACGAGCACATCGAGGTCGACTCGCTGCCGTGGCGGGCGGCGCTGGTGGCGGCGCTCGTGGTCGACGTCCTCGGCGGCGGCGCGGCGCCGGCCGCGTGACCGGCGGGACTCGAAGGAAGAGCCCGAAGGACGAGGAACAAGAGCGGGAAGCCGGCGACAAGGAGAGCTGCAACCCATGGGCAACTCGGTGAAGACGGTCGTACTGCTCGGTCTGCTCAGCGGGCTCCTGCTCGTGATCGGCGAGCTCCTGGGGGGGCAGGCCGGCCTGATGTTCGCGTTCGTCATCGCGGTCGCCATGAACTTCGGCTCGTACTGGTTCTCCGACCGCATCGTGCTGCGCATGTACCGGGCCGAGCAGGTGGGGCCGGGGCACCCCCTCCACGAGATGACCGCGCACCTCGCGAGCCGGGCGGGCCTGCCGACCCCGAAGGTGTACGTCATTCCCGACGACTCGCCGAACGCCTTCGCGACCGGGCGCAACCCGCGTCACGCGGCGGTGGCGGCGACCCGCGGCATCCTCCGCATGCTCGACCGGGAGGAGCTCGAGGGGGTGATCGCCCACGAGCTCGCCCACGTGAAGCACCGCGACATCCTCATCGGCTCGGTGGCCGCGACCATCGCCGCCACCGTCATGATGGTCGCCCGCATGGCGCAGTTCGCGGCGATCTTCGGTGGGTTCGGAAGCCGGGACGACGGGGAGGGCAGCAACCCCCTCGCCTTCATCGCCACCATCATCCTCGCGCCCCTCGCCGCCGTCCTCATCCAGTCGGCGATCTCGCGCTCGCGGGAGTTCGCGGCCGACCGCGGCGCCGCCGGCATCGTGGGCAGCCCCCACGGGCTCGTCCGCGCCCTGCGCAAGATCGACGCGGGCTCGCGCCGGGTGCCGCTCGACGCCAGCCCCGCCACCGCCCACATGTTCATCGTCAAGCCGTTCTCCCGCGCCGGCGTGATGTCGCTCTTCAGCACCCATCCCCCGACCGAGCAGCGCGTGGAGCGCCTCCTGCAGACGCGTTAGCAGGAAGCTCCCGCCGCCGGCGCGCCGGCTCGGAGCAGCCCCGGTTGCCGCGGCCCCGGCTCGGGGGCGCCCGGGGCCACCGCCTGCTTCGCGGCGCCGCCCCGGGTCGGCAGCCGGTAGCGGCGCCGCATCAGCTCCAGCACCCCGTGCACCTGGTCGCGGTAGCGCCGCGGGGCGTACTTGCCCGCGTAGAGCCGGTCGACGCGCGGGGCGAGGTCGGGGAACTCGCGGTCGAGAAACCGCAGGAAGTGCTCGCGGGTCCCGCCCTCGAGATGGAGGACGACGGCCCCGCAGAAGCGGGCCCCGTGGTCGGCGATGGCCTTGACGGTCCGCTCGATCTTCGCGGGGTGTGACGTCAGGCCCGGCACGATCGGCGCCACCAGCACCCCGGCCCGGATGCCGCGGTCGGTCAGCTCCCGCACCGCCCGCAGCCGCTGCCGGGGGTGGGCGGTGCCCGGCTCGAGGACCGCCCACGCGTCCTCGTCGACGGTCGGCACGCTCACGTGCACGGTGCAGTCGGTCCGTTCCGAGAGGTCCTCCAGGAGGTCGGCGTCGCGCACCACCATCGGCCCCTTGGTGATCAGGCCGACCGGCGACGGGCGCTCGACCAGGGCCTCGAGCACGCCCCGGCTGAGCCGGTAGCGCCCCTCGATGGGCTGATACGGGTCGGTGGCGGTGCCGAACCCGATCGGCGCGGGCCCCCGCCGCGGCCTCGCGAGCTCCCGCCGCAGCACCTCGACGAAGTTCACCTTGACGAGAATGACCGACGCGAACTCGTCGCCCGCGTCGAGCTCCAGGTGAGACTGGTACCGGCGCGCGAAGCAGTAGTGACAGCCGTGGGTGCAGCCGCGGTACGGGTTCAGGGTCCACCCGAACGGCATGCCCCGCACGCGGTTGAGGGCCGAGCGGCAGGTCACCTCCTGGTAGCGCGCGTCGTCGGCCCGGCGCAGCGCGGCCGGCAGATCGGCGGGGCGGGCGGGGTCGCGGGCGCGGCCCTCGCGCACCCGGTCCGCGACCTGCCGGGTCGTCGGCTGCGGGGGCGACAGGTCGAACAGGGTCGCGGCGGCCCGCCCGGGCCCGGTATTCGATTTTTGTTCGCCCATCGGCGCATGGTGCACCGGGCGCGCCCCGCGCGTCAAGGGGAGAGCGAGGGGGTCTCGCCCGCGAGCACCCCGCGCCAATAGCCGAGGAGATCGGACAGGGTCTCCGCCAGCGTTCGCCGGGGCTCCCACCCCAGCTCGGCGGTGATGCGCGACCGGTCGCCGAGCAGCACCGGGTTGTCGCTGGGGCGCAGGCGGTCGGGGTCCTGCCGGACCGCGACGGGGACCCTGGCGAGGGCGAGCAGGGCGTCGAGCACGTCGGCCATGCGGTGGGCGGCGCCCGAGCACACGTTGTAGGGCCGGCCCGGCGTCCCGCGGGCCATCAGCGCCCGGTAGGCCCGCACCGTGTCCCGCACGTCCGTCAGGTCGCGGCGGGCCTCGAGGTCGCCCACCGAGAGCACCGGCTCGGCGAGCCCCGCCTCGATGCGGGCAATCTGCTCCGCGAAGCTCGAGGCGGCGTAGGCGGGGGCCTGCCCCGGGCCGATGTGGGTGAACGACCGCGTCAGGACGACGGCGAGGCCGTCCTCCCGGGCCGCCTCGAGCCCCACCCGTTCCTGCTCGAGCTTGCTCGCGCCGTAGGGGCTGACCGGGCCGAGGGGCGCGGTCTCGTCGAGGGCGGCGGTCGAAGGCCGGTACGCGAGCGCCGAGCCGGGAATCAGGACCCGGGGAGGGGCGGGCAGGTCGCGGAGCGCCGCCAGCAGGTGCTCGGTGCCCGTCACGTTGCCCCGCAGGGTCGCCTGCCGCTCGGCCCACGACCCGTTCACGTTCGCGATTCCCGCGCAGTGGTACACCTGGGTCGGGGGCCGCTCCGCCACCGCCCGCCGCACCGCGGGGCCGTCGAGCAGGTCCACGTCGCGCCACGCCGCCCGGGCGGGGCACGGCCGGGGCGGCGCCGCCTCGTCTCCGGCGCCGCCCCCCGGCGGCCGGCGCCACGCCAGCAGCCCCGCATCCGGCTCGGCGCGGTGCAGCAGTGCGAGCAGGTGGCTGCCGACGAAGCCGGCCGCGCCCGTGACGAGGATGGTGTCGGACAAGTCAGTACTGCCGCATTCCGGTTCCGGGGCCGAAGGCCCCCCGCGGCGTGGAGAAAGTGCCGAGCCCGGCCAGGGTCACCGCGAAGTACAGGCTGCGGTCCTGGGGTTCCTGGTGACGGAGCCGGAATCCGAGATTGGCGAGATTGTAAGTCTGGTACTCGATCGCGATTCCGCAGCACTGCGCGTTGTAGTAGAAGCGCATCCGCTGCTGCACCATGCGCCCGAGCTGCACGTCGTAGTTGAACTGGTAGACGCTTCCCCACTTGTTGTCGCGCGCCCGGAAGTTGGTGAACGAGTTCAGGGTGTGGTCGAGGAAGTCCTTGTTGTCGAATCCCGAGAGCCCCTCGATGAAGCGGCGCTGGCTCCACCCGGCGCGCTGGAAGAGCCGGTCGCTGAACGCGATGTCGGCGTCGGCCCGGATCGTCCGCAGGGCCATGAAGTGGGTGTCGTACTCGGCCCGCAGCGATCCGTCCATGCCCTCGGTGATGGCGGCGCGCACCGTCAGGGCGAGCGGCGACAGGTTGCTCGGGGCCGTCTGCTGGAAGCTGGTCAGGAACTGCTGGTCGAACTGCGAGGCCCGCTCGTCGGTGTAGTAGGTCTGCTCGACCCCGATCGTCAGGAACTCCTGCGCCCCGCTGTCGCCCCGCCGCGCGTACAGCCGGTTGTCGATGCCGTAGCGGAGCCGCGTCGTGTTGCCGACGATCGAGTCGGTGCTGTCGATTCTGACGATCTGATCGAAGTTGTCGACGGCGGTGGTCCGCTCCACCGAGATCCACGGCTCGATGAGGTGCTTCATCCGCTCGGAGTAGTCCGTGTCGGGCGTGTCCCAGATCTTGACGAACACCGGGCCGGTGATCTCGGTCGCCAGCTCGAACATCGACCGCGAGATGGGAGCGCCGACCTGCTCCGTGGTCGCGAGGTCGATGCTCTCCCGCCAGTGGGTCCGGCGGTATCCCACCGACGTGTTGAACGTCAGGAAGGGCCAGCGGGTGAACGGCACGCGTATCAGCGGATTGACGTCGAAGCGGGTCAGGCCCGAGTCGGTCACGTCCCCGGCGCGGCTCTGCCGCTGGAGCAGGTTGGCGTACTCGCTGTTGAAGCCGTAGTAGACGGGCAGGGTCCCGAGCTGTCGCTCCGACTGGCTGAACGAGACGCGCGGCCCCGCCCCGTGGAGCGAGGCGTCGTCCACCCCGAAGAACGTCTCCCGGAAGTCGGCGGTTCCGTTCAGGGTGTACGCGTTCCACGAGCCGGTCACGTTGCCCCCGAACGTGCGCGAGCTGTTGGTCGCCTGGAAGATGTCCCGCTGATACTCCTGCTGCACCTCGATGTCCGAGAAGTAGTCGACCTGGCCCCGCGCCTGGATCGCGTCCGTGAACGTGTGCTGGAGGTTGCCGCGCATCCGGAAGCTGCGACGGGCGGGCAGGGTCGCGTCGCCGCCCTGGAAGGGGTCGGGGGTCTCTCGCTCGTTGAGCAGGTGGGTCTCGAAGTCGCCTCGAGAGCCCTGCCCGAGCACGTAGCGGTACTCGCCCCCCAACCCCTGGCCCGTGTCCGTGAGCCAGTCGTGGAAGACGGTCGCGTCGTGGCTGCGGTTGATGGCCCAGAAGAACGCGCTGCTGATCGAGCTTCCCTGCACGTTCGAGGTGCCGAAGCTCGGCATCAGGAAGCCGGTGGCGCGGTCCTCGTCCTGGATCGGGTAGTGCATGAAGGGCAGGTAGAAGATGGGGACCCCCTTCAGCAGCAGCCGCGCGTGACGCATCCGGGCGTACTCGCCCAGGTCGAGCGTGACCGAGCTGACCTGTAGTTGCCAGCGCGGGGTCGGCTGGATGCAGGAGGTGAAGGCCCCGTCGGTGAGGCGGTACGTGCGCGGGCCGAGCTTTTCGATGAGGGCTCCCCAGAACCGCATCTCCGGCTCCTGGGTGCCGAACATGCTCGGCTCGATGTCCTCGACCAGCTCGGTGGAGCCCGACGCGCTGAAGAACATGCCGGTCCCCTGCTCGTAGTCGAACTCCGCCCGGTCCGCCGCGAGCCGGGCGTTCCCGCTCGCGAACACGACGTTGCCGGTCGCCACGAGCAGCGACTCGTCGGTGTAGATGTTGGCGTCGTCGGCATGGAAGCGCCAGCTCTCGCTCCCCGCGCCGTCTATCTCGACCTCGCCGCTCAGCCACAACTGGTTGGGCGCGACCCGCTCCCAGCGGAACTGCCGCGACCCGCCGATGGCGGTCGGGAGGTCCTGGGCGTCGACCGGGACGGCGGCCGCGAGGGCGGCCGCGAGGGCGAGGGGCCCGAGGCCGACGCTCCGCCAGCGGCCGGCGTCCTCGCCGGTCCCGGTGCGGCGCGCGGCTTCGCCACGGTTTCCCGGGCAGATCAGGTGGTTCATGGAGGGACGGGCGTGGTGGCCCGCGGCGGCCCGGACGGCGCCGCCGCCGCGCCGCACCGCTTCGAGCATACCACGTGGTCTGCACCGTTCCAGCCCGCCCATCGTCGCCTGCGGCTCCGCTGGGCGCCCAACCAACCCTGCCAGGAGTCTGCACCGTTCTACGGCGCAGACTCCCAGGGCGCAGACTCCTGGCGCGTTCGCCCCGGTCGCAGGGCTGCGAGCAGCTCGCCCACGAGGAAGATGGAGCCGGTGGCGCAAACGGTGTCGGCCGTGCGCCAGGCCGCCTCCAGGGCCCGGCGGGGGTCGTTCTCGACGGTCACGGGAAGCGCCGGCGCCCGCGCCCGCACGCGATCCGCGAGGGCGCGGGCGGGGGTGGCCCGGGGGTTGCCCGGCGCCGTGCAGACGATGCGGCTCGCGCAGGGGGCGAGGCGGTCGACGATGCCGTCGGCGTCCTTGTCGCGCATGACCGCGCACACGATGGGCAGGCGGTCGGGGAACGCGCCGCGCAGGTGCCGGGCCAGGGCCGCCGCCGCCGCCGGGTTGTGGGCGGCGTCGAGCAGGACCGTCCCCCGCCCCGGCCCGCGGACCAGCTCGAGGCGCCCCGGCCAGGCCACCTCCGAGAGGCCGCGGACGATGGCCTCGGGCCCGACGGGCAGCCCGGCGTCGGCCAGCGTCTCCAGCAGGCGGACGGCGCCGGCCGCGTTGGCCCGCTGATGCGCCCCGGCGAGCCCCAGGGGGAACACGGGGTAGCGGCGCCGCGGGGTGGTGACCTCGATGCGGGGGCGCGGGCCGTCCTCCCGCACCACGACCGCGGTGTCCCTCGCCGCCTGCACGAGCCGCGCGCCGCGGCGCCGGCACGCGTCGTCGATGACCGCGACGGCCGGCGGCGCGGTCTCGGTGGTGACCACCACCATGCCCGGCTTGACGATCCCCGCCTTTTCCGCCGCGACGGCCTCGACGGTGTCGCCGAGATGCTCCCGGTGGTCGAGCCCGATCGACGTGATGACTCCCGCCGCCGGGGTCACCACGTTGGTGGCGTCGAGCCGCCCCCCCAGCCCCACCTCGACCACCGCGACGTCGACCGCCGCGCGCCGGAACCACGACAGCGCGACCGCGGTCGCCGCCTCGAAGAACGTCGGAGGATGGGCCAGCCCGCCCGTGCGCAGGAGTGCGTCGGCCTGCCGCAGCACCCCGGCCGCCTCCTCGCGCAGCGCCGCTTCGCCGATGGCGCCGCCGTCGACCGTGAAGCGCTCCGTGATTGAAACGAGGTGGGGCGAGGTGTACCGCCCCGCCCGGTACCCCGCCGCGCGCAGGGCGCCGTCGAGCATCGCGGCCACCGAGCCCTTGCCGTTCGTGCCCGCCACGATGATGGACGGGTAGGCCGCCTGGGGGTCTCCGAGGGCGGCCATGAGGCGCCGGATGGTGTCGAGCCCCGGCCGGATGCCGAAGCGCTCGAGGCCGAGCAGGCGATCCAGGGGGTCGCCGGGGTGGTCGTCGAACCGATCGTCCGGCTGCATGGCCCTTGCCGGCGCCGGTCGACCCGGGAGTGCCGCAGAGCGGCGCCTGGAGGGTCGGTCGGACGCCCATCCGACCCGCAGGCGACGGTGGGCGGACCAAGGGCGCCACGACGGTCGGAAGCGGCCGGAAACCGCATGATATCGTATAGCCGCCCGGCGTCCCCGGCTCCCGGCGGCAGCGATGTCAGCATCCTTCTCCCTACCCGGTCGACTCTCCAGGCTCGTCGCCGCCGTGTGCATCGCCGCCGCCGTCGCGGGCTGCGCGTCCTCGCCGTCGTCCGTCGAGGCGCCGGCCCCCGCGACCCGCGACGAGAAGCTGGCCTGGATTCTGTGGCTCGAAGATCAGCGGCGGCTGCGCGATCCCGCGTTGCCGCCCCTCGACCGGCCGGCTTCCGGCGGCGGGGAGGGCGGGCTCGGCGCCGCGACCGGCTTCGTGCCGGCGACGGCCCCCGACCTCCTCGGGCTCGCCCGGGACCCCGTCGGCCAGGTGCGCTATCGGGCCGTGCAGGCCATCGGCCGGGTCGGACTGGCGGCGGGCGCGCCCGCGCTGGCCGGGGCCCTCTCCGATCCCGAGCCGGACGTCCGGGCCGTCGCCGCCTTCGGGCTGGGGCTGCTCGGCGATCCGGCCGCGGCCGGGCCCCTGATCGCCGCCCTCGAGGACCCGTCGCCCCTCGTGCAGGCGCGGGCCGCGCACGCCCTCGGCCGGCTGCCGGCCCGGGAGGCGGCCGGGGCCATTCAGGGGATGACCGCGGCCCACGTCACGGTGGCCTACGACGTCGATCCCGACGAGATGGGCTATCCGTTGGGCCCCCGGGTCGAGGCGTTCCGGTCGGGGGTCGGCGCGCTGGCGGCGCTGGGCGACTTCGACGCCCTCGCCGCGGTGGTCCTCGCCGAGTCCGGCGATCCCCTTCTCTGGTGGTGGCCGGTCGCCGACGCGCTGGCCCGGGTCGGCGACCCCCGGGCGGCCGGCCCCCTCCGCACCCTGGCGGGCGTCGGCGGCACCGTCGGGGTCGCGCTGGCCGCCCGCGGGCTGGGGGCGCTGGGCGACGCGTCGGCGGTCCCCGTCCTCGTCGAGCTCCTCGACCGGGACCGGCGGCACCCGCGGGTCGTGCTGGCCGCGGTCCGGGCGCTGGGCGCCGTCGCCGACGCGTCGGCGGCCCCGGCCCTGCGCGACCTGCTGCGGAGCCGCGACCTCGACCCGGCCCTGCTCATCGCCCTCCTCGACGCCCTCGGCGCGGTCGGCGCGCCGGAGACGGTCGAGATCGCGGTCGAGCTGCTCGCGCACGCCGCGCCGGCGGTGCGGGGGGCGGCCCTGACCGCCCTCGCGGAGCTCGATCCCGACACGTTCCTGCTGCTGCTGTCGGGGCTGCCGCCCGACCCCCGGTGGCAGGTCCGCGCCGATCTGGCCCGCGCGCTCGCCCACGTGGATCCCGACGCGGCCGCCTTCCGGCTCTCCCTGCTCCTCGAGGACGAGGACCGGCGGGTGGTGCCCGCCGCCCTGCAGGCCCTCGCCGCGGTCCGCGCCCCCGGTCTCGACGCGGTGCTGTCGAGCCACCTCTCGGACCGGAATGCGGCCGTCCGCGAGGCCGCGGCCCGGCTGCTCGGCGACGTGGGCGGCCCCGGGGCCGTCGAGCTCCTCGCCGGCGCCTACCGCGACGAGGTCAACGCGGCGTCGCCGGCGGCGCGGGCGGCGGCCGTCGAAGCGCTGGCCCGCATCGGCGGGGGCCCCGCCCTCGAGGCGCTGCGGGACGCGCTCGACGACCCCGACTGGGCGGTCCGGGTCGGGGCCGCGGCGCGTCTCGCCGGTCCCGGCGGCCCGGACGATCCCGCCCGCGAGATCCGGTCTTCCCCCCTGCCGCAGCCCCTCGGGACGTACGAATCGCCCGAGCTCGTGCGGCCCTCGGTCTCGCCGCACGTGTACGTCGACACCGACCGCGGCACCATTCAGATCGAGCTGGCCGTCAACGAGACGCCGTTGTCGAGCGGGCACTTCATGCGCCTCGCCCGGTCCGGCTACTACGCGGGGATGCTCGTGGACGAGGTGACGGCGGACGGGCTCGTGCGCGCCGGCGACCCCCGCGCCCGCGCCGACGGCGGGCCCGGCTACCGCGTTCGCGACGAGCTCGGCCCGCGGCCCCATGTGCGGGGGACGGTCGGCCTCGCCCTCGACGGCCCCGACACGGGCAGCAGCGGGTTCTTCATCGCCGCGTCCCCCCAGCCCCGGCTCGACGGCCGGTACCCGGTGCTCGGCACCGTGATCGAGGGCATGGACGTCGTCGACCGCCTGCAGCGCGGCGACGTCATCCGCTCGGTCCGCGTGTGGGACGGGAGCACCCCGTTCGAGTAGCCGCGCGGCCCGGCCCGGCGCGAGATTTCCGCCGTCAGGGGCCGCCGATGCGGGACTCCCGCCGTTCCGCGTGCCGCTCCATGGCGAGCTCGATCAGCCGGTCGAGCAGCGCCGGGTAGCCGACGCCGCCGGCCTCCCAGAGCTTGGCGAACATGCTGATGGTGGTGAACCCGGGGTGCGTGTTGATCTCGTTGAGGAAGATGCCGCCGGCGTGGTCGAGGAGGAAGTCGACCCTGGCCATGCCCGCGCAGTCGATGGCCCGGAACGCCGCGACCGCAAGGGCGCGGATCCGCTCCGCCTCGCGGGGAGCGAGGTCCGCGGGGATGATGGTCCGGGACCGGTCGTCCAGGTACTTCGCCTCGTAGTCGTAGAAGTCGCCGGCGGGGACGATCTCTCCCGGCACCGACGCCTCGGGCTCGTCGTTGCCGAGCACCGCGCATTCGATCTCGCGGCAGGGGACCACCCCTTCCTCGACGATGATCTTCCGGTCGAACTCCGCCGCGTGGTCGATGCCGGCCGACAGCGAGGCCTCGTCGTCGGCGCGCGAGATGCCCAGGCTCGACCCGAGGTTGGCGGGCTTGACGAACAGGGGATAGTCGAGGCGCGCGCTCACGTCCGCGAGGATCTCCTCGCGGCCCCTCCGCCAGGCGCGGCGCAGCACCGTCTCGTGCTTCACGACGGGCAGGCCGGCCGCCGCGAACAGCGCCTTCATCACCGCCTTGTCCATCCCCGCCGCGGCCCCGACGACGCCCGCCCCCACGTAGGGGATGTCCGCCAGCTCCAGCAGGCCCTGCAGCGTGCCGTCCTCGCCGTAGGGTCCGTGCACGATCGGGAACATGACGTCCAGGTTCATCGTGCCGGCCAGCGCCTGGCCGTCGTCCTTCTCGGCGGCGGGCGGCCCCGCGGTGCGGCCGACGACCATCAGGGTCTCGTCGCCGGGGCGGGCGATGGGGTGCACCTCGCGGCCGTCGCGCACCGCCCGCCGCGCCTTCCGCGCCCGCCCGATGGTCTTCGCCGCGGACTCGTCGGCGGGGGGGCGGTCGGCCACCGACCAGCGGCCGTCGCGCGAGATGCGGATGGGGACGGGGTCGTAGCGCTCGCGGTCGAGGTTGGCGAAGATGGCGGCGGCCGAGGCCAGCGACACCTCGTGCTCGCCCGAGCGGCCGCCGTAAACGACACCGATGCGAAGCCGTCTCACCTGCGTTGTCCTTGCCCGTTGGCGCGTCGCCTGCCGGCTCCGCAGGGCGACCGAGGCTGCGGCAGCCCACGGCGCCGACTCCTGGCCCGCCAATCGTCGCCTCGGCTCCGCCCGGCGTTCGACCGACCCTCCGGGAGTCCGCGCCGTCCACCGCGCCGACTCCCGGCCCCGCACGGGCGCGGCGAACCCGCGTAGTATACGCCGGGAGCCGTGGGGTGATGCCGCAGTCCGATTCCGGTCTCTCGTTCCGGGTGATCCGCCGCGACGGGGAGGCGCGGGCGGGGGAGATGATCACCCCGCACGGGGTCGTCCGCACCCCGGCGTTCGCGCCGGTGGGCACGCGGGGGGCCGTCAAGGGGTTGACGCACCGCGACGTCGTCGGCCTCGGCGCCGAGATCGTGCTCGCCAACACCTACCACCTTCAGCTCAGGCCGGGCGCCCGCCTCGTGGCGCGGGCCGGCGGCCTCCACCGCTTCATCGGCTGGGACCGGCCGATTCTCACCGACAGCGGCGGCTACCAGGTGTTCAGCCTCGGCGACCGCCGCACGATCGACGAGGACGGCGTCTCGTTCCGGTCGCACCTCGACGGCAGCCGGCAGCGGCTGACGCCCGAGAGCGCGACCGACATCCAGGCCCGGCTCGGCTCGGACATCGCCATGGCGTTCGACGAGTGCACCAGCTTTCCGGTGTCCGAGGCCGAGGCCGAGGCCTCGATGCGCCGGACGCTGCGCTGGGCGCGGCGGTCCCGCACGCGGTTTCTGGCCCTCCGCGACGACCCCGGCCGTCTGGGCGGCGAGGTCACCAACCACGGCCAGGCGCAGTTCGGCATCGTGCAGGGCAGCGTCTACGAGGGCCTGCGCGAGGCGAGCGCGCGGGCGACGACGGCCCTGGGGTTCGAGGGCTACGCCATCGGCGGCCTCAGCGTGGGCGAGCCGGTGGACGTGATGTACCGGGTGGTGGCGGGCACCGCGCGCCTGCTGCCCGACGACCGCGTGCGGTACCTGATGGGGACGGGGATGCCCGACGACCTCGTCGAGAGCGTGGCCGCCGGCATCGACCTGTTCGATTGCGTGCTGCCGACCCGCAACGCGCGCAACGGCCAGCTCCTGACCCGCGGGGGGCCGCTGTCCATCAAGCGGGCGGAGTTCGCCGACGATGCGCGCCCCCCCGATCCCGGGTGCTCGTGCTACACGTGCAGGCGGTACTCCCGCGCCTACCTGCGGTATCTGCACGTGGCCGGCGAGATGACCGGGAGGACCCTCAACACGCTGCACAACCTCCACTTCTACCTTGACACGATGCGCCGCATGAGGGAGGCTATCTTGTTCGGCACGTTCGAATCGTTCCGGCAGCGCTTTCATGAGACGTTCTCCCGCCGGCCCCGTCAATGACGTCGCCGCGGGCGCCCCTGACGCCGCCGGCGGGCGCCCCTGACGCCGCCGGCGGGCCGGCGATTGAAGTACCACCGATGCCTGACTCCGGCTTCCCGACGCTCTTCGCCCAGGCCTCGCAGGGCAGCCCCCCGCTGTGGGCGCAGTTCCTGCCGTTCGCGCTGATCCTCGCCATCTTCTACTTCATCATCCTGCTGCCGATGCGGCGGCGGCAGAAGAAGGTGCAGGAGTTCCGCGACGCCCTCAAGGTGGGCGACCGGGTGATCACGACGAGCGGCATCTACGGGTCCATCACCAAGCTGAACGACCGGTCGGTCCAGCTCCAGGTGGCCGACAAGGTGCGCATCGAGGTGTCGCGGTCGGCGGTCGGGGGCTATCAGGGGCAGGAGCCGGTGGCCCAGGACTCCGCGTCGATGTAGCCGACCGGCCGGGGCCGCCGCCGGCGGTTTCCGGGGCGGCGGGCGGACGACGGGACGGATCGAGTCATGAAGAAGAACCTGCGCTGGAAGCTGTTGACCATCGTCGCGGTGGCGGCCGCGGCCGCGTTCGCCATCTATCCGCCCGAGGACCAGGTGCGGCTCGGCCTCGACCTCCGGGGCGGCGTCCATCTCGTGCTCCGGGTGCAGACCGACGACGCGCTGCGGGTCGAGACCGAGACCAACGCCGAGCAGTTGAGGGAGCAGGCGAGCCTCGTCGGCATCGAGCTGCTCTCGGCCGGCGCCGCCGCCCCGACGGAGATCCGGGTCGAGGGCGTCCCCGGCGAACGCGACCAGGAGTTCCGGGGCATCGCCGACGACCTGTTGCAGGTGAGCTACGACCGGCGGGCCGACGGCCCCGGCGCCTATACCTTCGGCATGCTGCCGGGCATCGAGCGGCAGCTTCGCGAGGAGTCGGTGCGCCAGGCCCTCCAGACCATCGAGCGCCGGGTCAACGAGCTCGGCGTCGCCGAGCCCATCGTCGCCCCCCACGGCGTGGCCGGCGACCAGATCCTCGTCCAGTTGCCCGGCGTCGAGGACGTTCAGGGGGCGAAGGAGATCATCCGCTCGACCGGCCTCCTCGAGCTGAAGCTGGTCGAGGACGGCCCCGCCCTCTCTCGCGAGCTGCTGCTGCAGGCGAGGAACGGCATCGTGCCCGCGGACATGGAGGTCGTGTCGGGGGCCGACGAGTCGCTCGGCGCCGCCCCCGGCTCGACCGTCTACTACCTCGTGCGGCGGGTGGCCCCGGTGACGGGGCGCGATCTGCGCAACGCCCGGCCCACCATCGACGAGTTCAACCAGCCCGCCATCAGCTTCTCGTTCAACCGCGAGGGGGCCCGCAAGTTCGGCAACTTCACGGGGAGCAACGTCGGGCGCAACCTCGCCATCATTCTCGACAACCGGGTCTACTCGGCCCCCGTCATCCAGGAGCGCATCGCCGACGAGGGTCGCATCACCGGCACCTTCACGACGGGGGAGGCCACCGATCTCGCGCTGATCCTGCGATCGGGCGCCCTGCCCGCGTCCCTCACCTATCTCGAGGAGCGGACGGTGGGGCCGAGCCTGGGGGCCGACTCGATCCGCGCCGGGGTCACCGCGTCGGCCTCGGGGCTCATCGCCGTCGCCCTGTTCATGCTGCTCTACTACCGGCTGTCGGGCATCAACGCGGTCGTCGCGGTGGGGATGAACCTGCTCATCCTTCTCGGGTGCATGGCCTACGTCGGGGCCGTGCTCACCCTGCCGGGCATCGCCGGGTTCATCCTCACCATCGGCATGGGGGTCGATTCCAACGTGCTGATATTCGAGCGCATCAAGGAGGAGCTGGGCTCCGCCAAGGGGGTCCGGGCGGCCGTCGCGGCCGGGTTCGACCGCGTCTTCCTGACCATTCTCGACACCCACATCGCGTCGCTCATCGCCGCCGCCTTCCTGTTCCAGTTCGGCTCGGGGCCGATCAAGGGCTTCGCGACCACGCTGTTCTTCGGCCTCGTGTCGAACGTGTTCACCGCGGTCTTCGTGTCGCGCACCATCTTCGAGACGGTGCTCACGCGCCGCCGGGAAGCCTCGTTGAGCATCTGAACCGCCGGAGCCCGCACTGCCTGATCCGATTGCACCGCCGCCGGCCGGCGCGGCCGCGGCCTGACCATCCGGGACACCGACGCGCGTATGCCCATCTTCAAGAACCCGAACTTCGACTTCCTCAAGTGGCGCTGGCCGGCCGTCGGCCTCTCGTGCCTCATCATCGCCGCCGGGGCGGCGATGGTGGCGCTGCAGGGAGGGCTGTCCCTCGGCATCGACTTCTCGGGCGGCACCATCGTCATCGTGCAGTTCGACGAGCCCGTCACCGAGGACCAGGTGCGCGACGCGGTGGGGGACGCGGCCGGCGAGAGCGTCGTCCAGCAGTACGGCGACGCCGGCTCCAACGAGATCCTGATCCGGCTGCCGCAGAGCGACGACCCCGAGGAGGGCACGAGCCTCGAGGAGGGCGCGAACGCGGTCGTCGCGGCCCTCGAGCAGAGCCCCATCGGCGGCTTCACGGTCATCGGGCAGGAGCTCGTGGGGCCTGTCATCGGCGAGGAGCTGCAGCGCCGCGGGGTCAACGCCTTCGTCTTCGCGATGCTCGGCATCCTCGTCTACGTCGCCTTCCGCTTCCGGTTCAGCTTCGCGGTGGGGGCGATCATCGCTGTCGTCCACGACATCCTCGTGACCCTGTCGATGCTGACCTTCTTCGGCTTCGACCTGTCGCTGGCTGTCGTCGCGGCCATGCTGACCATCACCGGCTACTCGGTGAACGACTCCATCGTCGTGTTCGACCGGGTGCGCGAGAACCTCCGGCGCATGCGGCGCGACGCGTTCGACAAGCTCGTCAACGCCAGCATCAACCAGACCCTGAGCCGCACCATCATCACCTCGGGCACCACCGCCTTCGCGGTCCTCGCGCTGTTCCTCTTCGGCGGCGAGGTGCTGCGGGGCTTCGCCTTCACGATGCTCGTGGGGGTGCTCAGCGGCACCTACTCCACGATCTTCATCGCCGCCGCGGCCGCCATCGTCATCAGCGAGCGCCGGGCCGCGCGGCGGCTGCAGGCGGCGCCGGCGGCCGCGTCGTCGTCGTCCGCGGGCTCGAAGCCCAAGCGGCGCCGGGGGAAGTCACCGAGGGCCCGCGCCCGCGCCTGATGACCCCCCTGGGGCCGGCGGCGAGACCTCGCGTCGCACCGGGACCGGCGAGCGCGGGGCCGCGCCGCCGGCCGCCTGCGACGCGGGGCCGCGCCACGGGTCCCCGGGCCGCCGCCCGACCCTGACGCCGCATGACCACCGCCCAGGCCGTGTGGCTCGGCATCGTGCAGGGGCTGACCGAGTTCCTGCCCATCTCCAGCTCCGCCCATCTCATCCTCGTCCGCGAGCTGTTCGGCTGGGACGCGGGGGCGGTGGAGATCCCGTTCGACGTGGCCTGCCACCTCGGCACCCTGACGGCGGTGCTCGCCTACTTCCGCCGCGACGTCCTCGCGCTGGCGGCGGCCGCTCCCGCCGCCCTCACCGGCGGTGGCGGCGACGCGGCACGCACGGGACGCCTGATCCTTCTCGCGACCGCTCCCCTGGTCCCCCTGGGCCTGCTCCTCTCCGGACACGTCGACCGCCTGCGCGGTCCCGCGGTGGTCGCGGCGACGCTGGCCCTCGGCGCCGCCGCGATGCTCTGGGCGGATCGGGGCGAGGCGTCCTCGCGGCGGGCGTCGTCGCTCTCGGCCGGAGACGCCCTCGTGCTCGGCTGCGCGCAGGCGGCGGCCCTCGTGCCGGGCGTCTCGCGGTCGGGCGCGATCATCACGGTGGCCCTGCTCCTGGGGCTGTCCCGGCCCGAAGCGGCCCGGTTCGCCTTCCTCCTCGGCATTCCCGCCATCGCCGCCGGGGGGCTGCAGGCGGCGCGCATGCTCGGGGGTGACGGCCTCGCCGCGAACGCGCCGGCCCTGCTCGCGGGGCTCGTCACCTCCGGGGTCGTCGGCTATCTGGCGGTGGCGGGGCTGCTCCGCTATCTCGCCCGGCACTCGCTCGCCGCCTTCGCCTGGTATCGGCTCGCGCTGGCGGCGGCGCTGGCGTTCGGATTGGCGCTGGGACTCTGACGCCGGCAGTGCCTCGGCTCGGTTCCGAAGGATCCGTGGAGCACCGCCGGGCCGCACAGGGCTGATCGACCATCGCGACCCTGATTGCCGCCAATCGCAGCAGTCGCGGCGGTTGTGGCCGTCCTCCAGCAGGGCGTCATCTCACGCCGTCACGGATCGAGCCGAGACGTTGGCCCGGACGTCGGCGCGCTTGACAGCCGCACGGACGGCTGCTAGGTTTGCGCGTCCTTGTACGGCCGCTCCGGCGGCGCGACAGCGGACGTCTCGGGCGCATCCTCCCCGCGACGGCGGGTGGGGTGCGCGCCGCGCCGGATCAGCCGGCGAGCCGTACGGTCACGAAAAGCTCAAGGTCGAGAATGGACAACTCACTCTACGTGCTCCTCGGGGTCGGCGCGCCCATCGCCGCCGCCCTCTTCGCGCTCTCCCTGATCCGCACCATCAACGCCTGCGACGCCGGCACCGAGCGCATGCAGCAGATCTCGGCCCTCATCCGCCGCGGCGCGATGGCCTTCCTGCAGACCGAGTACAGCGTCCTGGCGGTGTTCGTCGTCGTCATGTTCGGCGTCCTCGTGCTGTTCCTGCCGGGCGACTCGCTGCTCGTCGGCGTCAGCTTCCTCGTCGGGGCGCTCCTCTCCGCCACCGCGGGCTGGGTGGGCATGCGCACCGCCACCGGCGCCGCCGTCCGGACCACCGCGGCGGCCCGGACCAGCCTCGCCGGCGCCCTGCGCGTGGCGTTCTCGAGCGGCGCGGTCATGGGCCTGACCGTCGTCGCCCTCGGCACCCTCGGCATCGCGCTTCTCTACTGGCTCTACGGCGGCCTCGACGGCCGCGGCCCGTCCGCCGTCGGGTCGCTGCTCGGGCTCTCCCTCGGGGCGTCGTCCATCGCCCTGTTCGCGCGCGTCGGGGGCGGCATCTTCACCAAGGCGGCCGACGTCGCCGGCGACCTGTCCGGCAAGGTCGAGGCGGGCATTCCCGAGGACGACCCCCGCAACCCCGCGACCATCGCCGACAGCGTGGGCGACAACGTCGGCGACGTGGCGGGCATGGGGGCCGACCTCTTCGAGTCCTACGTCGGCAGCATCATCTCGTCGGTGGCCCTCGCGTGGGCCCTCACCGCGGCCACCGCCGCCGACCTGTGGGGGGTGGGGGAGAGCGGCTTCCTCGCCCTCCAGGCCGATCTCGCGGTGTTCCCGGTGCTGCTGGCCGGCTTCGGCATCGTGGCCTCGATCCTGGGGACCTTCACGGTGCGCACCGACGACGAGAGCAAGGTGCAGGGGGCGCTGCTGCGGGGGCTCATCGTGGCGTCGGTCATCGTCATCGCCGGCGCCGCCGCCCTCATCTCGGTCACCTCGGTCCCCTGGCCGGTCATGGGCTGCGTGGTGTTCGGGGTGGTCGCGGGGGTCGTCATCGGCAAGCTCACCGAGTACTACACCGGCAAGGACATGCCGCCGGCCGCCCACATCGCCGAGCAGTCGGAGACCGGCCCCGCCACCAACATCATCGCGGGCCTCGGGGTCGGCATGATGTCGTGCGGCTACCCGGTGCTGGTCGTCTGCTTCGCCATCTTCTTCAGCTATCAGTTGGGCGAGCTCTACGGCATCGCCATCGCCGCCGTCGGCATGCTCTCGACGCTCGGCATCAGCCTCGGGGTCGACGCCTACGGGCCGGTCGCCGACAACGCGGGGGGCATCGCCGAGATGAGCAAGTGCGAGCCGTTCGTGCGCGACCGCACCGACGCCCTCGACGCGGTCGGCAACACCACCGCGGCGATGGGCAAGGGCTTCGCCATCGGGTCGGCCGCCCTCACCGCCCTCGCCCTGTTCTCGACGTTCCAGGCGACCGCCGCCGACAACGTGGCCCAGGCCGGCGGCGCCGGCGCGTTCGACCCGCGGCAACTGAGCCTCGAGCTGACGAACCCCAACGTGCTCATCGGCATGTTCGTCGGCGGCATGCTGCCGTTCATCTTCTCGGCCCTGACCATGAACGCGGTGGGCCGGTCGGCCAACCAGATGATCGAGGAGGTCCGCCGGCAGTTCCGCAGCATCCCCGGGCTCCTCGAGGGGATCGCCGAGCCCGACTCGGCGCGGTGCGTGGCCATCTCCACGCAGTCCGCCATCAAGGAGATGATCCTGCCCGGCCTCCTCGCGGTGGTCGCCCCGGTGCTGACCGGCTTCGTGCTGGGGGTGGCCGGCCTCGGGGGGCTCCTCGGGGGCGCGCTCGTGACCGGCGTCCTCATGGCCCTGATGATGGCCAACGCGGGCGGGGTCTGGGACAACGCCAAGAAGCTCATCGAGGAGGGCCACCACGGCGGCAAGGGCTCGGAGCCGCACAAGGCGGCGGTCATCGGCGACACCGTCGGCGACCCGTTCAAGGACACGGCGGGGCCGAGCCTCAACATCCTCATCAAGCTGATGACCATCGTCGCGGTCATCTTCGTGCCGCTGGTCGTGGCCTGGATGCGCTAGCCGCGGGCCTGCGGCGCGGAACGGCGCGCGGACTCCCGGAGGGTTGGTCGCGGCGCCCGGCGGGGTCCGCGGGAGGCGATGGGCGGGCTGGCAGCGTCGCCGGAAGCCCGGGGCCGGCGGGGAAGGCGGCGGGCGGGTTTTTCGCGTTCGGACTTGCGTTGACACCCGGTTTGGTGTCTGCATATAATTCGTCCCTCTCATCGTGGAGCGATTCATCCCCTAACGGGGCGCAGGAGGTTGCCTGTGGCAGGTCAGATGTTCGGTGAAATCGCGAATCCGTCGATCAAGATCGGCGCGCAGAAGTGGTACACGGTGCCGGTCTCCATGCTGGCGCACGTGGTGGCGATCGCCGCCGTCCTCATCGTGCCGCTGCTCGCGGCCGAGGCGCTGCCGCAGGTGCCGTCGATGATGGCGTTCGTGGCCGCGCCACCGCCGCCGCCACCGCCGCCGCCTCCGCCGCCGCCCCCGGCCGCGCAGGCGGTCGAGGCGCCGGTCGTCGACGTCAACCCCAACGCCGCCCCCATCGAGGCCCCGGCCCAGATTGCGCCGGAGACCGGCTTCGACCTGTCGAGCGTCTCGGGCGTCGAGGGTGGCATCGCCGGCGGCGTCGTCGGCGGCATCGTCGGCGGGCTGCTCGAGGCCCCGCCGCCCCCGCCGCCCCCGCCCGAGCCGGTCCGCGTCGGCGGCAACATCCAGGCCCCGACCAAGGTGACCAACGTCGATCCGCGCTATCCCCCCGTCGCCCAGGCGGCCCGCGTCCAGGGCGTCGTGATTCTCGAGGCGGTCATCGGTCCCGACGGCCGGGTCACCGACGTGAAGGTGCTGCGCTCGGTGCCCCTGCTCGACGAGGCGGCCATCGAGGCGGTGCGGCAGTGGACGTATACGCCGACGCTGCTGAACGGCGTCGCGGTTCCCGTCATCATGACGGTGACGGTGAACTTCCAGTTGCGGTAGCCGGCGCGCGAACGTGTTGTTTGTGGGCGGCGGGGCGTTGGTCGTCCGGCGCACCGCGGCCCGATGATGTGAATCGCAGGTAGGAGGCACAATGGATCTTCTGGAACTCTGGGAACAGATGGGCATTCCCGTCAAGACCCTCATGATCTTGTTGGGGCTGATGTCGATGTGGTCGATGGGCGTCTTCTTCGAGCGGCTCTTCACCTTCACGCAGGCCGGAAAGCAGTCGAAAGCCTTCGCGCCCCAGGTCGCCAAGCACCTGAAGGACGGTCACCTGAAGGACGCCATCGCCGTCTCGCAGTCGAAGAACTACAAGTACAGCCACCTCGGAAAGGTCGTCCTGGCCGGGCTGCAGGAGTACCAGTTCCAGAAGGACGCCGGGGTCGAGCTGAGCCGTGACGACGTGATCGACAGCGTGCGCCGGGCCATCCAGCGCGCCTCCGCCCTCACCGCGGCCGACCTCAAGAAGGGCATGGGGTCGCTGGCCACCATCGGGGCCACCGCCGTGTTCGTCGGCCTCCTCGCTACCACCCTGGGCGTCATCAACGCGTTCCAGGGCATCGCGGCCACCGGGTCGGGCGGCCTCGGCGCGGTGTCGGCCGGTATCGCGGAAGCGCTCGTCGGGACCGCCATCGGGCTGTTCGTGGCGATTCCCGCGGTGTGGTTCTACAATGGCCTGACCACGCGCATCGAGTTCTTCAACGTCGAGATGGACAACTCGTCGTCCGAGCTCGTCGACTACTTCATCAAGAAGGCCGACTAGGGAACGCGGCCATGCCGCCGGGGCCGGGTCCGGTCGCGCGCCGCGCGACCGGGCCCGGCGCCCTCCGATGACCCGGAGCGGACCGAGGAGACACACCCATGGGTATGCAAGTAGGCGAGAAATCAGGGGCAATGAACTCGGAGATCAACATCACGCCGCTGGCCGACGTGATGCTGGTTCTCCTGATCATCGTCATGCTGATCGCGCCCCTGTTGCAGAAGGGCGTCGACGTGACCCTGCCCGAAGCCTCGAACACCACGGACAAGCCCGAGAACGACACGCAGACCGTCCTCGCGGTCACCGCGGACGGCCGCTTCTACGTCGACAGCACGCAGACCACCGAGCTGGAGTTGCTGACGACGGTGCAGACCACGCTCGAGCGGAAGTTCGAGAAGATCGTGCTGATCAAGGCCGACCAGGACGCGCAGTACGCCGACGTCATGGCCGTGCTCGACCGCCTGCAGCGCGCGGGCATCGAGGACATCGGCCTCATCACCGAGCGCAAGGTCGGCAGCGGCGGGGTTTCCGCCGGAGGAGAGTAGTCGATGTCCAAGAAGCACCACGGGGCGGACACCGTCGTCTCCGCCGAGAGACCGCAGTCGACCGCGGACATCAACATCACGCCGTTCATCGACGTGCTGCTGGTGCTGATCGTCATCTTCCTCGCCGCGCTGCCCCTGTCCCAGCGGGGACTCGACATCAACCTGCCGCTCGAGACGCGGGGCTCGACGCAGTCGGCGGTCGACTCCAGCCAGATCGTGCTGCAGTACACGGCTGACCGCGTGATCACCGTGAACCAGCAGCCGGTGCCCATTCAGCGGCTCCAGTCCGAGCTGCGGGGCATCTTCGAGCAGCGCCGAGAGAAGACGATGTTCGTGGCCGGCGCCGGCAGCCTGCGCTACGGCGAGATCATCGAGGTGATCGACGCCGCCAAGGGCGCCGGGGTCACCAAGGTGGGCATCGTCACCGAGGCGATGCGCCGGGCCGGCGGGGCCGACGCGCTGTAGCACCCCCACACGGTCCGTCGTTCGGAACACGAAGGCGCGGCATGCGCAAGCATGCCGCGCCTTTTTCGTGTTTCTCGCAACGGTCCCCCCAAGCGCGAGGCGCGTCCTCCCCCCCTTGAAACGAAGAGGATCCGGCAACCCGCCTTGGGGGCACGCACCGGCGCCGGCGGCTTGCGGCGGGGAGGAGAGAGCCGGCCCGTGCAGGAGAATGCGGCCTGTTCCCGGGTCTGTTTCAGCCGAGTAGTCGGTTCAGCCGAGTAGTCGGAGGATGGCCGGGAGGACCTCCGAGGATCGCGAGCGTCTGGATGAGCATCGCGCGGTAGACTCGAGTCTCCGCCGCGGGGACTGTCGCCGCGGTGTGTTCGCGGAGGTTGTCGATCGTCGTATCGGGGAAAGTGCTTTCCTGGTCGGATGGTCCGTCCTGATCGGCCGCCGGCATGGCGCTGACGATGGTCGTACAGGGTGTGAGTCCTGTCGAAGAACAGACCTGTAGCGCGGGTTGGGGGAGTCCCAGCGCCGAGACGGGAAGGGCAGGCGCCTGCGGCCGGTGCAGGCCACGGGAAGGGAACAGCCCTGCGCCGGCCCCGCAACCTTCGTCGTACGCGAAGAGGCCGGGTGCGGTCCCAGGGGAACCGGCACCCGGCCTGAAGGGGGCCCACGGCCGGGCGGCGCACGCCCCGGCCGCGCGGGGGGGCTCCTAGTCGCCGGCGCCGGCGGCGCCGCCGCTCCGGAGCTGCTGCAGCTCCTCGGCCCGGTCACGCAGCTCGTCCGCCTGGTCGATCAGGTCCTCGCGTTCGCGGACGTTGTCGGTCAGGTTGGCCTGCATCCGCAGCAGGATGTTCTTGTAGGTCAGGGCCTCGACGTAGTCGGCGTTCAGCTCGAGGGCCTTGTCGGTCTCGGCGAGGCCGAGCATGACGTACTCCATCTCCTGGTCCTCGTCCAGGGTGAAGTCGCGGAACGCCTTCTCCCAGTAGTAGGTCGAGATGGTGTAGTAGGCCTCCGGGTTGTCCGGCTCGAGCTCGGCGCGTCGGCGAAGGGCCGCGATCGTCTCGTCGAACTGCTCGTTGCGGTTGTAGTACCCCGCGAGCTGGAGCTGCGCCGACGGGTCGTCGGGCCGCGACGCCGTGATGTCCAGCAGCACTTCCTCGGCCTGGTCGTAGAGTCCCGAGTCCTCGTAGAGCCGGGCGAGGCGGTAGTAGTTGTCCGGGTTCTCGGGATCGGTGTCGATCATCGTCTGCAGCACGACCTCGGAAGAGGCGGGGTCGTTCGCCTTGTCGGGGCCGTAGGCCTCCACCAGCCACTGCAGCGACAGGGTCTGCAGCTCGAGGTAGGTCTGGCGCTCGGCCGACGTGATGTAGTTCTCGATGGCCCTGTCGAGCATCTCGTCGTTCTCCGGCTCGCCCCGCAGGGCCGGCCGGAACTGCTGGTCGTAGCTGTTGGCCAGGTAGAAGTAGGCCTCGACCAGGTCCGGGTCGTTCTCCAGGACCTCCTCGTACAGCTCGGCCGCCAGCACGTAGTCGCTGCGCTGGTACTGGGTGTGCGCGTCCTTGATCACGCGCAACGCCCGAAGCTGGTCGAGCATGTAGCAGGATGACGTCGACAGGGCCACTAGGGCTACGAGAACGAGTCTGATGGCGAGCGATCGGATTTGCATAGCGGTCCCCTTCATCACCGTCGGTCGTGACTTCTCCCCTGCGGCAACCGGATGCTGCCGTCGATGTCTTGGACACCGGCGGCCGCGTTTCGGCCCGCTTCCGAACGAGCATCACCTCTCGGGCGTTTCCCGCCCGTTCGGGACGGACGGTACGTACGCTGCCGGAGAGCCACGCCCGTACCGGCCGCGGCCCACGAAAGGCAGATCAGTATAGTGAAGCGAAAAACGTCAAGTCAAGGACCCGGCCCAGCCCGCCCGGCGTCGCCTGCGGCTCGGCTGGGCGCCCAACCAACCCTGCCGGGAGTCCGCGCCGTTTCTGCGGCGCAGACTCCCGGGCGGGGGATGCGCCCCTGCCCGTCGCGGCGGGCGCCCGCGGGCGCCCTTTCCCGGACCCGGCGAGCCGCGGTATCCTGCTCGGCGCACCGATGAACAGCTTCGACACCCTGATCGACAAGGCCCGGGCCTCGAACCCGCACGCCGACACCGACCTCCTCCGCCGCGCCTACGACTTTTCGGCGGCCGAGCACGCCGGCCAGAAGCGGCGCTCGGGCGAGCCCTACCTCGTCCATCCCCTCGAGGTCGCCTCCCTCGTCGCCGACATGCGGCTCGACGACGTGGCCATCGCGGCGGGGCTGCTGCACGACGTCGTCGAGGACACCCTGACCACCATCGAGCGCGTGCGCGACCTGTTCGGCCCGGACGTCGCCCACGTCGTGGAGGGCGTCACCAAGATCAGCTCCATCTCGTTCTCGACGAGCGAGGAGCGGCAGGCGGAGAACTTCCGCAAGATGCTGCTCGCGATGGTCGACGACATCCGCGTCATCCTCGTGAAGCTCGCCGACCGGCTGCACAACATGCGCACGCTCGACCACCTGGCCGAGGCGCGGCGCCTGATCATCGCCCAGGAGACCCTCGACATCTACGCCCCCATCGCGCACCGGCTGGGCATGCGGAAGGTCAAGGACGAGCTCGAGGACCTCGCCTTCAAGCACCTCGACCCGAAGAGCTACGAGACGACGCGGGCCTGGGTCGAGCGGCGCCGCAAGGCCACCCGCAAGACGGTCCAGGGGCTGCGCGAGACCCTCGAGCGGACGCTGGCCGCGGCCGGCGTCCCGTTCGCCCGCATCGAGTCGCGCATCAAGCGGTTGTACGGCATCCACCGGAAGATCAAGCGGCAGCGCATCCCCCTCGAGCAGGTCTACGACCTCGTCGCGCTCCGGGTCATCACCGCGTCGGTCCACGACTGCTACGCCGCCCTCGGGGTCATCCACCAGACGTGGTCGCCGGTGCCGGGCCGGTTCAAGGACTTCATCGCGATGCCGCAGGCCAACCGGTACCAGTCGCTGCACACCTCCGTGGTCAGCGACGGCGGGGTGCCGTTCGAGGTGCAGATCCGGACCGAGGAGATGCACGAGGTGGCCGAGAACGGCATCGCCGCCCACTGGAAGTACAAGGAAGGGCGGGTCGGCGTCGACCCCGACGAGGAGCACTTCGCCTGGCTGCGGCAGCTCCTCGAGTTCCAGCAGGAGCTGCGCGACCCCGGCGAGTTCATCCACGACCTCAAGGTCAACCTCTACCCCGACGAGGTCTACACGTTCACCCCCCGGGGCGAGGTCAAGGCCCTGCCCCGCGGCGCCACCCCCATCGACTTCGCCTACAGCGTCCACACCGACGTCGGGCACCAGTGCGTGGGGGCGCGGGTGAACGGCCGCATGGTGCCGGTGCGCACGCGGCTCGCGAGCGGCGACATCGTCGAGGTGGTGACCGCCCCCGGCCACACGCCGAGCCGCGACTGGCTCAACTTCGTCGTGACGTCACGCGCCCGCAACAGGATCAAGCACTTCATCCACGCCGAGGATAAGCTGCGCGCGGTCGAGCTGGGGCGGAAGCTCTTCGACAAGGAGCTGCGGCGGTTCAACCTCAGCGCCAGGTCCGTGCTCGTGCCGGAGGCGGTCGAGCGGGTGGCCGAGGAGTTCAAGGTGGCGCGCGGCGACGACCTGTTCGCGGCCATCGGCTACGGCAAGGTGCAGGCGCGGTCGGTGCTCGACAAGCTGGTCCCCAGCGACCTCGACGAGCAGACCGGGGGCCGGTCCATCGGCACCGTGGTGCGCCGGGTGCTGCGTCCGAGCGAGGACAAGGTCAAGGTGCGCGGGTTCGACGACCTGATGGTCTTCCGCGCCCGCTGCTGCAGCCCGATACGGGGAGAGAAGATCGTCGGCTACGTCACGCGGGGCAAGGGCGTCTCGGTGCACGCGGCCCGGTGCCGCAACGTGCTCAACCTCCTCTACGACCCCGAGCGCCGGATCGACGTGGTGTGGGACAAGCAGGCCGACGAGGAAGGCTTCGTGGTCCAGCTCGGCATTCAGGTCGAGGACCGGCAGGGGATGCTCGCCGACGTCACGTCGAAGATCGCCGGCCTCAGGACCAACGTCCTCAAGATCGAGGCGACGAGCAGCGACCACCACGGACGCATCAACGTCACCATCGAGATCGCCGACCTGAAGCACCTCCAGCGCATCGTCAAGGTGGTCCGCGCCGTCGCGGGGGTGCTCGAGGTCGAGCGCGTGATGAGCGCGGGGTAGAGAGTCGGCGCCGCAGGACGGCGCGGGCCCCTGGAGGTTGGCCGGGGGGCCGCATCCTCGCGGTGCAGGAGTTTCGCGTCAGCGAAACTCCAAGGCGACCGCAAGGTCGCCCGGCGACCGCGAGATCGCCCGGCGACGATGGGCGGGCCGGGAGTCGGCGCCGCAGGATGGCGCGCGCAGCATCAGGCGTCGCGGGCCGGGGGCGCTCCCAGGTCCGCGACGGCGTCTATCTCGACCTCGACGCCCTTCGGCAGCGCCGCCACCTCGACCGTCGCCCGGGCGGGCGCGGGGGCGTCGAAGTAGCTGCCGTACGCTTCGTTGACCCGGGAGAACGAGCCGAGGTCCGTCAGGTAGATGGTGGTGCGGACGACGTCGTCGAAGCTCGCCCCGGCCGCCTCGAGAACGGCCCCGAGGCTCTGCATGACCCGATGGGTCTGGGCGGCCACGTCCCCCTCGACGACCTCGCCGGTGGCGGGGTCTAGGGGAATCTGGCCCGAGACGAACAGCAGCGACCCCGCCCGCACCGCCTGCGAGTAGGGGCCGATGGCGGCCGGGGCGCCGTCCGTCTCGATGGCCTGGCGCGGCATGGGGGGGGCGGCTACGCCGCCTTGACGATCCGGTTCGAGCGGATGCAGCGGGTGCAGACGCGGATGCGCTTGACGCCGCCGTCGATCACCGCTTTAACGCGCTGGATGTTGGCCTCGAACCGTCGCCGCGTGACGTTGTGGGCGTGACTGACGTTCCGCCCGACGGCCGGGCCCTTCCCGCAGATGTCGCAACGCTTTGCCATGATGTCGATTCCGATTTCAGCAATCCGAACCTGAAAGTATACCAGAGGCGCCGGTCCCGGAGGCCGGAAGTGGCCGGGAGGGCCCGCCGTCAGGGAACGATGATCCGGGGCTCGTCGCCGGCTTCGTCGCGGCGGGCCGGAGCCGGCCCGCCGGCCGCCGGCTTCGCCAGCCGGCCCGCCAGCTCGAGATAGGCGCGGCCGCCCCCCTCGAGGGCCGCCTCGGCCCCCGCCGCGGCCCGTTCGACACACCGCAGCACCGACGCCACGTCGCGCTCGCCGGCCTTGGGGCCGCCCGCCGCGGGGGGGTCGTCGAGCAGGGGCTTGAGCTCCTGCGACAGGCGCTCGGCCGGCGGCGACGACGCCTGATGCTCGTAGATGATGCCCTTGCTCGCGGTCTCGTAGGTCTTCGCCAGGGCCTCGGCGCTCTCGCGCACCGTGCGGTCGTCGACGGGCAGCCGGCCGGCGCGGGCGATGCCGTGCAGCACCTGCTGCACGAAGAAGAACAGCTCGTACTGCCGCGGCTCGAGGCCGGCCACGATGGGCAGGAGAAAGCGGGCGTCGCGCTCCTGCCGGCGCTGCACCACCGCGGGGGGGTGGCTCTGCGCCGCCGCGAGATAGCGGCACTCGGGGGGGCAGCGTATCTCCGTCAACCGCTTCGTGGCGCAGCAGACGGTGCAGATCTCCCGTTCGAGGGCGGGACACGTGCGCCGCGCCCGGCGTCGCCGGCACAGGGGACAGACAGGTGCGCTCATGCTTGGTCGAGGGCGCGGCCGGCGCCGCCGGCCGGCCCCGGAAGCTCCGCCGCGCCGGTCGGAACGGGTTGCCGGGTCGGGTGCCGGTCCCCGTTCTTGTCGCGTTTTTCCCCTTCCGGGGAGCCCTTCCGGCGCATTCTACATCCCCGCGACTCCCGGCGCACGCCGGGCGGCCGGCCTCCCGTCGTCGCCGTACGGGTCCGGCGCCGTCCCCCGCGTCCTGTTCCGATGACAGTCGGTTCGACGCGTTGAAACCGTACGGGACAAATCGTCGTCTAAGCATTTACGAGCGGGGTTTCCATGGCGCCAGCAGAGCGCTGGAATCGGTGAGCGCAGCTCGACGGAGCGGCCATCTGCTCCTCTCGCGGTTCGGATTCCAGCGCGAGTCACTTCGTTTCAGCGGGTGAGGCGGCTGGTGTACCGGTTGCGAGGACTTGGCATCTAATTTGCTTCAAGAAACTCCGGGGCTCGCGGTCGGACGACGGCGCGGGCCGCTCTGGAGGCGTTGAAGCCGAGACGACTCGTGCAACTCCAGCGAGGCTTGGGAGGGGCCACAACATGAACACCCATGCACGCGGCATGACGGAAGCGCGGTTCGACGAGCTGCGCCGCATGCTCGAAGAGCGCCGCGACGAGCTCGCGGGCGCGGTGAAGGACAAGATTCGCGACGTGCGCGCCGACGCGACGCGGTCGGGGGGGCACCGCCTCACCGACGTGAACGGAATGCCGGAAGCGGACATCCACGAGGACATCGAGTTCGCCCTGCTCCAGATGAAGACCGAGACGCTGACCAAGATCAACGCGGCCCTCGAGCGGCTGGAGGAAGGCACCTACGGCTACTGCTACGAGTGCGGCGAGGAGATAGCCGGCCAGCGGCTGCGGGCGCTGCCGTTCGCGGCGCGTTGCCGTGATTGCGAGGAGATGCACGAGGTCGAGCTGGACCGCGAGCGGACGATCGAGATGCGCGGCAAGGCGGTGTCGCTCTTCGGCCCGCCGTCGAGCTGATCCACGTGCCTGGATCCGGCGCCCGCGGCCGCGGGCGCCGGCGGCGGCCCTCGTGCCGGCCCGCGCCTGGTCGCACGAGGGCTGCTACACTCTCCCGGGGACCCGAGGGAGTGGGCGCGCCCGCCGGCCGAGGGTCCGGAGGGAACCGGGAGAAACCACACGATGAGCGACGAGCCCGAGCTGCTCGAGGACGGTTCCGGCCCCGTGCCGATACCGTCCGAGCTGCCGGTGTTGCCCCTGCGCGACACGGTCCTCTTTCCGAACTCCTTCATGCCCCTCGCGGTGGCCCGCGAGAGCTCGGTGCAGCTCATCGAGGAGGCCATCGCCGAGAGCCGCCTCGTCGGCGTCTTCACCCAGCTCGAGCCGGGCACCGAGGAGCCCACCCGGGAGGAGCTGTACGCCGTCGGGACCCTGACCCACATCCACAAGATGTTCAAGCTGCCCGACGGCACCCTGCGCCTCATCGTGCAGGGGCAGTCGCGCCTCCACCTGGACGAGCTGCTGGCGACGAAGCCGTACATCCGGGCCCGGGTGCGGGCGGCGGCGGAGGTCCTGCGCGACTCCGACCGCCTCGCCATCGACGCCCTGCAGCGCAACGTCAAGGGCAACTTCCAGCAGGTCGTCTCCCTGTCGCCGCTGCTGTCCGACGACCTGCAGGCGCTGGCCGGCAACATCACCGACCCCGGCAAGCTCGCCGACTTCATCGCCTCGAGCCTGACCACCATCCAGACCTCGATCCGCCAGGAGGTGCTCGGCACCCTCGACGTCCGCCAGCGGATGGAGCAGTTGAACCGCATGCTCATCAAGGAGCTCGAGGTCCTCGAGCTCGGCTCCAAGATCCAGTCCGAGGTGCAGTCCGAGGTCGGCAAGAGCCAGCGCGAGTATCTGCTGCGCGAGCAGATGAAGGCCATTCGCAAGGAGCTGGGCGAGGACGACGAGCACGCCAAGGAGATCGAGGAGATCCGGGAGAAGATCGAGGCCGCCGGCATGCCCGAGCCGGTGCAGAAGGAGGCACTGCGCGAGCTCGACCGGCTGTCCCGCATGCCGGTGGCGGCGGCCGAGTACACCGTGTCGCGGACCTACCTCGACTGGCTCGTGGTCCTGCCCTGGAACGTGCGGACCGACGAGGTCATCGACCTCCCGCGCACCCGGCAGGTGCTCGACGACGACCACAGCGGGCTCGACAAGGCCAAGGACCGCATTCTCGAGTACCTCGCGGTGCGCAAGCTGAACCCGGCCATGAAGGGGCCCATCCTCTGCTTCGTCGGCCCCCCGGGGGTCGGCAAGACCTCGCTCGCGAAGTCGATCGCGCGCGCGCTCGACCGCAAGTTCGTCCGCGTCTCGCTCGGGGGCATGCGCGACGAGGCCGAGATCCGCGGGCACCGGCGCACCTACATCGGGGCCCTCCCGGGGCAGGTCATCCAGGGGCTGCGCCGGGCCGAGTCGAAGAACCCCGTCTTCATCCTCGACGAGATCGACAAGCTGGGGGCCGACTTCCGCGGCGACCCCTCGTCGGCCCTCCTCGAGGTGCTCGACCCCGAGCAGAACAACACGTTCCGCGACCACTACCTCGACGTCCCGTTCGATCTCTCCGAGGTGCTGTTCATCACCACCGCCAACGTGCTCGATCCCATCGCCCCGCCCCTGCGCGACCGCATGGAGGTGCTCGAGCTGCCCGGCTACACCGAGGACGAGAAGCTGCAGATCGCGCGGGAGCACCTCGTCGGGCGGCAGGTCGGGAACCACGGCCTGACGGGGGAGCAGATCGCGTTCTCCGACGAGGCGTTGCGGGCCGTCGTCCACGGGTACACCCGCGAGGCGGGGGTGCGGAACCTCGAGCGCGAGATCGGCGCCCTGTGCCGCAAGGTGGCGCGCCGGCACGCCGAGGGGAACGACGCGCCGGTCGAGATCACCCCCGACACCGTCGGCGACATGCTCGGGGCGCCGCGCTTCGAGGACGAGGAGGTGGCCGAGCGGACCCGCAACCCCGGCGTGGCCCTCGGACTGGCGTGGACGCCGGCCGGCGGCGACGTGCTCTTCGTCGAGGCCACCCGCATGCCCGGCAAGGGCACCCTCACCCTGACCGGGCACCTCGGCGACGTGATGAAGGAGTCGGCCCGCGCCGCCGTCTCGTGGTTCCGCGGCCAGGCGGCCGCCCACGGGGTGGACGCCGCCTTCTACCAGGACGCCGAGATCCATCTCCACGTCCCGTCCGGCGCGATCCCCAAGGACGGGCCCTCGGCGGGGGTGACGATGGCCGCCGCGGTGGCGTCCGAGCTGACGGGCCGGCCGGTGCGCGGCGACGTCGCGATGACCGGCGAGATCACCCTGTCGGGCCGTGTCCTGCCCGTCGGCGGCATCAAGGAGAAGGTGCTCGCGGCCCGCCGCCACGGGGTCACCGAGGTGCTCCTGCCGAAGCGCAACGAGAAGAACGTCGACGAGGACCTCAGCGACGACCTCCGCCGCGACATGACCATCCACCTCGTCTCCACCATCGACGAGGTGCTCGAGCGGGTCCTGCAGCCCCCGGCCGCCCGGCCCGCCGTGACCGGGACCGGCGGCGACGCCCCCGGCGTCCACGGCACCGTCCAGTAGTCTTCAACCGTCGCTCTCGTGCCGGCGCCGCCGCCGCAGGTCGTCGAGCACCGCCTGCAGGTCGGCCGGCAGCGGCGCCTCGAACTCGACCCGGCGGCCGTCGCGCGGGTGCGTGAACGCGAGGCGCCAGGCGTGCAGGAACGGCCGATCGAGCGAGGCGAGGGCCCGGTGGTCGGCCGCAAGGTGGCGGCGGACTCCGCCGTAGAGGGCGTCGCCGACGATGGGGTGGCCGATGCTCGCGAGGTGGACCCGTATCTGGTGGGTGCGGCCGGTGGCGATGGCGATGGTGGCCAGGGTCAGGCCCCGCAGCCGCTCCGCTCCCGTGATGCGGGTGACGGCGGTGCGGGCGCGGCGGGCCCGGGTCGAGATCTTCTTCCGGTCGACGGGGTCGCGGCCGAGGGGGGCGTCGATGCGCCGGCCCGCGTTCAGCAGGCCCCACGCCAGCCCCAGGTACTCCTTCTCCACCTCGCGGTCCGCGAACTGCCGCGACAGCTCGGCGTGGGCGGCGTCGTGCTTGGCGACGACCATCACCCCCGAGGTGCCGCGGTCGAGGCGGTGCACGATGCCGGGGCGCTCTTCGCCGCCGATGCCGCTGAGCCCGGCGACGTGGTGCAGGAGGGCGTTCACCAGGGTGCCCCGGTCGTGCCCGGCCGCGGGGTGGACCACCATGCCGGCCGGCTTGTCGACCACCACGAGGTCGGGGTCGTCGTGCAGCACCGCCAGGGGCAGGGCCTCCGCCGCCGGGGCCGCCGGGGCCGCCGGGGGGACCTCCAGGTCCACCACGTCCCCGCCGTGCACCGCGTGGCTCGCCCGGACCGTCCGCTGATTGAGCAGCACGCGGCCGTCCCGGATCAGGCGCTGAATCCGCGCCCGCGAGAGCCGGGGCACGACGGCGGTGACGAAGTGGTCGAGGCGGGCGCCGTGATGGTCGCCGGTGACCTCGAGGCGCTCCGTTTCCGCGGGGGGCATCGGCGGCGGAGGGGGCTGGTGGCGCGTCACGTCCCGATCTTCGGACACCGAACGCGCTTCACCGGCGCCCCTTCGCCCGCGGCGCCGGGGCCTCGGCCGCCGCCGCGCCCCGCCGTCCGAGGCGGACGAGCATGACGATGCTCGCGGGTACGAGCAGGGCCGAGACGAACTGCGAGGTCGGCAGGGTGTCGAACACCATGCCCCGCGGGTCGCCGCGGAAGAGCTCGAGCACGATCCGGGCCACCGCGTAGAGCAGCACGTAGGTCCAGAACGTCCGGCCCGGGAACGCCCGCCACCGGCGCTCGCCGGCGAGCAGCACCGCCAGGATCAGGAGGACCGCCATCGACTCGTACATCTGGCTCGGGTGCAGGGCCACGCCGAGGGGCGTGCCGCTGTTGGCGGCGGCCAGCGTGCTCGAGAAGGTGATGCCCCACGGCGCCTCCGTCGGCCGCCCGAAGCAGCACCCCGCGAGGAGGCAGCCCATCCGGCCCACCCCCTGGGCCATCGCGATGCCCGGCGCGAACAGGTCGCAGGTGGTCCACAGGGGCAGGCCGTTCCGGCGGATGTACCACCAGCACATCGGCACCGCCAGCAGCAGCCCGCCGTAGAACACCCCGCCCGCCATCAGCAGCGCCGTCAACTGCGCGGGGTCGGCGGCGTACCGGTCGAAGTCCACCACCACCAGCATCAGCTTGGCCCCGACGACGGCGCTGATGATCCCCACGATCCCCAGGTCCACGATGCGCTGGCCGTCCAGCCCCGCGCGGCGGGCCCGCTGCAGGGCGTACCACAGGGCAAGGAAGTACGACCCGCCCAGGATCACGCCGTAGCTGTAGATGTTGAGGGGGCCGAGCTCAAACAGCAGTGGATACATCGTCGGGGCTCCGGATCAGGTCCAGAATCAGCAGGCCGGCCCCGACCGTGATGGCGGAGTCGGCCACGTTGAACGCCCAGAAGTGCACGCTTCCCCAGTAGACGTCGACGAAGTCGACGACATGGCCGACCAGCGCCCGGTCGATCAGGTTGCCGACGGCCCCGCCGACGATCAGGGCGAGGCCGGCCCGCGCGAGCGTCGCCCGCGGACCGACCTGCGACGCGAACCAGCCGACGGCGGCGAGGGCGGCCAGCGCCATCCCCGTCATCAGCACCCGCTTGTAGGGGAGCTCGGCGAGGTTCAGGAAGCCGAAGGCGGCCCCCGTGTTGCGCACGTGCACCAGGTTCAGCAGGCCCGGTATCACCTCGACCGAGTCGTACAGCGCGATGCCCGCCCGCACCATCTGCTTGGTGACCTGGTCGAGCACCACGATGACCACGCTGGCCGCGGCCAGCACGTTCCGGCTCGGGAAACCGGGGGCCCCGTGGTCGGCGGCGGTTGCCGCGAGCGGCGGCTTGTCGGTGGTCATCGGCCCATCCCGCCCGCGAAAGGTCGCGGCGCCACCTTGTGGTCGCGCTGGAGGTTCCGCCGGCGCTCGACTCCTGCGCCCTCCGTCCCGCGCCCGCGTTGGAGGTTCCGCCGGCGCGAAGCTTCTGCGTCTCCGTCCGGCGCCCTGCCAACCCTCCGGGAGCCCGTGCTGCTCACCTACGCCACCGTCGCGGCCATGTCCGCGAGCGCGTTCGTGCACCGGGCGCAGACCGCGGCCTCGGTCGGGTCGGGACCGGCGCCGGGGGGCATCACCCAGCGCCAGCACCGGGGGCACTTGGCCCCGGCGGCGCGGCCGACCTCGATGCGGGCGCCGCCGTCCCCGTCGCGGTGCACGGCGCCGCCGCCGTCGTCCGCGGGCGCGCCCGCGCGCAACGTCACCCCCGACGTGATGAACAGGGTCGCGAGGTCGTCGCGGTGCGCCTCGAGCAGGTCGGCGAGCCCGCCGTCCGCGGTCAGGGTCACCGCCGCCTCGAGCGACGTCCCCACCACCTTGTCCTGCCGCAGCCTCTCCAGCTCGCCGTTCACCGCGTCGCGCAGGCGGAGCAGCCGGTCCCACCGCGCGATGAGGTCGCGGTCGACCAGCGACCCGGGGTCGGCGGGGAAGTCGGCGAGGTGCACGCTCTCGGCGTCGGTCCCCGGCAGGTGGCGCCACAGCTCGTCGCAGGTCACCGGCAGTATCGGCGCGAGCAGCCGGGTGACCCCACCGGCAATCGCGTGCAGCACGGTCTGGGCCGAGCGGCGGCCGCGCGACCTCGGGCCCAGCGTGTAGAGGCGGTCCTTGGAGATGTCCACGTAGAACGCGCTGATGTCCACCGTCAGGTAGTTGTTGACGGTGTGCACCACCGCCTGCAGCTCGTAGCGCTCGTAGGCGGCGAGCACCCGCGACGCCACCTCGCCGTAGCGGGCGAGCGCGTAGCGGTCGACGTCGAGCAGCTCGCTCCGCGGCACCGCGTCCGCCGCCGGGTCGAAGTCGTACAGGTTGCCGGCGAGAATCCGCAGCGTGTTGCGGATCTTGCGGTACGCCTCGACGATGCGGTCGAGGATGTGGGGGCCTATCCGCACCTCCTCGCGGTAGTCGACCATCGCCACCCACAGCCGCAGTATCTCCGCCCCGCTCTGCCGGATGATCGTCTGCGGCTCGACGGTGTTGCCGATCGACTTCGACATCTTGCGGCCGGTCTCGTCGACGACGAAGCCGTGGGTGATGACCTGCCGGTAGGGGGCGGCGCCGCGCGTGCCGAGGGCCACCAGCAGCGAGCTGTGGAACCAGCCCCGGTACTGGTCGCTGCCCTCCAGGTAGACGGTGTACGGCCACTCCAGCTCGGGATGGTCGCAGAGCACCCCCAGGTGGCTCGACCCCGAGTCGAACCACACGTCGAGGATGTCGCGCTCGCGCTCGAACTCGGCCCCCCCGCACTCGGGGCACCGCAGGTCGGGGGGGACGAACTCGCCGACGTCCCGCTCGTACCACGCGTCGGCCCCGTGCTCGGCGAACACCGCGGCGGCCCGGTCCGTCAGGGCCGTCGTCAGCACCGCCTCGCGGCACGCGGTGCAGTAGACGGCGGGAATCGGCACCCCCCACGACCGCTGGCGCGAGATGCACCAGTCGGGCCGGTTCGCGAGCATGCCGCGGATGCGCTCCTCGCCCCATCCCGGGAACCACTCGACCTCCCGGATGGCGGAGAGGGCCCGTTCCCGCAGCCCGTCGGTGTCCATGGCGATGAACCACTGCCAGGTGGCGAGGAAGATCACCGGGTGGTGGCAGCGCCAGCAGTGCGGGTAGGTGTGGTCCACGGTGTCGCGGTGCCACAGCCGGCCGGCCTCCTCGAGCGCCGCCTCGACCTTCGGGTTGGCGTCGAAGACCTTCTCGCCCCCGACCACCCCGATGTCGTCGTCGAACCGGCCCGACGGCCCGATCGGGGCGTAGATGTCGAGCCCGTAGCGGACCCCGGTGGCGTAGTCGTCGGCGCCGTGCCCCGGCGCGGTGTGCACGGCCCCGGTGCCCTGCTCCAGGGTCACGTAGTCGGCGAGCACGCCGGCCGAGTCGCGGTCGTAGAGGGGGTGGCGGAACGTCGCGCCCTCGAGGTCGCGGCCCTTCAGGGTGGCCACGGGCGGGCCGAGGTCGCGCCCGATGGCGGCCGCGGTGGCGTCCCGGAGCTCCTCGGCGATGATCACGACGGCGCCGGCCTCGGCTGCGGCTCCGCCGTCGGCCCCGGCTGCGGTTCCGCCGTCGGACCCGGCCGCGGTTCCGCCGTCGGCCCCGGCTGCGGTTCCGCCGTCGGCCTCGGCCGCGGCTCCGCCGTCGGTTCCGGCTGCGGTTCCGCCGTCGGCTCCGGCTGCGGCTCCGCCGTCGGCTCCGGCCGCGGCTCCGTCGTCGGCCTCGGCTGCGGCTCCGTCGCCGGCCCCGGCGCCGCCGCCGTCGCGGACCGCGTAGACCCCGTAGTCGAGGCCGGGGTGGAACGCCACCGCCAGGTTCGACGGGATGGTCCACGGGGTGGTGGTCCAGATGAGCACCGACACCGGCCGCCCGGCCAGGGCCGGCTCCTTCTCGGCCAGCGCCGCCGCCGACGCCGCCCGCATCGGGAACTCGACGTAGATCGACGGCGACCGGTGGTCCTCGTACTCCACCTCCGCCTCGGCCAGCGCGGTGCGGCAGTGCAGGCACCAGTGCACCGGCTTCTTGCCCTTGTACACCACCCCCTGCTCCACGAAACGGCCGAGGGCGCGCACGATGGCCGCCTGGTAGTCGGGGGTCATCGTCCGGTACGGCCGCTCCCAGTCCCCCGACACCCCGAGGCGCTGGAAGTCGGCCGACTGCCGCTCGACGAACTTCTGGGCGTAGCGGCGGCAGGCGCGGCGGAAGTCGGCCACGCTCATCTGCCGCTTCTTCCCGCCCAGCTCCTGGTCGACCTTCAGCTCGATGGGCAGCCCGTGGCAGTCCCAGCCCGGCACGTAGGGCGCGTCGAACCCGGCCATGGTCCGCGACCGCACGACGACGTCCTTCAGCACCTTGTTCAGCACGTGCCCGATGTGGATCTTCCCGTTGGCGTAGGGGGGGCCGTCGTGCAGCACGAACCGCGGCGCCCCCGCCCGGCGCTCGCGGATGCGCGCGTACAGCCCCATCTCGTTCCAGCGCGCGATCACCGCCGGCTCCGTCTTCTGGAGGTTGGCGCGCATCGGAAAGTCGGTCCGAGGCAGGTTCAGGGTGTGCTTCCAGTCAGCCATTGGGTAATCCCGCCATTGTAGTGCATGCGGCGGGGTTCATCGGCGGGGGACGAGCGCCCGACACGCCCGCCGCCGAGGTGCTGACCGAGGACGAGCGGCAGGTCATCGGTACCGTGGTGCGGGCCGCCGAACCGCTGCTGCTGGCGCGGGGACAGGCGGGGGACATGTGGCCTCGAGCCGGCCCGAGGCGGTGCGGCGCCGCTTGCGCTTGCGCCTGGTGCATGCCACGATTCGAAGGTGCCCGGCAGCGATGCGAAGTGGATCATCGGTACCCTGGGGGGGCTGCTGGTCGTGATTGGCGGCCTGCTCCTTGCCCAGAATGCCGGCCTGGGCGCGCAGAATGCCGCCATTCGCGCCGAAATCGCGGAGCTTCGCACGGATTTCCGCCGCCTCGACGACCGCGTGCGAGCGGTCGAGATTGCCCTCGGCAAGGTCGAGCAACGACTCGAGACCCTCGAACGCATCATGCTGCCGGCCGCCGATCCCGCCGACCAGAATGAACAGGAGTAGCGTGGTGTCGGACCACGCCGGTGCTGCCGGCTACCCCGGCGGCCAGTCCATGCTGCGGCCCGCGAGCAGGTGCAGGTGGATGTGGAACACGGTCTGGCCGGCCCCGCGGTTGCAGTTGAACACCGTGCGGTAGCCGTCGGCGGCATGCCCGTGCTCGCGGGCGAGGCGCGCCGCGCAGAGGACGAGGCGACCGAGCAGGCCCTCGTCGCCGGCCTCCGCGTCGTTCAGGGTCGAGATGTGCCGGCAGGGGATGACCAGCACGTGGAACGGCGCCTGGGGGTTGATGTCCTCGAACGCCAGCACCTCGTCGTCCCGGTAGAGGATCTTCGCGGGAATCTCCCCGCGCACGATCTTGCAGAAGAGACAGTCTTCGACCATGTCGTCGGCTCCCCGTGAGGCCGGGTTGGGTCCCCGGCCGCCCGCGTGGCGACCGGAACCTCGTTCATTCTACCGGCCGGGCGGCGCACGACCGGCCGGGCCGCGCATCTCGCGGTCGCCCGCGGAGCCGGGTCCCGCCGTCGCCGACCGATGCGGGTCACGCCGCAAGACGGCGGCCCGCCGGTATTGGTGCGACTCGGCTCCCGCCTTCGCCATCATCCTCTGGCGGCGGCCCTCTCCGGCCCGGCCCGAGCCACCACCGCGCGGGGAGTGTCCCGGCCGGCGAACCGGGGTCACGGCGCGTCGGGCCTGGCGACCACCGCGCGGGGAATGCCCTGCAGGTCGGGGCGAACGTCAACCACCCGCATCCCCGCCCCCCGCGCGGTGTCCGCGGTTTCCGCGCTCTGCCCGACCCCGATCTCCATGATCAGCCACCCCTCCGGCCGCAGGCGGTCCGCCGCCGTTGCGACCAGCCGCCGCACCGTGTCGAGGCCGTCCGGGCCGCCCCGCAGCGCCGCCGCCGGCTCGTGGTCGCGCACCTCCGGGGCCAGGGTGTCGATGACCGCGTCGGGGACGTAGGGCGGGTTCGAGACGATGAGGTCGAAGGGCCCCGGCAGGCCGTCGAGCAGGTCCGTGTGATGGAACGTCACGCGGTCCGCCATCCCGTGCCGCGACGCGTTTCGGCGCGCGATCGCCAGCGCGTCCGGGCTGATGTCGGTCGCGGTCACCCGGGCGCGGGGCAACTCGCGGGCCAGAGCGATCGCGAGGCAGCCCGAGCCGGTCCCGACGTCCGCCAACGCCCACGCCGCGATTCGATCCCCGAGCCGGGCGAGGGCCGTCTCGATGAGCAGCTCCGACTCGGGCCGCGGTACGAGCACGGCCGGGGTGACCTCGAGGTCGAGTCCCCAGAACTCCCGTCGGCCGGTGATGCGGGTCACCGGCTCGCGGCGGCAGCGCCGCGCGACGAGGGGCTCGAACCGGTCCCCGAACCCGGGCGGCGCCGGCTCCCGCCACCGCGCCAGGTACGTCGCCCGGTCCCAGCCCAACGCGGAACGGGCGAGCACCTCGGCGTCGAACGCGGCGTCCCGCGCGTCGATGCCCGCCTCGGCCAGCCGCCGGGCCGCCTCGGCTACCCGTTTCGCCAGCGTCATGACGCAGCGCGACCTTGCGGCGACGATTGGAGGGCTGGTCGTACGCCTACAGGAAGTCGCGAAACTGCTGCTCGCTGAGACCCGCGTCCCGAACGATACCGCCCATCGTGTACGCGTTGACGGGATTGTGCCCGGGAATGGTCAGGATCCGACTGCCATCCGTCATCACGACGTGTCTGCCCTGCCGAGCGACGCGAAAGCCCGCCTTCTCGAGGGCGCGTACCGCATCCTGGTGTGTTCACACCCGGGATCTTCGGCATCGCTCAGCCGGCAACTTCAATCTCCCGAATGGTGGCGCCCTGGAGGAGCTCGTCACGCGTAGCCAGGTACTCCGGGATGGCGACCCGGATGTTCTGCACGGCCTCCTGTTCCGTCGCCCCTTGCGACCAGCAGCCGGGTAGCCCGGGAACCGACACGCTGTACCCTTCCTCGCTCCGCAAGAGCGCGATCCGGTACTTCATGGTTCTCGATTGACTCCAGGCCGAGGCCAGCCCGCCAATCATCGCCGAACGCGACCGCGAGATCGCGCTACGGCCTCCACTTGGCGCCCGACCGACACCTTGCCAGTGAGTCTGCGCCTGGACGGCGCCGTTCCACGGCGCAGACTCCCGGCCGCCCGCGCTACTCCGGCAGCGCGAACACCCACATCACGCCGCTGCCCTGGGGCAGGGTGGTGCCGGTGAACCGCGCGTACGAGGTGGTCTGCCCGATGCGGCCGCCCGCCCCCACCGCGAGGTACTGGCGCCCGTCGACGGTGAAGGTCACCGGGGCCCCCGAGATGTCGCCGTTCAGCCGGGTCTCCCACAGCCGCTCGCCGCTCTCGGCGTCGAGGGCGAAGAGGCGGCGGTCGGCGGTGCCCCCGAAGACCACGCCGCCGGCGGTGGCGAGGGCCGAGGCGGTCATCGCCGCGCCGTTCTCCGTGCGGTACTCCCAGGCCCGCTCGCCGGTCACCGGATTGAACGCCACGAACTCGCCGATGTAGTCGTAGCCCGGCACCATCTTCGTGCGGCTGCCCATGCCCCGGAAGACGCGGCCCGGCACGTACTCCTCGGAAACGAACGTCACGTCCATGCAACTGTTGTTGATGCCGCTGTAGTAGAGCCCGGTTTCGGGGCTGAAGCTCGGCGAGTTCAGGTTCCGGGTGCCGTGGAAGTGGGGGCACACCTCGAACACCTTGTCCGAGTCGACGTCGTCCAGGGTCGGGATCTGCGCCGGGTTGTAGATGGGGCTGCCGTTGTCGGTCCACCCCTCGATGATGTTGTCGTAGCCGGTGCGGAACGCGTTGATGAACCGGCCCGTCTCGCGGTCGAGCACCACCCCCCAGCCGATCTTGCTCGTCTCGATCAGCGCCTTGTGCTCGACCCCGTTGATGACGAGGTCGACGAGCATGCTCTCGTGGGTCGCGTCGAGGTCCCAGTTGTCGGCCGGCACCACCTGGAAGTACCACTCGATCTCGCCGGTGTCGATGTCGAGCGCCAGGATCGAGTTGGTGTAGAGGGCGTCGCCGGGGCCGCGCAGGGTCGAGGCCCACGGCGTGGGCTGCCCCGTGCCGAGGTAGGCGAGCCCCAGCTCGGGGTCGTAGCTGATGGTGTTCCAGGTCAGCCCGCCCAGGGGCGGCACCTCGCGCTCGGTCCACGTCTCGTAGCCGGGCTCGCCCGGCCGCGGCACCGTGTAGGTGGTCCACAGGTGCTCGCCGGTCTCGGCGTCGTGGGCCACCACCTGGCCGCGGCCGCTCCGGTCGCCGCCGGCGAAGCCCAGCACCACCTTGCCGTCCGCGATCAGGGCGGGATGGCTGTGGCCGAGGCCGGTCGAGTAGTCGCCGGTGCTCACCTCCCAGCGCTGCTCGCCGGTCCGCGCGTCGAGGGCGACGAGGGCCGCGTCGGCCGTTCCCCAGTAGACGGTGTCGCCGAGCACCGACACCCCGCGGTGCCGGCCCAGGGCCTGCGACTGCTCGATGTCCTCGGGGTAGCTGCGGGTGTGCACCCAGGCGACGTCGCCCGACACCACGTCGAAGGCGGTCACCCGGCCGCTGCCCTCCGACACGTACATCAGCCCGTTGGCGACGATGGGCGTCGGCACCCAGCGGCTGTTGTCCCTCATCGACCACGCCCACACGAGGCGCAGGTCGGCGACGTTGTCGCGGTTTATCTGGTCCAGCGGGCTGAACCCGGTCACGTCGTACGTGCGCCGGTAGCTCAGCCAGTCGCCGTCCTCGGGGTTCAGCAGCCGCTCCTCGGTAATCGGCTCCCACTCACGCTCTGCCGGCTGCCCGAACGCGAGCCCGGCCAGCAGCAGGCTCGCGCCGGCCACGCACGCCAGCGCCAATCGCCAGCCACAACACATTCGCATCGCCCTGTCTCCTTCTTCCGCCGCTCGTCAGCGTGCTGCGGATCATCCCCCATGCCCGGCGACGGCGCAACCGCGCGCGTTCACCCCTTCACGCACACCACCTGCTTCAGCGTGTGCACCACGTCCACGAGGTCCGACGAGTTGGCGATGACGGCGTCGATGTCCTTGTAGGCGCCGGGTATCTCGTCGATGACGCCGCGGTCCTTCCGGCACTCGACGCCGGCCGTCTGGCGCTCGAGGTCGGCCACCGTGTAGGCGGCCTTCGCCTGCGACCGGCTCATCCGCCGCCCCGCCCCGTGGGCGCACGAGTCGAGCGCCTCCTTCGACCCCTTCCCGCGCACGATGTAAGACCGCGCCCCCATGCTGCCGGGGACGATGCCCAGCTCGCCGCGCCCCGCGCGTATCGCGCCCTTGCGGGTCACGTACACCGCCTCGCCGAAGTGACGCTCCTCGGCCACGTAGTTGTGGTGGCACTCCACCGCCGTCCCGTCCACCCGGAAGGGCGGCAGGCGGGTCGCGAGGGCGGCGAGGATGCGCGCCATCATCAGGCGCCGGTTCTCGAGGGCGTAGCGCTGCGCCCACCGCACCGCGTCGACGTAGTCGGCGAAGTGGTCCGAGCCTTCCTCCAGATAAGCGAGGTCCTTCGCGGGCAGCCGCGCGAGGTGCCGCTCCATGTCGCGCTTCGCGAGCCGGATGAAGTAGCGGCCCAGCGCGTTGCCCGTGCCCCGGCTGCCCGAGTGCAGCATCACCCACACCCGGTCCGCCTCGTCCAGGCACACCTCGATGAAGTGGTTGCCGCCGCCGAGGGTGCCGAGCTGCCGCGGCCACTTCGCGCGCACGTCCCGCACCAGCGAGCCGACCTTCGGGTGCCGCTCGACGATGCGCTCGAAGCCCGGCCGCAGCGCCTTCAGCACGCCGGGGTCCGCCACCGGCTCGCCGTGGGCCGCGAACCCCACCGGCACCGCGTCCTCTATCGCCTCGCGCACCCCGCGCAGCGAGTCGGGCAGCCGCGCCGCGTCGAGCGTCAGCCGGGCCGCGGCCATCCCGCAGCCGATGTCGACCCCCACCGCGGCCGGAATCAGCGCGCGCCGGGTGGGGATGACCGACCCGATGGTCGCCCCGATGCCCACGTGCACATCGGGCATCGCGGCCACGTGCCCCACCACGACGGGCAGCCGCGACACCGCCGCGAGCTGCTCCATCGACTGGCGGTCGACGTCGTCGGTGAAGATCCTGACGGGCACCCCGCCCTGGTCGATCACCTGCCGCACCGGCATTGACTTGTCCGTCCTCGGTCGCCGCGGAACCCACCGCTATCATGACATCATGGTTTCGCATGCAAATCCGCAATGAGTGAAGCGCAGCCTCCCGACGCACCGCCTTGTCGCCGATCGCCATGAGCTCGTCCGCCTCGCGCTGGAGTTGGCCGGCCGGTACCGGTCCGGACGCCCCGATTCGGCAGAGAACCACGACGAGCATCTCGACGAGGCGTTCGGTCCGTTACCCTCCTCGTCGACGCGTCCGCCCGAATCCGTGCGGGGCTCCGCCGCCGGGACGTCGCCAGCCGGCGTCGGGTTCAACCCGCCGACGCCCAGCCGTAGTTGAGCCGCAGGTAGTAGAACGCGCCGTTGTAGCCGAACGGGGTGTGGGCGCTGAAGCGGTTGCCCTTCTCGCGGGCGATGGGGTTCTCCTCGGGGTCGTTGCCGAAGGCGTTGCGGCCGCCGATGGTCAGGGTGGTGGACGTGTTGACGGGATACGAGGCCTCGAGGTCGACGACGGCGTCGCCGTGGTACAGGTAGAGGTCGCGCGCGTCGAACCACTCGTCGTACCAGCTCACCCGGCCCAGCAGGCTCCAGGCGCCGACGGCCTGGCGCACGGTGGCGGTCCACCGCGTGCCCGGCACCGCCTCCCGGAGCTGGCGGATGCGCGTGTCGTCGAGCACCGCGGGGTCGAAGCGGGCGACGGCGGTGTCGGTGCGGTTGAGGAGCAGGCCGAACGCGGTCCGCCCCCCGAGGCGGGCCGGCGCCCAGCTCGCGACGAGGTCGAGGCCCTGCGTCACCGTCTCGAAGTGGTTGGTGAAGAAACGGAAGTTCTGCAGGTTGGCGGCGCTCGTCACCCCCTCCGCGACGAGGGCGTCGACCTCGGCGGGGTCGAGCTCGAAGAGCTGGGTCAGGGCGAGCCGGTCCGAGAGGCGGATGCGGAAGTAGTCGGCGGTCAGGCTGAACGCCCCCGCGTCGACGACCGCGCCGGCCGTGAAGTTGACCGAGTGCTCGGGATCGAGCGGCTCGCCGCCCCGCAGCCGGGCCACCCGCGAGGTCGACGGGATGGTCCCGTTGTTCACCAGGTCCATCAACGTGTGGTCGTACTGGGTGGTGACGTTGAACGCGTTCTGCTGGCCCGGCGTCGGGGCCCGGAACCCGGTGCTCGCGCTCGCCCGCAGGGCGGCGGCGGGGGCCAGCCGGACGCGTCCCGACAGCTTGCCGTTCGTGGCCGCCCCGAAGTCCTCGAAGCTCTCCAGCCGCAGGGCGCTCCCCAGGGTCCACGCGTCGTCCCCGCCCCGCACCTCGAGGTCGCCGTAGACGGCGGCGGCGGCGCGGCTCCACGTCCCCGCCGCGATGGGGCTGAACCCGGGAAAGCCGTTCGACCCCGCGCTGAAGCCCTGCGCCGCGTAGGGCCCGATGCGCCACGACGCCTCGTCGCCGAGGCCGATCTCGAACCGCTCGTTCCGCCACTCGGCCCCGCCCGCGAGGTTGACGCGGTCGCTCACGGGGTAGCTGAGGTCGAGGTTCACCCCGACGTCGTCCTGCCGGTAGGCGCCGGGGTCGAACACGGTGGGGCTCTCCGGCCCCAGCGAGGCGTTGACGGTGTCGTGGATGTGGAAGTCGGCGGTGCTCGACCCCACGCCCGCGCTCGCGTCCCACAGCAGGCCCCCCGCGAGCTCGCCCCGCAGCCCCGCCACGGCCGATGCGTCGAGCACGTCGCCCCCGAACCGCGGCGTGAACCCGCCGGGAAAGCGCTCCTGGAACGAGAAGCAGCTCGGATCGGCGAAGACCCGCGCGATTGCCGCCGCGTCGGGCCGGGCGCCGGTCACCGGCACCGCGGGGCAGCCGGCCGAGCCGTCCGGCACCCCGTCGGCGGCGTCGAGGACATCGCCGACGAGGAGGCTGCGCCCCTGGTCGGCGCTGAAGACGGCCGACCGCGTGTTGGGGTTCCGGAAGAAGAAGCCGCTCTCCACCGTCCGGCGCGCGTAATTGGCGTAGCCGTACGCCTGCACGCCGCCCGCGAACAGGTGGCCGAAGTTGCCCCACAGCTTCAAGTTGTCGTCGACGCTCGGCGACCCCCAGATCTGGGCGGGGTCGGCCACGTGGGTGTTGCCGGCGGCGATGAGGGCGGCGGCGTCGTCGCGCTGCACGCTGCGGCTGGTGGCGCCGGTCTCGCCGTACTCCAGGCTGAGGTTCGCGAAGCCGTTCTCCCCGAGGGGGAGCCCCGTGTTCCCGGCCACCGTCCAGGTGCCGCCGTCGCCGGCCGCGTGGCCCCCGGTGTGCAGCTCGAGGCTGCCCCCCGACCGGTCGTCCTTCAGCAGGAAGTTCAGCACGCCGGCGATGGCGTCCGAGCCGTACTGGGCCGCCGCCCCGTCGCGCAGCACCTCGACCTGCCGCAGCGCGATCGACGGGATGCTCGAGATGTCCGGCCCCTGCGCCCCGTCGGCGACGCCGTTGCCGATCCAGGTGATGACCGCGCCCCGGTGCCGGCGCTTCCCGTTCACGAGCACCAGCGTGTGGTCGGGGGCGAGGCCGCGCAGGGTGGCGGGGCGGATGAGCCGCGCCCCGTCGCCGACCTGCGTGGGGCTGACGTTCCAGGACGGCACCAGGGTCCTGAGCTGGTCGCCGACGTCGGTGTCGCCCTGGGCGACGAAGTCCTCGAAGGGGATGGCGTCGATGGGCACCGCCGACTCGGTCACCGACCGCGGCCGGGCCCGGCTGCCCACCACCACCACCCGGTCCTCGAGCTGCACCGCCATCTCGACCTCGAGGGCGGCCACGGCCCCCTCGGCCACCGACACCCCGCCGCGCACGACGGTGCGGAAGCCGGGCAGGGTGAACGTCACGTCGTACAGGCCCGGCGGCAGCGCCGCCATCGCGAACCGCCCGTCCGCTCCCGTGACCGCGGTCCATGCCTCCGCGCCCCCCGCCGCGCGCGCCTCCACCGTCACCCCCGGCAGCGCGAGGCCGGTGGCGTCGGCCACCGCGCCCTCGATGGCCGCGGTCCGGGCGCCGGCCGCGCCCGCCGCCAGGGCCGGCCCGAGGGCGACGACGGCGGCCGCCATGCGGATGCGTGCACCTCTCATGCCCGCGTATGGTAGCCGGTCCGGCCGGGTAATCGGGCGGTGGGGGCGGCCCTTGGCCGACAAACGGTACGCCGCCCTCGCAAGCTCGAAGAAGCTGCCTCAGAGCAGCCGGGGGCGCGGGGCGGGGGTCAGTCCGCGGCGGGCGCGGGGGCCTTGACGGCGTCGATCACGATGGCGCGCAGGTCGCGGGGTCCCGGTCCAAGGCGTCGATACGGGCGTTCATGGCGGCGATCTGCGCCGTGACCGCCGCCCGCAAGTCGTCGATTCGGGCGTTCAGGCTCGCGCTCAGGTCGTCGATTCGGGCGTTCAGGCTCGTGTCCAGGTCGTCGATTCGGGCGTTCAGGCTTGCGTTCATCTCGCCCATGCGGGCGCCGAGGTCGTCGATGCGCGCGTTCGTCGAGCACGAGGTGCCGATGATGGTGACGCAGAGGGCCGCCACCGACAGCAGGATTGTGATGCGGTCCGCACGGCCCATGTCGACAATGTAACACCGGAGCGGGTCGCCGGCAAGCGGCGGCCGCGGGCCGGCCCGTCGTCGACGTCGAGTGACCGTCGACGCCGACGGCGCGGCGGTGACCATCGGCGCCCGGAAGCAGCCGGTCCCCCCGGTGAGAATCGCCCCACGAGGCGGTGCGGCCGCGAACCCGTCGCCTGTGTCCGGGGGATGTCATATCATAAACCGCTTCACGTTCGCGCCGTTGGCTAGTAGAATGTCACCATTGATCCTCTAGTACCAGCCCGCGATCCCGTGGCCGTCACAGACTTGATCGTGTGCGGCCATCAGGAGGAATGCCGATGACCAGCAGGTGGAAGCCCACCCGAGTCCCCTTCCTTGCATTCGCCGTCGCCGCCCTCGCCGCCTTCGCCTTCGCGCCCGCCGCCGCGCACGGCCAGGACGTCTCCATCAGCGGCACCGTCACCGACACGACCGGCGGCGTGCTGCCCGGCGTGACGGTCGAGGCGCTCAACCAGGCCACCGGCGAGGTCACGACCGCCTTCACCGACGGTACCGGCTCGTTCGCGTTCGACGCGCTCCTTCCCGGGTCGTACGACGTGACGTTCGTCCTGCCGGGGTTCAGCACCGCCGCCCGCGCCGGCGTCGTGGTCGAGCCCGGCCTTCCCGTCACCCTCGACGTCCAGATGGGCGTGCTGCTCCAGGAAACGGTCGCGGTCGTCGGGACGCGGGCGGAACCGCGGTCGGTCACCGCTTCCCCGGTGCCGGTCGACGTCATCCGCGCCGAGGACTTCACGAGCCAGGGCGACGTGGACCTCACCAACCAGTTGCGGACGGTCGTCCCGTCGTTCAACGTGAACACTCAGCCCATCAGCGACGCCGCCACCATCGTGCGGCCGGCCAACCTGCGCAACATGGCGCCCGACCACACGCTCATCCTGGTCAACGGCAAGCGCCGCCACCGCGCCGCCGTCATCGCCTGGCTGGGCAACGGCGTCGCCGACGGCGCGCAGGGACCCGACCTGTCGGCCATCCCGTCGATCGCCCTGCGGCAGGTCGAGGTGCTGCGCGACGGCGCGGCGGCCCAGTACGGCTCGGACGCCATCGCCGGGGTCATGAACTTCGAGCTCAAGAACGCGCGCTCGGGCGGCAGCATGGAGTTCCGCACCGGCCGGTACTTCGACGGGAACGACGGCGACGCGGCGACGTGCGGCGCCGTCGGCCGCTCGTGCAACGGCATCGGCGGCAACGCGCCGGGCTTCACGTTCGCCGGCAACACCGGTCTGCCGCTGGGTCCGGAAGGGTTCCTGAACCTCAGCCTGGAGTACGGCGGCACCCAGCCGACCAACCGCGCGGTGAACGACGGCGGCACGCAGGCGGTCATCGACGGCGGCAACACGTTCGTGCGCGACACGTCGCGCGTCTGGGGCTCGCCGCTGATCGAGGACGACCTGAAGCTGTTCGCCAACTTCGGCACCGGGGGCGACCGGGCCGAGTTCTACGGCCACGCCAACTACGCAAGCAAGAAGGTGACCGGCGGCTTCTACTTCCGGAACCCCAACAACCGCGGCAACGTGTACTCGGTCGACGGCGGCCAGACGCTGCTGGTGGGCGACGTGCTCGCGGCGCAGGGCATGGGGTCGGCCAACTGCCCGACGGTCAACATCACCAACGGCACGCCCGACCCGGCGGCTTTCTCCCAGGTCCGCAACAACCCGAACTGCTTCACCTTCCACCAGCCCTTCCTCGGCGCGCCCGACGGCCTGCCGGGCGGATTCACGCCGCAGTTCGGCGGCGACGTCTACGATTTCTCGCTGGTCTCCGGCGTGCGCGGGACCACGATGACCGGGCTCAACTGGGACATCAGCGGCAGCACCGGCCGCAACCACGTGCAGACCTTCATCTACGACACCGTCAACGCCTCGCTCGGCCCCGACAGCCCCACCAGCTTCGAGCCGAACCTGCTGCAGCAGACCGAGACCAGCCTCAACGCCGACATGTCGTACGCGGCCAGCGACATGATCAACGTCGCCGGGGGCCTCGAGTGGCGGAACGAGCAGTACCACCTCGGCGCGGGCGACCCGGCGTCGTGGGCCATCGGGCCGTACGGCGCACAGGGCTTCAGCTCGGCCTCCAACGGCTACAACGGCACCCGGCCCGAGAACGCCGGCACCTGGGATCGCGCCAACGTCGCGGGGTACGGCGACATCGAGATTCACGGCGTCGACAACGAGTGGAACCTCGGCGCCGCCGTCCGCATCGAGGACTTCTACGACAGCTTCGGCACCACCATGAACAGCAAGCTGTCGGGGCGGTACGGCTTCACCGACATCTTCGCCATGCGCGCCGCCGTGAGCAGCGGCTTCCGCGCCCCGACCCCCGGCCAGCAGAACGTGCTGAACGTGACGACCGAGTTCGACTACGAGATCCAGGATCTGGTCAACAACGGCACGATTCCGTCCACCTCCCCGGTCGCGGCGCTTCGGGGCGGGGTGCCCCTGCAGCCGGAACAGTCGATCAACTACTCGCTCGGGTCGGTCGTCGACACCGGGCCGTTCACCTTCACCGCCGACTTCTTCCGCATCAACGTGTCCGACCGGCTCACCATCAGCAGGAACTACACGCTCTCGCCGGTCGAGGTTGCCACGCTGCTCGCCGAGGGATTTGCGGAAGCGGGCAACCTGGCCGTGTTCCGCTTCTTCGTGAACGACTTCTCGACCCGGACGCAGGGGCTCGACCTGGTCGCCACCTGGACCCCGCCCGCGATCGGGGGACGGACGACGTTCAGCGGCATCTTCAACTTCACCGACACCGAGGTCACTGCCTTCAACCCCGAGAATATCGACGCCGACCGGATCGCGGCGCTGACCCTGGGGCTGCCGAGGTCGCGCTGGAACATCGGGGTCAACCACGCCGCCGACCGCTGGGCCCTGATGGCCCGCCTGCACTACTACGGCTCCTACTGGGACCGCGAAGATGCGCGCAACTATCTGGGGGCGGCCAATTCGTACCTGTATCCGCTGTATCCCGGCAAGCCGCTGGTCGACCTCGAGATCAGCTTCCCGTTCAACAACGCCACGCTCTCGATCGGCGCCCAGAACGTCTTGAACACGTACCCGGACGAGAATCCGTACGCCATCGACGGTGTCGGCAACCGCTACGGCCAGTTCGGGCCGTTCGGCTTCAACGGCGGCTACTACTACACCCGCATCGGCTTCGGGTGGGGCTCGTAGCCGCGCGACCTGAAGACAGAGGCCGCGGGACGCCGCGGCCTCTGTCACGGCGGGCCGGATGGAGTCCAGCCGGGGCTCCGACACTTCGGTCCAGCCGGACGTCGCGGGGAATCGGCGCCGCCGCGCGGACGGCGGTCAGGCCGATCTATCGGCGTTCCCATGGCGCGGCGACCTCGCGCCACAGACGGTCTGCGGCCGGCGTGGCGGTGGGGGCGGGGGCCGCCGCGGCCGGCCTCGTCGTCGACACCGGCCCGTTCACGCTGACCGCCGACTACTTCCGGGTCGACATCGACGACCGGCTCTCGCTGTCGAGCATCCCGACCTGACTCCGGAAGAGCGCACGTTCCTCCTCTCCGAAAGCACCACCTCGGCCGGCAACCTGTCCTTCATCAACTACCTGTGGGGCCGGTAGCCCGGCCGGCCCCGGCCGGCGCGCGAGGGCCCCGAAGGTGGTAGATTGGCGTGAAGTGCCGCGCACCCCCATCCGGGCCCTGCCCCTGACCGAGCTGCGCGCCGCGGTGCAGGCGCTGGAGTGAGGCGTCCGGCCAAGGGAAGTGAAGGGATGCCCCCCGAAGTCGGTCCGGCGCGTCGGCCGCTCGCGCTCCCGCCGACGCTCGGCTTCGCGCTCGCGGGGGCCTTCGCGCTCGGCCTCGCGGCGTGCGCTCCCGCCGGGGCCGGCCGGCACCCCGTCGTCGCCGCTTCCCTGCTCGGCGCGGCGTCCCTCCTCGCGGCGTGGGGCGCCGGGCTCTGCCTGTGGGCGGGCCGCCGCGGGGGGCGCCTGACCCTCGAGATCGACCCGCGGCCCCAGCACTACGTTCAGGCTTGCGCCCAGGCATCGGTCTTCCTCTACTGGGGCTGGCACTGGCCCCCCGTCGGCGATGCCGCCGCCCTCATCGCCGCCCAGGTCCTCTTCGCCTACGCCTTCGACCTCCTCCTCGCGTGGTCGCGGGGCGAGGCGGGCCGGCTCGGCTTCGGCCCCGTCCCCGTCGTCTTCAGCATCAACCTGTTCCTGTGGTTCGCCGACGACCGGTTCCATCTCCAGCTCCTGCTCGTGGCGTTCGCCTTCGCGGCCAAGGCCCTCATCCGGTGGGAGCGCGACGGGCGCCGGACCCACGTCTTCAACCCCGCCGCATTCGCCCTCGCCGTCTTCGGCGCCGCCCTCCTCGCCACCGGCACGAGCGACCTGACCCGGGGGCAGGACATCGCCGTCTCCCAGTTCTTTCCCCCCCACATGTACCTGTGGATCTTCCTCGTGGCCCTGCCCGGCCAGTACCTCTTCGGGGTCACGTCGATGACCCTCGCCGCGGTGGCCGCGACGTGGCTCTTCGGCCTCGCCTGGTTCACGGCGACCGGCGTCTACTACTTCTACGACGCCTACGTCCCCATCGCCGTCTTCCTCGGCATGCACCTCCTCTTCACCGACCCCTCCACCGCTCCCCGCACCGCGGCGGGGCGCCTGCTCTTCGGCGCCCTCTACGGGGCGGGGGTCGTGGCCGGCTATGCCCTCCTCGCCGGCGCCGGCCTCCCGACCTTCTACGACAAGCTGCTGCCGGTGCCCCTGCTCAACCTGTCGGTCGGGCTCTTCGACCGGCTGGCGGCCTCGCGGGCGTTGCGCCGCCTCGATCCGGCGCGGTCCGCGGTCCTCGCGGAGGCGGGGCGCCGGCCCGCGGCGACCCCGGGGCCGGCCGCCGTCGGCGCTGCTGCGGAGGACGTTCCCCGTGGGCCGCTGGCCCGCCAATCGTCGCTGTCGGCTCCGCTCGGCGCCCAACCGACCCGGTCAGGAGTCGTTCCACGGCGCAGACTCCTGGCCCGCCAATCGTCGCCTTCTGTTCTGCCTGGTGCCCAACCGACCCTGCCAGGGGTCTGCACCGTTCTGCGGCGCAGACTCCTGGGCCGCGTGCCCGCGCCGCGGCGGCGCCACCTCGCGTACATGGCGGCGTGGGCCGCCGTCTTCGCGGTCATGAGCGCCACCGGCGGCGTGGGCGACCGCCACCCCGGCCAGTGGTTGCCGTTCTGGCAGGGGGCCTGCGCCGACGACCGCCCCGGCGCGTGCCGTTACCTCGCGGCCCGCCTGTCGGGCCACTGCGCGGCCGGCTCGGGCTGGGCCTGCAACGAGATCGGCGTCCTCCTCCGGACCCGGCCCGCGGCGGCCGCCGCGGCCGGCGAGGCCGACCCGCGGGCCGCGTCCGCCGCCTGGTTCGACCAGGGCTGCGCCCTCGGCTTCGGGCCGGCCTGCGCCAACCTCGGCCTGACCGCCGGCGCGTCCGGCCCCTTCGACCGCGCCCCGCCGACCCTCGACGACTGGCCCGTGGTCCTCCGGGGCAGCAAGGGGCCGGTCGCCGACCGCAGCCCCGCCGCCCTCCTCGCCCGCGCCTGCCGCCAGGGCTGGCCCGACACGTGCGGATCGGCCGACTGACCCGCTCCCGGGCCGCCGCGGGCGTGCTACCATCGGTGTGTGAAAGATTGCATCACCGTGTTGCTGGGTGCCGGGGCCATCGTCGTGGCCATCGTCGGGGGGACCTGCTCGACGAACGCCCGCATCGGCGATCTCGCCGCCCGCATCGATCGCCTCGACGCCAGGGTGTCCGGCCGTTTGGATGGTCTGGATGCCCGTCTGCGCGCGGTCGAGGTCGCCCTCGCGAAGCTCGAGCAGCGGCTCACGGCGCTCGAGCAACTGCTTCCGCCGACACGCGCCGGCGACGAGTAGCCTGCCGCCGCGCGAGAGCGCCTGAAGTACCGGTTCCGCTCTTCAGGCCATGCCGCCTGTCGGCGATCCATGACGAGCCAAGGGGCCCGTCGGCCGCCCGTCGCCTCGCAGGGGCCGCCGCCGGGAACCGGTGGGGGCCGAGAACCTCCTTGACATGAAGGCGAGATTGGGGTGTAACTGAACGGGTCGGCGCCGGGGCGAGGCGGGCGGCGGATGCAGTCTGCCCGGCCGGGCTCGGCGACGGGAGCTCCCGCGCGGTCGTTTCCGGGCGGGCGCAACGGATGTGGAGACGACTTCTGCGGGCCACCGCCACGGGCCGCCATGGCGGTGCCATCGACGACTCCCCGAGGCGCTGAACGCCGGCGACGAGAGCTGCGGATGACGGCGTTTCGGGCGTTCCGGGTGGAGAAGACCGGCGAGCGGAAGTTCGAGCGGCGCGTCGTCGAGCGCGACACCGCCGACCTCCCCGCCGGCGATCTCCTCATCGACGTCGAGTACTCCTCCCTCAACTACAAGGACGCCCTGTCGGCCATCGGCAACCCCGGCGTCACCCGCAGGTATCCCCATACGCCGGGCATCGACGCGGCGGGGACGGTGGTCGAGTCGTCGTCCAACCAGTTCGCCCCCGGCGACGCCGCCATCGTCATCGGCTTCGACCTCGGCATGAACACGCCGGGCGGCTTCGGCCAGCGCATCCGGGTGCCGGCCGGCTGGGCGGTGCCGATGCCCGACGGCCTCGACACCCGGTCGGCCATGATCCTGGGCACCGCGGGGTTCACGGCGGCGCTCGCCGTCGAGCGCCTCGAGGCGGCGGGCATGCAGCCCGACGGCGGCCCGGTGCTGGTGACGGGAGCGACCGGCGGGGTGGGCTCGGTGGCCGTCGCCCTGCTCGCCAGCCTCGGGTACGAGGTGCACGCCGCCACCGGCAAGGTGTCGTCCTTCCAGTACCTCGTCGACCTCGGCGCCCGCGACGTCATCTGGCGCCAGGATCTCATGAAAGGGTCCAAGCGGGCCCTGCTCAAGGCGCAGTGGGGCGGCGTCGTCGACACCGTCGGCGGCCCCATCCTCTTCAACGCGGTCAAGGCCCTTCGCTACGGGGCGAGCCTCGCCGCCTGCGGCCTCGTCGCCTCGCCCGACATTCCCGCCACCGTCTTCCCGTTCATCCTGCGCGGGGTCAACCTGCTCGGCATCGACTCGGTCGAGCTGCCCCTGATGAGCAAGGCCGACGTCTGGCGGAAGCTCGCCGGCCCGTGGAAGCTCGACCGGCTCGAGACCGTCGCCTTCCCCCTGACCCTCGACAACCTCTCGGTCGCCATCGACCGCATCCTCGCCGGCGAGACCGTCGGCCGCGGCCTCCTCGACCTGCGCGCCTGACGCCGGGCCGCCGGCGAGATCGGTTGCCGACACCGCCATCGTCGCCTGGGCCTGAAGGCTGCCGGAGGGACACCCTGAAGCTGGGCGGCAATCTCGCCGGCTCTGGGCGATCCCTTCTTGAGTTCCAGCGAGACGACCCGCCCGCGTGCGTTGTCAGCGTCGTCGTCGAAGTACAGGTAACCGCAGCGCACTTCGTGCGCCGACCCGGGCGCGGCGGCGTGATCCATGTCGATCAGTCGATGTCGGCGCGGCAGTCCGTCGAGCTTGAGCTGGCAGCCTTCCTTCCGGCACGTTCTCGCTCGGCACTTGGCGCTCACTTGTGCATCGATACGTTCCAGCAGCGTCCTCACTGGTCGGCAGCCTTCTGTGCGAGATTGGATATCCGCGCCCAGTCGTTGTAGAGGTTCTCGGTGATCTCGCCGTAACCGGCGGGAAAGGTGCCCGCCTCGACGTCGAGAGGTATCTCTTCCACCACCGTGCCCCTGGGGCGCTTCTTCGGTTTGAACAGCCAGGCGCCGACTTCGCGGGGCGTCAATGCAAGGTCTGGCCTTGCCATGCCCTTCCTCCGGCTCTTGGGAAGGGCCGACAGGCGCACGAGGTTCGCGAGCGCCTCCAACACCCATTCGCTGTGGGTCGTGATGATGATGCGGATGCCGGCCTTTACCGCGGCTGCGAGTAAACGGGTGAACTCTACCTGCATGGCCGGATGCAGATGCGACTCGGGTTCTTCGATGATCAGCGTGTCGCCAGATTGGACAATGTCGCGCAGGTACAGCACGACCGGTGCAAGCTCCGACACCATGGACGACGTGTTCATCAAGGGAAGATCGTCCTTCCATTTGTCCGGTCGATATAGAAACGACGGGTAGCCGGCCTCCGAACGGCGGCTTCGCACCGCGCCTCCGAGAATCTCGCGCTCGAGACGCATGGCGACGGTACTGAGTCCGGACTCGCGTTGTCTTGGGCCACCCAGCTCGATGAGCTGCTCCAGGAAGTCGACGAGCACGCCGGAAAGTACCGGTAATCGGCTGTCCTGTCGGAAGCCAGCGCGCGACGCGCGACCGACGAGAGAGCCGACGACAACCCGGTGCGCGTGCATGATCCCGGTCCTGTCGGCGGGAAGGTAGTGAGCAGGTCGATTCGCCGGCCCGAGGGCGTAATGCATGGCGGCAGCGGACAGGGAATCAAGCAGTTCAAGCCACCCGCCTTCGCGGCTCCACGAGCGCGCATCCAACACATCGCGGATGAACCAGGCAGGCATGCCTACGAATCCCAGAGGTGTTTCGTCCGAAAGAGACACACGAATCGATCCGCCTACGGCCGGTACCGTGAATGCCTGCTCGAACAGGGGAGCGTCCGCTACACGTGTCTGCAGTCGCACGCGAGCCCGGCCGGGGCACGGCTGTCGAACGAGGCCTTCGATTGCGTCCAGGCCGAAGCACCTGATGATCTCCAGGTCGAGGTCCCTTTTGGCATTGTCGATAACTTGCAGGCTGTGGAGTCGTGGACGGATCAACCTGGCGACAGATTCGGGCAGAATGTCACCAACCAAGCGATCCGGGTCTCGGTCCAGGGAAGGTGACATTGCTGCTGCCCAGCCGGCCAGAATCTCAATCGACTCGTCCGACAACCGGTCGGTGCTCCGCTGTGAACCAACCGGCGGGGGTATGAACGATCCGGCCCCGTGACGTCGAGCAACACCGACGCGGCCAAAGAAGCAATGTAGCGCGTAGATCAGGATGGCGAGGTACGACTTCCCCGTATTGCTGGGGCCGACGAATACCGTCAGCGGGCGCAAATCGACGTTCGCCTCGACGATCGGTCCGAAATCGGAAACGGCGATGTCGAGAGAGCCGGTATCCGACTGGTTGGTCATTGCATTCGCCACGCTGGAATCGTTGTTCCGCGTTGATGCCGGGGCCGCGGTCGGCAGGTCGGACGCGTATCCGCGCCGCGGGGCGGATCGCTGTCGATCTCGTTACGAGCCCCGCATCCAGCGAGTTCCCGTCTTGCCGACAAGCCTATCATCGCGAGGCCGGCCCGCGACGCCGTGCGGGCGGGCGGCGCGGCAGGTCCGCGGTGGAAACCCTCACCGCTCGTCCTGGAACGGCCGGTAGCGCGCCAGCTCGCGCTTGACCACCGGGGCCATCACGTAGAGCCCCAGCAGGTTGGGGAGGGCGACGACGAACACCAGCGCGTCCGAGAGGTCGACGAGGGCGCCGAGGTCGAGGCTGGCCCCGACCACGACGAAGAGGCAGAAGAACGTCTTGAAGCCGATGTCCTGCTTCCGCCCGTCGCCGGCGAGGTAGGTGAACGCCTTGAGGCCGTAGTAGGCCCAGGCGATCATCGTCGAGTAGGCGAAGAGCATCGCGGCCACCGCCAGCGGCGCGGGCGACCACGGCAGCACCGAGGCGAAGGCGCGGGTGGTCAGCTCGATGCCGTTGACGCCGGCGTCGGCGAGGGCGGGGTCGTAGACGGTGGTGACGATGACCAGCGCCGTCATCGTGCAGATGACCACGGTGTCGATGAACGGCTCAAGCAGGCCCACGAAGCCCTCGCTGACCGGCCGCGGGGTGCGGGCGGTGGCGTGGGCGATGGCGGCGCTGCCGAGCCCCGCCTCGTTCGAGAAGGCGGCGCGGCGGAACCCGATGACGAGGGCCCCGAGCATGCCCCCGGCGATGCCCTCGGGGGCGAAAGCGCCCTGCCAGATGGCCGCCACCGCGCCCGGCAGCCGGTCGGCCTGGAGCACGAGGACGAGCAGGGCGAGGGCCACGTAGAGCAGGGCCATCCCCGGCACCAGCCGCACCGTGGTGTTGGCGATCGAGCGGATGCCGCCGATGATGACCACCGCCACCAGCCCCGCCAGGGCGAGGCCCACGAGCCAGGTCGCCCCCGCGAAGGGGCTCGCCTCGCCGCCGGTCAGGTCGACGAACATCGCCGTCGCCTGGTTCGACTGGAACATGTTGCCGATGCCGAGGCAGCCGACCACCATCGTGCACGCGTAGAAGATGCCGAGGCCGCGCCCCAGCCCCGGCAGCCCCCGCTCGGCGAGCCCCCGCTCGAGGTAGTGCATGGGGCCGCCCGACACCGAGCCGTCGGCCGCCGTCCGCCGGTAGAGCACGCCGAGCGTGCACTCGGCGAACTTCGTCGACATGCCGAGCACGCCGGCCGCGACGAGCCAGAACGTGGCGCCGGGGCCGCCGGTCGAGATGGCCACCGCCACCCCCGCGATGTTGCCGATGCCCACGGTGCCCGACACCGCGGTGGTCAGGGCCTGGAACTGCGATATCTCGCCGGGGTCGTCGGGGTCGGCGAGGCGCCCGGTGATCACCCGCACCGCGTGCCGGAACCCCCGGACGTTGATGAACCCCAGGTAGACGGTGAAGAAGAGCCCCCCGCCGACCAGCCACCCCACGATCAGGGGGAAGTCCGCCCCCATGATCGGCACCGTGAAGAAGATGAACCCCGCCACCGCCTCGGCCAGCGGCTGCAGCGCCCCGTTGATGACGTCGTCTATGCCCACGATCTGATTATCCCCGGAACCGCCGGCGCACGCCCGTCTTCACCGCGGCGGGGACTTCGACCCGGCGTCGACCGGCCCGGCGTGCGGCGGGGGCGACTTCGGCCCCGGCGTCGACCGGTCCGGCGTGCGGCGGGGGCGACTTCGGCCCGGCGTCGACCGGCCCGGCGTGCGGGCGGCGGCCCGGCCGCTCCCCGGCGTTCTGTGCTATATTCGACGCATGGCGGCTGATTCGAGCACGGTCGCGGGGTGGCTGCCCGGCCACGACGCGAGGTGGATCATCGCGACGGTCCTGACGGTCGCGGGCCTCCTCTGGATGAAGTCCGACGGTCTGGAGAGCCGCCTGGACGACATGAACCGCCGCATCGACGACATGAACGGCCAGATAGCCGAGCTTCGCACCGACCTGCGCCGCATCGACGATCGGCTGCGGGCGGTCGAGATTGCCGTCGGTTCGGCCGCGACGACACCCGGCGAGTAAGGCCCGTGTCGTCTTCAGCGCATGTCTGAGAATTCCGGGACGCTCGCGGGGTGGCTGCCCGGCCACGACGCACGGTGGGTCATCGCCACCGTGCTCGTGGTTGCCGGCCTGCTCTGGATGAAGTCGGACGGTCTGGAGAGCCGCCTGGACGACGTGAACCGCCGCATCGACGACGTGAACGGCCGCATCGACGACATGAACGGCCGCATCGAACAACTGCGCGCCGACATGAACCGCCAGATGGCCGAGCTTCGCACCGACCTGCGTCGCATCGACGATCGGCTGCGGGCCGTCGAGATCGCCGTCGGGACGGCCGTGACGACACCCCGCCAGCCCTCGCCGTAGGGACCTCCGGCCCTGCCACGCGCGCTCGAACGGACCTGGTCCCGGGCGCCCGCGTCGAATCCCGAGCGCCTACGCCAGCCGCCCCAGGATGTCGTCGACCGTGCGGCAGGTCACCGCCAGCATCGTCAGGGTCGGGTTCTGGGTGCCCACGCTGGGCATCGAGCCGCAGCCGGCGAGGTACAGGTTGGGGTGGTCCCAGGTGCGCTGCCGGTCGTTCACCACCGAGCTGCCGGGGGCGGAGCCCATGACGTGGGTGCCGCACAGGTGGCCGCCGCCCTGGTAGTTGTAGGTCTGCCCGTTGTGGCGGAACGCGTTGGGCGCCTCCTCGCGGGTCACGGTGTGCTCGGCCGCCCCCAGCCGGGCCATGATGCGCGCGGTCGCCTCCCGCGCCGACGCGAAGCCCGCCCGCACGTAGTCCGACACCCCGTAGGCGATGCGCGGGCGGGGGATGCCCAGGTTGTCGGTCCAGCGGTCCGACAGCTCGACCCGGTTGGCGGGGTCCGCCTCCTGCTCGACGAGGAACGCGACCCGGATCTGGCGGGTCAGGACGTCGTTGACGGCGCGGGCGTAGGGCCGCCCCCCCAGCACCCGGCCGTCGGGGTTGGCCCCGCTCGCGTCGCTCCCGTAGACGAAGTCGGCCCCCGTCACCCAGGGGTCGCCGATGGGCCAGTTCCAGCCGGTGTTGCCCAGCTCCATGCGCCACGCGGCACGGCGGCGCCGGAACGGGCCGTCACGCAGGGTCTCGACCCCCGACGTCGACAGCGGCCCGCGGTAGGGGTAGACCGGCGTCCCCGCCGGCATCAGGCCCCACGCCAGGTACACCGGGTGGTCCATCAGGTGGCGCCCCACCAGCCCCGACGAGTTGGCCGCCCGGCGGCCCGTCGCCCGCTCGGTGTTCAGCAGGATGCGGGCGTTCTCGACCGCGTGGGCGGCGAGCACGTAGACGTCGGCCTCGGCCACCCCCTCGCCGATCCGCCCGGTGGCGGCGGGCGCCCCGTCGTCGTCGTAGCGCAGGTAGTGGAGGCCGGTCACCCGCCCGTTCTCGTCGAGCTGCACGTGGTCGACGACGGCGCGGGCCATCAGCTCGACCCGCCCGGTGGCCATCGCCTCGCGCAGCGCCGCCCGCGGGTCGTACTTGGCCCGCACGGGGCAGATGGGCACGCAGCTCGTGCTGCCGCGGCAGGGGCCCCGGTTCCCCCAGGGCGCCGAGTTGCGGCCGGCCGGGGTCGACGTCAGCCGGGCCGGCGCGGGCGCGTCGTCGGCCAACACCGCTCCGTTCAGCCGCGCCCCGACCACGCGGTCGCCGTACGACGGGGGTATCGGCCCCATCGGGTACTCGTACCCGGCCCCGTAGGAGACGCCGTTCACCGCCTCCTGCTCGGCCCGGTCGCCGGCCACCCCGATCAGGTGCTCGGCCTGCCCGTAGTAGGGCTCGAGGTCGTCGTGGCCCAGCGGCCAGTCGAGGCCGCGGCCGTAGGCCGAGCGCAGGCGGAGGTCGGCCCCGTCCATGCGGACGGCGGTGCCCATCCAGTGGTTGCCGGTGCCCCCGGCGAGCCGCTCGTAGGTGCTGGCGAAGGGCAGCGAGCCCGGGGCGTGCTCGAAGTACGAGCGGGCGGGGTCGTCCCACGCCGCCACCAGGGCCTCGATGGTCGGCCGCGGCGCGTTGGTGCGGCTCGGCTCCAGCGCCCCCGCGTCGGGGGGGTAGGGCGCCGACGGCGACTTGAACGTGGCGAGCACGTAGCGCTCGACGTGGTCGCGGTGCAGGGCGTCGAGCCCCGGCCCCGCCTCGAGCACCAGCACCCGCCGCCCCGCCCGGGCCAGCAGCAGGGCCATGTTGGCGCCCGCGAAGCCCGAGCCCACGATGGCCACGTCGTAGCGCGGCGTCCGCGTCTCATGCATGGGAATCGGTGTCGGCCTGCCGGCCGGTCGTCGTCGGCCCGCCCGTCGCCGCCCTCGGCCCCGCCGGGCGCCCAGTCAACCAGGTCGGCACCGTCGGCGCGGTAATCCCCCGCGCCGTCGGCGGGGGAACCCCCTGCGCGCCGTCGGCGGGGGAACTCCTGCGCACCGTCGGCGGGGAACTCCTGCGCGCCGTCGGCGGGGGAACCCCTGAACGCCGTCGGCGGGGGAACCCCAGCGTGCCGTCGGCGGGGCAGACCCCTGCGCGCCGCCAGCGGGGCAGGCCCCTACGCGCCGTCGAGGAAGTCGTCGAGGCCCGGCGGCGCCTCCGCCCACGACCCCGGCTCGCCCGCCACCCCCATCGGCCGCGCCTGGGCGAGGCGCCAGATCCAGCCGTTGCGGTAGGCGCGCACCGACACCACGAGGTCGGTGCGGTGGTCGGGGCCGATGACCGCGGCCGAGTCGGGCATCCGCGCCGTCTCCGTGGCGCCGTACCACACCCCGTACAGCCACATGAGCATCGTCAGCCGGGCCAGGGCGCCGACCCCGTCCGCCCGCGCGCGCCCCCCGCCGGCGAGCAGGCGTCCCGCCGCCTCGTCGCCCGCCGCCTCGTCGCCGCGCGGCGCTGTCTGGTCGCCCCCCGCCTCGTCGCCGCGCGGCGCCGCCTCGCGCCAGGCGGCCAGCATCGCCGCCGTGGCGTCGGGGGCGGCCTCCACGGACAGCGCGTGGAAGGTGTCGGCCAGCGCAATCTCGCCGTCGCGGGCCTCCGGCTCGAGCCGCGCCGGGTCGGCGCCGACCAGGGCCGCCGACAGGCGCAGGTAGTCGGTCGGGGCCGGCTCGTCGGGTTGCTGTTCCCCCCGCGCCCACACCGGCAACCCGCCGACGAGCGCCAGCGAGCCGACCGCGCCTTGAATGACGGAGCGTCGCGTGAGCGGCATGTTCAGGGCATGAGCCGGACGAGGGCCGCGAAGGCGCCGAGGGCAAGCACGATGCGCCACGTCAACGTGGCCTTCAGCTCGGAGACCTCGGCCCGAACCGCGGCGACATCGGCCTTGGTGGCCAGCGGCTCGATCGCGGCTTCGAGGTCGGCCTTGGTGGCGTAACGTTCGAGGTCGGCCTTGGTGGCGTAACGTTCGAGGTCGGCCTTGGTGGCCAGCGGCTCGACCGCGGCTTCGAGGTCGGCCTTGGTGGCGTAGCGTTCGAGGTCGGCCTTCGTAGCCAGCGGCACGAGGTCGGCCTTGGTGGCGCAACGTTCGAGGTCGGCCTTGGTGGCCAGCGGCTCGAGGTCGGCCTTGGTGGCGTAACGTTCGAGGTCGGCCTTGGTGGCCAGCGGCTCGAGGTCGGCCTTGGTGGCGTAACGTTCGAGGTCGGCCTTGGTGGCCAGCGGTACGAGGTCGGCCCTGGTGATCGGCTCGCCGACCGCTTCGGTCATGGCGGCGACGATGGCCTTGGCGTGGGCGGCGTCGATGCCCGCGTCGGTGAGGGTCTCCGCCGCGTGCAGCGTGTCGAAGCCGATCATGCGCGATGGGCTCCCTTCGCGGTCGCGGCCGGGTTCCGTTGACACGCCATCTGACCGCATATTAGCATGCGCCTCCTGGGGGGTGTCGTGCGTCTCGCCGCCGCGAGTCGGCGGGCCCCCGCCCTGACGACATCATGGTGAAGCTGCGCGTCGCGTCGTTCGTTCCGGCGGTGCTCGTTCTCGGTCTCGGCGCCGCGGGGGCGCGGGCCGGGCAGGCGCAGGCGCCCCCGGCCGAGGCTGCGGCCTCGACCGAGGCCGGCGTCGCCGCCCACCGCGCTCTGCTCGACCGCTACTGCGTCACCTGCCACAACCAGCAGGTGGCCGACGGCGAGGGGCGGCCCGCGTCGCCGCTCGTGGGGCAGCTCCGCGCGGTGGGGCTGACCCTCGACACCCTCGACCTCGCCGACGTCGGCGGCCGCGCCGCCGAGTGGGAGCGGGTCGTCCGCAAGCTGCGGGGCGGCGTCATGCCCCCGGCCGGGAGGCCGCGGCCCGCCCCCGCCGACCTCGACGGCTTCCTCGACTGGCTCGAGGGCGAGCTCGACGCCAACTGGGCCGCCACCCGCGACCCCGGGCGCACCGCCACCTTCCACCGGCTCAACCGCACCGAGTACCGCAACGCCGTGCGCGACCTGCTCGCGGTCGACCTCGACGCCGACGACTTCCTCCCCGCCGACGACTCGAGCTTCGGCTTCGACAACATCGGCGGCATCCTCCGCATGTCGCAGGCGCTCATGGAGCGCTACCTCGCCGCCGCCCGCACCATCGCGCGGCTCGCGGTGGGCAGCCCGCCCCCGGCCATGTCCGCCGACACCTACGAGGCGGCCCAGGACCTGTCCCAGCACGCCCGGGTCGAGGCGCTGCCCTTCGGCACCCGCGGGGGACTCCACATCGAGCACCTGTTCCCGCAGGACGCCGGCTACGACTTCCGCATCCAGCTCGCCGGCACCCGGCGGCTGCGCGAGGCCCACGACCTCGAGGTCACCGTCGACGGCGAGCCGGTCGAGACGTTCACCCTCGGCCCGCCCGCCGCCGGGGCGCCCGACAACCCCTACGCGCAGGCGTCGACCATCGACTTCCGCCTCGACGTGGCGGCCGGGCCCCGCGAGGTCGGGGTCACCTTCTACAAGCAGCCGTCGGCCCTCGTCGAGCAGGTCCGCGAGCCGTTCCCCAACCCGCGGGTGGCCGGCAACGCGGGCGGCCTCGCCGGCGCCCAGCCGTTCGTGCAGAGCGTCACCGTCACCGGGCCGTACGACGCGGCCGGGGCCGCCGACACCCCGTCGCGCCAGCGCATCTTCACGTGCCGCCCCGTCGCCGCCGACGATCCCGCTGCCGGCGCGGCCGACGACCCCGCCGCCGGCACGGCCGCCGGGGCCGCCGACGACCCCGCCGCCGGGACGGCCGACGACCTCGCCGCCGGCGCGGCCGACGACCTCGCCGCCGGGACGGCCGACGACCTCGCCGCCGGGACGGCCGGCGGCCCCACCGCCGGGACGGCCGACGAGGCCGCGTGCGCGCGAGAGATCCTGTCGCGGCTCGCCCGCCGCGCCTACCGCCGCCCCGCGTCCGCCGACGAGCTCGCGGTGCTGCTCGACTTCTACCGGCAGGGCCGGGCCGCCCGCGGCTTCGACGACGGGGTCGAGCTCGCCATCCGGCGCCTCCTCGTCAGCCCCGAGTTCCTCTACCGCATTGAGGCCGACCCCGAGGGCGCCGCCCCCGGCGCGCCGTACCCGGTGGCCGACCTCGACCTCGCGTCGCGGCTCTCGTTCTTCCTCTGGAGCAGCATCCCCGACGAAGAGCTCCTCGCGGCGGCCGAGGCCGGCCGCCTGCGCGACCCCGGCGAGCTCGAGCGGCAGGTGCGGCGCCTGGTCGCCGACCCCCGCTCCGAGACCCTCACCACCAACTTCGCGGCCCAGTGGCTGCAGCTCCGCAACCTCGAGACCACCGTGCGGCCCGGCGACCCCTTCTCGGTCGCCTTCGACGAGTCGTTGCGCCAGAGCATGCTGCGCGAGACCCGGCTCTTCGTCGACAGCATCGTGCGCGACGACCGCAGCGTCGTCGACCTGCTCACCGCCGGCTACACGTTCCTCGACGAGCGGCTGGCCGAGCACTACGGCATCCCCGGGGTCACCGGCAGCCGCTTCCGGCGCGTCGACCTGCCCGCCGACAGCCCCCGGCGCGGCATCCTCGGCACGGCAGCGTGCTCACCCTGACCTCGCACGCCATCCGTACGTCGCCGGTGCTCAGGGGCAAGTGGATTCTCGACAACCTGCTCGGCACCCCGCCGCCCGACCCGCCGCCCAACATCCCGGCCCTGAACGACCAGCGGACGCAGGCCAGGCGGCCCACGGTGCGGGCGCGGCTCGAGGCCCACCGCGCCAACCCCGCGTGCTCGGCGTGCCACGCCATGATCGACCCCACCGGCTTCGCCCTCGAGAACTTCGACGCCATCGGCCGGTGGCGGGTCGTCGACGAGTCGTTCAACCCCATCGACCCGTCCGGGGTGCTGCCCGACGGCCGCGCCTTCGACGGCGTCGCCGAGATGCGCGACACCCTCGCCCGCGACCCCCGGCAGTTCGTGACCACCGTGACCGAGAAGCTCATGACCTATGCCCTCGGCCGCGGCCTCGATCACACCGACATGCCCACCCTGCGCCGCATCGTGCGCGAGGCGGCGGCCGACGACTACCGGTTCCAGAGCGTGGTGCTCGGCATCGTCACCAGTGACCCGTTCCTGATGAGGAGATCGCAGTCATGATCGTCACCCAGAAGTCGCTGTCCCGGCGCACCGTGCTGCGCGGCCTCGGGGCCACCGTCGCCCTGCCCCTGCTCGACGCCATGGTGCCCGCGCTCTCGGCCGCGGCCCGACAGGTGACCGCCCCGGTGCCCAGGCTCGCGTTCTTCTACGTGCCCAACGGCATCCTCCCCCGCAGCTTCCACCCCGAGGGCGCCGGCGGCTCCGGCTTCGATCTCACCCCGGTGCTCCAGCCCCTCGCGCAGTACCGCGACCGGATGACCATCGTCACCGGGCTCAGCAACTCGGGCGTCGTCAGCCCCAACGAGGGCGGCGGCGTGCACACCCGCGCCCACGGCGGCTGGCTCAACGGCATCCTCCCCAAGCGCACCGAGGGGGCCGACATCCGCGCCGGCAAGACCATCGACCAGTACGCCGCCGACCAGCTCGGGGCCGACACCGCCCTGCGCTCGCTCGAGCTCACCACCGAGTCGAACTACCAGGTCGGCAACTGCGAGAACGGCTACAGTTGCGCCTACCGCAACTCGACGTCGTGGCTCACCGAGACCACCCCGCTGCCCCACGAGCGCGACCCCCGGGTCGTCTTCCAGCGCCTCTTCGGCGACGGCGGCAGCGTCGAGGCCCGGCTGGCCCAGATGCGCACCGACCGCAGCATCCTCGACTCGGTCGGCGACAGCATCCACCGCCTCGAGAAGAAGGTCGGGGCCCAGGACCGCGCCACCGTCGGCGAGTACCTGCAGTCCATCCGCGAGATCGAGCGGCGCATCCAGCGCACCGAGGCCAACCAGGCCTCGACCCCGCTGCCCGCCGTCGACCAGCCCGCCGGCGTCCCCGACGACTACGAGGAGCACGTCGGCCTGCTGCACGACATGCTCGTCCTCGCGTTCCAGGCCGACGTCACCCGCGTGAGCTGCATGCAGATGGCCCGCGAGACCAGCGGCCGCACCTATCCCAACATCGGCGTCCCCGAGGCGCACCACACCGTCTCGCACCACCAGCAGGACCCGCACAACATCACCCAGTACACGAAGATCAGCCAGTACCAACTGCAGCTCTTCGCGAATCTCGTCGAGAAGATGGCCGCCGCCCCCGACGGCGACGGCACCCTGCTCGACCACGCCATCCTGCTGCACGGCGCCGGCATGGGCGACGGCGACCAGCACACCCCCTACAACCTGCCCATCACCCTCATGGGCGGCGGCTGCGGCCAGCTCGCCGGCAACCGCCACCTCGTCTACGACCTGCACACCCCGTTCATGAACCTCGGGCTCACCCTGCTCGAGAAGGTGGGGGTGAAGGTGGACCGCATCAGCGACAGCACCGGGCCGCTGACGGGGGTGTAGGGGTCGGCCGCCCGAACGGGCGCGGTCCGGCGACGGTTTCGGGTCGTGCGTCCTCCGATTGGGGGGCGCACGGCTTCCGGACGGGGGTGCCCGCCCCTCGATGTCGAAACGGGCTACGCAGCGCCCTAGCACCGGGCCGCTGACGGGGGTGTAGGGGTTGGCCGCCCGAACGGGCGCGGTCCGGCGACGGTTTCGGGTCGTGCGTCCTCCGATTCGGGGGGGCGCACGGCTTCCGGACGGGGGCGCCCGCCCCTTGATGTCGAAACGGGCTACGCAGCGCCCTAGCACCGGGCCGCTGACGGGGGTGTAGGGGTCGGCCGCCCGAACGGGCGCGGTCCGGCGACGGTTTCGGGTCGTGCGTCCTCCGATTCGGGGGGGCGCACGGCTTCCGGACGGGGGCGCCCGCCCCTCGATGTCGAAACGGGCTACGCAGCGCCCTGTCTGTGCCGCAGACGCGCGCCAGCCCCTGGCCGGTGTATGCTGGAGATCCACACAGTTGGGAAGGGAGCAAGTCATGCGAGCATGGCCGTTGGTATTCAGCTACCGCGGCGTGGTCGACGGCGCGGGGTACTCGGCGCTCGTCGACATCAAGAGCCGAGTGTTGGCCGAGGAGCAGGAATCGGGGCGGATCTGGATGGACGGCGCGCAGCCGGGCGGATTCGCCATCGGCGGCCAGGACGTGAAGTCGGCCTACGAGGCCCTGAAGGGCATGTTCCGCGGCATCCTGGAGGACATGGCCGAGGAATCGGACAGCTTCGAGGCGTTCCACGCAGAAACGCAGCGCTTCTTCGACGACGTGGACTCGGGCGTCAGCACGGAATGGACGAAGCACTGGCGGGCGAGCCAGAAGGACGAGTTGGACTGCGAGCCGGTGAACTGGATGGGCAGGATGCGCGGGGCAGCCACTCGGCCGTCCATCGAGGTCCTCGCAATCGAGCACCCCGCGTCACGCGAAGGCGCGCTGGTACCTGGGAGCCGCAACACCGAGGACCACTACCTTCAGGCCATAGCGGCATGACCGCTCCGCGGGAGCTGCGGATGTCCGACATCCGCAAGATGATGGATGACTGCGCGCCGGGCTACGATATCCGTTTGGCCAGACACTCGGAGAAGTGGAGCCTGAGCGACAAGTCCTTGTTCCTGCCGAAGACCAACAGGGACAGGCTGGAGGTCGGCTACTTGATCAAGTTGGTCAGCCAGCTTGAAATCGACAGGGACTGCGCTGCGCAGCACTTCCCCAACGTGACGTTTCGGTAGCCGGGAAGACCCTGCATCGTCCCTGGCTGCGGGCGAACGCCCGACACTCCGGAACCGCCACGCCGCCGTCCACTGCGCGGGCATGTACGCACAGATCTTCGGCAAGAATGCGCACGAGGACGAGATCACCTGTCACGGTCAAGAGTGGTCCGCCGCCTGCCCCTCGCAGGTAGCCCCCGCCTGCGGGCGCGGACGCCACAACTGGTGGATCACCCAGTCCAGGTCCAGACGCTCGCCGCGCCAGTCGGGCGTGAGGGTGTCGGGATCAATCTCGATTCCCTCCCGTTCGAGCCGCGCCCTCACCGGCGCCAACGGCCGACCGGTCCAGCCCGGCGGCGCCGGCGCTTCCGGCAACGGACGGCCGTCCGGCCGAACGAACTCCACGTTTCCGGCCGCATCCAGCGTGACCCGGAACCCCTCCTCGTGAACCGCCCGATGGTGCCGCCGGCACAGGAGCACCAGATTGTCGAGCGCCGTCGCCCCGCCGTGGGCCCAGTGTCTGATGTGGTGAGCATCCACCCGGACGTTCCGGCACCCCGGGAACCGGCACTGGCGGTCGCGGGCGTTCAGGGCTCGGCGCAGGGCCGGCGAGACGGTCCGCGTGCGACGGCCGACGTCGAGGATCTCGCCGCCGGGGCCGTGCTGCATTCCGACCGTCGCCGCGTCGCAGGCCAGCCGCCGCGCCGTCTCCGCCGAGATGTGGATGCCCCCGGCTTCATCGAGCACCGTCTGGCGGCGGCCGGCCGGAACGGACGCGGCTTGCCGCGGCCCCGGACAAGGGGCCGGGCACGGCCGCGACGGCGCGCCGCGGTCCTCTCCTCGAACTGGCACCGCGCGCACTTCGTGGCCGGCGCCGCACCGCACGGGCACGAGCGATGCCGTCTCCGACGTTCCCGCGGGAACGTCAGGGGCTTCGGGAACGTCAGGGGCTTCGGGAACGTCGGGTGCTTCGGTCAGGGCCTCCGCGTCCACGTGCACCACCACCTGATAGCGGTCGCCCGCCGTCCCCCGGTCGAGCCCGCCCGACAGCGCGCACTCCGCAATCACTCCCAGCGCATCGGCCTGGCGCTGAGCCAGCGACGTCTCCGCCGCTTCCCCGGGGTCCCCGTCCGCGCGCCCGCCGCCGGGGCTGGCGTCCACGCCCGCGGCGCCTCCCGCATCCGGGCCCCGCGCGCCCCCGCCGCTGGCCTGGTCGCACGCCGCCTCCAGCGCCCGCCGCACCACCGCGCCCACCTCGGGCGACAGCCGGCCGCGCACCACCACCATCCCGTCCTCGTCCACCCACGTCCGCAGCGACCGCGTCTCGTGCCGCTGCCGGTCCTCGGCCTGCTCCGCCAGGCGGTCCACCCGCCGCCACGCCCGCACGATCTTCTCGACGTGGGCGGCGGTGCCCGACAGCGCCACGTTCAGCAGGTCGTCCTCGGTCTCCGGCGTCGCCACCCGCGTGACCGCGCGCATCTTCGAGTAGGAGACCTTGCCGCGCCGCATCGCGTCGCTCAGCTTCGGCAGGTCGGCGAGGGCGCGGGCCACCCGCACGTGCTCGCGGGCCGCGCCCGGCGCGAGCCCGGTGCGCCAGCCCAGCCATTCGGCGCAGGACGTGCAGCCGGCCCAGCCGTATCTCTCGTCGAACTGGTGGATCAGGCTCAGCAGCTCCCAGGTGGCGGCGCTGATGCGGGCGGAGAGCTCGGCGATGCGGTCGCCGAGCGCGACGACCTCGGCCTGGGGACCGTCGGGGCACCAGGGCCGCGGTGCGGGTGCGTCGCTCTCGGGCACGATGGCGTCTGCGGGAAGCAGCGCGGGCGCAGGGAAGTCGGGTGTGGCTTCAGGGTGCATACCCCATCGTAACCCCTTGATTTTGAGTGGCTTGTACTCGCGTCAGCGGCTCGAACGACCCGTGGGGCGGCCGATTTCGGTCTTGCGGTCGGGGTCGTCCAGCCTGCGGCGACTGAGGGGTGTTCAGCGGGCATTCCTGGTCGCGTCCCGGAAATCGTGCGAGCTGGCTGCAAAAGGCTGTCAAGCAAAAAGTGCAAGCGGGCGGGGCGTTCTTCGAGTGCGTGGAGGGCCGAAGAGGTCGATGTCACGACGTAGACCTCCGGCAGGCCTGGTTGGGCGGCAATCGGAGCCGAAGGGCTGCTCTTGCTGCACCTACCCTCGACCTCGGCGGGTCGCACCGGCACGCGGGTACCGTCCGGCCCAGGGACGTCGGGGTGCGCATGGCTTCCGCGGCGTGGTCTCGGCTCGTGCGTCACCCCTTTGGTTCAGGGTCCTCCCGGCTTGACCAGGTTACGCCGGCAGGGTCAGACTGGCGGCATGGAGGCGGTCACCGGCGCGACGAGGAACGCCGTGTGGCAGGAGATGCTGGATGTGGCGCGCCTCGTTCGGTACTACGACCGGATGGCCAGCCGGCAGCAACAACGGCACCTGGGCATTCGCATCGTGCTCTTCGCGTCGGCGACTGCCGGCGCGGCGTCCGCCGTCGATGCGTTGCCGGAGGTTGTCCGCATTGCGTCCGGCGCGCTGATCGCCCTCCGGGTGGCGTGGGACTTTCTCGCCGACTACGCGAACAAGGCCGCGATACTGGGCGTCATCCGCGGCGAGTGCAGCGAGGTGGAGGACGAGCTTGCCGAGCTGTGGGGCAAGGTCCAGTCCGACTCGGCCGACGACGGCGATGCCGGCCGGGTGCTCGCCGGCTCGAAGCGTCGCGTGACGCGCGTGACCGCCCGCGCTGGAGCGGCGAACATCTCGACCAACGAACGGCTGAACGTCAGGTGCGAAGAGGACGCGTTCAAGGCATTGAGCGAGCGCTATGCCGAGGGATGAGCCCCAGGCGACGGTGTCGGGCCGGCCTCATCCCGCCGTTCTCGACCAGGCCCGGCGGAACGCCGAGTTCCGCGCCGGCTTTCTCGAGCGGTACGAGGTCCTCGACGCGGGGCAGGTCCACCCCCTGTATGGATCGAAGGCCGAAAACACCGCGGCGCTGGTCGCGCGCTGGCGAAACGCGGGGAAGATCTTCGCCGTCGAGCACCAGGGGCGCTTCTTCTACCCCGCGTTCCAGTTCGACGGCGCCGGCAGACCCAAGCCCGTCGTGGCCGATGTTCTGGAGGCGCTCGGGAAACGGGGGCCCTGGCAGATCGCGAGTTGGTTCACCGCGCCCAACGGCTGGCTTCCCGATGACCGATGCCCGGTCGAGGTCATGGACGCCGACCCCGATGCCGTGGCCGCGGCGGCGCGTGAAGTCGCGCGGGCGAATCGGTTCTGAGGCGGGATGGAACCGCTTCCGGAGCCGCCCCCGGCCGCCGGGCTGGACCCCGCAACGAAGACCTGGAGCGCCGGGCGACCCCTGTTCAGGGTGCATGACGCCTCGGCCGCCAATGGGTTCAACCCCGGGCACGGTTGCGGGCGCTTTCATCCCATCCGCGACGGTCGGGGGCAGTCGATACCGACCCTCTATGCCGCCGATGCGATCGACGGCGCATTGTCCGAGACCGTGTTTCGCGGTGTCAGGGGTCGCGGTGGCCGCATTCATCGCGCCGACCTCGAGCCCCTCCGCCTGTCGCGGCTCTCCCTTGAGGCGGACCTGCGACTCGTCGACCTGACGGGGCTGGCGTTGCGACGTCTCGGGCTGACGCGGAGACAACTGCTCGAGGCACCCGAGCGGCTCTGGCGGAAGACGGCGCGATGGGCCGAGGCCCTGCACGAAGTGGACTCGAATGCCCACGGGCTGCTGTGGGTCTCTCGCCAATGCGAGACGGCCCGGGCCGTCGTCCTGTTCGGCGACCGGCTCGACCCATCCCGCCTGCGCCCGGGTGGCCCGGCCGAACCGCTCCGCGCCGGACGCGGTTTCCGGCGAGTCTGCGAGGCGGCCGGCCGCGCGAACATCGTGGTCATTCAGTGACGATGCCCTTGGCGGGGGGCGCACGGCTCCTGGACCGGGAGCACCGCGCCCAGCCTGGTGTCAGCCGGCGCGCGTGACCGATAATCGTACCGATGAGTGCGATCCTCCAGATCAACCTCGACGCACTCCTGCATTGCCGCGGTGTCGAATCGGAGCGTGTCGAGTTCAAGGCATCGTGGAACCCGGAACGCACGGGTGCCCAGGTGCTCAGGACGATATGCGCCTTCGCGAACGACTACCACAACCTGAACGGCGGCTACATCGTCATTGGCGTCGAGGAACGCGGCGGACGGGCGGTGTTGCCTCCGCTCGGCTTGTCCGCCGCGGACGTCGAAGCGGCGCAGAAGTGGATCCGCGGCCAGTGCAACCGCCTGGATCCCCCATATCCTCCCATCCTGTCGCCGGAAACGGTCGGCGACCGGCTCGTTCTGGTCGTCTGGGCGCCGGCCAGCGAGATGCGACCCCACCGCGCACCGGCCGAGGATGGCGTTCGGAGGTACTGGGTGCGGGTCGGCGCCGAGACGGTCGACGCCGAGCAGCGCGGCGACATGCTCCGCGGACTCGTTCAGCAGACGGCCCGTGTTCCCTGGGACGATCGCCGCGCCGCGGACGCCCGGGTCGAAGATCTTCGCGAGGCCAAGGTCCGCGAGTACCTGCGCGACGTGAGCAGCGGGCTGCTCGATGAACCGGACGCCCGGGACGTGTATCGGCGCATGCGAATCACGGCGCAGGTCAACGATCACGAGGTGCCCCGGAACGCAGGTCTCCTGTTCTTCTCCAGTGAGCCGGGTCAGTGGTTTCGGGGCGCACGAATCGAAGTCGTGCAATTCGCTGCCGATCGGGCCGGGGACGTGCAGGAGGAACGGGTCTTCGGGGGAGCGCTCGCCGATCAGATTCGGGGCTGTCTGAATCATCTCGAGAACCTGTCGACGTCTCATCTGCAGAAACAGCGGGACCGGAGTCAGGTTCGCGGCTGGGTGAGCTATCCCCTGCCGGCCCTGCGGGAGACTCTCGTCAACGCGATGTATCACCGCGGGTACGACGTCGATCAGCCCGAGCCGACAAAGGTCTATCTGTATCCGAGTCGGGTCGAGGTCTTCAGCTACCCGGGACCGGTACCGGGCATCGAACACCGACACCTGGTCGCGAACGCCGAGGTTCGCGCCGCGCCCGCTCGCAATCGACGCATCGGCGAGTTTCTGAAAGAGCTCGGACTCGCGGAGGGAAGGCTCTCCGGACTGCCGAAGGTGTTTCGGGCCATGGAGGAAAACGGTTCTCCCGCCCCACGTTTCGATTTCGACCGGGAGCGGACGTTCTTTCAGGCCACGTTGCCGGCCCATCCGGAGTACGGAGCGTTGTCCGCGTTGCGGGACGCGGCCCACCTGCGGGCCCTCGGCGAGCACGAGGAATCCGTCCGCCGCATCGAGTCGGCGTGGACGTCGAATCGGACGTCGGCCATCCTCGCGAGCGAGATGATCCGCTTGTGCGCGAAGCGAGGCGATGTCGGCCGTGCCGAGGAGGTCTTCAGGACGTTCGAGGCGCAAGGGCCCGCCGGCGCGGTACCCCATGTCGCGAACACGCTGATCGATGTCCTGCTGGAGGCCGGTCACGACCGAAGAGCGCAGGAGCTGCTCGAGAGGGACCGTCCCTTGACGTTCGGTCAGGATGCCATTGACGCAGCCATCCTGGCCCGGCGCCTGAAGGACTCTCGCGCCGCTCACCGGTACTTCGAACGCGCGGGAGAAGCCCTGTACGCAGACGCTCGCGCACTACTCGAATTCGCGCAAGCCAAGATCCAGTTGGCCCGAGAGGCCCATCGCCACCGGCAGCATGCGTCGAATCGCCGGTTGCTGACCGAAGCCCGGGCACTTCTGGAGCGGGTCATCCAGCTCGACGCGTCGCCGACCCGCCACGCATGGGCGTGGAGGGAGCTTGCGCGGACGCGAAACTGGCTGCGAGCTCCGTTCCGAGAAGTCGAGGACGCCTATCGGCGGGCGATGGAGCACTTGCCGGCCGAAGCACTGTTCGTTCGCGAGCTGGAGACGATACGATCGTCGCGGCGGTGATCAGCGCGTTCGGCACGACTCCTCGCCGTCGGCCGCGGCCGAGCCCGACGCCGACAGGCCCCCCGCTCAGGCCGGCTCCACGTCGAAGGCGGCGACGTCGCGTGTCTCGGCGTCGATCTCGACGCCGATCAGGTGCACGCGGCGCCCCGGGGCGCGGTACTTGTCGGCGTAGCGCCGCGCCTTCAGTTGCGCCAGGGCCGGGCGGTCGGCCGCCGCGCCGCCGCGGCCCGCGCCCGGCAGCGCGCTGTCCGGCGGCGGGGCGGTCTTGCCCGCGCTCTCGGCCGCGCCGCCCCGGTCCGCGCTCGGCAGCGCGCTCTCGGCCGCGCCGCCCCGGTCCGCGCCCGCGCTCTTCGCCGCGTCGCCCCGGTCCGCGCCCGCCGCCCGCGACCCCGCCGCCGCCCGCCCGGCCACCTTGAACTCGAACAGGCAGGCATTGCCGCCCAGCACCACGGCCATGTCCAGGCGCCCGCGGCTGGTGGCGTCCTCGACCGCCACGCCGTCCATCGACGCCTGGAACCACGCGTAGAAGACGCTCGACCAGTAGCCCTCGTAGCGCGCGATGTCGTTCCGCCGGTGCCAGTCGTGGGGGATGCCCGCCAGCAGCCTGCGGAACAGCGCCTCCAGGCCCGGCCAGTCCTCGGCCGCCAGCGCGCGCCGTAGCGCGGGGCCGCCGCCCGTCGATCGCCAGTTCGGGGCGAGGGCGTCGAGCAGGCCGCGGTTCAGGCCCCGCCGCACCTCCCGGTTGGGGTACCCCAGGCGGTACTGCGCGTAGCCGTCCTCCTGCTCCTCGTCCGCTATCGTCAGGTAGCCGGTCTGGAACAGCAGCGCCTCGGTCGTCGCCGAGGTCACGTCGAACGCCGACAGCAGGTCGTCGTCGGCGTACCGGCCGTCGATGTCGGGTGCGGAGACGCCGCGTCGGATCAGGGTGTCGACGAGGAAGCGCGGCGTCGCGGTCTCGAACCAGTGCGCCTTGAACTCGCGGCTCCAGAACAGGTGAAGGATGGCCCAGGGGTTGTAGACGCGCTCGTCCCCCCGCCAGTTGTAGCCGTTGTACCAGTCGCGTATCTGCCCGCGGTCGAGGCCCGGCAGCTCGGGCGCGAACACGGCGTCGAGGTCCGCCTCGGTGTAGCCGCAGATGGCGGCGTAGCGGGGGGCCAGGGTGATGTCGGTGAGGAAGTTCACGTCCGAGAACAGGCTCACCTTGCTGAACTTGCTGACGCCGGTGATGAAGGTCAGCTCGACGTCGGCGTCGCAGTCCTTGAGGGCGCCGTAGAGCCCGCGCAGGTCGTCGCGGTTGGCCAGCGCCTGCGCGTCGCCGGCGGGCGGGGCCTCCCGGGGCCCGGTCGCCGGAGGCGCCGGCCCGGAGCGCGCATCCAGAATCGGCTTGTCGTATTCGTCCACCAGCACCACGACGCGCTCGCCGGTCTGTTCGTGCAGCCTCGCCAGAAGGTCCGCGAAGCGCTGCGCGGGCGCGGCGGCCTCCGAGGCCGGCAGCCCCGCCCGGCGCTCGGCCGCGGCGAGCTGACGCCCGACGCTCTCCGCCAGCTCGCCCGGCCGCTTGAAGTTGCCCCCCGCGAAGCTCAGCCGCACGACGGGACGGCGCCGCGACCAGTCCCAGGCTTCGTGCACCGCGAGCCCCCGGAACAGCCGCTCGCTGCCCTCGTACAGCTCCTTCAGCGTGTCCACGAACAGGCTCTTGCCGAACCGGCGGGGGCGCGACAGGAAGAACCGGCCGCCGCCTTCTTCGGCCAGCCGCCGGGCGTAGCCGGTCTTGTCGACGTAGTAGTAGCCCTCCTCGCGGATGCGGCTGAAGGTCTGGATGCCGACAGGCAGCCTGCGCTTTTCCATCTCAGGCATTCTACGCGCCAGGACGGGACGGGCACGGCGGCGACGACACCGGCCCGCGCCCGGAGTCTGCGCCGTGGAACGGCACCTCCGGAGGGTCGTCGTGAGCTTCTCCCGGGGGCTGGACGCACACCTCCCGACGCGACGGAAGGGCGTCGGTCGCCCCGCCCGTCTATCCGGCTTGCCCCTTGGAGGGTTGGGGTTGGGGTAGCGGCTGAGGCGGTGGTGGCTGAGGCGGCGGGGGCGGGGGCGGCGCCGGCATCGGCGGAAACTCCGTCCGATGATCAGGCATGGCCCACTACCTGTCTCGCCGCCTCGTAGCACCGCATCAGCTCGCGCGTGTTGACCTTCGACTTCAGGAGCGGGCGCGTGGCGATCACGCCTCGTTCCTTCAGCGTCCGGAGCCGTTCGGCGGCATCGTCATCGGCCACCTTGTACGAGTCGATATCGCTCCACAGCTCGCGGTACTCGTTGAGGATGCGGCTGAACTCCTCGGCGGCCGCGGCGTAGGTCGAGGCCTGATCGTGGAACCGGACGATGACGGTCAGCGACGCCAGGACCGCCGCGGCAAAGGCCAGGTACGGCGCCGCCCCTGGTGCCAGCGCCACCAGGCTCGCCCACGCCGCGCTCGACATGATGAGCAGCAGCACGCGCACGGTGTCGTCCACGCGCTTGTTCCAGGCCGCGCGAGAGAGGAAGTACCGGTGGCTCATGTCGGCGGCAAACATGGCGTTCCACACGAGTTCGCGGGTCGTCATGGCTCGCTTTCCTTCCGGAAATCGTCGCCTCATCTCCGATTTGCCACCCTGCCAACCTGCCAGGAGTCTGTACCGCTTCTACGGCACAGATCCCTGGGGCAGCACGGTACTACACGCTCGACTCGACCGACAAGGCGGGCCGCCGGCTCGCCGGCCGCCCCGCCGTGCTACGATCGGCGCTCGGCGTGCGGCAACAGCGCCCGGCGCTCGGGAACAGAGGTGGTCGTCATGCATGTCATCAGCAGCAGAACGTCGTTCGCATCGGCATCCCCGTCCGGGGTCGCGCGGCCGGCCCCCGCACGGCCGGCTCCAGCCCTGCTCGCGGCCGTCGCGCTGTTCGCGGCCGGCCTGACGGCCGTACCCGCAGTCGCCGAGGCCGGGGCCCGTCGCGACGCGCCGCTCGTCGAGGCGGTGAAGTTGGCCGACGCCGACACCGTGCGGCGGCTCGTCGCCGACCCCGCCGTCGACGTCGACGCGGCGGGGCCCGACGGGGCGACGGCGCTGCACTGGGCGGTGCACGAGGACGACGCCGCGCTCGTCGCCGTGCTGCTCGAGGCCGGCGCCGACGCGTCGGCCGCCAACCGCTACGGCGTCGGGCCCCTCTCGCTCGCGGCCGAGAACGGCAACGCCGCCGTGGTCCGGATGCTGCTCGAAGCCGGCGCCGACCCCAACGCCGCCATGCGCGGGGGCGAGACGGCGCTCATGACCGCGGCCCGCACCGGCGACGCGGGCACGGTGCGGGCGCTCCTCGCGCGCGGGGCCGACCCCAACGCCCGCGACGATTTCCGCGGCCAGACCGCCCTCATGTGGGCGGCGGCCCGCAACAACGCGGCCGCGGTGCACGCCCTCGCCGAGCTCGGGGCCGACGTGCACGCCCGCACCGAGACGGGCGCGCGGCCGGCCGGCGGCAACCGGCTCTTCTACGCGCCGCCCCCCACCGGCTTCACCGCCCTGACGTTCGCGGCCCGCGGCGGCCACCTCGACGCCCTGCAGGTGCTGCTCGAGGCCGGCGCCGACGTCAACGACACCCTGTCCGACGGCCAGAGCGCCCTCGTGGTGGCCGTCGCCAACGCCAACTGGGCCCTCGCCGACTACATGCTCGACCGCGGGGCCGACCCCAACCTCGCCGGCGCCGGCTGGAACGCCCTGCACCAGCTCGTGCGCACCCGGCGCATGAACACCGGGTTCGGGTTCCCCGGGCCCATTCCCAGCGGCGCCGTCGACAGCATCGACGTGCTGCGCAAGATGATCGCGCTCGGCGGCGACGTCGACGCCCGCATGACCGTCAACGGCATGAAGGACGGCCAGCGCAACCGGCTGAACCGGCTCGGGGCCACCCCGTTCTTCCTCGCCGCCAAGGTCACCGACGTCGAGGCCATGCGGGTGCTGGTCGAGGCGGGGGCCGACGCCACCGTCCCCAGCGCCGACGGCACCACCCCGCTGATGGTGGCGGCCGGCGTCGCCATCTGGAACCCCGGCGAGGACGGCGGCTCGCTGCCCGGGCAGGAGGACGAGGTGCTCGAGGCGGTGCGGATGTGCGTCGAGCTCGGCAACCCGATCAACGCGGCCAACTACCGGGGCATGACCGCCCTGCACGGGGCCGCGTTCCGCGGCGCCAACAACGTCGCCGAGTACCTCGTCGAGCAGGGGGCCGACCTCGACGCCCGCACCGACCTCGGCTACTCGCCCCTCGCCATCGCCGACGGCTTCAGCTACTCCGACTTCTACAAGGCGCAGAAGCACACCGCGGCCCTGCTGCGCGGCCTCATGGAGGCCCGCGGCATCCCCGCCGACGGTGAGGGCCACGTCATCCCCGGCACCCTCTGCTTCGACTGCCTGCAGACCCGCGGCGACCAGATCGCCGAGCGCGTGCGCTGGGAGTCCGAGCTCGAGGTCGAGTTCAACGCGGGGCAGGAGCCGTAGGCTATTCGTCGAGGGCAGTTCTCGCGGATGGCCGGGGCTGTCAGGAGCCGGGCGGGCGTCCGCGTCGGCCCCGGCCCGGTTCACCCCGGCAGCAAGGCGAGGAACTCCTCGAGCGGAAGCGCCTCGGCTGTCGAGCTGCTGCCGGCGGGGGCCGAGGAACACGACGATGGGGCGTTCGACGCGGCCGCTCTGCGCCGCGAGCGAGGCGAGGCCGCGCAGCATGCTCTGGTCGACCCGCCGGGACGCCTTCACCTCGATGCCCCACAGCTCGCGCCCGATCGCCAGCACGAAGTCGACCTCGGCCCCGTGCCGGGTCCGGTAGTGGAAGAGCGCCGCCTCGGGCCAGCGCGGGCCGAGCCGGCGGTGCAGCTCGCAGGCGACGAGGTGCTCGAGCAGCACGCGGCGCTCGTCGTCGAGGGGCCGGTCGACACTGCCAGGCCGGGAGCCATCCGCCATCTCATCGGCCAGTGCCCCGAGACCGGCTACGCGGATGCGCCCGGTCAGCGGCCAGACGCCGTCTGCGGCGGGTCGATCGGTGTCCGCCAGAGGTCGCGGTCCCGGCCGGACGACCAAGTGCGGGATGTGCGTCGTCTAAAGTACCGAGAGCCCCATTGTGGTAGCATCCCCGGCCCGGACGCAGAGGAGAGCGTTGAATGGAGATGACTGTACGTCTCGATTGGAGCGGCGAGCGAGAAGTTCCGGCTCGGCCGTCCAACGTGGTTCTGGTACAGGGCGCGGGCGAAGAACTGTTCCTGTCATTCGGGCACATCGCTCCCCCGATCGCGGTGGCGCAGATGGACGAAGAGCAGACGGCCGAATACCTCGGTGAGCATCCGGTGGCCGTTCAGCACGTTGCGCGCTTTGCACTGTCGACCGGCGTGGCGAGGAGACTCATGAACGGGCTTCAGGAAGCTCTGCTCAACGCTCCAGCAACTGCGGCCGATGCCGAGGCGTCCTCATGAGTACGGTGGCGGGGAAGTCGCTTGATTCCGGTGGGGCGGCCGAAGCTCGACGGACCCTCGCTGGGTCCCTGGCGGGCGCGTCCATTGCGCCGCACGACCGTCATGTCTGGCTTCTCGGCCCCGCGTACCTCAGCCACGAGCGCCGGCTGCACCCGACGTCTCCGTCGGTAGCCCAGATACCAGGCGGCGCGTCGGCCGCCTTCTACAATGCTCCGGACAATTCCCGTGTAGCGGTTCCGTTCGCGGACTGGGCGCCCGGCGAGAGTCACGAGTTTGGGTATACGGTACTGTACGACGCCTCCCACGCCCTGCGCGCGGCGGACCAGTTGCCGGGCTGGCTGCGCGACGCCGATCTGAGGGCCGCGCTGGCCGATCTCGGCGATGTCGTCCACGAAGCGCGCGACGAAGGGTTCCAGGAGCCGTCCGAGGCGGCCAGGGGGACCGCGGAGCGGCTGCTGCGGAGCCTGTACCGATTGCGCCCGTGCCGCTTCGAGGTCTACCCGACGCAGGACGCAGAGGTTGCCGTCTGTGCGCCCGGCGGCCACGGGCGGTCGGTCCTCGTGGTGTGTGGCTCGGAAGGCGGCGTGCTGTGCTCGGTCAACCTCAACGGCCGGCACCGCCGGGCCGTGTACGACGCGGCGTCCGCTGCGGCTCTCCCCGATGGATTCGTCCGAGAGGCCCTGCACGCGCTGGACGCGCGATGACGGCTCCGGGTTGCGTTGGCGAAGATGAACAGCTCGGGCGCCGCGTCTTCTCCAGCAAGGCGGCCGAGCGGGCGCGGCGGAAAGTCCCTCATCGAGTGTTCCTGACCAAGGCGCACGACACGTCCATCTCGGTCGACAGACTCGGGATGACCGCTCTGGACGATGTGGCTGCATTGGCCGACGATGCGAGCGCATCCCGCGACGGCTCGTTCCATGGCTGGGCGTGCGTCACCTGCAGGGAGGCTCGCGGGAGCAAACGGCGGGTGATTGCCTCGCCGGTGGACGGGAATCCGTACCACGGCGAGATTGTTCTGCCGGATCGGGCGGCCGCTGACCGGGGCGAACAGATACGCCATGCTCAGGAACTGGCGGACGCCTCTCGCTGGCTCGACCGTCCGGAGGCCGAGTTCAACGCCGGCCGGCCGTAGGCTATTCGCCGAGGGCCTTCCGGACGTCCTCGCCGGTTATGGGCGCTGCGTCGGCCGAGACGCGGAAGGTCGGCACGTCGGCCTCCTCTGCCAGCGCCCCGAGGCCGGCCACGCGGATGCGCTCGGTCAGCGGCCAGGCGCCGTCGCCGGGGTAGACCACGGTCAGCCGGTCGAGGTCGAGGGTGTCGAGGGCCGCGTGCATCGAGCGGGTGGCCTTCGGGGCCGACGAGTACTTGAACTCGAACGCCGACCGCCGGTCGCCGCGCACGATCAGCAGGTCGACCTCGGCGCCGCCGTGCGTCGCCCAGAAATGGCACTCGGCGGCGTCGGCGCGGTGGAGCTGGACGACCTGCTCCAGCGCGAACCCCTCCCACGAGGCGCCCAGCCCGGGGTGCCCCCGCAGCGCCGCCGCGTCGGGCAGGTTCAGCAGGGCGTGCAGGACGCCCGGGTCGCGGAAGTAGACCTTCGGCGACTTCACCTGGCGCTTGCCGACGTTGGCGAACCACGGCGGCAGCGCGCGGACCATGAACGTGCCCTCGAGGACGTCGAGGTACCGCCTGACGGTGGGGGCCGACACGTCGAGCGAGCGCGCCAGCTCCGAGGCGTTGAAGATGTTGGCGTGCCGGTGGGCCAGCATCATCCAGAACCGGCGCAGGGTGTTGGCGGGCAGGTCGATGCCGAGGGCCGGCACGTCCCTCTCCAGGAAGGTGGTCACGTAGGCCTTGCGCCAGACCAGGCTGTCTTCGTCAGACGGCGCCAGATAGGCGGGGGGGAAGCCGCCCCGCACCCACAGCCGCGCGTGGTCGCGGGCTTCGAACGCGGTGAACGGGGGCAGCTCGAGGTACGCGATGCGGCCCGCGAGCGACTCCGACGACTGCCGGATGAGCTCGCGCGACGCGCTGCCGAGAATCAGGTAGCGTTGGCGGCGCGGTCGCCGGTCCACCAGCACCCGCAGCAGCGGGAACAGCTCGGGGATGCGCTGCACCTCGTCGATGACCACCAAGCCCTCGAGCGGCTCGAGAGCGAGCTTGGGGTCGGCCAGCCGGTTCAGGTGGTCGGGGTCCTCCAGGTCGAAGTAGTGCACCCGCGGCTCGGGCCGCGCGGCGAGGAAGTCGCGCGCCAGGGTGGTCTTGCCGCACTGGCGCGGGCCCAGGATGCCGACCATCGGGTGGCTGCGGAACAACGTCGCGATGCGCTGCAGGAAGGCCGGTCTGTTCAATCTCGAGTATCCGTGAAAATTGAAAACTGCGTTTTCAATTTTCAAGTTTACCGCAATTCGTCGCTACGATGTCATGGAGGCCCGCGGCATCCCCGCCGACGGCGAAGGCCACGTCATCCCCGGCAGACTCTGCTTCGACTGCCTGCAGACCCGCGGCGACCAGATTGCCGAGCGCGTGCGCTGGGAGGCCGAGCTCGAGGCCGAGTTCAACGCGGCGGGGCAGCGGTAGAGTCGGCGGCGACGTAGAGCTTCCGACGCCTACCGTCTCGAACCGTCGCCCAGGACCGGCAGTTGCCGGCGCGCGCAGTCCAGGATGCCGAGGAACCTCGCCATCTTGCGGACGTGGCGAACCTGAATAGGGGGATTGGTCAAGCCGTGCCCGCCCTTCGGGAAGGCCGGGTACGTCTTCTCGCCGACGCTGATGCAGTAGTAGTGCGTGGTCGGCTTCACCTTGTAGCCGGGCGCGCACGCCTCCAGCATGCTCCAGACGTCCTTCAGCGAAACCTGTCCGAACGAGCCCATCGCCGACGGTCAGGCTGCCTTCGCCAAGGCCGGCGTCGTCGCCCCGGTGATCATCGGGTTGTCCTCGGGCATCAAGTCCGCACCGGGCTTCGTGGTCACTCGGATCTCGATGGGGGTCTCCGCGGAAAAAGGCGGCAGTTCCGGTGCACCGTGCTCACCTCGACGAATCGACTCGACGGCTTCCTGCCATTCCGCGAGCGTGTCATCGTCCTGAGCGTTGAAGAACGCGACCACGCGACGCTCGAACTCCGCGGCGTCCGAATCCGCGGCCATGTCGATGAACACGTTCGTCAGCGCGGTCCGCAGCGCGGGGCCGGCTACGTCCATGGAGGCCGCTTCGACCGCGAATCCTCCGGGATTCACGCCGTCCAGCCAGACGTCGTCACCGACGGTCGCCAGCACGCGACCGAGCAGCTTGACCTCGGCCAGGAAGCCGCGGCCGACGATGGGGCTTCGGTAGGAGAAAAACAGAGGCCACGCCTCGGGCCTGGTCTCAGGGGTTGTCATCTCGTCCTCCGGCGCGCGAGCCGCCGTCACCGGAACTTCCGATATTGAGCTGGACGGGAACGATGGGCCCGCCAGTCTCTCGATGGCAACAACAATAACCCATCGCCATCCTGTCACGAAGGCCACGGCCTCGGCAAGCGCGACGAGCACATCCGGGAACGCCGCTCATCCGAGCGCGTGCGCTGGGAGCTCAAGGCCGAGTTCAACGCGGGGCAGGAGCCGTAGGGCGCGGTACAGGGGCGCGGCGTCACCGCCCGCCGGCCGCCGGCTGCTCCGCCGCGTCGCCCCCCGCCGGCGGCCCCACCACGTTCAGGTCGCGGTCCAGGCGCACGGTGGCGCCGCCGAGGCCCGCGCCGGGCCGGCGGGTGTAGCGCATGTCCGAGATGGTGACCACCCAGCCGTCGGCGGTCTCGGTGACGGTGTAGGCGGGAAACCGCTTCCACACCGCCATGCCCCACACGTGGGGGGCGGTCAGGGCGGCCTCGACCACGGGGCCCTCGGGGCCGCGGGGCACGGGGTCGGCGGTCTGCCGCAGGGGCGGCGCCGTCAGCCAGTCGAGCTCGTAGAAGCGGTAGACGTCGGGGTAGACGGCGACGATGCCGCGGCGGAAGACGTTGCCGGGCACGGGGATGGCCAGCACGTCCACGGGGGCGGCGCCGTTCTGCCGGGCGAGCAGGGCCGACGTGAAGCGCTCGGCCGACCGCGAGGCCAGGGCCATGCCCCCCGCGTATATCGCCACCGCGGCGAGGCACGCCGCCGCCACCCGGGGCAGCCGCCGCCGGCCCCGCCCCGTCGCCCGCAGCCACACGATGGCGGCGACGCCCGCCGCCCACGCCGCCGCGGTGGGCGGGGGGGTGTCGGCGAAGCGGCCGAACCCGATGACGATCCACGTCACCGCGGTGGCGGCGGTGGCCAGCAGCGCCCAGCCCGCCGCGCTCGCCCATGTCGCCGACGACGCCAGCACCACGGTCAGGCCCGCGAGCAGCCACACCCACGGGTCGATGATGAACAGGGCGTCGCCGTAGAACCACGTGCCGTCGAACGGCATCAGGAACCGCACGCCGTACGTGTTCAGCCAGTCGAGCAGGGGGTGGCTCCACACCCCCGCCGCCGACAGCCGCAGCAGGGGCCCCGCCCGCGCCGCCGGCCCGCACCCCCGCCGCCACCGCGCCCACAGCCGGTCGAGCACCAGCAGGGCCGTCGTCAGCACCAGCGGCAGCACCGCCATCGCCAGCACCCCGTGCGTCCAGCCCCGGCGGAAGCCGAGCGACAGGTCGCGGCTGACGAACATGGTGACGGCGTCCACGTCGGGGGCGTTGGCCGCGAGCACGCCGGCCGCGAGGGCCATCGCGCCGGTGCCGTCGCGCAGGCGGGTCTGGGCCAGGGTGGCGCCGACCAGGGTGTGGGCGAGAGGGTCCATCGGGGGGCGCCGGGTACGGGCGCGGCCGCCGTGTCAGGGCCGGGCCGACGTCTCGTGAGGGGCGACAGGAGAAGTTGCTCAAGCGGCGTCGCGGTCCCGGCGGCCGGCGAGGAAGCCCTCGAGCGCGCCTTCCAGCCTGGCCATGCGCTCGCGCAGGTCGCCCAGCTCCCGCTGCACCTGGTCGAAGCGGTCGTTGAACTGCTTGTTCAACTCGTCGAACCGCTTGCTCAGGCCGTCGAGCCGGTCGTCGAACCGCTTGCTCAGGCCGTCGAACCGCTGGTTCAGGCCGTCGAGCCGGTCGTCGAACCGCTGGTTCAGGCCGTCGAGCCGGTCGTCGAACCGCTGGTTCATGCCGTCGAGCCGCTCGTCGAACCGCTTGTTCAGGTTCCGGATGTCATCGCGGACCTCGCGGCGCAGCTCGCGCATGTCGAACCGCAGCCACGCGAAGAGCGCGACCAGCAGGGCCGGCGTGATCCAGGCCGCGATGCCGTCCATCGTCCAAGCGTAGCACGCACCGCGCGGGGCGGGAAGCGCGGCAGCTCAGCCGGCGGCGGGCTCGCCCTGCGCGGTGCGGCGTTCACGCGAACCGCGGGGGGCGCCAGGGGCAGGGCGCGGGAATCTCACGTGCCGTGCGCCGGCTGCGCCGCGGACCCGGGGCGTCGGGGCAGGGCAGTAGAATAGCCCCTCGCGCCCGCCCGGGCGCGGCGGCCTCACCGAAGTCGCTACGGGCGTCGCGTGCTGCAAGAGTGCTCCCGGATGACGAAGACCAGCGCATCGACGTCGACCGCGGCCCGCCGCCGAACCCTCGCCCTGCTGGCGGCCGCCGCGCTCGTCGCGGCCGACGGGGCCGCGCAGGACGGCGCCGCGGCCGACCGGGCGGCGCTCGAGGCGTTCTACCTGCTGACCGGCGGCCCCGGCTGGATCGACCGCACCAACTGGCGGACGCCGGCGCCGCTGGGCGACTGGCACGGCGTGACCACCGACCGCACCGGCCGCGTGACGAGGCTGGAGCTGCCCGGCAACGGGCTGGCGGGGCCGATTCCCGACGCCGTCGGCGACCTGGCCCTTCTGCAGAAGCTGGATCTCGGAGGCCGGTGGGACCCCACTGCACGGCAGTGGATGGAGAACGCGCTGACGGGGTCGATTCCCCCCGCGTTGTGGCGTTCGACGAGCCTGTCGTGGCTCGACCTCGGCTCGAACGCGTTGACCGGCCCCATTCCGCCGGGGTTGGAAGGACTGACCGGCCTCCGGGTGCTGGACCTCGGCTCGAACGCGTTGACCGGCCCCATTCCGTCCGGGCTGGGAAGCCTGACGAACCTGTCTTGGCTGAACCTCGGCGGCAACGCGTTGACCGGCCCGGTCCCGGCGTGGCTGGGGAACCTGACCGGCCTCCGGTCGCTGCACCTCAGCGTCAACGAGCTGTCGGGCCCCGTTCCCGCCGGGCTGGGGAACCTGGCGGACCTCGAGTGGCTGGCCCTTGGCCACAACGAGCTGACCGGCTCGATCCCCGCCGAGCTCGGGAACCTGGCGAGCCTCGAGACGCTGTCGCTCAGCCGGAACGAGCTGACCGGCTCGATCCCCGCCGGGCTCGGGGACCTGGCGAACCTCGAGTCGCTGTCCCTCTTCTCGAACGGGTTGACGGGCTCGATACCGTCGTGGCTGGGCGGCATGACCAGCCTCCGCGAGCTGGTCATGAGCTCGAACCAACTGACCGGCCCGGTCCCCGAGGAGCTGGGCGACCTCGCGAACCTCGAGTTGCTGTACCTTTCGTACAATCCCTTGGAGGGAAGCCTTCCGCACAGCCTGACCGGGCTGTCGCAGCTCACGAGCCTGGACATCAGCAACACGGGGGCGTGCGCGCCCGCCGACGCCGCCTTCCAGGCGTGGCTGGCGGCCATCGACTTCCTCGGCGACACGTGCAACCGCGCGCCCGAGCCCGCCGGAGCGGTGCCGCCCCAGGCGCTCGTCGAATCGGGGCCGGCCGTCGGGGTGTCCATGGAGGCCCACTTCAGCGACCCCGACGACGATCCGCTGACCTATGCGGCCGCGTCCAGCCACGCCGGCGCCGTCGCCGCGCTCGTCTCGGGCGACACCGTCTGGCTCGCGCCCGGGTCGGCGGGCGCGGCCACGGTGACGGTGACGGCCAGCGACCCCCACGGCCTGAGCGCGACGCAGGCCGTTGCGGTCACCGTCGCCGCGTCGGCCGGCCCGCGGACCGACCGCGAGGTGCTCGAGGTGTTCCACGACTCGACCGCCGGCCCGGGCTGGACCAACCGCGCCGGCTGGAAGACGTCGGCGCCGCTGGGCGATTGGCACGGCGTGACGACCGACTCGGCCGGCCGGGTCACGGGGCTGGATCTCTACGACAACGGTCTGAGCGGTCCCGTTCCGCCCGGGCTGGGGAACCTGGCTGCCCTCCGGACGCTGGACCTCGGCTTCAACGCGTTGACGGGCCCGATTCCAGGCGAGCTGGAGGGCCTGATCGGCCTCGAGCGGCTGTCCCTCAGGCGCAACGAGTTGACCGGGCCGGTCCCGGCGTGGTTGGGGAACCTGACGCGCCTGCGCTCCCTGTACCTCGGCGGGAACGCGTTGACGGGTCCGATTCCGGGCGAGCTGGGCGGCCTGGTCGATCTCGGAACGCTGTCGCTCGGGGGCAACGAGCTGACCGGGCCGGTCCCGGCGCGGTTGGGGAACCTGACGCGGCTGCGGGGGCTGGATCTCGGCGGGAACGCGTTGACGGGTCCGATTCCGGGCGAGCTGGGAAGCCTGGCCGGCCTCGTGTGGCTGTCCCTCGGGGGGAACGACCTGACCGGTCCCATCCCGGGTGAGCTGGGCGCACTCGCCAGCCTCGAGCGGCTGAGCCTGTCGCACAACTGGGGCCTCTCGGGGCCGCTCCCGCCGGTCGAGCGGCTCCCGCGTCTCGAGCGGGCGGACATCCTGGTCACCCGGGCCTGCGCGCCGGCGGGCTGGCTCGACCCCGCGGCGGCCGTCGAGATTGAAGGGCGGCCGTGCGAGGCCGGCGCGGACGTCACCATCGACCTCGCCGTCTTCCACACGCCGGCCGAGCGCGAGGCGGCGGGCGGCGCCGCCGCGCTCGCCGCCGTCATCGACCTCATGGTCGCCGAGACCAACCAGGCCTACGCGGAGAGCGGGGTCGCCCACCGCCTGCGGCTGGTGGCGCGTTCCGAGGTCGCGTACGACGAGACGGGCGACTCCTTCACAGACCTCTACCGTCTCGCGGATCCGTCCGACGGCCACATGGACGAGGTGCACGCCGTGCGCGACCGGGTCGGGGCCGACCTCGTGCATCTGATAGCCGGCGTTACCGACGCCTGCGGCCGCGCCTACATCCTCGGGGCCTTCGGCCTCACCGGCCACTGGTGCGGCGGCAGGACCCTCGCGCACGAGCTGGGGCACAACCTGGGGCTGCGCCACGACCGCTACCAGGTGCACCACCGCGAAGCCGGGACGGCGTCGCATCCTGCCTACGGCTACGTGAACCAGCCGGCCCTCGCCACGAGCGCCGTGCCGTCGCGCCGCTGGCGCACCATCATGGCCTACCCCCGACAGTGCACCGACGCCTACACCCGCTGCGCGACGCCGCTCCGCTTCTCGAACCCGCGCCAGCACTACGGCGGCGACCCGCTGGGCGTCGCCCACGGCGCCGGCGGGTCGGGCGCCACGGGCCCCGCCGACGCGGCGGCGGTGCTCGACGCCACCGGCCCCGTGGCGGCGCGGTGGCGCGAGCGTCCGGCCGGCGCCAACCGCCCCCCGGCCGCGGCGGGCGCCCTCCCCGACCTCGAGCTGACCCTGCCCGGCACCCGGACCGTGGACGTGTCGGGGGCGTTCGTCGACCCCGACGGCGACCGGCTCACCTACACGGCGTCGTCGTCGGCGCCCCACGTGGTGACGGTGCTGGCGGCGGGCG